>NZ_JBPPFW010000004.1:0-455976 GCF_052040145.1 Natronorubrum amylolyticum
ATCTTGTCTCAGATACCGTCTCCGGGCTCTTGCTCTCACAACCCGTACCGATTATCGGCACGGTGGGCCGTTACCCCACCGTCTACCTAATCGGCCGCAGCCACATCCTATGGCGCCGGGGCATTTCGGATTCTCTGCAGTTCCAGCGGGAGAATCGTATCCCAAATTAGCCTCAGTTTCCCGAGGTTGTCTGGGTCCATAGGGTAGTTTGGCCACGTGTTACTGAGCTATCTGCTACGAGTCTAAACTCGTACAACTAGCATGGCTAAATCGGACTCCAATAGCAATGACCTCCGGCAGGATCAACCGGAATGCTATATTACTCCCGACCTTGTGGTCGGGAGGGTTCATTTGGCGGTGAATGTAAATTCTTGTACACACTCACACATAAATGGGTCCACGTTCGGCGACCTCAGACCGCGACCGGTCGAGCGTCACCGAACTACCAAGGCTAACATCAGACCCCTTCTGTACGGCGGACCGCAGGGGAAGGGTCCTCATCTCCTTCGGATTAAATTGTAATCGCCGACCACTACATAAGGCCTGCGAATCGATGCTTCAAAGAGAGGGAGTCTCACACACCCTGCAGTGTAGTTTTCGGACGTCTATTCGGCCGGTCAATAAGTACATAAATGATATATTCCAACGGACACTACGGCCACTACCGTCGCTGAATCGGCTCATCGGTGTATTGACGACAATTCCATCGGAAGAAAATCCGCTACCAAGCAGATTGCTATAGGCGCTCAGCCGTGGCCCACTGGAAGCGAGTCCACAAAAAAACAGATTTATTTGAGCGCTATTGATCAGGAATTAGCCTGAGTTGGAGCCCGCCCGATCGGGCGCGACGATCCACGTTCGAGACGGGTTACACGAGTTCGATGATGTTTCCGTTCGTGGTGACGTGGATATCTCGCCCGAGCGTGTATCCCTGATTGGACGCGAGGTCGACGTAGCCCGAAAAGCCGCTCAGGTCCTGGTGGGCCGGAATGATGTGCTGGGGCTGAAGCGCGTCGAGCATCTCGTAGTGACCCTCCTGACAGAGGTGGCCGGAGACGTGGATGTCGGAGTAGACGCGCGCACCCTGCATACCGAGCAGTTTTTCGGACTGGTACCGTTGTCCCTCGTTCGTTGGCTCGGGAATCACGCGTGCGGAGAAGATTACTTTGTCCCCGTTATCGAGCTGATACGGCGTTTCCCCGCGGGCCATTCGCGTGAGCAGCGCTCGCGGCTCGCCCTGGTGGCCCGTCACGACCGGCAGGAAGTTCTCCTTGCCGTCGTTCATGATCCGCTCGAGCGTCTGATCGATGGACCGGCGGTAGCCGACCATATCCACGTCGGATGGGAAATCGACACCCATCCGTTTCGCGGTTCCCGAATACTTCTCCATCGATCGGCCGAGCAGAATCGGCTCGCGGCCGATGTCTCGAGCGAACTCGATGAGCGATTTAACGCGGGCGATGTGGCTCGCGAACGTCGTGGCGACGATCCCGCCGTCGTAGTCCTCCATGCTGTAAAGAGTGTCTCGGAGGTGCTCGCGCGCGACGTTTTCGCTGGGGGTTCGCCCCTTCTTGTTCGCGTTGGTACAGTCCTCGATGTAACAGAGGACGCCGTTGCCCTCGCGACCGATCTCACGGAAGCGCTTCATGTCGATCGGGTCGCCGATGACCGGCGTGTGATCCATCCGCTTGTCCAGTCCGTAGACGACCGCGCCCTCCGGCGTGTGGAGTACGGGATTGATTGCCTGGATGATCGAGTGGGTGACGTTGACGAACTCGAGTTCGACCTGGCCGCTGTCGCCGATCGACATCGTCTCACCGGCCTCCATCCTGATGATCTCGTTGTCGAAGCCGAACTTCTGCTCGTCGTCGACTTCCTCTTCGACCAGTTCGCAGGTAAACGGCGTCGCGACGACCGGTGCGTCGTACCGGTGGCCGAGCTTGCTGATCGCGCCGATGTGGTCGAGGTGGCCGTGCGTCGGAACGATCGCTTTCACGTCGCCCTCGAGGTCGCTCATCACCCGATCGTCGGGGATTGCGCCCATGTCGATCAGATCGAGGCTGTGCATCCCCTCGGTCTGGATGTTGTCGTGAATCAGGACCTTCGACAGGTTCAGCCCCATATCGAAGATCACGATATCGTCACCCGCGCGGACCGCAGTCATCTGTCGCCCGACTTCTTCGTAGCCGCCTATCGTTGCGATTTCAATGTCCATTAGTAGAGCCGATCATAGCAGTCCTGTGTGACAGTCTCGCAGCCAACGTGGCTGGGTTGTGGGATTCGGAACGGCCGGCGACGTGAGCAAATCCGTCGATCACGTCCTCGGCAATATCGACCGTTCGGTCCCGACTGTGCGCCAAGGACAGCGCTTCTTTCGGTTAGCTATCTAATGAAACTCCAGACGTAAGTACTCCGGGTCTCGGGTCGATCGGGCGGATCACGCCGACGCCAGCGCTGCCTCAGCGTCGGGAAAGAGCACGTTGTTTTCCGTGTGAATGTGTGCGTGCAGATCCGCCTCGAGCAACTGCAACCGATCGAGCATGTTTCGGTAACTCGTACAGGCGTCCTCCGGAACCGCGTAGTCGTCGCTCAGGCGGCGAATCGCCTCGAGATGGGACGCCGCCGCGTCGTGGTCCGATTCGAGGTGGTCGATCGCATCGCGGATTCGATCCGCCTCGGCGTCGGTTCGTGCCGTTTCGTCGTCCAGCGTGACGATCTCGGGAAAGACGGTCTCCTCTTCGTCCGCGATGTGTTCCATAACGTCCGTCTCGAGGGCGAGAAACTCGGATTCGATCGCCTCGAGTTCGGGATGGCTCTCCCCGTGCACGCGAGCGACTTTTCGAACGGTGCGCTCGAGCGATGGGAGTTCGGACCGGAGATAGTCGTGGTGAGTCTCGACGATGTCGTCGACGAGTTCCGAGAGCGACGCGTCAGTCGGATCGGTCGAGTCAGTCGACTGCGCGTCTGCCAATCGCTCGAGGGTCGGTTGGACCTCGAGACCGTTCTCCTCGCAGGCCTGTGCCAGCGGCGTGTCGCCACCACAGCAGTAGTCGATGCCGAGTGATTCGAACACTGGTGCGAATTCGGGGTGTACTCTGACGAGCTGTCCGAGGTTCGTCTCCGGATCGATTGTCGATGTCATTGTCGGTAGTCTGTGCCGCATACGATGTCGCGAACTGATTCCTGACCGTCAGTCACCGCTCGTACCCGTTACTGGGCCGCTCGCCCGGTCTCGGGCACCGTACAGTCGATAGAAACCGCTCGCCGGCGAAGCCAGTTCTCCCGAATATATTCCCCTTCGTGCTCCGGAAACCGACGGTAGTGTCGAGACCGAACGCTCGAGAGTACGTTCTCGTCACAGTCGTATCCTCGCGGCAGCACGGACTCGCTGCTCACGGTGTTGTTTGCAGCGAGAAGTGGGCCAACTCGGATTTGAGCCACCTGAAGACGGTCTCACCCGCTGCGCTCGTGAGCGTGCGTCTTCCGTAATTTAAATCGAGTTGGATTCCATATTTCCGACTCACGAGTTTGTTCGTCGGAAAAGTATGGGCCAACTCGGATTTGAACCGAAGGAAGACATTCCGGGTCGCTCACTTCGTTCACTCCCGGGCTGTGACTTCCAGGGCTCAAATCCGAGTAGGATGTATTTCTGCTGCTCACGGCTCACTACGTTCGCATTGTTCGCAGCAGAAGTGGGCCAACTCGGATTTGAACCGAGAGCCTCCACCTTATCAGAGTGGCGCTCAACCTGATTGAGCTATTGGCCCGCGTCGCAATCAGTAGTTGCCGGGTGGGATGTTTAAGCGTTTCTTTCTTGGTGGCCCGTGCGAACCGCTACCGCGTGGGGTGGTCCCCGGCGTCGTCATCCGATTCGTCCGACAGATCCGAGGTCCGTTCGTCGCCGAAATCGATCGTGTACGACTCGCCATCGGTCCCGTCGTCGACGGAGTAGTCGTCGGCACCGAGATCGTACGTCCCGTTCTCGCTCGAGGCGCCGTGCCCCTCTCGAGCCATCCCCTCGTCCGGGAAGCCGAAGGTCCAGACCTGGCCGCTGGTGAAGCCGCCGGTCTTCTTGTCCGCGTAGGGGACGATCACGAAGCGTTTGAGTCCGGCGCGGATCGGGATCCGCGTCAGCGGGATCACGAGCATGAAGCCGATGAGGTCCGTGATCAGACCGGGGGTGAGCAGGAACGCGCCGGCGGCGATCAGCAGGCCGCCGTCGAGCAGTTCGTTGGTGGGCGGCTTCCCCTCCGCCAGCGACCGTTGCATCTTCCGGATGGTTCGGCGACCCTCGGCGCGCACGAGTAGCATGCCGATGAGTCCGGTCAGGACGACGAGCAACACCATCCCGACCCAGCCGATGTACGTCGTCTGGCTGACGACGACGGCGAGAATCACCGCATCGAGAAAGGGGATGAGCAACAGCGCGAAGATCCACCGGAGCATGCCTCGATATAGCCGGGGGAGGGTGAAAACGCTTTACTCTCGTTTCGCGTTCGGCGATCTCGAGCGCTCGAGCGACAGGCGAATCTCGAGCGCTGACGCTGCGAATTCGAGCCACGATCGAACGAAGGGCTTACGCCAGCGACAACCGAGGTGTCGGTATGGACGATCCGACACGTGTCGAGTGGCGCGAGTGGGGACCGGACGCCTTCGACGAAGCGGCGGAGGCGGACGTTCCCGTGTTGCTCTCGCTCACTGCGACGTGGTGTGACCACTGCCACGAAATGGACCGAGAGACGTACGCCGAACCGCGAATCGCCGCGAACGTCAACGACAGTTTCGTCCCGATACGGGTCGACGTGGATCGCTACCCGCGCGTGCGTGATCGGTACAACATGGGCGGCTTTCCCTCGACGGTCTTTCTCGCCCCCGACGGGACGGTGTTGACCGGCGCGGGCTACCTCGGCCACGACGGAATGCGACAGGTACTGGACAGCGTTCGGACCATGTGGGACACCAAAGGCAGCGGCGCCGGACGGGTTCCACGGCCGCTTCGGGAGGACAGCCCGCCTGCGGGCGAACTCACGGGCGACGTCGAGTCCGCGATGCTCGGCCAGCTAACCGAGACCTACGACGAGGTCGCCGGCGGCTGGGGCCAGAGCCCGAAGTTTCCGCTCCCCGACGCCCTCGAGTTCGCGCTCAAACGCGACCGGGAGATGGCGCTGCGCTCGTTCGACGCCGTCGGCGCGAACCTGTTGGACGAGTACGACGGCGGTTTCTACCGCTTTGCGGCCGACCGCGACTGGTCCGGACTGCAGTACGAGAAGTTGCTGGACTCCAACGGCGCGCTCGTGCGCGCGTTCGCGAACGCCTACCTGCACACGGGCAAAAACGAGTACCGAGAGCCCGCCGAGCGAACCATCGAGTACCTCACGACGACGCTGTGGAACGACGACGCCGACGCGTTCGCGAACAGTCAGGCGCCCGGCGACGGCGACGCACACGCCCTCGACGCGACCGACCGCGCTGCAGCCGACGAGCCGCCGGTCGACGACGGCGTCTTCGCCGGGCCGAACGCGCTGGCGATCGAAGGGCTCCTGACGTACTACGCCTACACCGACGACGAACGCGCTCGGCGGTACGCCGAACGAGCACTCGCGACCCTCCGAAGCGACCTGATCGCGGACGGCGTGGCCGCTCACGCCCTCGAGGGAGACATAGAATTCGACGAGAACGGTGAGCCGACTCCACTGCTCACCAACCAGGCACGCACGCTGGCTGCGCTGACGACCGCCGCGAGCTCCCTCGATACGGCCGTCCTCGAGGACGCCACCGGAGTCGCGGATGCGACGATCGATCGGCTCCGCGACGAGGAGTCGTTCCTCGACGGGCCGGCGACGGGGGTCGGACTGGTTGACCGCCCGCTTCGGCCACTCGACGCGAACGTCGCGTTCGCGGACGCGCTACTGGAGCTATCGGTCCTCACCGGCGAGGAGCGATACCGCGACGTCGCGCGAGAAACGCTCGAGGCGTTTGCCGGCGCGAGCGACCGCTTCGGCGTACAGATTGCCCGCTATGCGACCGCTACCGCACGAATACTCGAGGGACCGCTGGTGATCCGCGTCGCGACCGACCCCGGAACGGACCTCCATCGAGCCGCCCTCCGACTGGCCGATCACGAGAAGACCGTCGTTCCCGACGCCGGCGATCTCGAGTCGAAAACGGCTCGGGTCGAACGCGGCGAGACCGTCTCGGAGCCCGCCGAAACCCCGGAAGAGTTGAGCGAACGCGTCCAAACGATCCTCGAGTAACGCCCGACTGCAGGTCCGTCCCGCGCGAATCACTCGGCTGTCAAACCACCACAGCGTTTATGTTTCTTCGGTCGGTCTGTCAGCACATGGCCAGTCTCAGGGACCTCGGGCTCTCGGAATACGAGGCTCGAGCGTATCGAGCGCTTCTCAACACGGGACCCACAACGGCAAAGGAGTTGTCGCGGGCGAGCGACGTCCCGATGGGCCGGATCTACGACGTGTTGAACAGCATCGAACAGTACAACCTCGTCCGGAGTCAGACCGCGAGCCGACCGAAAAAGTACGTCGCCGTCGAGCCGTCGACGGCCCTCGACCGGCTGCTCGACGACAAGAAGCGCGAACTCGAGGAAAAGGCCGACCAGTACGAGTCGATCGTCGACGACCTGGCCGACGAACTCGACGCGGCGGAGCCGGTCGAAGACCAGTTTTGGACGGCCGCCGTCGGTCCCGACGAGACGATCGATCTCCTCCTCGAGCGACTCGCGGCCGCCGACGACCACATCGTGATGGTCTCTGCGGATCCGGCCCCGCAGTGGGACCTCCAGGCCGTCAGCGAAGAAGTTAACGCGGAGGTCGAAGACGCCCTCGATCGGGGTGTCACAGTCGATCTCTTAATGACCCGCGAGATGGTCTCGTCGCTCTCCGAGGAGGTGGGCAGACGCTATCGGGAGACCCTCCAGCAGCGCGACGATTTCGACGTGCGGACGAACGACGACGTCTCGGGGTCGTTCAACATCATCGATGGCGTCGAAGTCTGTATTCAGGTACCGAACCCCCTCTCCTCGGGCGATGCGTTCGGGATGATCGACCTCAAAGATCCCGAGTTCGCCGCGAACGTCCACGAGGAGTTCGTCCCGCGGTGGGACGTAGCCGACCCGCTCGAGTTTTGAAGTCGACGCGGACGCCCACCGATCGACGCGACGGGAATCGCAATTCACCGGGTAAACACATTTATGATAAATTGAGAGAAAGTCCGCGTATGCGTTCAATTACTGATAGATCGACCGTAACGATCGGGGTAGCGACGCTCGTTCTACTGGCGATGTCGTTCGGCGGCGCAGCGGCGTCCGCCGCGGCACAGGAGGACATCGATTCGGGGAGTATGGAGGTGACCGTCTCCGAAGATGGCTCGCTCGAGCGGATGGAAGTGTCGATGGGAATGACGGACGAGACGTACGATGAGTACGCGATGTGGGCCGAGATGGACGGTCATGAAACGGTCGAAGAGTGGTACGAATCGCTGTTCGAAGCGGACGGGTGGGTCGGCGAGGCATCGGTAACGGTGACGGAGATCGACGGCGGATACGAGCTATCGATAACGCTCGACGACGTCGACGCGAGCGAAGAGCCGCACATAGACGTCGAAGTGGACAATGATACGATCGTCTACGAGGAGTTCAACGTTCAGGACCCCGCCGACGATCCCGAACTCTCCGAGATTACGTATCAGGTGAACATGCCCAGTGAGATCACCGAATCGAATGCCCACGAGGTCGACGGCAACGTGGCGGTGTGGAACCTCCACGACGAACACACCGACGAACTGCTCGTTGAGTCGGCTCTCGAGGCCGAGGATACCGAAGCGGCCGACGAGACCGACAATGCTGACGAGAGCGACGACGACACCAGCGCCAGCGACGATGCTGACGAGAGCGACGACGACACCAGCGACGACGACAGCATGCCCGGCTTCGGTGCTGCCGTCGCCCTCGTGGCCCTCTGTCTCGCTGCGTTGCTGGCGGCACGTCACCGAACGGACGCCCGGTAGCAGACGAACAGCTCCGAAAACGACTCGCGCGTGTCGTTTGGCACACGTCGAATCGACTCAGCGGTTCCGGCGCATGCCTTTCGCGCGCAGTGGGCTCAACGGGAGAGGCGTCAGAAAACACTGAGGCCGAGTTATCGAACGTCTCGAGCGAGACGCCGGACGAAGCCCGTGTCGTTACCGATGGACGTGCCGACGAAAGGACTGCAGACGAACAGAAACGGACAGTGACGGATATCGATCGGCGGCTTAGCGCTCGAGGTCGCCGTTGACCTCCTCGCGCAGCGTCCCCATTTCGACGACGCGGTCGGCGTGGGCGTTGTGCTGATGGATCGATTCGTCGTTGGACTGTTTCATCGTGATCACGGCGTCGTCCGCGAGGTGGTCGAACTCGTCGACGACCCCTTCGGCCAGCGCGCGCACGCAGTCCTCGACGAACTTCGCGTCCGAGTGCGCATCGAAGGTCATGTGGTCCTCGTCGGGGCGCTTCGCGAGGTTGTAGATCCGGGCGCTCATCGCGTCACGCGCGATGTCGATGACGTCGTTCAGGTCGACCTCGGGGTCGCCACTCGCTTCGACGGTCAGGGTCGCGTGGCCGCGCTGGGAGTGACCCGGCTGTGGGACTTCCTCCAAGAACTCAGTGATCGTTTCCTGCTCGACGCCCAGATCCTCGAGCGTCTGTTTTGCGCGCGCGGCCGACATCCCCTGCGAGCACGGACAGACGGTCATCCCGGTTACTTCGGCGCCGATCTCCTCGCGGGTTCCCTCCTCGGTCGCCGTCGCGGCGGCGATGATGTCGACCGTGTGCTGGGTCTCGCGGTCGCTCGCTGGCGTCTGCTCGCGGCGCATGAACTCCGCTTCCATCGAGACCTTCGCGGTGGAGGTGTAGTCGTGTTTTTCGAGCAGTCGTTCGGCCGCGTCGCCACAGACGTCCTCGACGCGGTAGGCCTCCTCGCGGGTTGCTTCCTCGAGAATTTCGTCGATGACCTCCATGTTACGGCTCATGTCCGCACCCTTGCGCCAGGCGGGAAGATCGACGAAGACCTCGAACTCGGCGGTAAGCACGATCGGGCGTTTGCCCTCGCGGGCGATCTTGACGAGTTTGTCGACGCCGGTGACGCCGACCTGACTCAGACCGACGGTGACGTCGGGCGACGTTGCCTGCACGTCCGGGAGCTGGTGACTCATTGTCCGCATTCGGGGGAGGGGGCGATTCAACCTTTCGAAAGCTGCAGTCCTCGGTGGACAGTCTGCCACTCCTGCCGGTCTCGAAGGGACAACTCGGCGCTCGACTCGAGTCCCGCTCCCGACCGTTCTTTAAGTGCTTCTGGTCACAAGGTGAAGATACGACGGGAGAACGCGGGCTTCTACGGATTCACTGATTCGTCACCGACTGGTATGTGCGGTTCCTCGAGAGTACCCGGTCAATTTCGCTTTAAGTGCTTCTGGTCACAAGATGAAGCTATGACGGGAGAACGGTCGCTTCTCAGGAGTTCGCGACGGGCAGCGACGCCTGCGAGGTGCTATCGGAGAAGTTCGATTCTTCAACGACACGTTCGGAGAATTAAATGGCCGTGTATGGATGCGACCGCAATTCGAGTGGTTGGTTATCCTACTGCGACTAGCGCGAAATCGATCGGAATCGGATCAGTTGCGCCCAAGCGACCGCGCTTGCGGCACAAATTCCGCCCAACGCAAAGCTGATACCCACCGGCTTCGGTACCGCGTACCTCGCTACCGATACGAGAACCGCGAGAACGATTACCAAGACCAGAACGCGCCAGATCACGCCGACGGATCGACCCCACTCCTCGACTCGTTTCCCGAAAGATGAGCTGGCGATCGGTCCGATGAGGACGGCCGTTGACAGAAAGCCGACCGCTACGGCCGGCCAAGAGACTGCCTCGAGCCGAACGAACTGAAGAGGAACCCACGTGACGGTGAACACGGCTGCGAGAGAGATTTCAGTCAGCGTCGGCGGGCGATTAGGAAGCCACCGCGAAGACGGATCCACATCAGTCATCGTTCTAACAGTAGTGCGGAATTACATAAATGTCAGCTTAGGCCCTGGGGGCGTGTCCTCGTCAACTACCGGCCCGCTTCTCAGGAGTTCGCGACGGGCAGCGACAGGTACGAGACCGACGCATCCGGTGGACGGACCCGCCACAGTCTGTCGCATCGAACTCGAGTTTCGGCGACACGGACGGTGCATCCAGGTACTATCCAGATAGCCGGAATATCCGTCTGCATTTCAAAAAAGACCCATAATAGGCGGGGCTGAAGCATACGATAGATTCCTGTGAGTCAAACACATGCGCGCCTAATTCACCAGTATGATGCACCGTCGTGGGTCGTCACTGTCGTCGGAGCGCTGTTCGGGATTATCGGCATCGCGTATGTGTACACACACCCCGTATCGATGAGCCTCTGGGCCGTGGAGTTCGCGCTCGTCGGCGCTCCGGCTGCGCTCATCGTATACGGTGGCTATTGGGTGGCAACACGGCCACTGACTCGTTCCGATCGCTGGAGTGTCGCCGTCTGGGGGCTCGTCGGCGGGAGTATCGTCGGCGCGGTCATTGCCGGGTACATCGTCGTCGAGCGGCTCGTCGGCGGAACCGTCGTCGAGCCGGGGGAGTTGCTACTTCTCGGTGTCTCGAGCGGGATGGTCGTGTCGTTGTACGCATCGATTGTAACCGAACGACAGCATCTCGCTACCGATCTCGGGACGATCGAGTCGGACCGACTAGCGGAAGTAACGAGTGAACCCCTCTCGGAAGACGCACGGGAGTTAGCCGAACTCGCACTGGACACCCGGTCGTGGAATCTCCTGTACGTACTCTCGCTGGCCGAGAAGCCACTCGCGGTCGAGACGCTCGTCGACCGAGTCGCGGTAGTAGCACGCGAAGACGAAACCGACGTGTACGTCGATACGATTCACGTACGAATTCCGAAACTGGAAGAAAAAGGACTCATTCACTACGAGTCCGATACCGAGGTCGTACGCCCTGCGGATCGACTCGAACGGGTCGCGAACGCAGGTGACGAACTCTCCCTGGTCGGTGGGCCGCTCGCTTCGGCACTGGATGCGTAACTAATCGTGTATGCACAGGACCGCTCCGGACGTGGCTCCGGACCAGCGCCGGTAGTCGGCGTTCTTTAAGTGCTTCTGGTTACAAGGTGAAGCTACGAAGGGCATTTCGGCGCGGTCACACCGCGTTCTCGATTCTCCGTCTTCCAGTACTCGAGCGACAGCTATGGCCACCGTTCCGGACCACGTCTTAGAGAGCGTCGACGAGTTACTGACGACGATCGAACGCGAGCACAGCGTTTCCGTCGCGCTGGCGGTCGCCCGCGGTAGCCGTGCCTGGGGTGCGGCGAGTCCCGCGAGCGACTACGACGTCGGCTTCGTCTTCGTCCCCGAAGATCTGCGGCGCTACGCCCACCTCGAGACACCTCCGACGACGATCCACGAAGACGCCGAGAGCGACGGCATCGAACTGCAGGGCTGGGACGTCCGCACGTTCGCGCAACTGCTCGCGGACTCCAACGACGGCGCGATCTGCCTGCTTCGGAGTCCGATCCGCTATCGCACCGTGTACGACCCGACCGACCTCGCCGAATACATCGAGCGCACGTACAACCCGATGGATCTCTATCACGCGTGGCGCGGCATCGCGACCAGCAACTACCGCAAGTACATCTCGCACCATCTGGTGTCCACCGATGACGAACTGGTTCCGATCCTCGAGGTGCTCGAGGACGACGACGCGTACGTCGTCGAAATCGACGACGGGACGACCACGATCATGGCCAGCGACGAGCGATTCGCCGAGACCCAGACGAAACCCACCGTAAAACGGAACCTGACGATCTGTCGGGCCGCGATGTCGGCTCGATACCTGAAGGCAACCGGTGAGCGAGGCGAGCACGACCTGCCGGCGCTCGAGTTCGAGACGTTCCTGAGCGAGCAAGCGCCAGCGGTCTTCGACGCGGAACGGATCGAGAGGGCTCGTGAGTTACTCGAGCGGAAACGCGCGGGGGGCGGAGCCATCGATATCGGGGACGCCGTCGGCTGCGAATTCGCCCATCCGCCGCGGGAGATCGATCCCGAGATTCACGCACGAGAGGGGCCCGACACCGCACGTCTGGACGGGTTCGTCGACGAACTGATCGCAGCAATTCGGTAACGGCATCGATTCGGCCTTTACGTACCTCTGGTTACAAGGTGAAGATACGACGGGAGAACGGTCGCTTCTCAGGAAGTCGGTAACTGACCAGCCGCTAGTTTCCGCAATTCATGTTCACGCTCGGACCGTCGTGGCTCCGCGGTTCTTTAAGTGCTTCTGGTCACAAGGTAAAGATACGACGGGAAGACGGCCGTTCTACTGCACTCAAACTCACCAGCGGAGAGTATACTCCGCTTCGAAAGCCGTGGCCACGAAGACGTGCCGTCCGGTGTCTCTTTAAGTGCTTCTGGTCACAAGGTGTAGCTACGAAGAGCTTTTCGCGAACCGCAGATCCTCGAGAGCCCCAGCGCTGCGTACGCCGCGGAGACCTATCTGTTCCAGTGTCAGTCAGCCTGAGAGACCATCCGACTGGAGCGAGCCTTTTTCCGTCTGCCTGTCTGAGCGGGAGGTAATGAGAGACGACGGTGCTGAACCCGCAGGCGTCGACCACCCTCCCGCCGTCGGCGACGGCCAGCGACTCGAGTACGACGAGGACCGCCGCCTCGAGACGCGCCCTGGCTCCGGCTCGCTCTCCCGGGCGGACGTCCAGCGCGACTCGACGGTCAGACAATGGGGCGTCGTCACGCCGAGTGCGACCGTCATCGGCCGCGCGGAGTCCCCCGACGCGGACCTCTCCGAAAGCATCCGCCGACTCCACGACGAGCAACACGGCGCGACGCCGGGCTACAGCGAGCGAGCCCACCATTTAGACCGGCTACGGACGACGCAGGCCCTGTGTAACGCCCTCGACGTGACGCCGTGGCAGCGGGACCTCGCGCTCGGCGTCATGGACGAGATCGATCTCACCGAGTTCGGCAGCCAGCGAGCCATCCCGAAGGTCGCGCTGGTCGTCATCCGCCACGTCGTCGACGTCGACCGCCAGCAGTACTTCGGACTGGACGATATCGACACGCAGGCGCTGTCGCCCGACCGCATGGAGGAGCTGTTCGGGCAGTACCGCGCCCACGACATCACCGACGAGGAGACGTTCAAACGCCTCGCCGCCGACTACGGGCTGGACACGACGAGTCTGAACCGGCTTCGACGCGTGCTCAAAGCCCAACTCGAGGACGAGTTACCCGCCTACGGCCGAAACCCCTACCGCGATCCCAACCTGCCGGACGTGACGGGGACGACCGACGAGAGCGCGAGTGCGCCTGCGGCCGGGGACGCGAACGAGCGCTGACGTTACTCCAACACGGCAGCGACGGCGTCCATCGCTCGCTCCACTTTCTCAATTTCGGCGTTGTAGCCCATATGCCCGAGCCGAAGGATATCGTCTGCCAGCTCCCCCAGCCCAGTTGCCAAGACGATATCCGCTTCGTCCGCGACCCGCTGCTGGACCCGTCTCGCCTCGCCCGGGAGGTGAAACGCCGTCACGGTCGGCGACGATCGGTCGGGATCGGGATAGACCTCGAGCCCGAGTTCGGCCCCCCGTTCTCGACACCGTTCTGCGGCGTCCTCGTGGCGTTCGTAGACGGATTCGAGACCCTCCTCGAGCAGTCGATCGAGCGCCGCGTCGAGCGCGGCGACGTTCGCGTCTAGGTGCGTGTAGGGGAAGCCATCGGAGACGTCCTGCCACGGGAGGAAGTTCGTGTACAGCGAGGACGGATCGCGCTCCGCCATCGCCGCCCACGCGCGGTCGCTGATCGCGGCTGTCGTCAGCCCCGGCGGCGCGCTGAAACACTTCTGGGACGCCCCGAGACAGACGTCGATCCGGTCGGTGGGAACCGGCGTTCCGCCGAGCGACGAGACGGCGTCCACGACGCTCAGGACGTCGTGCTCCTCGAGCAGGTCCAGGACGGGATTCATGTCGTTCAGCGTCCCCGTAGGAGTCTCGCAGTGGACCAGCGTCGCCACCGTGAACGGCTCGCCCGCGTCGTCGGCGTCCTCGAGCGCCGTCGCAACTCTCTCGAG
The DNA here is from genome assembly GCF_052040145.1 of Natronorubrum amylolyticum. Lineage (NCBI taxonomy): Archaea > Methanobacteriati > Methanobacteriota > Halobacteria > Halobacteriales > Natrialbaceae > Natronorubrum > Natronorubrum amylolyticum. The sequence goes on from NZ_JBPPFW010000004.1 coordinate 14,163, forward strand.
ATCGTACCCCTCGTCGTACGGCGCGGCAACGAGTTCCGCCTTGCCGTCGGAGGAGTCGACGAAGTCCGCGAAGCCGTCGCCGTAGAGGCCGTTCGAGACGCAGAGCACCCGGTCGCCGGGGGCGACCAGCGAGGTGATGGCCGCCTCGAGGCCGAGGATCCCCTCCCCGCCGGGAACGACGACGTCGTGGGACGTGTCGTAGATCTCCGCGAGTTTCGTACAGACGTCGTCGTAGCGGTTGGCGAATTCGGGTTCGAGATCGGGGTTCGGTTGCTCCGCGGCCATCGCCTCCCTGACCGCCGGCGGGACCGTCGTCGGACCTGGCGTGAATCGCATACGGTTCTGTGCGGTCCGCACCCATTAGCCGGTTACGGGACGTGCCCCAGTAGCGGGTTTGGAACATCGCGTGCGGAGCGTGCCGGTTGCCGTCGCCTTTTCAGTCGTGCCTCCCTACTGGGCGTATGTCCGACGAAATTCAGCGGGTCGAACTCTACGCCGACTACGTCTGTCCGTTCTGCTATCTGGGGAAGAACTCCTTCGAGCAGTATCGCACACAGCACGAGGTGCCGCTCGAGGTCGACTGGCGACCGTTCGACCTCCGCAGCGGGAAGCGGAATCCGGACGGCTCGATCGATCACGATGTCGACGACGGCAAGGACGACCAGTACTTCGAGCAGGCGAGACAGAACGTTCGCCGTCTTCAGGCGGAGTACGACGTCGAGATGGCCCAGGAGTTGGCGATCGAGGTCGACTCGCTGCCAGCCCAGCAGGCGTCGTGGTACGTCAAGCAAGAGTATCCCGAGCAGTGGGCGGCCTTCGACGAGGCGATCTACGACGCGCTCTGGCAGGACGAGCGAGATATCGGCGACGAGGAGGTGCTGGCCGACATCGCTGAGACGGTCGGGCTGCCGGCGGCCGAGATTCGATCCGCGATCGACGATGACGGGCTTCGGACGGAACTCGAGAACCGGTTCCTCGAGGCCCAGCGTCGCGGGATCACCGGCGTCCCGACGTTCATCGCCGGCGAACAGGTCGCCCGCGGTGCCGTGCCCCCGGCCCAACTCGAGCAGTTACTCGGCTGAGACGACGATCGTGCAAAACCGGTTGTAACGACGGACTCGAGAGAGGAGTTGCGTTCCGTTCGAACGTACTGACCCCGTTTTCGCAACGAACGTGGAGGCACTCGAACGATCCGTTCACGCTGGCGGCGACGAGTCCCACACCCTCCCAGCTGATTCGTTCACGTCGGTCACTCGAGTTTCTCGAGACTCTCGACGAAATTCCCTCGCGGCCCGACGAGCGTGACCGGCTCGTCCGCAACCGAGATACCGACCGTGGCAGGGAGCTCGAGTCGCTGCCGATTCCGTCCGTCGCTGATCACGTAGGCGGTTTCGGGTCCGGAGACGGCGAGTTCGAGGTCCGTCTCGGGGTCGACGACCAGCGGCGGCATCGCGTCCGCGGCGGCCATCTGCGTGACGACGAGGGCGTCCATCGAAGGGTGGACGAGCGGACCGCCCTCGCTCAGGTTGTACGCGGTCGAGCCGGTCGGCGTCGCCACGAGCACGCCGTCGGCGTGGCTCTCGGCGTACCGATCGCCGTCGACCCGAACTTCGACCGTCGCGCCGCCGCCGTGGCCTCGCCGCTTCCCGTGGACGACGACCTCGTTGAGCGCGGGGTCGAGCGTCCACTCCCCGTCGGCACAGGTGGCTTCGAGTCGGGCGAGTTCGCGTCCCTCGAGTGCACCGGCGTCGCGACACTCAGCGACGAGATCGGTGACCGCGGCGACGGCGTCGGCGGGTGCGACAGCGTTGAGAAACCCCACTTCACCGAGATTAACGCCGAGAATCGGCGTGGAGCCGACCTCGCGAGCGACGAACAGCAGCGTGCCGTCGCCGCCGATACTCACCACGAGGTCCCGGTCGGCCATCGCGGCGACTGGCACACCGGGTTCGCCGATCGGCTCGCCGGTCGCGTCGTCGACGACGGTGCTTACGTTGCACTCCGCACCGATTCCGGCGCCGCGCTCGAGCGTCTCGACCAGTTTCGCGGCGAGTCCCTGTGCGCGTTCGTTGTCCCGTTGTGCGACGATGCCGACGGCGACGTCCATTGTCGGCGAGTAGCCCACCCGTCGTCAAAAAGCCACGTTTTGGCGGTGCCGTCTCGGTCAGTTTGTCCGCCCGAAACCCCGGACGGCAACAACATTCATCGTCGTGGGGCACACTCGAGCTATCTGAACGGCGACGCGCGTCGCCAACCTCGCATGAGCACGTCTCCGAGCAGTTCGGTCGAGTTGACGATGGCAGTCCGCAGAGCCGACGCCGTCGAACGGTTCGAGCCGACGAACGGCGGTGATCACCGTGAATGACGACCGCGAGGACTGGTTCGAACGCGCGCTCGAGGAAAACGAAGGGACCGAGGAAGCAGCCGACGAGAGAGCCGAGGAAACGACCAACGACGATCCGGCGGCACTGGACGACGAGCGAGTTTCGGACGGCGACGGGATCGATACGCCGGCGGCGGTCGACGCGGCTCACGACGGGGCCGATGTGCCGGACCGGAGCGACGATGCCCCCGAGGACTCGCTGTTCGACGACGATTTCGGGTCGGCACTCGAGAACGTCGAGGTGCCGAGCGTGGGGGACGAGCCGGGGGCCGGCGGGTTCTCGGATCTCGATTTCGGGCTCGAAGGCGCTGACGAATCCGACTTCGACGCGGAGCTCGAGTCGGAACTGCCGCGACTCGAGCTGGGGATCGAGGGGCTCGACCGGATGATTCAGGGCGGCGTCCCCGAACGCTCGTTGATCGTCGCGATGGGCAGCGCCGGAACGGGGAAGACGACGTTCGGATTGCAGTTTCTCGACCACGGGCTGGCACGGGGCGAGCACGCGGTGTTCATCACGTTGGAGGAGAGCCGAGCGCGGGTGATCGACAGCGCGACGGAGAAAGGGTACCCTTTCGACGAGTACGTCGCCGAGGATCGACTCGCGGTCGTCGACGTCGACCCAATCGAGATGGCCAACAGTCTCGCGTCGATCAAGAACGAACTCCCGGCGCTCATCGAGGAGTTCGGCGCCTCGCGGCTCGTGCTGGATTCGGTCTCGTTGCTCGAGATGATGTACGAGGATCGCGCGACGCGGCGCAGCGAGATCTACGACTTCACCCGGAGTCTGAAAGAGGCCGGCGTCACCGCGCTGGTGACCAGCGAGGTGTCCGAGGAGACGCCCTACGCCTCCCGGTACGGTATCGTGGAGTACCTCACGGACGCGGTGTTCGTCCTCCAGTACATCCGGCCGGACGACTTTCGGGAGACGCGGCTCGCGATCGAGATCCAGAAGATCCGGGACGCGAACCACTCCCGGGAGAAAAAGCCCTACGAGATCACGAACGAGGGGCTCTCGGTCTACCAGCAGGCGAACCTCTTCTGAGACCGGACCGGTCTCATTTCACGTGCGTGACGGCTCTCGCCAGTAAGTCCGCGTTATGGCCGCGTTCGCTACCCATACTTTTGCGCCTCTCTCCGTCACCGATGGGCATGGCTCAACGGACGACGGCCGACGAGCGACTCACTCGATCCGAACTCGCCGCGTACCTCGCTGGGCTCTCCGAGGAGTTCGACCGGGATAGCGAGGAGGTTCACGTCGACGTCGGCAACAAGACGATATCGCTCACGCCGCCCGAGGAGGTCGACTGCTCCGTGGACGTCGTCGAACGCACCTCGATGCTTCGAGGCAGCCGCGAGACGATCAAGATCGAACTGAGCTGGAAGCCCTGATCCGCTCCAAAACACTGCATTGCAAGCGTTGGCGTCCCCGATGAACTGCAACGAAGTTCCCACCAGTGAAAAACCACAGCAACTGCTTTTTCACTTCGCTCGAGACTCTCGAGTAGGGTCGCTATGTACGACACAATCCTCGTTCCCACTGACGGAAGCGATCAGGCGGCGGTCGCCGCAACGCACGCGATCGACATCGCAGCGACGAGATCGGCGACGGTGCACGTGCTCTCGATCGTCGACGATCGGGCGTTTCTGATGCTCGACGACGACCGCGTTTCGGGGGTTCGAGCCGATCTCCGGGCGAACGCCCGCGACGCGATCGACGACGCGGCGACGGCTGCTCTCGGCCGTGACCTCGAGGTCGAAACGGCGATCGAGACGGGCCACCCCGCCGAGCGAATCGTCGACTACGCGGCCGACCACGGCGTCGACCTGATCGTCATGGGGACGAGCGGTGACGAGTACGAGAGCAACGTCGTCGGCAGCGTCTCCCAGCGCGTCGTTCGGCAGGCTCCGACTCCCGTCCTGACCGTCGGGCCGGACGTCGACGGTTGAACCAGCGGCCGGGTGCGGTCACGGTAGCCGGCTGCCGGTCACCGTCGCCGCGAACCTGTCAGCCGTTGTGATCGATCGATTCACAGGAACCGGCGGTAGCAGCCGTGTTGGCATCGATATCGGTGCGAATCGACCACCTATATTGATATGTCGGTAGCCGCTAGGTGGATTCGAATGCGCCGTTCGCTCGTCATCGCCGTCACGTTACTCGCGCTCTCGTTCCTCTTCGTCGGCGGGCCGTCGCTGTTGTTTTCTCCCTCGACCGACAGCGTTGCACCCGACGAAACTGAGGTAACGCCCAGAATGACCTCCCTCGAGGAGTCGGACAGCGAGTTCTGGCGGTTTCTCAGCCCGGCGGAGCGCTTCCAGCAACGCAGTCCGCTCAACGTCATCGTTCGCGGCGACAGCGACGACATCCTGCGGATGATGACCGAAGAGTCCGACGGAGACTGGGAAGAGATCGAAGCGATAGAAGCGGAGTACGAAGACAACGAAACCGTCCTCCAGGAACAGGAGTTCCTCGAGGAACACGACCGGCACGCCACGGGGATCGAGTGGGGTGATGCCCACGGGACGACCCGCTACGCGTACGTCGATCCGGGGCCCGACGAGGACGCCTACTGGACCGACGAGTCGGGCCAACTCGAGGACGGGGACTACTACGGCCAGCGATACCACATTCGGCTCTACGAGAGCCCGAACTCGGACGATCAGTGGGTGGCGATGCAGGCTCACACCGAGCACTTCGATTGGTTCACGCTTCGCCACCGCGTCGACGGCGTCGAAGCCGCCCAGACGAAAATCGAGCGGGACTTCATGGATCACCCGCGAGTGGACATCGAACAGGACGTGCGTCGTATCTACCTCGACAACGACGGGCCCTCGGATTCCGACGGCTGGGCGACCGTCGTCGATCTCACCGGCATGGTCCTCCTGCCTGCAGGCGTCGGACTCGCGGCCAAGCGACGCGCAAGGACCGCCAGTACCGGCATCAGCAGAGAAACCGATTCCGAGCAGGTCTCCGATCACACGCCCGACGCGATCGACGACCACTTGACCGACGTCGACCGCCGTCGGATCGCGGCCGCCTACGACCGACTCGAGGCCGGCCACATCATCCTCCTGTTCACCATCCTCGCGATGTTCCTCGGCGTGCGACTGGGCGGGGTCGCCCTCGAGCGCAACGCCGGGTTCATGACGCCGCACATGATCGCCGCGTTGCTGTACCCGGTGATCGCCCTCGGCATTCCGGTAGCGACGTATCTAATCGCCGGAACGCTTACCCGACGGCTTGACGCCGCCATCGTCGCCGCCGGCTCGCTCGCGGTGGCGATCTGGTTGGATTACGGCCTGCTCGGCGTGGACTCGCTGCCCGTCGACGTCGTTCTCCAGCGAATGCTCGTGGTCGTCGCGCTGGGACTGATCGCCGGCGGTGCAGCCAAACGCGCGACCCGCGACTCGCGGTTCAACGACATGCTGATCGCCGGCGTCGTCATGTGGGTCGTCGTCCTCGGCGGCACGCTGCTCGGCTACTTCTGATACGGTCTGCCGTGAGTCGTTTCCGGTGAGACCGCGATCCGTCCTGCGGTCCCACCGGTACATTGGTACAACAAACCGTATGAGGCGTCACCCCCGCGACGCCGCGGCCGTTCGCCGCTACAGGTACGGCTCGCATACGCGTCGAACCCCTTCCTCGAGCGAGACGGTCGGCTCCCACCCGGTTTCGCGCCGGAGCGCGCTCACGTCCGCACGGGTATCGTGTACGTAGACGTCCTCCGGGATTGGGTTCTCGACGAACACCGGTTCGACGTCGGACTCGAGTTCTGCGGTGAGCAGGTCGACGACGTCGACGAAGCTGTGGGCGGTTCCAGTCCCGAGGTTGTAAATTCCGGTCAGCCCGGCGTCGGCGACCGCCTCGAGCCCGCGGACGACGTCGTCGACGTGGACGAAATCCCGGGTCTGGCTCCCGTCGCCGTAGAGCGCCGGACTGTCGCCGCGCGCGATGTCGTCGGCGAACTGCGTGACGACGTTCGCGTACGGCCCCTTGTGCCCCTCCGCCCCGTGATAGCCCTGATAGATCGAAAAGAGCCGAACGCCGGCGATCGTCGTCCCGTAGTGAGCGGCGACGTACTCCGCGTACCGCTCCCTGGCGAGCATCGAAGCCTCGTAGCCGCTCGAGGCCTCGACGGATGCCGTTTCCGAAACCGGCGCGGTTCGGTCGCCGTAGACCGACGACGTCGAGGCGTAGACGACACACTCGCAGCCGTCTTCGCGGGCCTGCTCGAGCGTGTTGATGAACCCCTCGACGTTCACGCGCGCACCGTCCGCGGGATCGCGTTCGTGCATCGCGTACGAGGAGCGCGCGGCGAGGTGAAAGACGACGTCGACGTCGGTCGGAAGGTCGTCCTCGAGGACGGATCGGCGGCGATAATCGACGGTGTTCCGGAGGGGTGTAGGATCGCCCAGCGACTCGTCGTCGATCGCGACGACCTCGTGTCGGTCGGCGAGGTGGTTCGCCACGTTCGAGCCGATGAACCCGGCTCCGCCGGTTACCAGTACGCGCATCGGTCACTGGGAGTCGGTTTCGGCCGGTACGTGCGGGCTGCTCTCAACTGACGCACGTGTGGTTACGGCGAACCGTTCGTTTCGCGCCGCCGCGTCCGCCCTTGCGTGGTGCATGCGTTCGCTTCGAACCGGCTGCTACTAAATCGCACAGCTTCCGTATTGCACGAGCGAGCACGAGCCATCACGGAAATCGGCTGCACTCGACCGCGAGTCAAGCGGTTTGAGTCCCACTACACGTCGATTTCGAGGGAATATCCGACTCGAGACGCGACATCTAGCAGAACGAGACTACATAAAGGTGAGGACTATTTGACGGCGAGGCCTTAAGGTCCTGCAACTCGGTATCTACATGAAATGGCAAGTTCCACCCGCCAACGCCAACGTGATTCTGAAGCCGACGAGAAAACGAACGAAGAAACACATGCGCGGGTGTGTGACGAGTGTGACGGTGGCACGCTCGTCAAGAGCGAGGATCAGGGCGAACTCGTCTGTGATCAATGTGGACTCATCGTCGAAGGCGCGAACATCGACCGCGGCCCAGAGTGGCGCGCGTTCAACCACTCCGAACGGCAGAACAAGTCCCGCGTCGGCGCGCCGACGACCCAGACGATGCACGACAAGGGCCTGACGACCTCGATCGACTGGAAGAACCAGGACGCCTACGGGCGATCGATCTCCTCGGACAAGCGCAACCAGATGCGCCGCCTGCGCAAGTGGCAGGAACGAATTCGTACCAAGGACGCCGGCGAGCGGAACCTGCAGTTCGCCCTCTCCGAAACCGACCGCATGGCTTCCTCGCTCGGGATCCCGCGATCCGTCCGCGAGGTCGCCTGCGTGATGTACCGACGCGCACTCGACGAGGACCTCATCCGCGGGCGCTCCATCGAGGGCGTCGCGACCAGCACGCTCTACGCCGCCTGCCGGATGGAGGGCATCCCGCGATCCCTCGAGGAAGTCGCCGCCGTCTCTCGAGTCGAGCGCAAGGAGATCGGTCGTACCTATCGATACGTGGCCCAGGAACTCGGCCTCGAAATGGAGCCGGTCAACCCGAAGAAGTACGTGCCTCGATTCTGCTCGGAACTCGAGCTCTCCGAGGAGGTACAGGTGAAAGCCAACGAGATCATCGACACGACGACCGAGAAGGGGCTGCTCTCGGGCAAGTCGCCGACCGGCTACGCCGCCGCCGCGATCTACGCCGCGTCGCTGCTCTGTAACGAGAAGAAGACCCAGCGCGAGGTCTCCGACGTCGCGCAGGTGACCGAGGTCACGATCCGGAACCGCTATCAGGAGCAGATCGAAGCGATGGGCATCTACGAGTAAGGCGCGGTTGGATTTCGGCGATCAGTTGGGACTGTCATTTTCGTGGTGGACTCGAGGCTCGAGCGATTGGTATCCGAAGACTCCATACAAAAATGCGCCGACCGAGAGTTGAGCCCGGGCTACAAGCTTGGGGGGCTTATGTCCCGCCACTAGACCTCCGATAGACGAGCGAAGCGAGTCCATCGTCCTTCGCCTCGCGACGCTCGGCTCAGCACCGGCGCTCGTTCATCTCATTCACTCGCGCCGAGGATCGCAACTCCCTTCAGATTTGCTCACCACCGGCGCTCTCGGGCTCGAGCCGTGGAAGATCTGATGCGCCGGCCGGGAATTGAACCCGGGCCGCGAGCTTGGGAAGCTCGAGTCCTACCACTGGACCACCGGCGCGCTTCGTCTCTGCGTTCCTCGCGCGCCGAGGCTCGTAGTTCCAAAGGAACTACTCACCACCGAAACACGTCTCCGACGTGTATCGAGCCTCACCTCGCTTCGCTTGGTGAGACACCGGCGCTCACCCCGTTCGTAGCCGTCGATTACACTTCAACGTAGCGCTCCGCTCAAATCACCGGATCGTCGACCCCTCGAGAACCCAACACTCGTGCACTTTTTTCCCGTAGGGGGAGGCTATTAGACCGAGCCACCCGTACGGTCGGCCATGATCGACCTTCGCTTTTCGGAGGGGGAACTGGATCGACACCGCGAACACATCACGGGTTTCATTCGCGACCGCGTCGACGCCGCGGGCGCTGAGGGTGCCGTCCTCGGCCTTTCCGGAGGCATTGACAGTACGCTCACCGCCACCCTCGCCGTCGACGCACTCGGGGCCGAGAACGTCCACGGACTCGTCCTCCCGGCGACCGTCAGCAGCGGCGAGAACATGAGCGATGCCGAGCGGGTCGCACAGAACCTCGAGATCAGCTACGACGTGATCGAGATCGAACCGATCGTCGACTCGCTGCTCGCGGCCTACCCCGACGCCGAGGGCGACCGCGAGGCCGTCGGCAACGCTCGAGCGCGCGTCCGCGCCGTCCTGAATTACCTCGTCGCGAACCACGAGGGGCGACTGGTACTGGGGACCGGCAACCGCAGCGAGGCCGCGGTCGGCTACTTCACCAAGTACGGCGACGGAGCCGTCGACTGCCACCCGATCGGGAATCTCTACAAGGCCCAGGTTCGCCAGCTGGCCCACCACGTCGGCGTCCCAGAGGACCTCGTCACGAAAACGCCGACCGCGGAGCTGTGGGACGACCAGACCGACGAGGACGAGATGGGCGTCAGCTACGAGACGCTCGACTCGATCCTCGCGACGCACGTCGACGGCCCGCTATCGGTCGCCGCGACCGCCCGGCTGCTCGAGATCGAGGAGCAAACGGTCGAGAAGGTCCGCGGGATGTACGAGCGCAGCGAGCACAAGCGACGGGTACCGCCGGCACCCGAGCCGTTGGACTGATCGCGACTAGTACGGCCCACGCGGCTTATTCTGTCTCCGAACGCCACTCGTCCTCGAGCAAGCCGTACCAGTAGGTGTCCTGAAACGCGCCGTCGACGAACACGTCGTCGCGGTGGACGCCTTCGCGGGTGAAGCCCACCGACTCGAGGAGCCGCCTCGAGGGCTCGTTGAACTCGAAGACCCGAGCGGTGATCTTGTGTAATCCGAGCTGGTCGAAGCCGTAGGCGACGAGACGGGTCGCCGCGTCGGTGCCGTACCCCTGTCCGTGGTGCTCCGGGGCGATCCAGTAGCCGATCTCCGCCTGCCGGGTCTCCCACTCGATCGCGTTGAGGCCGATCGTCCCGACCGGCGACGAGTCGGCGACGATCAGGAGGTTCACCGTGTCGTCGTCACAGACGACGTTCTCGAAGAACTCCCGCTCCTGTGGGCCGTTGACCGGGCGTGAGCGACCGATCGCGCGCCAGATTCGCGGATCGTTGATCTCCCGTTGCAGAAACTCGAGGTCGTCCTCCTCGATCGGTCGGAGATCGATGCGGTCGCCGGAGAGGAACACCGAATCGGCCATTGACTGTCGGTCTCACCGGTGCGATAAAAGTGGTTGGGTCGACCACACGTTCAACGAGCTCGGGCCCCACGCTCGGCGATCGTCACGCGAATACGTCTTCGATGGCCGGTACTCGAATACGCCTTCGATGGCCGGTACTCGAATACGGCTTCGATTGCCGTCACTCGAGGACGGCGTCGATATCCTTGGCGTGGCTCTCGACGAGTTCGCCGAACGCCTCCGCCTCGAGTCGCTCTTGAGTCGCTCGCTCCCGGTCATCCCGAAGCCGTCGTTTCAGAACGGCGAGCGCGTCGTCGGCGTTTTCGGCGATCGTCTCCGCGACGGTTCGCGGGTCGTCCTCGATTCGGGAGATGAGTCCCATCCGCAGGGCTTCGTCGGCGTCGACGGTTCGGCCCGAGAGCGCGAACTCGAGGGCGTCGCCCTCGCCCACGACTCGCGGCAGTCGGACGGTGCCGCCCCAGGCACCGAAGAGACCGAACGTGACGCCGGGTTCGCCGTAGGTCGAGTCACGGGTTCCGACGCGGACGTCGCAGGCGAGCGCGAGCTCGAGACCGCCGCCGCGGGCGGGACCGTCGATTCCGGCGACGACGACGGCCGGCGAATCCTCGATGGCTCGGGCGACGCGCTGACCCAGCCGAGCGAACTCGACGGCCCGCTCGCGATCACCGTCGAGGTCGCCGACCGCGGAGAGATCCGCACCGGCACAGAAGGCGGGCCCGTTCCCGGTGAGGTAGATCACGGTCTCGTCGGCATCGTTGATCGCGCGCTCGAGCGTCTCGAGCCCCGCAACGGTCAGCGCGTTTCGCGCGTCGGGGCGGTCGAGCGCCACGGTGCGGATGGAGCGGTCTGTATCGACCTCCTGTTCGATCATGCCACCAGTCGATCGGACGTTTCCAAAGGTCTTTGGCTCCACCGTCGTAAGCCTCTGCTGATGGAGAAAGCCGACAGCTGTCGGCGTGCCGCCTACGACGCCGTCGCAGACGTGGAACCACCCGCGCTACACGACTACATCGAAGCCAGCCTCGCGGAGGCCTCGATGGTTCCCGGCGTACTGACGATCGAGAGCGCTGCGGCGACGGCGGCCGACGGACACAGCGTGCTCGACGCCGACGCACCGCCGTCGGAGCACGGGGCCGAGTACAGCGACGAACTCGACGACACGAGCGGGGTCGCCACCCAGGCTGCGGGCGTCCAGCTCATTTACGAGGGGCTGCGTCTGACGAGGGTGCTCGCACACGACGAACCGTGGATCGAGAACGGAACTGCCGACGATAGCGCCGAGAGAGGAGACCTCGAAATCCTCGCGGCCGACATCCTCGTCGCCCGCGGCTTCTACCTGCTCGCTCGCACGGATGCCGCCGGCAAAGCCGTCCGAACCGTCCAGGCGTTCGGCCGCGATCAGTCCCGACGAACCATGGGAGACAGTGGGGAGACGGATCCCGCGACCATCGACGCCAATCTGGAGCGGGACATTCTCGAACTCGCGGTGCTCACCGGCGCCGCCGCCGTCGGCGAGACGCCCGCTCCGCGGCTGCTCGCGACCGTCGACGAGATCGCCGATCGCGTCGAGGCCCCCTTCCCACCGGCCGCGACGTACCTCGCCGACCTCGAGCCGACGCGCTCTGAGCAGTCGCTCGAGGAGCACCCGACCGATCGAGCAACGTCGGCGACCGACCCCTGAGACGGTCGTTTCCCAACCGAGACACACCCACCCATGCCCGGTGGCGAATCGAAAGCCCTAAAGACGACTCGAGACAACTGAGAAATGCGCGCCTGGGTAGCTTAGCGGTAAAGCGCGTCCTTGGTAAGGACGAGAGCCCGGGTTCAAATCCCGGCCTAGGCTTTCTGCGACGAACAATCGTGAGGAGCGAAAGCCAGACTCGAGATTTGAGCAGACCAGTCGCAGCCCGCACAGCCCGAAGGGCGAGCAGGAACGTCTGGACGTGTTCAATCCCAGCCTAGGCTTTCTGCGTTCGTCCGACTCCGTTCCTACAGCGTGAAAACTCGAGCATCCGAACAGCCATTATCCCTCGGTAGAAGGCAGTAACCCCCGTCACAGCAGATCCTCGAGCGATCCGATCAGTGATCGATACCGGGTCGCTGGAACGTCGTTTCGTCCGATATCGGCTCCTCGAGCGCTTCGTCGATCTCCGGGGCGGCCAACACGACGTTTCGGTCGGGCTCCTCCGGCCGTCTGAAGTAGTACGTGTCCGCGCAACCGGCGACCATCTCGGCCAGGGATCGGTCCTCGTCGTGGACGACGGACACGAGATCGCCGGTGACGGCGATCAGCACCGCATCGGACGGTTTGTGAAGTTCCTCCCGCAACTCGTCGACGGTACAGTCAGCGGGGAGTTGCAGATGAACACCGTCGACGGTTACCCATCGCGTCTCCATACTGGATCGTTCGTCCGTCACACGCTAGACGGTTGGGGTCGCAGCTACAGGCCGCTTATACGGCGACGGCGAATCGATCGGGGACCAACGGCGGAGCCACGCGACACTCCGTCGATGCAAGTGGGAAGGACGGGTGAGCACGATCCGGCCGGCACCGATCTTCTCGCCGGAGCGGACTCGAGCGCGACTGATCGAGGACGACGAAGCCGTCTCGGGACCGATCTGGCTATAGCGGCGTCGACTACGGCGGTGGAAGCGCCGGCCGCCAGCGGGGGACACCGTCCTCGTTGCGCGCCACCAGTACCACGCGTGGCTCGTCACCGACGGCGTGCTCGGCGTAGTAGAGGACCGTCAGCTTCGACCGAGAACACGCCGTCAGGAGTTCGTTCGGCTCGAATCGAAACGGATTCCCTGCGCTGGACTCCGACGCCGGTGGCTCGAGGTAGTGTTCGTACCAGAGCACGCCGCCGGGGGCGAGCGCGTCGACGATATCCGGGAGGCGAGCGCGCGCGTCGAAGAAACTCACTGCGAGCAGGTCGTAGACGCCGTCCGGAAAGCAGTAGCTGTCGACGTCGGCGAGGATCCAGTTCACGGGTTCCGAGGGTGGGGGACCGGTCGACCGCGTACGGCCCCGCTCCCGTTCGCGCGCCTGGGCCAGTTTCGCACTCGAGAGGTCGACGGCGTCGACGGTCCAGCCGCGGGCCGCGAGGGCGAGGGCGTTCCGGCCGGTTCCGGTGGCGACGTCGAGGGCACGGCCCGGCGATAGCTCATCGACGGTCGATCGCAGAACCGGAGAAATATCGTCCGAGTACCGTGGCTGGCCACGGTCGGACGGATCATCCGTCGCCGGTGACTCGTCGTTGGTCACTGGTCGTACTCGCGGTCCCAGTCCCTTAGGTAGTCGCCTCAGGAGACGTACAGCGAGTAGGCGATGACGGTGAAGCCGACGAGCATGAGGAGACTCTCGAGCAGAATCCCCGTCATCAGCGAGACCTCGAGCAGTTCGTAGAGCAAGCCGGCGAGCACCAGCCCCAGCGTGACGAGGCCGAAGCCGGCGGCGAGCAAGCCCAGCGCGCGCTGTCGCGTCCGACGGTAGGCTTTGTACGCGAAGAACGTGATAACGCTGCCCACGAGCAGGATAAGCGTCTTGACGACTGCGAGTGCGATAGCGATCGACGTTCCTCCATCGTGGACGCTCATGTAGTTCCACGTCGAGAATTACAAACTGGAACCAAGTAGCTTGCGTTCACGACGGTTTCGGCCGCGCCAGTCGAGCGTCGCTCGAGGCGATCGAACCGTTCGGTCGGGCCGCGCGCTTTTTACCGACCGCTCCGAACCGAGGCCCATGACACGACTGGTCGAACTCGAGGCGACGGGACCGCGGAAACTCGATCCCGACGATATCGACGACGAGAAAGGCGACGTCGCGATCTGTCAGTGTGGTCTCTCGGCATCGTTTCCCTTCTGTGACGGCAGTCACCGGAAAACCGAAGACGAGGAGGCGGAGACGACCTACGTCTACGACGACGGCGAACGGCGCGCAGTGGATCGCGTCGTGACGGCCGACGAGGAGTAGCTACCGGACTCGAACCACTGTCACCGAATCGACCGCGCGGAGTTGGCCACGACCAACAAGCTGCTCGCGGCCATCGCGACCGCGGCGAAAAGGGGGTTCAACAGCCCGGCGATCGCCAACGGAATCGCAATCGCGTTGTAGACGAACGCCCAGCCGAGGTTCTGTCGAATCCGCCGGTGGGTCCCGGCTGCGAGCGCGAACGTCTCCGCGACGGCCTTGAGGTCGTCACCGACGATTACGGCGTCCGCGGCGTCGGTCGCGAGTTCGGTTCCGCTACCGAGTGCGATGCCGACGTCGGCCGCAGCGAGCGCCGGTGCGTCGTTGCTCCCGTCGCCGACCATCGCGACGGTGCCTCGCGTTCGGAGTCGGCGGATCGTCTCCGCCTTCGCTTCGGGCGGCACGCCGGCGAACACCTCGCTCACGCCGTCGACGTCGCGGAATCGGTCCGCCGCCGCCCCCTCGTCGCCCGTGAGGACGACGACCTCGCGCCCGTCCGAAAGCGTCTCGATCGCCTCGTTCCAGCGCTCGCGGGGCGCGTCACCGACGACGATCACGCCGCGTGCCCGACCGTCCCAGCCGACGACGACCGGGACGTCGCCGGCGTCTCTCGCCGCCGAAATAGGCGACTCGAGCGACGGCGGGATCGAGAGTCCCCGGTCGCGACAGTGATCTGGGTGGCCGACGACGACGCGCTCGTCGTTGACGAGACCGACGACGCCGCGGGCGTGGCGCTCGAAGCCGTCGACATCGGCGGTGCACTTCGTACTCTCGTCTTCGCTGTCCTCGGGAGCCACCCCGTTACCGTCGTCGTCCACGTCGGCCCCGTCAGTTGCGCTGGTTGCGTCGCGCTCGCGGGCCGCATCGACGATGGCGGCGGCGATCGGGTGTTCTGAGAGTGTCTCGACGGCCGCGGCGCGACGGAGGACGGTCCGTTCGTCCGAGATGGGACTCGAGTCGGCGGCGAGGTCACCGTTCTCGACGTGGACACGTTCGACCGACATCTCGCCCTCAGTGAGCGTTCCCGTTTTGTCCAAGACGACGATATCGACGTCGGGTGCGTCCTCGAAGAGCGTCTCGGTGGCGACGACGATCCCGCGTCGCGCCGCGGTCTGGATGCCCGAGGCGATCGCCAGCGGCGTGGCCAGTCCGAGCGCGCACGGACAGGAGACGATGACGACCGTGAGTCCGACGAGAAACGCCGTCGCGGGACTCGAGCCGGTCGCGAGCAGCCCGACGGTCGCCGCGACCGCGAGGAAGACGACCAGTGGAACGAAGACGGTCGCGAGTTTGTCCGCGAGCCGCTGGACGCCCGGCCGCGAACTCTGGATCGACCAGAGCAACGAGACGAGTCGATCGTGGGTGCTTTCCGCGTCCTCGCCGACGGCGACGACCACGGGCGCGTCGGTGACGACGGTCCCGCCCCGGACCGAGTCCCCGGATTTCTTTTCGACCGGCAGGGACTCGCCCGTGACCAGCGACTCGTCGACTGCTGCCGTCCCCTCGCTGACGGTGCCATCGAGCGGGACGCGCTCGCCCGGCCGAACGAGCAGGCGGTCGCCGGGCTCGACCGCCCCGAGCGGGACCCTCTCGCCGTCGTCCGCGCGTCGAGCCTCGTCGACCTGCGCCTCGGTTAGCTCCGACAGCAAGCCGGCGGCCCGGCGCTTGATCACCCCCTCGTAGTAGGTTCCGGCCGTGACCACGAGAATTATCGCGACCGTCACGTCGAAGTACAGATCCGTTCGCCCGAGGACCATCGCGAGCGTGCTGTACGCGTAGGACCCGACCGCGGCCAGCGAGACGAGCAGATCCATGTTCGGCAGCCCCGCCCTGAGGCTGACGTACGCACCGCGAAGGATCGGATACCCCGTATAAAAGAGCACGAACGACGTCATGAGCCAGATGTTCACGACCAGATAGTAGCCGTCGTAGCCGCCGAAGTCGGCCACCGGCTCGTAGCCGAAGTACGTCGGATACAGAAAGACGGCGTACCAAACCATCACCATCATCCCGAACAGCCCGCCGCCGATCAGGAACTTCACGAGCGCGGCATCTCGAGGGGGTTCCTCGCGACCGTCCGCTCGGTCTCGAGCCTCGTAGCCGTAGCCCGAGACGATCTCCGGGAGCCGAGCGTCTTCGATCACGTCGGGATCGTAGACGAGCCTGAGCGTGTCCGTGGCGTAACTCGCCTCGGCACCCAGGATCCCCTGTGTGGCGGTCGCTCGCGTCTCCAGAAAGGCCTCGCAGGTCGAACAGTGCATCCCGTCGACCGCGAGGAAGGTGTCCTCGCCCTCGAGATCGTCCAGGGCCGACCCGCCGTCCTCGAGCCGAGCGCGAACGTCGTCGGCGTCCGCGTCGTCGACGTCGTCGAGGGTGCGATGGATCTCGAGACAGCCCCGGCAGCAGAAGGCCCCCGTAATATCGGGATCGGTAACTGGCACTCCCGGCGTTGGAAACGAACAGAGCGTACAACCGTCGGGGCTCTGTCCGCCTCGGTCGGGTTCCGCAGCCCGTCCGCTCTCGCCGATGTTGGCGGTGTCGTCGGCGTGTTCGGACTCGGAACGGGTGGGAAATCGGGTCATGGAAGCGAGGGAACGATCACAGCGGTCGGAGGACGATCACAGCGATTGAGAGAACGATAGCAGTGACTGTGGCAGATCGGTTCCGTCAGTAGTAGTCCAGTGCAGCGAGTCGGCGTGCTCGGTGCCTACCACACTCGTGTCGTGGTCGCGGGCAAGCGCGTTGCGGGCGACCATTCGCAGTTAGGACGACGCGCCGTTCGAGTCGTGATCGTGATGCCCCGGAACGGGCTCGAACGCCACGTAGAGGCATGCAACGATGATCAACACGTTGACCGCGGAGACGACACCCGCCGCCAACGAGCTCTCGAGTGCGTACCAGGAGAGTGGAAGCAACGCCAGCAAGCCGACCGGAAGCGCCCGTCGCGGTGAGAACTCCTCGAGGTTCATACCGCCGTATAACGGTGGGTGATACGTAAATAGTGCCTCTCGTTCCTACGGGTCGGGAATTTCTCTAGCCGTTAACCCACGAGTATTCCAACACGAACACATGACGCAGTCGACAGAGAGCGACCAGTCGGATCAAATACGGGAGATCGGCCACGACGAGTACGATCCGGTCGGGACGCTAGCCCTGATCGGTCTGTACTTCCTCATTCTGGTACTCCTGTGGTTCTTCATGTACTTCGTCGAGTTCCTCGGAAACGAGCCGACGGTTACCGGGCTCCTGCTCTCGGTGGTGGGTCTCGCATGAATATTCACACGTATGAGAAGCTGTGGCTAGTCGCAGCGATGGTGTTGATCGTCGGCTTCATCGCGACGATCACGTACGGCTCGGTCGGTCTCGGAATCACGATGGTCGGCGATCAACAGCCCACCATCGAACCCAGCGAACTGAACGACGACGAGCGCTTCGGCGAGCCGCGCGTCGAACACGTCGGCGAGAACGAGTACGAAGCCTACGTCGTAGCACAGACGTTCGCGTTCTATCCTGACCCCATCGAAGTCCCCACAAATAGCGAGGTGACGTTCTACGTGACCGCTCGAGACGTTATCCACAGCTTCAGCGTCGCCGGGACCAACATCAACACGATGGTCATCCCCGGCGAGGTCGCCGAGATGACCGTCGAGTTCGACGAACCCGGCGAGTACGGGATCGTCTGCAACGAGTACTGTGGCTCCGGTCACCACAATATGGAGGGAATGCTCCACGTCGTTCCCGAAGACGAGTTCGACATGACCGAGCTGTCGGTCGACGCGGACGACGAACTCGAACTCGGCGACGAGGCGGCGTTCAACGTGTCCGTCGAGAACCGAATGCTCGACGACCTCGAGACGACCGCGACGCTCGAGATCGGCGACGAAACGCTCGAGGAGGAACTCACCGTCGCCGGCGGCGATCTCGAGGAGACGACGTTCACCGTCGATACGACCGATCTCGGCGAGGGCGAGCACGACTGGACGGTCGCCATCGACAACTACGAGGAAAGTGGGACGCTGACCGTCGTCGAGGAACTCGAGACGGACGACGAGAACGAAGACGACGACGCTGACAACGGAGCCGACGGCTCTGACGGTGACGACGACGAGAACGACGATGGCGAAACCGATGGAGGTGAGGACGATGAGTGAGACGGGATCGACGTACATCGACGCGTTCCCGGCGGAAGCGAAGGTCGTTCGGGCGGCCTTCTACAGCTCCTTCCTCGCGCTCGCGATCGGGGGCCTGTTCGGGGTCGTCCAGACCCTCCACCGGACCGACGTCTATCGGTTCATGGATTCGGCCGACTACTACACCGTGCTCACCGCACACGGCGTCTTGCTCGCGATCACGTTCACGATTTTCTTCCTCGTGGGCGTGTTCACGTGGGCGACAACGACGAGCCTTGACCGAGGTGTCGAGGACATCCGATTCACGTGGGCCTGGTACGGCCTGATGGTGCTCGGAACCGCACTCGTCGCGATTCCGATCTTCGCCGGCTTTACCGACTCGGTCGACATGAGCGCGTCGGTGCTCTTTACGTTCTACGCGCCGCTGCAGGCGCATCCCCTGTTCTATCTCGGTCTCGTGCTGTTCGTCGTCGGCACCTGGCTCGCCGGCGTCGACTGGTTCCGCTCCTGGCTGGCCTGGAAGGCCGAGAACCCAGACGAGCGGATCCCGCTACCGACGTTCATGGTGTTGACGACGACGCTCATGTGGTACATCGCCACGCTCGGCGTCGCCATCGCGATTCTCGCCTTCCTGTTGCCGTGGTCGCTCGGCCTGATCGACTCCGTCAACCCGCTGCTTACCAGAACGCTGTTCTGGTTCTTCGGCCACCCGGTGGTCTACTTCTGGCTGATGCCCGCGTACATGATGTGGTACATCATGCTCCCGAAAGTCTCGGGCGGGAAGCTGTTCAGCGACCCACTGGCCCGAGTCGTCTTCGTGCTCTTCCTGATCCTCTCAGTGCCGACGGGAATCCACCACCAGTACCTCGATCCCGGCATCGCGGAGGGCTTCAAGTTCATCGCGATGACGAATACGATGTTCCTCCTGTTGCCAAGCCTGTTGACCGCCTTTACCGTCGTCGCCAGCATGGAACACGGAGCCCGCCAGCGCGGCGGCGAGGGCTACTTCGGCTGGCTCAAGGCGCTGCCGTGGCGCGACCCCGTCTTCACCGGGATGGCACTGGCCGGGCTCATGTTCGCCGCCGCCGGCTTCTCAGGGATGATCAACGCCGGGATGAACATCAACTACCTCGTCCACAACACGTTCTGGGTCGTCGGCCACTTCCACCTCACCGTGGGGACCGCCGTCGCCCTGACGTTCATGGCTGTCACCTACTGGTTCCTCCCGCAGGTGACCGGCAGGGCGCTGTGGAACCGCTCCGTCGCGCTCGTCCAGGTCGTGGTCTGGTTCGTCGGCATGACGTTCATGTCCAACGCGATGCACCGCGCCGGCCTGCTGGGCGTGCCGCGCCGGACCGCCGAACCGCAGTACGACGGCTTCGAGTTCGAGGCCGCCGTCGGCAGCGTCGGCGAACTCGACGCCCAGATCGCACTGGGCGGAATCTTGCTCACGGTTTCACTCGCGTTGTTCTTCGCGAACGTCGTCGGCACGGCGTTCAACGGCAAAAGTGACAGCCTCCCCGCGAACGGCTACGCCGAGACGCTCTCGGGGCCCGAAGACGCGCCGCTCGTCCTCGACAACCTCAAACTCTGGACCGCCATCGCCGTCGTGCTCGTGATCTTCGCGTACACGTTCCCGATTCTGAGCATCGTCGACCGCGGCGGCCTGTTCGGACCCGACGTCAACCCGTTCCCGGTCAGCCTCGACACGCTCCCGGTCCTCGGGCTGGTGCTCGAGCAGTACGTCACTACCGCCCTCGCTACCGCAGGCGAACTCGCGGGCTCGATCGTCACGGAGGTGACGCCGTAGTGCGCATCTCGAAGGGCGCGCTGCTCGTCGTCCTCGCGTTTACCGTCCCGCTGATCGTCGAGCTACGGACGGTCCTCGTCTGGGTCAACGTCGACCTGAGCGTCCTCGAGTCGGCCGTGCTCGGTCTCGTCATCGTCGGACTCGTCGTGGTCTGGGCGTTCCTGCCCGAACGGGAAGACAACCATCCAGAACGAGACGACGACCAAACGGACGGAGACGTGCCGAACGGTAACTGAGCCGGATCGGCAGCCGGTCAGTTCCCCCAAGTTTCGATTCGTCCCTCGCGGACATCCTCCACGCAGCCTTCACAGTCCGGATGGCCCTCCTCGTAGCACGCCGGTCGATACTGCTCGTCGAGCTTCGCGGCCCGGCGCTCGGCGTAGCGGCGACAGACGATCTTCGCTCGGCCCGCTTCGTCCGAGGGCAGACCGCGAGCGTTCTTCGCCGCCTCGTACGCCTCGCGTGCCTCTGTGAGTTGATCGTTCGTTGAGCCGCGAGCGCGTTCGTACTGCTCGCCCGCTTCCCGGAATCGCGAGCGCAAGAACTGCTCGAGCCGACGGCGATCCGACATTACCACTCCGTTGGCTCGCAAGAACTATAGACCCGTCGCCGACGGGCGCGCCGAAATTGCGGCGCTCCAGCGACTGGAGTTCGTTGACCGACCGATTGAAGACGGTGAGTTCCCTAGGGTTGTCAATGCCGGAGTGCGACTACTGTGACGCGTCGTTTTCCGACGAGACTGCCTATCTCGAGCATCTCGCGAGCGACCACGAGGGCCAACTGGGTCGGATCGATCGGCGGCGAGTAGACGACTATCGGGGGACCGGAGGCGATGGCGACGACGAGTCCCTCGGGCTCGCGGTGTACGGATTCGGCGCGATACTCGGTGTGCTCGTGCTGGCGCTGGTTGGCTACGTCGTTATGATGGGTGTCAGCGGCGACGGCGAGAGCCGCGTCCACGACCACGGCCAGCTCACCGTCGAGATCGACGGCGAGACGTTCGACTTCGAGCAACAGGCGTACTACTATCAGGAACTCGGCGGTACGTTCCACTTCCACCCGGGCGACGGAAACGTCTGGCACATGCATCCCGAGCGGGTGACGCTCGAGGAAGCGATGGACGACATCACGATGCCCATCACCGACTCCTCGATCACGATCGAGGGCGAAACCTACGACGACGAGGATCCGGAGACGAGCGTCGAGATCGCGGTCGACGGACAGGCGGTCGATCTCGACTACGAACTGCAGGACGGGGACCACATTCAGATCGTCGTCGAAACCCCGGATGGTGACGGGATCGACGCGATCAGTGACGATGGCGAGACCGACGGCGACGACGAGGAGACCGACGCCACCAACAGCGGTGACGAGAACGCGAATTCCGACAGCGGGTTCGATGACGACTAATCGAAGTCTCCCCGCCGTCTCCCGGTTCGACCCGCCAGTGTTCACTTTCGCTCCGGCCCCGATACTTTAAATACTATTGGGCGCGAACCGACGTATGCCTCCCAGTGAAACCAAAGAGGAGGCGTGACACAATGAGCGACGTACGACAGCACGCGGACGACATACACGAGCAGTTTTCAGACCACATCGACGTGAGCGTCGACGACGTCGAGGAGCGCCTGACCACGCTCGTCGACGAGTACAAGGTACCCATCGACGAGGCACGCCGAAGCGTTACCAACCACTACTTAGAGGAGGCCGGCCTCGAGCGCGAGGACATCTCGCGGGGCGGTAGCGAGGCCGCCAACGTCGAGGACGTCGACGAACCCGAGCAGTGGATCGACCTCACCGCGAAAGTTATCGAGCTCTGGGATCCCCGGAGCGACTCCGTCGCGCAGGTCGGCCTGCTGGGCGACCCGACGGGCACGATCAAGTTCACCAAGTGGGCCAAATCCGATCTCCCCGCACTCGAGGAGGGCGGCGTCTACGAACTCCGAAACGTCGTCACCGACGAGTACCAGGGCCGATACTCGGTGAAACTCAACTCGACGACGGTGATCGAGGAGCTCGACGAGGAGCTCGAGGTCGGCGACGACACGAGCGAGATCGAAGGCGCACTCGTCGACATGCAAAGCGGCAGCGGCCTTATCAAGCGCTGCCCGGAGGACGACTGCACGCGCGTCCTCCAGAACGGGCGCTGTAACGAACACGGCGAGGTCGAAGGCGAGTTCGACCTCCGCATCAAGGCCGTCGTCGACGACGGCATCGACGCCCACGAGGTCATCTTCGACAAGGAAGCCACCGAGGACCTGACGGGCCTGAGCCTCGAGGAAGCCAAGGAGATGGCGATGGACGCCTTAGACACGACCATCGTCGCCGACGAGATCATGGACGACATCGTCGGCACCTACTACCGCATCGAAGGGCCGACGTTCGGCCGCTACGTACTTGCTGACGACGTCGAAGAGCTCGACGGGCCGGCCGATCCGGAACAGCTGCTGATCAAAGCGAGGTCGATGTAACATGAGCCAGGCAGAACTCACCCGCGAAGTCGCCCGCCGCGTCTTCGCCTCCGAATTCAACGACTCGACGTATTCCTTCAAAGAGAGCGACGACGAGCGCGCACCCAACTACGCGCTCCTCCCGACCGGCGACCGCGCGAACCGCGTGTTCATCGTCGGCACCCTCACCGAAACCGAGGACGTCGGCGACGACAGCGAGTACTGGCGCGGCCGCGTCGTCGATCCGACCGGGACGTTCTTCGTCTACGCCGGCCAGTACCAGCCCGAAGCCGCCGCCGTGCTGCGGGACACCGAACCGCCTGCGTACGTCGCCATCGTCGGCAAACCGCGAACGTACGAGACCGACGACGGCACCGTCAACGTCTCCGTCCGACCCGAATCCATCGCGGTCGTCGACGACGCCACCCGCGACCGCTGGGTCGTCGAAACCGCCGAACGCACCCTCGACCGCATCGAAGCGTTCGAGGAGTGGGAAGCCGAGCAGGAAGCCCCCGAAAGCGGCTCGACGGCCCCCACCAACGAGTACGCCCAGATGGCCCGCGAGCGTTACGACTCGCCGGTCGTCAACTACCGCAACGACGTGATCGCCGCCCTCGAGGGACTCGAGGGGCTGGAAGACGAGGACGAAGCCGAAGCGCCGGCCTGAAACGGTCGATCGACGCGATTGCATCCTTTTTCAGACTGATCGAGCGACTCAGCAGCCACGGCTGCCGGCACAGCCGTTACCGTTCGGGAGCACGTACTGCGTGACGATGCCTGTTACAGACGACAGTGACGCCGACCGCGCCCGGCTCGTGGGAACGAACCACGTCGCACTCGAAGTGGGAGATATCGACGACGCGCTCGAGTTCTACGACTCGCTGTTCGCGTTCGACCTCCGGGGCCGAAGCGACACGAAGGCGTTCATCGACATGGGCGACCAGTTCATCGCGCTCGCCGCAACCGACGCGGCCGGCGAGACGGCCGACGACGCCCGTCACTTCGGACTCGTCGTCGACGATGCGGACCGCGTCGAACGGCGACTCGAAGAACTCGAAATCGACCGACTCGACGTGCCGGGGCTCGAGTTTCACGATCCGTGGGGAAATCGGTTCCAGATCGTCGATTACGAGGAGATCCAGTTCACGAAGGCCGACCACGTACTCGAGGGAATGGGGCTCGACGAGCTCGAAAAGAGCGAGGACGCGCTCGAGGAGCTTTCGGAGAAGGGGCTCGGCCCGGAGTCCACGTAGCTCGTTACGACTCGAGAGCGCGATCGAACAGCCCACCGATCGCGTTGAACTCGTCGTCGGTAACCTCGTGGCCCGTCTCGGGATCGCGCCGCTCGTCGACCGTCGCGTCCGCATGCTCGAAGATACGAACCGTTTCGGCGACGTGACCGGGATCGACGTGTGGATCGTCCGCGCCGTAGCCGAGCAGGACCGTCGTTCCCTCGAGCGAGCCGTCGATATCGGCCGACTCGAGGTCGTCGAGCGAGCCGGGGAGCGTGCCGGAGAGGACGGCGAGCCCGCCGTAGCGAGCCGGGTGACGACGGACGAACTCCGCGACGACGCAGGCGCCCTGCGAGAAGCCGCCGAGGACGGTTCGTTCGGGCGGGATACCGATCGAATCGGCTTGCTCGAGCGCAGCAGCTACGCAGTC
The DNA here is from genome assembly GCF_052040145.1 of Natronorubrum amylolyticum. Taxonomy (NCBI): domain Archaea; kingdom Methanobacteriati; phylum Methanobacteriota; class Halobacteria; order Halobacteriales; family Natrialbaceae; genus Natronorubrum; species Natronorubrum amylolyticum. Next base: position 38,409 of record NZ_JBPPFW010000004.1, read on the forward strand.
GACGCTCGAGGAGAGCCACGGCTCGTTGTCAGCCCGCGAAGCGCTCGCTGCTCGCGGATACCAGCGGTTCCGTTCGGCCTGCGGCGCGAGCACGGCGAGTCCGTGGCGATAGGTCGGCTCGAAGAGGTTGACGACGCCCTGTGCCGTCGCACCGCGGCCGTGACAGACGACGAACGCGGCTTCGGCGCCCAGTGCGGGAGCCCCGGCTGTAAGCAGCGGCTGGCCGGCGTGGGGTCCCGAGACGGCGTCCATCCGACGGTCGGTGCTGGTCATCGCTCGAGGGCGGCTCCCGCTGGAGCCGTCAGTTCGGGAAGCTGGCTCTCGATCAGGTCGCGGTCCGCCTCGAACCGATCCGGCAGGTACAGCGACTCGCCGGGGCCGCCCGTCTCGCCGCTGGCGGCGACGCCATCGGTCTCGGTCGCGAGTTCGAAGAGCACGCCGCCCGGTTCGCGAACGTACAGCGAGTGGAAGAAGTGTCGGTCCTTGACCCGCGAGACGTTGTAGTCGCGGTCGTCGAAGAGGTCGTGCCACTCGTACAGGTCGTCTTCACTGTCGACTCGGACCGCGACGTGGTGGAGCGTTCCCGGCCCCTCGCGGCCGAATGGGGCCTCGCGGTCGAGGATATCGATTGCTGTCGCTCGAGGTCCGGAGGCTCCGTATCGGATTCGGTTCTCGTATTCGGCCTCGTGGTCGAAGCCGAGCGTCTCGAGCGTGCTCGCCGTCGAGTACGGATTGACCGACAGAAGCGAGACGCCGTGGAGTCCGCGGACGGCGCTGGCTTCGGGGACGGGGCCCGCCGTCCACGGCTCGATACCGGCGTCGAGGTCGGAGCCGGGAGCCGACGACGGTCCGGCGACGAACTCGAGGGTCGTTCCGACGGGATCTTCGAACTGTAGCACGCGCTCGTCGAATCGTTCAGAGGGGCCTTCGACGGTGATATCGTGGTTCTCGAGTCGCGTCTGCCAGAACTCGAGTGCGTCTGCTGGAACGACGAACGAGACCGACGCGACCTGCGGTTTTCCGCGGCGACCCGGATCGGCGTGGGGGTCCGGAAACTGCGTCAGGACCGTTCTCGGGGAGCCGGCCGCGTCGCCGAAGTAGAGGTGGTGTTGCAGGATGTCCTCGTAGTTCACCGTCTGTGTGACGAGTCGCAGGCCGAGGACGCCCGCGTAGAACTCGATCGCCTCCTGGGCGTCCCCGACGATCCCCGTCACGTGGTGCAGTCCCGGCGTGTCGGTGAGCATGGGTTGCGTTCGGTCCGGAGTCGGATAGCCTGTCCGGTCCTCGGGGTCTACAGCTAGGGAACGCGGCTCTCCTCGTCTGACGAACCGTTAAGTATCAGGACCGACGAATGGATGCCAATGGGCAACAAGAACAAGACGATCTCGTTTCGCGTGAACGAGGACGCGTTCGCGGCGCTCCAGGACATCGCCGAGGAACGCGACATCTCGTTGTCCGCGGTCTTTCGTGACTACGTCGACCTCCTCGTCGAACACGACGGCCAGGTCGAGGTCGTCCCCGAGGACGAACTCGAGGCGCGAGGGGCGGCCGGACCGGGAGGCGACGACGGCGACCGGACGTTCCCGCCGAGCGTCGAGGTCCCGAAGAGCTTCATCCGCGAACACGAACGGCTCGAACTCGAGGCCGACCACCTCCGGGAACAGCTCGACGAGTACAAGGGCTACGTCAACGACCTGCAGGATCGACTCGAGGACGAGGAGGACGAAGTGTTGTTGCTCGACGAGCTGGACGAGGAAGACGAGTCCTACCAGTTGCGGTAGAACGCGGCAGGAGTCAGCGTACTATCTTGGGGTGGCGCGCGTGCACGGACTGCGACTGAGTGGCTCTCTGAGGACTGCGATCAGCGGGTAAGATTCTGTTTCTCCCGTCGGATTTCGTCGTACTTTTCGTTCGCGCCGTCGACCTGCGCGAGCCCTTCGGCCGCCTCGAGCGTCCGCACCGCGTTGTCGAGGAACGAAAGTACGTCGCCGGGGTAGGCGTACACCATGTAGTCGTCGGTCATCACGTCGACGATGGCGTCCGGACCCAGCCCCTGTGCGCGCAACTCGAGGAGATACTGCAGAAACTTCCGTTCCGGACAGCCGCAGTAAGGGTTGTTGTCACAGCCGCAGTCGAGGAAGTCCTCCGTGAAGTCGAGGACGCGGTCGCGGGTCGCGTCGTCAAGTTTCTCGAGTCCCTGTCCCTGGAAGAGCATGTCCAGCGTCGCGCCCTTGAACGCGCCCTTCGGGATGTTCGTCTCGAGCTGGGAGCTGAGCTGGCGGTGATTCTTGACGTAGATTTTGTCGGTGATAGCCACGCGTTGGCGGTGCTAGGGCCTGTGTGCCGAAAAACGTCCCGGTCGACGCTCACTGATGTGGCGTGTAACGGTCCCGTCGGCAGTGCGTCTGGAAATCCCGCGGTACGGAGTCGCACGGGTGCGTACTCGAGTCGTAACGTATTTCAGTCCGACCCCGCGTATTTTTTCTTGCAAGCGTGTCCGGGTTGGGGTAGTGGTTATCCTTCAGCCTTGTGGAGGCTGAGACGCGGGTTCGATTCTCGCACCCGGACTTTTTGACGACGACTTCACGGAGGAGTCAAAAATCCGATCGAGATCGAACCAGAGAGAGCGCAGTCTTCCGAGCGAAGCGAGGAAGGAAGCGATCGACCGTGGTTCGATTCTTGCACCCGGACTTCCTTCGGCGTCATCGCGAACGGAGTGAGCGATGGCTCGGAGCAGCTTGCTGCTCCGGCGAACAAATTCGTGAGCCACAGGAGTCGTCAGAGGATCGAACGAGACGAGTCACGCGCAGCGCCAGCGAGCACGTCTCGGCGTAGTTCGATTCTCGCACCCGGACCTCCTGCGGCGTCATCGAGGACGGAGTGAGGGATAGCTCGAAGTAGCCGTACTGCTCCGGCAAAAGACCTCGTGAGCCGCAGAAATTCGTCGGATCAGCATCGAGGATCGTAATTACTCGAGGGTAACCTACGAGCTAACGTGAACATTACCTGATAGCTATGCATGCTGGCTCCGTTCGACCGCATGGGAAAGAAGGGATAGCAAATGAAACCGACGTGTGACGATGGAGAACACAAGCCAGCGTGGGATCCCCAGCACGGGGAGAGCATCTGCCAGCGGTGTGGATACCCAGCGGAACGAATTGTGAACTATCTCCACCACTCACTATACAGACAGGACGCCGACAGGGAGACGAGAAATGACTGACGGGACGGACGATGAACAGCGCCCGCCGGACGCAACCGATGAAGATGTCGCCGAGGCTATTTCACGGTTCGAATCGGATACAGATCGGTCAAAACGCATTCTAGTAGCATAAGCCTCGAGGCGAGCAGCGAGGGCGACACCGCCCGTCGAGCCCGTTTTACACGCTCGGAACTACATCGCGTCCTCGAGAAACCCGGTCAACCGCTCGACGAAGTACTCGGGCCGTTCCTCGGGAATCCAGTGGCCAGCACGGTCGAGCACCTCTCCCTCCACGTTCGTCGCAACCGCCTCCATATCGCGAATCGGTAGTTCGCGGAACGACGCGGCACCGCCCAGAGCGAGGACCGGGATCTCGAGCGGCTCCTCGGCGTGCGCATCGTTGTTCGCAGCGTCCTCCTCGTAGGCTCGATAGTACTCGAACCCGCCCCGTAGTCCGCCGGCCTGCGAGTAACAGCGGACGTACTCGTCGCGGGCGTCGTCGGTGATCGCCGAGGGGTCGTATGCACCTTCGTTGTAGAACCACGAAAGGTAGAGCCGTTCCCGGCCGGCGACCAGCCGCTCCGGCAGATCCGGAACGTTGTGAAAGCGCGTGTGCCAGAGCTTGCGTTTCCCGTCCTCGTTGATCCCCGGGAGACCCGCCTCGAGCACGCAGAGCGCGGCGACCTCGTCGCGGTACTGGGCCGCGTAGGCGTAGGCCGTCGCCATCCCCCAGTCGTGGCCGACGAGCGCGATGGGGTCGTCGCCGAATCCGAGGTGGTGGACGAGTTCGCGGACGTCGGTCGCGACGGTGTCCTTGTCGTAGCCCGCACGGGGCGTCTCGGAGTCGCCCATTCCGCGCAGATCCGGTGCGATGACGGTGTAATCGGTCGCGAGGGCGGGGATGACCTCGCGCCACTCGTACCAGGTCTGGGGCCAGCCGTGACAGAGGACAAGCGGCGGCCCCTCGCCGGCCGTTACGTAGTGGAGTTTGGTGTCGTTGACGCGAGCCAGTCCGTGCTCGAGGTCGTCGAACTCGTCGGTATCGGTTGCAACTTCCATACGTCACTCGTTCGCACACAACCAGTTCACTCTTCGGTTAGTGACGAACGAGCGACACGGCGGCTACCGATCGAACGACGACCGTGGTACCGGCGACGCACGGGCCGGACCGACAAACCAATACTCACCCGCGCGTACGATCGGTCGATGTCCGACTCGGACGGTCCCTTCGACTGTGAGGCCTGTGGTGCCGCGATAGGACTCGAGGACGCTCGCCGCACCAAAACGATGGGCGGACTCGACCCCACGAAGTGGCAGACGCTCTGCTGTCCTGACTGTGGCTCGCGGCTGCAAACGGTCTACGTCGGGGATTAACCACCCATCCACCCTTCTGTGACCTCGCGCGTTCGACCGCGATCGTACCCCTGTACGCAGGCTCACTCGTTTAGCGATCCCGTTCCGTAGTGAGCGGTATGGCCGACGCTCGACTCGACGGAACGCTGGACGCGACGCAGCGGAACGCGGCGTTGGCCTGGCTCGTCACGATCGTGCTCGCGTCCCTCGCAGTCGCTCACGGACTCTCCGGCTCCTATCGCTGGTTCGCGTTTACCGGGTTCGCGGTCCTGATCGTCGTCCTGCCGGCGGCGTCGTTTCGGGACCCGAGCGTGATGCCGCCGTGGGAACTGCTGGTGCTCGTCTCGCTCCCCGTCGCCGATGCGGCGATACTCGGCGAGTCTCCGCTGACGACGATCGGCGTCTACGTCGCCGTCGCGGCGATCGCGCTCGTCGCCACCGTCGAGATCGACCGGTTCACGGCGGTCCGAATGAACCACGCGTTCGCGATCGTCCTGGTCGTGCTCACGACGCTCGCCGTCGCCGGCGCGTGGAACGTCGCGCAGTGGCTGTCCGACGCCCTCCTCGGGACCGAGTACATCCTCGACGGCCGGTCGCAGGACGCGGCCAATCACGCGTTGATGGTCGACTTCGCCTACGCGGCGTTCGCCGGCCTGTTCGCTGGCGTCCTCTTCGATCGCTACTTTCGGACGTACGCCGAGAGCACCTCCGATCTAACGCCCACACCCCGTGAAACCTCGCCCGACGCCGAACCGGATCCGGTTCCGACTCTGATCCGCGATCGGCTGGACGCACCCGAGCGAACCGTGAGGGTGCTCTCGCGGGCGATGCAGGTGGCCCTCGCCGTGATATTGCTGTACGGACTCGTCTCGCGAGATCTGACGACGGTCGTCAACGCCGCCATCGCGCTCTCGATCACGTTCCTCCCCGCCGTCCTAGAGCGCGACGCCCGACTGCCCCTCGAGCCCGGACTCGTCTTCTGGCTCACGGCGGCCGTCTTCCTCCATGCCCTCGGCTCGGCCGGATTGTACGGGATGATCGGGCCGTGGGATAGCCTGACGCACACGGTCTCGGCGTCGATCGTCGCCGCGGCGGGGTACGCCGTCGTCCGAGCGATCGACCTCCACACCGACGAAATATACGTTCCGCCGACGATGCTGTTCGCGTTCATTCTCGTGTTCGTGCTGGCTTTCGGCGTTCTCTGGGAACTCATGGAGTTCGCGATCGACTGGAGCGCGGGAGAACTCGGTCTCCAGGCGGTCGTCGCCCAGCACGGCGTCGACGATACGATCGTCGACCTCGTCTACGACGTCGTCGGCGCCGTCGTCGCCGCGATCTGGGGCTCGTTCTACCTCACCGACCTCTCCGAGCGGATCGCGGGGCAACTCGAGGGCTGAGCGCTCCGCGTTGGGCTCACTCCGCCGCGTCGGTCAGCCGTTGGATCTCGTCGTCCGAAAGCGACAGCTGTGAGGCGGCGACGTTCGACTCGAGATGCTCGGGATCCGACGTGCCCGGAATCGGGAGAATGACATTCGAGCGCTCGAGCAGCCACGCCAGCGCGACCTGTCGCCGCGTCGCGTCGTGTTCCTCGGCGATTTCGTCGAGCAGGTCGCCGTGTTCGTCGAGGTCGTCGCCGTCGATCGGCGCCCACGGGATGAAGCCGATGTCGTTCTCCGCACAGACCTCGAGCACGTCGGCGTTCGAGCGGTCGTCCAGATTGAACCGGTTCTGGACCGTCGCGACATCGACGTGGTCGCGGGCGGTCTCGAGTTGCTCGACGGAGACGTTGCTGACGCCGACCTGGTCGACGAGGCCGTCGTCCTGGAGTTCGGCGAACGTCTGCACGGAGTCCTCGTAGGCCGTGTCGGGGTCGGGCCGGTGGAACTGGTAGAGATCGATCGTGTCGGTTCGCAGCCGGTCGAGGGAGGCGAGCACCTGATTGCGGATGTAGTCTGGTTTGCCATGGGCGAGCCACTCGCCCTCTCGGTTGCGAAGGAGACCGGCCTTCGTCGCGATCAGTACGTCGTCCCGATCGCCGAGCGTCTCGCCGATGAGGCGTTCGCTGACGCCGGGGCCGTAGGAGTCCGCCGTATCGACGAAGTCGACGCCGCAGTCGACCGCTCGCTCGAGGACCTCGTGTGCCGTCTCCTCGTCCTCGGGCGGGCCGATGATCTCCTCACCACAGAGGCGCATGGCCCCGAAGCCGAGTCGGTGGATAGTCGTGTCGCCGATCTCGAACGTATCGCTCTCGTTGGTGGTCGTATTGCTGCTCACGGAGAGAGCAAGCGGAAGGAGAGGGATAATCGTTCGCCGTTCAGTTGCCACGACTGTGACCGACGTCTCGTGGATCCCTGGGAGTTCAGTCGTCGCTCTCGGTACTGTTTTCGGCCGGACTGCTCGAGTCACCGCTCTCGGCCGAGCCGCTCGGCTCGTCGTTCTCCGCCGAACCGCTCGAGTCGTCGTTCTCGTCCGCCTCGCTCGGGAACACGCGCACGCTGCCGAGGTTCACGGGTCCGTGATCGGTTTCGATCGAGAGTGCGATTTCGGTCTCCTCGTCGACCGTCGGCGCCTGATACGTCAGTTCGAAACTCCCGCCGCCCGACATCGCCTCATAACTCGCCGAGTCGACCGTCCCACCGGTTTCGTCGACTAACGACGCCTCGCCCGGAATCGATTCGGACCCGTCCGTGTGAGCCAGTACGATGTAGGTGAACTCGGTTCCCGATTCCATACTGGGCGTCATGTCGATCACTTCGAACTCGACGGTCCCATCTCCCGTTGATTCATCGCCGTCGTCCGTTTGTTCGTTCTCGTCGTTTCCGTCGTCCGCTTGTTCGCTCTCGTCCTCCCCGTGGTGCTCGCTTTCGTCGGCTTGGTCTTGGCTCTCGTCTCCATCCTGCGCCGAATCATCAGCGTCGTCTTGCGCTGAATCGTCCGCGTCCTGATCGTCGCCGTCCGTGGAATCCGAATTGTCGTCATTCGCGTCGTTTTCCTCGTCATCGGCCGAACCGTCGACGTCGCTCGTATCGAGGTCATCCGTATCTTCTCCGGATCCAGTTCCGTCCGTCTCCAAACTATCGAGACAGCCGCCCAAGAGCGCCGTTGCCGATGTTACTGCTCCGAGAGCCGTCCCCGCCAGATAGTTTCTTCGTCGCATAGCTCTATCACTACCGATGGACCTCAAAAAATACACTAAAGAAATCGTGGGAATGAATCGTGGTATTATGAAAGTGTATCGGAACGACACGATGGACCACCTCCGCGTGCGAGGGAGTGACAGGAACACGGTGCGTTCGACCCCGCCAAGACGGGCCGTTCGCTCGAGGACGCAACCGACGACGCGATCCACTGTGGGAGTGACTATGTGCCCCTCGAGCGAAACGCCACGGTATGGCACGAATCAACTACGTCGATCCGGAGGATCTGCCGGCTGAGAAACGGGATCTGCTCGACACGCTCTCGGAGGCCGACGTGGACGACGCGGACCGCGGCCACTCGCTGACGGGCGGTACGCTGAACGTCTACCGGACGCTCGGGCGAAACGTCGCGCTGCTCGAGGGCTTCCGAACCTACGGCTCCGTCGTCTGGAACCACAGCGGCCTCTCGGCACACGAACGGGAGGTCGTCATCCTCGCGACCTCCTACTACGCGGAGACGGCCTACGAGTGGCACCAGCACGTTCGCGTCGCCCTCGACGAGGGGATAGAGCCGGAGCAGATCCTCGCCATCTCGCGCGAGGAACCCGACCGACTCACGGACGAGTACGCGGCCCTCGTCGCGTACGTCGAGGAGTTCGTCGAGGGCGACGTGGTGGACGACACTCACGAACGGCTGGCCACCCACTACGACGAAGCCGTGATTCTCGGCGTCGGGATGCTTTCCGGCTGCTATCTCGGACTGGCGCGAGTGTTGCAGGGGCTGCAGGTGGACCTTGAGGACGAGTTCGTCGGGTGGGACCTCGAGAATCTGTGAATGAGGTCGGTCGGATCTGAACCGGAGACAGCGCGAGGGTATCACGAGGTGCCGTAGTTGCCGGTCAGTGCTGGTGGCTATGCGAGTGGCCGTGATTGTCTGGAGGTGACAGCGCCCGCTCACACCGAACGTTCGTGTAGTGCGACTGAAACAGTTCCACGAACTCGTCGTCGGGGTCGAACTGGTGGCGCTGGATGCAGCCCACGTCCGCCCCGAGCAGGTGCACGCTCACGCTCGGCACGTCGGACGACGTCTGTACCTTGTGGATGTCGTTGTTCGGCGGGATGAGTTCGTAGAAATCGCCCCGTTCCACCTCCTCGGTGCGGAGATGTTCGAGATCGGCGTGACCGATGTGGTTGTCCTCGTCGTCCGCCCGGCGGTAGAACTCCTCCGTCTGCGTCCCCGAGTAAATGCCGACGAGTCCCCACGCGAGGTGGTCGTGGACCGGCGTCTCGACGCCCGGCGGGAGCACGAGCGTGAATATCGTGAGCTTCTCCGGACGGCGGTACAGAAGCCACTGGGCGATGTCGCGCCCCATCTCTCCCTTGTCGTCGTAGCCGTCGGGGACGAGGCCGTCGTACGGTTCGGGAAGCCAATCGTCGTCGGTCAGAAGCTCTCGGAAGGGATCGCGGAGTGCTGCCAGGAGATCCGGAATCTCCTCGTGTGTGTTTGCGGCTTCGTCCACCGTGTCGATGAACGACCGAATGCGCTCGTTGTCCAGGTGCCATTCTTCGGTCATACTATCCCTTCCTCGCGAAACGGCTTAACTCTCGTTCGGCTACGTTCCGCGTCGTTCGGCGAAATACGTCCTGTTTTCGATCATCTCCGTGGCTCACGAGTTGATCGCTACAGAACTGCCGCGGCCAGATTTGAACCGCGCCGAGACTGCAGTGTTCCCGGACCGAGCTAGAACTCCTCGGCGGTATCGATGCCGACGACGACGCCGCGATCACCGTCTCCGAAGCGGTCGTCGACGCCGACCGCGTCCGCGAACACCAGTTGCGCCTGCTCGGAATGAGCAAATTCGACCGCTGCGGCGACCTCGTCCTCGAGTTCGAACTCGTCGGCTAGGTCGTCCCACACGGTTTCGGGAACGCGATACGCTCGAGTACCGTCGACAGTTGCGTACTCGTAGTCCCGCTCGAACGTGGAGTGGCGGCCGATCAACGCCGCGTGAAGGACGACGAGCGCGTCCGAAATCGTTTCTATGTCGACCCCGGATCGGTCGGCAGTCCGCTCGAGTACGGCATCGTCGATGTGTGCTTCGTTCGTTTCGGATGGCTGATCGTCGGACATGGGTTCTCGAGGAATGTCGTGACCCGGCCGTTTCGGAGTTTCGCCCGGACTGGCAAGCGGCACTTGTTGTGTGTCGCTCCCGAACGAACCGGGTGCGGAAAGACAAGGTCACTCGCTTCACTCGACGGGAACACGTCGATCATGTAGTCGAGTTTGAGAGCTTCTCGAGTGTGTCGCGTGAGAAAGGGAGCCGCCTCCCGGATTGTGAACTACGCCTGAGAACCTGCTCGCTGCGCTCGCAGAACCTCAGTCTAGTTCAAATCCGCTCGGTTGGATACTTTCCGCTCGGCGAATTGCCTCGCGGAAAAGTATGCCGCCTCCCGGATTTGAACCGGGGACAGCTCGATCTTCAGTCGAGTGCTCTCCCAGTCTGAGCTAAGGCGGCTCACTCACACATCCGTCGATGGTATAAAAAAGGATTTCGAATCGAGGCTGCCGTTCGTGGGAGTGTCACCCACGGTGAGTTCTCCAAGCAGTAATTCCCGGTAGGAACACATATCGGACAATAACGGGGAGAATACGGTCACGTTCATGACTCATTGACCCGCGTCTGTTGGATTTCGGGATATTCAAGACACCCTTTTCCGGGCTGGCGAGTAATATCGTGTTATGGAAGCACTTACCTCGAGTCAGGAGGATCAAGAACTCTCTGCTGACACCATCCTCGAGTTGCTTGCCAACCGCCGCCGCCGATACCTCCTCTACGCGCTTCGCGGACAAGACGGCCCGATCGAGCTGTCGACGCTCGCCGAACAGGTCGCCGGCTGGGAGCACGACGTCCCGCCGGACGAGGTCGCCAAGAACGAGTACAAGAGCGTCTACGTCTCCTCGGTGCAGTGTCACGTCCCGAAACTGGCCGATGCGGGTGTCGTCGACCACGACGAGGACAACCACACCGTCGTCCTCTCGGAAAACTTCACCCAACTCGAGCCGTATCTCCGCGTCGTCGTCAAGGACGAACCGGAGAACTCGACGCTTCACGCGGCCCTCACACAGGAGTCCGGAGACGGCCTGCTGGGTCAGATCCGAGAGAACGTCGCCCGGCTCAAACACTAAGGCGTGGCATACGGCTGGACAGCAACGAGCAACGACCAGTTCGACTCGAGGCAGGGGGCCACTTTTTCCTGCGAGACGGACGGTTTGACACTGCTCGAGTCGATAGCCACGACTGTCGTCGCGATCGGTATGTACCGCTGGGAGCGATTCCTGCAGATCGAAAGCGTTCACTGTGAGCGTATCCTCGAGTTACCGCACTCGATTGGAGCGACCCACGTCAGTAATCCCCAGTTCTCGACAGTGGGTGGAAGGTAATGGAAAACTATGGTGTGAGCAGGGATGGTAGCGGTAGCCAGTCGCTCTCAACGACCGGCGATGACACTCCCGAAACGTTCGTAGGAGCAGAATAACTGGTTTGGATGATTATCACGGGCCTATTACTGACATTGCGAAGCCACGTCGCCTCGCAAAATGGCTCGAGATCGCGGAGTAGAGGAGCTACTCGGACGTGCAGCCTCGACGGCGCGGTCGGAGGGGCCACGCGAGTTGTACCGTCGAAGCGTTCCGGTGTACCGGCGGCGACGGGATCGGCTCTGTCGACGGCTGCTGTCTCGAGCGGGCGGTGTGCCGGCGGGACGGGCGTATCTCCGGGCGCGGCGACGAGTCCGGCCCGAGTCGATCACGGACGCGGATCCGTTCGTCCGACTGTGGATCGATCCGGCCCGAATCGATCGACAGGTCCGAACGCCGTCGAAACGCTGGGGACGAGTCGACGGTAGCGACTGGGATCGGGACACGGTCCCGTTCGGAGAGACGGCCGCCTACAGCAGCGTCGAGGCGCACTTCGATCGGGGCGTTCCCTGGCGAGAGACGGCCGAGTTCGAGCAGTATCGCGAGCGACTCACAGCCGGTGAACAGCCGAAGGGCTGTACGACCGAGGCCGAACTCGAGGCACGATTCCAGGAGTTCGACGCGATCTACGAGCGAATCGCGACCGACGGCTACCGCTCGCAGCCGGCACTGTGGGCCGAGCGACCCGACTACCAGCGAGACGTCTTCTACAAGTGGAATCGGACGCTCGATCCGCGACTCGACGAGATCACGGTGAGCATCGGCAGGGACGGAACGGTGTTACACGGCGACCGCGGCGACCACCGACTGGCCATCGCGAAGCTACTGGATCTCGAGGAGATTCCCGTACTGGTCCGGCGCCGACACGCGCGCTGGCAGTCGGTCCGCGACGAACTCTCGACAGCAGTGCGACGGTCGGCGCTGACCGATCGGGCGCGAGCACACCTCGAGCATCCTGACGCGTGCAAGCTGCACGGGTTCGATTCCTCGGACGACGGGAGCGGGGCCTCGATGTCGGTCCCGAGCAGCTGAGTAGCAAGGTTGTCTCGCAGCCGCTCGCTTCCGATCCGGTTATCGGCGATTACCGACGGCGAATCGAACGGTATGGACCACGTGGTCGCCGTTCAGCCGCGCCTAACTAACCCCCGTCGTCGCGTCGTGACGGGTACGAAACATGCTCGAGAATCGAGACGACGACGCGTTCAGGCCGGCACCCGCCGACGCGGAGTGGGACCCACAGTCGATGTCCGGCGTCGTCGGCGTGCGAATCGCGACGACGGACGACGATCGACCGTCGTCGACGGAGTGGATCTGGTCCTCGCAGTGGCTGGATCTCGTCGCTAAGCGCTAGCCCTTTTGGGTGGCAGTCCCGACGGGGACGTGGGTCGAACGTCGCTTTGGCCCGCGCGGTGTCTCGACGAGCGTTCGTTTTCTGAAGGAGTAGTTCGTGAGCAGGTGACGCGTCCACTCAGCCGTCGGCCTCGGCCAAGTCGCGGAGGTCGGGGTGGTCGGGAACCGTCCCCGATCGGGCGCAGTCGTCTCGATGGATCATCCAGTCTCGGTGGCGAACGAGGACACCCACGGGAATTGACTCGAGACCCAGCAGTTTCGCGATGGCCAATCGGTGGCGACCGTTGACGAACAGAAGGTCGCCGTCGCGACCGACGTCGACGAGCACCTCTTCGGTGACGCCGAGCAGGGAGCCGTAATCGAGGTCTCGCTGGGACCAGTAGCCGTCGCGTTCGATCCGCTCGTAGAGCGAATCGATCGCCGCACACCGGTCCAGAATATCCTCGCGGGAGGTCAGACTCCGCCAGGACGGGTCACCGGCGTCCGCCAGTTCGAGACAGCGCTCGACGAACGGGGTCTCGGTCCAGTCGAGGCCGTCATCGAAATGCGCACGCATCGACTCGAAGAAGACGCTCTCGGTGAACCGATCGGCTCGGTACAGATCGTACCGCTCCCGGTAGTCGTCGTCGACGATCGCCACGTCGTCGGTGCGGTCCCAGTCGCCGTCGCGAACGGTACCGAGCTGTGCCGCTTTCTCGTGGTAGGGAGGATAGGGACGACCGGTGAACGATCGAACGTTGACCGGATCGACCGTCAGCGTCGCGAACGGGTCCGGCGGGTGATCGAACGGACCGAAGTCGTCGTCGACCGTTCGGCGAATGTACGCGTTCTTGACCGGCGAGGGGACGTCGAACGGCAGATCGGCGTAGACGCGCTCTATGGTCCGAGTCGGCAGCGACGACCGATCGGGCAGTGACATACGGCGGGAAACGTCCTGTCGGCGCAAAAGATGGCAGAATCGTTCACGGTCCATAGTCGAATACTACCATCGGGCGTGAACACTCTCTTCTCGGATAACGTTCCCATAACAATACCGTCTCGAGCAGTCGTACGAACCGAATTCATGTCTACCGAGGATCTCACGCGTCGCGAGAAGCTCCGGGGGTTGTACCTCGTTGCGACCTATCGGCCGGCACTCACCGTCTTTCTCATCGTCTTCAGCGGGATCGTCGCCGTACTCGAGGGCGCCGGGGTGAGCTTCATCATCCCGATCATCGAGATGGCACAGGGATCGGGCGAGGCCGCCGCTGACGACGAACTCGTCGGCGTCTTCCTGACCGCGTTCGAGTTCGTCGGGATACCGTTCACGCTCGGCTACATCGTGCTGACCGTCAGCGCGGTGATTACCGTCCGGTATCTCGCGTCGTTCGCCGTCGGCTGGATGCGCGTCTGGCTGCGGACCCACTACGTTCGCGACCTCCAATCGCAGGCCTTCCGGAGCGCGCTCGACGCTCGCGTCGCCTACTTCGACAAGGAGGGCTCCGACGACGTCCTCAACGCGATCGTGACGCAGGCGGAGTACGCCGGGAAGGTGATCCGGGACTTCGTTCGCTTCTTCGAGCAGGTGCTCCTGATCGGGATGTACCTCGCCATCGCCTTCTACATCTCGCCGCTCATGACCGTCGTCGCCGGGGTCGCCATCGTCTCCCTGACCTTCCTGGTTCGACACGTGCTCGAGGGCGGCTACGACGTCGGCGACCAGGTGGCCGACGCGAACGAGGGGATCCAACAGAGCGTCCAGACGGGAACCCAGGGGATCCGGGACGTGAAACTCATCGGGAAACACGACGAGATCTACGACACGTTCTCCACGCACCTCGAGCGCTTCACGAACTCGTCGATCAAACTCGGCCGCAACGAGGCCGCGATCGGCTGTGCGTACAACCTCGGCATCGCCGTCATGGTGTTCGGCCTAATCTACGTCTCCATCACGTTCGCGGACATGTCGCTCGGCGCGCTGGCCGCGTTCTTGTTCATCATGTTCCAGCTCGGCCCCCGCGTCAGCAATGCGAACGAGTACTTCTACAAGGTCGAAGGTCGGCTTCCACACCTCGTCCGAACCCAACAGTTCATCGAGGAACTCGAGGCGAACCGGGATCACGAGGGCGGCGACCGTCCGGTTCCGGAGACGCCGACACCGCTGGCGTTCGAAGACGTCTCGTTCTCCTACGAACCCGACGAGCAGGTGCTGGACGACCTCTCCTTCCGCGTCGACGACGGCGAGTTCGTCGCGTTCGTCGGCCAGTCCGGCGAGGGGAAATCGACCATCGCCGCGCTGGTCGCTCGCCTCTACGAACCCGACAGCGGCGAGATCACCGCCAACGGCGCCCCGATCGACGAGTTCGATACCGACGAGTGGCGCTCGCGGCTCGCGTTCGTGCGGCAAGACCCGTACATCTTCAACACGACGCTCCTCGAGAACGTCACGGCCGGGAACGCAGACGCCTCCAGAGAGGAGGTCGAAGAGGCCTGCGAGATCGCCCAGGTCACCGAGTTCCTCGACGAACTGCCCGAGGGCTACGACACCGAACTCGGCGACGACGGGGTCCGCCTCTCCGGCGGCCAGCGCCAGCGCGTCGCCCTCGCCCGCGCCCTGCTCGAGGACGCCGACATCCTCGTGTTAGACGAGGCGACGAGCGACCTCGACGCGAACATCGAACGCCGCGTCCAGGACGGCATCGAGGAGATGTCCCAGGAGTACACGATCCTCGCCATCGCCCACCGCCTCTCGACGGTTCGGGACGCGGATCGGATCTACACGCTCGAGGACGGCACCATCGCCGAACGCGGTGAACACGGGCAGTTGCTCGAGATGGACGGCGCGTACGCGGAGCTGTACTCGGCGCAGTGAAGCGGGCTCGAGTACCGTGAGTTGCGGACGCTCGAGTTGGGGTTGTCGATTCGTCTCGAATCACATCGGACGGGAGGATCGTTTTCGGGGACCTATCGCGACGGGGTAGCGGAAAGGCAGGTCGATATTCTCGGTGGTGAATCGAGGGCACCTAACGGCACGTACAAGGCAAGCAGGAACCGGTACTCCTCTCACTCTCCTCAGTAACTGTAACACAGGTTCAGAGCGGGATTATGTTTATACGTTAGTATAAATTAGAGTGAATAATGAGGCGACTCGTTCGTACAATGGTCATTCCGTTTTTTATGGCGCTCTTCCCGGCAGTGTGGTACATCAATCGTAACGTGACGACGGAGCGGCTACCACCCTACACGGAGCCCACCACAGAACTGGTCGCAGTTGCTATCGGCGTTGCAGTTTTCGGTTCGATCGTGTTTGCTGCAGTTGTAGCACTTTTCTGGCAGCAGCGCAGCGAGACTGAGCAGTATGCGTTACCGTACCGTCAACGGGTGTTTCAGCCAGACAATACCGCTCTCGCCGTATTCGGTATTTTCATAGCTGTTTCTTTCGTCTGGGCGCTCATCGAAATGGCTGGCACTGGGCCGGCATGGCTCGGAGAACTACTACAGATAATTCTTACTCCGCTAGCTATTCCCCTAGTAGTTCTTGCACCGCTTGCAATACAGTTTCACTGGGCAGTGATTCTTGGACTCGTTCTCTGTGTCCTTTGGATGTCTCTTTTGGGAACCATTTTTTCAGATATCGTCCATCACCGATCACTCCCTCTACTCAATAACTGACTTGCCTGTTGTGCCGGTCTTCACATCCTGTGTGGTATCCTGTTACTTCTATTTCCCTGAGGATGCATCTGTGATCAATTCGCCCAGCCGATGAGCGAGCGTTTCACCCGAAATACAAATCCGGGGCGTAACGGCGGACGAGTTTTCGGCGGTGGGCTCGAGCGGGTTCGAACTACGCCCGAGAACCTGCGCCTGCGGCGCAGAACCTCGGTCTAGTTCGAACCGCCCTCGCATACATTTCTGTGGCTCGCGGTATTGCTCGCCACAGAAATGGGCTCGGGCGGGTTCGAACCACCGACCTCGGCCTTGTAAAGGCCGCGTCATAACCAGCTAGACCACGAGCCCGTATGCCGACCAAATCCCCCCGTCCGAATAACCTTTACTTTCTCACGCCGCAGGAGGGGTATGGTCCTCGAGCGGGTCTGGAAGTCGCTCCTTCTCCTCGTCGCCGTCTCCCTAATCGCCCTGCTGATCCTCCAGCTGGGACTGATCACCCCGCCCTGGGCCGAGGAGCAAGCCGAGGTCCGCGTCCTCGAGGCCGACACCGGCGACGAACTCGCCGTCGTCGACGCGGAGGTCGCGGACACCCGCGCCGAGCGCTACACCGGGCTGAGCGATCACGACTCGCTCGCCGACGGCGAGGGCATGCTGTTCGTCCACTCGAGCGAGGGCGAGCGAACCTACGTCATGCGCGAGATGGACTTCGACATCGATATCATCTTCGTCGACGCCGACCGCGAGATCACGTCCATCGAGGCGGCCCGCGCACCCGAGGCCGACGAGGACGGCGAGGAGCTCGAGCACACCGGGCAGGCCCAGTACGTCCTCGAGGTGCCGCGAGGCTACGCCGACGAGATGGGGATCGAACCGGGCGACGAGATCGAAATCGAGTACCGATGAGTCGCACGCGAGACCGACCGAAACACTACCGACGGCTGGGGTGTTTCGGTTCGTAGCAACCCTTATTGGCAACGGTCCCCGAACCGAACGCAATGGAGGACGTCGACTGGGACGATGACGATCCCTTCGAGGAGCAGCGCGAACAGGTCGAGAGTCCGATGCGTCGCTTGCTCTTCGAGTACGGTCGTCCCTACTGGTTTTCGGCTACCGTCGGGCTGATCTCGAGCGTGCTCGCGCGGGCGCTGGATCTGTTGCCCGCACTGTTGCTCGCCGTCGCGATCGACGCGATCTTCGGCGAGGCGGCCTTCGCCGAGCAGGTCCCGCTCGTAATCTTGCCCGAAGCCTGGTTGCCGGCGACGCGCGAGGGACAATTTTGGTTCGTCGCCGCCGCCATCGCGGGCTCGTTCGCCCTCGGCGCGATCTTTCACTGGCTGCGCAACTGGGGCTTCAACGCCTTCTCACAGGACATTCAACACGACGTCCGAACCGCGACCTACGACAAGATGCAGCGTCTGGACATGGAGTTCTTCGCCTCGAAGCAGACCGGCGAGATGATGTCGGTCCTCTCGAACGACGTCAACCAACTCGAGCGCTTCCTCAACGAGGGGATGAACTCCGCGACGCGGCTGATCGTGATGGTCGTCGGGATCTCATTTCTCCTGTTCTGGCTCAACCCGCAACTCGCGCTGGTCTCGCTTGCCCCCGTCCCGCTGATCGCGATCTTCACCTACATCTTCGTCAAGAAGATCCAGCCGAAGTACGCCGCCGTCCGCTCCTCGGTCGGGAAGGTGAACTCGCGACTCGAGAACAACCTCGGCGGGATCGGCGTCATCAAGTCCTCGAACACCGAGCCCTACGAGTCGGACCGCGTCGAGGACGTCTCGAAGAAGTACTACAATACGAACTGGGAGGCCATCTGGCTGCGCATTCGATTCTTCCCGGGCCTCCAACTCATTTCGGGGATCGGGTTCGTCCTCACGTTCGTCGTCGGGGGCTACTGGGTCTTCACCGGCACCGCGCCGGGGCCGTTCACGGGGACGCTTCAGGAGGGTGTCTTCGTCGCTTTCATCCTCTACACGCAGCAACTGGTCTGGCCGATGGCCCAGTTCGGACAGGTCGTCAACATGTACCAGCGTGCGGAGGCCTCGAGCGAGCGCATCTTCGGCCTGATGGACGAGCAGGGGCGGATCGAACGCGACGAGGGGGCCGCGGATCTCGAGGTAACCGAGGGCCGCGTCGAGTACGAGAACGTCGAATTCGGGTACCAGCAGAACGAGCGAATCATCGACGACGTCTCGTTCGACGTCGCGGGTGGCGAGACGGTCGCGCTCGTCGGCCCGACGGGGGCCGGAAAGTCGACCGTTCTCAAACTCCTCCTTCGACTGTACGACGTCGACGACGGAGCCATCCGGATCGACGGCCAGGACGTCCGCGAGGTATCGCTGCCGAGTTTGCGCCAGTCGATGGGCTACGTCGGCCAGGAGTCGTTCCTCTTCTACGGCACCGTCGAGGAGAACATCACCTACGGCACCTTCGACGCCTCCCGCGAGGAGATCATCGAGGCGGCGAAGTCCGCCGAGGCTCACGACTTTATCCGGAATCTGCCCGACGGCTACGACACGATGGTCGGCGAGCGCGGCGTCAAACTCTCGGGCGGCCAGCGCCAGCGCGTTGCCATCGCCCGCGCGGTGCTCAAGGATCCCGACATCCTCGTGTTGGACGAGGCGACCAGCGACGTCGACACCGAGACCGAGATGCTCATCCAGCGCTCGATCGACGATCTGACCGAAGAACGAACCACGTTCGCCATCGCCCACCGCCTCTCGACGATCAAGGACGCCGACCAGATCCTGGTGCTCGAGGGCGGTGCGGTCGCCGAACGCGGCAGCCACGACGAACTGCTGGAGAACGGCGGGCTCTACTCGCACCTCTGGGGCGTCCAGGCCGGCGAAATCGAGGAGTTGCCACAGGAGTTCATCGAACGCGCTCAGCGCCGGACCGCCCGTACGGAAGCCGGCGATGACGACGACTGATCGCCGGTCGAGCGCGATAGAATAGCGGTGCCGTCACCGAAAGCGATTTTCTCGAGATCGGTCGACGGTTAGCTGAGTATGGTCCGATTGAACCGGTAGTAGCCGATCGCGAGCGGGACCAGGATCCACGCGGCGACGAACACCCAGGCGAACCAGGGCTCGAGGTAGAACGGAACGTCACCGGCGAGCCGATCCGCCGGCGGGACGGTCTCGACGCCGGCGATATCGACGAGCGTCCCGGAGATCACCGCGAGCGGCTCCCAGATGCCGAGTCGTTCGACGAAGAGGTACCAGGTTGGGAGATCGGTGGTGCCGGGGAGTTCTCGCTCGAGGAGCCAGTAGATCGCCATCGGGACGGCCCACCAGAGCCAGTCGGTGACGATGTAGATACCGAGCACGCCGGCGACCGCCTTCGCGCGAGTGCTGACGCTCGCGGAGACGCCGACGGCGAGAGAGACGTACACTAATCCGATGAGCACGGAGAACGCGAGGAGACTGACGTAGGTCACGACGTCGAACCCGTCGTAGAGGAGGGCGATCACGATGCCGCCGACGACGAAGCCGATCACCGTCGGAACGGCGACGACGGCGGCTCGACCGAGCACTTTCCCGACGATCACGTCGAGACGGGTGTTGGGCAGCCCGAGCAGGAACCGAATGCTGCCGGATTCGCGTTCCCCGACGATAGCCTGATAGCCGACGACGAGCCCGATGATCGAGATCATCGTCACGACCACCGTAAAGAGGAAACTCAGCGCCTCGTCGAACCCGGGGGCCGGTCCCTGGCCGGGGGTGTGAATGAGGTGCGGAATCGACGAGATGCCGGCGACGAGCAGGACCATCAGCGCAGAGAGGATCCAGAGCATCATCGATCGGCTCGCGTCCGCGAAATCCTTCCGCGCGATCTGCATCCAGCTCATGCGTCGACCTCTTCGAGAGCCGCTTCGGCTCGAGACGCTCGAGCATCGCCGCGGTTCGCACCGTCACCGGTGGTAAACGCAGCGAACAGATCGTCGAGTGAGTGATCCTCGGCGGTGATGTCGGCGATCACGCCGCCCGCATCCTCGACCGCGTTGATAACCACGGCCTTCGACCGCGGGTTCGACACCGACGTCACGATGTCCGTGCCCTTGACGCGGACATCAAGGACGCCGTCGACCGGCTCGAGTCGCGAGACGATCCCGTCGGGGACGGCGTCGACGGTCAAGGTGAGTCGGGACTCGGCGTCGAACTGGTCTTTCAGCGCGCCGATGGAGTCCTCGGCGACGAGTCGGCCGCCGCTCATGATCCCAACGCGGTCGCAGATCGCTTCGACCTGTTCCATGATGTGACTCGAAAAAAAGACCGTCGCGCCGCGATCGAGTTCCTCTTGGATGATCGCGCGCATCTCTCGAGCTCCGTTGGGGTCGATCCCGGAGGACGGCTCGTCGAGGATGAGCAACTCGGGGTCGCCGACGAGCGCCATCGCGAGCGCAACGCGCTGTTTCATCCCCGTCGAGAAGCCGCCGGCCTTGCGGTCGGCGGCGTCGGAAAGTCCGACGCGTGCCAGGAGGTCGTCGGGGTCGTCCGCCGCTCCTTTCGTGTCGATGGCGAACTGGACGTGCTTTCGGGCGGTCAGACGGTCGTACATCCCGAAGTCCTCCGGGAGGACGCCGATCGACTGGCGGATGGCGAGCGACTCGTCTTCGATGTCGTAGCCGAGTACCGTCCCCGATCCCGACGACGGGGGCGTAAAGCCGAGCAGCATGTTGATCGTCGTCGATTTCCCCGCGCCGTTCGGGCCGAGAAAGCCGTAGGCCTCGCCGTCTCGAACGTGGAGGTCGAGCGACTCGACGGCGACGACGTCACCGAACCGTCGGGCGAGTCCGCTCGTCTGGATAGCTGTCATTGAATCACTTCTAGTTTACCAAGCGGGAAACATCATAACTGTGACGATCGGTTCGTCGTGGAATCAACTGCCGCATCGATCCGTAGAATGTACGCGACGACGTCCGGTGGAGACTCGAGATGCGACTGTTCGGCGGTCAATCCGTCGCAGGCGAGGGTTCAGCAGGGTTCAGCTGGGCGATGACGAGTCGATCGATCATCTCTCGCGTTTCGAGGAGCGCGTCGTCGTTGCCGAGAAAGATCTTCTTGCTCTGTGCGCCGGTGATGAGGTCGTCCAACACTTTCGCGAGTCGGAGCGTGTCGACGTCGTCGAAGACGCCCTGTTCGATACCTCCCTGCATGATGGTGTCAAAGTGATCGATGAGTTCGTCGGTGAGTCGATTGATTAGCACCTGATGATCCCGGTTGTGGTGGGACTGCGCCATGATTTCGTACATCGCGGTCACGAACATCCAGTAGTCGAAGTCCGCTATCGCTTCGCCCAGGAGAACCCGGTCGATTTCGTCGTTCAGTTTCGCCAGCGGGTCGTCACCCGGCGAACTGTCTAACTCCCGGGTGTACTGATCGACGAGGACCGAAAGCGTCTCAGTCACCAGTTCGTCTTTGCCGTCGAAGTAGTGGTGGATGAGCTGGCGACTCTTCGGAAACTCGGCGTCGATATCGCGGACTCGCAGGTCGAGGTAGCCCGTCTTGGAGAGCGCGAGGAGCGTCGCCTCGACGAGTTCTTCGTACGTGTCGTCCGGAATCGATGGAGGGGATGGTGTGGTCATCGGCGGTCGGTCGTGACCTACGAGTAGCAACCCAATCGACTTGAACTGTTCTCACCGCGGTCTCCGACCGCTGGCCCCCTCGGTCATCGACACGCAGCCATCGCACGGCGACGACCGGTCGTCGAACCTGACGATGCGAAAAACGGACGGTGTCAACACAAATATCGGCACATCTCGGCGTTCGTATTACGCCCTACAGGCACCGGAACAGATATTGCATTCGATCCGTCACATCGGGTATGCCGCCGCGAACACCGCTGTTCGATCCTGCGGGCTTCTTCGGAACGCGTTCCGAGACCCTGAAGCAGGGACTGGGCGTCTTCGCGGCGTACACCCTTCTGGAGGTCGCCTGGCTTTCCGTCGTTATCTGGCAGCTTTTCATCCCCGACAACACGCCGGCGATGACGCTCAATCTGTTACTCACGTCGGCGACCCTGGGCAGCATCGCGTTGCTCGTCGTCGCCGCGAGCATGCACTTTGGAAGCGGGGGTGCGAACACAAACGGATCGCTCACCGACGCGGTCGCCGTCGCCGGGTGGGCGTACGCACCGAATATCGTCGTATTCGTTCCGACGATACTCTACGGCTGGCGACAGCTTCAGCAGCTGCCGTCCACCACTTTTACGCCCGAAGAACTCGCCGCCGATATCGCCGCCGTGCCGGCGCTGAGCGAACTGGCGGCCGTGCGACTGCTCATGACATTCATCGCGATCCTCTGGAGCATCTATCTTCTCACGTACGGGATCTCGAGAACGCACGCCGTACTGCCCAAAATTACCGTTGTCCCGGCGTTCTTCGTCGGGATCGGGTCGTTCGTACTGCTGGTTTTTGGCCCGTAAACTCGCGTCGGTACGAGCTACCCGAGCGAACGACCGCCAGCGAGGACCTCAGAACGACTCCTGGCCTTCCTGATCGTCCTGATCCGGTGCGCCCTCGTCCTGGCGGTCCTCGCCCGCTGCGGGGGGCGTGCGGTCGCTGTAGTTCTTCCGTCCGATGGCCTCGTCGCCGACCATGTTCATGATCGCCTGCTCGACCTCGCCGTAGTCTCGGTACTCGTCTTCGTTCAGCGGGCCGATGACGTCCTCGAGCGTCTCCGTCTCGCCATCCATATCGATCTCCCCGTCACCGTAGCGCTCGAGCAGTTCGTCCTCGCTCATCGGATACTCCGCGGACTCGAGTTCGTCGCCGAGCTCGCCGAGTTCGACGCCGAGCTGTCGGTTATCGTCGGTCATACGAAAACTGTCGGCAGGGCGTCGGAAACCGGTTGGCCCTGCGTTCGCCACTCGCGAGGACGCCCGCAACGGGGACGACAATCGCGGCCGAATCACCGCCGGCGCGACGACGAGTGCACCGAGCCCGGCGGCCGGACCGACCGATTGCAGCCCGCCACCCACGACGACGAGCGCGACGAGAAGTCCGAGCGCAACCGTCGCCGACTCCGCGTGATACGCGGGCCGTGCAGACGAGGGCCGATCGCGGCGAGGACGGGCGAACGACCAGACCGCCAAGCCGCCGGCCGCCAGCGCGGCGTACGCCACCGACCGACCCGCGGCGCCGCTGACAGCAATCGCGACGAGCGCGAGACCGAGCGCCAACGCGAAGGCGGTCGTCGTGCGATTGGCCGGCGAGCGCTCGAGCAGCCACCAGACCGTCACGAGGTAGGCAACCCCAAGGGCGACTCCGGCGACGATATCGCCGGGGTAGTGGACGGCGAGGACGACCCGCGAGAGGCTCACTGCGAGCGCGAGGACGCCCGCAACCGCGAGTCGACTGCGACGCGTGCCGAGGGGGATCGCCAGCGCCAGCGCTCCGTAGACGACAGTGGCCCCGACCGCGTGGCCGCTCGGAAAGCCGTAGCCGCCCAGCGTCACCGTCGAGACGTACGTCGACTCGAGCGCCGTCGGTAGCGCGCTCGGGGTCGCCGCGACGAGTTCCGGCCGCGGCAACGCGAAGAGATATTTTAGCGCGGTCATCGCGGCTAGCCCGCCGATGACGACGCCCACGAGCCAGACGGCGGGCGCGCAGTGGGAGCGCGTTGCGGCGGACTCGGTCCCCGGCCCCACATCCGGTGACTCGAGTCCAGCGGTCGTTCCTCGCCACGTCAACAGCCACGACGCCACGATCGCGATCGAAACGACGGTCGCGACATCGCCGAGGCGGGTCACGAGTGCAGCGAGCAGGAGCAGCCACTCCGGAACGGAGCCGTGGAGGGCCTCGAGAACGTCGCCGCCGCGATACATAGCGTCGAATTCCACGTACCGCCGGATACCGTCGGGACCGGCAGGGGCAAGAGCACTAAATAGGGGCGGAAACGGGTCGCGGCCACCGGGAGTTTCTTGGCTGCTCCGTGGGAGTACTCCCGCATGAACCTACGCGACGCGACGTGGACGGACGTTCGCGACTGCGAGACCGATCTCGCGGTCGTCCCCGTCGGGAGTACGGAACAACACGGTCCCCACGCGCCCCTCGGGACGGACGTTATCGCCGCGGAGGCGGTCGCCGACGCCGGGATAGCCCGCGTCGACCGCGAGGTCGTGCGCGCGCCGGTGATTCCGGTCGGCGTCGCCGAGGAGCACCGCCAGTTTTCCGGGACGATGTGGGTCTCCGACGAGACGTTCCGGCGCTACGTCCGCGAATCCGTCGAGAGCCTCGCCCACCACGGCTTCGACCGAGTGGTCCTCGTCAACGGCCACGGCGGCAACGTCGACGCCCTGCGGGAGGTCGGCGGCCGGCTCACCCGCGACGGCGACGCCTACGCCGTCCCGTTCACCTGGTTCGAGGCCGTCGGCGAACACTCCGCCGAGATGGGCCACGGCGGCCCGCTCGAGACCGCCCTGCTTCGCCACTGCGAGCCCGACCTCGTTCGCGAGGATCGGATGGACGAAGCACAGACCGGACGAGCCGACGGCTGGGGCGAGTGGGTGAGTTACACGAATCTCGCCTACGATTCGGCGGAGTTCAGCGAAAACGGCGTCGTCGGCGATCCCGACGCGGGGGACGAACGGCGCGGCGAGGAACTGCTCGAGCTAGCGGGCGACGCGCTGGCGCGACTGTTGGAGGCCGTCGCGGAGCGAGACGTCTCGCGACCCGAGCGTCGATAACGGGCTCGAGCGTGCCGATAGTCGACGATCGTATCCGACTCGAGATTACTCCTCGTCTTCTTCCTCGGCGTCGTCTTCGTCGGCGTCGTCTTCGTCGGCGTCAGCCTCCTCCGCCTCCTCGTCGTCCGCGTCGTCCTCGACGGGACCGGCGTCTTCGAGCGTGCCGCGAAGGGCCGGGATCGTCGAGGTGAGTTCGCCGACCTGTTCGCCGGCGTCGGAGATGTCCTGGATCGCCTCCTCGAGATTTCCGATCTCCTCCTCGAGGTCGTCGGCGTCCTCGAAGGCGTCGGCTCGCTGGCCCATCGTGAACCACTTTTTGGCGTCGCGGAGATTGTCTTCGGCGTCGCCGGCGTTCAACGCCGAATTCAGTCCGTTGAGCACGCCCAGCACGTTGTCGGCGTCGGTCTCCCAGACGTCGTCGGCGCTCGGCAGCGCGTCCCAGGCCTCCTCGAGCGAGGCTTCGACGTCTTCGCGCATCTCGTTGGCGGCTTCGCCGAACAGTTCCTCGTCGTCGCCGAATGTCGCTTGGCTCATGTAATTCCCTTCACGGTGACTGGGGTTAAAAGGTCGCCCGAAAGTGAAAGTGAAAAGCGACTCGAGCGGGCCGATATCGACCGAACGGCAGCGAAGTTTCGAAAGGGAGGTCGATCGGTCTCGAAGACGGAACGGACGTGGCGCGGGCAGAGTTCGAACCGTTCAGTACAGGTGAAAGCGTTGCCAGCCGGACCGATCAGGCTCCGTGCGGTGGCGCGCGCTGTCGGTCGGCCGAACGAAAGTGAGGCCGGGCGACGAAAACGTGCGAGGGATGAGCGAGTGAACATCGTGAACGAGCGAATCGGTTGGGGAGGGTGTGGCACTCATCGTTGCCAGCAACTGCAGAACACTCGTTTCCGTTAGCCTCGTTTCGCAACACGAGCGTTCACTACGCCCAACAAGTGAGCGAAAGCCCTCGAAGTCGCACTACCGACCCCGAACCGACGCCACGCGCATCAGGGGATAGCCGCCTTCCATCGCCATCCGCGTGACGACCTCACAGCCCTCGTAGTCGACGACGATCTCGACCTCGAGGAATCGACCGGTCAGTTCGGTGTAGTCGGCCGCCGAATCGGCGAGTTCGGCCTCGAGTTCGTCGACCAACACGTCGACGGTCACGTCGGTACAGTGGGGTTGATTCTCGATCGAGTCCTCCATCGCCCGCGCGAGGCTCGCGGCGCTATCGGGCGAGACCGGCGTCCCGGCGAACTGGTGGTAGAGCGTGCCGAACTTGATGCCGGCCTCGAAGCAGGCGGCCTCGGCGACTGTGGGGTCCGTCTCGCTGGTCATATGAAAGCCCTCGAGTGCGGTCGGCAAGGGGATTGCGATGCGGACGGCCTGTCGCGTCGTTCCGCGTGACCGAAGGGTGCGACAACCACTCGAACCGACTCGGAACCGCATGGTTCTTATCGTCGCTTTCCCTCCCACCGAACGAATGGCACAGTCGGTCCTGCTGACCGGAGCTGCGGGGCGCGTCGGAGAGGCTATCCTCGAGGGCCTCGCGGACGACCACGAGTGGCGCTTGCTCGATCGTGATCCGCCGACGGAGGACTACCCGGGCGAGTTCGTCGTCGCGGATATCACCGAAGAAGAGACCGTCCGCGAGGCGATGGAAGACATCGACGTCGTCCTCCACCTCGCGGGTGATCCCCGTAAGACCGCGCCGTGGGACAGCGTCCTGACGAACAACATCGACGGGACCCAGACCGTCTTCGAGGCCGCCGTCGACGCCGGCGTCGAGAAGGTCGCGTTCGCTTCCTCCAACCACGCCGTCGGGGCCTACGAGACCGAGGAACGGACGCCGGACATGTACCGGACCGACGACGACTACCTGCTCGACGGGACGGAACTCCCCCGTCCGGGGAACCTCTACGGCGTCTCGAAGGTCGCCGGCGAGTCCCTCGGGCGCTACTACCACGACGAGTACGGCCTCTCAGTCGTCAACGTCCGCATCGGAAACCTCACCCGGGGCCACCCGCCGATCGATTACGAGCGCGGGCAGGCGATGTGGCTCTCCTACCGCGACTGTGCACACCTGTTCGATCGTTGTATTCGAGCCGACTACGGCTACGAAATCGTCTACGGGATTAGCGACAACGACCGGAAATATTACTCGCTCGAGCGCGCGAAGGAGGCGCTGGGCTACGAGCCCCGAGACAACTCCGCGCACCACGACTGATACCGGCCGTTTCGTTCTTCGCCGAGCACGACTGACGCCGGCCGCCGTCGTTCTCCCCACCGTAATCGAAAGCCGGCACCCCGACCTCGAGCCGCGACGTTTTAACGGTCGGCGGACGCAGCAACTCCTATGGAGTACACGACGCTCGGGTCCACCGGCATGTCGGTCAGTCGCATCGGGCTCGGCTGCATGAGTTTCGGCAGCGGCCGCGACTGGATGCTCGACCGCGAGGAGAGCACCGAACTCATCGAGCGCGCGATCGATCTCGGAATCAACTTCTTCGATACGGCGAACGTCTACTCGACGGGCGAGTCCGAAGAGATTCTCGGCGACGCGCTCGCGGGCTACGACCGCGATTCGCAGGTCGTCGCGACGAAGGTGTACGCCGAGATGGACCCCGACAACCCAAACTCGAGCGGCCTCTCCCGGAAGACCATCGAGCAGGAACTCGAGGCGAGCCTCGAGCGACTCGGGATGGACACCGTCGATCTCTACCAGACCCACCGCTGGGACTACGACACGCCGATCGACGAGACGCTCCGAGCGCTCGACGACGCCGTCCGACGGGGGAAGGCCCGATACGTCGGCACCTCCTCGATGTGGGTCCACCAGTTCGCCGAGGCCCTGCAGACGAGCGACGACCTGGGACTCGAGCGCTTCGCGACGATGCAGAACCACTACAACGCCTTCTACCGCGAGGAGGAACGCGAAATGTTGCCCCTCTGTGAGAAGGAGGGGATCGGCGTCATCCCGTGGTCGCCGCTGGCCCGCGGCGTCGGCACCCGCCCGCTCGAGGCCCTCGAGTCGACGACGCGTGGGCAGACGGACGAGTACCTCGAGCAGATTCCGTACCTCCAGGGCGGCGGTAAGGAGATCAACGAGCGAATTCAGGAACTCGCCGCCGAGAAGGGCGTCACGATGGCCCAGATCTCGCTGGCCTGGCTGCTCCACAAGGAGTGGGTCGACGCCCCCATCGTCGGCACGACCAGCGTCGAGCACTTGGAGGAGGCCGTCGAGGCCATCGAACTGGAGCTCTCGGCGTCGGATATTGCCTACCTCGAGGAGCCGTACGAGCCGCTGCGGATCGCCGGCCACGAGTAATCAGTCGGAGACCGAAACCCTGTTTTTGCCGTCCCAGTCGAACCGCTCCTGAAAGGAGACGGCGACGTGGACCAGCGCGAGCGGGACGGGCACTTCGAGTCGACGGGCCGATTCGGTCGCGAACCGAACCGGCCAACCGCCGTCAGAACAGCCCTTCGACGTCGGTCTCTCGAGCCGCCCGCCGATCGACGTGATCCGTGAGTCGCTGGTAAACGATGCCCCGATGCTCGTCCTCCCGAACGAAATCGAACAGGAGCGTGATGAACCGGCTACCGTCGTCGCCGGCCTCGAGATCACGACGAGCGTACGTTCGGGCCTGTTCGACCGGTGCCTCGTCGTAGCCAAGTTCTTCAGCGAGGACCGTTGCGGCGACCGCGGTCGGTTCGAATTCGAGATTCGCGAGCGTTGGCACCGATCCGTCGTGTTCGAGCCGAATCGGTCGCCGACGCTCGAGCAGTTCCGGATCCGCCGCGAGGGCCTCGAGGAACGATCGCACCGGTGTGAGCGCAACGTCGCGGTAGTCAGCGGGCAGTCCGTCGAGATACGTGCGGGCGCTTTCGGCCAGCCCAACCGCGCCTTCCCAGTTGCGGCCGCGGGCGTGGTGGACCGCGGCCGTGAACTGGATCAACCCGTGGAGCAGCCGCTCGTCGTCGGTGCCGGCCTCGAGGTCGAGCCAGTACTCCTCCCAGGCGTCGTGGGCGGCGTGATAGAAGCCCGCGTTGTAGATGGCGGCGCCAGCCCGAAGCTGATCGCGCATAGTCGGTGTAAGCACTCGAAAGGGGTGAGACTGTCGGATGGTACGAACACCGAAGACGGTGATCGCCGGATACGTACCGCCTCCGGCGGGGCGGGCAGACAACTGAAAGGGAATACGCTGCCCACCGATGCTCAGTCGGCGGCAGCGTCTGGGACGAGCAGCGAGTCCCGACCGGTTACTTCGCCGCCACCGGTCATGGCGGTACTCGATTCCAACGAGGATTCCCTACATTATTATGCAGCCGCTTCGCCGTTTCATGGTATGGGTTGACAGCGCATAAGAGGGTATTAACAGGCTGCTACTGTCGTTTGTAGTGACTAACATGCGAATGTGAACGAAGCGCAGAATCCGCAGATTGCGAGTTACTCGAAGCCGTCTTCCCACCGAAAGCGGCCATTACGCTGGACGACGGTCCCGTCGACCTCGAGTCGCGAGTCCTCGCTGACGTCGGTGATCATGTCGACGTGGACCGCGGAGTCGTTGCCGGAC
The DNA here is from genome assembly GCF_052040145.1 of Natronorubrum amylolyticum. NCBI lineage: Archaea > Methanobacteriati > Methanobacteriota > Halobacteria > Halobacteriales > Natrialbaceae > Natronorubrum > Natronorubrum amylolyticum. Next base: position 67,830 of record NZ_JBPPFW010000004.1, read on the forward strand.
TCGCCGTCGGGGAGGTTCGAGTCGTAGGCCCGGCCGAGCGCGAGATGGATCGTGTCACCCATCTTCTCGTCGAAGAGGATATTGTCCGTGTAGCGGTCGATGCCGCGGTTCATGCCGATGCCGAGTTCACCGAGTCGGCGGGCACCGGCATCGGTCTCGAGGATCTCCGCGATCACGTCCTCGCCCTGCTCGGCGTCGTAGTCGACGACCTCGCCGTCCGCGAACTCGAGACGAACGTTTCGGACGGATTCGCCGTGGAGCGTCATCGGGACGTCGAAGGTCACCTCGCCTTCGGTGGCGTACGGCGCGGTGAACACCTCGCCGCTGGGAAGGTTGTGCGAGTCGTACGCGACCGATGCGGCGCTGTTGACTGCCGTTCGACCCTCGATCTGCATCGTGAGATCGGTTCCGCTCGAGACGAGACGAACGTCGGAGCCGTCGTCGAGAATATCCTTCATCCGGCCCATCTCTTCGGCTAAGGCCTCCCAGTCCCGAAGGATCGCGTCGTACGCGAACTCTTGGTACTCCTCGTAGGCCATGTTCGCCTGCTGGGCGAGCGACCGGGTCGGGTGGACCGTCGACACCCAGCGAGTGTCCATACGGGCCTCGCGAATCTCGCTTCTGGCGCTGCCGTAGGCCTGACGGGTCTTCCCCGGCACGTCGGCCGTCGCGCTCGTGTTGCGTCCGCCGCCGAGCGAGAGGTAGACGTCGGCGTTTTCCACCAGTGCAAGCTCGTGCGCCGGGTTCTCGTCGAACTCACCGTCGTGTGCGCGAAGATACGCGCGGGTGATCTCGCCGGAGTTGTACGTCGCAAGTAGGTTCGCCCCCCGTTCACCGAGCGCTTCGGCGACCGCCACCGCGAGTTCGTGAGCGTCGGGTCCGACGGCGAGCACGACGTCGTCGCCCGCCTCGACGCGGGCACTCCAGTCGACCAGTACCTCGGCGTGTTCGCGTACGCGTTCGTCCATATCGATCCCTCTCGAGGCCGGTTACTATAGTAGCCACTGAAACGATTTACACACCGAACGCAACGTCGCTCTGCGATCGGGTGTGCATTGACTTTCAGTAGCTACTATAACCGTCCTCGTTCGACGCGAAACGGAGACGGGCGGGAACGTCTCGATCAGGCGACCGTCGTCTCCTCGTCGGCCGTCGCCTCGCGCGAGCGGACGAACGAGACGACGGCGTAGACGATCGGCGTGTCGACGACGGCGATGGCGAGTTTCAACAGGTACTGGCCGATCATCAGCGCCAGCAGTTCGCCGACGCCGAGGACGGGACCGACGCCGAGGAGAGCCGGCGCGAGCGAGAAGGCGATGGCCACGAAGATGACGGTGTCGATGGCCTGGCTGCTCGCCGTCGAGGCGACGTTGCGCAGCCAGAGCTTCTCGCGGCCGGTGTAGTCGCGGATCCGGTGGAAGACGATCACGTCCCAGTTCTGGCTGACGACGTACGCGAGCAGGCTGCCGAGGACGATGTTCGTCGACGCCCCGAGCACGTCCGCGAACATCCCCGGGTCGATGCTGGTCTCGGCTGCTGGGGCTGCGATGGTCGACCAGACGAGCACGAGAACGACGAAGTTCATCGCGAAAGCGACGTTGACGACGATCTGTGCCGCCCGTCGGCCGTACAGTTCCGCATAACAGTCGCTGGCCAGAAAGGTCAGCGCGTAGGCGAGCGCGGCACCGGGAAGCACCAACTCCGCGCCCGTGACCGGAAGCGAGAACGCGAGCACCTTCGAGGCCGTCAGCTGCGCCGTCACGAGCGCCGTCACGAACAGCCCGATCAACGCCACCTGCGCGACCGTCGGGCCGGTGTGTGACTGCGACGGCGAGTTCGACTCTGTCATGCACGTCGCGTATCAGCGGAGCCACCTAAACGATTCGAGACGGTCTCGAGAGCGCCTCGAGCGGCTCGTTGGATCGGACCGATCGGTTCACGAAGCGATCGTCGGGTGTATGTGAGCAAACGTATCACTCGTGTACGAGTGAAACCGGTCAGAAACACCCCCTGAACGGGCATTTCTCACGGTTGTGGGAGTTTTGTGGTCAGACTATAGATAGTTCTAAAACGCGCAATTTGCGGCTTCAATAACGCATTCGCGCGCGTTTCACTCGAGCGTGTGTCTGTCTCCCGAGAGGACGAGTATAACACAACTGTTATACGTGACCCGGCACTCTCTTGGATTGCAATGGCGAAAGGAAACGTTGATTTCTTCAACGACACAGGCGGCTACGGTTTCATTTCGACGGACGACGCGGACGATGACGTTTTCTTCCACATGGAAGACGTTGGCGGTCCGGACCTCGAAGAAGGCACAGACATCGAATTCGACATCGAACAGGCCCCCAAGGGCCCCCGCGCCACCAACGTCACCCGCCTCTAACACGGCTCTACACGTTCGGTAGCGGATTTCACAATCCAATACACATTCTTCGGTAGACTACACGGCAAGCGACCGCGATAGCGACGGAGTGGTCGCTCGAGTATCGCGAACATCGACGAGTCGCTCGTTCGCGTACCATCGCTCCCGATACTCGAGTGGCTTCCTCCCGCTCGTGGCCGGCGCGGAGGACGGCCGTCGGCGAACGTCCATCGTTCCAGTACGTTCACAGCTGCTAGTACGTCCGCAGAAACGAAGCGATCGTTTCACGATCCGTTCCATCCACTTCAATAGTAAGCGGTCGTTGACTGTCTCGCACGGCTAAAACTAGCCCGCAGAGACGCGAGACGCACAGATGCGACACTCCGAGTGACGAACCGCCAGCAAGCGGTGTGACGACGCGCGTCGCTCGTAGTCACCTGTTACCGACAGTGAAACAGAATATCACTGTAATTATCTCAGTTAGACCGTACACACAGTCGAGAAACAGTTGATACGAGAACGATAACAAATAGTCGAACAGTTGGTGTGTCGGTGTGGTTGCAACATGGACGATCTGACCGGATTTCAACGCGATCTGCTGTACGTGATCGCCGGAGCCGACGAGCCGTCTGGCCAGGAAGTAAAAGACGAAGTCGAGAAGTATTACAACAGCGAGATCAATCACGGCCGGCTGTATCCCAATCTCGACACGCTCGTCAACAAAGCGCTCGTCGAGAAGGGACAGCTCGATCGCCGAACGAACTACTACGCGATCAGCGACAGCGGCCTCGAGCAAATCGAAGACCGGAGAGAGTGGGAACAACAGTACATCGAGTAATCGAATTCGAGCCGACCGACTGAGCGGCGCGTGACAGTCGATGTCGTGTAGGCGTTTCACCGTCGCACGACGGCGGCCACTCGGGGCTTCAGCGGTGGCTCGAGCGAGGCGATCGCCGACGGGACGAGCACCATCTGACGGGGTTCGTCGGGTACACTCTCGGTCTCTCACGTTTCGGTCTCTCGCAGTCGAGGAACAGTCCTCGAGACGACCGGTCCGGCGGTCGCTTCGAAGGGGACAGGAAGCGACGCGTACCTCAGTATCGGTCAGCGTGTCACGCTCGAGACACGCTCTCCGTAGCGATGGGGACGGTCGCTGTTGTCCCGTAGACGCGCCAGACCGCTCGAAAGCGTACGCTCCGCAGTGTTCGTACGCGCTCGAGGTATCAGCCGACGGCCACGGTGTAATCGTCACGCCGACCGCCCCGTTTCGGCTACTAATTTCGAAAGCAGGCAGGGATCCGAAACCAGTGGCTGGTTCGGGTCGGGTTTGACACCCTTTGTTTCCGAAACAGCAAACGAGTGTTCCGGACGATTCGGTACCGTGCTATCGGCCGAGTCGGTTTCGACTACGCTTTGAGTTTTTGCGGATGGGCCCTAACGGAGAACGTCCGAGCATTCGGAATCGATGCGATTGAAGGCACACCGCCACGGAACGGAGAACACCTGCTGACTGGTGCGTTCCGACGCTTGATCGAGGCCGGGGAATTAGTTCGCGGTGTTGTCTCGGAGGAGTTTGGGTGGACGTTGCATATCCGTGGGACCTGACGCCTGTTACGCGCCACCGAGAGTCTCATCGAAGCCGTTCGCGTTGTCGAGATCGCTGCCTCCGAGTGCTGAACGTCGCACAATACGACGTTGCAGCCGCGGAGCGACGCACGCCATTTATGCCCATGCCTGTGCTACGTGTTTTGAATGGTCGATGCTAAATCCCTCCGGCTTTTTCTCCCCCGCCAGATACGGGAGTTGCCGGCGGATTTAGTGGTCGTCCTCATCGTTGTCGCTGCAACCAACGCCGCGGCGTTGCTCCCCGTCGTTCGGGAGACGCCGATTCGAATTCCACTCGGACTCGTATTCTTGCTTTTCCTCCCCGGGTACGCGTTCGTCGCTGCCCTCTTTCCGGAAGCGAGCGAGCGATCCCGTTCCGGTGACGTGACCGACGGATCGACCCCCCTCGGAACGGCGAGTCCCACTGGTATCGAACGAGGTGCGCTCTCGTTCGGTCTGAGCGTTGCCATCGTTCCGCTGATCGCACTCCTTCTCGATCTCACGCTTCGGGAACCCACCCTCACGTCGATCCTGATCGCGACCAGCATGTTCGTCGTTCTCCTCTCGATCATCGCGGGAGTCCGGCGATGGAATCTAACACCAGAACGTCGCTTTACGATCCCGTACCGTACGTGGATCGAATCCGGACGAGCGACGGTCTTCGAATCGAATAGCCGTGGAACCGTGATCGTGAACGTGCTACTGATCGTTTCCGTCCTTCTCGCCCTCGGTACGGTTAGCTACGCGATTGCTCTCCCACAGGACGGCGAACGATTCTCGTCGGCGTACATCTTGACCGAAGACGACGGAGAGCTCGTCACCGACGGCTATCCGACCGAGTACGACGGTGAAGACGCCCAGGAGATCGTGTTCGGAATCGACAATCAGGAACACCGAACCGTCGAGTACACGACGGTCTTCGCGATACAGGAAGTCGAGGTCCAGAACGACGAAACGATCGTCGTCGAACAGGAGGAACTCGAGCGGTTCGACGCGGAGCTGGCACACGGCGAGAGCTGGCACCACGAGCACGAAATCGACCCGCCGATGACCGGTGACGACCTTCGCCTGGTGTGGCTGGTGTATCTCGATAGAGAGCCACCGGAGGAACCGACGCTCGAGAACGCGGATCGTTCCGTCCACCTCTGGATCGAGGTCGACGAATGAGCACGGTTCGCGACCAGTGAGACGGACTGCTGTAAGTCGTTGCCGGTGCAACCGGAGAACGAGTGATGGTTGCACCGGTAGATCTTCCGGCAGACCGTATGAGCGACTCACTGATCCGGTATCAACCGACGGATTATCGGAATTCGGCGCTGGATAATCGCCTCGAGAAATTCGACGAATACCAGATCGTACGACTCTAACGATCGGCTAGCGATCACGATACCGACCGTCAACGCAGTCACCACGATCGCGAACGCGACAATAGTGAGCGCGTTGATGGGAGCTACCGTCCGGAAGAGAAATCCAAACGGCAGTAACACGAGTGGAAGTGATACGACCGCTCTAAGAGCGGTTCGCGTGAACGGCTTCACGTCGAACTTCCATGACAAAAACCCGTAGATGAGTATGTTCAGGGCGACGTACGATATGGCGGACGCAACGGCCGCCCCGACGAACCCGTACAGCGGAATAAGGACGATGTTCGCGATCACGTTGACGATGAACGCAGCGACGTTTGTCACCAGAATGAATTTCGTGTAGCCGAACGCGGCGAGCGTCTCGCGATTGCGTCCGACCGCTGCGTTGATGAAAAACCCGACGGAGAGAATTGCGAGCGCGATCCCGCCGGCGGAGTACTCGTCACCGAACGTAAGCGAAATGATTTCGCCAGGGAACACGACGAACAGGACGAAGATTGGAAAGGTGAGAACGTACGTCCACTTAGAGGTCATCGTATACAACGTTCTGACTCCGTCGAGATCGTCTGTGTTGTCCAGTCTGGAGGCGACGGGGAGGTACAGATATCCGAACGTGCCGAGCAGTAATACCAGGGCACCGGCGAGCGGATACGCCGTGTTATAGATCCCGACTTCGGCCGATGGACGAAAGTAGCCGAGCATGAGGGTATCCGTCCTCGCAAGAAGCGTCGAAACGACCGTGGAGACGACCAGCGGGCCCGAAAATAGCGTCATCTCCTTTATATGAAGGGTGAACGAACCGACGAGTTTCATAAATCGACGGAGAAGATAGAGCGTGAGCGCCGTAGTCAGTACTGCGGCGAGCAGATAACTGTACCCAGCGGCGAGGACGTCCATACCCAACGCCAGGAGAACAGCGAGAGTGAACAACCGAATACCGGGGTAGCCGACGTCTTCTGCGAGGATTTTGTATCGAGTGTTTTCGAACCCGCGAATCGCACTCACGCCGAGGCTAAACAGCACCACGAACGGGATCGTAAGCGTGAACAAAAACAGCAACCGCACCGATCGGGCGTCTTCGAACAACAGGCCGACGAGGGTTTCGTCGAACGCTAGCAGAAGTATGCAGATGCTGCCGGCGATAGGAAGCGTGACGACCAGCCCCGTTATCCAGGTCCCTCTGATGTCCGCCGGACTATCGTATCTCGCCATAAAACGGGGGATACCCTGTTGAAAACCAGCCAGAGAGAGTGTAATCGCGAGCATCGTCAGGTCGAGCGCGATACTGAACTCACCGTACGCGTCAGCCGTCAACACCCGACCGAGAAGAATTCGCTCGAACAGGATCACAACGGAGCCAAAAATCGTTCCGACGAAAACCAATCCGGCGCTCGAGAGAACCTTTTTCAGGTCGAGTTCGCGGTCCATCGTCAGAGATAGCCGAGGTCACTCAATCGATCCCGAACTTCGTCTTGGTCCTGGTCGTATCCCACCTCCCGTTCTATCGAGACGTCGTACGCTTCGACAGTCGTCGGGACGGTCAGGAGATCGTCGCGAGCGTCGCCGGTCATCCGTTCCGGAACGGGATACCCCAGTACCGACATCGCTATCGGCGCGATGTCGACGAGATCGATCCGACCACGTTCGTCGGTGTTGGTGAACCCCGGCCCGGACCCGATAAAGACCCCCGTGCGCTTGTGATCGTATGTCGACGTGGGGGAGAACTCCACCCCGTGCAATTTCGTCGAAACGGTGTGGTTCATCTCAGTCGGTAAGAACAGCACATCGCACGCCCGCTCGCTGTACGGCCCCGTGTAGAGCTCCTCTCTCGGACAGACGAATTCGAACGCCTTCTCGCCGGTCGGCGTCCGTACCGAAGCGAGGAGCGCGATGATTTCGCTCCGGACGTCCTCGTACGCCGACCGAGGGACGACTCCCGCTGGGTCGCGACCTTCGAGGTTGAGTCGAATCCCCTGCTCGGAGCCGTGACGGCAGTAGGCCACAGAGTCCGCCCACAGCACGTTTCGTTCGGACCCTTTCCACAGTTGCTCCGGAAGGCGTTCGATGAGTGGCTCCCCCAGTCCGAGTCGATCGGCAACGTTGTACAGTTTCGCCGGTGGGAGTCCGATCGCAGCGCTCGCTTTGAAGCCAGTCCGAAAGAGCGTCGAAAGTGGACCCCCCTCCTCGGCGTTCGCCGCGCGTTCGATATTTACGTCACCCGGACCGGTACTATCGACGCTCGAGGTGAGGTACCCGTTGTTCTCCAGGATCTGATTGACGTGTATCTTATAGCCGTCTACCGGTCCCATCCCGTGATCCGAGCAGACGATGATGTTCGTCTCGTCATCGACCGCGTCACGAAGCACCTCGAGTGCATCGTTCGCGGCCGCGTAGACCCGTCTGAAATGGCTTGGATCGCTCGAGTTGTGAAATACTGCATCGGTCTTCTGAAACTGGACGATCGCGAGCTGCCACGGATGAGCGTCCAGCAAGTAGGCTCCAGCGCGGGCGCGCATCTCGAGTAAGTCGACGTAGCCGGCTACCCGCTTTTCGGCGTCGGTCGTCGATTCGTGCGTCGAATAAATACGATACTGTTCGCCGATCGCTTCCGAAACGTCGTCGCGAATTTCCTCCGGATACCCCGGTTCGTCGGCCGGAGAGAGGTATCCCGGAATCAGTACGCCGTCCAGTGGCTCTGCGGGATGGGTAACTGGGAGGTTCAGTACCACTGACGGAATATCGAGCGCCGTGAGATAATTCCACAGTGCGGGAGCACGAACGTCGGCTCTGGTAACCGTTCGTGCAGTATCCGGATAGGAACCGTCGTAGTCGAAAAAATCGAACACCCCGTGGTGGTCCGGCGAGACGCCCGTGTACATCGATGGCCAGGCGCTCGCCGTCCACGGCGGATGCGTGGATTTCAGTCGAGCGGCCGTCCCGTCTTCCCGAAGCGAGTTGATCTCGCTGAGGTCGTCCGCAAATCGATCGAGGTATCGCCAGTCCATGCCATCGAAGCCGACGATAAGCGTCCGATTTCCGGCATCCTCATTGTTATTGATCATTATTGGTGATGGGGTTAGACCGTCACAGAGCGTGTGCAACCGCTCGAGAACTCTGGCGAATCCTACGAGAAGTAACGCGCCTGGATACTTGAACCGCACTCACGGTTTCCTTACCGGTCGTCGAGCTAATAGTACGATTTCAGTACATTCCGCTGTGGGGAACGGTTCGTCGTTCGGAATCTGAAGTTCCAACTCCGGTTCCTGTGAGCATTGTCTGCACGATCGAAATCACATATAGGATTACTGCACCTCGAACAGTGGTATAAGACACAGAGACTCTGTATAACGACTGAAGAACGTCTTTACCCTTTCGGCGCGAGTAGATAGCTATGTCACCCTCTCCCGACACAAACAGTGCGTTCGTCTTCGGACTGGACGGTGCTCCGTGGGATTTAATAAAAAAGTGGGCCGAGTCGGGTGAACTTCCGAACTTTAATACGATCATCACCGAAGGGGTTTCGGGACCGCTCGAAAGTACGATTCCGCCGACGACGCCCGTCGCCTGGCCCTCGATCGCGTCGGGAGTGACGGCTGGAAAACACGGGATCTACTCGTTTCGGCGCCTCACGTCGGATTATCGGTACGAAATAAACACGAGCGCAGATATCCGACAACCGCTGTTGTGGGATATCTGTTCACCCTCGGTCGTTGGCAACGTCCCGATGACGTATCCGCCCAAAGAGATCGACGGCGAAATGGTCACCGGCATGATGACGCCCTCCCTCGAGGGAGAATTTACACACCCACCGGAGCTGGCCGATAAAATACGAACCCGAATCCCCGAGTACGAGATCGGGTTGAACTGGAGTTCCTATTTGGGAAAAGAGGAGACATTCATCAACGACCTGCACGAATTACTGAAGAACAGATATCGGTTGATGAAGTTACTGTTCGAGAACGACGAGTGGGAGCTGTTTTTTTTCGTCTACACCTCTCCCGATCGGTTGCAGCATCTGATCTGGGAGGAGGACGTGTTACTGGACTACTACAAGCGATTAGACGACATTGTAGGAGAGGTACTCGAGTACGTTCAGGACCACGGTGCAGTCTTGTACGTCGTCTCCGATCACGGGTTCGGACCCGTCTCCGAGAACGTCCACGTGAACACCATCCTCAAAAACGAGGGCTACCTCGAGACCAGCGGAAAAAAGAGTCGTTCAGCGCTTTCCAGAGCGGGGATCACCAAAGACAGGGTGTTGGGTGTACTGGAGTCTGTAAACGCGAAAGACGCGGCGCTGTCGTACGTTCCGGACGCGATCATCCGCGACATCGCGACGCGGGTGCCGGGTGAGCACGGACTCTTCGACGTCGATATCAGTAGTACCGAAGCGATAGCGCACGAATACGGACTGATATATATCAACGACGACGAGCGATTCGACGAGGGGGTCGTCCCGGCCGACCACCGGCACGCCCTGAAAGACGAAATCGTAGCTGCGCTGGATTCCGACGAGGGTCCCGAATCGTACCGGTCACTACTGCGCGTCTACGATGGGATGGAGTTGTTTCCGAACGACACTGACGGACCCGATATCGTCGTCGTCGTGAAAGACGGGTACGAGATCAGCACGGCGATTGCGGAGGAGGTACTGACCCCGTTGCCGGAAAAAGGAGCAACCCACCGAAAGCAGGGAATATATTTCGCCTGGGGCGACGATATTCGTCACGAGACCTTCGATACCGGGTTCAGCGTGTACGACGTTGCTCCGACATTGTTGCACGGACTCGGAAAAGCGATCCCCGAGAACGGGGACGGTCAGGTCCGCAAAGAGATCTTCGAGAGAACGTCGAAACCATACGATGCGACTGTGGAAACGACGTCGTACACGAGGAAATCACGCTCCGGCGAACGAGACGATGACTTCGAAGACGTCGAAAGCCGATTGCGCGGATTAGGATACATCGACTGATCCATCCGTGCTACTCACGTAGTAGAGGTCGAACCCGCCATTGGAGTAGACGTGGTGAACACCCGGTTCGGTTTCGATATACGCAAAGTCGTCGTAATCAAAACGCTCTCCGTCGATCGATCGAAGATGGTACGATCTATCGGAGTCCGTGACTGTAAGTAATTTCGGTTGGTTGTACTCGTCTCGTATCGATTGGTTCGCAAAGTGATCGGGAACTGGTTCGTACGGTTGCCCATCGTAGTACTCGTTTCGTTCGTGTTCTGTGAACCCTTCCGTCGCATCACCGTATCTGAAAGTCAGCGAGCTGAGATCCGCGTAGGTGATGTCGCCGTTCCAAGCGTCGAAAGCGGCGTCGTAGCCGTGCATCTGCGCGTCCGTTACGTGTCCGCTTCCGCGATACAGGTACGGAGACGTGTGAACGATCGGTACTGAAAGAACGAGAAACAGCAGTATGATGACGACGACAGTTTTTCGACTGAGTTCGAGATGGAACCGTGCTCGAATCGAGTCGAGTGTGTAAATAATACCGATCGAACCGAAAACGGTCGCCATCGCCATTACAAACCCGAAATGGCGGAGATACTGTGTAGAGACGTTTCCCGACAAGTACACGAGGAAAATCCCGGTAACTGGGATCATAGAAAACATAAAGAACAATAAGAGATCGTATCGGTATTTTGACTCCTTCTCCGTTTCCCTCGTTCGACGTACGAGTAGAGCCGTAACTAGATATGCGGACAACAGACAGTAGAGAAGACTTACCAGAAACAGTTTGGCGAAGATCTCTTCGACGCTTGCACCGACTCCGGTCAAAGAAACCCCTGCATCGCTGATCCGTTCACCGGCGACGGTATCGATGAACGTAGAGGCGATCACTCGGTGAAGAGCGGATTCGAACGTGTGGTACTGGTTGATCCAAATCCACCACAACAGATAAAAAGCGAGGACCGAGAGGAGTTCGACGGTAACGCTGAACGGGTTCCGTGCCACAAAGCGTGGGAACACGAGTACGAGGACGACAACGGTTGACAGAATCAGGAGAAGGTTTGCGGCCTGTTGTGGATGGATGAGGATAAAAGAGAGAGAAAGGAGCAGAAAGACCAGAAAATCCGCGGGTCGGTTCCGCTGAATCAGTCTAACGAAACCGTAGATCGGGACGAGCGAATACATGATCGCGTGCGATGTCGGATGAAAATTCAAATGGACCGCTACGTGATTTATCGGCAACAACAGGAACGCAGAGTAGAGGGCGACAATCGGTAACAGCGCGTCGAAACGGCCGAACAACGCTTGTGCGACTAACGGGACGAAGACGACGAACGAGAGGAGGAACACGTAGACGACGAGCATCATCGAGTGTGGTATCGAAACCGACGTGACGAGGTGAATCGTGCTCGCCAGTAAGTGAGAGCCAGGATACAGCAGATCGGACACCGAAATCGTTCCGTCTATCAGGTCCTTGGTCAACCCCCAGTGAGTCATACTATCGAACGGGCCGACGAAGTGATAGCCGCGTACGAGCGGGAGCACGTAGATACTGAGGACGGATAGCCCTCCGAGAAGGACGCCGCCCCACCGTTCGTACTGATTCTTGGAGACGGCAAAAAAGACCGAAATGAGCAACGAAATCGAAACGCCGACCCAGAAGAGTATCGGCGTTCCACTGTACACCGAGAGTTCGTATCCCGTTGCAGGATTGTTGTGTGCGACCGCGACGGCGACTGTCATCGAACAAAACCCGACGATCAGCGATAGTTTTCTACGATCCATCTCCGGTCACCTTACTCGTTATCCGATCGAATATTTCGTGCGTACGATCTCTCCAAAAATAGGCCCGAACGTCCGGGTCCTCGATCCGCGGTGTGCGCCGCAGGAAGTTCGAAAAGTACCCGTACAGGTAGCCGACGGACTGTTGGAGCGGTGACCCGGTGGGGTTGTGGAGGGCTTTCAAAAGAATGACGACGGGATGGTATCCGACGTAGTAGTTATCCGAACCGTTTGAAACGCCGCGTTCGAACCGGTTCTCTTTGCCACCGGTCGGTCTGGACTGGGTCGCCCATTCGTCGAGGTCGGCCGCGTAAACGCATTTTCCTCCCATCAGACGTGCTTTAGCTTTCGTGATACTATCGACGCACGGGCCGAGAGGTGGACCGGAGATGGCTCTGTAGAACGCGCCGTCGATCACTGTCGCCCCGCCGATAGGCTGGTCGTCGAACCGTTTCTCCTGGTACTGTTCGCCATCGAGATCGATACGGAGTCCACCGCTGATGACGAAGAGATCCTCGTCTGCTTCGAGCACTTCGAGAAGCGACTCGAGGTACCCAGGCGTCAAACGCATATCTCCGTCGAGAATCATGTAGTAGTCGAGGTCGTCTCGCCACCGTCGATACAGGTACCGGTACCCGGTCGCGATCACCTTGGCGTAGTTCGTCCCGATATCATATTCAGGGTTCCCGTCGAGCGATATCGAGTGTACCCAGTCGAGTCGCGAACTGACTGCTCGGATGATCTCCGAACTGCCGTCGGTACTACCATCGTCTACGATGATCCACGCTTGCGGCTGAACCGACTGAGCGACTAGCGAACCGATCAGCGCGGGGAGGTTTTCGACTTCGTCTTTGACGGGCGTGATGATCCCGACGCCGACCGGGTTTGTTTCGGTCATCGGTGTCACTGTCATCGTGACGCACCGCCCGAACGATCCGGATCGCTCGCTCCGTCGAGTAGGTCCGTCGTGCTCCCGAGCGAGCGACCCGCTGGGCGCGGTTCGGTGCTCGTTGTCTCGCGCGGGAGCGGCTGATTCACACCCGAGTGAAAACTCACCGACCGCGACCGATAGTCGACATCGACCGCTGCCTTGCCACTCGTGTTGGTGCGTTCGATGACTAGAAATGAAGCGGCGGCAACATAAGCGAGAAGTATTGTTTCACGAGGGAAAGGAGAGTGATGATCACGACAGCACGTGATTTACGGTCCACGCACCGATGGTGGTCACGAGTGATGACCGGAAGGCGTATCGGCCAAGTGATAATATTCGGCGCGGTAGCACGTTTCGGTGTTACTCGTGGCGCGGCTCCGTCACGTCGGACGGCGAGTCTGTAACGCGGTTTCGTCGATCGAAACGTGACTGCTCGCGGGCAGCATCCACGACCGTAAAGCGGCTGTGAGAACGTGAAAACAGTCGTTTACCGATCGGGTTTGCTCGAAACGGCCCGTGACTGTTCGCGTGTGAGAGCCTGCGACGCCGAGCCTTCGATGCCGCTCGTAAGCGCCGGCCGGGGTCCGCCGATGCTCGAGCTCGAGCGAGGCTATCGGTGCGTACTTCGTCAAACGCAGGTGCGACGTTTATGATCACAGACCGAGTTATTCCCACGATGGGAAGGCAGCGATGGATCTGGTTCGTAAATCTCCAGATCGCTTGGATGCTCTGTGCAGTTCTGTTGGTCGCCGTGGTCGACGGAGCGTCGCTCGAGTTATTCTTTTCCCTCTCGCTGCTCGGACTGTTCGTCATCACCGGGATTACAACCCCCTTCAGCGTCGTCCCGGAATGGCGGCGGCGACTACAGTGGTTCATCGCGCTGGGAACCGTCGTGTTCGGGTATATCGTCTTTCGACGGGTGTTAGATATCGTCGGCGGTGTTCCGCCAGGGTGAGATCGTGATCAGTCAGAACCATCGGACGACCAGACTCGCACGAGTAACAAACGGGACCCAGAGGGACCGATGAAGCCACGCGAGTGGTTCGCTACTGGTCGTCGTGGTAACTGGCCCGAGACGCTGGCCGTCGTATTCGGGGCGATCGTCGTACTGGCGGTCGTCCTAGCCGTCGCAACGTCTGCCACATCGTTTGGCCCGTACAACTACGCCTGGGATGGGACGTCGGAGTTTCGAGATCGGATCACAGCGGATCCCGGCACCGACCTCGAGATCGTCCACGAAACCGACCGCTACGAGGACGGAGACGCCGACGAAACCGTCGCGTTCGTGGTTGCGCCCGAGACCGAGTACGACGGTACCGATGCCGAACGGATTCGCCAGTTCGTCGAAGACGGCGGCACGCTCGTCGTGCTCGATGATTTCGGCCAGCACTCGAACGAGTTGCTGTCCGCGATCGGCGCGGACGCTCGAACGGACGGAGAGCTGCTTCGCGACGACGTCAACTACGAATCCACGCCGACGATGCCCGTAGCAACGGCAGTGGACGACGACGTGCTTGCGCCCGGCGTCGACGAGGTGACGTTGAATCACGCGTCTGCGGTCGATCCGGGAAACGCGACAGTTCTCGTCCAGACGAGTGAGTTTGCGTATCTCGCCGAAACCGAGACGGCGAATCTGAGTGCCGGCGATGAGCTCGAATCGAGGCCGGTGATGACGACCGAGGACATCGGCTCCGGACAGGTGGTCGTCATCGGTGACCCGAGCATCCTGATCAACGCGATGATCGACCGGTCGGACAATGCGCTGCTCGTCGAGGGACTGTACGCGAACGAATCGGTCGTTCTTTTCGACCACTCACACGGAACCGACATTCCGCCCTTGCTAACGCTCGTCGCCGAATTCCGGGCCGAACCGGTCGCCCAGATTGTTGTTGGGCTCCTCGGGATCGGTCTCATCGGCGGCCTCTCTAGATGGGTACCGAACGTGACCGCCCAGAGTCGAGACGATCGGCGACCGGGACGCCGGCGCACAGATACTTCGGGTGGTGACGAACAACCAACCGCTGCGCTCGAACAGCGAGGCACGAAACAGGAGAACAACGGATGACAAATAACAACGATACCACGTCGAACAGTTCGAAACCCACGACACCGAGTGAGCTGTACGAGCGATTGTACGCGGAGCTCAGCCGGGTTCTCGTCGGCAACGAGCGAACGGTTAGACAGCTCACTGTCGCAACGTTGACTGGTGGCCACGTTCTGCTCGTAGGGAACCCAGGCGTCGCAAAGACGACGATCGCCAAACTCTTCGCCGAGGCAATCGGGCTCAGCTACCGACGCGTCCAGATGACGCCCGACGTCCTCCCCGCCGACATCACCGGAACACACATCTACCGGCAGAACACCGGTGAGTTCGAGCTACAACGCGGCCCGGTCTTCGCCAATCTCCTGATCGCGGACGAAATCAATCGTGCGACGCCAAAAACCCAGAGCGCGCTCCTCGAGGCGATGGAAGAACAGCAGGTGACGATCGAGGGCGAGACGCTCGAGTTACCCGTCCCGTTTTTGATCGTTGCAACGTTAAATCCGATCGAAGACGAAGGCGTCTTCGATCTGCCGGTTGCCCAGCGCGATCGATTTCAGCTGCAACTGACGGTCGAACGTCCCGAACGAGCGAACGAACGCGAACTCCTCGAGCGAATCGACGATAATCCGGACCTCGCCCATCCCGATGCGTCGCAGGTGATATCCGCCGATGATATCGACGATGCACAGGAGGTCGTCTGGGATATCTACGTGGCGGACGCGATCGTCGACTACATTCTCGATCTGGTCGAGGCGACGCACTCGCATCCGGACGTCCGTCACGGCGCGTCCCCGCGAGCGAGTATCGCGTTTCTCAACGCGTCGAAGGCGTCCGCGGCGATCGACGATCGCAACTACGTTATTCCCGACGACATAAAGACGCTCGCCGAGCCCGTGTTGGCTCACAGACTCGTCTTGAATACCAGCGCGGAGCTGAGCGACGTTACGGCTACGGACATCGTCGACGACGTCATCGACGCGACGGATCCAGTACGTGTGAGCCAGGAGTAGTCGGCGAACACGCACCGAGACGAGAGACGGCGCTTCCAAGCTCGGCTCGCGTTACGTTTCGTCAACGTGCCAGCGACACGTTATCAACCAGTCGTATCTCGAGCCACCCGCCGCCACCTCGAGCGAAACGACTCGGTCGAGACCGATCGCGACACCGCAGCTGAGAAACGACGCGATCGGATGATCGAGTCGGTCGACGTCGCCAAAGATGCTGTCGGCGACCCCGAACGTAATTCGACCCCCGTCGCCGTCGATTTCGGGGTCGACGACCGCAGCCAGTTCGAACTGCTCGACGATGCCAGCAGCGAGCTGTGGGGCGAGCTGTTCGGGGGTCGTCATGAGATCTTCGGAAAGCGTGTTTCGAAACTCTCGAAACAGTTCTCCACCAGTCGGCTCGAGAACCAAGCCGCGGCCGTCGTTCTCGGTAACGATCGGGCCGGACCCGGGCGGCGGAATCTCGGATTCCGCTTCGAGCGGGACGAAAAGCCGAACTGGAGGGGTTGCGTCGTCAGTCGGCACGTACAGTCGGTCCTCTCGGAGTCCCAGTTCTGCTGCAACCGCGGCGAACGTGTCCGCCAGCGGCGTGTAGACCCGTTCACCGACCTCCGCCGTGACGACCTGATCCGGTACGAGGTAGAAAGTGAGAACCGCGGCGAACAGTCCCGTTCCAGCGAGCGCGAAGAGGACGTCCCGAGCGTTCTCGAACGCGAGACCTGCGATTGCCGCCACGAGCCCGAGCCCGACGAACGCGATCGCCGCCCGTCGGAACCCGGCTTGGCGAGCAGTAGCGTACTCGATTCGAAGCCGTCGGTTCTCTTCGGCGAGTCGCTCCGCCCTGGCTTCGTACCGATCCACCCTGCGTTCGTCGTCCGAGCGCACTGCTGTGTCCGCCGGTTCCTGTTCGGTATGTTCGACGTTCGGTTCGTCGGCGCTCACGCCGACTCACCCCCGCTGATCCGGTTGCCCGATCGGTCCGCGCGTTCACCGTCGGAGTGTGCTCCGCTCGAGCGATCGTCCGACACGAGTCCGAGCACGACGAGTTCGTACCGGTGGAGCCCGTAGCTCAGGAACGCGAGTACGACGAGCGTCGCGGTCGCTGCGATCCACAGCGACCACGCCTCGAGGGCACCCCAACCGACTCCGCCAAGAACGGCTATCGACACGATCGCCACGACTCCCGTCCGGATCCGCTGGCGTGTTCTGGCTGCTTCGGAAAGGATCAGAACGATCATCGCGGCCGTCCCGAGTACGAACGAGAAGACGTCGATCCTGTCGGGAAACAACCCGATCAGGAGAACTGTGGACGCAGCGATTGCATAGGGTGTACCGAACCCGTACCACGTCGCTGCGATCGCGAGTCCGGCGAGTGCGCCAATCGGTCCGGCGATCGCTGCGACGGTAACGGCGAGGAGGATAACTGCGATCCCGCCGCTCCACGTCCTCTCCGCCACCGCTCCGCGCAGCCGCCGAGTGCCCTCCGCCGACCGAACGAGGGGATCGCGCTCACCCATAGACGACACCACTCGAACGGTTTTCTTGGCGCATCCTCGAGAGCAACGTCGCAAACCGATCCTTCGGACCGACTTCGATCACGTCGACGCCCTCCATCCGCTCGAGTGACCGTCGGTACTCCTCGAACGCCGCATAGCGACGAGATATCGCTGTGAGATCGGTTACGTCCTCGGTGTCGAACAACGCGGTCGGTGCGAGAACGACGAGTACCTGATTCGACCGGTGGCGAGCGGTCTTGATCGCCTGATAGAGCTCGAGCCGGTTGTAATCGTCGGTAAAGAGGATCATCCAGGTGGGGGCATGCTGTCGAACGACCGCCGACCTCACTGCCGAGTGGAACGGGTCCTCCTCGAATCGGTGCTTGTAGAGCAGTTGTCGTTCGTAGTACGGGACGAGTACGTCCTCGAAATCGGTGGAACGATCGATCGTTTCCAGGCGTGTGATCCGCTGTCTGAGATCCGTGTCCGTAAGTTGCTGCCCAACGGTCTCGGAACGAGATGAGAGTCGTTCGGTCGACTGCACCGGTTCGAGTGCGAGCAATCGCTGTCTGATAGTTTCGTACTTATCCGAGGTGGATGTGGTCTTCAACTGTCCGGTAATACCGTTGTTCCCGATCGTCAACAGCCCGATCGGATCACCGTTCCTGTGGACGTGGTCGGTCGTCGCCAGCGCGACTTCCCGGAGGTAATCCAGTTTCGATTCCGCGGGAGCCCCGACCGCGAGCGATGACCGATGGTCTACCACGAGCAACGTCCCTCGGGTCGTTTGGGCCTCGAAATCACGGACGTACAGTTTTCCGAGCCTGGCAGTCACGTTCCAGTCGATCCGATTCAGCGTGTCTCCCGGAGTGTACTCTCGAACGTCGATCGGCTCGATCCCGGACCCGAAACGCGACGTGTCGTGTTTTCCTATCGCGGTCATAATGCGGTCGACGACCGAATCGGTGTCGGGGTATCGTGAGGCCTGTGCGCCGACGGTCACACTCGGTGTCGGACCGGCACCGATCGTTTCGGTGAAGAGGCCGTCGGTCGCAACGACCGTCGCCCGGTCGAAATCGTGCCTTCCGGCGATAGGCCACTCCGCGGAGACCGTCTTCGACGCTTCGACCTCGTTCGGTCCGACCGAGACGGCGAGTTGGCCGTCGGTATTCGCACCGACGGGAGTCCCGCCGACCACGTCGAGTGCGAGCGCCGATGGCTGGTCGAGCGAGACGTCGAGCGTGACGGGAACGGCCTGGTCCGTTTTCACCGCCGGATTCTCGACCGACTGATCCACGACGACCGAGTTGTTCACGTGCGACAGCGCGGAGTAAAACCGGTACTGGCGAGAGAGCACCCACGCGCCGATCAGAATCGGCCCCGCGAGTAAAAGCGGACGTGCCAGAACGATCGACAGCGTCGCAACGAAAGCGACGAGTACGCCGATCGCGATGGTGTGGCGCGTGGGACGCATGCCCTCCGCTACGCTCGGCGTACTGTTGAAGCTAGTCCTTCGGTGTAACTCCTAAATACGTAATATCTAAACAGAACGTTCCGATTGACAGTGATGGTTGTGCGATATTACAGTATATCTCTTCAAAACACATCATCAGTTCGAATTTAGCCCCGGCTTTTTGCCCGCTCGGCGGCTCTAGAGAAGTGATGTCCGCTCTCCGCGTCCTCGTAATCGTCGTGTTGTTGGTCTGTACACCAGTGACGATGATCGGCGGCGGAGTCGCCTCTACTGGAGGGGCAGCGGTCGAAATGACCGACGGAGCGACGGCACAGAACGAGACCGACCCCCATCAAAACCCGAGAACGGCCGATGAAGAGGGTGATCTGGAGGCCGTCGAACAGTGGCTCGTCGGCCGAATGAGTGATCTGCTCGCGGAGAGTTCGGCCGAACTCAGCGAAGGTGAGACCGATCGTGCGAGAGCGTCGAACGAGGAGTACCAACGCCGCCTCGGACAACTCGCGGACATTTCGGGGGAGGTCGGGGCACAAGAGGAGGTCGCGATGTTCGAACAACTCGGTCTCGAGCAAGAGCAGTTGATCGATCAGGTCGAGGAGTACCAGGCGCTGGAGGCCGAGTACGCGTCGGCTCGCGAAGACGGAGACGACGAGCGGGCGCGAGAACTCGCCCGCGAACTCGACGAGAAGCGGATCGAGATCGAAGAGACGACGCGGACGCTCAACGAAACGGCCAGAACGGTCTCGACCGAGACCGGGATGAACACGACCGAGTCACACGAAGCGGTCAGCTCCATCGAGGAGGAAATCGACGCCAACGCAACGGAGATACAGACGGAGGCGCTAGACGGGACCGAACTGGAGATCGACGCCGACGAGAACGTCTCGTTTCTGGAGCCGCTCGAAGCCGAGGGGGCGATAACGACGACTGACGGCGAGCCGATCGACGCCGACGAAATCGAGTTGGTCGTCGAGAACGAAACGACCGTCACGGAACTCGAGGACGGCGAGTTCGAGTTCGAGTACCGGCCGACCGATCTCCCACTCGAGACGGAGTCGTTGACGGTAGCATACGTTCCCGCATCTGACTCACCGTACGCGTCGGCCGAGACCTCTGTTCCGGTCTCGGTCGAACAGGTCGAACCGACGCTGACGGTGTCGGGAATGCCGTCCGAGGTCGCGTACGAAGACACCGTCACGATCGAGTCCGAACTGGAAGTCGATGGTGATGCGGTCAACGACGTTCCGATCGCCGCCGAACTGGACCGCGTCGGGAGCGACGAAATGATCGAACTGGCCGGCAACGAGACGGCGAACGGCTCGGTCACCATCGACGGCCCCGTCCCAGCGGAGATTCCAGACGGCGAGTACGAACTCGTCGTCGAGGTTCCGTTCAGCGATCAAGCGATCGCGGGCGTCACCTCCCGCGAATCGATCGTCGTCACCGAGACGGAGACCGATCTCGAGATCGAAGTCGACCAGGTCGTACGCGAGGCCGACGACGAGTTGGCAGTCCGCGGTGCGTTCGCGACGGCTGACGGCGAAGTGATCAGTCGCCAGCCCATCGAGGTGTTCGTCGGTGGCGTCTCGGTCGGGACGGTGGTCACCGATCGCAACGGGGAGTTCGACGAAATCGTCCCGGTCCCTGAGGACATCGAATCCGGTGAGGTAGAGATAACGGGCACGTATGACGGCGAAGAGACGAACCTGGAGAGCGCGTCAGCGACGTCGACCGTGGTCGTTCCAGGTGAAGGCATCCTCGGGACAACGATGACCCTCGAGCGGTGGGTCGGGCTCGGAATTCTCGTCGCCGTCGGTCTCTTCGCCGTAAGTCAGCTGTACCGATGGCGAAACCCTCACGGAACGTCCCTCGACGAAGACGGCACGTGGGAGCCCCTTTCGCCCGCAGATACCGACCGTGCTCCGCCGACGATCGAGCCGCTACTCCTCCGGGCGTCCGCCCAGCTGTCGAACGACCACCCCGGCAAGTCGGTCCAAACGTGTTACACCGCCGTCCGAAACCTGCTCACCGAGCGGGCCGGGATCCCGCGAACGATAACCCCTCGAGAACTGCTCACGGCGGCCGGGGACGACGACTCGTTCCTCCCGCAGGAGCTGCGTCAGACGGACGAAGACGATGAGTCGGCTTCCCACTCGGAGCGACTGCTGACGGTCGTCGACGGTCACGAACGAGCGATCTACCGCCCGGAGGGGATCTCGGTCGATGAGGCGAGAGCAGTGCTCGAGCGCTCCGTAGAGCTGTGTGGGGAGGACGAGACGGAGTAATCGATGGGGGACGGTCTGACGGCGATCGTATGAGTTCGTCTACCGGTCGATTGCGTCTTCGAGGATCGCGACGATTCTTTCGGCGGTATGCCCGTCGCCATAGAACGACGGCGCTGATCGCGGCCACGACGTCGACCGCAACGCCTCGAGGATCGCCGCCCGGTCGGCGCCGACGAGTCGGTTCCATCCGCAGTCGACCGTCTCCTGCCATTCGGTCTCCTCGCGCAGCGTGATACAGGGCGTTTCGAGGTAGAACGCCTCCTTTTGCACTCCGCCGGAGTCGGTGACGACGCGCTCGGCACCCTCGAGAAGTTCCACGAAATCGAGGTAGCCGACGGGATCGATGATCTCGAGGTCCCGTTTCGCGTCCTCCCACAGCCCGTACTCGCGCAGGGCCGTTTCCGTTCGCGGGTGAAGGGGAACGACGACCCGTCGCGGCGCATCGGCGAGGGCGTCGACGATGGCAGCCAGTCGACTCGGCGTATCGGTGTTTTTCGGTCGGTGGATCGTTCCCAGCACGTATTCGCCTCCCTCGAGCGATCGACGCTCGAGGATCTCGCCCCGGCCCGCCGCTCGTCCTCGAGCCCAGCGGATGGCGTCGTATCCGACGTCGCCGACGACGTGGACGCCGTCCGTAATGCCTTCCTCTTCGAGCATCGTCTTCGCCAGGTCGCTCGGTGCGAACAGCAGATCGGAGACGTGATCCGTGAGGACCCGATTGATCTCCTCCGGCATCGATCGATCGTGGCTCCGGAGCCCGGCTTCGACGTGGGCGATCGGAACGTCGAGCTTCGAAGCGGCGATCGCTCCCGCGAGCGTCGAGTTCGTATCGCCGTAGAGGAGGATACACGCCGGCGACTCCTCGAGCAGGATCGCCTCGATACCCTCGATCATCGCCGCGGTCTGTCTACCGTGCGTATCGGAGCCGACGCCGAGGTTGTAGTCCGGATC
The DNA here is from genome assembly GCF_052040145.1 of Natronorubrum amylolyticum. Lineage (NCBI taxonomy): Archaea > Methanobacteriati > Methanobacteriota > Halobacteria > Halobacteriales > Natrialbaceae > Natronorubrum > Natronorubrum amylolyticum. Next base: position 90,085 of record NZ_JBPPFW010000004.1, read on the forward strand.
CGGTATCGAGAGCTCTTCGAAGAAGACCGCCGACAGGTCGTCGCTGTAGTGTTGGCCCGTGTGAACGAGGACCTCCTCGTGACCGGGTTCGAGTCGGCGAGAGACCACGAACGCTTTGACGAACTGCGGGCGAGCGCCGACGACGGAGACGATTTTCATGCGTCACCGCCGACGTCGTAGATCTGTTCGAGCATGTACTCGGTGACGTCGATCTTCTCCTCGACGAGTCGGGCTCGCTTCGCCGACCATGTCTCCTGCAAATCAGGTAATTCAAGCAGGTCGCGGACGAGTTCGATCGTTTCGTCGGCGTCCGATCGGGAGTACAGGAGCCCGTACTCGTCCTCGAGTTCGAGGAAGTTGCTCATGTCGGCCTCGCCGGCGAACGTATTCGAGCGAACCGCCGGCGTGCCGAGGACGGCGGCTTCGGTCGCCATCGTCTGAGAGTCGCCGACGTACAGGTCGGCGTAGTACAGCAAGTCGTGCATCCGTTCGGGCGGGATCGGCAAACGGTAGGAGTCGAACTCCTCGGGGAGCGGTCGCTCGCTGCTGATGTAGACCGTGCCGTACTCGTCGAGAGCCGAGACGAGTTCGCGCTTGGCCTCACTCGAGAGGCCGCGCTGCCCGACGTCGTGGTGTGCGCCCCAGGAGACGAACCGAACGACGGTGTACGGTTCATCGGGTTCGACCCCGAACGCTCGGAGCGAATCCGGATCGGGGCTGAACCGATCCGGATGAAGATACGCGAGTTCGTGGTAGCCGTCGTACGTTCGGTGTTTATCGCCGTGATCGATGCTGAAGTTCGTCGGCGTACAGAGGCGATCAACGAACGGGAGCGTCACCGACGACGCGAGTTTGACCGGCTCGCTGTCGTTGAACGCGATCACCGGACAGTCGAGCAGTCGTCCGGCGTGAGCGGTCGCGGGACTCATGACGCAGAGCGCGACGTCAGGGTCGAATCGCTTGACCATTCGAATCGTTCGAACTTCGCGTGCCAGCCACTCGGAGAGCAACGAGAGCTTCCGCGTACCGATCCTCGAGATGGGGAGGTGATCGATCCCGTCACCGTCGAGCAGCTGGATCGTGACGTCCTTCTCCCGGGAGAGAACCAGCACCTCGTGGCCGTCCTCCTCGAGCGCGCGAATGGCGTGTTTGAACAGGTGGACGTGCGCGGGGTGGCTGACGTCGAACAGTACCTTCATCGCGTATCGGATTTCGGTCGTCGGTCGTCGGTTCCGATCGACTCGGAATCGGATCGAGTCGTCTCGATCCGGAGCTCTTTGTCCTCGTTGTGCTCCATGTCGAACACCATCGCGAGCAGCATGAAGAGCCATCCGAGTGCGAACAACAGGAGACTCGAGGCCGCCTTGAGCTGGATCTGTTCGTCGCGGTTGATCGCCGCGTGGAGCGTTCGGAAACCGCTGAGTATGCCGCTCCCTGCCGTCGCCGCACCGGCGTAGTACAACAGCGCAAGCGGGTGGAAATCTCGTACCAGATACTTGGCCTGTAACCGCCAGAAGAAACTCGAGAGCAACATGAGAGAGACCTTTCGGATGTACCGCGGGTACATGATACCCGACTGTTCGGTACCGTATATCGCGGGAATCGCCACGTCGGCGACCCGCATCTCCTGGACGTTCAACTTCACCAGGAGATGATTGCAGTAGCCGTAGCCCTCGTAGAGCCCCTCGATATCGATCGCTCCGAGCGCGTCGCCGGAGATCGCCGTGTACCCGTTCTGCGGGTCAGTCGTCTTCCAGTAGCCGCTGGCGATCTTCGTTAGCACGGAGAGGATCGTGTTCCCGACGAAGCGCCACGTGGACATCCCCCGGTGGAACTCTCGAGAGAGTAACCGAGTACCCTTCGCGTAGTCCGCCCGATTCTCGACGATCGGATCCAGCAACCGTTTGAGCACGAGCGGATCCATCTGGTCGTCGCCGGCCATGACGGTCACGATATCGAGTTCGTCGTCGAGCGCCGCCACGTACCCGGTCTTGATCGCTGCACCGACGCCGCGATTTCGGTCGTGTCGAATCGGTTGGATTCGTGGCTCGAGTGCGGCGCTGCTGTCGATCCCCGTCGTTCGGTCGGTCGTTAGCTCCGTCTCGTTGAGGCGTTCAGCAGACCGCAGCAATTCGTCCCACGTCGCGTCGCTCGAGCCGTCGTCGACCACGTACGCTCGGTCGACGAACGACGGCAGTCGCTCGAGAACCGAGCCGATGAACGCCTTTTCGTTGTACGCTGGGATGACGACGCCCACAGTGTGTTCTCTATACACCGCGATCACCTCCGACACCGATCGTGTACAGTCGGTGGCCGGCGTCGGTGATCGAAGGGGCTTCGAGCGCGCCGCGTCCGTCGAGGACGAACAGTTGACCGCTAGCACGCTCGAGTTCGTCCCACCGTATCGATTCGAACTCCTCGTGCGGCGTGACGACGACGACGGCGTCGAACGATCGTTCCTCGATCTCCGGAAGAGAGAGCCGCTGAAGGTCGAATTCCGCGACGGATTCGAGCATCGGATCGACGCCGTACACCGACGCGTTCTGCGCTGTCAGCTGTTCTGCGATAGCCAGCGACGGCGACGCCCGAATCTCCTCGACACCCGGCCGATACGTCAGCCCCAGCAGGAGTATCGAGGCGTCCGAGAGCGCCATCCCCTCGGCCTCGAACTCCGCCCTGAGTTTCTCGACGACGAACCCCGGCATCGAATCGTTGACCGCTCGAGCGGTCTCGAGCAGCGGCGTCGGCGTCTCGAAGGGGGCGATTACGAAGTAGGGATAGAAGGGGATGCAGTGGCCGCCGACGCCCGGTCCCGGCCGGTGGATGTCGCAGTAGGGCTGGGTGTTCGCGACCTCGATCGCCTCCAGAACGTCGATTCCCAACTCGTCCGCCATCGTCGCCAGCTCGTTCGCGAGGGCGATGTTGACGTCGCGGTAGAGTCCCTCGAACACCTTCACGGCTTCCGCGGTCGTCGCGTCCGAGACGCACAGTACGTCCGCATCGGTGAGTTCGCCGTAAATGAGCTCCGTGACGCGCGCACTTTCGGCGTCGATACCGCCGACGACCTTCGGATACGCACCCCGGATGTCCCTGAGCGCGCGACCGCTCGAGGTTCGCTCGGGACAGACGGCGAGTCCGAACTCGCCGATCGACAGGCCGGACGCGGACTCGAGGGCGGGGCGGACGCGTTCGGCCGTCGTTCTCGGCGGGACGGTGCATTCGATGACGACGATGTCACCCACCTCGAGACCCGAGCCGATATCGTCGGTGACGGCGTCGAGGATCGAGAGATCGGGTTCGTTCTCGTCCGTGATCGGCGTCGGCACGATCACGACGTGGACGGTGCCGTATTCGGCGGCCTCGAGCGGCTCGGTCGTCGCCGAGAGCGCCCCGTTCGAGACGAGTTCCGCGACGAGTTCCGGGAGTTCCGGCTCGCCTTTGACGTGACAGTGACCCTCGTTGAGTTCCTCGACAACCGCGGGATCGACGTCGGCCCCGAGGACGTTTTTCGTCGTCTTCGCGTACATCGCTGCGAGCGGGAGCCCCATCTTGCCGAGTCCGTACACCGACACGGGAACGGAGCCGGTTCGCAACGCTTCGATCTGGGACTCGACGGACTGCGCCGAATCGTACAACGACGCCCGGTCAGTTTCGGAGTGGTGGTTAGTCATTTGTGATCCATGACGGGTCGGGGAGATTCACTCCGTTCTCGTCGATTTTCTGTGCGACCTCGAGCGCCTGGAGCGCGTCGGTGACGGTCACCGCCGGTTCGCTATCCGAACCGACCGCCTCGAGGAACGATTCGAGTTCCCTGGCGAGTGGCTCCTCGCCGTAAATCTGTGGCTGTTCGATAACGGTCATTTCGCGAAATAGCGCTCGTCCCCGGTCCTCGAGATACTCCGGCATCGAACTTCGGTGAATATCGATCGACTGGTTGTTGTAGTCGAGTTTGACGAGACACTCCTTGGCGGTGATATCGAGGGTTCGCGCCGTTTGCTGTGTCAGCCGACTCGCCGTCAACGATGCCATCACGCCCGAATCGAACTCGAACAATCCCGTGGCGTGTTTGTTTCCGTAGACGCCCACGCTCTGGATGGACGACGGCATCTCGTCGAGGAGCATGAGGACGATGTCGATGTCGTGGATCATCAGGTCGATCACGGCACTGTCCACGATGTCGCGGTTCGGCGGCGGGCCGAGGCGCCTCGACGTGATATTGATCACAGTTAAGTCGTCGAAAAACTCCTGGAGAGCGACGACCGCGGGATTGAACCGTTCGACGTGTCCGATCTGGACCACTTCCGTCGATTCTTTCGCCTTCTCGAGGAGTTTGTACCCGACGTGGAGTTCGTCGACGATCGGCTTCTCGATCATGACCCCGATGTCCGCCTCGAGACACTGAACCGCGAGATCGTAGTGGTTAACAGTGGGCACGACAATGGAGGCAGCGTCGACGGAGTCGAGTAACTCCGCTAAGTGCATTGCCTTCGTACTGTACTCGTCGGCGACCCCGTCGGCAAGCGCTTGGTCGTAGTCGCAGATGCCGACGAGATTCGCCGACGGGAGGTTGTTGTACACTCGTGCGTGGTGTTGGCCCATCGTGCCGACGCCGATGACGCCGACGTCGATTGGGGGAGTCTCTGTTGTCATTGCTGGTAGTGGTGTGTTAGGGGGTGTGCATTTCAGGTGAGATACTGCGTGACCACCGACGCGATTCGATCGATCTCTTCGTTCGAAACCGAGGGGTGGACGGGAAGCGAGAGGACCTCCCGCGCAGCCTGCTCTGCGTGCGGTACGTCCGCAACGGTTCCGTCGTACGCAGGTTGCTGGTGGATGCAGGAGGGGTAGTAGACGCCCCACCCGATATCGCGGTCGGCGAGGTGGTCCACGAGTTGACCGCGGTCGTCCGAGTGGACGCGGACAGTGTACTGGTGGAACGCGTGTTTCGTCGCGGACGGCTCGACGGGAAGCGCGAGGGCAGTGTCCGAGAGTCCCGCGGAGAGTCGCGTGGCGTTCGCTCGGCGCTGCTCGATGAATCCGGGAAGCCGCTCGAGTTGTACGCGCCCGATCGCCGCTGCAAGGCTGGTCATCCGAAAGTTGTGGCCGACCGTCGCGTGCTCGTAGGTGCCGGTCCGACCGTGGTCGATGAACTGCCGAACGCGCTCTGCGACGCCGGATCGGTCGGTCAGGACGATCCCGCCCTCTCCAGTCGTCATGTTCTTCGTCGGATAGAACGAGAAACACGCCGCGTCTCCGAACGAGCCGACCGGAGCGCCGTCGTACGTCGCTCCGTGTGCCTGCGCCGCGTCCTCGACGAGCGGAACGTCGAGGTCCGCCGCGAGATCGGCGAATGCGCCCATCTCGGCCGGAAGGCCGTAGAGATGAACGACGATGATCGCGTCGATATCCGTCTCGGCCGCAGTCGTCCTGACAGCCTCGGGATCCAGGTTGTACGTCGCTGGATCGATATCCGCAAAGACGGGTTCGGCACCGACGAGCCTGATCGCGTTCGCCGTCGCGATAAACGAAAACGGCGTCGTGAGCACCCGGTCACCGGGACCGATGCCGAGACCGACGAGTGCGGCGTGAAGCGCAGTCGTTCCGTTCGATGTCGCGACGCCGTGGGCAGCGCCACAGTACGCCGCGAACTCATCCTCGAAGTCGCGTACTTCGGGTCCGTCGGCGATCGTCCCGCTGTTAATTACGTCCGAAACGCGTTCGATCTCTTCCGCACCGAGAATCGGCTGTGCGATAGCCGTCATTCGATTCGGTTCTCCCCCTGTAGTTGGTCGGGAAGCGGTTCGTGCGTAGCCGGTGCTCCGATCGCCAATCGCTCTGGGGGGACATCCCGCGTGACGACCGCACCGGCACCGACGAACGAGCCCCGACCGACCGTTATATTCGGCAGAATCGTCGCGTTCGCGCCGACGGACACGTGGTCCTCGAGCGTTGGCCCCTGCAACGCTCCCGCCGTACGCATGGGTGCCGGGTCGTTCGTCAACACGGCGTGCGGGCCGACGAAGACGTTGTCCCCGATAGTCGTGTTCGTGGGGACGTAGACGCCCGTCTGTAAGCTCACGTTCGAGCCGACCTCGGTACGCCCGTCGATAACCGTGTTCGTTCCGACGAGGACGTTGTCTCCCAGGGTTGTGAGCTCCCGGATCACCACGTTGTGGCCCGTCGTCAGTCCGTCACCACCGACGACGTCGTCGTAGATGACCGTCCCGCTTCGGATCGTCGCGTTCTCACCGAGATCCGGTGCTCGGGAGTCCGGTTGATATTTCTGTCCGATCGTTGCTCCATCCATGATACATAATAACGCACCTCAGATCACCAATAAACGAGCTGATCGTTTTGCAACGTAATAGAAGATACCGCGAGAGGGATTCGATTCCCTCTTCACTCGACCGAGAAGCGAACCGGCAGGCCCGGTGTCGATAGCAACGGCAGCGCAATCAGCATCGGAGTCAGTTGAATCGTGAGACAGCGCAACGACGTTACTACGGTCCCATGGTGACGGGAATCGACCCAGCTGTCCGTATCGTTCGGCTCCGATAGAGAGACGAGACGGTAACTGGACTCTCGGTCGCGAGTACCGGCGATAAAGGGATGTTACTATGTGCCAAAGTATCGCCTCAGTAGCGGAGATACCCGCGTTCGAGCGGTCGCGTTTCATTGCCAGAAGACGTCGCGTAACCGATAGGTTCCGCCGATCGGATTGAGCTACACACCAAAGACGGTGGAACACACAAATCCGCCTAATAACCCGTTAGCAGGTTTGTCGTCGAACCGTACCAAATAGTCGCATGTTACTCGTTCGCAATTCTGCAGGTTCGCTGCGACAGTTGCAGTCGATCTGTGACGTCGAACGGTGAGTTTGGGAGCCAGCGTGCAGGACGGCACGAAGTCGTCGACCGGTGTGGAAACGAGAGACCCTCGATGGTGGCCACGGAGAACGAACCGTCCGAAAAGACTTCGCGACGAGCGTGGTCAGCGCCACGAACACTGGATCGTCGGCGGTCGGATCGAGCTACCCGTACTCGCGGCTCACGAGTTGTTCACCGCGAGGTACATGGGCCCTGACGGATTACGAACCTCGGTCGGATCGAAGCTCCTCCCTGCTTCGAATCCGCCAGCGATCCATTCCGCGAGGCTCGCGTCTGCTCGCCTCGCTCCATGGGCCCTGACGGATTCGAACCATCGACCACTCGGTATCTCACACACCCGCACCAGTTGCGACCACGTTATGAGCCGAGCGCTCTAACCAGACTGAGCTAAGGGCCCTCACACGAACGAAATCGAGGAATATAGTTAACCCTTACTCTCCGTCCTGCTCGAGTCCCCCCTCGACTGTTTCACCGAAGAACTCGAGCATCCCCGCGTGGGCCCTCTCGCTCCGGCGTCGACGCTCTGGAACGGTGATCTCCTCGACGCCCTCGGGAACGGCTCGGTCGTACGATTCGTAGTAGCCGTCGGGGACGACCCAGTCGTTGTAGTAGTCCGGTCGGACGTCGCGAATGAGCGTTAGCGCGACATCGGCACCGTTGCCGGCGTTGACGATCGCCTGATGGTTCTGACTCGTGATTCGTCCGGCCGCGTACAGCCCATCGCAGTCGGTGCGGCCGTCTGAATCGGTCGGAACCACCATCACTGGCCCCGGCTCCTCGGATTCGCGAGTCACCGACAGGTCCTCGAGAAACGCCGTCCGGGCCCACGACGCAACGATGAGTCGGTCGGCTATGACGGTTCGATCCTCGGTCTCGAGGACGAACCCACAATCGCTCTCGTCGCCGTCCTCGGCGCGCCGAACTGTCGCCACACCTGCTCGGTGGACGCGAGCGCCGGCCTCGCGAGCGTGCTCGCGGGCCAGTTCGAGGAACTGTACCGGCTGAATTCCGAACGGAAAACCGAGGTAGTTCTCGAGGTGAGCCGACTTCAACAGCGCCGACCGGTCGTGTTCGAACAGGACCGTCTCGAGGGCCGCACGCGAAGTGAAGACAGCGGCGGAACAGCCGGCGGGGCCGCCGCCGATGACGGCGACGTCGTAGGTCGGGACGTCGTCGCTTGGGGGAGTCGTCGAGTCCGATACAGCAGTCGAGTCGGTTGATGGGGCAGAGTTCGTCATAGCTGGGATGGACGCTGGTGATCAGCGGTCGATTCAGTCTCCTCGAGTCCGGTTGCAGCCGAGAGCAGCGTCTCGGTGTATGCAGTGGCGGGATCGGTACAGAGTCGTTCCGCGGCGCCGGACTCGACGACCTGTCCGTCTCGCATGACGGCGATACGGTCGGCGAGGTGACGGACGACGCCGAGGTCGTGGCTGACGAGCACGAACGCACAGTCCAGTCGCGCCTGTAGGTCGAGCAACAGGTTGCACACCTGCGCGCGCACGGAGACGTCCAGCGCGGCGGTCGGCTCGTCGAGGACGACGAGCGCCGGCTCGAGGGCGATGGCTCGGGCGAGCGCGATCCGCTGGCACTGGCCGCCAGAGAGTTGGTGCGGTCGACGGTCGGCGTGGCGGTCGTCGAGGCCGACGAGCGAGAGCAGTTCTGAGATCCGCTCCCGTCGTCGGTCGCGGTCCCAGCCGGCCTCGAGCAGCGGTTCGGCGATCGCCGCCCGGACGCGCTGTCGCGGATCGAGACTCGACTGTGGATGCTGGAAGAGGCGACCGATCGCGGCCAGTTGGTCGCGCGAGCGGTCGTCGACCGTGCCGAGCGCGTTTCCGTCGACGACTATCTCGCCCGTCGTTGCGGACTCGAGACCGGTAATAAGGTCGGTAACGGTGGATTTGCCGGCCCCGCTCTCGCCGACGATGCCGAGGGTCTCGCCGCGGTCGACGGTGAGGGAGACGTCGTCGACGGCGTTCGTATACCGATCCCGTCCGCGGAGACGCGCGAGCCACGAGTCGTCGATCGGATAGCGCTTCGAAACGTCGCGCAGTTCGAGGATCGGGTCGTCGACCGAGTCGGTGCTAGCGACGCTCGCGGATAGGTTCGAATCGAGCGCGTCAACACCCGGTGATCCCGGTAGCGATGACCGTGAGCCGATATCGTCGGCGACCGTCCCGCCGTCGACGCTGACGGCGGCGATCGACTCGAGTTCGCCACAGCGGACCCGTCCACCCTCCTCGCGATCGACCGTCGGTGGGGCGGCCGTCCGACAGCTCTCGGTCGCGTGCACGCAGCGGGACGCGAACGGACAGCCCGTCGTCTCGGCGGCCGGATCCGGGAGCGTTCCGTCGACGGTGGGGAGCCGGTCGCCGGGCGTCGCGCCCTCGAGTCGACAGGCGAGCAACGCCCGAGTGTAGGGGTGACGAGGCGATTCCAGCACCCGATCGGCCGGACCGGCTTCCATCACCTCGCCGGCGTAGGCGACCACGACGCGATCGCAGCGCTCGCCGACGAGCCCCAGATCGTGGCTGACGAGCACCGTCGCCAGGTCGCGGTCGGCGACGAGGTCGTCGAGCAGATCGAGGATCGCCTCGCGCGTCGTCGCATCGAGGGCCGTCGTCGGTTCGTCGGCCAGCAACAGGTCGGGGTCCGACGCCAGTGCGGTCGCGATCGAGACCCGCTGGGCCTCACCGCCGCTTAGTTCGTGCGGATAACGCTCGAGGTAGTCGGGATCGTCGAGGCCCACCTGCTCGAGGAGAGCGAGCGCTCGCTCCCGGCGCGTTCCGCTTGGGTCGCCCCAGTCACGCCGGGAGAGACCGAGCGCCGACCGAAGCGAGCGGTCGTCGGGACGGTCGGCGAGTCGAAGCGCTTCCTCGAGATGAAAACGAACGGAACGCGTCGGCGTCAGCGTCGCGGCGGGATCTTGAAAGACCGTCGAGAGACGGGTCGCGCGAATCCGCCGAAGTCGTTCGTCGGGAAGCGAACGGAGATCGATGCCGTCGAAGGTGACGGTTCCGTCGACGTGTGCGTTGTCGTCGTGCAATCCCGCGATCGCACGGACCGCAGCCGATTTGCCACACCCGCTCTCGCCGATGAGACCGACGGTCTCACCCGCCTCGACCGACAGCGAGAGGCCGTCGACCGCACGAACGGGTTCCGTGCCGGTTTCGAACCGAACCGCCAGCTCGTCGACGGACAACAGCGGGTCAGTCACGGCGATTCACCTCCCGGCCGCCGCGGTCGGTCCGATCGTTCGGATCGAGCGCGTCCCGAAGGCCGTCACCCAGCAGGTTCGAGCCGAGTACCGCGAGGACGATGGCTAGACCGGGCGCGTTGACCAGCCACGACGCCTCCTGCAGGTGGTGACGGCCCGTCGAAAGCATCGTTCCCCACTCTGGCGCGGGCGGCTGTGCGCCGAGGCCGAGAAAGGAGAGGCCGGCCGCCGCGAGGATCACGCCGCCGAGGTCGAGCGTCGCCAACACGACGACCGGCCCCGCGACGTTCGGCAGGACGTGGCGTCGAAGCACGCGGCGACGCGGCGCCCCGGTCAGCCGCGACGCCCGGACGAACGGTCGCTCGCGCATCTCGAGGACGCTCGAGCGAACGACTCTGGCGTAGCGCGTCCAGCCGACGACGGCGAGTGCGAGCGCGAGGTTGGTCAGGCTCGGGCCCAGGATACCGGCGACGACGAGCGCGAGGACGATCCCGGGAAAGGCGAGCAGCACGTCGACCAGTCGCATCAGCGCCTCATCGACCCAGCCGCCGCAGTAGCCCGCGATGAGACCGACGACGACGCCGATCGTCAGTCGAACGGCGGTGACGAGGACGGCCAGTCCCAGCGTGATGCGGGCGCCGTAGAGCAGTCTGGTCGCGACGTCGCGCCCGAGTTGGTCGGTCCCGAACGGATGGGCGAGCGACGGTCCCTGCAGCCGATTGCCGAGGTGCTGTGCGTTCGGATCGTACGGCGTGAGAACGGGGCCGACGATCGCGAGGACGGCGATGGCCGCGACGACGAGGCCGCCGGCGACCGCCGACGGATTGCGACGGAGGGCGCGGACGGTCGGGTGGTCGAGGAACGCTGAAATTCGACCGCCGCGGACGTGACCCTCGAGGACGCTCATGCGCCACCACCACGGAGCGAGACGCGGGGATCGAGTCGGTGATAGGCGAGGTCGGTCAGCAGGTTGACGAGGACGAACGTCGCGCCGACCAGGAGCGTGACGCCCTGAATCACGGGGAAGTCCCGCGCGAAGACGGCGTCGACGAGCAGCGTGCCGAGCCCGGGCCGCTGGAAGACGACCTCGACGACGACCGCGCCGCCGAGGACGTACCCCAACTGCAGCCCGATCATCGTCACGACCGGCAACAGCGCGGTCCGCAACGCGTGAGCGGTCACGACGCCGCGTTCGGCGAGCCCGCGAGCGCGGGCCGCGTCGACGTACGGCTCCTCGAGCGTCTCGAGCAGCGACGAGCGCACGAGCCGGGTGAGGACGGCGGCCATTCCGGTCCCGAGCGTGATCGCGGGGAGTACGAGGTGGGCGAGCGTCCCGGCCCCGTAGACCGGAAACAGTCCGAGTCGAAGTGCGCCGCCGATGATGAGCAGGTAGCCGAGCCAGAAGTTGGGCATCGAGACACCGATCAGGGAGCTGACCTGACTGACGTAGTCGATCCAGGTCCCGCGATAGACGGCGCTGATGACGCCGGCCGGAATCGCGATGGCGACCGCGACCAGAATCGATGCGCCGGCGAGTTCGACCGTGTTCGGGAGATGGGCGACCAGCAACTCGAGAACGTCGCCGTCGCCGTAGTACGATCGGCCCAGATCCCCCCGCAGGACATCGCCGAGCCAGTTGCCGTACTGTATCGGAACCGGGTCGTTCAGCCCCTGTTCGGCCCGGAACTCCCGAACGTCCGCTTCGGAGGGCTGGCGCCCCTGTCGCTCGGCGAGGACCGTCCGCGCGGGATCGCCGGGCGTCAGATGAACCAGCCCGAAGGTGAGGACGGTGACGCCGAACAGGACGACGGTCGAACTCGCGAGGCGACGGAACAGATAGCTCATGGGAGGGGTATCAGTCGTCGGTTTCCGTCGGCCGAGTCGTCCCTATCGCCGGTTCCGGCCCGAACCGAACCACGGTCAGTCCTCGTACTCGAGGTGGGCATAGTCGGTCATCGGATTGATCGGATGGAGATCCGGGAGCGAAACCGACTCCCGGTGGGCGAGCACGTACTCGACGTAGTACAGCGGCAGGGCAACGGCCTCCTCGACGACTCGCTGCTGGACCTCGCCGTAGACTTCGCGTTTGTCCTCGAGGGATTCGGCGAAGTACCCCTCCTCGATGAGCGCGTCGACCTCGGCGCCGAGATTCATCACGCCGGTTCCCTCCGACTCGTAGCGCTGCTCGTTGTCGCTGCCCTCTGAATGGAACATCGCGCGGATGAGGTAATCGGCCGCGGCGCTGTTCGAGCCGAGCGTGACGATCGAGACGTGGGCGTCGCCGTCGGTGAACGTCTCGTAGAACGCGGCCGATTCGACGCTGCGGATCTCGCTGTCGACGCCGATCTCCTCGAACTGGTACTGGAGTCGCTCGGCGACGTTTCGATCGTCCGGCTCGCTGCCGTCGATCAGGATCGTTAGCGTCTCGCCGTCGTACCTCGAGTCGGCGACGAGTTCCCGCGCTCGATCGTGGTCCGGCCCGAACGCGGGCAGGTCGTCGTGGCTCGACCACGGAATTTCGGGTGAGATCGGTCCGCGGGCCGGATCGCCGACGCCCTCGAGGATGGTTTCGACGAGCTGGTCCTGATCGATCGCGTAGGCGAGCGCCCGCCGGAGGTCCGCGTCGTCTGTCGGCTGCTTGTAGATGTTGACCCCGCCGAAACAGGTTCGGGGCGTCCGCTGGCTCGCAGTTCCCGTGTCCGCACTCGAATCGAGTCCGGAAACGGTGTTTCGCGGCGGGTCGATCGCGACCTGTACGTCGTCGCCCTCGAGGGCGGTCACGCGCGTCGTCGCGTCGGAGACGACCTCAAACGAAAGTCGTTCGACGGACGGCACGGCATCCCAGTGGTCGTCGTAGGGAGCGAGCGTTACGTCGTCCCCGTTTCGCTCCTCGAGTTGAAACGGCCCCGTACCGATCGCGACGTCGTCGTCCGCCTCGGTATCGGGATGGACGACGCCGAAGTAGTTGTGCGAGATCGTTCCCGGCAGCGACGGAAACGGTTCGATCGTCTCGAACTCGACGGTGGTGTCGTCGATCGTGGAGACGCCGTCGGGTTCGACGTTGATCCAGCCGGTGGCGCTGCGGTCCTCGATAATCGCCCGGAAGGAGTCGACGACGGTGTCGGCGGTAAGCGCCGCCCCGTTGTGGAAGGTGACGTCCTCGCGAAGGTCGAATCGCCAGGTGTACTCGTCCTCGCGCACCCAGTCGGTCGCGAGCAACGGCTCCGGTTCCATCTCGTGGTTCGTCCCGACGAGCGGTTCGAACACGCCGGTAAAGTAGGGGATAACGCCACCGTAGACGTCCCACTCGCCGTCCTGGGAGGATTGGGGGCGAGCAACTGTTACCGACTCGCCGTCGCCCGATGGGTCGGAGTCACCGAGACAGCCTGCGAGCGTCGTGACACCGACTCCGATACCGCCGAGAACGGCCCGTCGCGTGTGGTGTCCAGTCATGTATTGCTAAATCCCAACCCTATTTTAATATATCTTGCTAATCCAGTATCGTCTTCTAATAAATAGTCTGGCCCGGCCGAACGGGACCGCTGCATAGACTGGGGCCATACACCGGAGGCAGTATCGGATGGAGGGGGTGCTAACGCAGCCATCACGTCGTGTCTCTCGCCTGAAGGCAAATATAGTTGTCTAAATGAAACTGAACTTTATTTCCAACGGCTGCAGAAATGACCGCTGTGCGGACGGCCAGAGACGGCGCTGGCTACTCGAGCAGCGCACGGTGCCGAAAACGAAATTAGTCGAGCCGTCGCGGACGGGGAGTTCGCTTACGCCTCGTCCTGGTAGGCCGACAGCGATTGATCGGTTCCCCCCTGTCGGTGGCGCGTCGCGAGGCCCGCGAGATGCGGCGCTTCGGGGACGATCAGTTGCTCACACGCGGTTCGGCAGGCGTTCGTGCTCCCGGGGAGACAAAACACCGGCGTGTCGACCGCGATTCCGGCCGTCGCGCGCGAGGCCATCGCGCGAGTGCCGACTTCGTCCCACGAGAGCGACCGAAAGAGTTCGCCGAAGCCGGGGAGTTCGCGCTCGAACAGCGAGGCCGTCGCCTCGGGTGAAACGTCGTCTGCGGTGACCCCCGTGCCGCCGGTCGTGAGCACGATGTCGATATCCCGACGGGCGACCAGTCCGCGCACCGCCGTTCGGATCGACGAGTAGTCGTCCCGGACCAACAGCCGTTCCCGCACCTCGTGACCCTCGGTCTCGAAACACTCCTGAATGGTGTCCCCGCCCGGATCGTCGGGATTCGGCTCGTCGGCTTGCGCGCGCGAACTCGAGACCGTCACGATCCCCACGTAGAGCGGATCGATGATATCGTGGCCGTGATCGTCGGTGCTCCGGCGGTCGTTGGTGTCGGTCGTCATAGGACGATATCCTCGCCGAAGGGCGATAATAGCTCCCCTCCCGGGAGCCGCCGACTCGAGCGACCGGGTCCCGACACTCGGCTCACGAGTCAGTCCCTCCGTGCGAGACCGTCACCGTCTCGCTCATCCCCGTCGGTGCAGGGTTCTCGAAGGCGGTCCAGTCCGCCTCCATCTCCTCGTCGGTCAACAAACAGTCGTCGAGTCTGGATTGCAGGTCCTCCATCGAGATATTTCGGCCGATGAGGGCGAGTCGCGTCTCGCGGTCGCCCCACTCCTCGTCCCACGCGAGGTCGGGCTGGCCGCGTCGGTACTGCGCCTGTCGCTCCTCGGAAAAGCTGGCGATCCAGCGGCCGGTGACCTCGAGACTGGTCTCCGACCCGGCGTAGCTCGCCGTGATCGCCTGTGTCTCGCGGCCGGCGATCCAGCACAATCCCTTGGCGCGCACGAGGGCGTCGGGCAGGTCGGCGAGGAAGGCCGCGAGGCGCTGTGGGTGGAACGGCCGTCGTCGATGGTAGGTGTCGACCTCGATGCCGTACCGCTCGGGGGGATGGACGTGATCGTGATCCCCATCGCTATGCCCGTGTGGCTCGCCATGGTCGTGCTCGTCGCCGTGACTGTGATCGTGCTCGTCGTGGCCCGGGTCGTGATCGTCGTGATTGTGACCGTGCCCGCCCCCACCGTGGCCGTGAGCCGAGTCGTCCGCATCGTGTTCGTGCGCATCGTCCTCGTCGAGATCGGCAGCGGCGGTCTCGATCGCCCGCTTCCAGCCCGCCGACTCGGCCGCCGCCTCGAGATCGAATCGCTCGCTGCCGAGCAACGCCTCGGGCTCGAGTGCGCCGTACTCGGTCGTGACGACGTCGGCGCGGGGCTGGAGCGTCTCGAGCAGCGCGACGACCCGCTCGCGTTCGTCGTCGCTCACGAGGTCGCACTTGTTCACGACGAGCAGGTCGCAGAACTCGACTTGCTCGAGCAGCAGGTCCCCCAGGGGACGACTCCCCGTCTCGTCCGGACCCTGTGGCTCCGGAATCGGTGGGTCGTCTCGCTCGTCCGAACTGCCCGCCGCGAACCGATCGTAGAACCGCCGCGCGTCGACGACGGTGACGACAGCGTCCAGATCGTACGGACCGCCGGCCGGGCCGCGGACGAACTGCCGCGCAATCGGTTCGGGCTCGCCGACGCCCGAGGCCTCGACGACGAGATAGTCAAAGTCGTGTTCTTTCCAGAGCTGAATGACCGACCGGGAGAGTTCGCGGCCGAGGCTACAGCAGATACAGCCGTTCTCGAGGGCCAGCACCTCCTCGCCGGTCGTCAGATCGGTTCGAGCCTCCACGAGGTCGGCGTCGACGTTGACCGCGCCGACGTCGTTAACTAACACGGCGATCTCTCGGTCGGTCGACTCGAGCAGCCCGGACAACAGCGTCGTCTTGCCCGCGCCGAGTTCGCCACAGAGTACGGTGACGGGAACGCTCATTTACTCGTTCGCGAGCGCGAGTTCACGTTGCTCTTCCGGTTCGAACGGATCGGCGTACGCGTCCCAGTCGTCGTCCATCTCCGCATCGGTCAGCACGCAGTCGTCGAGACGGTCGATCAGGTCCTCGTCTTCGAAATCGCGGCCGATGAAGACGAGCCGCGTCATGCGGTCGCCCCACTGATCGTCCCAGTCGTCTTTCAAGCCGGGACGAGCGGCGAAGTACTGCTCGCGCTGGGCTTCGGGCAAGGTCGCGAGCCACTGACCCGACGGGCCGGCCCGGACTGACGTGCCGGCCTTGTCGATGCCCATCGCGACGTCCTCGCGGCCCGCGCTCCAGAAAAAGCCCTTCGCGCGGACGAGTTCGTCCGGCAGTTCCGCGAGCAGGCTCGCGATCCGCTCGGGGTGGAACGGTCGGTCGCGCTGGTAGACGAAGGAGGTAACGCCGTGTTCCTCCTGTGGATCGTGGTGGTGGTCGTGTTCGAGTTCGTGTTTCCAGCCCGCAGACGCCTGTGCGCGCTCGAAGTCGAACTGTCCGGTACCGAGAATTACGTCGGGGTCGACGTTCCCGAACTCCGTTCGAACGATGTCCGCCCGTGGCTGAAGCCGCTCTAAGACGGCCTCGATCTCGTCTAGCGAGTCGTCGGGGGCGAGATCGCACTTGTTGAGAAGGAGGACGTCACAGAACTCGATCTGGTCCAGCAGGACCTCCTCCGGTACGCGGCCGGAGTCGCCCTCGAGTTGCTGGTCCGTCAGCGCGGTTCCGGTGTCGAACGACTCCCAGATGCTGTGGGCGTTGACGACGGTGACCATCGTGTCCAGTTCGTAGGTGTCCGTCGGATCGAAGTCGGCGTCCTCGAACCCCATCGCGAACGTCTGGGCGACCGGAATCGGCTCCGAGATGCCCGAGGATTCGACCAGCAGGTAGTCGAAGTCGCGACGATCGGCCAGTCGACCGACTTCGTCCAGCATGTCGCCACGCAGACGACAGCAGATACAGCCGTTCGAGAGTTCGATGATCTCCTCGTCGCCGCCCAGGTCGGTCTGCTGGGTGACGTGCTCGGCGTCGACGTTCACGTCGCCCATGTCGTTGACGACGACAGCTACATCGAGACCGTGGTCTGCAGTCAGCACGTGGTTGAGGACGGTCGTCTTGCCCGCACCGAGCGGGCCGCTGAGAACGGTGACGGGAATACGATTGCTACTCATAGATCAATTGTGAATGTGCACCCGATCCTTGTTAATGTTAGTTATTACGTAAGCGACCTGCATCTCATAACAAATTCTATTATCTAAGTCCACTATGTTCATACCATCAATGCCCGTCGTCAGCGTCTCGATGCCCGCCGAACTGATCGACCGACTCGATGCACACGTTACGGAACACGACTACACCGGCCGCAGCGAGGTCGTCCGCGAGAGTGCACGGTCGTTACTCACCGAGTTCGACGATGAGCGGCTCGCAGAGGAGTCCCTCGCCGGCGTCGTCACCGTGTTCTACGATTTCGGCACCCAGCGCGTCGAGCGCCGCGTGACGGAACTGCGCCACGAACACGACGCTAACATCGCCTCCAACGACCATAGCCACGTCGCGGACTACTGCGTCGATTGCTTCGTCCTCGAGAGCGATCTCGAGGCGATTTCAACGTTCGTGGGCAAACTGCGAGCGATCGAAGGCGTCGAGACCGTCGACTACTCGCTGGTTCCGCTCGAGTCCATCGGGCAGTTGCAGGACGCCTGATTCGAGACGGCGTGTCATACTGCCGGACAGAACTATGTGAAGACCGGTCGCAAATTCGCGGCCGTCTCCGACGGCGACGGCCGCAGCATAGCGACCGACTTCGTATTGACTTCTGTCCGGCAGTATCAGGGTCGACGCAGGTCCTCGAGTCGCTCGTCGAACAGGTACTCCTCGGCCCAGTTGATTCCGTCTCGCTGGCCGTTTTTCGGCGCCCGAAATCGGATCTCCATCGTCCCGCTCGTGGCCTCCGTAACGGGAATCAGATACCGGTTGTCGTTGACCGGATCGTAGACGGCGAAGTACTCCGCTCGACCGTCGTCTCCGCGACGATCGTAGCCGTCACGACGCCGCCGGATACGGCTGACAGTTTCGAAGGCAACCGTCCCCTCGCTCTTTCGGTACGCCGTCTTGCACTGGATTCGGTGAAATCGTCCACCGACTTCGACGACTAAATCGTAGGGCTCGTCGTCGGCGGTCGGCACGAGCACCGGAACGTCGCACACGGCGAACGCCGCCTGAACGATCGCTTCGGTGGCCCGGCCGCGCTTTTGTGGCTCCTCGAGGTGTTCGTATCGCGTGCTTCGGTCGAGCATGCACGGTTTCGCCGCGCTATTCCATATAAACTACCGGACTGCTCGTTACAGACAGCAGAGCGTTCACGACCACGTTCGACCGTGACGGAGACGAAACGACGAGTAGAACGCGATTCGAGTCGACTACTGTTCGCTCTATCGGCGAAAAGACGTATGAAGAAGCGCCAAAGCCAGGACTCGAACCTGGGACAACCTCGTTAACAGCGAGGTGCTCTACCAACTGAGCTACTTCGGCTCATTTCCAAATAGTCGGGTGTGTTTGATAGGGCTTTCGTTTTGCTTGCTCCGTGTTCGACACCCTTTCACGCACCCCTCGAGTACTATCTCCCAATGAGCGAGGAGGACGCCGAGAGCGACGACCCCGACCCGACCAGCGACGACGGCTTCGAGTCGGTCGTCGCCACCATCCACGAGCGAATCGAACCCGACGCGGACGAACGAGAACGTCTCCGTGCGGTCGCCGACCGACTCGTCGCCCGCGCCGAAGCCGCCGCGACCGACCGCTGTCCCGACGCCGACGTCATCCAGGTCGGCTCGACCGCCAGAAACACCTGGATTAGCGGCGACCGCGACATCGACATCTTCGTGCGCTTCCCGCCGGATCTCGAGCGCGAACGGCTCGAGCGATACGGCCTCGAGGTCGGCCACGCGACCCTCCCCGACGGCCACGAGGAGTACGCCGAACACCCCTACGTCAAGGGCACGGTCGAGGGGTTCGATATCGACGTCGTCCCCTGCTTTCGCCTCGAGTCGGCCACCGAGATCCGCTCGGCCGTCGACCGCACGCCGTTTCACACGCAGTACCTCGAGGCCCGCCTCGACGACGATCTCGCCGCCGACGTTCGCCTCACCAAGCAGTTCCTGAAGGGGATCGGCGCCTACGGCAGCGACCTCCGGACCCGGGGCTTCAGCGGCTACCTGACCGAACTGCTCGTCGTCGAGTACGGCGGCTTTCGCAATCTGCTCGAGGCCGCGGCGAACTGGCACCCGCAGGTCGAACTCGATCCCGAAGACCACGGCCAAGAAACGTTCCACGATCCGCTCGTCGTCATCGATCCGACCGACCCGGAGCGCAACGTCGCCGCCGTCTGTTCGCCCGAGAACGTCGCGCGCCTCCAGCACTACGCCCGCTCGTTCCTCGAGACTCCTCGAGCCGAGGTCTTCGAACCCACAGCGCCAGAGCCGCTCACCGAGTCCGAGCTTCACGAGCACCTCGAGCGCCGGGGGACGACCCCCGTCGCCGTCCGGTTCGAGGCCCCGGATCTCGTCGAGGACCAGCTCTATCCCCAGCTACAGAAGTCCGTCGACGGGATCGCAACCGGGCTCGACGACCGCGGCTTCGACGTCTTCCGCGCGACGACGATGGCCGACGACACCGCGGTGATTTTCGTCGAACTCGCCGTCAGCGAACGCCCCGCGGTCGAAGCCCACCGCGGACCGCCGATCCACGTCCGCAGCCACGCCGAGGGGTTCTACGACGCCTACGCGGACGATCCCGAGGCGTACGGCCCGTTCATCGCTGGCGACCGCTACGTCACCGAGCGTCCGCGGGAGTTCACTACTGCTCGCGAGTTCCTCGAGAGCAACCGCCTCTTCGACGTCGGTCTCGGTGCCCACGTTGAGACGGCGCTCGCGGACGAGTACGAGGTCCTCGTAGGCGAGGAGATCACGGCACTACTCGAGGAGTTCGGACCCGAACTCGGCCGATACTTCGAGCCACGTCCCTGAGCAGTATCGGTGGGACCAAAAGAGGCGGGAACGGCAGCAACGAGAACAGCGGCGACGAGACCACTCAGCCGTCGAGATCGGTATCCATCCCGTGGGCCTCGAGGACGTCCTCGAGCGCCGATTCGGCTTTCTCGCCGCACTCGGCGTCGGGCTCGATCGGCTCGCGTCCGTCGAACGTCTCGTGGACGATGGCGACGCTGTCGGCGAGCACGTCGAGTCCGTAGCCCCCCTCGAGGATGAATGCGAGCGCGGCGTCGGTCTCGTCGGCGAGCGTTCGGAATCGATCGGTCATCAGGGCGTAGGCCTCCGTCGACAGTCGAATCCGCGAGATCGGATCGTGTCGGTGGGCGTCAAAGCCCGCACTGATCAACAGCAGGTCGGGGTCGTACTCCGTCAGCGCCGCCATAATTGGGCCCTCAACCGCGGCGAGGTACTCGCCGTCGTCCGTTCCGGCGGGCATCGGGATGTTCATCGTCGTTCCGGCACCGTCGCCTTCGCCGGTCTCGTCGATCGCGCCGGTTCCCGGATACAGCCCCTTCTCGTGAATCGAGACGAAGAAAACGTCGTCGCGGTCGTAGAAGATGTCCTGCGTGCCGTTGCCGTGGTGGACGTCCCAGTCGACGATCGCGACCCGTTCGACGTCGTACTCCTCGGAATCCAGCGCGTACTGGGCCGCGACCGCGGCGTTGTTGACGAAGCAAAACCCCATCGCGTCGTCGTAGACGGCGTGGTGGCCCGGCGGCCGGCCGATCGAAAACGGCGTCTTCCGCCCGGTCGCCCCCTCGAGTGCGGCCTCGGCGGCCCAGCAGGCGAGTCCGGAGCTGTGACAGACCGCGTCCCAACTCTCCTCGACGGCCGTCGTGTCGGGATCCCAGTTACCGCCGCCGTCGGCACAGAACTCCTCGACGGACTCGATGTACTCCCGTTCGTGGACGGCCGCCATCCGATCGATATCGCAGGGCTCGGCCTCGACGTACTCGACGCCGTGTTTCTTCTTCAGTCGCTCTCGGATCGCTCGTAGCCGGTCCGGCGACTCAGGGTGGCGCGAACCGGGATCGTGTGCGAGACAGGTCTCGCTGTAGCCGAATTGCATCTCACTCGAACAGCGAGAAGTACGTCTCGATGTCGTCCTCGGTGATGGTTCGTCGGTCGGCGTGGTGGGCGAGGGTCGCGGACGCCCGAGCGACGTTGTCCGCGTAGTCCTCGAGAATATCGGCGAGGGCGACGCGAGCGTCCATCGAGACGCGATAGCGATCGTCGATATCCAGCCTGGCGATGCGGTCGACGGGGGCGACGGGGAGCTCGAGATCGTCCTTGTCGACGACCCGTTCGACGCCGAAATCCTCGGCCATCAGCGTCTTGCGCCCGTCCTCGGTCGCGTGCTCGGCGGCGTCGATCGCGAGCTCGCTCCCGTGTTCTTGGATCCGCGTTGCGAGTTCCTTCGACGCGTCGGCACTCACCCGAAGTTCGCCCGCGTTCCGCCGGATTATCGTGTCCACCGGGGCGAACGGGAGTTCGACGTTCATACCATGATAGGCGAAGCTAACTCCCTTAACGCTTTTCCTAGCCGCTCGATGAGGTTGCTCGCGGCGTCAGAACACGTCGTTTGCCTCGAGGCGCCCGTCGCGGACGACCCCTCGGGCGGTTACCTCCTCGCCGAGACCCACGTCGACGTCGGTCGAGACGCTCATCGTCGACTCGCCGTCGTCCAGTACGACCGGATCGCCGGCCTGCACGACGACCCCGGTGAACTCGAGTTCCTCGCCGTCGGTCGGGTCGTCCGACTCGGCAGCTGCGTCGCTCGAGTCGTCTGCATCGGGGTCGTCCGCCTCTATATCGGCTGCATCGTCACCCTCATCGTCGCCACCGGCGAACGCCGACAGTCCAGCGTTCGCGTCGCTCGAGCCGTCCGACTCGTCGGCTGCGTCGCCGGCACCGGCGGAGTCGGACTCGAGCACCGTGATCGTCGACTGCCAGCCCGCGGAGGCCTCGAGATCGTCCTGCCACCCGTCCTGGATCTCCACGTCGCCGAGGGCGACCTCGTCGCCCGGACCGATGTCGATATCGGCCTTCTCACCCCACATCGCCACGCGGATGTCGCCGGTCGCGTCCTGGACGCGAATGTTTCGAACCTGCCCCTCGGAACCGTCGTCGCGGTCGAAGGTGCGTTTCGGATCAGCCGAGCGGACGACGCCCGCGATGTCGACCATTTGGTCGATCTCGAGCTCCTCGATCGGCGTGCTCTCGGGGACGTACTCGACTTCCTCGTCGACCTCCTCGACGGCACCGCGGTTGCCGACGTGGAGTTCGAGAGTCCCGTCGCGATCCTTGACGTAGCCGTCGATCACTTCGACGGTCGTGCCGGGGTCGATTGCCGTCGCGGTGTCGGCCTGCTCGTCCCACAGCGTCACGCGCACGCGACCGGTCGAGTCGCCGAGAACGAGGTTCGAGACCTTCCCCTCGGAGCCGTCGTCGCGGTCGAACGTGCGAACGCTGTCGGTGTCCAACACGAGTCCGACGAGGTTGACGTTCGAGAGCCCGAGCGAGAGCGCCTCGACGGTGTGCGTATCGGCGACCTGCACGTCGACCTCCGCGTCCGGATCGGGCTGGACGTCGTCGACGCTAATTTCGACACCCGAGAAGCCCTCCTTCGGGCGGCCCTTGACGCGCAGCACCTGGCCCTCCTCGAGTTCCTCGATCGCCGCTTCGGCGTGCTGGTCCCAGAAAGCGGCCCGTACGGAGCCGGTCTCGTCGGCGACTTCGACGTTGACGACGCGGCCGTCCTCGTCCTCGCCGTCGCGTTCGAAGGTTCGCACCTCGCCGATGCTGGTGACCTTGGCGATGAACTTCACGTCTTCCATACCGGGTTCGATGTCGGCGATGCCGCCGACCTCGCTCTCGCCGATCTCGTGAGCGACGAGCATCGCCGCCGTCTCCTCGTCCGCGAGACCCCCCATCTGCTCGACTTTCGCCTCGACGGCCTCGCGAAACTTCTCGAGAGAAACGTCGGCCTCGAGGTCTTCGTACACGCCCTCGATGTCGCTCATTCTAGGTTCGTGCATGCGTAGGTCGCGCATAAGCGTTGTTCATTCGGCGTCGTCGACCGGGGTTTCGACTGGGTCCGGATCGATCCAGTGGCGTTCGATCCTTCCTCTCGAACCGGCCTGTCCTCGCGTCCGAGCGCATACCCCTGCTGGTCCCGGCTTCGTATATAAAATCGCGGCTCGAGGGACCGTCTCCGAGGCCGATCGTGGGAGACGCAGCCACGCATGAATCCGCCAGTCGGCGGCCGTCTGCCGGTCTCTTTCGAAAGGGCTTTAGTGTACACGGGGTTACGAAGAGATGAGTCCTGGTAGGGTAGTGGACTATCCTCTTGGCTTGCGGAGCCAGGGACCGGAGTTCAAATCTCCGTCAGGACGCTCACTTATCGCGGACGCTTCGCATTGCTCAGCGTCCGCTCCCGTGTTCGGTCCTGACGTGCCTTACGCTCACTTCGTTCGCGTAAGACTCCGTCAGGACGTTTTCACCGCCGCAACAACGCTGAGCGCAGTGAGGGGATCGCAGACAGATCACAATTCCCGAATATGTGAGGGAATGAATCTCGTGTCCGCCGGCCTCGCACCTCACAGCACAGTTATACCCTTCCGGAAGGAAAAAGCCTATAATGCTTGATCTGGCCTTTCAGATCTTATCAAACAAACAACGACGTCAGCTACTCACGAAATTATTGGAATCTCGCAACGATACTGGCGTTTGTGTTCCCGAAGAGGTCGTCGATGAGGATCAGCAGTTAGAGGATGCCACACTCGAACTCCGACATCGCCACCTTCCACTACTGGAAGAAGCTCAATTCATCGAGTGGAATTCGAACAGGCACACAGTCGAACGCGGAGCGAAATTCGGCGAAATTCGTCCGCTGCTCCGACTGCTGACCACCAATCCCCACAATCTCCCCGGTGAGTGGACGTAACCGATCGCAACTAAAGAATCGAGGTCCTCGGGGCCTGTATCCCGGACTGAACGCTCAAGAGCAGCGAACTGACTTCGTGTTACGGACGTCTACCACGACCGCGCCCGACTGGAACATGCCGGCCGGGGCGGTACCCGTCTCCATCCCCGAGAACCACCGAAAGCGGTGTACTCGGTGGGACACATGAGTGACAATCACGCGGACACGACGGGCGAATCGAACGACACACAAGGTGAATCGACGACCGTCAGCCGACGGCGAGTCCTCCGGACGACGGCGGCCACCGCAGTCGGTGGGGCCGGTCTCGCCGGCGCCTCCGGCTCGGCCGCCGCGAGCGGCTTCTCGGGCTGCGACGAGTGGCTAGACGCGCCGGCGGAGTACCCGGAGATCGACCTCACCAGTTCCAATCCGTCGGCGGCGAACTTCGAGTCCCTCGAGGACGAGTCCGAACTCGTCGTCTCCGTCCACGGCTGGCTCGGTCTCGAGACCAGCACCGACCAGGCCTACACGCTCGAGCAGGCGCTCGAAGAAACCGGCTACGACGCGCCGGTCGTCGCGGCCTCGTGGGAGGCTGACACCCGAAACTACTGGCGCGCCGAGAGCAGGACCGAGACGGCGGGACAGCGGCTCGCGTCGTGGCTCACATCCGAGCGAGCCAATCTCGAGGAGCGGACGGTCAGGCTGGTCGGCCACTCGCTCGGCGGACGGCTCTGCCTCGAGACGCTCACGGCCCTCGACGGCGACGCGACGGTCGACACCGTCGCGCTGGTCGGCGCCGCCGCGGACGATGATTCGGTCTGTACGGACGGGGAGTACGCCTACGGCATCGACGCCAACGCCGAGACGGTCTCCAACTACCACTCGGAGAACGACGACAGCGTCTGTTACGGCTACGATCTCCAGTCGTTCTCGAGCGGCCTCGGCTGTGCCGGTTCCGACTGCGACGGCGGCTGGATCACCGACGACAGCGGCTCCGTGCCGGATAACTACACCGACGTGGACGTCACCGACGAGGTCGACGACCACTGCGATTACACGAAGCCCGAGGTGGGCTGCGTGCCACGGATCGTCGAGGGCTGGGACTCCAACTGACGGAGCGCGAGAGACCCACCGACCGAGACGGCAGCCACGTGGTTACGGGTCCGGCGACGGGGGTGAAGGGGCCAGTCGGCGGGTGTCGCGTTGGCATCGGTACCGACAGGTCACGCCGGTCGCCGATATAGTTCTGGAACTGTTAGGTGGCGCGTGGCAGGACGTGCGTCTCGCCACTGCCTCACGTTGCGGTCACGCATATCCGACCGACAGCGTCCATCTTTGCCGAACAGTAGTTTGTATTGCCAAGTACACACCAACAGATTTTTATAACACGTTGAAATTGGTATGCCCCGTCATGACAGAAAATGACAAGGGAGGCGGTAACATGGGTCAAGAGAGATGGACCGAGAACAAAAGTGACCTCAATCGCCGGTGCCTGCTCAGGGCGACGTCGTCGGCGGCCGTGGGGGCCGTCGGTGTTGGGGCGGCGAGCACGTCGGTATCCGCTGGCGAGGTAAAGGACTGCACGGACTGGCCGGTCGAGGCGCCAGCCGACTATCCGGAGGTCGACCTGACGGGTGCCCCATCGGAGTCGAATATCCCGCACGGCGTCGACGAGATCTGCATCTACGTTCACGGCTGGAACGGGATGAAGTCCAGCGAGAACCAGGCCTACACCTATGAGACCGCGTTGGGACAGAACGGCTACGATGCACCCGTCGTGGCGGCCACGTGGGACGCCGATACGGCCAACTTCTGGGGCGCCGAGAGCAACGCCGACACGGCGGGCCAGCGGCTGGCCGACTGGCTCCGGGACTACCGCGCAGCGAACCCGTCGACGACGATCCGGCTGACGGGGCACTCGCTGGGTGGACGGGTGAGCCTTGCGACGTTAAACGCGCTCGGCGGTGACGAGGTCATCGACACCGTCGCGTTGCTCGGAGCGGCCGTCAACGATGACACCGTCTGTGACGACGGCAAGTACGCCGACGGCATCACTCACTCGGCTCACGTCGTCTACAACTACCACTCCGAGGACGACGACACGGTCTGTACGCTGTACGGCCTCCAGACGTGGG
This sequence comes from Natronorubrum amylolyticum, assembly GCF_052040145.1. Classification (NCBI taxonomy): domain Archaea; kingdom Methanobacteriati; phylum Methanobacteriota; class Halobacteria; order Halobacteriales; family Natrialbaceae; genus Natronorubrum; species Natronorubrum amylolyticum. Next base: position 116,173 of record NZ_JBPPFW010000004.1, read on the forward strand.
GCAGCGGCGTCGGCTGTGAAGGCGCCGACTGCGGCGGCTGGTTCAGTTCCGGTTCGACGCCAGACAGCTACTACGACCGCGACGTGACTGCACAGGTCGATGGTCACTGCGAGTTCATGCGGCCCGATATCGGCTGCGTTCCCCAGATCGTAAACGACTTCTGAGGGCCACAGCGAGGCTGTAATCCACCATTTTCACGGCGGCGACGGAGCACCGTGTCGAATCGGGTGGCGGTGAGTCACGGGACGCTGCGACAGGCGACGTCCGTCTGGGTCCGTGCCGGAGCGATTGGAGAGCGATCCGGCGCTGCCGCTCACGGGTTCGAAATTGGGTGAGAGGAGTAAGCCCCCTTCTGTTCGTCCCGGCATTCGGCTGAGCGTCCGCGCCGTCCGCGGCGAGGCCGCGGGGCGTTCGGGCTACCACGGCACGGACTTGCACCGGTGAGGGTTCGCCGTTCCATCGCTCCTCGGCCGTCTGGGTGCGGTCGATCGTGACATCGCGGGTCTCGCGCCGGAGGCGCTCCGAACCGCGTACACGATCCGCGGATTTGAACCACGGGGTATCAACCGCAATCCTCTGCGGGTTAGCTCCCCTTCCTCTCGGTCGGGTTCGCGCGCATCATCGGTCGGGCCGAGACGTGTCGTTTCTGTTCCAGAGCCAGCGGTCTCCCGCTCCGGACTTGCGCCCGGTCACCTGCCCGAACAGGTGGGGGGACTTTCCTCGCGAGCGTGATGCATCCCGAAGGGATGGATCACGTTAGAGCGTTGCGCGTCCCGGAGGGACGGGCAACGTCAGATAGCTGCCCCGTCTCCGGGACAGCTATCGCGGCAGCCAGGCTCTCTCTCCCAGTTATCGTACGACCGGCGGCCGAATAAGTCCCCCGGTCGACGCGACGGCTCACCGTTCGATTCGAATGGAAGCGTTTTAGGAGAACAATTCCCATGTATATCTGTATGTCCCAGCGACAGGGCGTCAACCTCTCCTACGAAGACGGTGCACGCGCGGTCGAACTCGCGCGCGAGTCCGTCGAATCTTTCGTACAACACGGGCAACGAGAACAGCCGGGTAGCATGCGCGAGGCCTTCTACGAACGAACCGGCGCGTTCGTCCGCCTCGAGTCCACCCGCGGGCGGGGCAGCCTGCGCGGCTGTGCCGGTGGCTATCGCTCGGGCGAGCAACTCGGCCACGTTATCGTCGACGCGGCGATCGAAGCCGCGAGCGAGGATTCCTGTGGCTCCGAAGTAACCCCCTCAGAGCTTCCGAATCTCACTGTCTCGGTCTGTGCCGTCCGGAACGTCGTCCTGACCGACGATCCGCTGGCCGATCTCGAGTTGGGAACCCACGGCGTCGCCGTCGACGGCGGCGGCGAGAGCGGCTGGCTCTATCCGACAGTCCCCGTCGAGAACCGGTGGAGCGCCGAGGAGTACCTCGATCGAACCAGCCGAAAGGCGGGGCTGGCACCGAAGGCCTGGCAGGACGACGACGTCATCGTCACGCTGTTCGAAGGGCAGGTGTTCCGCGAGCGCGACGCCGACGGCAGCATCGAGGAACTCTAACCGACGACGCGACGAAGCGTACTGTTCGGCTCGCCGACGCCGGCGAAGACCGCTGCAGCGTGCCGTCCCGTTCTACACTGCTCCTGCTACCGCGTTGGTTTCGACGGCCCGACCTCGAGCAGCGCGGCTGACAGTCGACCGCCGGCGATCGCCAATCCGTTCCAGAGGTGCATGGCGAGGAAGCCGCCGAGAACGCCAGCCGCGGAGACGACGAGCGCCGCCGGCAGCGTCTCGACATCGTACGCGCCGACGGTGTAGGTAATCGTCGGGTCCGCGTACACCAGCGGTGCGGCGAGCGCGGCCAGCACGAGAGAGCCCGCGGTGACGATCACGGTGAACGCGAGGATACCGTAGACGAATTTGGCGACCACTAGCACCAGACTGGTCCAGGTCGTCGGCGCGGTCACCAGCGCCGCGAGGGCGTCGAGGACGCCGTCCTCGGCTCGCGAGAGACTGCGGGGATTCTCGGCGCGCAGCGATTCGGGCAGCGGCGCGTTGACGCCGACGAGGTGGCTCGTCAGCCGCGCGTCGAACGCCGCGAGCACCGTCGTGCCGATCAGCGTCAGGACGAGCAGCGGGAGCCCCACGAGCGTCACGAGTAATCCGAACCCGAGCGAGAACCCGATCGTGACGGCGGTGAAATAGACGATTCCGAGGGGGAACGCGAGCAGCAGATAACAGAGGTTCAGGTAGGTCCGCGCGCGAAACGGGACCCCGAAGAACCAGCGCAGCGGTCGGTCGTCCGGTCCGTCAGTGCTGTCTCGAGCGGTCAGTGTTGCGTAGGTCATTGGCCTCGCTCGAGACGACGGGCCGGCGAACCCTATAACGAGAGAGCGAGTTGGCGGATCGCCAACCCTGCACAACGATTATATACTGGGGTAAATCGCACCTCCCGCTGTCGACCGTCGACCGTCGACCGCTTCCGGTCACCGATCGAACGTCCGGTAAATGGCGAGCAGTCCGGCGGTGTGAAAGAGCGTGATCGCGAGGAGACTCTGGGCGTCGGTGAGCCCGAGGACGGGATCGAAGAGGTAGAGGATCAGGTACGGAATCACCGCGATACAGACGATCCCGATCGCGAGCGCGCGCATCGTCGGGCTGTCGTTCCGCCGGTAGCCCCGGTAGGCGAGGTGGGCGACGAACAGCCCCACGACTGCGGTGAGGGCGGACGCGACTGCGGTGATGGATTCGAGCATGGTCAGGTGGTGTAGACGGCGTAGAGGATGACCAACAGGCCACACAACTCTGAGAGCGTCGTGAGCAGCAACTGGGCCGCAAGCGGCACGGCCTCGAGGTTCCCCGCGAGCAGTCGGACGAACATCGGAGCCGGCGCAAGCAGGAACATCCCGACGGCGAGCAGCAGGATCGGACGCGCCCGCGTCCGCCGGTAGCCCTCGACGAACCGGTAGGTGACGAGGACGGCGAGGACGGTCGCCACGAAAAACGTCACGACGGCGGCGAGCACGACGGGCATCGAGCCGCCCTCGACGTCCACCTGCAGCGGCAGCGAGGCGAGTAGCGAGGGCTCGAGTGACCCAATCCACGTCGCCAACTCGGACCCGACCGAATCATCGACCGTCGCGACTCGGCGCGCCGCCTCGAGCCCGCTCGTCGGTGTGGTGATCGGCCCGATCATCCGGAGAACTCCTCGTAGAGCCGCGTGAAGGTGTCCGCGGCGTCTTCCTCGCGATAGTCGACCGTCACGTCGAAACCGTCGTCGGTCACGTCGATCGCGACGTGCTCGAGGCGGGCGACGTAGACCTTGTAGTGGTGGCCGTTCGGGTCGAGTCGTTGCTGGTCCGCCAGGAGGTCGCGCTCCTGGAGGCGATCGATACGGCGGTAGACGGTCGAGGGATCGGCGTCGCAGGCGTCGCTCAGCGCCTCGACGGACTGTGCGTCGCGGTAGGTCTCGAGGATGATCGTCCGCGCGTACTCGTCCTCGAGCAGGGCGAGTAGCTCCTCGGTGTCGGCGTCGACGACGGTCGTCATCGCTGGTCCCTCCCTCGAGTGTCGACGGCGTCGGACGAGTCCGAACGGCGCTCGAGTCGCACGTTCGTCGCGACGGAGCCGCGAGTCCTGCCGGTAGCGGACTGCAGGCCGTCGACGGGTTCCAGTTGCCGGTCCGACACGTCCCTCTGGACTCCCGCTCGAAAGGCAATAATCGTTCGGATCTACGGGACGTTCGCGACGGCGTTCGCATAGACGGCGGTCACGGCACGGCACGCCACGCCCGGGTTCGAGGCCCCACCAAGATTTATCTTAGGTGGTCGACGAGAGTTTTGCTGTGAGTCTTCGAGCGGGATCCATCCGCATCGACGGCGTCGGGCGGACGATGCGGACCGCAGCACTCAGTCCGTTTCGTCCGCAGACCTATCTGAACCTCTTGTACCTGCTCCTCGCGTTTCCGCTCGGCATCATCTACTTCGTCTTTCTGGTGACCGGCTTCTCGCTCGGGTTCGGGCTGCTGATTATCGCGGTCGGCCTACCGATCTTGCTCCTCGTGCTCGCCGCGAGCCACGTCTTCGCGGCCTTCGAGCGCGCGACGACCCGACATCTACTGTCGATCGAGATCGACTCGCCCGGCTACCCGTTTCTCGACGGCGAGGACGGGATCGACGGCGCTCGACTGCTCGTCTTCGGTCTCGAGACGTACGCGGCGATCTGTTACCTCTTTCTCAAGTTCGTCGTCGGCATCGTCTCGTTCGTGCTGCTGACGACGTTGCTCACTACTGCCATCGCCCTGCTCCTGACGCCGCTGTACTACGACCAGCCGAACGTGCAGGTGGGCCTGATCAATGGGGGCGAACCGATCCATCTCACGCCGTCGCTGGAACTCCCGTGGAACGAACTGCTCGTTGGGGTCGAGTTCGCCATCACGATCGCCGAGTGGGAGGCGACGACGCTCCCCGAGGCGCTGGCGGTTTCGGTCGTCGGAGTCGTCGTTCTGGTGGCTTCGCTCGCGCTGTTGAACGCGTTCGCGTGGCTCAACGGGCAGGTCAGCAGACTGTTTCTGGGAACGGCCGGACGGGACGCACTCGAGTACATGCGCGAGCGCACCGCCAGCTAACCGCCCGCCCGGCGGAACCAGTATATAACTGTTCGCCACGACTGCCGGCCCGACAACTGTGAATCTGCTTATAGGATGCTCCCGGTCGACGGTCGAAACGCGATGGGAGACACGCAGACCGACACCGATTCCGAAACCCGACTGACGGACGGCACGGCACCGCAGCGAGCGGGCCAGAGCCATCGAACCGAGCGAGCGGACTGGAACGACGACCGCCGACGGTCCACGGGGGTGGTGTGACGATGGCCGCGATCAAAACGACCGGGCTGACGAAACGCTACGGCGAGGAAACGGCCCTCGAGGCCCTCGAGTTGACCGTCGAGGCGGGCGAGGTCTTCGGCTTTCTCGGGCCGAACGGCGCGGGGAAGACGACGACGATCGACCTCCTGCTCGACTTCATCCGGCCGACCGAGGGGTCGGCGACGGTGCTCGGCTACGACACCCACGAGGAGACCGACGCCGTTCGCGACCGCGTCGGCATCCTCCCCGACGGCTTCGACCTCTGGGAGCGCTCCTCGGGCTCCCGACACCTCGAGTTCGCCCTCGACTCGAAGGGCGGAACCGAGTCACCGGAGGCGCTGCTGGAACGCGTCGGGCTGGACCTTGCCGACGCCGAGCGGCCGGTCGGCGACTACTCGAAGGGGATGAAACAGCGACTCGCGATGGCGATGGCGCTCGTCGGCGACCCCGACCTCCTCGTGCTGGACGAGCCCTCGAGCGGCCTCGATCCCCACGGAATCCGGATCTTTCAGGAGATCATCCGCGAGGAGGCCGCCGACGGGACGACCGTCTTCTTCTCGAGTCACATCCTCGGGCAGGTGTCGGCGGTCTGTGACCGCGTGGGCATCCTCGACGGCGGCGAACTGGTCACCGTCGACACCATCGCCGGACTGCGCGAGCGCTCGGGCGTGGGCTCGAGTCTCGTCGTCGACGTCGCAGGAGAGCCCGCAGTTGACCGCACCGGACTCGTCGATATCGACGGCGTAAGCGAGGTGACGGCCGAAGAGAACGGTCGGCTCCGGATAACGTACGCCGACCCGGCCGCCAAGGCCCGCACGATCCACCGCCTCGTCGAGTCCGGAACGCCGATCGTCGACTTCGAGATCGAAGAGGCGACGCTCGAGGACCTCTTTTCTGCGTTCACCGGCGTCGACGCGGCGTCAGACCACGAGCGGGCGACGGGGGCCGACGACTCGACGGTCGCGCAGCGAACGGCGGCCGACGGTGGTGTGGCAGAGAAGGAGGTGGGTCGATGAGCACCACGCTGTTGGCCCGAAAGGACTTCGAGGACGCGATTCGCTCGCGGATGATCTGGGCGGTGATGGGCGTCTTCGTCTTCCTGATGGGAATCATCGCGGTCGGCGCCGCGACCGACAACCTCTCGGATACCGAACCAACGGAGGTCATCGGCGTCGTCGCCAACATCGGCGGACTCCTCCTCATCCCGATTCTGGCCCTGCTCGTCGGCTACATGGCCGTCGTCGGCGAGCGACAGTCGGGCAGCCTGCGGGTGCTGTTCGGCCTCTCCCACAGCCGCTGGGACGTGTTCGCCGGCAAATTCCTGAGCCGGCTGGCCGTCATCGCCGTCGCATCGATCGTGGCTTGTCTCGTTGCCATCGTGATCGCGCTCGCGCTGTTCGACGACGTGCCGATCGGGACCTTCCTCTGGTTCTCGGCGCTGACGATCCTCCTCGGGATGGCCTTTACCGCCATCGCGGTCGGCGTCTCGGCGATGGCGTCCTCGAGGATGCAGGCGATGGGCGGCGCGATCGGGAGCTACGTCGTCTTCACGCTCGTCTGGCACCCGGCCGTCACGGCCGTCCACTACCTCCTCGAGGGCGAACTGCCGGGACTCGAGGCCCCCGAGTGGTACTTCTTCCTCCTGCAGCTGAACCCGCTCGAGGCCTACCGCGCGGTCTCGAGCGAACTGGCCGACCAGTTCATCTGGCCGATGCTCGGCTGGCAGACCATGGTCGAGGACATTCCCGAGGAGACGATGGAGAACCCGAACGCACTCCTGGTCTCGAACCGCGTGAGCGGCGAGTTGCCGTTCTACCTCAGCGACTGGTTTGCCGCCGTCGTCCTGCTGTGCTGGATCGTGATCCCGCTCGCGATCGGCTACTGGCGGTTCGAGCGAGCGGATCTGAACTGAACGAGACTCCCACCCACCGCGGCGCTGTGACCGGGAGTGGGTTACTCCCGCTCGTGGAGTTTCGACTCGAGCAACTGGTCGAGGGCGGCGAAGACGGCGTCGACGACGAGCCAACAGACGACGACGTTGCCGAGTGCGAAGAGACCGATCCGGACCGAGCCGAGCGGACCCGAGACCATCATGGCGGACCAGTTGACGACGGCTGCAAAGAGACCAATTCCGACCAATTTGAGCGTCAACAGGTTCACGATCGCGTTGCGAGACGGCGCCGCGTCGCTGCAGACTCCATACCGCGTCTGCCGACGGCAGAGAGTTCAATCCGTTGATTCGTCAAAGCCGACTCGCTCCGCGTCGGCCAGACACCGTTCGCTCGCCGCCTCGAGGTCGAACTCCCGAACCACTTCGCCGTCGCGAACGAGCGGCTCGAGCAGGGGCTCTCCGTCCTCGGGTCCCTCGCGGTCGGCGAGCGCGACGTGGTGGCCCCCCGCCGACGTTCGGTACACCTCCTTCACGCCAGAGAGCTTGCCCCGCTTGGAGACCGGCTCCCCCTCGAGGGAGACGATATCGAGGCTGAAGTCGACCGAGTCGGCGCCCGTGATGTGGCTGCCGACGCCGAAGCCGTCCGCAATATCCCGAAGATTGCGGATCGACTCGGGGGTGAGCCCGCCGCTACAGAAGATATCGACGTCCTCGTGGCCGCGCGCGTCGAGTTCCCAGCGGATCTCGCGGACGATGTGTCGGAAGTCGCCGCGTCTCGAGCCCGTGGTATCGAGTCGAACGCCCTCGAGATCGTCTCCGAGCGTCTCGGCGGCCAGCAGGCTCTCGCTCTTTTCGTCCCAGAAGGTGTCGGTCAGCGCGATCCGCGGGACGTCCTCGCCGACGGCCTCGTCGAACGCCGTCCACGCCTCGGCCTGGTTGCCCTCGCCGAAACAGAACATGAGCGCGTGGGGCATCGTCCCGCCGGCTTCGCGACCCAGAATATCGCCCGCGGCGACGTGCGAGAAGCCGTCGAGTCCGGCGAGCAACGCGGCGCGCTCGACCGTCGCCGCGATCGAGGGGTGGACGTGACGCGCGCCGAACGAGAGGACGAGCGAGTCGGGCGCCGCCCGCCGAACCTCGAGTGCGCCCGTCGCGAACCCGCTGGGCTGGGACAGAAAGCCGAGCAGCGAGGTCTCGAGTTCGGCGAACTCGAGGTAGGAGCCTTCGATTCGCATTACGGGGCCGCCGTCGAACAGTTGGCCGTCGGGCAGCGCGTCGATATCCACGTCGCGGCCCTCGAAGAGCGTCGCGACGTCGGCGACGCCGGTGAACACCTCGAAGGCGCCGGTGGGGAACTGATCGGCCGTCACCTCGGCGACGACGTGGGGGTTCTTCCCCGCGTGCTCGAGGGTGTCCCGGGTGCGCTCGAAGTAGGCGTCGGTGGCGCGACCCTCGAGAATCGCCTCCGCTGGGACGGTTCCGAACGGGTTTGTCATACCGACGACTTTCCGGGGCGGACAAAAAAGCTACCTGAAACAGCGAAAGAGTCCCGCCGTTTACGGCGTCCTCAGAAATCAGAGATTTCTGATGGGCCTCGCAAACCTTCGGTTTGCTCAACGGGCGTGAATCGCGTCACTCGATGACGCAACCAGCGACAATGACTGGGCCGGATATTCACTTTCACTACGGACGGCCAGCCTATACGTACGTTCGCCGACATAGGCTACGTATGGCGAAGCGGGTCGTCCGCACCCACATCGCGTCTATCCGCAACCAGCGACAGGTGCAAGACGACCTCGATTCGATCGGGTTCGCTGCCTCGAAACTCTGGAACGTCCTCAGAAATCGAAGATTTCTGATGGGCTGCACAAGAGCTTCGCTCTTGTGAGCGTTGCACGGTGGACGTGCGACCGCATCTGGAGCGAAACGGGCCGTATTCCCGGCCACGCCGAACTCTCCTCGTACCTCAAGACACACGAACGCTACGCGGACCTCAACGCACAGTCCAGTCAGCGAGTTATCCAAGAACTCGCTGAAGCGTTCAAATCGTGGTATGGCCATCGGCAGAACGGGAACCAAAACGCGAACCCGCCAGCATACCGCAAGCACAACGACACCCATCCACGTTCGACGGTCACGTTCAAAGAAGACGGGTTCAAACACGACCCCGAGAACGGTCGCATCCGTCTCTCGAAAGGCCGCAACCTCAAAGAGTCGTGGTCGGACTTCATCCTTTGCGAGTACGAGGCCGACCCCGACGCGGCCATTGAGAACGTTCAACAGGTCCGGGCCGTGTACGACCGTGGCGAGTGGCGACTTCACTTCGTCTGTCGCCACGAAATCGACCCTGACCCATCCGGCAATGGAACGGCGGGTATCGACCTCGGTATCTCGAATATCGCCGCCGTGTCGTTCGGTGGCGAAGGTGTTCTTTATCCCGGCGGGGCACTCAAAGAGGACGAATACTGGTTCGCCAAGAAGTGCGCCGAGTGCGACGATTCGTCCTCGACCGAGGCAGACCGCCTTAACCGCAAGCGGACCGACCGCCGGATGCACTTCTTGCACGCGCTGTCGAAAGACATCGTTACCGAGTGTGTCAACCGAGGCGTCGGAACCATCGTCGTGGGTGACCTCGGCGGTATCCGCGACGGCAAAGACTGGGGCGACCACGGCAATCTCGACTTACACGGGTGGGCGTTCGACCGCTTCACGTCGATGCTCGAATACAAGGCCGAAGCCGAAGGAATCGACGTTGAGCGCGTCTCCGAACGCGACACGTCGAAGACGTGTTCGGCGTGTGGCACCGAGGACAACAGTCAGCGCGTTGAGCGCGGCCTATACATCTGCGAGTCGTGCGGCACGGTATCAAACGCCGACATCAACGGCGCTGAGAACATCCGCGAAAAGGTACTCCCGAGTCTCGCCTGTGATGGGGGAGATAGGGATAACGGCTGGATGGCACAGCCAGCAGTCCGCCTGTTCGACCGTAGCGAGGGCCGTTTCGCCCCGCGAGAACAGGTCGTGGACTGCAAACCCTAATATCCCAACTGCGGTCGGGAAACCGCGGCGTTTACGCCGGGGAGGATGTCATTCGTCTGCGGCCGGAGCCGCGAGCGCGTCCGTTTCGGCTCCCTCAAACGTGCGGTTCTGGTTCCGGCGGACGTTACTCGGCCGCCAATTCGGCTTTTAGCGCCGAAAGCTCCCGTGCGATAAACCGCCGCTTCGTGAGGACGAATCCGACGGCGATGAGGGCGAATCCGAGGACGGTCGAAAGGTAGATCGTTTCGCCGAGGTAGAGCCAGCCGACGACCGCAGCGATGGCCGGTGCGACGTACGAAACCATGTTGAGTTCGACCGGACCGAGCGCTTCGAGCAGGGTGAAGTACAGGAAGAAGCCGAGCACGCTCGAGACGATCACCAGAAACGCCAGCGAGCCGATCGCCTGCGGGTTCGTCCACGCGCCGACGTTGATCGGTTCGCCCATCGACGCGCTCACCGCGTGCATGAGCATCGCCCCGCCGAGCATCGCCCACGCCTGCATCGTGAGCGTGGGAAGCGACGACTCGATTCGGCGCGAAAGGACGCTTCCGAGCGCCATCGCCGACGCGGCACAGAAGATGAGAGCCGTCGCGACCACGTCCGACGACAGCAAATTCCCCGGATCGGGACGGGCGATGACGACCACGCCGGCCACACCGCAGAGGAGGCCGACGATGCCGACCGGGGTCAGCGAATACTCCGGGACGAACACCCGCGAGAAGCCGGCCGAGAGAATCGGTGTGAGACTCACGATGATCGCGGCCGTCGCGGCCGTCGTGTACTGTTGGCCGGCGAAGAGAAAGGCGTGATACGCGGCGATGAGAAACACCGCACCGATGGCGACCTCGGTCCACTCGGTTCGCCCCCGCGGACGCCAGACGTCCGCCGTGACATAGACGTACGCGAGGAGGAGTACCGCGGCGAGATCGTATCGAAACGCGGCGAAGAGCACCGGGGGAAAGTGCAACAGCCCGGCGCTGATCGCGACGAACGTCGTTCCCCAGATGAGACAGAGGGTGAGAAACAGGCCGCCGTTCCGATATCGGTTCACGAACCGGATGTTATCGGCACCGCCGCTTGAATACACCGAACTCCGCGTTCCTCGAGAGCCCACCGCTCCGCGTCGATCGGTCCCACAGTTGCGTTACGGTCGCGCAGCGACAATCGACCCCGAGACATTCGTCGCCGTCGCTGGCGCCGTGACCGGGCGCTCGAGCGTCGCAGAGGCGGTTCCCGACCCGTGAATCGCCTCGAGATCGTCGACCGTCGGCGCGCCGACGAGTTCGACGAGATCCCCGTCGACGGTCACGCGGTAGGCGCCAGCGAACGCCTCGCCGTCTTCGATTCGGTAGACGTCGTCCGTACCTTCGACCGCCGTCGCCCCCCGGTTCTCGAGGAGCGCTCGGTAGGCGTCGGCGAACTCGGCGGCGTCGTCGTCGCTCTCCCAGGCGAGTTTCCAGACGTGTCCGGTGCGGTCCTCGTCGTCCGCGTCGTGGTAGACCTGCACGGTGTCGCCGGTCCAGCCGTCGGTCGCCGGGTAGGAGTAGTTGTACGGCGAGAGCTCCGTCGCCCCGTCGGTGAGCCACCGGTCGACGACGTCGTTGGTCCAGAGGGCGGCGAACAGCGTCGCCTCGCCGACCGTCTCCGTGCGGGGCTCGCTCCCGCGGGTGAACGGCTCCCAGTCGTCGCTCGAGCGGTCCGGCACTTCGACATCGACCGGCCGATCGTCCGGATATTTTTCGGGGTGGATCAGCTGGCTCGTACTCGCCGGACGGTCGTCGTAGGCGTCGTCGACGGCGGCCCAGCCCCCCCGATCTCGGAGGTGGTCGACGAACGGCGGGCCCTCCGAGTACGGCGCGTAGATCGAGAGAAAGAGCCCGGCGTTGAACGGGGTCTCGCCGAGGTTCGTGGCCGGGGGCCGCTCGTACTCGGCCAGACACTGCCACTCCTCGCCGCAGCGCTGGTCATACAGGTACGGAATGTAGTTCGCCTCACCCTCGGTGAGCCCGATCTCGGCTCGCTGTTCGTCGATCGACTGGCCGCTCCGGTCGAGGCCGAACTGCTGGTCCTGGAGCGCGTGGACCAGTTCGTGGACCAGCGTGTTACGGTTGATCCGAATCTCGTTCGTGTCGTCCGTGATGATGACGATCCGGTCGTTCGTGTAGTAGCCCTGGACGGCCCCGCCGTAGAGGGTGTTCATCGCCCGACTGACGTCCGTCTCGCCGTCGACGATGAACGCGCCGCGCCAGACCTCGTTGACGAACGGCGACGCCGATCGGGGGGCGCCGCGCTGGCTGCGATACTCGTCTCTGGAGATCACCTCGAGCCTGACGTCGTGTTCGAACTGCAGCCCGCGAACGACCTCGATCCGGGCCATCGAGCGGTACTTGACGGCCTCGAGCTGGCGCTCGGTGAGCGCGTCCGCGTCGTCGAACTCGAAAGCGTCGTCGTGCGCGTAGCCGCCGACGTAGCCGAGCTCTCGGTCGGTATCGAACCGATCCGGTGAGTCGGGGAGGGCACAGCCCGAGAGCACGAGAAGAGAGACGACCGCGAGGAGTCCGAGGTGGCCCCGTTGCATCGATCCCCTCTTTCGACGGCGAGGTCATAGGTTCATCGCTCGTCGCGACTCGAATGCAGCCGTCGACTACCCGTGGCGCTCAGTTCCGGAGCCGTGCCACGAGCACGGCGACCGTAATGGCGATCACCGCACCGGGGGCGGCGAATCCGGGAATGGAGTCGTCGGACGCCGCCCCGTCATCCTCGTCCGCCGTCTCGTTCAGTTCACTCGGTTCGCCGGATTCGGCGTCATTCGTGTCCCCGTCCTCCGCGTCGTCCGCGTCCGCGGTGACGCCCGCCGCGACGGCGTCTAAGTCGTCGACCGACGGCGCGCGAACGATCGTCACCGTCTCGCCGTCCGTCTGAACGGCGTACGCGCCGGGATAGGCGTCATCGATCTCGTAGAGAGCCTCGCCGTCGACAGATTCGGCACCATTGAGCTCGAGCAACTCGCCGTAGCCGTCGGCGAACTGGTCGGCGTCCTCGCTCGAGGTCCACTCGGTCTGCCAGACGAAGCCGGTCTCCTCGGTCGCGGGCGTTCCGTTCGCCGCCGCGGCCGAATCGACGTAGGTGACGAGTTGGTCGCCCGCCCAGCCGTCCGTGTACGGCTGATCATAGTCGATGCGGAGATCGGGGGTGAGGAAGTCCTCGTTCTCGATCACCGACGGCTGGTTCGGATCGAGCGCGTTCCCGCCGAACATCGCGACCATTCCCGCTTCGCCCACCGTCTCGGTCGCGACCTCACCGTCGACCTCGAACGGTTCCCAGGCCTCGTCGGACTCGTCCGCGACGCTGACGTCGGCCAGTTCACGGTCTTCGTCGGGGTGAATTACCTCGGCTGAATGCTGTGGCGGGTCGTCGTAGGCCGCATCGACTGCCGACCAGCCGTCGTCGGCCTCGAGCAGGAAGTCGACGTACGTCGGCCCCTCGTCGTAGGGATGGTACAGCAATGTGTAGAGTCCCCAGTTGACGTCGCTCGGCTGAGTCGGCTGGACCTCAGTCTCGGGGAGGCAGTCCCACTCGACTCCGCAGTTGCGGTCGTACTCCATCTCCACCGTCACGGCGTCGCCCTCGATCAGGCCGTTCTTCGCGTTATCCTGATCGATGGTCTCACGGTCGTACCCCGAGAGATCGAAGTGCTGATCCTGTAAGGCGTGAAGCAGTTCGTGGCCGAGGATCACCTCGTCCACCTCGGGCGACTCCGGACTGTCCGAGACGAGGACGATTTCGTTGGCACCTGGGTCGTAGTAGCCGCCGACGCTATCGCCGTACATGGCCTCGAGTGCCGCCTCCGCGTCGGTCTCGCTGTCGACCATGAACAGCGCCTCGTAGGTGACGTTCTGTTGGACCCGTTCGTCCGCGGAGAGTTCGACGAACAGTTCCTCGTGGTCGTCCTGGAACTCCTCGCGGGAGATGACGTCGACCGGAACGTCGTCCTCGAACGTCAGTCCGCGGATCTCCTCGACGCGCGCCATCGATCGGTAGATCACCGACTCGAGTTCGTCCTCGTCTTCGATGGCGGCGTCGTCACGGTCGTCGACGTCTAGTTCGTCGTCGTGCCAGTAGCCCTCGACGTAGCCGACGGTGTCTTCGGTGGAGGGATCGTCGGGCCGGTCGGCGGAGTCGCCCGCGGGCAACAGCGGAACCGCGCCGCTGGCCGCGACGAACAGCAGTGCGAGCATCGACACCGCGACCAGGGCAGCGAGGAACCGCGTTCGCGTCAGTGTGGCCGTCATTTGGACAAGTTGACAGGCAGTAGGGAGAGGAGTGTAAAAAGGCCGCTGGTTGGTGCCGTACTCGTCGGCTCTCCCTGCGAGATAGCGTCCCCGACGACGTTCCGTCACGAACGTTTTTGGTCGCGAGTTCGTACGAAACGGTAGTGATGCACCTCGAGCCAAACGACACCGCGGTCGTGGTCGTGGACATGCAAAACGGCTTCTGTCACCCCGACGGCTCGCTGTACGCGCCGGGCAGCGAGACCGTCATCGAGCCCATCGCCGACCTCGTCGAGCGGGCCGCCGGGGCCGACGCCGCGGTGGTCTACACGCGAGACGTCCACCCGCCCGAACAGTTCGACGACGCCCACTACTACGACGAGTTCGAGCAGTGGGGCGAACACGTCCTCGAGGGATCGTGGGAGGCCGAGATCGTCGACGAACTCCCCGTCGAAGCGGCGGACCACGTCGTCGAGAAACACACCTACGACGCATTCTACAACACGGAACTCGAGGGCTGGCTGAACGCCCGCGGTATCGACGATCTCGTCATCTGTGGCACCCTCGCGAACGTCTGCGTGCTTCACACCGGCGGCAGCGCCGGGCTTCGGGACTTTCGGCCGCTCATGGTCGAAGACTGCATCGGTGCGATCGAGGACGACCACAAGGCGTACGCCATCGACCACGCCGACTGGCTGTTCGGCGAGGTCGTCGACAGCGACGCCCTCGCATTCGACGACGACTGACGCCACGACCGACGGTCGATCTGGCTATCGGTCACCGATCGACCCGAAGTGAGAGCGTTTTCTACCCCCCGTCCCAAGAGCGTGGTATGAGACGCTCTCGGCGACCTCGAGACGGGGTGCTCGAACGCCTCGCTGACGACGCGGGTGAGACCGCATGAACGAGCGACGAATGCAGACGATGTACGTCGTCGGGATCGCGCTGAACGCGGTCGCGCTGATCTACGCGGCGATGGACGGCTCGCCGCTGTTCGCAGTCACGTTCGGCATCGTCATGATCTACCTCGGCGTGCGATATTGGATGGTCTCGAACACGTAACTGACCGCGACCGCCTAAGAAGCGTGTCGCAGTTCAGGTACAACAGTATCGACGGCGAGACTGTACGGAAAATCGATGCTCGAGTCGGTCCCTCCACTCGTCGAAACGGTGATCTACGGCTACTTCCTCCTCGTCGCGGCGATCGGCTGTTACCTCTACGGACGCTTCTGGGTCAGTGCGCGGAGCCGGAATCGCGACGAGTTAGCCGATGAAACGCCCGGTCTCGAGAGTTAGGTCCGCCCCGTTATACGAACAACTGCAACGATTTACACGCTGACCGCACGACCGCTGTACGGCCAGGTGTGCACCGACTTGCAGTGGCTACGATAGTTCACCCCATCCGAGCACCTCACCGCCGTACTCCTCGGCGAACGCCTCGGCCTCTTCTCGATCCGAAAACGGCAGGAAATCCTCGCCCATCGCCCCGTGGACCTCGCTGTCGGCGACGTAGTGGAGTTCCGTCGCGTCCGCGAAGTCTTCGGCGGCCGCGTGCGTCGAGATGTGCAGTCGATCGT
The DNA here is from genome assembly GCF_052040145.1 of Natronorubrum amylolyticum. Lineage (NCBI taxonomy): Archaea > Methanobacteriati > Methanobacteriota > Halobacteria > Halobacteriales > Natrialbaceae > Natronorubrum > Natronorubrum amylolyticum. The sequence continues at coordinate 131,814 of NZ_JBPPFW010000004.1, forward strand.
CGCCCTCGAGAAGATCGTACTCGACGCTCGAGTAGTCCGTAACGAACGTAGCTCGTTTCTCCCAGCCTCGAGCCTCGCGTTCCGCGTGGAAGACGAGGAGTTCCGCGACGCTGTCGAACCGGGCCGGGCCGTCTCGATCCTCGGGTTCGCCGTCGGCGTAGAACACCTGCCCGGCGGGGCCGAAGTGGTCGGCGATCGTCATCCCGCAGACGTCGCACTCCTGGCCCTCGGTGAGGTCGACGGGCTCGGCGGCCTCGTCGTCCGGCCCGCCGGACCCGAGACAGCCCGCGAGCGCGGCGGTCGCCAGGGTGCCTGTGCTGAGCAGGATCCGTCGCCGAGTAGGGTGAGGTCTCGCTATCGAGTTCGCGGCGGTCATAGCCGTCGCCTCCTGACGGCTACGGCCGCGAGCGCGATCGGTACGGCGATCCAGAGGACCAGCGCGGCGACGAGCACGCCCGTCGACAGTCCCGCCTCGGCGAGCACGGCGGCGAATCCGGCGTCGCCGCCGGCGCCGAGCGCGCCGAGGACGAGCGCCCGGAAGACGCCCGTCGGATTCGAGAGGACCATCGCCGAGATGGCCGCGTCGGGCAGCCGAAACGCCGCGACTACGCCAAGTGCGAGGAGGTCGTGAACCAGCACGAACCAGGCCCACGCGAGCAGCGCGAAGCCGAGCGCGTGGGTCTTCTCCCGCGCCAGCGTCGACAGCAGGACGCCGAGCGCGAGGAAGACGAGGCCGAGGCCGACCGCGCCGAGCAGGAAGCCGACGTAGGCCTCGAAGCCGTCGAACCCGTACTCGAGTAAGAGCGCTCCCCCCGCGAGTCCGAAACCGACGACCGTCGCGCTCGCGAGAACGGCCGCGCGACCGAGGGCGGCCCCGAGGACGATCCACGACCGCGAGACGGGGAGAGCGAACAGGGCGTGGAGCCAGCCGCTCTCCTCGCGGCCGACGATCGCGTCGTAGCTGAACGCGAGCGCGACCAGCGGGACGAGATAGACGGCGAGCACCGCGAGGCTCGCCACGACGCGTTCGAAGCCGGCGGGACTGACCGCCGAGCCGCTGAACGTCGTCAGCCCGAGGGCGAACGCCGCGAAGATTGCCGCGATCGCGATCGCCCAGCGGCTCCGCAGCGCCAACCGGTACTCCGTCGTCGCGATGACGAGCACCTGCTGGAGCGAGGTGCCGGACTCTGGCGCGTAATCCACGCTCGAGACGGGGTCAGTCTCGTAACCGCCGTCGGGTTCCAGCTCTCGGTCGGGCGGTGCGGATCGGCGATCGTCTCGTCGGTGGTCGTGGGTCATGATGGGATCTCCTCCGTGGTGGCGGTCTCCGCAGGGACGTCACCGTCCTCGTCTTCGAGCGCCTCGTGGAACGCGGCCTCGAGTCCTGGCTCTCGAACCTCGAACCGATCGACGAGCTCTCGATGGGATTCTCCAAGCGCGGCGACGAGGTCGAACGCCGCCTCGCGGTCGCAGGCGACCTCGAGTGCGCCATCGGTGTCGGTAACGTCACCGTAGCGTCGAACGGCCGCCAGCAGCGTGGGATGATCGCCCTCGCTCGCGGGGCGGACGGCGACGGTCACGCGACCGTCGTTCGATCGCAGGTCGTCGACGGCTCCCGCGGCGCGGAGTGTTCCGTCCTGCAGGACGACGACTTCGTCACAGAGGCGTTCGACCTCGCTCAGCACGTGCGAGGAGAGGACGACCGTGGCGTCGGTTTCGCGGTCGATTCGTTCGATGATCCGGTGGAACGCGGCGACGCCACGAGGATCGAGACCGGCCGTCGGCTCGTCGAGGACGAGCACCGGCGGCTCCGCGAGCAGCGTGGCCGCGAGACCGAGTCGACGCCCCATCCCGTTCGAGTAGCCCTCCACGGCGCGGTCGGCCGCGTCCGTCAGGCCGACGATCTCGAGGCAGTCCTCGGTGCGCGCGTGTCGATCCTCGAGTCCGCGGATGCGGGCGTGGATCGAGAGGACTTCCCGACCCGTCAGCGCCGCCGGAAATCCCGTGTGTTCGGGCAGGAACCCGACGCGCTCGCGGACGCGGTGGCCCGCCCGCTCGACGTCGAGTCCGCCGACCTCGATCGTGCCGCTGTCGGGTCGGTCGTGACCGACGAGCAGTTCGAACAGCGTCGTCTTTCCCGCGCCGTTCGTCCCGAGGACGCCGAACGTCGACCCCGAGGGAACCTCGAAGGAGGTGCCGTCGAGGGCGACGACGTCGCCGTATCGCTTGTGTACGTCAGTGATCGTGAGTTGCATAGTAGTCCCTCCAGTCGTCGTGGGGCGGCTCCGCGAGCGGTCGGTGGTCGACGACGCCGCCGGTCTCGAGGACCGGGAACGAGCTCTCGGCGAGCCGAACCGCGTCGAACGCCGGGCTGTCGGCGAAGACCGCCGCCTGTGGTTGTTCGTGGACGAGTCGCTCGACCGCGCCGGCGGGCTGATGGCGGATCTCGCTGGAGCCGTCGCCGTCCAGATCGACGACGCTGGCGTCCGACCAGTAGTTGCCCCGTTCGGACTCGTTCCAGGCGACCTGCACGTTCTCGGAGGCGTACGCCTGCAGGTCGTTGTCGACGAAGCTGTTTCCGGCGACCAGTTCCCCGCTCGTCCCCGCCGTGACGGAGATGCCGAGGTCGTTCCCCAGCACGAGGTTGTCCGTGAGTTCGTTGTTCTGGGCGTTGTAGACGTAGAACCCGTTGCCGTTGCCGACGACGTCGTTCCCTCGGATCTCGCTCCTGTCGATGTCCTTGACCAGGATCCCGTGGGCGCTCGAGCCGCGGTTGTTTATCGCCGCGTTGTCGACGATCTCGAGCCCCGCCGAGACCATCAGGGCGAAGCCGACGTCGTTGTCGAAGGCGACGTTACCCTCGAGCCGGTTGTCGTCCGAGTACATGTAGTGGACGCCGTAGCGGACGTTCCACAGGACGTTGTCCTCGGTGACGACGTTCTCGGCCCACTGGTAGAAGATCCCGTCGCGGGTCTCCGTGATCGCGTTGTTCCGCAGGAGGGCGTCGTCGGCCTCCCAGAGGTGGATGCCGTTTCCGCGATCGGTGCGCGGGGTGACGTCCGCGTGGCCGGCGATCACGGAGTCTTCGACGGTGACTCCGGTAGCCCCGTCGATCCAGACGCCGTGGGAGACGTCGGTGATTCGGACGTCCGAAACGGTCGCTCCCGCCGCCGTTTCGGCGACGCGAACGCCGGCGTGCTCGCCGCTCCGGTCCAGACCGGAGTCGCGAATCCAGAGCCCGTCGACGGTCGCGTTTTCCGCGCCGATCTCGAGGACCGTCCCCTCGCCGCCGCCGTCGAGTACCGCGGCGTCGGGATCGGTCGCCTCGAGCGTCAGCTCGGGGGTCTCGAGGACGACGTGCTCGTCGAACCGCCCCTCGAGAACGATCGTCTCACCAGGGTCGGCGGCGTCGACGGCGCTCTGGAGCGAATCGAACGCCTCGCCGTCGACCGTGGCGACGCCCGGCTCGTCGGGTTCCTCGACGCCGTGGGGATCCGGCACGTCGGGCGTGACGGCGACGGCGTCCGACGCCGACCCGGTGTCGGCGCTCGCGGCGAACCCCGCTCCGGCGAGCGAGGCGATCAACATCGCCGCTGCGAGCGCGGCGAACCAGCCCTCTGTTAGCTGTGGACTCATGATCGGTGCCCCTCGGTTTCGAGTCGATCGTTTTCGGTTCTCGAGATCGGCGGTCGGTCGGTCGTCTCGGTTCGGAACCGCTCGTCGTCGGCCGTCTCGGCTCGGACCTGCTCGTCGTCGGCCGTCTCGGCTCGGGTCGGCTCGGCCGCGGTCGGACGGTCGATTTCCCGTTTCTCGCCGTCACTGCTGTCCCGCTGTGCGCCGTCGTCCCCGCCGCGTCGACGGCGGAGGTACGCTCGAGCCCGCTCGCCGCTCGAGCGGACCAGCGCGGGCACGTCACGAACGGTCGCGTCCGTGTCCCGCAGGAGGTAGGCGACGGCGAGCAGGGCGACGGCCGTCAGCGTCAGGTAGCCGCCGGAGCCGAGCCACGCGTAGCCGCTGATGTTGGCGATCTCGTAGGGTCCGATTACCGGCGGCGTGAAGCCCTCGACACCCCGAAGCGGGGCGTTCGGGTCGAGCGCGTGACCGGCCTGGTGCAGTCGGTACTGGACGACGGCGAGCGTCCCCGCGAAGAGAACAACCGTCGCCATCAGGTGGTAACGCAGCCGGCGGGCGAGCGCCTCCGCGGTCGGGGCCAGCGCGACGAACACGCTCCCGATGGCCGCGAGGACGAACGGGAGCGGGCCGAGCGACCACTCCGGAACCGCGATCGCGTTCTCGTGAACCTCGTAGTTCGGCTCGACGTAGACCGGGTCGGGGAAGTAGAACCCGACGTAGTGGTTGAGTAGCTGTACCTCCGCGTACTCCCCGCCCAGCCGCGGGTAGGCGTAGAGTTCGACCGGGAGCACTCGGCCGGCGTACTGCGGCGCGGACAGCGTGATTCGCCACATCGGGAACGCGATGGCGATCAGCAACAGCCCGGCCGCTACCACGGGGAGGAGCCGCCGCAGTTCGACCGCTCGTCGAAGCCGGGCCATCGCGACTCAGTCCTCCGTCGGTTCGACGAGCAGCCGCGAGCGCATCTCAAGGTGCAGTGCGCTGCAGAAGTACGCACAGTACATCCAGTAGACGCCGGGCTTGTCGGCCGTGAACGTCACCTCGCGCGTCTCCTGCGGGGCGGTCTTGACGTTGATGTCGTACTGCGGGATCGCCAGCGAGTGGACGATGTTCTCGGCGCTCTCGATGTTCGTCGTCGTGATGGTGACCTCGTCACCCTCCTCGACCGTGACCGTATCGTGGCCGAAGTGGTTTCGCTGGTTGTACATCTTGACGTGGACGCGACCGTCCTCGCGCTCGATGCCGGTCTCGTCGAGTCCGATCGGGTCCAGCTCGAGGTCGTCGGGGTCGTAGATCGACGCGGGCTCGATATTGTCCCGGTGGACGATCGTTGCGTCGTGAGGTTCGGGGTGACCGGGGGTGTCTTTGACCAGCTGCATCCCCTCCTCGTCGTCGCCGATGTAGATCAGCTGGTCGTTGACGGGGAACGTTGGGCCGACCGGGAGGAACCGGTCCATCGAGTGTTTGTTCAGCGAGATCAGCCAATCCCCGCGCGGGTCCGCGGTGTACGACTGAGACGTGTTCAGGTGGCCGGGGCTGTAGTGAACGTCGATCCGGTCGACGACCGCCTCGTCGGATCCCGGCTCGGAGTCGACCGCTCGTTCGATGTCCCACTTGACGACCTGCGAGTCGATGAACAGCGACGTGTAGGCGTGGCCGCGGTCGTCGTAGCGGGTGTGCAGCGGCCCCATCCCGAGTTCGGGCTGGCCGACGATCGCGTCCGTTAGATCGTCCACCTCGTCGAGTCGAGCGATATCGATCACCGAGCAGGTGTTGTCGAGTTTCCCGGACGCGATCGCGTAGCTGCCGTCGGGCGTGACAGTCACGCCGTGGGGGTTCGAGGGAACGTCGATGTAGTGGACGATCGGGCTGTCGCCGCCGTTGAGCGAACTGTCTTTCGTCCCGTCGACGACCGGGACGCCGTCGATCTCTTCGTAGTCGCCGTTCTCGACGGCGTCCTCGATTGCGGGGATGTCGAACGCCTGCACGTAGTCGGTGTCCGACCGCGTCATCTCGCTCTCGGTGACCGCCTCCTCGCTGTTGTAACAGGTCCCGAAGAACCACCGGCCGTCCTTTCCGGAGTCGGCGTTGTCCATGTTGCCGTCGACGAGCACGTCGAAGACGGGGTTCATCGTCTCGGGGTCGACCGCCGACAGTACGGACGTGTACTCTTCGGGGTCGTCGAGGTCGCGGCCGTCGTTCGGCATCGGCACCCGGAACTCGCCGACGCCGAAGATGTACTTCGTGTCGGGCATCAGCGCGCAGGCACCGTGTGTCCCCTGCTGGTTCGGCAGGTCGACGATGGCGTCGGTCTCGAAGTACGTCAGATCGATCCGCGCCAGCCGACCGTTGGCCTTGTCGTTGACGAACAGCCACCGGCCGTCGTACTCGTTGTCCGTCTGGCTCACGCGGGGGTGGTGGACGTCACCCCAGGTGTAGCCGCCCGATTCCTCGAGCAACTCCCTGGTCTCGTCGTCGTAGCCGTAGCCGCGTGCGCTCTCCTTCGAGAACACCGGAATGCGCATGAGCTGGCGCATCGACGGCACGCCGTAGACGCGGACCTCGCCGGAGTGGCCGCCGGAGAGGAACGCGTAGTACTCGTCGAGGTCGCCGGGCGCCACGTCGGTGTCGACGTCGTCGATGGAAACCGAGCCGTCGCGGTCGAGGATACCCGTACAGCCGGCTAGCGACCCCATCGCACCGACCGCGCCGGCGGCCATGCCCGCTTTCATGAAGTCGCGCCGCGGGATCCGCGCGAACAGCGGATCGCGTTCCGACGCGGCGTCGATCTCGAGATCGACGTCGGTCGAGTGGGTCGTGTCTGTCGGTCCGTCGTCGGAGTCGTGTGTTTGTGTCATCGGTCTGGATCTGCGGTGCGGCCCGAGGCCGCGTGCTGGTTACCACGCTGTGCCGGCGTGACGTGGCAGTCGGAGTCGCCAACGCGGTTCGACGCGTCGATCGACTCCCCGTCACAGTTGGCCCTCGGAAACAGCGGGTTATAGCTGGGGCAGCGATTCCTGAGAAGTGGAAAAGGGCACGAACCGGTTCGGGATAAAGTAGAGATGGGGCTACTAGTACAGTTGAGTTCATCAACATTCTCTCCGATACGAACGCCGGTTAGGCCGGTTGGAGCGTCGATCCCGGTCCGAGGGCGACCGCGCGCGGTCGACAGACGGCTACAACAGCCGGAGGGCAGCAACCGCTGATCGGTGATGAACCACGGCCTCGAGGAAAATCGAGGACGGCTCTACTCGGGCCGAAACACCCGATACGCGCCCTGACCGGTCGCGACCTCCTTCGTCTCGCCGTCCGGCGTCGTGCTCTCGACCGTAATCTCGCTGACGCCGACGCTGCCGCCGAGACGGACGACGTTCGCCGTCGCCGAGAGGTCGCCGACCGCGGGCCGAAGGTAGTTGACGTTCAGGTTGATCGTCGCGATCCGGGCGCCGAACGGCTCGTCCATCTCCGTCCGGAGCGCGAGCCCGCCGACGGTGTCGATCAGCGTCGCGGCGACGCCGCCGTGGAGATCCGCGCGCTCGTCCGACGGCGCGTTCGGGCGCGTGTTGCTCAGCTTCTCGTCGTAGGGAAGCGCGAGCGTCATCGTGCCGTCGCCGACGTCGTCCACGCGCGTCCCGATCCACGAGAGGAACTCCTGGTTTTCGTCGATAAAGTACTGAATCAGACTCTCGAGGTCGTCGAACTCCTCCATCATCGCCCGCATGTCCTCGGTCATGTCCGTTGCTCCCAGACCGACGCTCTTTACGCCTGCGTTTCAGGGTTTGCCCGTTGACAACTGTTCATACCGCCGGTCGCAAGCAGTGACCTCACCCGTTTATCGCTCTGTAGACGAGAACGAGCCTGCCTCGCAGGTCTCGTGGTGATCTCAGTGTCCGACACCGACCCCGAGTACGACGTCGACTTTCGAGCACACCCCGACCAGTACGAAATCGGCCGCGGCGAGCAGGGCGTGTTCAAGATCGAACCGTACAAGAGCGAACTCCTCCCACTGTGGTCGTACAAAGACGAGGCGGCGGCTCGCGAGTCCGCCGAGGCGATCTACGAGCGGTACGAACGTTACCTCGAGGACGACGACTTTCCCGGGATGGACATGGCCCGAAAGTACCTCCAGATGGGGTACACGCGGGCGATGCGCTACGCGAAGTATCCCGGCGGGAAGAAGTACGAGGACGGGAGCGAGGCGCGTAGCGCCTCGGATGACGAGCGGACAGCGTCCGCGAGTGGCGAGGAGCGCGAGCCCCAGCGCTGGGCCGACCCGGAGAAACGGGACGCCGCGCTCGTCTTCGAGCGCTACTGGGAGCGCGTTCGGGAGGATCAAGCCTATCTCGAGGCGAAAGACGCCCACCGAGAGCGACCGCGAACGAAGTAGGAGTGGACGGCGTGCAGCGCTCGAGATAGGTTACGTACATACCGCTGGAACTGACGACCCGCGTGCGGTGGCGCACGCTGAGCCGCGGCGAACAGAGAGTGAGACGCGGCTCGTAGTCGTTCGAGGTTGTCGCGAACGAAGTGAGTGACAGCGGGGAAGACGCTCGCGTCTTCCTGTGGATGAGCGAATGAAATGAGCGAATCGGCTGGGGAGGACGTGGAAATCACTGCTGCCAGCGACGCAGAACGCTCACTTTCATCGCATTCACGACGAACACGTCACCGGCAAGCATGCCCACGAAGTGATCGAGGGAACGAACTGCAGCGACCGACGCGCAAACTCGAACGGAGAATCAGACATCGGCGCTCGAGCGAACCCGCACTCGAACCGCCTCACCGACCTCGAGCTCCGTATCCGGGCAGATCAGCTTCATCCCGAAGTCGGCGTCTTGAGCGCAGAACAGCGAGAGCCCGGTAATCGGCTCGCCGTTCGCCGTGACGATGACATCGTCCCAGTCGATCGTGTGACCTCGAGCGACGCCGACTCGGTCGCCGTTCAGGGTAATCGGCGTCGGACTGACGGCAGTCACCTCGCGCTCGAGCGCCTCGTCTCGGCCGTGGACGCCACCGCCGTCGTAGTGCGGTAGCCCCCCGTCGATCACACCACCGTCGTCGACACGGACCCCGGCGAACTCCTCGCCCGGGTTAGGATGCGTCGGCGCATCGAGCACGGCGTAGGTCTCGCCGGTCGCAACCACCGTTCCGGTGCCGTCCCACTCGAGCGGCCGAATCTCGACGCCCACCTCGAGCGGGAGCGATCCCGACGCCCGATGTGGGTTCTGGTCGGGACCCCGAACGCCGACGTGGAGGTGGTTGTCGACCCAGGGGGCGAAAAAGCCCGCGCGGACGAGCGTTCCCAGCGACTCCCCTCGTTCGACGTGTTCTCCGGCCTCGACCGACGGCTCGACGTGAAGGATACGGGCCGTCAGTCCAGCGAGGTCGCCGGGGCCGTCGCAGTCGACCAGAATCAGATAGTCGTGCTCGGGCGCGTAGGGCTTCGGCGGCGCGCGGACGGCTCTGGTCTCGAGGACGGTTCCGGAGACCGGACTCGGCGCGTCGGTCGTGCGGCCGTCTCGAAGCGTGCCGGGGTAGCAATCGATCGCACAGCCCTCGTCGTGGGCGGGGTACGGCGAGTTGTACAGCGAGAAGCGCTGGTACTGCCCAAGCAGCGCCTCGGGGAGCGTCACGGCCATCAGTTGTCAGTACCGTCTGCGCAGCGGGAGCGTTTAGGTCCGTCGGGACCAACCGCGTATCGATGCGAGTCCTTCGCGGCCGCGCGGCGACGATCGAGACCGACCGCGACGTCAGCCGGCGTCTGCTCTCGACGGCCGCCGACGGCGAGCCGGCAGTTCGCGTCTGGACACCCCACCGACAGGTCGCGTTCGGGCGTCGGGACCAGCGACTCGAGGGCTACGAACTGGCCCGCGAGCGTGCTCGTGAGCGTGGCTTCCCACCCGTCGATCGCGACGTCGGCGGCCGAGCGGTGGCGTACGACGGCGAGGCGGCGCTCGCGTTCGCCCGCGCGGAACCGGTCGCGGACTTTCGTCGCGGGACCGACGATCGGTACAAGCGTGCCACGGCCGCCGTCGAGGAGGCGCTTCGAGGCCTCGAGTCCGACACCGACTCGCTCGAGCCGACCCGCGGCGAACCCGACGACTCGTTCTGTCCCGGGACGCACTCGCTGTCGCTCGAGGGAGCGGACGGCCGCCGGCGCAAGGTCGTCGGCATCGCCCAGCGCGTCCGCCAGAACGCCGCCGTGGTCGCCGGCTGCGTCCTCGTCTCGAACCGCGAGGGGCTCGCGGCCGTCCTCGAGTCGGTCTACGACGCGCTCGCGGTGCCGTTCGATCCCGAAACGGTCGGCTCCGTCGCGGCGGCGGGCGGGCCATCCGAGCCGTCGATTGTTCGGTCAGCCCTCGAAGACGCCCTCGTCGGCGACGAGCGATCGACCGTGACGATCGACACCGTACCCGACCTCGAAAGCGACTGAGTCGATCGAGCGGCGGCCAATACCGGGCTTCAGCGGGCAATATTGGGCGACTGACGGCTATCGACGGCCCGGCATCGTGGCGATGAGACAAGGTTTTTCCTCTCGGTGCCGTCGGAGTCGAGTATGACTCGAGTCCGACCAACCGTGGAGGAAGCGCGATGACAACGGACGCAGCCGACTCGCAGTGGACGGCCGTCCTCGAGGACGCGACGGCCATCGCCGAGGAGTACCAGGAGAACGGCTGGGACGCGATCGTCCTGGAACCCGACGCCGTTTCGCCGGTCGACGCCGAGGAACGGACCGGGTTCGACGTGGAGGTGTCGCCCGACGAGTACGAGTTCCTCGAGCGGCTCATCGAGAGCAGCGAGGTCACCGTCACGACGGCGGACGTCTACTACCGGCCGCCAGAGAACGACACCGATCCGCGGATCGCCCTCGCGGTCGAGCGCGACGACGAGACGGAGACGGCCGTGTTCGTCCCCCTGAAATACGATCTCGACGACTCGAGAGCCGTCTTCGAGACGGCGCTGCGGGCGGAGGAGCTCCTCCTTCACGTGACGACCGACGCGCCGGCCGACGACGGTTGGGTCAGCTTCTCGCACGACGATCCGTCGCTGTTCCTCGAGGAATCCGACGTCCGGGAGTGGAGTCAGTGAGGAACGGCTCCCGCTCGGCCGGCAACTATTCCGGCTAGCCGGAACTGTTCAGCACGAATCGAACTCGAACTCACCGTTGAGCGCCATCGAGTGGTCGTCGTAGTACGCGTAGAGATTTTGTGGCGCGGTGTATCGCCCGCCGTAGTGGCCGACCGGACCGTTCGTGTCGATGATGTTATCGGCGTGGTCCGTTGTGAACCTGAAGTCCTCACGTTCGAAGATGAGTTCGTCGTCGAGCCAGTATCGCACGATACCGTCGGCGTTCGCCTCGCCGTCGGTGACCGTATTCGCGCACACGTAGTACTCGAACTCGTACCACACGCCGGGTTCGATCGCGGGCGATCCCCGCGCATATTCCTCGCCGTCGAGGAGGTAATTGTGATCCCCGGTACCGTCGCCGTTCCCCATGTGGTACGTGTTCGAGAGGAGGCGGAACGGACCGTTCGGATCAGTGCCTCTATCGGTCACGTACATACGATTACTCCAGCCGTTCGTTCCGTCGGGGGTCCCGCCGCCGGCACTCCCTTCACCGCGGGCGATTGCGCAGTTCCAGAGCCGACAGTTCGAGGGTGCGTTGCGGCCGCCCATCGTCCAGTTGGTGTTGAGCGCGAAGTTGACGCGCCCGTTGAGTTCGAACAGTCCGCCCTCGAAGTCGTAGTGTGTACTCACGCCCCAGTGGTCGTTTTCGTTGACCCGGAGTTGCAAAGCACTCTCTCCGGACGCCGTCGGGTCGGAAACGATCGTCATGTTGTCGGGGTCGCCGTTCGACACGCGGTAGAGTTCCTCCCAGCTACCGTAGTCGTCGTAGTCGAGGTGGACGATCGAATCCGGACGGTTACAGCTCGCAGCCGCAGTGTCGGCTCCGAGCCCGGCCACGCCGAGCAGACCGCCGGCACCGAGGAGGCTGCCAAGCTGCAGCGTCCGACGTCGGGTGACGTTGGTGTTGGTCGTCTTCTCGCTCGATTCGTGTTCAGTTGCGTCTTCAGCCGCGCGGTTCTCCGCGTCCGTAGTATTCGTAGACATCCACTCTCCGCTGGGTGATCGTCGCTAATTGTATCGAATTCGCTACGAATATACGAATCGCTGTCAGGTTACCACGCGAATAGTTGTTGAGCGCAGAACAATCATAGTGCAATGACTACTTCGCCCGTTCAGTCGATATTCGGTACCGGTGGGCTACAGACGACAGCATCCAAAATCCGTTCGGCACGTGCAGGGTGAACAAGCCGAATAATGGACATCGAGACGGTCAGTATACACGACGAGAACGGCCAGCTTACTGCCGTGGTTGACTGTTTGCACACGAACAACAGTAGACAGCCACTCCGTTATCAGCGATATCGAGGCGTGAACGGTGCCGATTACTCCTCGTCTTCCTGCTCCCGCAGCTCCTCGCTGGCCGCGCGAACTTCGCGCATGACACTCGAGATTCGTTCTTCCGCCTCGAGTTCGTCCTCGACGGAGAGGTCGACGCCCTCGACTTCCAGCAAGAACTTCGCGACCTCGGTCGACTCGTACATGACGTCGTCGAGCTCCTCGGCGGTGAAGAAGTCACACATCGCACCGTAGAGGAAGGTCGCGCCGGCGGTCCGGACCTTGTCCTCGAAGGAGGATCGGGCCTGGTTGACCGCCTGCGGCGTGTAGGTGTCGGTCATGAAGGGGACGAGTTCGGGCAGGTTCTCGCCGATCTTGGTCATCTCGACGCCGGTCTCGGTGCGGAAGTCCGAACAGAGGCGGGCGATGGCCCACTCGCGGGCGGTGATGTAGGTTCTGTCGCGCAGGAACTCGTTGACCCGGTCGTACTGCGCGCCGTCCATCTTCGTAAAGCGGGCGTACTTCTGGACATCCTCCGGGACGTCGGATTCCGCCGGTTCGGGGTCCGGGACGTTCGGCATCGGGCCGTCGCTACTCGACTCTTCGACACCGTCGTCGGTGTCGAGGGTGTCACCTTCGGCGTCGGGATCCGTTTCGCGCGTCTCGGAGCGAGACTCCGATTCGGAGGGCGATTCGGCGTCGTGATCGGCGTCGGACGCCGACTCGCGTTCGGCGTCGACTCGAGCGGCGTTCAGTCCGTCGTCGTCCATGGCCGCGTATTGCGAGCAACTCGGGATAAGCATTGTTCTCGAGCGTGTATCCCGCCGGCGAGAGACTCAAGTTTCAAATCCGCGTCGAGGAGGCTCGTCGGCATCGTAAACAGTTGATGTGTGTACAGGAGTTCTACCGGATTTAAGTTCGTGAGGGATGTTCGCTACGATATGTCACAGACACCAGTCGTGGTGAAGGCAGTACGAACTCCGCAGGGGAAAGAAGACGGCGTGTACGCCGACGTCCGCAGCGAGGACCTCTCGGTGCCGCTGATCGACGAGATCCTCGCCGAGACTGGTCTCTCCGGCGAGGAGGTCGACGACCTGATGTGGGGCTGCGCCCAGCAGCGCGGCGAACAGGACAACAACGTCGCCCGCGTCATCGCCCTCCTCTCGGAACTCGGCGAGGGCGTTCCGGCGACGACGATCAACCGCTGGTGTGCCTCCTCCATGCAGGCGGTTATCTCCGCTTCCGACGCCATCGCAGCGGGTAACCGCGACGCCGTCATCGCCGGCGGCGTCGAGAGCATGTCCCGTGTTCCGATGGGCGAGAACACGATGGAAGTCCACCCGCGACTCGCCGAGATGTACAATATCGGCGAGCTCCAGATGGGGATGACCGCCGAAAAGGTCGCCGAGGAGTACGGCGTCAGCCGCGAGGAACAGGACGAGTACGCCGCCCGCAGCCAACAGAACGCCGAGGAAGCGACCGAGGAAGGCCGCTTCGACGACGAGATCGTCCCGATCGAGACCGAGGACGGCACCGTCTCCGAAGACGAGGGTATCCGCCCGGGAACGACCGCCGAGAAGCTCGCCGAGCTGCCGACCGTCTTCAAATCCGACGGCACCGTCACGCCCGGCAACGCCTCCCAGATCTCCGACGGCGCCTCCGCGCTGCTCGTCACGAGCGAGGCGTTCGCCGAGGAGCACGACCTCGAGATCATGGCCGAAGTCGGCATGAACAACGTCGCCGGCGTCGACCCGACCGTCATGGGAATCGGCCCGGTGCCGGCGACCGAGGGGCTGCTCGAGCGCAACGGCCGCGACATCGACGAGTACGATCTGGTCGAACTCAACGAGGCGTTCGCGAGCCAGTCGGTCTACTCGCGCGACGAACTCGGCATCGATCCCGAGATCTTCAACGTCAACGGCGGCGCTATCGCCATCGGCCACCCGTTAGGTGCCTCCGGTGCGCGCCTCCCCGTCACGCTGATTCACGAACTCCAGAAGCGCGGCGGCGGCCTCGGTCTCGCGACGCTCTGTGTCGGCTTCGGGCAGGGTGCGGCGATCGAGTTCGACGTCAACTAAGACGGTTAATCTTGGTTTTTTGGTCCAGGTTTTGCGAGGCTGCGTGCGAACGAAGTGAGCAAAGCAGCCGAGACAACAGTTCGACAGGAGATGCGGAATCAGCTTCTCTCGCTAGATCGAGGGCGAGAAGAAGTAGTCTCACCGAAACCGATATACTTGGTCCCACTCTACGTGGGATTATGGTGACGGTGGATTCGAAAGGGCGAATCGTCCTCCCACAGGAGGTGCGAGAGCGTCTCGGTCTCACTCCCGGTACGGAAGTCGAGATTCGCAAAGAGGGCGATAAAGCGATCGTTGAGCCCGAAGACGACCCCGAACGGATTATCGAACGCATGGAACAACTCCTCGAGGACACACCGTCGGACCGCGGACAGTCGACACCGCTCGATAACGAGGTCGACCCGATCGCCCAGAAGCATCGAACTGCTGTTCGGCGAGGCGCGGAGACAAACAGCGATGAGTGACGCTGGTGGCCCGTATCTTTTCGACGTTGGAGTGATTGCCCTCGCACACACGGAGACACCCGTTCGCGAGAGTGCGCTCTCGTACGTCCGAGACGCTATCACTGGCGACATAGCTGCCGTCGTTCCGTATCCCGCGCTGTTCGGAGCGCATACCGTCCTGACGACGTACTACGGGCGGTCAAATGCAGACGCGTCTCGACTGTTACAGAATTTTATGGACGCGAAACGAATCCGGTGGTACGACGAGATGCCCGAAACCGTCGTTCGGGGTGGGTTTTCTCGTGCGGGTGAGGCGAACGTGGGTGGATGGGACGGCTACTATGCGCAGGTGGCGATCGACGAAGGGGTGAACACCGTATTGACTATCGACAGCGACTTCGAACGGTTCGATGCGTTTGATACCGAGATTATTCTCTCACCCGACGAGTTCAGTGAACTGAATAAATTCCTCGAGAACTGATTCATCAGCGTTCTATAGAACGAGTCCATCTTACCAGTTACTGGTAACGGCGACTCGAGTCCTCACGACGAACCGGGCCCGAACCCCCAGTTTGGCCGGGAATTTAGATAGCCAGAACCCGAAGAACGCGTATGAGTAACCTCCTGCTGGCGGCGATCATCGGAATCCCGCTCGCCTGGCACCTCGCCCTCACCGCCTTCGTCTACTACGATTCCGAGAAGGTCGGCCTCGAGCCCCCGAAGAAGTGGGCGGCGATCACCTTCTGTATCCCTATCTTTGGCTTCTTCATCTACCTCTTCGAGCGCAGCGAACTCGATTATAAGCCCGAGGAGGACCCCTACCGAGGACACAACTACAACATCCACCCCTCGAGAGCCGACGACGCGCCGCTGCGATCCCGCGGAGACGACAGACCGGACCCGGACGACGCCGACTGGGGCGGTACCGACGACTGGGAGGAACCGAACGATTGGGACGAGACGAGCGACGAAGAGTGGGGCGACACCGGGGAGGGCTGGGGAACCCAACCCGACGAAGAGGAGACGCGAGAGAATCGATAACAGCAGGGACTACTCCCCGAACGCCAGCGTCTTCACCACGACGGGGACACTCTCGCCGCCCGACATTGGCTCGCCGACGTCGAGGTAGTCGCCGTCGCCGACGACGAGTTCGTCGAGAACGAGGAGGGATCGTTCCGTTCGCCTGCGGAGTACCTGCCCGAGCACCTTCGCGCAGTTCTGTCGCGTGACCACGACTACCGGGAGCGACGGCGAAAGCGCCTCGAGCGCGGGCACGAGCGCGCCGCCGACCGCTCGCAGTCGGTCGTACGTGAGCGGCCCGACGTCGTCGATCAAGAGCGCGACCGCGTCCACCTCGTCGGGATCGTGGCGCTCGAGGAGCCGTGAAACGCCCGCCTCGAAGCGCCGCTCGAGCGCCGCACCCGAACACTCCGAAACCCCCGGAACCGCCACAACCGGCACGTTTCGCAGGGGTAACGTCGAGGGCTCGAGCGAGACGGTCCGGCCGCTGAGCGTCGTCGTCTCGGTCCCGGCGCCGACGACGGTTGCCCGAATGTCCTCCGCGGGCTCGAGTACCGGCCACGATCGAACGACCGCGTGGTCTGCAAGTGCAGCGGCCAGCGAACCGCCGAGATCGCCGTAGGCAAACGGGTCGTCCGGCGGCGAGGCGACGAGCCGACCGACGCCGCCGCTGAAGACGACGCCGTCGAACTCGAGCGACTCGTCGGGAAGGGGACCGATCGCGAGGGTGCGAGTAAGGTCGTCGAACGGCGGTCCCGCGCACAGATCGACGACCCGATCCGCCATCGCGGCCGCGAGGTCCTCCAGCGCGTCCGCAGGCGGTGACTCACCCGTCGCAATCGGCAACTCGAACGCCTCGACGAGCGTCTGAGCGGGCGGCGAGGCGGAGACGACGCGTCGCCGATCGTCGAACGTAACGAGTCGACCGCCGACGTCGAGACAGCGGGTCTCCCTGACCGCGACGCCGTCGCTTTCGGCGCCGGTCCCGTCCCCCGCGGCGTCGCTCCCGTCGAAGATCGCGACGTTCGTCGTCCCGCCGCCGACGTCGACGTTGGCGACGAGTCCGCCGGTCTCCGCAGCGCGAGCCGCCGCACCGGAGCCCCGACCCGCGAGGACGGCCTCGAGCGACGCGCCGGCCACCGCGGCGACGAACTGGCCGCTGTCGGCGGCCAGTCGGTGGACGAGCGGTTCGGCGTTCGCCCGGCGGGCGGTCTCGCCGGTGACGATGACCGCGCCGGTGTCGATCTCGGCGGCCGTCACGCCCGCGGCCTCGAGCTCGCGGTCGATGAACGCGGCGACGCGATCGACGTCGATGGTCTCCGAATCGAGCAGCGGGGTTTCTCGAACCGTCCCCCGGTGAACGACCTCGCGATCCGTAATTTTGGGAGTGGAAGCGCCGCCCGGCGGGGTCTCGACGCGCAGGCGGCTGACGATCGCGTGCGTCGTGGTCGTTCCCACGTCGATGCCGATGCTGGTGAGCGTTCGCCTGGCGTCAGCCACGGCGACCGCCCCCGCTACGTCGTGAACTCACGGTCGTCGTCGCGGAGGTCGATCCCGCTGGCCTCCCGCTCGAGCATCTCGGCTACCAGGTCGACGAGTTCGGCGCCGGCCTCGACCGGCGGCAGGCCGCCGTCGTGGATGTTCGAAATGACCGACTTCTTCGCCGTCGGCAGTCCGCGCTCCGGACCGTAAACGAGGTACGCGCTCAGGCTTTCGGCGGTTCTGAGACCGGGGCGTTCCCCGACGAGATTGAGACAGCAGTCGGCCTCGAGTTCCTCGCCGATGGCGTCCATCACGTCGACGCGGCCGTACTCGACGAAGACCGGCGTCCCGACGTCGATACCGCGGTCGGCGAGGCCGTCCCGCAGGACCGCCAACAGCTCCGGGACGTTCGCCTCGACGGCCGTCGAGGAGAGCCCGTCGCTGACGATGAGCTGGACGTCGGGCGCGTGCTCGCACTCGGTTCGCAGCGTCTCGAGGCTCTCGTCGGCGAGTTCCCGGCCGAGATCCGGACGGGCCAGATACTGGTTCGTGTCCGCGACCCGCGTTCGGAGCGTTACCAACTCGAGGTCGTCGACGAGCCCCTCGTCGACCCGCGAGTGAACGGCGTCGCGTGCGAGGCCGTGATCCGCGCGGAACTCGAGGAGCGACGCCGTCGTCGGTCGCGGCCCGGCGCGGCCGACGCCCAGTCGCGTGGGGGTTCGGTCGACGATGCGCTGGAGCGTCTCGTCGCGTCGGTCGTCTACCTGCTCGGATTCGCCGGTCGAGTCGGCGTCGTGGGTGCGATTGGAGTCGGATGCCATGATTACGTGAAGATCGTCGGATCGCCCGCGCGGTCGGTCAGTCGCCCGTTCGCCCAGAGCCCCATCTCGGCGAGCCAGTCCCGGAACGGCGCCGTCGGCTCGAGGTCGAAAATCTCCCAGAGCGCGGCGGCGTCGTGGTAGCTGTTCGACTGGTAGTTGAGCATCACGTCGTCGCCCATCGGTACCGTGATGAAGTAGTTCGTCCCCGCCGCCGCGAGCAGGACGGCGAGGTTCTCGATGTCGTTCTGGTCGGCCTGGATGTGGTTCGTGTAGCAGGCGTCGATCCCCATCGAGATGCCGTGCAGTTGGCCCATGAACACGTCCTCCAATCCCGCGCGGATGACCTGCTGGCCGTCGTAGAGGTACTCGGGACCGATGAAGCCGACCACGGTGTTGACGAGGAACGGGTCGTAGCGCTTCGCGAGTCCGTAACAGCGAGCCTCGAGGGTCAGCTGATCGACGTCGTGGTGGGCGTCGCCCGAGAGCTCCGCCCCCTGTCCCGTCTCGAAGTACATCACGTTCGGTCCCGAGGACGTACAACGGCGCTGGGCGAGGTCGTGGGCTTCGTCGAGCAGTTCGACATCGACACCGAATTCGTCGTTGCCAGTCTCCGTTCCGGCGAGACTCTGGAAAACGAGGTCGGCCGGAGCACCCTCCCGAATCGCGTCTATCTGCGTGGTGAGGTGGGAGAGACAGCAGTTCTGCGTCGGGACGTCCCATTCCTCGATGAACTCGTGGGTCGCCTCGAGGATCCGCGTCGTCGTCTCGACGGTGTCCGTGACCGGGTTGATGCCGATCACGGCGTCGCCGGCGCCGTAGGCCAGCCCCTCGCGAGTCGCGTCGATGATATTGTCGATATCGTCCGCGGGGTCGTTGGGCTGGAGTCGAAAGGAGAGGGTTCCGGCCTCGCCGACGGTCGTGTTGCAGCGAGCTGTCACCTCCATCTTCGAGGTGACGAGCACGAGGTCCATGTTCGACATGAGCTTCGTCACCGCCGCGATCATCTCGCTGGTGAGTCCGGGTCGGATCGCCGCGATCTCACGGTCGCCCGTCTCGCTGGCGACGAGGAACTCCCGGAGGTCGGCGACAGTCCACTCCTGTATTTCCTCGTAGATCGGCTCGCGGACGGCCTCCTGGATAACTCGCGTTACTTCGTCCTCGTCGGCCGGCACGACCGGGTTCTCACGGAGCGTCTCGAGACGCATCCCGGCCAGCGCCCGTTTGGCGGCGACCCGTTCGGCGTCCGACTCGGCCGCGATTTCGGCCAGTTCGTCCCCCGTCTTCGGCTCGTTGGCTTTCGCCAGCACTTCGACGATGGAGTCGAACCGGTCCCCGGCGGACGAATGTGTGGTTTGAATAGACATGACACAGATAGCGACACCTACACCGCGAACCGGCTTCACAGTTTGGCCCCGGTCCGGTGGTCCAGCGGTACGACTCGAGCCGGCGATGCGGGCGGCGAGGACACCCGTTCGTCGACGTTCCGGCCGCCCACTGATCGGGACGACGACCCGATCGCGCGTCGGCAAGATGGTCGAGGCGCGCCGGTCGAGATAACCAGCGTCATTATTCGCGGGACGGCAGAGAAAATATGGACCGGGCCCGCATCTGGACGGCAGCGATATTTCTGTTCGTCTTCGGCGACGCGATGGCGATGCAGGCTCGCGGACCGCTCCTCGCGAGCCTCGAGTCGAGTTTCGGCGTCTCGGAGGCCGCACTCGGGCTGGTCGCACCCGCCGGAACGGTCGGCTTCGTCGTCGCCGTCGTCGCGACCGGCGTCCTCGCCGGCCGACTCCGGATGCGGTGGACCCTACTGCTCGGCGTGACCGGCGTCTGCGTCGCACTCGTTCTGATGGCCGGTGCGCCGCTATACGCGCTCTTCCTTGTCGCGCTACTCGCACAGGGGGCGGCGGCCGGGGTGTTTCGCGGACTCGATCGGGTCGTGTTGAGCCACCTGCACACCGCCCGACGTGGGCGAATTTTCACCGCCTACGCGCTCGTCTGGGCGATCGGTGCGGTCCTCGGCCCGCAACTCGTCAGCGCGGTGCTCGCCGTCGCCGACTGGCGGGTCGTCTTCCTCGTCATCGCCTGCTGTTTCGTGCCGGTCGTCGCCGTCGCAGGCCGCGTCGACCTCCCCGCGATGGACGCCGAACGATCGATCTCTCGAGACGCGCTCTGCACCCTGCTTCGGCGACCCGCCGTCGTCGGTGCCTGTATCGGAATGTTCCTCGTCGGAAGCGTCGAGGGGATCGTGTTCACCTGGCTCGCCTACTACGCGAGCGGCTTCTACGGGACGGGGACGGCCAACCTGCTGCTGTCGGCGTACCTGCTGGCGTACGTTCCCGCACGGGCCGGCTACACGGTCGCCGTCGAGCGCGTTCCCTATCTGGCGTTGCTGTTCGCGGCGACGCTGCCCGCGATCCCGGCGCTCGCGCTCGCGTTTTCCGGGATCACCGGCCCGCTGCTATTTCTCGCCGTCTTCGTCGCCGGTGCGGGACTCTCCAGTGGATTCCCGACGTTGTCGGCGTACGCCGTCGAGGCCGCACCGGAGTACAGCGGGCCGCTCACCGCACTGACCGCCGGCGCGACGTACGCCGGAATCGCGATCGCCCCCGCCGTCGTGGGCGTCTTCGCGGAGTGGTACGGAATCGGCCGGGGACTGTGGGTCGCCGTCGGGCTGGCGGCTGCGCTCTCGGTGACGATCGGCGCAACGTGGGCCTGGACCGGCACGGCGCACGCACCGACCGCTGGCCCAGCCGCGGAGTGATCGAGCCGAACGCGCGAGTCGAAAAAACGAACGACGACCGCGTCGGCGTCGAGACCGACGCCGAGATTGTGACGCTCAGTCGTCGGCCGGCGCGGTTGCGTCGCCGCCGAACTGACCGTCCGGAACAGTGCCGTCGTCGTTCCAGCCGCGTTCCGCGTAGTACTCCTCGAGGCCCTGATCGAAGTCGGGGATCTCGTAGGGCAGCGCATCGTCGCCGCGGTCGAAGCCGCGCTGGTTGTTGAAGTGGCGCTCGAGGCTGACGACCTCGCCGCCGAGTTCGAGCAGGTCCTCGTAGTCGGCGTCGAGCAGCGTCTCGAGGCGCTCGGGCGTCACGAAGTCCCGCGAGAACTTACAGAGGACGCCGCTGTCTTTGATCACGTTGACGTTCTCGAGTTCGATCACCTTCGGCGGCTTGCCGTCGAGCCCGTCCTTGTCGAAGGCGTCGTCGGCGTCGACGAGCGGGTACTCGTAGGGGTAGAACTCGGCGTACATGTGGTCGGCGCCGCGGTTCGAGGTGGCGAAGGCGAGCCCCTGCCCGTTCAGCGTACGGCCGTCGTGGGCGGGGAACTCCATCCCCTTGACGGTCCAGTTCTCGACGCCGAGTTCGTCGTGGAACTCGTCGATTCCCTCGGCGAGCGTGTCGCCGATTCCCTCTCGGTAGGCGATTTTCTCGACCGTCTCGTGGATGAGGTCGGCGTTGCCGAACTCGTCTTCGCTTGCGAGGTAGGCCGCAACGGCGTCGCCGGCCGAAATCGTGTCCAGCCCGAGTTCGTCACAGAGCTTATTCGACTTCATCACGTCGACGACGTCGTCGATCCCCGAGTTCGAACCGAAGGCCATGACGGTCTCGTACTCCGGTCCTTCGGTGACGACGCCCGACTCCTCGTCTTTCGTGGGGAGTTTGCAGGCGAACGCGCAGGCCGAACAGGTCCCCTTCTTGTACTTCTTTTCGGCGACCGCGTCGCCGCCGATCCCGGCGGCGCCCTCGAACGAGAGCTCCGAGAAGTAGCGGGTCGGCAGCGCCTCGACCATGTTCGCGTACTCGGTGACGGAGGTCGTCCCCGACTCCTTCATCGGGTGCTCGGCCTGGGCGGCCTCGCCGTGAATCTCCATCTGGACCGGCGGGATCTCGATCTCGTGAGTCGAGTCGCCGTCGAAGGTGATCGCCTTGACGTTCTTCGCGCCGAGGACGGCACCCAGTCCACCGCGGCCGAACGCGCGCTCCTTCGAGGTCATGATCGAGGCGAAGCGGACCTGGTTCTCTCCGCCGGGCCCGATGACGACCGTGTGTTCGTTCTCGAGGCCGTGTTCCTCCTCGATGTAGTCGCAGGTCTCGGGGACGGTGGCCTCCTCGAGATCCGGCACCTCCTCGAACTCGACGCCCTCGTCGGTGACGTGGACGATAACGAGGTCGTCGCTCGCGCCGGTGATCTCGACGGCGCTGTAACCCGTCCCGGTGAAGTTCCGCGAGAGGAACCCGCCCGCGTTCGAGGAGAGCAGGCCGTCGGTGAGCGGCGAGACGCTCGTCGCCGACATTCGGCCGGTGAAGCTCATCGTCGAGTGCTGGAGCGGCCCCGTCGCGAAGTAGAGGCGGTTGTCGGCCCCCAGCGGGTCGACGTCGAACGGAACGCGGTCGTGTGCCAGTTTCGTGCTGAGCGCACGCCCGCCGAGGAACTCCTCGAGGACGTCGTCGATGTCCTCGGTCTCGCTCGTTCGTGCTCCAACATCGACCGTACACAGCGGCCCCTGTACGTGTTTCATATACAGGATCATGCCCTCCCTGACTGCAAAATGGTACCGGTTCCTGTTACCCGGGCGCAAGGTCACGATCGGTGATCGACAGGGGTCCACCTCGCCCGATATCGGTTCGATGGGGGGACCGTCTCGCCCGAAACCGGTTACCCATCCGTCACGCGGACGCACAGTCCGACGAACTTTAGCCGTCCTGGTGTGAGCACTCGACAATGTCACGATCGGAGGGTCAACCCGACGACCCAACGCTGGACGATCTCTACGAACAACTCGAGACCTTAGCGGAGACGGTCGACGACCCCGACGAGCGAACGGAAGTCCGGCGAACGATGCGGCTGGCCGACCGACTCTCACACAATGGGATGGTCAACCGGGTGATCACGCAGTTCACCGGGAAAGACAAGGCAGAGGCGTTCGTCGGCAGCGTCATCATCGGACTCCCGATGCTCGTCGAGGACGGCGTCATCGACATCGGCGAGTTCCTCGCGACGACCCCGGCGTTTTTCGCCGTCAACATCGCACTCGCGGTCTCGCTGGTCGTCGGCATCCTCTACGTCGCCGACTTCCGCGAGGTGCAGATCCACAACCCCTACTTCGGCTTCGTGCCGCGCCGACCGGTGTGGGTTCTGGGCATCGCGTTCGTGACGGCAACGGCGATGATGACGCTGTGGGGCCGAGTCACCTGGGACGAACCGTGGGTCAACCTCTGTCAGGTGTCCGTGGTCTTCACCGCGATGGCGATCGGCGGCTCGCTGGGCGACATCATTCCCGGCGAGGACTGATCGATTCCGTCACGAGCAACGTTCACTACACGTGTGTACTGAACATCAGTTTGAAACGCGAGAGACTAATGAATCTGCAGTCTGTTGTGCTTGCTCTACAATCGATTCCTCTTCGAGAGTTAGTACTTCACGGTCACGCATAAGGATTCGTCCATTACAGATTGTATGCCTCACATCGCCCCCAACTGCTGCGTAAGCTAGATGGCTTACTAAATCGTGCCGAGGCGTCAAGTGTGGCTTCTCAAGATCAATGACGGCTAAATCAGCTGGTTCTCCCTCTTCAATCATTCCTGAATGAAAGCCAAGTGCTGAAGCACTCCCTTGAGTCATCATTTGAACTACCATCTCTGCCGGAACGGCGCTCGCGTCATTAGCAGCAATTTTACCGAGCATTGCAGCATCACGACCCTCATCTAATAACGATAGGTCATTGTTTGCAGCTGCACCATCTGTTCCAAGACCGACCGTCACTCCTGCATCCATCATACGCTGGATCGGAGCCATACCGCTGGCCAACTTCATATTAGAAGCCGGACAATGGATCACACTTGTTCCTGCCTCAGCTAAGAGGGTGATCTCCTGCTCATCAACATGTACTCCATGGGCGACAAAATCTTGTGGTTCCAACATCCCGTGATCTGCGGCATAATCAAGTGGGCGAATACCATGCTCATTTACTATCGGTGTGACTTCGTTCAGAGTCTCATTAGCATGATAGTGAATTGGAATACCTGCTTCACGGACCCGAGGGACGAACTCCTCAAGGTATTCACTTCCCACAGTGACCAACGAATGTGGCATAAACGCAGTTGAGATTCGCCCTTCTGCCGCACCATCATACTGTTGTGCGAACTCAAGGCTTTTTTCGACATCTGCTAATGCATTATTATCGTCCTTCCCAGTCGTTACAATTCCGTGTCCCAATAGGGCTCGCACTCCAGCTTGATCAACCGCATTAACAATTTCGGGCACATGAAAGTACATGTCCGCAAAACCAGTTGTTCCAGACTTGATCATTTCTAACAAGCCGAGTTTTGCTCCGGTATGAACATCGTCTGCGGTCATTGTGCTTTCAGCTGGCCAAATATCCTCTTCAAGCCAGCGGTCCAGTGGCTTATCATCTGCATACCCTCGAAGCAATACCATTGGAACATGAGAATGGCCGTTAACAAAACCAGGAGTCACTAGCGAGTTGGAGGCCTGGAGAGTGTTCTCTGCTGTAAGACCAGAGCCAATCTTGTCAATTAAACCGCTATCTTGATCAATTAGTACATCTGCTTGAGAGACTGTCATATCGGGGCGAAGAACTTGCCCCCCTGCAATTAGAAGTGATGTCATTAGATAGAATGTATATTCGAGGCACATCACAATGTTGCTTTTCGTGTGTTCAAAGAAGCCCCTGTACTTACCGTTCACCGGTTGACATCCTCCCCGCCCTGAAGGGGCATGACGAGACGCAAAGCGTCTCGTTGCACCCGAAAACGCGAAGCGTTTTCGAGGACGAGGATTCCCGCGTTGGGATATTGTGGTTTACGACGTGACCTGATCTTGAGGCGCGAATGCACCAGTTTCCTTGTCAAACAGGAACGTCGACGGCTGTGCCAACCAGCCGTTACTCCTATCACCGCCATCCGTGGCGGGACTCGGAGATACTTTCTGTCGAATGTTCTCCGCACCATTCACGTCCGCGTTCGCTACCGTCCCGCATTTATCGCAGACGTACAACCCGCGTTCAACACGGTTCGCGTCACGCCTGCGACCACAGCAGGAACACGACTTCGACGTGTTCTCCTCGGACACTTCTTCGACCGTGATGCCTTCCATCTCAGCCTTGTATTCGAGCAGGTCGGTGAACCGGTCGAACGCCCACGAGTGCAAGTCGAGGTTGCCGTGTGTCCCCCAGTTCTTCGCCTCACCGTTCTCCTCATCCTCGCGGATGCCGGAGAGGTCGCCGATCACGATTGTCCCGACTTCCTCCTCAACACATCTCTGGACGATGTGTTTCGAGAGGGTGTGGAAGTAGTGGGTGCGCCGCCGAGACTTCTTCTGGTTCAACCGGGTGGCCTGCTCGGAGTTCGAGTCGCCACACCGTGCGATCCGCTTGCTGAAGTAGTAGTCGTCTTGCTTCAGGCAGTTGAGCGGATACAGCTCGGCGTGGCCGTCTTCGTAGGCGAGTGCGGCGAAGTTGTTGATACCGAGATCAACACCCACAGTGTTCTCACCGGGTGCTTCGGACACTTCGATTTTGACTTTGCACACAAAGTGCAGTTCCCACTCATCCCCTGTCCAAACGACCCTGACTTGTTGAACCCCCTCTACGGTTGAGAGGTCAACGTCGGGGGGAGTCTGGTATTCACAGAGGATGAAGTCCGACCAGTAGTCCTTGAGGTTCGACCCTTTGGAGAGTCGAACGCGGTTGTACTGGGTATCGAGTTTGAAGCCAGCGGCTTTGAATGTGACCGTGGAACGTGGGTGGTCGTCGCCGTGTTTGCGGTAGCCGGGCGGGTTCGCGTCCGTGTCTCCGGTGCGCCGTTTGCCGTACCAGCCGTTGAACCCCTCAGCGAGTTCTTGAAGGACTCGCTGACTTGACTGAGAATGCAGGTCATCGTAGCGTTCGTGGTTTTTGAGGTACGCGGTGAGTTCTGCGTGACTGGGAATGTGGCCGATTTCATCCCAGACGCGACTGCACGTCCACCGTCCGACGTTCCAGAGCTTCGAGGCGGCGAACCCGAGCGAATCAAGGTCGTCTTGCACCCGTGACTGGTTCCGAATGGAAGCAGTATAGGTGCGGGTAACGACCTGTTTCGCCATACATAACCTATGTAGACAAACCTACTTATAACTGGGCATTCGGGCAGCGTGGAATATCCAGCCGTGCCGTCGCTGGTGGTTCGTGTCGTCAATTGTCGGATTCATCCCCGCCCTAAAGGGCGGGGCTTTCTCCTTGATTCTCCGTAATTGCAGGGAAGGTATGCGGCCAGTTCTATGACACCCTCACGTCCACCCGAGGATCGTACGAGAAACGAGCGAGCACGCGAATCGCTCGAGAACCCTACTCCGTCGACTGCAGTTTCGGAAGCTCGTGGTCCGGAACGTGCAGCTCGTCGTCCAGCACGACCTCGAGCCGCCCGTCGTCGATCAAGCGATCGATCTGCTCGTGGGTGAACCGGCCGTCGCACTCCGCGCCGACGAACGTCACGAAGCGCTCGGTGCGCTCGATGACGGTTGCGAGCGAGTCGCCGGTTCGGTAGGAGTAGTGGACGGTCGTACCGGGGAAGAGGGCCGCAGCGGTCGTTTGGAGGGGGAACGGACGGGGAAAGTCCATACGCGAGCACGTTCGGAGGCGATTATATCCTTTGTGGAGCACGCCCCAGACTGCGCGGCGAGGGGGATCGGACGGCAGCGAGAACAGATTCACGCGAGAGAAAGCCCAGAAACGGACGGTAGCGTGACGATCGACGACGATCACTCGAGTCCGTCTCCGTTACCGGCGAGTTTGCGCAGGTGATCGACGCCGACGGGCGGGCCGCGAACGAGCAGCGAGTCGCCGGCTGCACAGACCAGCTCCCCGGTCGGATCGAACGTCCACGCGTTGTCGTCACCCCGACGGATCGCGAGGACGACGACGCCCGCGCCCTCCTCGAACTCGAGGTCGGCGATCGTCGTCCCGTCCAGATCGCTTTCGGCGACGACGGTCACGGCCGCGATGACCTCCTCGCTGTCCTCGAGCGCCGCGCCGAACACGGGCGGCAGTTCGACGTCCCGCAGGACGACCTCGGCGATGTCGACGGCGGCGTCACAGATCGCCTCCGAGGCGGCAGCGAGGTGGAGCAGCCCGCGGAGTTCGTCGGCGTTCCAGTCGCCGCCGGTCTCGATGACCCACGTCTCGAGGTCGGCCTTCCGCGCGTCGGACTGCTCCTCGAGCGAGATGACCTCCCGCGCGAGTTCGTCGCTGTCGAATCGGGCTGCACCGTAGGCCAGCCCGACCGCAAGTTCGGCCATGTCCTTGAGTTCGACGACCGCGTCGGCCGCACGCTCGAGGTCGTCGGTCGTCTCCGGCGGCTCGGTCGGGGCCGGAAACGCCTCGCCGGTCGCCCGTCGATAGACCGACTCGATCCCGTCACGGGGACCGCGACCGACGATGACGTCGTCCGCCTGCAGCCGGTCGTCGCCCTCGGGCGAGAACGACCACTCGCCGTCGCGTCGGATCGCGATGAGTCGGACGCCCTCCTCGAGGTCGAGCTCGAGTTCGCGGAGGCGACTGCCGGCGAACGCCGACTCCTCGCCGACGGTCGCCCGAACGAGTCGTTCGTCGGCGTCCGGGAAGGCGTGTTCGAACGCGGCCGGAACGCCGTCCTCCTCGAGGACGATCCGGGCGACGTCACCGGCGGCCTCGGTGATCCGGACGGCGCTCGAGGCCACTTGGAAGAGCCCGACGAGGCGCTCGGCCTCCTCGGCGCGTTTCGCGGCGAGCATCAGGGCGATCCGGCTGTGGTACTGCAGGTAGTTCACCCGGGCCTCGAGTTCGACGACTTCGTCGGCGAGGTCGGCGTCGTCGTAGCGCACGGCGGAGTAGGCGAGATCGACCGCGAGCTCCGAGGAGTCTTTGAGTTCGACGAGCGTTTCCCGGACGTTCCGGGGCTCGTAGGAGATTTCGCGCATGACTCTTGATCTGGGGGGCTGACTAATCAGGATTGGGACACGGACTCGATGAACCGGCCGGGAGCCGAAAGCCGACGCGCGGGGACGAAATCCAGTACCGGCTCCGGTATCGTTTAGTACCCGCTCTATAGTCCCAGCGTATGAGCAGTCAGCTACGGGACGTACAGGAAACGATCGCGATGTCTCCGGATCCGTCGGATCCGTTTATATCGTTACCACGGGACGAGTGGCGCGACGTGTTCTTCGCGCTGCCGGAGAGCGTGCGGGAACCGCTCGTTGCGGAGCTGACCCGTTCGGAGCTGGAGAGCTTCGTCGATCGGCTCGATCCGGACGAGGTGACCGACGTCCTCGGATACGCCGACGAGGAGACCCGCGAGGCCGTCCTCGCGACGCTCGATAGCGGGCGCCGCGAGAAGATCGACTTTCTGCTGTCGTTCAACCCCGAGAGCGCGGCCGGGCTGATGAGCCTCGATTACGTCACCGTCGACAAAACCCGAGATTTCCCCGCAGTGGTCGAGCGCGTTCGACGCTTCGAGGATCGAACGGGACAGGTGCCGACGATTTTCGTCACCGACGAAGACGAACTCCTGGGTGAACTCCCGGGGGCGGCGCTCTCGGTGGCCGACCGAGAGACGGAGACGATCGCAGACTACGTCCAGGAGACGCCACACATCCGGTACGACCGAGACGACGAAGACGTCCTCGAGGTGTTCCGACAGAACCGCGAGCGGAACGTCGCAGTGCTCGACGAGGACGAGGATATTCTCGGCGTCATCCACGCCGCCGACCTGCTGATGATGATCGAGGAGGCCGCCGGCGAAACCCTCTACGAGTTCACCGGCGTCGCCGAGGAGGAGAGCGTCCTCGACGGGCCGGCGGAAAAGGTTCGGCGGCGATACAAATGGCTGATCCTCAACCTCGGAACGGCGTTTATGGCCGCCGCGGTCGTCGGGCTGTTCGAGTCGACGATCGCCGCCGTGGCGATCCTGGCCGCCTACATGCCGGTCGTCGCCGGAATGGGAGGCAACGCCGGAACGCAGGCGATGGCAGTCACCGTCCGGGGGATCTCTCTGGACCAGGTGTCGCTCAAGACCGGCAAGCGCGTCGTCGCCAACGAAGTCATCGCCGGCGCCGCGAACGGACTCATTACGGGTGCGCTCGTCGCCGTCATCGCGATCGCGTTCTCCTTCGGCGAGTTCGGCGTCCTGCTCGGCGCCGTTATCGGTATCTCGATGGTTGCAAACCTGGTGATCGCGGGCTTCTTCGGGGCGATTACCCCGCTGTTGCTCGATCGGCTCGGCTACGATCCAGCCACCTCCGCGACGATTTTCATCACCACCGCGACCGACGTGCTGGGCTTTTTCGTCTTCCTCGGACTGGCCCAGGCAGTGCTCCTGTAACCGCTGTATCGCGGCGGGAGTCGGTACATCGTTCGCTTCGGTGAACGTCCGATCGTCGTTCGGCTGCGCAATCGAGTGATCGGCGATCGCTGACAGCCACTCAAACGGATACCTCGCCGTCGAGACGCCAGCCGAACTGAACGACCGGGGAGCCGAATCGAACGTTCGACGTCGGCAGCCGACGGGACGGCCGCAAACGAACCTCCGCCGTAGTCGTCCGTATCGATTCGAACGAGTTCGGAAACCGCTGAGACGGACTCGACGGCAAGTGTACGGAGTAAAACGATACTTCCTCACTCGTGCAGATACAATCGCGAAAACTAATGTACCGCAGCGTCACGTACGGACAGATGGTAGGCCACGACTCCGCCGCCGACGTCTACAGACAGGCGTTACCGGTCATTCTCGTCAGTCTCGTGGCAGGACTGTTCGCCGGCACGCTGCTCGGCACCGAAACCATGCGCGACGGGATCGAGAGCGTCCCCGGAATTTTACTCTTGCTCCCCGCATTTCTCGCGACGCGCGGTGGCGTCTACGGCTCCCTCGGAGCGCGCCTCTCGAGCGGGCTCCACCAGGGGCTGATCGATCCCCGCTTCGAGTGGAACGAGCGCCTGCGCAACGCGATCGTCGCCTCGTTTCTGAACGGGATGATCGTCTCCGTCTTCATCGCGGTGCTGGCGTGGGCCATCTTACTCGCGCTCGGCCGGGGCGGCAGCCTGATCGAACTCGTCATCATCCTGTCCGTCGCCGCACTGCTGAGCGCGTTCGCGATGCTCGGGGTGTTGCTCACCGTGATCTTCAAGGGCTATCGCCGAGGACTCGACCCGGACAACGTCATCGGTCCCGTCGTGACGACCGTGGGTGACGTCTTCGGCGTCGCCTTCCTGCTCGTCGGTATCGCCGTCGCCGGGGTGGTCCTGTGAGTTCCAGCGACGGTGACGGCGACCCGTTGCGCGCTGACGGGGGCGGTGACCTGCTGAGCGCCGGCAGCGATATCCTCCACGGAGAGGACTTGGAGGACGACCTGCTGGCCGACTGGACCGTCGGCAACATCGTCTCGACGCTCGTCCCCCTCCTGATCGCGCTCTCGATCCTGCAGATGGTCTCGGGCACCGTCCTCGAGACGTTCGAAGACCAGTTGCTCGAGAACCCCTCCTTGCTCGTGTTGGTGCCGGTGATGATCGGGACCGCGGGGAACCTGGGCTCGATCATGTGCTCGCGCCTCTCGACGCAGATGCACCTGGGGACGCTCGAGTTCTCGCCGGCAAACCCCGATATCCGGGCGAACATCGGGGCCGTCTTCGGGCTGGCGGCGACCGTCTTCGTCCTGCTCGGCATCGCCTCGTGGGGGATCGGTCGCGCGCTCGGCGGGACGCTCGGTCTCGGCACGCTCCTGTTCATTACGATCGTCAGCGGGATGTTGCTCGCGGGCTGGGTCGTCGTCGTCAGCACGCTGTCGGTCTACGGCTCCTACAAACTCGGCTACGATCCCGACGACACGACGATCCCCGTCGTCACGAACGTCTGTGACATCACGGGCGTGTTGATCCTCTTCGCCGTGGTCTGGGTTGTGCTCTAATCGGCGTGAGAGCCGACGTTTTTGCATCCGAATCGTCGGTCAATCGCGACGGACGACCGGCGAGGCCCGACTCCGATTTCGTCGAAGCACCGCTCGAGGAACCACTGCCGGCAGAGGAGTCGGACGACCGTCACGTTTTTGACAGTAGTTTGTGAGCGTGAAATATGGTCGTCCAAGTACTGTTGAGTTTTACGGTGGTCGCCGCCGTCGTGTTCCTCCTCGGTGTCGTGGCCGCATCGTACGCCGGAACGACGCTGGCGTTGCAACGGTTTTTCGAAGACGGGTATCGAGACGGGCGAGAAGAGAATCGGTAACGGCGGACCGGACGAGCGTTTCGTTCGTTCGCCGGTGATCGAACTGGGCCCGCGATCGACCCCGACGCGCGTCCCAGTGAGGGATACGAGTCGGTCAACCGACCGTCTAGTCGTCCGCGTAGATCCGGTCGACACGGTCCTCGAACTCGTCCAAGATCACCCGCCGTTTCTTCTTCATCGACGGCGTCAGCATCTTGTTCTCCTCGGTGAACTCCCGTGGCACGAGTTCGAACTGCTTGATCGTCTCGTGTTTCTCGAAGTTTTCGTTGACCCGGTCGACCTCCTGCTGGACGTACTCCCGAACGCGCTCGTCGTCGCACATCGCTTCTGGGTCGTCGGGCAGGTCGATGCCTTCCTCCTCGGCCCACTCCCGAACGTGTTCCGTGTTCGGCACCAGCAACGCGCCGATGAACTTCTCGCCGTCGCCGACGACCATCGCCTGCTCGATGATCTCGCTCGCCGCGAAGCCGTCCTCGAGCGGGCCGGGCGCGACGTTCTTCCCGGTCGAGAGGACGATGATCTGTTTCGCGCGGTCGCGGAACTCGATGTAGTCGTCGGGGCGCATGTGGACGATGTCGCCGGTGCGGAACCACCGGTCGCCGTCCTCGTCCTCGGTGAACGCACCCTCGGTCGCGCCGGGCTTGTTCCAGTAGCCCTGCGTGACGTTCGGCCCTTTGACGAGGAGTTCGCCGACCTCGCCGGGGTCGTCGTCGAACGTCTCCTGATCGACGACGGTCTCGTCGATCTGCAGGTCGACCCCCGGAAGTGCCGGGCCGATCGTTCCGATCTTCACCGCCTCCGGCGGGTTCGTCGTGACGACCGGCGAGGTCTCGGTCAGGCCGTACCCCTCGTAGATGGGCAGCCCCATCGCGTGGTAGAGCTGGCAGAGCTCCGGCGAGAGGCTGCCGCCGCCGCTGATCAGCAGTTCGATCTCGCCGCCGAGCGCCTCCCGAACCGTCGAGAACACCAGTTTGTCCGCGAGCGACCGCTTGGCGTTCAGGATCGGACCCGGCGAGTCGGCCCGCTGGTACTCGACGCCGACGTCCGTCGCCCACTCGAAGATCCGCTCTTTGACCGACGACTCGCTGGCCTGCTCGCGGATCGCGTCGTAGATCTTCTCGTACACCCGCGGAACGCTCGTCGCCGTCGTCGGCTGAACGAGGCTGAAGTCCTCCTGCAGCGTCTCCGAACTCTCCGCGTAGGCGACGCAGGCGCCCGTCGCGAAGAGGACGAAGTGACCCGCCGTCCGCTCGAAGACGTGCGCCAGCGGCAGGTAGGAGACCGCCTGCGACTCCTCGTCGAGCGCCGGCACGTCGTCGGGTTTGTCCGGCCGCGGCGCGAACCGCTTGCGCACCGCGTTCACGTTCGACCGGAAGTTCCAGTGGGTCAGTTGGACGCCTTTCGGCTGGCCCGTCGTCCCGCTGGTGTAGATCAGACTCGCCAGATCGTCCAGCTCGGGCGCGTCGACGCGCTCCTGATAGGCCTCGAGGTCGAACGTCTCCTCGCCGCGGTCGTAGACCTCGTCCAAGGTGTAGACGTCGTCGCGGTCGTCATACCCCGAAATCTCGTCCATCGAAACGATAAAGTCGAGGTCGAGTTCGTCCTCGACCTCGAGGACGTTCTCGAGCAGTTCCTCGTTCTCAACGACGACGGCGGACGCGCCGGGGTCGTCGAGCAGGTACTCGACCTGATTCGGCGAGGAACTCGTGTAGACCGTCGTGACGGCGGCCCCGGCACCGAGCAGGGCGAAGTCCGACTGGGCCCACTCCATCCGGGTGTCGGCGAAGATTCCCACGCGGTCCCCCTGCTCGACGCCGAGGTCGTGAAAACCCGCCGAGAGCTTGCGGACGATGTCGCGCATCTCGGTGTAGGAGATGGTCCGGAACTCGCCGGGCGTCGCGGCCGGGAGCACCGAGTCGGTCAGGGATCGGTCGTAGATCCCGCCCTTGTATTTTTGCGCCGGACGGTTCGCGTTCCGTTCGGCGGACTCCTCGAACATTCGCGCGAGCGTCGTCTCCCCGATTACCTCGTCCTCGTACTCTCGTTCGGCATCCCGCCAGTTCATATGCGTGTGACAGTACCTCCCGTGCGATAAAACGTGATGAAACGGAACTCATCTGTAGTTGCGTTTATTTACGTTCCGCGGGACGGCTCAACGGATCTGTCTCGCCCGAAATCGGTCATTATGGCGAAAATAGCCGAGTCGTTTTCCCA
Source organism: Natronorubrum amylolyticum (assembly GCF_052040145.1). NCBI lineage: Archaea > Methanobacteriati > Methanobacteriota > Halobacteria > Halobacteriales > Natrialbaceae > Natronorubrum > Natronorubrum amylolyticum. Next base: position 165,164 of record NZ_JBPPFW010000004.1, read on the forward strand.
CTGTTCGGAGGTTTATGGTAACAATCGACACAATTGCGTCGGGAAGCGGCACCGAACGTGGACATCGATCGGAGATGCGGAACGAAGCGAACGTTCGTACAGTTCGATCGGCAGCGGCGCGGTCCGACCGCACTCGATAACTGGCAGAACCGAACTCGGTGACCGTCAGAACCGCGATTCACCCGCTATTCGGCGACCGAGCCGTTGCCGACGATCAGTCGCGCCCGTCGAGGTAGCCCAGAACGCCCCGCGTGTTCATCGCCGCCTCAGCGGTAGCCTTCTCCTCGCCCCAGACGTCGACCATCTCGCTCGAGGTCGCGAAGTGCTCGATCACGGCGTCGTCGTCCGCGAGTTCCGCCCGCTTCGTCTCGACGGCATCGACCCACTCGCTGAGGACGGTCTCGTACTCCTCGAGCGCGCGGTCGAGGTCGTCGCCGACCTCCCGCGGGCCGAAGTGCGTGTAGCAGAGCACGTCCGGGTCGATCGATCGCAGCGTTTCACAGTCCTCGAGACACTGCTCGAGGTGGAAGTCCGACGGCGGCGACGTCTCCCGGATCTCTTCGGTGCTTGGCACCCAGATCCCCGCCGCGTCGCCGGTGAAGACGGCGTCGTTCGCCGGATCCTCGAAGACGACCTGGTGGAACGCGTGGCCCGGCGCCGCGTGGACGCGCAGTTCGTGGTCGCCGAGGTCGACGACGTCGCCGTCTTCGATCTCGACGACGCGCTCCTCGTCGAGCGGCCGCGGCTCGACGTAGTACTCCCACTGCTCGCCGACGGCGGCTTTCGTCCCGGCTACCAGCCGCTCGGGATCGATGAGCAGCCCCGCACCGGCCGCCGGGACGTAGACGTCCGCGTTCGGACAGGCCTCGGCGAGAAAGCCCGCTCCGCCGGCGTGATCGAGGTGGATGTGGGTCACCGCGATAACCTCGAGGTCCTCTCGCTCGATCCCGAGGTCGTCGAGGGCCTCGAGGAGCAACTCGTGGTTGGTTCCGAGTCCCGTCTCGACGATTGCGGGTCGCTCGTCGTCGATGATGAAGGCCGCGCCGTACTCCGGCGTGTCGTACATGCCGGTGTCGATGTAGTAACAGTCCGTACAGTCGCCGGCCGTCACCTCGTGAACGTCGCCGATATCCGGTCCCATACCGGTAGCCTGTCGCCGTGCGGGATAAAAGCTGGCCTCGCGGCCGAATGGACGACTGCGAACTCTCGCGTCGATCGCTGGCCGTTACACCCATTATCACGGAAAGCCGTTGCTACCCTGTATGGGGGAGCACATCACGCCAACATCGACGAGACTGCCATGAACGGCGGCGCCGTCCGGCGACCGACCGACGCGACAGTGCCGTGGCTCGTCGGCGGCCTCGGCGCGCTCTCGTTCGCTTTCTTTTTCGGCTGGAGTCTTTGGTTCGCGTCCGTGCTCGACGCGACGGCCGTCGCGCTCGGCTTCGTGACGGTTGCCGTCCCCGCGCTCGGGCTGCTATGGGGCGGCTACCGACTCGACCGGAGTACGATCGGCATCGACCGATACCGTCGTATCGCCCAGTGGTGTTTCGGCTGCGGAGTCGGCTTTCTGGCGGTCAACGGCCTCATAATGATCTTCTTCCCCTGGCCGTCCACGACCGGTAACATCTCCTGGGCGCAGTTCTCGCTGAACGTGGGCGCCGTCGCCGGACTCACCGTCGGCTACGTCGAAGCCCGGGCGATCCAACGCGAGGTCGAGGCGACCGCGGCCACCGTTCGCGCCGAGCGACTCGCGGAGGAACGGGAGGTGCTCACCTATCTGAACGATCTCCTGCGACACGAGGTGTTGAACAGCGCCCAGATCATCAACGGTCACGCCTCGTTGCTCCTCGAGGACGCCGACGACCGATCGCGAACCCACCTCGAGACGATCGACCGCAAGAGCGACGCGCTCACCGACGTGATCAACGACGTCCGGGCGATGTTGAACGCGAGTCGGGAGTCGGACGCGACCGAGCGTGTCGATCTCGGCGACCTGCTGGACGCTGAGCTGACGGCTCTCGACGAGCGAATCGACGAACTGAAGATCGACACCGACGTGCCCGACGCCGTGTTCGTGACGGGAAACGAGGGCCTTCGATGGGTCTTCGCGAACGTACTCGAGAACGCCGTCGAACACAACGACAGCGAGCACCCGCGGATCGCGGTCACCGTCGAGACCCGAGCCGAGACGGTGACCGTCCGCATCGCGGACAACGGCCCGGGTATTACGGCCGAAACGCGCGAGACGCTATTCGATCGGAAGTCGAAAAACCACGGGCTGGGGCTGTATCTCGTCTACATTCTGGTACGCCGGTACGGGGGATCGGTCGAACTGACGGAGACCGGGCCACAGGGCAGCGTGTTCTCGATCACGCTGGCTCGAGCGGACGCGACAGACGACGATGGCGAACCGACGCGTGACTCAAAGACGGACACAGCCCACGGGACGGAAACGACGGGAAGCGCGGAGAGCGAGCCGATCTCGGGAACGAGATCGCAATCGGACGACGGGGACGCGGGGACGGGGCTACCCTGAACTGGAAGGACGCGAGATGCCGCCTGCGGACCGGCCATCGCACATCTCCCATCGACGAGCCGTCGAACGCCCATCAGCGAGGCCAGAACCCTCCGACGACGGTTCGCTATCGCTCCTCCAAGCGATCCTTCCACTCGCCGATCCCCGACGGATCGAGGTGGACGTGCGCGTCGCCGACGTCCTCGAGGCTCCGCAGTCGGTCCACCAGCTCCGACTCGATGTCGTGGGCCTGCCGGAACGGCATGTCGCCGTCGACCTCGACGTGGACTTCGACCTCGAGGACGGTGCCGTCGTAGAAGACGGTCAGATCGTGGACGCCCCGAACCTCGGGGTGACTGCGCAGGCGCTCGGTGATCTCCGCGCGCTTTTCGGGGGCCGGTGCGGCCCCGATGAGATAATCGACGTTCTCGCGGCCGATCTCGACGCCCTGGTAAACGACGAGCAGACTGACGAGGCCGCCGGCGATGGGGTCGAGCAGCGGAAATCCGAGGAGAACGCCGAGGACCCCGACGACGGCCGCGAAGGTGGTGTAGATGTCGTTCAGACAGTCCGTCGCGAGCGCCTTCAGCGCGGTCGAATCGAGCTCCTCGTTGACCCGCGTCGTGTACCAGTAGACGAGGTACATGTCGACGATCGCAAAGGCCAGCGCGGCGAGCAACAGCAGGTTCGCGTCCGGCGGATCCTGCTCGAGCAGTCCCTGGATGGATTCGGAGAGTAATAACAGTCCGAGCACGGCGATGATCGCGCCGACGAACAGCGCCGTCAGCGGTTCGATCCGGTCGTGGCCGTGGGGGTGTGTGTCGTCGGGTTCGTCGTACGAACTCCGACCCCAGATTAGCACGACGACGCTCGCGACCAGATCCGCGACCGAGTGGGCCGCGTCGGCGACCAGCGCGACGCTGCCGAACGCCAGCCCCGCCGCCCCCTCGACGATGATCTTCGCCGCGTTGCCGAGGACGTTCGCCCACGAGGCTCGCGTGAACCCGCGTCGGTCCGCCTCGGCGTCGGTCATTGCAGGGATTAGAGGGAGTCTAAACTTGGGTCTTTTCCTTCTGCGGTCGACACTGTGAGCGTATCGCACGGGAGATGCGCTCGAGGACCCTCGAGTCGAGCGCGGTTTCTCGATCATCTCGTGGAGTGGTGTTACAGCGGCGGGCCGAGACGGGTCGACGTTCCGCAATCCTCAAGCCGATCCTGTGAGAACACCGGCGTATCCGGGCGATGGGGCCCGCCCGACCCAACTGCCGAACGCTCGCGGTCGCTGCGACCGACGTCGATCCGCCGACGATCGCGTCCGATCGCGGGGGCGGCTGACGGTCCCTGTCAACGTATCAGCCATGGCAGCCCACCCCATCGTTCGTCTCGAGACGCTCGCACTGATCGGTATCGGCGGTTTCGCCGGTTCGAACCTCCGGTATTTCGCACTGGGTCTGTTCTCCGACGTGCAGGCCGTGTTGCTGGTCAACGTCCTCGGCTGTTTCGCGCTCGGGTTTCTGGTCTACGAGGCCGAGTACGCGGGACTCGTTGCCGGACGATCCCGAACGGTCTTCACGACCGGCTTTCTCTCGTCGCTGACGACCTACAGCACGTTCGCGATCCAGTCGGCGCTTGCGGCCGACCCTCTCGCGCTCGTCGCCATCGTTGCCGCGAACTACGGACTCGGCTTTACCGCCGTCCTCGCGAGTCGAGAACTCGCACGCCGGCTTCGCGACGACGACGCCACTCCCGCCGCGGGAGGTGAGGCGGCGTGATCGGGAGTACAGTTCCCGGGTTCGTTACCTTCGATCCCGAACCCGCACACATCGTCGGCACCGGCGGCGCAATCGGTGCCGTGTTGCGCCACTGGGTGTATCTGCAGTTCTCGAGCGACCGGTTCCCGTGGCCGACGCTCGCGGTGAACGTGCTCGGCAGTTTCGTCTTCGGACTCGCGATATTCGCCAGCGTGGGCGAGTCGACGATCCAACTCGTCGGAATCGGCATCTGCGGCGCGTTCACGACCTTCTCCTCGTTCTCCGTCGAGACCGTCCAGCTGTACGAACGGGGCGACCGACTACTCGCCGTCGTCAACGCCGCGGGCAATCTCGCGCTCTCGCTTCTGGCAATCGGACTCGCGTGGGGGCTCGTCGCACTCGGTCCCCCGTAACCGACTCGAGTCGGCCGCCTCTCGCCCCTCGAAGCGGCCCATTCGTTCATCACCGTTCGTCACCTCCCGTTCGGTATGGAACGCGAGGACGGCATCGCACACGCACCCAGAACCGGAGCCCGTGGCCTGTGGGATCGACTCGTCGGACCGGAGTCGACCCGAGCCGAGAACGGATTGATACTGGGATACAGCGTCGTGTTCTGTACGGGCCTGCTCCTGTACACCACCATCGCGCAACCGGATTGGACCCCGTTCCAGCGGGGCGTCGTCGTCCTCGTGGCCTTCGACATCGCGGGCGGGATCGTCGCGAATACGACGGTTTCCGGGACCCGGTGGTGGCACCGCCCCGCACAGACGCGCCGTGACCACTTTCGGTTCGTCGCCGGCCACCTCCACCCGTTCGTCCTCGCCTGGCTGTTCGTCGGACTGACGTGGGCGGACGCAGCAGTCATCTACGGATTTCTCGTCTTCGGTGCAGCGGTGATCCTCGCCACACCCGACGACCTCGAGCGGCCGGTCGCGATGGGCGTCTTCTCCGTGGGACTGCTGGTCGCGCTGTACGTCGTCGCGGTTCCACCGGGTCTCGAGTGGTTCGTTCCGTTCCTCTACCTCAAGTTGCTTCCGGGGCACCTGGTGGACGGCCGACGGGATCGTCGATCCGCGGCGAACTCACGCTGAGACGCGTTCTACTCGGTGCTCGAGTCGCTGACGACCGTTACCGTCTTCTGCCGTTCAGTGTCGCGTTCGCCGTCGGCCGTGGAGCCCGGATACGACTGGCGACGGCTGTAGTCGATCATGAGGCCGACGACGTACAGCAGCGTCAGTTGGGCGTCCGGGAACTGCTCGAGTGCGTACTCGAGGGCTGATCGTGCGGGTCTCGAGCCATCCACGGGGACGAGAACGTGGTGAACCATACGATTGTAACGGGAGAGTGTCGAAAAAGAAACACCGGTCACGGACCCGATGGTGTTGTAAGGGGCGTGGGACCACAGTTCCGTTGGGAAGCCACGTTATGAAAATATCGGTGGCGTCGTCCCTATCGACCGCTTGTCGACCTCGCTTATCGAGGTATCGGTGCTGTACCGACTGCTGTGGTTGGTATTCAGCATGCACTACAAAAATATTAGAGATGTCTAAAACTCCTTTTCATCTAGGACTACTATCGTATTCGACTACCACACCACCCGATAACAAACCAAACAGGTATCGAATCGAGTCGCGACGGATCGCCATCACGATCGGTGGCGAATCGGTCCCGGTACGTTTAACATCGGACTCAGTGATTTGCTGATATGAGCGTTCGCGGCGACTTCTGGTCCATCTACCGGGAGGCGCTCCCTATCCTGTTGATCGCACTGGGCGGCGGTCTCTTCGCTGGACTCGTACTCGAGGGAATCTTAGAGAGCGTCGACCGCTTTCCGGGGCTGCTCGTGATGGTGCCGGTCTTTCTGGCGACGCGAGGGAACGTCTACGGCGCGCTGGGCGGGCGCATCTCGAGCGGGCTCCACCAAGGGCTCATCGAACCGCGGTTCGAGTGGAACGACCGACTGGTCAACGCGGTTATCGCTTCGTTCGTCAACGGGATCGGTATCTCGATCGTTATCGGCGTGGTCACGTGGGGCGCGCTGCTGGCGATCGGCTGGGAGGTCGCCGCGCTGTACGAACTCGTCGGCATCATGCTCGTCGCCGGGGTCCTGACCTCCGTCGTCCTCATCTTCGGCCTGCTCGCGCTGATCTTTCTGGGCTACAAGTACGGCTACGACCCCGACAACCTCGTCGGCCCGATCGTGACGACCCTCGGTGACATCTTCGGCATGCTGTTCATGCTGTTCGCGATCGGGCTCGTGGAGGTGCTCGTCTGATGGTCGTCACCGGGGGGTCGCTCGGCACCTGGGACTGGAAGCGCATCGTCGCCAATATGTTCCCGCTGCTGGTCGTCCTCTCGATCATCGTCCTCTGGGCCGGGATCACGCTCGAGGGAGCCGAGGAGATGTTAGAGGAGTTCGCCGTCCTCGCGGTGATGGTGCCGACGATGGTCGATATGGGCGGCAACCTCGGGGCGATCCTGAGCTCGCGGCTGTCGACGCGCTTTCACCTGGGGACGACCGAGCTCGACCCGCGCGATCGGGAGCTCTGGGCGGACGTGGCGGCGGTTCTCGCGCTCGCGGCGACGATATTCACGGCGCTGGCGATCGGGGCCGCGGCGATCGACGCGATCGTCTTCGGCGGGGTCGTCGGCTTCGGTCCGCTGCTTCTCATCTCGCTCGTCAGCGGGATGTCGGTGGCCGTCATCGCGATCGTCTTCAGCTTCGCGGCGACCTACGGCTCCTACCGACTCGGGATCGACCCCGACGACACGACGATTCCGATCGTCACCAACGTCGTCGACGTCTTCGGGATGGTCATCTTCATCGGCGTCTCGGCGCTGGTCCTCGGATTCTAATCGGTGAGCAGCGTTCGACTCGCGGCCGGAATCTACACGGAGACGCCCGCCGTTGTGCTAGACGTGTCACCGACTGTCGACGACCTCCGGAACGAAATCCGACTGGCCGTGGGGCGGTACGAGCGCGTCGAATCGACGGCCTTCACGAAAGAAGCGCTCGCCGCGATCTGCGACGCCGTCGGGTACGATATCGGGACGAGCGGCCTCCCCTCGAAACCGCAGATGCGTGCGGGGATTCTCTGGAAGATCGACGTCCTCGACAAGGACGATCCGGCCGAGGCAGAGCGCCCCCTTCGAAAGGCGGAACTCGAGGCGGTCGCGGACGCGCTTCGAGACGAGTAACGGCGATCGATTCGAGCGGGCCACGGACGTTCGGCGAGTGCACAGCTGACGTGCGATGGGGGAACTGCCGCCTAACGGGACGTAGAGCGCCACTACGGGAGGTTTCCGCAGGGTCGTGAAACCGCCGTCCGCTGTCCGTCCGTCGGGCGTCTGACTGAGTTTCAAGTGCAACGATGTGGGCCACATCTGTATGGTCACCCACGCACCCCGACGCAGCCGACCTCGTCACTCCCCTTACCGAAAGACCGCAGACCGGAGGCGAGCCGGTCGATGATGGGATTGCTTCGGACGATCCAGTTTCAGAAACAGCCGCCGACGCTCGTGCCGCTCACCCTCGCCGTCGTCGTCGCCGTTCTCGGCGCGCTCGTCTACCTCGAACTGGTCTCGATGCTGATCGCGTACGCCGGGTAGCTTCGTCTACGCGAGACGGCGAAGTCGAACCGAAACAAGAGCGATCGGCGGACGGGTCGGTCAGGCTCGAGCTAATTCCTCGAACGCCGCCGCGGCCGTCCGGGTCCCCTTCGAGATCAGGACGTCACCGCCCCGGAGTTCGGCGTCGGCGTCGGTCACCAGCAGCCAGCCGTCGCCCGGTCGGCGGATGGCGATCACCGACATCGTCGACTCGACCTCGGGGACCCCCGACGTGACCGTCGTGCCGTCGAGGTCGCTGCCCGGTTCGACCTCGACACGAGTGATGATCTCGTCGCTTTCCTGTACCGCCAGCTGAACCACCGGGTGGACGTCGATATCCCGGAGCACGCCCTCGCTGATGTCGATCGCCGCGTCGCTGATGACCTCCGTGCTGGTTCCTAGCCTAATGAGTCCCCGCAGTACGACCGGATCCTCCGCATCGGCGGCCGCCCGGAGCGTCCAGGCCTCGAAGCGCGACTGCATGGCGTCGACCTCGACCTCTAAGTTGCGGACCTCCTCGGCCAACTCCGCGCTGTCGAACAGCACGCTGCTGTAGGCCAGATCGACCGCCAGCTCCGAGAGGTTCTTCATGTGGATGATCGTGTCCACGGCCCGTTCGAGGTCCGGAATCCCCGGACTGTCGACCGTCGGCGTCTCGTAAACGTCGCCGGTCAGCACCTCGCAAACGTCGCCGATCGCCGTATCGGGACCGCGGAGGAGCGCGACGTCGCCGCTCGAGACGGTCGTCGTCGGCCCGGGATTCAACAGCCAGTCCTCACCGCGTCGGAGCGCGATCACGCGCACGCCGGTCTCGGACTCGAGGTCGATATCCTCGAGCGTGCGATCGGCGTACTCGGAGTCGGGGTCGACGACGCCGCGAACGAGCACCTCGGCGGCCTCGGGCAAGGCGGCCCGCATGGCTTCCGGCAGCCCCATCTCCTCGAGAACGATCTTCGCGATGTCGCCCGCCGCGTCGCTGATCGCGTCGGCGGCGGCGACGATCCCCAGCACGGGCGCGAGCTCCTCCGCGTCGGCCGGCTTTCGGACGGCCATCATGAGGCTCATCCGCGCGCGGAGCTCGAGGACGTTCATCCGCTCTTCCAGTCGAAGCACCTCCTGTGCGAGATCCACGTTGCGGTGGAGGACCGCCGAGTACGAGAGGTCGATGAGCAACTCCGCGGTGTCTTTCATCTCGATGAGTACGTCCTTGACGCTGACCGGTTCGTACTCCACCGATACCGACGACGCTTCGCCCTCGAGCGGGTCCATAGGTCGAACTCGGTCGCCCGTCGAAAAAAGCGTTTCCCGAACGGAAGCATCCGCGAGTGCGGGACGGCACAGTCCGTTCGCGCGGTGACACCGCGCGGAGACGAAGCAAGCAGCTTACCGCCGGAACGGGCGAAGCCCGTGGAGGCGGCCTTTTTAGCGTAGATTTTTGCGCCGAAAGGTGAGTAAGCGTAGCGAACGAACCCGAGGCGGAAAAAGGTACTTCGACACGGTTTTGGCCGGGCGCAAAGAACGCACGAGCAATGCTCGACCGGACCTATCTACGCGACAACCCCGAGGAGGTACGCGACGGTCTCGAGGCTCGAGGTGCCGACGTGGACCTCGACGAACTCCTCGAGATCGACGAACGCTGGCGGGAACTGAAAGCTCGCGGCGACGAACTCCGCCACGAGCGAAATCAGGTCACCCAGCAGATCGGCGAACTGGTCGCCGACGGCAAACAGGAGGAAAAGGACGAGGCGATCGCCCAGTCGAAGGAGCTCAAAGCCGACATCGAGGCGGTAGAGAGCGAAGCCACCGAACTGCAGGACGAACTCGAAGAGCGCCTGCTCGAGGTGCCACAGCTTCCCCACGAGAGCGTTCCGAAGGGCGTCGACGAGCGCCACAACGTCGAGGACCGGCGTTGGGGGTTCGACGACCTCCGCGTCGACCCCGACGAGATCACGCCCCACTACGAACTCGGCGAAGACCTGGACATCATCGACGAGGCTCGCGGGGCCAAGACCACCGGCTCGGGCTTTTACTTCCTCAAGGGCGACGGCGCGCGACTCGAGCACGCGCTGATCCAGTTCATGCTGGATCTCCACCGCGAGCAGGAGTACGTCGACGTCTTCCCGCCGGTTCCCGTGACGAGCGAGTCGATGCGCGGCACCGGCCAGTTACCGAAATTCGCCGACGACGCCTACCGACTCGGCGGCGACGAGGAGGCGTACGACGACGACGACCTCTGGCTCTGTCCCACCGCGGAGGTGCCGGTCACCAACATGTACGCCGACGAGATCCTCCTCACAGACGACCTCCCGCTCAAACACCAGGCCTACACCCCGAACTTCCGTCGTGAAGCCGGCGAGCACGGCACCGAAACCCGCGGTATCGTCCGCGTTCACCAGTTCAACAAGGTCGAACTCGTCAACTTCGTCGAACCCGAAGAGAGCTACGACCGCCTCGAGGCCCTGCTCGATGAGGCCGAGGAAGTGCTCCGGCAGCTCGGCCTCCCCTACCGCATCCTCGAACTCTGTACCGGCGATCTGACCTTCGCGAGCGCAAAGACCTACGATATCGAGGTCTGGGCGCCCGGCGACGACATGGACGACGGTCCCGAGGAGGGCGGCCGCTGGCTCGAGGTCTCGTCGGCCTCGAACTTCGAGGAGTTCCAAGCCCGCCGCGCCGGACTGCGCTACCGACCCGAACGCCACGAGTCGGCCGAGTACCTCCACACCCTGAACGCCTCAGGGCTGGCGATTCCGCGCGTGATGGTTGCGGTCCTCGAGTACTACCAGAACGACGACGGCACGGTCGATATTCCCGAAGCTCTGCAGCCGTACATGGGTGGTCAGGAGATCATCGAGGGCCACGAGAAGGTCGGCGAGAGTGCACTCGGTGCGGGCGAACGGGAGTAACGGCCGCGCTTCCGTCGTCCTGCTGTCACCGGCCGAAACATGTGTTTCTGGTTCCGCGTGGAAACCGGTTGCCGCGCTACTTGCCCAGTTCCTCGACCGTAATCGTGTAGGAGCCGCTGCCGCTGTACCGGTCGACTAGAATACCGAGCTCCTCGTCGCCGTCGAGATCGACCTCGATCTGCTCGTCAGCACCCCAGTCAGCCGAGAGTTCGTCGTAGTCGCTAGTCGTTGGCTGGCGACCGTCGAGGGTCAGGTAGAGGTCGAACGTCGCGTCAGTGGCGGGACCGTCTAGCGTGACGGTGGCGCTACAGGGGTTCTCCGTCGCGAGTTCGTAGCTGTAGCTGTCGCTCTGATTGCCCCACCAGCCGTCGCTGAGTTCACCGTCGGCGCTTGCGGTGTTACTCTCGTCGCCGCACTCGCCCGGTTCCGGATCGGGATCCGGATCCGGATCCGGTTCAGTCCCCGGTTCGGTTGTTACCGCGTTCCCCGCATCGACGCGCCCGTGTCCCTGTTCTTCCGCCGAGAGACCGATGTCGACGGCCGTCTCGTGGAGGTGACTCCGCAGTTCGTCGTTAGAGAGCGACGGCCACGCCGAAAGTGTGAGCCCGGCAACGCCCGCGACGACCGGCGACGCCATCGACGTCCCGGAGAAGGAGTCGTAATCGTCCCAGTTGACAGTCGAGAGGACGTCGCCCCCGGGAGCGGCCAGTTCGGTTTCCGGTCCGACGTTCGAGAACGCCGACAACGTCTCACCCTCGTCGAGCGAGGAGACAGCCATCACCGTTTCGTAGGCGGCCGGGTACGAGACGCTGCCGCCGTAATCGTTACCCGCCGCTGCGACGAGTAGCGATCCCTCGTTTTGGGCGTAGGCACACGCGTCCGCCATCAGCTGCGTGTACCCGCCACCGCCCAGCGACATGTTGATGATGTCAGCCCCCTGATCCGCGGACCACTGAATCGCATCGGCGATGTCGGTCAACGACCCGCCGCCGCCGTCGCCTAACGCTCGAGCCGACAGCATCGAACAGTTCGAGATGCCGGCGTGGCCTTCACCGTTGTCAGTACTTCCGGCCGCGATCCCGCCGACGTGGGTGCCGTGGTTCTCGCCGGCGCTGGCGGGGTAGGGATCGCCGTCGCCCCCGACGAAGTCGTACCCGTAGTTCGAAACGCTACCGTCCATGTTCTCCGCCAAGTTGGGGTGGTCGTACTGCATCCCCTGGTCGACGATCGAGATCGTTACGTCCGAGTCACCGAGCGTTTTCTCCCAGGCTTCGGAACAGTTGACCTGCTGTGGCGCGTACTGTCTGTCTAACAGGGGATCGTTGACGACGCTTGCGTCGACATCCTCGGTACCCGCGCTATCGTCCTCGGTGTCGCTCTCGAGAGCCTGCATCTCGAGGGTTTCGTAGGTGACGTTATCTTCGGCGTACTCGATTCCCTCGCCCTGGAGGACGTTCTGCTTGAAGTTTTCTTTCGCCGTTCCAGCCGCGTTTTCGGGAAACTCCACGGCTGCATAGCCGAGCGTTTCGTTGGTGTGGACGATCTCTGCGTTGCTCGGAATCTGCGGCCCAACCGCCTGTTCCGGACTCGAGACTGAGGCGCCGACGCCGACGACGATTTCGTCCTTTTTCGGCCCCGGCTCTCGCCCTGGAGTCGCGGATACGACGCCGTTGAGGCCGAACAGCGCGCCGAGTGCGCCGGCTGCTTGCAGCACCGATCGTCTATCAAGATCACGGGTGTTATTTTCTAACATAGCCCGTAACGCCATATTCAGACCAATTATTAAATACTTTTTAAATTATTTAGAGTTGGATAAAGTTTCGAATAGCTCCCTACTAGCATATGTGTTCCCACTGCACCCAGTGTGTTTTTGATATTAGTGTTATTTACCCATCAGGTTTGGACAGATAATAAACCGTGGGGGAGTTTCAATAAACTAATCCAGTTGATCGGAGAAACAGACGGATTTCGGACGAGGATGCTGTTATCGGCAGATTTCGAACCCAGGGGCCACACAGAGATCTTTCCGGCCGGCGGTACTCGGTTCGATCCGTCGGATATCTCTGGATGAAAATCATACCGAGAGATCGTTGATATCCTCCTGCGCCTGAAGTCTCGCTCGAATATAACCGACGCAATCGTCGAAATCCAGTTCGTTTCCGGGAGCGTCCGGTTTTTCGTGAGAGGGAACGATACTCGCCTCCGCGGCGATGATCCCATCTTTCGTCGGGTCCCCACTGCCCGACCTTCGAGCGGTGGCGGCGTCGGTCGGCCGTATATTCCGCGTGGAGAGTGGCCGGGACCGAGCACTGACTTGGTGGCCGCTCGTTGCGGTCGTTGCTCTTAGATGTAGTCGATGCTCGGCGGCAGCTCGAGCTTCATGCCCTTGCGCTCGCGGATCTCCATGATCTTCTCGCGCTGGAGGGAGTCGGACATGACCTCGAAGCCAGCGTTCTCGGTGTTCCAGGCGGCACGCCCCTCGGTCGCGGAGCGGATGTCGCTCGCGAAGCCGATCATCTCGTCGACGGGCGCGATACCCTCGACGACCATGAGGTCACCCTCCTGGTACATGTCGTCGACGCGGCCGCGACGACCCTGGATCTCGCCGGAGGCGGCACCCATGTGGTCGTTCGGCACGTCGATCCGAGCGTCCTGCATCGGCTCGAGCAGCTTGATCTTCCCGTCGATCAGCGCCTTGTGGAGCGCGTTTCGGGTTGCCGGGATGACCTGTGCCGGGCCACGGTGGATGGTGTCCTCGTGGAGTCGGGCGTCGTGCAGTCGGATGAGGGTCCCCTGGACCGGCTCGTTCGCGAGCGGGCCGTTGTCGAGGGCGTCCTCGAATCCCTCGATCACGAGTTCCATCGTCTCGTTCAGGTGCTGAATCCCCTTCGTATCGTCGACGAGGATGTTCGTCCCGTGGATGTGTTCGACTTCCTGGGAGTCGTCCTTGTGCATGCCGGCCTCTTGCAGGGCCTCTCGGCGTTCCTGCTCTGGCATGTCCATCGACGCCTCGCCCATCTTGATCACGTCGACGAGTTCGTCCGGCATCGGCTCGATGGAGACGTAGAAGCGGTTGTGGCGGTTCGGCGAGATGCCTTCGATCTCGTCGCTCGGCTGCTGGGGCTGCTCGCGGTAGACGACGATCGGTTCACCGGTGTTGACCGGAATGCCCTGGTTCTTCTCGATACGCTGGGTGATGACCTCGAGGTGGAGTTCACCCTGTCCGGAGATCAGGTGCTCGCCAGTGTCCTCGTTGATCGTAATCTGGATCGTGGGGTCCTCCTTGGAGACCTGGCGCAGCGTCTCGATGAGCTTCGGCAGGTCGTCCATCGTCTGGGCCTCCACGCTCTTCGTGATGACCGGCTCCGAGATGTGCTCGATCGACTCGAACGGCGTCATCTCGATGGACGAGACCGTCGATCCGGCGATGGCGTCTCGGAGACCGGTGACGGCGGCGATGTTCCCCGCGGGAACGTGGTCCACTTCCTCGCGCTCGCCACCCATGTAGATCCCGACGGACTGGACGCGGTTCTTGCCCGCGGTTCCGGAGACGTACAGCTCCTGGCCCTTCTCGAGCGAGCCCGAGAAGACACGACCGGAGGCGACTTCGCCGGCGTGTGGGTCCATCGCGATGTCGGTGACCATGAAGACGACCTCGCCGTCCTCGTCGACGAGACGCATCGTCTCTGCGAGGTCGGACTCGTCGTCCCCACGCCAGATGCGCGGAATACGCATCGGCTGGGCGTCGACAGGGTTCGGGAAGTGCTCACAGACCATGTCGAGCACGACGTCCGACAGCGGCGTCCGCTCGTGGAGCTCCTGGCGGTTGTCGTTGCGCTCGAGTTCCATGATTTCGCCGAAGTCCATCCCGGTGCGCTGCATCGACGGCATCGAGACGCCCCACTTGTACAGCGCGGAGCCGAAGCCGACGGTCCCCTCCTCGACGGAGACGGTCCAGTCGTCGATGTCGTCCATGTCCTGGGTCATGCCACGGATGAGTTCGTTGACGTCGTGGATGACCGAAACGAGACGCTGTTGCATCTCTTCGGGACCTTCCTGCAGTTCCGAGATGAGTCGGTCGACCTTGTTGATGAACAGGGTTGGCTTGACGCCCTCGCGGAGCGCCTGTCGCAGCACCGTCTCCGTCTGGGGCATGGCCCCTTCGACGGCGTCGACGACGACGAGCGCACCGTCGACGGCGCGCATCGCTCGGGTGACGTCGCCACCGAAGTCGACGTGGCCCGGCGTGTCGATGAGGTTGATGAGGTGGTTGGTTCCCTCGTACTCGTGGGTCATCGAAACGTTCGCCGCGTCGATGGTGATCCCGCGTTCCTGCTCGTCTTCCTCCGTGTCCATCGCGAGCTGTTCGCCGGCAGTCTCGTCGGAGATCATGCCCGCACCCGCGAGGAGGTTGTCAGAAAGGGTCGTTTTTCCGTGGTCGACGTGAGCGGCGATGGCGATGTTCCGGATGTTCTCCGGTTCGTCCATCAGCCGTTCACACTCTTGGACGATCTTCTTGCGTCGGCCCATATACTCCCTGTTACCGGTAGCGGGGTCAAAAGGGTAGTGTTTCGTCGCCGCTGGAATCCGTCGAATTTCCCGGTTTTCGCGCCGATATTTCCAGTTTGAGTGAGTGAATACCACACAACCAACGCGGCGGATCCAGCGCCGAACTCGCCGTCGAAAAGGACGGTGAGTGAGAGCTCGGTGCCGACGAAAGCGGTTCGCTGTCACGTCCGGCACGACAACCCGTTACGAATGCGACTGAACGAGAATCCAACTGCCGAACCTGACTCGCCGACCGTCGGTTGTCACGCACCGCGGCGACCTTCGGCCGTCGAAATCGGGCGCAAGAGACATACGCCGCCGGAACTTGGTACTCATACACATGGATCTCCGCGTGCAGGGTGCCGGTCCCACCTCTCCGTTCCTCGGTGCTCGAGACCTGTTCGAGACCGAACACGACCTCTCGCTACCGGTTCACGTCCAGCTCCAGGACGATCCCGACGAACGAACCTGGGCCGGCCACCACGACGACCGCCACGTCCTAAACATCTCGAGACAGGCCGCCTCGAGTGCCATGGCTCGCGAACTGGCCCTCCACGAGTTCGCACACATGGCCCGACACGAACAGAAACACCCCTCGCACACACAGTCGACGGAGGAAGTGCTCTACCTCGCGCTCGCCGGCAAGAGCGTCGAACGGCGCAAGCTGGCCCACTGCTACCAGATCGCCAATCACATGAAAGATATCTACGCCGATGACATCACGCTCGCCGTCGGCCCCGGCGAGAAACTACTCTCCTTCCTCGAATCGAGCCTCGCAATGGCGATCGCAGATCGCCCCGAGACGCCGTCCCGTCCAGGATTCGAGCGCCTCTCGGCGAGTTCCGATCCGGATATCACGGCGGTCAACGCCGCGTTTGCGCTCGCGCTCGCCGAACGCCACGACCTCGTCGACGACGATCACCGACTGTACGATCTCGCGTACGCGGCCGCGATGGACGCCCCGCACGTCGACTTCGAGGGGTTCAAACGTCGGTTTCGGGAACTCGCCCGCGATCCCGACTCGAGTACCTACCGCCAAGTGCTCGTCGACGCGACCCGAGCGTACGTCGGTGGCGACGGGCGTGAGGGGCCCGCCGCGGACTGACCGTCGCTGATTGCCACTGACCACCTCACCACTCATACTTTTTGCGAACAGTAAGTTTCCGAAAGCGATCTTCCCGCGTCCACCGACAACACCCAGAATCACTACCTAGAATCACTATTTTGGTATGCGGCACAAATTGAGAGGATGGACGGCGAGTACGTATATCGCACAGCGCCTATGTCAGTCGATCGTGACTGGTACGACAGACAGCACATGTGGCATCGACCGGCGAACGTATCTCCAGGCAGCCAGTGGGTTTGCAGTTGCGAGTGCCATCGGTCTCGCGGGATGTCTCAGCGACGAGACCGACGATTCGGACGACGGGAACGGTGACGACGAACCGGTCGGAACGCTCACCACAGAACTCGCCGCCGGAGCGGACGCGTTCGACGACTTCAACGACTTCACCGCGACGATTCAGGGTCTGTGGGTCGTTCCCGCTCCGGACGACGAAACCCACGAGACCGACGACGAAGAGACGGACAACGAAACCGAAGCGGGTGAGAACGATGACAGTGAAACGAACGGGGAACGTGAACCAGACGAGACCGATGACGAAAGCGAATCGGAGAACGACGGAAACGACGAACAGTCGGAAACCGATACCCGTGACGACCGAGCGTACTACGAGTTCGACGACGCCATAGACGTCGACCTCGTGGCGCTCGAGGACGGCTCGCAAGTGATCGACGAACGCGACTTCCCGGTCGACGAGTACGAACACCTGCAGTTAGACGTCAGCGGGATCGATGCAACGCTGACGAACGACGATCCAGCAACGGTAACGACACCCGATGACGGACCCCTCCAGTTCGACGAACGGTTCGAGATTCGCGACGGCGGAGAAACGACCTTCGTCGCGGCCGTTCAACCCGTCGAGCAGGACGACGCTCGGACGTACGTTCTCGAGGCGGTCGCAGACGGCACCGAAGTCATCACGGATGGCGAAGGTGGTGACGACGACACCAGCGAGAACGGTGATGACGATACCAGCGAGAGCGGTGACGACGGTGATGACGGTGACAACGATACCGGTGGCAACGGAGATGGTTCTGGCAACGACGGAGACGATTCCGGCGACGACGAGTAAACCATATCCACCGATCCGAACCGCGAGAGTCGTGCACAAATCAGACGTAGGCCCTTTGTCGAACGGACGTCGCGAAGTTGCGCACAGAGATACACTCAGAACGACGAATCGAACGTAGCGGCCATAAGGCTCAAGTATACGGCTTCGCTTCAACCCGAACATTTAATGTATGATTCGACGAATGGCGTAACATATATTGATGTTTTCGCGCAAGGACTGGGGGAGCGGGTCGGACGGCGAGCAGTTCACCGAAACGCTATCCCGACTGAAACGTGAGGGTGCGAGCGTTCTCGTCGTCGGCTCCGTTCGAGCTGATCAACGGCAGAACGTCTGTCGACGACTGCTGGGACAGGCGACCGTCCGGCCACGTCGACGCGTGCTGGTTTCGACCACCGGCGATTTACACGACGTCTCACACCTGGTCGACGCGGACGTCAACACGTCCGATACGCTCAAGTTCGTTAGCTACGCCACACAGGCCCGCAGCACCGCCGCGAGTGACGCCGGAGCGAATCCGTCGGAGACCGACTCCCCATCGCTCGAGGCATCACCGACGACGACCACCGCGCTTGCCGACCTCGGTATCGCTATCTCGAGCGCAATCGAATCGTTCGAGTCCGAAGCTGACGGTCTCGCCCCCGCAGAACTCCGCGTTGGCATCAATTCGCTGGTGCCGCTCCTCGAGGAGTACGGTGTCGAACGCGTCTTCAAATTCGTTCATCTGACGAACGGTCGGACTCGAGACGCCGACGGTATGATCCACTACCACCTACCGATGGACCGAGACTCAGATGTCGTCTCCGTGCTGGCACCACTGTTCGACATTATCGTCGAACTTCGGGAACAGAGCGGCGACTTTCAGGAACGATGGTCGATCAACGACGGCGATCAGAGTTCTGGGTGGATCTCGATCGATCAGTCGTAGGGTTATGGTGTCCGGGGCTTACCCTAATGATCACGGTGGAGGTTGACCGTAGCATCTTCCACCACTCTCCATGAAACCAAAATTTGAATCTACCGAAACTGGTTTAGAAATAATCGATCGAATTGAGCGACATCGCTATCAACTTACCACACATGAGGAAACATTTCCCTGCCCAGCGGATACGGATGAGTTTCAGTATCCAGTAGATGCTGCTGTTGAAATTCGAGAAGAGATGATTACTCTTCCGATGAATAAACATGTTTACATTCGTAAAAAGGATGGGTCAATGGTTGCAGAGGCACAGCCTCCGGATCCAACATCACTGCCAAAAGGAGAGTATACACTTGAGATATCTGCATCGCTTAAAATTTATCTGAAGATAGATGGTAGTCTATATATTTACTTTGATTCTGATCAGACTCATATCGCTATTAGTGATGAAACGCGTGTCATCGTAGGTGCTAGATCATACCACACACGGCCTGCAAACAGTATCACAACAACAAAAAAACCAACGGATTTAATGAAAGCAATAACAGCATTTGGATCAGCACTGAAAACAACCTCACCAGAACGATCGTATCCGACGTTACGTGGGCACCCACCTACTATCAGATTAGGCGATAAGTTTGAACTTCCACCAAATTTTAATATCCCAAAAACAGGTGTAGAAATTGAAGTTCCGCCGACGTATACACACGTATATCCAATAACATCTCTTTCATATTACACAGGTGCAAAGATTGTACCAGGGCCGACTCCAAAACTTACGACTGAGAACGGATTTTCTTATTCACTTACCGGAAAAGATGGGTTTGAGACAGTCGTAGAACAAGTCCTAAAACAAATATTCTTTCTAGATTGTATAGTTAGGACTGAAGGTATGACACCACTTCCGCTGTATGAGCGTCAGACTGTGGAGTCTGCGCTCCCATTCGACCTAGATAACATATACGACAAAGATATATCCAAACAAATTGAAAAATATCTTGAAATACCATTTCAGGAGATAGAAAAGTACCTTCCAGAGTGGCGACTTGAGATGCAACTTGAGCCTACAGCAGAAAGCAGTGAGTTCCTTCCATTTGTAGCCAATAATCTAGCTATTGTTAGAGTACAAAAAGGATTGACAGAGCCACAATTCTCATCGGATGTACAGACAAACGCAATTGACAGTTTCACACGGAGCGGTTCAATTGATCATACGGATATAGTTCGTGGAAAAGGCACGCAGTCCAAAAGAAATGTCTCAGACATAACTACTATTCAACAATCATGGTGTAGTTCTGATTCTGGACAGATCACAAGCACAGCATCACTTTCAGCGTTCCAAAATAGTATTGGACGAACCCCAAGGGTTGATCCGATTGAAATTAATGTTGTATGTAATGATTCGGACATGCGTGACGAACTTGAAACAGTGAATGGAGTCTATGGGACTCATGAAGAGCTTCCGTTCGATGTTTCTGTATACTATGAAACCACAACGGAAAAATTGCATGGTATTCTATCTGACGAAAGTGATTTTCTTCATTATATCGGTCATATCGATGACCTTGGATTCCAATGCACAGATGGAAGATTAGACGCAGAAAAAGTTGAAACAGTGGGTGCAAAAGCGTTCTTTTTGAATGCTTGCCAATCTCATGATCAAGGTATGAAATTGGTAGAGTCGGGAAGTATTGGTGGCATTGTGACTTTTGAAGATGTTGTCAACAGGGGGGCAACAAGCGTTGGGAGTATAATTGCACGGCTATTAAACCATGGCTTTTCATTGTATTCTGCCCTTAGTCTTGCTCGTAAAGAAAATGTTGTCGGTGAACAATATCAAATTGTAGGGGAAGGAACTACAACGATCGCACAATCAAAAACAGGTGTTCCAAGTGTTTGCTCAATAGAAGAAAAACAAGACTTCGTCAAACTGGAAATTACGACATACGAAGGATCCAGTACTAGCAAGGGAAGTATAGTCACCCCGCATATAGAATCCATTAATCTATATCATCTGCTTCCAGGGAAGATTGGCGGTATTTTTGTCACGAAATCACAATTTAAGGAGTTCCTTGACCTGCAGGAGATACCGGTTGTATCTGATGATAAAATTCACTGGAGCGACGATATACTTGACGAATGGCAGTAACTAGTTAGGGGCCTGGGTAAAACTCCATACTTGCTGAGGCAGCTCCAGCTTGTGATAGAATCAACATCATTGTAAATAGGACGCCGATCATTCGTGGGTGGTTCTTTAGGTACTGGCTTAGGTCTTCCATAGTACATGTCATACATCATTTGGGAAGATTATAAATTTATTTTAATTTATCAGATGTATAAAGAATAGTACTATCTCGGACGTTAGTGTTTGAAAGGATGGTTCGCAAGGAAATATACTTAGCTACAAATAAAGAGATTCATAAGAAGAACGTTGAACTGCCTACTCATCCAATAATTTGCGAAGTGTGCTATTGAATTCCTCACTTGAAAATTGATTTCGAATCGTAGCTACCCGCTTGCGACAGTCGTCAATTTCACCAATAATAGATTGATATCGGTCAACAACATCAAGGCCAGATCTCAGTTCGCTTTCAAGCAATGCACGTTCTGTAGATAATCTGAAAAATTCATCCATGGCCGAATCGTACGCCTTTTGCAAAAGAATTCTATCAATCGTGGAATAAAGCGTTTCGTCTGAAACAGGACCGACAAGGAGTTCATCTGCGCCGCGATCGACAGGATCATCTGCCGGAACACTATCGGCAAGTACAAGAATTTGAGTTGCTGGCGCGTTCTGTTGGAACGCGTCAAGAACACCACGAGCATCCGGCCTTTCGAGTCCCCAATCGAGAAGGAGAAGGTCGTAACTCTCGTCGATTTGATCGAGAACCGAACAATCGAAATCAACCCTGTTGATTTCAGTAGCAACTCGAGTCCGCTCGGGATCCATATCAGTAAGAGAAAGAGTAGGATGGACGACGAGCAACTGGGATGTAGATTTCAGCAACACAGCTTCTACCAATACTGCTCGAGCAAATACTATTAAATGTGGCCAGAAGCGGACAGAGACCGGACTGATCTGGCAGTATATAATCTGCCGTAGTAAATTGTGGAAAAATGTCATAACCACAACGTATATTTTTACCAATTCACATAGAGAAGTGTATGATGGAGAGAACAGAAGTCGGTTTCCACACTAACTTTCATAGCGTATGAAACCTCAATTCAAGGCCACCCGAGATGGGGTGGAAATTATCGATCCGATCGACCGACACCGGAATCACTTCATAATACATGGGCCGGTTTCACTTCAAGATAGTAATCAGGATTATTTTCCATATCCGGTAGACTCAACAGTTGAGGTTAAAACTAACCGGATTACATTGCCAGTGATCAATCCTGTCTATGCGTACGACGGAAACAAAATGGTGACAGATGTTCAGCCAGATGAGCAACTCACACTACCATCTGGAGAATATACGCTTGATATCTCTTTGCAAATCAAAGTCTATATTCACTTCGAAGGTTCTGTGAAAATATACTCCGATACAGATCGTACACACATCGAACTAAGCGGGCTAACTCGAGTGATGATCGGTGCGCGTTCACACCACACACGTCCGGCAGGAACTATTACGACAACGGCAGATCCAAGCAATGTGATGCAGGCGGTATCGTCATTCGGTTCGGCACTAAAAACGACAACTACCGAACGATCTTTTCCGACGATGCGTGGACATCCACCTACGATCAGACTGGGAGACGAACTCACAATTCCTGATGGAATCGATTCTCCAGAAACGGGTGTAATTCTTGAGATTCCACCGACACTCTCTCACATATTTGTCTCGGCACCGCTAGTTTATTACCTTGGGGCAGATGTCGTTTCCGGGACGGAACCGCGACTCTGCACAAAAGACGGATTCAGCTACTCGCTCGATACTGCGGACAAGTTTGAGCGGACGGTAGAACGAACGCTGCAGCAACTTTTTTTCTTCGATTGTATCGTTCGGGGCGAGGGAAAAACTTCGCTACCCCTTTTCGAACGACAACAAATCAGCGAACAGCTAGAGTTTGATCCCTCAGTACTGTACGAGCAATCTCTTTCCGAACAAGTTAAATCATATCTTGGTATTCCATTTTCGGTTATAGAACCATATCTTCCCGAATGGAGACTTAAAACACAAATAGAGCCAACACCAGACGTTATCCCCTTTCTTCCATTTATCGCGAATGATCTCTCCCTCGTGAGTGTACAGGACGGAACAGGTCAATCAAATCAGCCTCTAAAAGAACAATCACATGTGGCACCGGATAACAAGCAAAACGTACCTACCATTTCATCCGCTGACAATCAGTCATCAATAACAACGATTGACCAATCGTGGCATTGTAGTAGGGGTAGTGAAATCGAAAGCATTGCACCAGTATCGGCGTACCACAACGGCATCAAACAATCACCGCAAGAGAACCCGATCAAGATTCATGTCGTCTGCAACGACCCAAATATGAATGAAGAGCTCATATTTGTAAACAGTATCTATGGGAAACGTGATATGCTTCCGTTCAATGTAGAAATTCACCATGAACTCACTTCGGCCGAACTCGAGGATGTTTTGACACGAGAAAGCGATTTTATCCACTATATTGGCCACATCGATAGTTCCGGCTTTCGGTGCTCTGACGGGCTATTAGATATCTACGATTTAAATACGGTCGGTACGAAATCGTTCTTCCTCAACGCGTGCAAGTCATACGAGCAGGGGCTACAATTGATCGAGGCGGGAGGTATTAGTGGGATTGTTACCATGAATGATGTAAAAAATGACGATGCTGTCAATACAGGCGGAATAATTGCTCGCTTATTGAATTCGGGGTTCTCTTTCTACGCTGCTGTCGATATTATCCGAAGAGTTTCCGAAATTGGAAATCAGTATCATGTTGTCGGCAATGGACGACTGACGGTAGCACAACCAGAGAACGGTGTTCCGAATACCTGTGTCATAGACACACGCGGAAGAGAATCAAAGATCGAAATCTACAATTATATCCTAGGGAACAAGGGTATGGGAACAGTATCTATTCCGTATCTTGAATCTATCGATACACATCATCTCCTGCCGAAGAAGATCGGGCCGCTAGCCGTAACGAAACCGCAACTCGTGCAGTTCTTTGAGAAAGAAACGATGCCCGTTCTACTGAACAATGAACTATGCTGGAGTGACGAGATTACACTACGTGACTTGAACTAATAGTGAAGGAATCTGACAGCCAGCAGAAAATAAAAGCCAAAAACGAGCGAGACGCTTAACGTGCAGCTGCCGCGACGCGCTCTTTCTCTTCTTTCTGGCTAACCGCGTACGTCTGGACGTCGTAGTTCGAGGCTCCGATCAGCTGCCGTGCGATAGCCTCCGAAACAGGCGTCGGCGTCTTGAACGATTCGTTGTAGACACCCTCGGCGAGGAACTTCAAGGACTGATCGACGCGGCGCTGAGGCGCGACGTCAACGGCCTTCGGGACCGAAATTCCACCGTACTTCAGGCGGACGGTCTCTTCCCGCGGGGCTGCGTTCTCGACAGCGGTCACGAGCACCTGGATCGGGTTCTCCTCGGTGCGCTCGTGGATGAGTTCGAACGCGTCACGGACGTGGTTGAGCGACTGCTGTTTCTTGCCCGTGTTCTCCTCAGTCTGCATGAGACGGTTGATGAACCGCTCGACGATCGAGATCTGGGACTTTTTGAACTGCTTGCCGGCGTGACGGCCGGCGGTGTGTGCGACCGGCGTCACCGTGATGTAGCGTTCGGTGGACGGATCGTTGTACGCGATCTCGTCGATCTCCCACGTGCCGAACAGCTTCGCGCCGACGTCTGCGCCACCTGCGGGGGCGTCCGGGTCGGGTTGGTCTTCTGCCGCCATAATTATCGCACCGGTTTCTCTGCGTTTCCGCGGACCAGTTCCTTCAGGGCGACGCCGTTGACCTTGTCGACCTTGTAGTTGACACCGGAAAGGTCACCCATCGCACGACCCTTCGCCCCACCGATACCGGCGATGGTAACTTCGTCGTGTTCGTCGATGAACGAGATGGCACCGTCACCGGGACAGAACGCGGTGACCTGCTTGCCGTTTTTGATCAGCTGAACTCGGACACACTTTCGGATCGCCGAGTTGGGCTGTTTTGCTTCGATGCCGACCTTTTCGAGTACGATACCTCGAGCCTGTGGAGCGCCCTCGAGTGGGTCGGACTTCTCGCGAAGTCCACGGGCGCGGCGCGCGTAGTCAGAGTCGGACCACCGCTGATTCTGGCGGTCCTTCTTGAGCTTGCGCGCGGCGTACTTGCCGTTTGCCATGGGAAGCGATATCCGTTGAAGGCACTTAAGCGACCCGTTTCGAAGGCGCCGTTACGGCTCGAGAACGCTCGAGGTACCCCGCTCGTCGAATCTGAGCGCGTTTCGCTGAGCTACGTTACGGACGGAGAATGGCGTAGCGTGCCTCGGCAGGCGTGAGGTTGCCGAACGGAAAATCGGAGTGAACGTTAGATCAGCTGCACGTCGTCGATCCCGAAGTGCCGATCGGCGAGTTCCCGTGCAGCTTCGATCGTTTGGCCACCGGTACCGATCGCGACGCCGCGGTCGTCGTTCGCGACCTCGACGTAAGCGACGGTATCCTCGTTCTCGCTGATCGTGACGTTGTACACCGCCGCCGGGGCGAGCGTGTTTGCGACGAACGTCTCGGGATCGTCGGCGTCTTCGACGAGTCGTACCGGCTTCCCGACGTGATCTTCGTACTTCGTGACGGTCCGGCCGCCGGGACCGATCGCCTCGCTCATCCCGCCGCTCGAGACGACGACGACGAGTCGTTCGTCCGCGGGGTCGGCGTCGGTCGCGTCGGTTACCAGGCAATCCTGCCCGCTTACACCCGTGACCTCTTCGAACGCGGCGAGGTACTGACGGGCATCGTCGTCGAGGGTAACACCCATCGATCAGTCGGCTTGACTGCCGCCGGAGTCGGTCGATCCCATTCGGAGGTCGACGTCGCCGGTTCCGAGCTTGATCGGTTTGCCGACGATGACGTTCTCCGTGACACCGTCAAGGTCGTCGATCTCGCCGTGGATCGCGGCGTTGAGCAGGTGGTTGACCGTCACCTCGAACGCTGCACGGGCGAGGACGGACTGCTTCGAGCCCGAGATACCGTGGCGACCGATCGACTCGATTTCGCCCCGGTTCGTCATCATGTCCGCGACCAGCATGAGGTGGCGGACGTTCACGTCGTCAAGCCCCTGCTCGGCGAGCGTGTTGTGCGTCTCCTCGATGATCGTTTCGCGTGCGGCCTCGATGCCGAGGTTGCGGTGGATCTCGTGAAGGTTGTTACACGTCGTTCGCGAGGCGTCGACGCCGTCGATCTCGAGGGCGTCGCCGAAGGCCGATCCCTCGGTGTAGAGGACGAACTGCTCGCCCTCGTCGAGTTCTTCGCGACGGATGACGACTCGAGAGACCTCCTCGATCCCCTTGAACGTGATGTCGCGAAGCTCCTCGACCAGCTGGAGTAGGTCGCGGTAGGACGGTTCCTCGGGACCGAACTGGATCTCGGTGCCCTGCTGGACCGTGCTCACGCCGAGGTTGTCCTCGATGATCTCGGCGACTTCCTCGGCCGTGATCATCCGCTCCTCTAAGGTATCCTTGTTGAGCGAGATCTGGACGCGCATGTCCGCGACGTTCGTCGAGACGTCGCCGAGTGCGAGGATCTTCGTCGCCTCGAGGTTCCAGACGACCTCGTGGGCTTTCTCGCGTTCGGTGGCGTACTCGTCCTCGAGGTAGACCGTCATCATCGGCGTGTCGGGGGTCTTCCGAGCGTCGACGAGTTCGATGAGTCGCGGCAGCCCCTGTGTCACGTCGATCTCTGCGACACCGGCGTAGTGGAACGTGTTCATCGTCAGCTGCGTTCCGGGTTCGCCGATCGACTGCGCGCTGACGGTGCCGACGGGGTCGAGCGGATCGACGCGCGTATCCATGTAGCGGGCCTCGACGGCCTTCGAGAGTTCGTCGGCGTCTTCGACGGTCGCGTCACCGCGATTCTCGAGGGTCTCGTAGACCTCGTCTTTGAGTCGGCGCGGCAGGTTGGTGTCCTCGACGATGGCGATCGTATCGTCGTTGACATCGTAGTGGACGTTAGTCATCGGAGGTCACCTCCGCTCCCTCGGCAAGTCGCTCGTCCGCGTGTTCGGAGAGGTTCGTCACCTCTCGTTTCGTGCCGAAGAACTCCTCGCGTTCGGCTTCGGACTCGAACTCCGAGTCGAGTACGCGATCCGCAATCGCCTCGACGTCGACATCGTTCTCGTCGCCGGAGGAGACCTTGACTGGCGAGGTGCCGTCCTCACCGAACTCGAACTGAACGATGGTGTCCGAGGTGTCCCGGACGGTACCGTCGTACTGGCTCTCGAGTTCCGAGAGGGCGTTGATCAGTCGGCGCTGGAGGTAGCCGGACTTCGACGTCCGGACTGCCGTGTCGACCAGCCCCTCGCGGCCACCCATCGCGTGGAAGAAGAACTCCCGCGGGGTCAGCCCGCTCGTATAGGAGTTCTCGACGAAGCCGTGGGCCTCCGCGGAGAGGTCGTTCGGCTCGTAGTGACTGAGGGTTCGGTCCTCGTAGCCGCGATTGATTCGCTCCCCTCGAACTGCCTGCTGGCCGACGGCGCCGGCCATCTGGGTGAGGTTCAGCATCGAACCACGCGCACCGGAGTTGGCCATGACCACGGCCGGGTTGTCGTCCTCGAAGTGCTCGTCCGCGATGGTCCCTGCATTGTCACGCGCACGCGAGAGCGTTTGCATGATCTTCATCTCGAGCGTCTCGTCGATCGTTCGACCGGGGAGACTCTCGAGTTCGCCGTTCTCGTAGGCCTCGATGAGTTCCTCGACGCGGTCGTTGGCGTCGGTGATGGTCTCGTCGATGCGCTCTTGGGCCTCCGCCGGGATCGTCTCGTCGTCGATCCCGATCGAGAACCCGAAGTGCATGATTGCACGCATCGCAAGCGTCGAAACCTCGTTGATGAAGATCCGCGAACGGGTGTTGCCGTAGACCTTCGTGATGGTGTCGACGATCTCGCCGCCGAACTCGCCGACCTCGTCTTCGGCGATGGTACCCTCGAGGAGTTGGCCGTCCTCGATGATGACGTCGTCGCCGACGGTGCCGGTAAACTCGAGGTTGAGGTCGTCGGGCAGGAGTTCGGAGAAGACGTCGTGGCCGGTCCAGAACGGTTCGTCCTCGTCGTCGATTCCACTTGGTTCCGGCAGTTCGTCGATCCGGGTCGCTCGAAGCAAGTCGAGCGCCTGGGTCTCGTTGAACCGCGGGTTGTCGTGGGTGAGCAGGTAGGTACCCGAGATGTGGTCCTGGATGGCGCCGATGATGTTCTCACCGAAGCGCGGGGAGAGGATCTGCTCCTGGACGCGCATGAGGACGCGGGCCTCGGCGCGAGCCTCCTCGTTCTGGAGGGCGTGCATGTTCATCTCGTCGCCGTCGAAGTCGGCGTTGTACGGCGGACAAACGACGGTGTTGAGTCGGAACGTCTTGTACGGCATGACCACGACCTCGTGGGCCATGATCGACATCCGGTGGAGCGAGGGCTGGCGGTTGAAGATGACGATGTCGCCGTCGATGAGGTGTCGGTTAACCTCCCAGCCGGCCTCGACCTTTTCCGCGAGCTGTTCGCAGTTCTTCTCGGTCACCTTCAGCCGGCGGCCGTCCGGTCGTCGGACGTAGTTCGCACCGGGATGGCCCTCCGGCCCGTTGGAAACGAACCGGCGGGCGTCCTCGAGATTGCGCTCGGTGACGTTCATCGTCTGGGTCATCTCCTTTGCGACGCGGTCCGGAACCCCGACCTCGTTGAGCGAGAGCGTCGGGTCCGGCGAGATGACGGTTCGGGCGGAGAAGTTTACACGCTTCCCGGACAGGGAGCCACGGAACCGTCCTTCCTTGCCCTTCAGCCGCTGAGAGAGCGTCTTGAGCGGCCGTCCCGAACGGTGTCGGGCCGGCGGCGTCCCCGAAATCTCGTTGTCCATGAAGGTGGTGACGTGATACTGAAGCAGCTCCCAGAGGTCCTCGATGATCAGCTGAGGTGCTCCTGCCTCACGGTTCTCCATGAACCGCTGGTTGATCCGGATGATGTCGACCAGCTTGTGCGTGAGGT
The DNA here is from genome assembly GCF_052040145.1 of Natronorubrum amylolyticum. Taxonomy (NCBI): domain Archaea; kingdom Methanobacteriati; phylum Methanobacteriota; class Halobacteria; order Halobacteriales; family Natrialbaceae; genus Natronorubrum; species Natronorubrum amylolyticum. Next base: position 193,787 of record NZ_JBPPFW010000004.1, read on the forward strand.
CGTCCTCGGAGCGCTGGCCGTTGTCGAGGGTGATCGACGGTCGTGCGGTGACTGGCGGCACCGGGAGGACGGTCAGGATCATCCACTCCGGCCGGGAGCGGTCGGAGTCGATCCCGAGCACTTCGATGTCCTCGTCCGGGATGTTCTCGAACCAGTCCCGGATGTCGCTCGGCATCAGCTTGTTCGTGTCCTCCTCGGTGAGGTCGATATCCAGGGCCTTCTCGATGGCCTTGCGCTGGCTCTCGCGCGGGCGGAACGAACCCGAGAGGATCTCGTTGACCCGCGTGAGTTCGATCTCGGTCTCCTCGGCGAGTTCGTCGGGCGAGGTTCGCTCGATGCCTTCCTCCTCGTCGCCCTGCATCGCGGCCGCGATGCGCTGGGAGTACTCGCTGGTGAGGACCTGCTGGACCTCGTAGTAGGTGGTCGGTTTCTCGTGGTCGATGTCGTACTGGATCTCGCCGCAGAACGGACAGCGATCCTTCTTGCGGGCCTGGCGGATCGCCGCCTTGGTCACGTCGTTAAGGTCGCGACCCAACTTTCGGGATTCCGTGATGTCGGCGCGGAACTCGTCGCGTTCGTCCTCCGTCAGGAGGAGTCGCGAACACTCCCGGCAGGTGCCGCGCAGGAGTCGCCGAATGAGCTTCGTGAAGCCGACGTGGATGACGGGCGCGGCCAGTTCGATGTGGCCGAAGTGGCCGTTACAGGAACCCGAATGCTTTCCGCAGGTCTTGCACTCGAGGCCGGGGTCGATGACGCCCAGTCGGGGGTCCATCAGCCCCATGTCGATGGGGAAGCCGTCGTCGTCGTACGTGTCGGCGGTGATGATCTTCGTCGCGCTCATCTCCCGATACTCCTCGGGCTCCATGAGCCCGAAGTTGATCGATCCGATGTCTTTTGGTGTGCTGTGTTGCATGGTGGTTGCTTAGACGGCGTCTGCCAGCTCGAGTCGCGGCGCGATACCCAGCGCCTTCATCTCGTCCAGGAGGAGCTTGAACGCGTAGCTCATCTCGATCTCGTGGATATCGGTCTCCTCGTCGCAGTTCGGGCAGTAGACACGCCGTTGTTCGACGTTCTCGACCGCGCTCATCCCACACTGCCCACAGACGTGGATGAACTCGCGGTCGGACTCGTCGAGCAGTCGTTCTTTCAGCGTCATCGCCGCCCCGTGGCCGATGAACACGTCCCGTTCCATCTCCCCGATACGAAGTCCGCCTTCGCGGGCTCGTCCCTCGGTCGGCTGGCGGGTGAGAACCTGCACCGGCCCGCGCGAACGGGCGTGCAGCTTGTTCGAGACCATGTGGTAGAGCTTCTGGTAGAAAATGATCCCAACGAAGATCTCGGCCTCGATCTTCTCGCCGGTGACGCCGGAGTACATCGTCTCCTTGCCCGCGGAGTTGAAGCCGGCGTCCTCGAGACCGCCGCGAAGTTCGTCCTCGTCCTCGCCGAGGAACGGCGTCCCGTCGACGCGTCGTCCTTCCATCGCGCCGAGCTTGCCGCCGATCATCTCGAGGATGTGGCCGACCGTCATCCGGGAGGGCAGCGCGTGCGGGTTGAGGACGAGGTCGGGAACGACCCCCTCCTCGGTAAACGGCATGTCCTCCTGCGGTGCGAGGTGGCCGACGACCCCCTTCTGTCCGTGTCGAGATGCGAACTTGTCCCCGAGTTCGGGAATTCGCTCGTCGCGCACGGAGACCTTCGAGAGCTTCGAGCCGTCCTCGCCCTCCATGAGCGTGACGGTGTCGACGACGCCGGACTCACCCGAGCGCATGGTGACGGACGTTTCGCGGCGCTTCTGGGGCGAGAGACCGCCCATGTCGTCGGGCTCCTCGAGGAATCGCGGCGGAGACGTCTTCCCGAGCAGCACGGAGTTCTCGTCGACCGTCGTTTCCGGATTGACGAGGCCGTCCTCGTCGAGGTGTGCGTACGCTTCCTCGCCGCGTGCGCCGCGGACGTCCTGGGACGGAATCTCGAAGCGGTCTTCCTGACCGCCGGGGTAACGGCGTTCCTCGCCCTCGTAGGTCCGGAAGAAGTGCGAGCGGGCGAGTGCGCGCTCGACGCTGGCTTTGTTCATGACCAGCGCGTCCTCGATGTTGAACCCCTCGTAGCTCATCACGGCGACGACGAAGTTCTGGGCGGCGGGCCGGTCGTCGAAGCCGATCTGTTCGGTCGTCTGGGTCTTGACCATCGACAGCTGCGGGTAGTGCAGCAGGTGCTGGCGCGTGTCCGGTCGGATTCGGTAGTTCGCGCTCGGCAGACCGAGCGACTGTTTGACCATCCCTGCCCCCATCGTAATACGCGGGGAGGCGTTGTGCTCGGGGTAGGGGATCATCCCCGCACCGATCCCGAAGATCAGCGACGGATCGATCTCGAGGTGGGTGTGTTTCTCGGTCAGATCGTCTTCGTCGACGGCGACGAGGATGTCCTCTTCCTCCTCGGCGTCGATGAACTCGATGTAGCCGTGGTCGACGAGGTCCTCGAACTCGAGGTCACCGTCCTGGAGCGCCTCAATCTCCTGGTTGGAGATTCGGGGTTCGCCGCCTTCGACGACCAGGAGCGGGCGTCGCGCCCGGCCGGCGTCGGCGTTGACGATTACTTCGCGAGTGCGCTCTTTGACCGAGACGTTGACCATCTCGCTGACGTCCCCGATACGGCGCGCTTCGCGGATCTGTGCGGCTAACTCGTGCGGATCGGGGTGTGTCCCCACCAGCGACCCGTTGACGTAGACTTTCGCTTCTCGCTCTTGGCTGCTCATTGTTGATTAGTCGTCCGCAGTCGATCGTTCGATGCCCTCGAGGCCCGGAATCCCCTCGACACCCATCGATGCAAGTTCACGTTTGAGTCCCTGTTCGTCCTCGACGTTCTGGGAGAGCTCCATCGCCTGCGCGAAGTTCTTCACCAGTCCACAGTTCGGCCCCTCCGGCGTTTCGGAGGGACAGATACGACCCCACTGGGTCGCGTGTAAGTCCCGCGCCTCGAAGTGAGGCTGCGAGCGCGACAGCGGCGATCGGAGACGGCGCAGGTGGGAAAGAACCCCCATGAAGTCCGTTCGGTCTACCAGCTGGGAGACGCCGGAGCGGCCACCCACCCAGTTCCCCGTCGCGATCGGGTGCTCGAGACGCTCGGTGAGCACGTCGGAGCGCACGACCGTCGAAACCGACAGATTTCGGTTTCGCATGTTGGCGCGCTCGAGCTGGTACTTCACGTCCCGTGCCAGTTTATTCAACGCGGTCCGGAACAGGTCTTTCATCAGGTCGCCGCTGACCTTCAGGCGTTTGTTCGCGTAGTGGTCCTTGTCGTCGGAGTCGCGTCGGCCCAGCGCGAGTTCGAAACAGGCTTCGGCCATCCGACAGAGGTAGTGGGCCTTGTTGATCCGAACGTCTTCCTCCTCGACGCCCTCCTCGTGGAGGTGTGGCAGGAGGTAGCGGTCGATGACGTAGTTGGCCCGCTTGAGCTGGTAGTTCTTGCCCTGGCCGGAGGCGACGCGTTTCCCGAGGGTCTCGATCGCCTCTTCCTCGGTCTGGACGTCGGCTTCCTCCAGATTTTCGAGCATGTACTTGACGACCTCGGGGTCGTTCGAGACCTTGTGGACGATCTCCTCGTCCGACTCGAGGCCGAGTGCCCGAACGAGCGTAACGAAGTTGATCGATCCCGACACCGAGGGGAAGGATACCTCGAGCAGGCCGTCACGAGTTCGTTCACAGAGCACGAGGGCGCGGTAGCCACGGCGCTGGGAGAACGTCTTGGCGACCTGAATCTCGTCGCCGTACTTGGTGTCGTATTCGGCGAGGATCTTGTTCGGCGCGAGGTCCTCGCTGGTCATCAGCACGCGCTCGGAGCCGTTGACGATGAAGTAGCCGCCGGGGTCGGCCGGGTCCTCACCGATCTCGATCAGTTCCTGATCGGAGAAGCCGGCGATGTTACACTTCTCGGAGCCGACCATGATCGGCATCCGACCGATCTTCGTCTCGGTCGAGTCGACGACGCGCTCGTCGCCCTCCTCGCCTTTGACGATCGACATCTCCATGAAGACGGGTGCGGAGTAGGTGATGTTCCGGAGGCGAGCCTCCTGTGGGTACAGCAGTTCTTCGGAGCCGTCGGCCTCCCGAACGCGGGGCGTGACGACGCGCACGTCGCCGAGTTCGACGTGGACCGGCTCCTCGCCTTCCTTGTCGCCGATGTCCGTATCGATCGTCGCCTTCTCGTCGACGACCTCCTGCATCCCTCGGCCGAGGAAGGCGTTGAACGATCGGTAGTGGTGTTCGGCGAGTCGTTCCCTCGAGAAGTATTCGCGCGAAATGTCGCGTCGTTTGGATCTGTTCAGTTCTGTTGCCATTTATTCCACCACGAGTCGGTATACGACTGCCTGGTCGGTTGTCCGTGAGTCCCGAACGATTTTGATGACGTCGCCGATCTCCGCCTCGTCGGGCAGGGCGGAATCGTTGCGTTTGATTTTCGGAAGGTCTGTACGATCGATATTGTACTCGGCAAGGACCTCCTCGAGGACGTCCTCGTCGAGCACGGTGTGCTCCGGTACGAGTTCGTGTTGGCTTACGTCTACCATGTGTTGGGATTGGTGTGCGTGTCGGCTATCGGGAGAGAAGCGGCTGTCACGAGATACTACAGGCAGATACCGGCGGGACGCATTTAACGGTTACTAACTCGAGCGGGAGCAACAGCTATCCGACCGGGGCAGCCCTGATCGGAGGTGCCGATCACATGCGACAGTACCCCAGTATCAGTTAAATTCCTTGTGGAGCATGTAACTGTGTAGCAAAGAGCGGACTCGAGGCGCTTCCGTGGCTCGATTCCACGTACCACACGGTGATCGATTGGAAAGTCTTAATACCGTCACCGGGAAACGATGTGTTGTAAGCCCGGATGGTGTAGTGGCCCATCATACAACCCTGTCACGGTTGTGACGCGGGTTCAAATCCCGCTCCGGGCGTTCTCTCGATTTCAACTACCGAGCGAGGAGCATCTGCGACGAGCGAAGGCTGAAATCGAGAGAATCCAAAAAGGGAATTTGAACCCAGAGGACGAGCGAAGCGAAGTCCTCGCGGTTCAAATCCCGCTCCGGGCGCTTTCTGCTGACGCCAACCCACGAGTGAGGAGTGTAACGACGAACGAGCGGCGTCAGCGAAACCCCGACGAGGGATTTGAATCAGGGAGTGAAGCGAACGCAGTGAGCGAAACGACCGTGGTTCAAATCCCGCTCCAGGCGCTTTTCGAGGACCAACCCGACGAGCGGAGCAATCGTCTGTCTCACGGATGAGCCCTCGATAGGTATCCACGGACCAAACAGCACGAGAGTGCTGCATCACTCGAGGCAGAACGGAAGCTCATTGCTGTCAAGGGTGTGTGATAACGCAGTTGAAGAATAGTTGGAACACAACTCTTAAGAGTGTCACCGGGAAATCAAGGGATGCAGGTTGCCCGGATGGTGTAGTGGCCCATCATACAACCCTGTCACGGTTGTGACGCGGGTTCAAATCCCGCTCCGGGCGCTTCTCGAAATTCAAACTCGTGAGCAACCAGCTTGCTGTGTTGCGAACCATCGAATTTCGAGAAACGCAGACGAGGGATTTGAAAACAAAGAGTCGCAGGCCCGGAACGGCGCGAAGCGCCGCACGCCCGGACCGTCTCTGCCGGGTTCAAATCCCGCTCCGGGCGTCTTCTTCCGCGAACAACTCCGACGAGCACCGCATAGCGTGTGCTCGTTATCAATAGTCTGCGACTGACAGTTTATAACCGATAATCGGACAAACCGTCACATGCGTAACTCGAAGCAAGTCGGGGACGAAACGGAGTCGAGAGCACTGACGAAACTACTCGAGTGTGGGTACAGCGTTTCGATCCCCTTCGGCGACAACGACAGATACGATCTCGTCGTCGACGATGGGGGAGACCTGTATCGTGTGCAGTGCAAGACCGGCTGGCCGAATAAGACCGAAACGATGCGCTTCAACACGCACTCACAGACGACGAGGGACGGGTCGTATCACGAAGAGACGTACCACGGGGAGGTCGACGCCTTTCTGGTCTACTACCCGAAAAACGACACGTTCTACTGGATCGACACCGCCGACGCGACCGGACAGAAGATGGAGCTTCGATTCGAATCCGAAATCGATCATCCGTCGATAAACTGGGCCGACACGTACGAGTTCGACGGCACGATCCCCTAACCAACGCACGCCGTACGGCTACTCGAGCGCGACGGGACCGACACCGTGTGGAACACTAATCATTTAGTATCCGCGCCATCTTTCCACCCTATGACGGCTGCAGCGACGCCCGTCGACGCTCATCAATGACGAACCCGATTACCGTCCTCATCGTCGACAACGAACCGGGATTCGCCAACCTGGCCGGCGAAATGGTCGAACGCGAACGCGATGCGATCGTCGCCGAAGCGGCGACGGACGCCGAGGAGGCACTCGAGATCCTCGCGGAACGCTCGATCGACTGTATCGTCAGCGACTACGAAATGCCGGCGTTGACCGGACTCGAGTTGCTCGAGCGCGTGCGCGAAGACGATCCGGATCTTCCGTTCATCCTCTTCACTGGTCGCGGTTCGGAGGAGATCGCCAGCGAGGCGATCGCCGCGGGTGTGACGCAGTATCTCCAGAAGGAGTCCGGCAAGGAGCAGTACGCGTTGCTCGCGAATCAGATCACGAACGCCGTCTCCCAGTATCGGACCGAGACGGAGTTACGCGAGAGCGAGCGCCGATACGAACGGACGCTGACGACGCTCCACGAGACGACGCGAGATCTAATGCGAGCGGGGACGAAACGTGAGATCTACCAGTCGGCGGTCGATACCGCGCGGGAGATCCTCGACGTCCCCGTCGCCGCGGCGTACGCGTTCGAACCGACGGCGGGACGCCTCGAGCACGCGGCGTCGACCCGGGAGTCTCGAGAGCTCGTCGATCCGGAGATGCAGTTCGAACAGGGCGAGGGCCACATCTGGGACGTGTTTTCGGAGGGGGAGAGCACCTACTACGAGGATGCGACGCGAGCGGGTGGGGGTGCAAACGCCAAGACGCTGAGTCGAAGCGAGCTGATCGTCCCGCTCGGAACCCACGGCGTGTTGGTTGCGGGGACCGAGGACGTCGACGGATTCGACGAGACGATGACGGAACTGCTCCACATTCTGGCGGCGAACACCGAAGCGGCCTTAGATCGCGCGGAACGCGAGCAGTTGCTTCGGGAGCACGATCGAACGCTCACCAGGCAGAACGAGGAACTGACGCGGCTCAATCACACGAACGAGATCGTCAGGGAGATCAACCACGGCGTCGCACAGGCCTCGACGCGAACGGAGATCGAGACGACGGTGTGTGATCGACTGGCCGACACCGAACGCTACTGTTTCGCCTGGATCGCCTCGGCCGACGACGATCCGCCCGAACCGACCGCCTGGGCCGGCGTCGACGCGGCCTTCATCGATCGGGTCCGTGACGACGGCGACCGAGCCCCGGAGCTCGAGATGGTCAGGGAGACCCTCGAGACCGGAGGCGTGCAGGTCGTCCGAAACGTCCTCGAGGCCGACGGCTGGGATCGGCGTCGGAAGGAAGCGCTAACGTACGGCTACCAGACGGTTCTCGCGGTTCCGCTCGCCGACACCGAACGTCAGTACGGCGTGTTGCTCGTCCACGTCGCGGGCGTCGACTCGCTGGGCGACAGCGAGCGGGAGGTACTCGGCGAACTCGGCGAAACGATCGGCCACGCGATCCGATCGGTCGAGCGTACGCGCGCGATGTTGACCGATAGCCGGCTCGAGCTCGAACTCGCGATTCACGACTCGCGACTGCTCCTGAATCGCGTCGCCGAGCGGATCGACGGGACGGTCGCCATCGAGGGGGTGATCTACCGAGACGACGAGGTCGTCGTGTTCGTCAGCGTCCCGACGACGGCGGATCTCACGCCGCTAGATCAGTGGGCGTCGATAGACACCCTCTCGATCGTCTCCGAAGGTGACGACGAGACGCTGTTCGAACTGACGGTTACGTCCTCCCCGATTCTGGACATCCTGCGAACCTACGACGTCCATCTACAGACCGCGATAGCCAAGAACGGAACGACGACCCTCGTCCTCGACGTGCCACAGCAGGTCGAGCCCCGATCGCTAGTCGAAGCGATCAGAGAGGGGTATCCGGAGACGGAGCTCGAGGCCCGACGCGAGACGACCAGCGTGCGCTCGGCGCGGCAGCTCGATACGCATCTCGAGGAACGGCTCACGGCCAAACAGCTCGAGGCGCTACAGGCGGCCCATTACAGCGGGTTCTTCGAGTGGCCGCGCGAGAGCACCGGTGAAGAGCTTGCGGACGCGCTCGACGTTTCATCACCAACCTACCATTACCACTTGCGAGCGGCCGAGCGAAAGCTCGTCACGCTGGCGTTCGACGGGAAGCCTAGGTGATTAGTACCGGTACCAACCCCTAACTAACTAATTAGAAGGTATACTTACTTCCAATCAGTTCGTACGATACGTTGGCGATCTGCGATAGTCTATCGCCACCCCCAATCCCCCACCCCCCCAACTTTCCCCCGAACTACTCCTTTCGAGAGGCATCCGTCGCCGACGACGTTCGGCGTCGAACGGACGCCAAGAGAGATCGGTATCGGCGAGATCGTGTCGTGTAGTCGGTCGTTCAGGACCAATAGAGCCGAAATCTATCCGTGCGGAACACTCGAGTCGAACTGGACTGTCCACTGCGGAACCAGTGCGTTCGGTGTGGGTACTAATTATGTAGTAACCCCGGGCAAGCAGTAGCTAACTAATTAGTAAGTATAGTTAACCCCCAGTCGATCGTACCAATAACTGGCGATCTGCGATACCTCTCGCCACCCCCAATCCCCCCACCCCCCACTTTTGCGCGGTACCGGACAGTGAGCGTCCGCTGTATCCGTTCGATCCGTCGAGATGGCACTCGTACAGTGGTCGACGGGCCGCTGGCCCGATCGTTTGTCGCTGACTACTGGCCTGAACGCGCTCCCTGCTGCGTCGGTAGGTCACGTCAACTGGTGGTGCTCGCGACGTGAAAGTCCGCTTAGCGGGTGCCGACCGATTCCTCCCACTCGATCCACTCCTGCTCCCAGCCGCGACGCGATTCGGCTCGACGCATCGCGTGTTCGCGGTCCTCGCGGGTCATTCGGTTGCGCTCGACGGCACCCGACTGTTCCCCCTCGACCAGCAACGGGTCGAACGAGACGGCCGCGAACGTCGCCCGCTCGTCGTCGGCGGAGACGGCCTCGAGGCGTTGTCGCTGCGTCCCGCATGGAAAGACGATTCGGCCGTCGTCAGTCAGTTGTTCGAGCAGCGCTCGCGGCGGATCGACGGCGGCAGCCTCGAGCAGAATGCGATCGAACGGCGCGTACTCGGGGAGGCCGTCCGCGCCGTCGCGGCAGTCGACGAGCACGCCGTCGTAGCCCGCTCGAGCGAGGTTCTGTCGGGCCTCGATGACGAGCGGGCGGGAGATATCGACCGCGTGGACGTTCGTGTCACCGACGATTTCAGCCACGACGGCGGCCGTGTAGCCGACGCCGGCCCCAACAAGTAATACATCGTGGCCGTCCTCGAGGTCGAGCGGTTGCAACAGTCGGGCGACCGTACTCGGTGCGAGCACGCGAGTGCCGAGAACCTCGTGCTCCCGGTCGGCGTAGGCCGACCGATCGTCCTCGAGGAACTCGTGGCGGGGAACGTCGCGCATCGCGACGGCGACGGTCTCGTCGTGGAGGACGTCCTTGGCGTCGGACTCGAGACCGTCGACCATATCCTCTCGCAGTACCGCGGGGTCCATACCGAGAGTATCGCTCGGTCGGTAATCAAAGACGCGCTTGCGCGACCCGGCGGGTAAGACAACGTTACTCGCCGCGCATCTCGACGAATCGAACGCCCCCGTGTTCGGTGCGCTCGAGGTCCCCATCTTCGCGTTTCGTGGCTTCGACGAGTGACTGAAACCTGGAGCCGATCGGTGCGAGGAGCCGGCCGCCGGGACGTACCTGTTCGACGACCGCATCGGGAAACTCCGGGGTTGCACACGTGAAGTACGCGGCGTCGAACGGCGCGCGCTCGGGCCAGCCCTCTCGGCCGTCGCCCGTTCGGACCGAGACGTCTCCGTAGCCGATCGCTGCGAGTTGGTCGCGAGCCTGCTCGGCGAGATCCGCGCTGTATTCGACGCTGTAGACGTGCTCCGGGCCGACCATCTCCGCCGTCACCGCGGCGTGGTAGCCACAGCCGGTCCCGATCTCGAGGACCTCCGTATCCGGCTCGAGACCGAGCCGATCGGCCATGATCGCGACCATGTGGGGCGCGCTGATCGTCTGCCCGTCGCCGATCGGCAACGGTCGGTCCTCGTAGGCACTATCCCGGCGATTCGGCGGGACGAAGGCGTGTCGGGGGACCGACTCGAGTGCCTCGAGGACGCGCTCGTCGTCGACGCGCGAGGCGACGGTCCGAACCATACGCTCGCGAGCGGCCTCGTCGCTGTCGGACATGGATACTACGTGTTAGTGTCTCGCGAGTAAGAGGGTGTTCGTAGCGAGTGCCGGGCAGTGACGGGGATAACGAGTCTGGTACGCTCGATACCGACAGCGCTACCAGGCGGACCAGGCGCTGCTCTGTTCGTCGTAGGCGTAGACCCGTTTCGCGTCCTTCGCGAGGATCGTATCGCCGCGCTCTTCGTAGCGATCACGGTGGTAGCCCGAGGAATCTTTGCGAACGACAAAGGCGTCGATCTCGAACTCGTCGTCGCCGAACTCCTCCGTCTCGCCGACGGTGAACTCGTAGTCGCCGGGCACGTGGACCGTGATGGACCGACTGTCGTTTCGCGAACCGTCTTGGGGATGGACGGTGACGTTGACCGCGACGTTGTCGACCTCGCGGGTCCAGACGGTCTCGACGTCGTCGACGACGGCTTCCTCCCTGCGCTTCTGGCCGTCGAGTTCGAGGCTCGTGACGCGAACCGTCGAGAGCACCTCGTCCGTCTCGAGGATGAACTCGTCGCCCGTCTCGATGGTCTCGCCTTCGGGGGTCGTCACGTTCGCCGTGAAGGACTCGCCCTCCTGGGAGACGACGACGTCGAGGGTTACTTCGCTCTCCTGTTCGGGCTGGATCTTGTGGACGTGGGCGCACTCGCTACAGCGGACGGTTACGGTCCCGCCGCCTTCCGTCGCCGTCAGGACCTCGTGGACCGTCTCGAGGTCCGGCGAACAGGACGGGCAGTTCGTCGGAACCCGGTCCGGAATATCGTTCATAACCGTCGTAGACGCCGCGCACCTAAAAGCGAACTGAACTGCGGGCTGGGTCTACTGAACTGCGGGACGGGGTCCAGCGGAGTGGTCTCGAGTCACACGTCGGTGCGCTCGAGACGCGAGGCGAAGCGATCGGATCAGGAGTCGCTGCGCTCGGGTTCCGCGTCGGAGTGTCCGCCCGTGTTGGGGACGGGTTCGCCGACGACACCATCGCTGGAGGCGATTTCACGACCCTCACGACTGACGACGTGCCGCACGCGCTGGCCCGCGTGAACGTACGTCTCGTCGTGGCGTTCCGGCCCGGTCCGCGGATGGTCAGTCTCGACGTCTCCAAACCGAACCGGTACTCCGGCCCCGAGGAAGAAGTTCGGGCGATCCTGGACGTGGAAGTGGAGGTGGGGTTCCGTCGAGTTGCCGGAGTTGCCACAGCGGGCGATCCGCTGGCCGCGCTCGACCCGGTCGCCCGGTTCGACCTGCACGCTTCCCCGCTCCAAGTGGGCCAATACGCTGTACTCACCGTCGGCGTGTTCGATCACGACGTTGTTGCCCAGAATGCTCCGCTGGAGGGGATCCATCCAGCCGTCGGTTCGGTGATAGTCACGGTGGTCCGTTCGGGTGCTCACGACGACGCCGTCCGCAGGCGCGAGGATCGGTTCGCCGAAGCAGTGGTACGCTTCGGGCGGGCCGCGCTCGCCCTCGTGCGTTCGACCATCGTCGTCGGTGATCACGAAGTCGTAGGCGTATCGCTGGGTAAGGATCGCCCACGAGTGGGAGTAGTCGCGATCCGGACTACCGTTGACGACGGTCCACGTCCCCTCGACGGGCAGTCGGTAGTCGACGTCGCTCTCGAAGGTCGACGGCGAGGGCGGACTTCCGCGGTGGCGCGCGAAAATGGGGATATGGCCAGCCAACTGCAAGACCCCCGTGGCGAAGATAATCGGCTGAAACTGGAGGAGGATCATCGCGACGAGCGCTCGGACGTTGGTGTCCCGATCACCCATCTTGATCCAGTCCGTCGGAGCACTCTCGTCCGCATCGTCGCCGGTCCCGAGTTCGAGAACCGTTCCGACGATGGCGACGACCAGCGGCCACAGCCCGGCAAGGAAGAACAGCGCGAAGAGTTGGAGCCCCGCGAGCGAGTCGAACAGATAGCCGGGAATCGAGAGAAAACCCAGCAGGAATACGAACATCGGGTCGGGAAACCGGCGACGGATCGCCGTCAGTCGGCCCGACTCGGTTTCGGTCTCGGTCTCGGAGCCCGGACCGATCGGATGTGAAACTGCCATACACTCTCGAATGCGTCCGAGAGGATCAACGTTTGGCGAAGAGATTTTCTATAGGAAATCTGCCAATACCGCGGGGTGAGCGACTCGAGACCACTCACGTTCGTCCGTCGTCAGTTCAGTCAATTTTTGTGACCATGGTGTCACGTTATCCAACTCAGTCCGCACTCGGTGGACAGTCGAGATCGACGACCCGAGCCGATTCGTCGACCGTTGCCCGAACGGCCGTATCGCCGATCGTGACCGACAGCCGAACGCGGAGCGGGTCCTCCTCGAGGACCGCAATTTCGGTTCGGTCGACGACCTCGAGCTCCCACCAGTACTGGCCGCTGATCGGTCGCCCCTGCTGGTGATACAGCAACTCGATCTCGGGATGGTCGAGTAAGACGAAGCCGACCGGCGCATCCCAGGTGGCGGCGCAGGCTCGACACCGGGCTGAAAACCGGACCGATCCGCCAGTGTCCTCGCTGTCGACGGTTCGAATGGTCGGCTCGACGGCGGAGTAACACTCCGAGCAGGTGCCGTCGGCGACCAATTCGTAGGACTGCAGGGCCAGCGTCGTCGCCAGTTCGACCAGCTCCTCGAGCGAGGCTCCGACCGCGGCGTTCGGCGGCACCGACCAGTAAAACAGTGGGTGATCGTTCTCGCAGGTCACCTCGAGAACACCGTCTCGATAGCTCGCGTGGGCAGCCGTTCCGCAACGGCTACAGCTGCTGTCGAGGGCGACCGGGCCGAGCCGCGTCCGACCGGTGTAGGTACCCGCGATGATCGCGTCGATCACCTTCGAGCCGGCGTACGTGAGCCGATAGCCCTCGTCGCACTTCTCGACGAACGTTCCACGAAGCTGCTCGAGGTGGTACCGAAACTGGCCCGAATCCCTGATCCCGACGGCCTTTCGAAGCGTCGAGAACGCGGCCGGCGACGCCGTCGGGTTCGCCAGATGGTGCTCGCGAAACGCCTGCAGAATCTCGACGCGCGTCGAGTTGCCGAGTGCGGCGAAGGCCGCCGCAGGATCGACGTCCTCGACGGCGTGGCTTTCGGCCCCGTCTCCGCTCGCTGTGGTTTCGGCGTCGTCCATTCGATCTGGGCTATCGGACGGGCTCGAGCGTCTTTACCGTTTGACTTCCCCTGCTCGCGGTTTCACCGCTCGCTTTTTGGGAGGTCTACGACCTCCCCTGCTCACGGCTCGTCGCCGTTCGCTACTGGAAGTCTACCGACTTCCCCGGTTCGCGGCTTTCGCCGCTCACTCTGCCCGCGGAAGGTTCACTTCCGCGCCTGCTCGCGGTTTCACCGCTCGCTTTTCGGGAGGTCTACGACCTCCCCATCCGCATACACCGTCGGCTCTCGCAAGATTCCGTCGAGGTGGATCGGTGCCTCGGTCTCGCCGCCGATTCCCGCGTTGTCACCGATCGCGATGTGGACGGTGCCGGCGGCCTTCTCGTCGAGCAGAACGGAACCGACGAGTTCGGTGACGGCCACGTTCGTCCCGATCCCCAGTTCCGCGAGGTTGTACGCCGCATCACCGACATCCTCAGCCGCGCCCTCGACTGTCGCGCGAATCTCGTCGTCCGAGATGTGCGTGACGAGTCCGTCTTCGACCTCGAACGTCAACTGGTGGTCGTCCTCGAGCAGCCCGTGTGGACGCATCGTCCCGTCGACGACGAACGTTCCGGTCGCAGTTTCGGGACTGATGAACACCTCACCCGCCGGTAGGTTCGACATGATGCCGGGTTCGTGAACGATACCGGTATCTGCGAGCCACTCCCGGTCGCCGATCCCGAAGGTGATGTCGGTGCCGGCCGGCGTGGTGACCCGGATCTCGTCCGCGTCGGCGACCTGCTCGATTACGTCGTCGCAGTGGGCCGCGATGGACTCGTAGTCGGCGTCCAGCCCCGTCGTGAAGACGTCCTCGGTGATCCCCGGCAGTGTCGCGACGCGAGCGCCGGCGTCGTTGGCTTCGGTTCGGGCGCGAGTGTGGCTCAGACTCTTCGTAGTCGGCGCGAGCACGACGTCCGCGCCGGCCATCGCCGCCGCGACGGGTGCAGGCGGCTCGCTGCCGTGGGTCTCTCCGGGCGGATAGCGAACGATCACCGTCTCGTCGGTAATCTCGCTGGCGACCTCGTACAGCACGTTCCCGATCGGCTCGCGTTTGTCGTCGGTGACGATCGCACACGATTCGTCGCTCTCGAGGGCCAGACACTGACGAACAGCCGTCTCGGCGGCCGCGTGGAGTTCGGTCATAGCGTATATCTACGCAACGACCCCGAAAGCTGTTGGCTTTACCGGCCGTCGTCTCGGGCGATACCGTTTCCAATCGGGCTCGCCCACTGACGAACTGTGTCGAGCCCTCCTCTGCGTGAGTCCGTTACGCTCGCATCTCCGGTGTCCGGGATGGCTCGAGTTCGGTTGCAAGCGCCTCGAGTTCCGTCGGCGTCCCGAAGACGTACACCCTGTCGTTGGGCTGCAGCGGCTCCTTGTCAGCCGGTAGCGAGAGGATCTCTTCGCCTCGGTCGATCACGAGGACGGTCCCGGCAACCCAGCCGGCGAACTCGCTCGCGAGCGGGCCGTCATCCTCGACGGTGATCGCCGTGACCGTCTCATCTCCAGCCCGGATCGCGGAGACGAGCGCATGCCCGTCGCTCGGCGTCTCCGGCCGCGTCGTGAGCTGGTAGCGGCCGTTCGGTTCGAACGCGTCCGCGTCGTCCGCATCGACAACCACGGTCGTGACCGAGCCGGCACTCGCCCGTAACGTACCGGTCGTGACGAGCCGGCTCGAGTCCTCGTCGGCCGTCCAGACCTCGATCGGATCGCCGGCGCTCGCTCGTGGCGACGGGTCGCCGGCGATCGCGACGGCAACCTGATCCGGCCCCAGCGTCGAACTCACCCCAGCCTGTTGGTCGCCAACGGCGATCGACGTCACGGCACCTGCATCGGTGAGATCGGCGCGAACGTAGCCGACGCCGAAATCCGACTCGATACGAGATTCCAGTCGAGACCGACGCCCCGGGACCGACAGTCCGCTCGGGAACAGGAACTCCCGACCCGCGAGCGCTCGCTTGCGTTCGTCGTCGACGGGCGGGTAGCCTTCGGCGTCGCCGATCGATGCAGGCAACTGAACGGCGCTCGCGAGACCGGCCGACTGGACGAGCGTTGCAACCGGACCATTACTCCCAATCGGCGTAATCCCGTAGGCGCCACAGGCGAGGTGGTCGCCGAGTCGATAACCCCCGAACGCGGCGACACAACCGACGAACAACACGCCGAGAAGGAACGTCCCGGAGGTGTAATGAACTAACGGCGAGTCAGCGATGACCTCACCGTGGCGAAGCGCCTCCGTCATCAGCCAGCCCGCCGGCAGGGTAGTCCCGACGAGGACTGCCGGTCCGATCGGGAGTTCGCGAACGGTCAGCGCTCGATAGCCGAACGCGGCCACGAGCGCTCCGACGCCCGCCAGCAGTCCGTAGCCGAGAATGCCGAGCAGTGCGGTTCGCGTCCACTCGAGCGTCGTGTTGCCGCCGAACTCCCCACCGGTCTGCAGCGGGTGTGTCGAAGCGACTGCCTCGAGTCCGAGTGCGATCGTCATCTCAGTGACTCACCTCGGGAGTTGCAGGTTCTCCTTCGTCCCGCTCGCCCCCTTCGTCCGGTTCGGGTCCGAAGGCGGCCACATCGGAGCCCAAGAGGAACACCTCGCTACCGATCTCGAGTGCGTCTGAATCGGGTTCGAACCGCCACTCGTACTCGGCTGCCGGCTCACTACCGCTCGGCTCTCCGTTTCGGGTCGCGAATACATCGAGATCGCTCTCCTTGTCGGAGACGGTGTTTCGTACCGCGTCGGTTACGGTTTTCTGCCGAATCGCGGTACCATCCCGCTCGAGCAATGAAATCGCGTCGAACTCGTGCGTGGAGCCGGACGGCCTGACAACGATCCTGGCCTGTTCGCCCTCGAGAAGCACATCCGCATCAGTGGTCGGAACAGCGACGGTCACGTATCCGTCGCCCCCAGCCGTTACGGCGTCAGGCGAGAGCGAACCACTGCCGCTCTTGGATCGGGTGTCACCCGGCCCATCGTCATGTGGTGCCGTGTTCGGACTGGTGTACCCACCATCTGCAACTGGGGCGACGGTCGCGCTGAGCACCGTTCCGGAGACGGTCGTCGACTCGGTGGCGACGAGGACGTCGTCGCCTGGCGCCAGTCCCGTCGGGAGAAGCGCTCGAGTCGACACGGCCCGCCACCCCTCAGGGACCCGCTTCGCGACGCTGTTGGCCGGCGGCGCCGCAGTGATCGTCGCCCGGCCGCGCCCGTCGACAGAGACGGACACCGCCTCGAAACCGTAGCTCGTCCGCAGTCGATCCTCGAGGCGCGTCTCGAGTTCCGAGAGCGGGCAGTCCGCAGGGAGTCGCCAGGCACCGTCCTCGAGTGTAGCCCGGAGCTCCGGACCCAGCGGCGGGTACCCCTCGAACTCGCGAACGCCGCCGCTCGATCGAATCGTCACCTGCCCCATCGCGTCGACCGCGTCGATCGCGTCCGCTGCGAGCGGTTGCGTTCGTTCGCTCGAGCCGGCGGTAGTCCGCGGCAGGTCGACAGCCAGCTGCCTCCCCCAGCTCGTCGCGTACAGCCCGAGGACGAAACTGAGTCCGACGCCGAGAAGCAATCCGGGCTGGATCGTACTCGAGTCGACGACGGCCGCGGCGTACAGGCCGACGCCGGTGATTGCGACGGTCGCCACACCACCCACGACTGACGGGACCGGTTCGTCTGCGACGTAGCCGATCACGACGGTTGCACAGCCGACGACTGCGGCACAAACGGTGCCGAACAGGAGGGCGACGGACACACCCGTGAGAATCTCGACGGGTGTCACGAACAACGGGATCATCGACACCCCGTGTGTCGGTCTCGAGATCGGTGCCTGCCCGCTCTCGAGGGCGTTATTCGCAAAGCGCTCCGTCCGCTCGGAGCCGTCCCACTCTCGTTCCCCGGATACCACTGAATCGTGCGTCTGTCGTTCATAGCTGATCGTAAGTGTCTCGTCGCAATCGTACCGATAGACGTCTCGAGGTCCCTACTCTCGGCGTCGCAGTGTCGCAACTGCCACCGCAACCGCGAGTGCACCAGCCGCGACGACCGCACCGAATCCGGGCAGTCCGTCCGAATCGTCCGCCCCGTCGTCATCGGCCTCCTCCGAGACCGTGACTGTGGCATCGGTCTCGTCGTCGTCGGTGGCGACCGTGTACTCGTACTCGCCCGTCGCGTCCTCGCTCACTGCCAACGAGATCGTCTCGCTCGAGTCGGCCTCGAGCGTCAGTTCTTCGGTCGCGATCTCGCTGCCGTTGTCCGAGACGGTGACCGACTGCGTCCCCTCGACGCCGCCGGTGTTCTCGATCGTCACCGAGAGGTCGAACTCGTCGCCGGGTTCGACATCCACGGGCGTCTCGACGTCAGTGACGTCGAACGACGGCGGCTCGGTGACCTGACTCGTCTCTTCGAGCGTTTCGTCGTCGACCGTCACACCGTGCACGACGGTGAGTCCGCTATCGACATCGGTCTCGTAGCCGAGTATCGCGGTCGAGCCGTCAGGATCAACGGCGACCGGTTCTGTGATGACAGTCTGGCTCTCGAGTTCGTACTCGACCGTGTCGATCACCGTCTCGTCGGCCGCGTTCTCGAGGTCGGCCGTGAACTCGTACGGTGACCCGGAGCCGACCTCCTCGGGGACCGAAATGTCCGCGAGCGAAACCGTGCCGGACTCGACGACATCGATCGAACCGAGGTCAGTTCCGTCGACGGAGACGTCGTACTCGGTGCCGACGGGACCGTTCGGCGTCCACTCGAAGTCGACCTCGGTCTCGTCGTCGGCCTCGAGTGAGACGGTCTGCGTATCGACGACCTCGCTGTCGGCCGTCAGCTCAGCGGTGTGGCTGCCCGGCCCGCCGTCGTTCTCGTAGGTGGCCGTGGCAGTGAGCGGGCTGCCTTCGACGACGGCATCCGCATCGAGAGTAGCGTCCTCGAGTTCGATATTCGGCGGTTCCATGACCTCGAGTTCGACACTGTCGCTCTGGCCGGCGACGGTGGCCGTGATCTCGGTCGTGCCCTGCTGGTTGGCGTCGACGACGCCGCTATCGACGTCGACGATGCCGCCGGCATCGTAGTCGGCGACTTCGGAGGCGGTGACCGTCGAGCCGTCGTCGAGCGTGAGCGTGACGGTGACCCCCATTTGCTGGCCTTCGCCGACGGTCGAGTCGTCGAGGGTGATCGAGAGGTCTTGGACTTGCCACTCGAGGACTGGGTAGTCGTCGGTGAGCGTCCAGAAGTTATTGAAATCAAATTCTACCATATTCGTTCCTGCATCCATCCCAGTCATTTCATCAGTTCTCAAATCAGTTCCGTCGGCGTTTACATGATCTGAAGTAGTGATGTCCCAATATGTATTAGTCACACTACCTGTATCATGGACAGCAATACCGTCTACTTCCGAACCTCCATCGACCTGTCCAACTACGTATGATTCATCGATCGAACCGCTGTTTTCACCGACGAGGCCACCGACTTCATCACCCTGAGAAACATCTACCGATGAATATGACAGACGAACAGTAGACGATGAGTCTAAGGAACCAATCAAACCTCCAGTTGAATCATCTCCACCTTCAACATCACCAGTTGCGTACGAACGGGAAACGGTGACATCTATTGCATTAGCAACGAGGCCCCCGACATGTCCGTATACTTCATTCCCACCAATAATATTAACATCAGCGCCAGATTTGTCGATAGTGCTATCTCCATCGTTTGCAGTTCGTCTGACTAATCCCCCGGCAAATCCATCTGCCTCCACGTGGCCACTCGCATGTACAGATTTTACATCGCCATACAAATAGTCGACTAATATAGCGGCTCTGAAGCCACTAACGTCTGCATTTTGAACCCTGACTGATTCGATAGTTCCAGTTGATGCTCCGAACAAGGCAACATAGTCATCCGACCGGTCAATTGTGAGGCCATCAATAGTGTGGTCTTGCCCATCAAATGATCCTGTGAATACGGTACCATCTTGAGGCCGTTCACCAATTGGTTCGAACCCAGAGCCAGCGTTCCACGTTTCTGTTTCACTTGCGTCAATATTGTTTCCAAGAACGTAGTGCGCGTCAAGGTCTTCGTTAATAGCTTGCAACTCTTCAGCATTAGTAATCACATATGGATCACTTTCGGTGCCTTCTCCTTCCATTTCGGTAATTGCGGATGCTCCTACAGACCCAGAAAGCAATATTATAAGAAAAGCCATGATTGTGCCAGTAACCACAACAAAGCGAACCCAACTATTCTCCCAATTAGATTGTGACTTCTCCATTATTGGATTGTAACCGTCGTCAGATGTCGTCATGATCTGCACCATCAGCGACACGAATTTCCGGATTGGGTTGTTCGTCAATATAATTACTATCAGATGGAGGAATTACTTCGACTTCGAGCGTACCAATATCTTGATCAGCACGAAGACTCTGCTCTCCACCGAATTCCACTGTTGCAGTGTTCTCTCCCTCTCCAGTATTACCCTCAACTGGTTCTTCAAGTTGTGCTGAGCCTGCTGTTACAATTACTGTTGCATCAGACACTGAGCCGCCATCTTCGTCAAGAACTTCGATTTCGATTGAAAGATCTCGATCAGGAGGAATTATCTGGTCATCGGAATCCGGAATATCAATAGTCACCTCCGTATCCCCAACATCACCGATCCCACCAAGCATATTCAACATCAGCGCGAGCGCCGCCACACCGACGACCAGCGCGATCACGAGTCGGATCGGCAGGCCCTCGATTGCCCGGTCGTCTCGAGCGAACGACGACCGAGAACGGTTCGACCGGTCGGACCGATCCGACCCGTCGGAGCGGTCCGACAACAGGGTGTCCGGTAGCATACCCCCTCTTGGTCGCGCCTTCTGACTTAAATGTTGGACCGAAAGTTCAAAAGAGAAGAGGGACAAAGCCCGCTGTGAGTTTCGTAATCGGACGCGGTGACGACCTCGAGGACGGACCCGTCGGGCGGTTGGGTGCCTACCGGGCTCGAGACGGAAGCGAGGGGGCGACGCTGCACCTGGATTTCGACGGCCCGCACGCGATGTTGATCGTCGGCAAGCGCGGCTACGGGAAGTCCTACACGATGGGCGTCCTCGCGGAAGGCCTCGCTCGAGCCGACGGCGTCGCACCGGTGATCGTCGATCCGATGGGCGTCTTCGACACGCTCGCGGAGTCGACTCCCGGTGCGGGCGTCCCAGCGACGGTGATCGACGAACCGGCCGTCACGCCGACCTCGCTCGATCCCAGCTCGTGGTGTGCGCTGCTCGGGCTCTCGCCGGAGAGCGGCGCGGGCGGACTCGTCTGGCAAGCCGCACAGGCGGGGTCGACGCTCGAGGAGATGGAAGCCCACGTCGAAGCAACCGACGCCCCGGTCGCCGACAAACGAGCGGCGAGCAACCACCTCCGACTCGCCGACGCGTGGGAGGTTTTCGACCCCGACGGGATCGATGCCAACGAACTCGGCAGTTCAGCGGTAACGATCATCGACGTCTCGGGTCTCGAGTCCGCGCCGATGAACGCCGTCTGCCGCGGTGTCGCGGAAGCGCTGTATCGCGCACGCGTTACCGAAACGGTCGATCGGCTCCCGTGGCTGCTCCTCGACGAGGCCCACACCTTTTTTGACGGCGTGGCGGAGCCAGCTCTTCGGACAATTCTGACTCGCGGGCGCGCGCCCGGTGTGAGCCTCGTCTCGGCGACCCAGCGACCGAGTGCCGTCCCCGAGGTCGGCATCTCTCAGTCGGACGTTCTGATCTCCCACCGGCTGACCTCTCAGTCGGACCTCGACGCCCTGCAGGCAGCCCAGCCGACGTACATGAACTTCTCGCTGTCGGACGCGGACCGGCTCCCGGAGGCCCCCGGCGAGGTCGTCATCGTCGACGACGCGACGGAGACGATCCACTCGGCGCAGGTCCGTCCGCGCAATACCCCACACGGCGGTGACAGTCCGCGAGCGAGTGACGTCGTCGCGGACGACTGATGCGAATCGGATCGGCAAGGAGACCCGAATACTTCAATCGAAGTTGATGTTTAAATACCATGAGTCGGCCAAGAGCGACATGAGCGATATCGAGCGAATCGATCAGCGACTGTCCGCGGTCGAGCGCGCGGTCGTCGACGGCGACGTCGAACTCGACCGACTCGCCGATCTCGCCGCAGTCATCGAGGACGTCGAACGCCTCGAGACGAGACTCGAAGAACACGAGCGGCGGCTTGCGGAACTGGAAGGGAACGTCGACGCGGTTACCGGACTCGTCGGCAATGTCGAGACGGTCAACGAGGGCGTCGAGCGACAGGCCGACGCGGCTATCGCCGCCGTCGATCGGCTCGAGTATCGGATCGACGAACTCGAGCGATCACTCGCAAAACGGGAGCGACAGGCCGACGGCCGAGACTTCGACGGCACCAGTGACCATGCAGGAACGGAGCCGTCTGCACTGGAGACCGCTGGTGGCGACGAGCAGACGTCCAGGGTGGGACACACGTCGGAAACCGGTGCGAACGAATCCGGCTCAACAGGTCTCGTGGCGACGGAGCGTTCGGCGGCCGACGCTTCGTTGGGGAAGTCCAGTGATGTTGAAACAACGGCTGAAACGCTCCTCGAGCCACCGAAAGACGAGGTGGAAGCGGACGCCGCTGACAGCGCTTCGTCCAGCGGACTCGCCGTCCAGGAGGCGATCGAACGGCGACTCTCCGGGTCGGACGACGCGGGCGACGGATCCAGTTCGGTAGGGACATCCAGTTCAGTTGGCGCGTCCAATTCGGACAGCGCAGCCAGTTCGGACGATACCCAATTGGCCGAGTTATCGGACGACGAGGACGACAGGAATGACGAGAACGACGAATCGAGCGGTCTGTTCGCCTCGATTCGCGCGACACTATCGTGATTCGATACGTTCTCGCCGTCATGTTGACGATCGCGCTCCTCGCGATCTCGATCCCCGCCATCGACAGGGGGGCAACGATGAATAGCGAGCGCCAGGTCGACGCGAGTCTGGCGGAGATCGACGACGAGGCGACCTCGCTGATCGAAAACGAAGAGGTGACTCCCGACGGCCACCCCGATCCCCAGCGCGTCGTCGAGGTGACGCTCCCGCGGAGCACGCTGACCAGTGAGGGAGTCGACCACTTCGAACTGGTCCCCTACGAGAACGGGAGCTACACGCACGCCCGGTACGTCCTCGAGGACGGCACCACACGAGAGGAGGTTATCAACGAAGAAATCGTCTGGAACGATTCCGAGGGGAACGAACCGACTGAGTTGGGCGGCACCGGCGACCAGCGCCTCGCGCTCGTGTTGCTGGAAGACGAGGACGGAGAGCCGATAATCGTCGCCCGTGATGTATAATTTTAAACCGGAACGCGCCGCCAGTATCGACATGTCACAGGACGGGGTCGCGAGCGCCCTTCGGTCCGTACTCGACGAACTCGGGCTCGGGTCGTTGCTCGGCGATGGCGAGTCGGAGGGGGCGTGTACGTGCAGTATCTCCTTCGAAGATGAGTTGGTAGTAGTCGACGCGAGTGACTGCGACGGCGACCTCGCGAGCGCACCGGCGTGTCGAGGGACGGTCGTCGACGCGCTCACCGACCGCGAGGCGACGAGTATCCTCACCCGATCGAACGGGATCGAACGACGGTACGGTGATCGGGGCGTCGAACTGCTCGGCGCGGCCGGCCGGTTCGTCGAACTGCTCGGCGAGCGCGACGAGCGACTCGCCGAGGCCGCCGCGCGCAACCCACTCGAGGTTGCTGCGGAACTCGAGAGCCAAATCGGGCCGGTCGCGGACATCGCCGTCGAGTCCGGACTCACGGACGCAGCGATCGGGATCGGCAGCTACGACTCGGTGCTGACCTCGACCGTCGGACTCACTATCGGACACTATTTCGTCGACCAGCGGATCGACGAGGGTGCGCGTCTCGAAGACGTCGAGACGCTCGATACCGGCAGCGAAGCGCGGGTCTACACGCGATCTGACGGCGTTCCGCTGTACGTTCTCGACGTCGTCGATAGGACGCTTTCCGAAACGGAGCGAGAACACCTCATCGAGGGCTACGAGGCCATCGCAGAGGGGTACGTCGAGGGCGACCGTGCGGCCTCGCGCGCGATCGAGTACGCGACCGACGAGCCGGCCGATCCGTTGCTGACGCGGGTGCTTTCGAAGCACACGAGCGGTTACGGCATCCTCGAGGATCTGTTTGCGGACGAGCGGGTGACGGACGTCTACGTGACCTCGCCGGTGTCCCAGAACCCGATCCGTCTCGTCGTCGACGGGGAGTCGATGACGACGAACGTCCACCTGACGGTCGATGGCGCGCGGGCGCTCGCGTCACGCGTCCGTCGAACCAGCGGACGGGCGTTCTCGCGGGCGAATCCGACGGTCGACGCGATGGCTGCCCTCGAGAACGGGACCGGGGTCCGCGTCGCTGGCGTTACGGATCCGGTCGCGGAGGGGGTCGCCTTTGCCTTCCGCGAGGAGGCCGACGACCGCTTTACGCTCCCCAGTCTCGTCGCGAACGGCACGATGCCGGCGGAGGTCGCCGCGTTTCTCTCGGTCGCTATCGAGCGCAATGCGGCCGCACTGATCGCCGGCACTCGAGGGTCGGGGAAGACGACCCTCCTCGGAACCTTGCTGTACGAACTGACGCCGGACACGCGGACCGTCCTGATCGAAGACACGCCCGAACTTCCGGTCGACCCGCTGCAGTCGGTCGATCGAGACGTCCAGGCGCTCCGAACCGGAACCGGTGACGGGCCGGAAATTTCGCCCGAACAGGCGCTCAAGACGGCACTCCGACTCGGAGACGGTGCCCTCGTCGTCGGGGAGATCCGAGGCGAGGAGGCCCGCGTGCTCTACGAGGCAATGCGTGTCGGTGCGAACGCGAACGCCGTGCTCGGGACCATCCACGGCGACGGGGCCGACGAGGTCTACGAGCGCGTCGTCTCCGACCTCGAGGTCGAACCCTCCTCGTTCGGTGCGACGGACCTCGTCGTGACTGTCCAGGCGTACCGAACGCCGAACGGCCGCGACCGCCGCGTCGCCAGAATCGAGGAGGTCATCACCAGCGGCGACGACATCTGGTTCGAGGCGCTGTACGAACTCGACGACGACGGACACACCGTTCCGACCGGCCGGATCGACCGCGGTGAGAGCCGGACCGTCGATCAACTCACCAGGCCAGCCGAGGAGTACGCATCGGTTCGGCGGGCGATTTCGGAGCGCACGGAGCGGCTCTCGAGACTCGCCGCCGACGGACGGACGAGTCCGCGCGAAGTAGCTTCGGCGTACGCCGACCGGGGGAGGAAGTAATCGATCGATGACGCTGTCGTCGGCACTCATTCAGAAGTTGGCCGCGCTCTACCCCTACGACGTCGACGGGAGCGACGACCTCGTCGACTCGCTTTCGTTCATCGACTCGCCACACGACGACGAGACAGTTATTCGTGCAGGGTACGGAGCCGGTATCGTCGGCGCACTGCTCCCGTTACCGCTGTTAGTGACCTCGGCACCGCTCACGTTCGTCCTCTTTTTCGTCCTCGTGACGCCCGTCGCGGCGATTCACGCGATTCACTCGCTGCCGCATCTCCAAGCGGCGTTTCGCCGAACTGAAGCACTCGGCGACACGCCGAATCTCGTCGGCCGCGCCGTGTTGCGGATGCAGGTTCAGCCGGCGCTCGAGAGCGCCGTCCGATTCGCCGCCGAAACCGGACGAGGGCCGCTGGCGGCCAGCCTCGACGGCCACATCGATCGCTCGATGGGGACTGCGGATACCGGACTGCTGTCGTTCGCGGAGGAGTGGTCCGAGTGGTTCCCCGCGTTGCGCCGCTCCTCACACCTGCTTGCAACCGCCCAGGACGCGCCGGAGGGCGAACGAGCGCGAACGCTCGATCGAGCGCTTTCGGCGGTGCTTACCGGTACCCGGAACCAGATGGCGGAGTTCACCGCCGCCATTCGGGCGCCGACGACCGCACTGTTCGCCTTCGGGATCATGATCCCGCTGGCGCTGATCGCGCTCGTTCCCGCCGTGCCGATGGTCGGTTTCTCGGTCAACATCTGGATCATCGTGTTGCTGTACAACGTTGCCCTCCCGGCGTGTCTCGTCGCTGCGAGTCTCTGGCTCCTCGTCCGCCGCCCGGTCGCGTTCCCGCCGCCGAAGGTCAGCCACGACCACCCCGACGTTCCCGACCGGCTCTGGCTGCGGGGACTGTGGGGTATCCTTGCGGGTGCGAGTGGGTACGCGATCACGGTTACGTTCGGTCCCGCCCATCTGGCGCCGATCATCGGCCTCGGTCTCGGACTCGGCGCTGGCCTGCTCGCGATCTTCGGGCCGATTCTCGAGGTGCGAAACTACGTTCGCGACGTCGAGGAACACCTCACCGACGCACTCTATATCGTCGGCCGCCAGGTCGCCGAAGGCGAATCAGTCGAGTCGGCGGTCGAACTCGCGGCGGCGCGAGTCCCCGCCGAAACGGGCGAGATCTTCGAGCACGCCTCCGGCGTCCAGCGGCGTCTTCACACGGGCGTCGAAGCCGCCTTCCTCGGCGAGTACGGAGCGCTCAGAGACGTCCCGAGTCCGCGGGCCCGCGGGACGGCCGCGCTGCTCGCGATCGCCGCCGACGAAGGCAAGCCCGCGGGTCGGGCGATCGTCTCGATGGCCGATCACTTAGAGGAACTCGACGAGGTCGAGGCCAAGACGAAACGGAGTCTCGAGCAGGTGACGGGAACGCTCGACAACACGGCGACCTACTTCGGACCGCTGGTGGCCGGGGCGACGGTCGCGATGGCCGCCATGATGTCCAGCGAAGACATGGTCGGGACGGCGGACCTCGACGCGGCCGCCTTTCCCGCCGAATCGCTCGCCATCGTCGTCGGCGTCTATCTCATCACGCTGTGTTTCATCCTGATTCCGCTCTCGATCGCCCTCCGGTACGGGTTGGATCGCGCCCTCTTCGGCTATCACATCGGCCGAGCGTTGGTCACCTCGATGGCCCTGTACGGGTTTTCCGTCACTGTCATCGAGATGGCGCTGTGAAAGACGGTTCGGGACCGATACCGTTCAGCAACGGACGGGTCGGTTTCGATCGGGAATCGAACGCGTACACCCGCGCACCGATTCCGGTGAGGTCCGTCGGTTTCGATGGTTAGAATGTGATGGATTCAGCAGTTTTTGTTCGGATACCTAATAGTTATATACTCATAGAAATGCTGTCAACTATCGGTCGTATCTTTGTCTAGCCATCCCTGTAATTTATAAAATTCTGCATTTTCGTATTGTTCAGAAGTTTTAATATAATATAGTGTAGACACGAAGTTGAAGCGGTGGGGATTGAATGAAACGCGCAACCCAGACGGAGAGCTGTGAGGAGTGTGGTGGCCGTCTTCGAACGACGGAAAACGAAGTGATCTGCGAGGAGTGCGGGCTCGTGGTCGGCCAAGACAGTATCGATCGCGGCCCGGAGTGGTGGACCCTCGAGAACGGTGACAACCGACGTCGAACCGGCGCACCGCTCGAGCGCTCGCGCCACGACAGGGGACTGTCGACCAGAATCGGGTTCGGAACGGGGGCGGAGGTGACGGGCAAGCGTCAGCGCCAGCTGGTCCGCATGCGCCGGCAACACAACCGAGCCCGGTTCTCGTCGAAAGCCGAGCGGAACAAGGCCTACGGCTTTACCGAGATCCGGCGACTCGTCTCCTCGCTGTCGCTGCCGACGCCGGTTCGAGAGCAATCGTGTGCGCTGTTCGAGTCGGCCCAGCACGAGGACTTACTCTGTGGACGCTCGCTCGAGGGGTTCTCTGCGGCGACGGTGTACGCGACCTGTCGCGTCCAGTCGATCGCACGGACGATAGACGAGGTTGTCTCGCAGGCGCGCGCGAGCAAGAGCGAGCTCAAGGCGGCATACGACGCGCTCAATCGAGAGCTCGGCCTTCCGGTCGGTCCGATTTCGCCGGTCGAGTACCTGCCGCGGTACACGTCCGAACTCGAACTGCAGGCGGATATTGAGAGCCGCGCCCGAGAGTACGCGACGTGGCTGCGCGAGCGTGGTCGGATCAGCGGGAAGAACCCCAGCGGTGTCGCGGCCGCCTGCCTCTACCGGGCGGCCTATGATCACGGCGTCGACGTCACGCAAACCGAAGTCGCCGAGCTAGCGAACGTCTCGCGGATGACGATTCGGTCGACGGCCACCGAGCTGAAACAGTGCGGATAACGTTGGTTCGGCAACACCATTTTGCGTTCAGAGAGGCTCTCGAGACGGCGAACTCCACGGCCAGTAGATGCTCCAGTCGTGAGATTCCGGCCGTCGGAGCGACGACGTTCTCGAGTGTGACCCCGGGAACGGTGTACAGGTTGAAAAAGGAGGACGCGCCAATCCCGATATGATTGCTATCGCCGGCGCGAAAGGCGGCTGCGGAAAGACGATTACGACGCTCGGTCTCACGGAGGGCTTTGCGCGAACCGGAACGCCAGCTATCGCGATCGATGCGGATCGACAGCTCCCGAACGTGCACGTGACCGGCGGCGTCGACCGCGAGCCGACGCTCGCGGCGCTCACGGCAGAGACCGACGTCCGGTCGGTCGCGCAGGTGAGTCCGCGGACGTCGCGTGCCGGCATCGTTCCCGCGCCGGAGCCGTCCCAGAAGCTCGACTTCGAGTCGGTGCTGGGGCGAGTCGAGGCCGACTCGATACAGACGGTCGTCGACTGTCCCTCGGGGGCGGGACCCGACGTCGTCGAACCGCTGTCGGCGGCCGACGGCGTGATCGTCGTCACGACGGACAGCGAGCGGAGTCTTACGGCCGCCGAGACGACGGTCGAGATGGCTCGCCGGCTCGGCGTGCGGGTGCTCGGGACGGTGGTGAACAGGTGCGAGGAGGTCCCCACCGAGGTCGAGTCGTGGGTCGACGTGCCGGTACTGGGTGTCGTTCCGGAGGCAGAGTCGCCGCTGACCGACGAGGACACCACAGCCGCCTACGAGGAAATCGTCGAGACGTTACAGACGCGAAACGCGACCGACCGAACGCCACCGGCGTACGACGACGAACTGCTGCCGACGGGCATCGACACCCTCGATCGACGGCTGGGCGGCGGTCTCGCTCCGGGTTCCGTCGTGGCGCTGACTGCCGAGCCGGCCAGTCAGTCCGAGCAACTGCTCTACGAGGCAACGGCACCCCGCGGCACGCTGTATCTCACGACCGAGCGATCGACGGCGAACGTCCGCCGGGCGATCGAGACCACGTCCGTCGAGACCGGGAATCCGACGATCCGCCACGTCGAGGGAACGGAGGTCCTCGAGGATGCCGTGGAGATCATCGGGAAGTTGCCCGACGGCGCCACGCTCGTCATCGACCTCGTGGACGTCCTCGAACGAGACGATCGACGGGCGTACGTCTCGTTCCTGAACGATTTGAAAGATCGGATGGTCGAGACCGACGGCGTCGCCGTGTTACACTGTCTCGACGGACCTGGCCGACCGGAGAACCGAACGGCGACGATCCACGCGGTCGACGCCGTCTTCGAACTGCGGACGAGAGAGTCGGGTGTCGGAACGGCCGTCGAACACTATCTGTCAGTTCCTAAGTTCCGTCCCGAGAGTACGTTCACCGAGACGATCGAACTCACCTTCGACGGCGTGGAGGCGATGGCTCTCGAGACGAACCAGAACGGGAATTGAGCGTACGAACACCGAGATCGGTTCGACCAGTCTGAAGCCTCGGTCGCGGAACGTGATCGATTCGGGTCGAACGAGGAGGGGATGAGTACGGCTCAGAGAACCCCGATACGACCGGAAAGACGCTTCTCGCAGCGTTCAATCGAGTACGCAACGTCCTCGAAGGCATCGACCGCGTCGCAGTCGGGATGGGCATCGCGGACCGGCTGCCACCGTGCCATCGCATCGTCGACGGCCGAGCGCTCCTCGATCACCGCAGTCGGGGCCCCGAGTTCCCGCTCGACGCGAGTCGCGAGGTGTTCTGGCTCGTTGACCGTGGTTCGGTTGCAGACGATCGACGCGATCGGCGTATCGAGTTCGAGTGCGATCTCCCGCGTTCGAAGCGCGTCCACGACCGCCGCTTCGGTCGGCGTGGTAACCAGGACGGCAACGTGGGCACACGTGAGCTGCATGCCGACGTCGCGTGCCAGCCCTGCTGGACAGTCGATGACGACGCGGCTGCACTTCCGCTCGAGTCGGTCGACCACCCGTTCGAGTTCGCTCAAGTTCGACGCTCGAGCGCCGGCGAGCGTCCGGCCACAGGGGAGGATTCGAATCGAGCCGAACGAGTCGACGGCCTCGAGCGGATCGGCGCGCCCCGCGAGGACGTCGTGCAAATCGGCGCCGCGGCCGCGGGGGAGATCCGCCGTCGCGAGATCCGCGTCGACAACGACGGCGTCGAGTTCCCGCGCGAGGTTCAGCGAGACGGTCGATTTCCCGACGCCGCCTTTCCCGCCACTGACCGCGACGATCATGGGTCTCGGGTGAGGACGTCGGGAGTCGGCGCCCAGCCGTCCAGTTCGGCGAGCACCTCGTCCGACGTCGCGGTCGTTACGTTGGAGACGCGCGACACCTCGAGAACCTCGATCGGCGGCTCCGTCGGTGCTACCGGACTGGCGAAACCGACGCCGCGGCAGCGTCCCGGCTCGACAGTGCCCTCCCAGACGTCCCCGTCCCACTCGGGTGCCGTAACGCCGTTTCGACGCGGCGGCCAGGTCGGACCGTCGAGTTGGCTCTCGAGACGGACCGTCTGCGGGGTCGTCCGCGTGTTCGCGACGGTTGCGGTCACGAACGTCACCCCCTCCCGGCGATCAGTGTTCCAGTCGACCTCGACCATGCCCGTATTTTCGAGCGCGCTATCGTATAAAGTTCTACACGATTAGGGTGGCGTCGCCGATCGGATCGCGACGGCGGAGCGCTCGAAATACTCACCGAAACCCGTGTAAAACTCGGTTCTGAGTTACAATCGGTCGAAAAGGCTCGAAACGGTTATCCCCCTCGGTAGTGGACTCCCGGACATATGATTCAGGTCGCGATCAACGGCTACGGCACGATCGGAAAACGCGTCGCGGACGCCGTGCGAGAGCAGCCGGATATGGAGGTCGTCGGCGTCGCCAAGACGCGGCCGAACTTCGAGGCCGAGACAGCCGTCGGGAAGGGGTTCCCGCTCTATGCCGCCATCGAAGAGCGCGCAGACCAGTTCGAAGAGGCCGGGCTCGAGATCGCCGGTCCCGTCGAGGACCTGGTCGACGAAGCGGACGTCGTCGTCGACGCGACGCCCTCGGGAATCGGCGCGGAGAACAAGTCGATGTACGAGGAGTACGACACGCCGGCGCTCTACCAGGGCGGCGAGGACGCCGACCTCGTCGACGTCAGCTTCAACGCGCGCTCGAATTTCGAGGACGCCGTCGACGCCGACCACGTCCGTGTCGTCTCCTGTAACACGACCGGACTCTCGCGAGTTCTCGCACCGCTTCGCGAGGCCTACGGCGTCGAGAAGGTTCGCGCGACGCTCGTCCGCCGCGGTGGCGACCCCGGCCAGACCTCGCGCGGGCCGATCAACGACATTCTGCCGAACCCGGTCACGATCCCCTCCCACCACGGGCCCGACGTCGAGACCATCTTCGACGACCTCGACATCGACACGCTCGGGATGAAGGTGCCCGCGACGCTGATGCACATGCACAGCCTGAACGTGACGTTGGCGGAGGAGGTCGACGCGAGCGAGGTTCGAGACCTGTTCGTCGACGAGTCCCGACTGTTCCTGATCCCCGAGCGGATGGATATCGACGGCAGCGGGAAACTCAAGGAGTACGCGATGGACGCGGGCCGCCCGCGCGGCGACATCTGGGAGAACTGCATCTGGGAGGAGTCCATCTCCACGGTCGGAACGGATCTCTATCTCTTCCAGGGGATCCACCAGGAGAGCGACGTCGTCCCGGAGAACGTCGACGCCATCCGAGCGGTGCTCGGCGCGACCGACGCCGAGGAGAGTATCGCGACGACCGACGAGACGATGGGTATCGGTCTGTAGATCGGCCGTCTCGAGCGACCGATCCGGACGCGACGCTCCCCCGCTTTCTTCGATTTCGATCACTCCAAACAACTAGCGACGACAGAAAGTTTTTGCCTCGCGGTCTACTACACGTTCGCATGCGCCGAGACGACCGCGACGAACCCTTCGACGACCTGTTCCGCGAGATTGAACGCATGATGAACGAAATGATGAACGGAGCCGACGCGAACGTCGACTTCAACTCCTCCGGCGTCGACAACGGCTTCGGGATGGACACCCACGTCGACATCCACGAAACCGACGAAGAGATCCGCGTCGTCGCGGACCTCCCCGGCGTCGAGAAGGACAACATCGAACTCGAGTGCGACGGCAAGACGCTGACCATCTCCGCCTCGAGCGACCACCGCGAGTACGACGAGCGCGTCTCCCTGCCCCAGCGCGTCAACGAGCACACGGCCTCCGCGACCTACAACAACGGCGTCCTCGAGGTCGTCTTCGACCTCGCGGAGCAGTCGTCGGGAATCAGTCTCGAGTAGGCGGTCCTCGCGGTCGCAGTCACAGCGACGTCGCAGTCGCGCGAATTCTATTCTCGGTCGGCCGTTTTTCGAATCGCAGCCGCGAGTCGGTCGTAAAACCCCGGTTCGTACTTCGTTTCCTCATCGATCGTCGGGCGCGCGTTCGTCTCGTTTATCACCACGCCGTCGTCGGTCTCGAGCAAGTCGACGCCGAGAAACGGAATCTCGAGTTCGCGGGCGACGGCTTCGGCCAACTCGCGCCACGGTTCGGGCAGGTCGACGCCGGTCGCCGCCGCGCCGCGGTGGACGTTGTGTTTCCACTGGCCCTCCGCGACCGCGTCGTCGGGCAGGCGACGTTCGACCGCGCCGACGTACTCGCCCTCGAGGACCATCACGCGATAGTCGGTCGCGTCGGGGAGATACTCCTGGACGAGAAAGGAGCGGTCACCGGTCGCGCGGTAGTCGTGGACCAGCGAGAGGTAGTCACAGATCCCCAGAAACGAGTCGAGGTCGTGCGCTTTCGCGACGCCGACGCCGCGGGTCGTCGAGTTCGGCTTGACGACGACCGGCGGCTCGAACCGCTCGAAGGCGTCGGCGAGTTCGGAC
Organism: Natronorubrum amylolyticum; assembly: GCF_052040145.1. Taxonomy (NCBI): domain Archaea; kingdom Methanobacteriati; phylum Methanobacteriota; class Halobacteria; order Halobacteriales; family Natrialbaceae; genus Natronorubrum; species Natronorubrum amylolyticum. The sequence continues at coordinate 226,519 of NZ_JBPPFW010000004.1, forward strand.
TCCGAGACCTCGTTCGAGACGTAGACCGACTCCGGCACCGGGAGGCCGGCCCGACCGAGTCGCGCGATCACCTCGGCCTTGTTCCGCGAGGTCAACACCGTCTCGTGGTCGTTGAGCCACGGTACCTCGAGCAGGGCGTCGGCCACCCCACCTTCCATCAGTCGGCCGGGATAAACGTAGCCGGCGTCGTACTCGTCGGGCGACCACGGCGCGTCCTCGCCTAACGGCACCACGCGCTCGCTCGCGGGCACGTGATGGACCCGAATTCCTCGCTCGGCTAGCGGCTCTCGCATCCGCTGAAACGTCTCCTGATCGTTTGCGACCGCGAGATCGATCATAGTCGGAAATCGGGATGGAGGCAATAAAAAGGTGCTCGAGACACTCGGTCGGGACTCCGATTAGTGGCCAGGAGCGCGTCTCGAGCAACGGCGAGAGACGCGCGACTCGGGGAAGGGCAGGTGGTTCACCGATACTCACCGCGAGCGAGGCCGAAGGCCGAGCGAGCGGGCCGACGACTGATGTGAACGAACGACTGAGCGACGCGAAGCGTCGCTCAGGAGTGAGTGAACGGAAGGAGGAGTGCTTTTAATCGAATTTTTGCCGAGGGACATCGCGGCCGCGGCGGACCGCGGCCGCGATAGACCGCAGAGCAAAACTTCGTCCTACGCAATTAGCTGCTCTTCGCCCCGTTCGACGACGATGCGGCACGGCGGCGAGATCTTGTTGTAGGCGCGTCGGAGCGCGTCCTTGGCGAACTCGGCGTCGTCGACGTCACACCAGATCGTGAAGATGCGCTCGCCGGAGCCCATTCGCGCGGCGGTGCCGACGATCTTCCCGAAGGACTGTCGCATCCCGTCGGAGACACGGTCCGCACCCGCACCCGTCGCCTGCTTGTTCTCTCGGATGACCTGGTGGGGGAACTTTCGGAGAATCATCTTGTAGTTGTGCTCACCGGCGTTTTTCAGCATGTGACGGTTAGCCGAGAGACGCGAGGCCTCGAGGCTCCCGTGACGGATCTGCACTTCCTCCTCGGTGATGAGACTAATCTGGACGGGGTACTCGTCAGGATCGGCGCTGACGTCGCCCATCTTGTGCTGTGCGATTTTCGAGCCCGGGATGCCGGTAATGTATTCGCGGCGCGTGTAGGCCGGCTTATCGATTTCCCGGTACATTGAGGCAGGTTTGTCTGACATGGCTGTGATTACTTACGAAAACGCAGGCCTACCGTGCGGATAAAGGCTTCGAACCACGCGCTGGAACGGCGGTTCGAATACGCGAGCGGACGAGGCGACGCCAACCGATTCCATCGACACCGATGCCGGTCCGAAAGATCAGGAGCGCGTACCGGTCTGCCGGCGGAAATCGTCAGGAAGAGGGCCGGAAACGGTGCACGTGGTCGTCGAAGGCCGGAGCGTTCCGTTCGATGGAACCGACGTTCGCGGCGGACTCGAGTAGCCGTGGCTCCCGTGACGGCACCGACAGCACGACGCGCGGCGACAGAATAGCGGCTCAGTTGGCGAGGACGTACTGATCGTTTCGCTTCTCGACGAGACCCGCACTCGAGAGCGAATTGAGAACGCTCAGAATCCCGATCTTCTTCATCGAGAGAATTTTCCCCATCTCGTCGGCGGTGGCACCGCCCGTCGCGTCGATGTAGAGGTAGACGAGCTTGCCCTGCGGGGACTCGACCTCGGTCGGCAGCTGGCTGATTTCGGCGCTTGGGTGAGTCTGTTCTATCATCGTATCAACACCAACGGCGAACTCCTGTATAAATCTATGGTGGAGATAATGCATATTGGCTAACGAGTATTATTGTGATTATATCTATTGATTCCAGGTGACAAGAGAAGCTATCGCGACGCGATGAATGTTATTGTCCCGCATACGGCAGACTGGAGCCTCTCAAGCAGGATCGAGCGACTGTCTCGTCTCGCAATAGGTTCCGACGCTGCGCTGGCTCAGTTCGACTCGATTCGATTCGAATTGCTGAAATCACGCTAATCGACAGTAGTAAACAAAATGAATAATCATTAGGGTCTATGTGGAGCATCCTGTATAAGGAGTATTAACATCCCCAGCCCGTGACGGCCGCCAATCGGGTGAATGGGACTCGAGTAGAGCCGTCGAGCGAACTGCTCCGGCCTCGGCATCGGTTACAGACGAGTATCTGAGTGACGGGAGTCGTGGACGGGAGGTTCAAGGTCCGCACATCCCGTCGGCGCGAGCGGCGGAACGTCGCGATGGCGGCGTTTTTAAGGCGCCTCCGCCGATAGTGTGACACATGATGAAGAGTTTCCGGATCGGCTCCCTGTTCGGGATTCCGATCAAGTTGGATCTCACGTTCTTACTGGTGTTGCCGCTGTTCGCGTATCTCATCGGCGCCCAGATCGAACCCGTCGTGGATATCCTCAACACGTCCATGGGCGCGGGGATCGACGTCGACGCGCTCACTACTGAGTCGTGGATGCCGTTCCTCATCGGGTTGATCGCCGCGATCGGCCTGTTCGTCGGCGTCGTCCTGCACGAACTCGGCCACTCGCTGACGGCCCAGCGCTACGGCTTCCCGATCGACTCGATCACGCTCTGGCTGCTCGGCGGCATCGCCGCGCTCTCGGAGATGCCCGAGGACTGGCGACAGGAGTTGAACATCGCCATCGCCGGCCCCATCGTCTCCATACTCGTGGGTGTGGCGTCGTACGGACTCTTCCTCGTCACCCCCGAATCGCTCGACGGCGCGCGGTTCGTCCTCGGCTACCTCGCGGTCTTGAACATCGTCCTCGCCGGCTTCAACATGATCCCCGCGTTCCCGATGGACGGCGGTCGCGTCCTCCGGGCGCTGCTCGCCCGCAACACGCCCTACGCGAAGGCGACCCAGCAGGCCGCCAGCGTCGGTAAACTGTTCGCGATCCTGATGGGGCTGTTCGGACTCCTGCAGTTCAACATCATCTTCATCGCGCTGGCTTTCTTCATCTACATCGCGGCCTCGAGCGAGGCCCAGCAGGTGACGATGAAAGCCGCCTTCCAGGACGTCACCGTCGGTGATATCATGACGCCCGCGAAGGATCTCCACACCGTCGGCCCCGAGACGTCGGTCGCGGCGTTGATCCAGCGGATGTTCACCGAGCGCCACACCGGCTATCCGGTGATCGACCGCAGCGGCTTCGAGGGCGAGCGACTCGTCGGTCTCGTCACGCTGAGCGACGCCCGCGAAATCGACCCCGTCGAGCGCGACGCGTTTACCGTCGAGGAAGTGATGACGACCGATCTGAAGACGATCTCACCCGAGTCGGACGCGATGACGGCGATCGAGCGGATGCGCGAGCACAACATCGGTCGCCTGCTCGTCGTCGACGACGGCGACCTCATCGGCCTTATCTCGCGTTCGGACGTGATGACCGCCTTCGATATCGTCCAGAAGAGCGGTTCGGTGAGCCCGAACCGGCAGCCACGAACCGCGGACTGAGCGACGGTCTGCCAATTGAGCGACGGACTGACGACGTACTCGAGCGGTGAAGCGGCAAAACCAGCCGTTTCGGCCGTCTCGAGCGCCGCTATCAACATTCTTAACCGCGGCCGGGGCCGACTCCCCGGCGATGCCACCGGCCATCGAGACGACGGACCTCGTGAAGGAGTACGGCGACTTGCGCGCCCTACAGGAGCTGTCGCTCACCGTCGAGGAGGGCGAGTTCTTCGGCCTGCTCGGCCCCAACGGCGCGGGCAAGACGACGTTCATCAACACGCTGGTCGGGTTGGTCCGCAAGACCGGCGGCGACGCGCGCGTCTTCGGCCACGACGTCGAGGACGACTACCGGCAGGCCCGCGACGCGATCGGACTGGCGCCCCAGGAGTTCAACGTCGATCGCTTCTTCCCCATTCGGGAGGTCCTCGAGCACAAGGCCGGCTACCACGGCGTCTCCGAGGAGGAAGCCGCCGAACGGGCCGACGAGGTGCTGAAGCGAGTCGGGATCTACGACAAGCGCAACGAGCGCTTCGACTGGCTCTCCGGCGGGATGAAACGCCGGCTTTTGCTCGCCCGCGCGCTCGTCACCGATCCCGATCTGCTGATTCTTGACGAGCCGACGGCCGGCGTCGACGTCCAGTTGCGCCACGACCTCTGGGACCTCGTCACCGAACTCAACGAGGAGGGGACGACGATCCTCTTGACCACGCACTATATCGAGGAAGCCGAACGGCTCTGTGACCGCGTCGCGATCATGAACGAGGGCCGGAAGGTGACCGTCGCGACGCCGGACGAACTGAAGACCCGCGGAACGGACACGATCTCCGTTCGTCTCGAGTCCCCGGTTTCCTCGAGCGCGACGGCCGGCCTCGAGGCAGACCTCGGCGCGTACGCCCATGAGGTTTCTGCGGCCGGCGACCGCCTCGAGGTGCGCGTCGACGACGGCGGCTCGACCGCGCCACAACTGTTGCACGATCTCGAGGCGATGGGTTACGAGATCGTCGACCTCGAGATTTCCAGAACCTCGCTCGAGGAGATCTTCGTCGATCTAACGCGGAGCGAGGATCGAACGGTAACCCGATCCAGTGCGTCGCCTGCGGACGGTGACACCGAGGAGAACAGCGAAAAGAAACGCGACGCCGAACGCGAGCGCGAACAGGAGGGGGTCGCCTGATGCTGTCGGTCGGCTTCCGGGCGCTCTTCCGGCGCGAACTGCTGCGATTCATCCGGCGACCGAAGAACACGTTCATGCCGCCGGCGATCACGAACGTGCTCTACTTCGCCGTCTTCGGCCTCATTCTGGGCGGACGGATCGACGAGCCGGTCGAAGGGATCGGCTACATCCTCTTTCTCGTCCCCGGACTCGTCGTCCTCGGCACGATCTCGAACGCCTTCGAGAACGCCTCGTTCTCGATCTTCCACGGGCGCTGGAACGAGTACATCCACGAGACGCTCACCTCGCCGCTGTCCTACGCGGAGATGGTCGTCGCCTACGTCGGCGCGAGCGCCGTCCGCGGACTGATCGTCGGCGTGATCATCGCCGTTATCGGTCGGCTGTTCGTGCCGATCTCGATCGAACACGGGCTGTTCCTCGTCGCCACGATGATCGTCATCGCGTCGCTGTTCGCCGGTTTCGGTATCATCGGCGGTCTCGTGGCGCGGGACTTCGACGATCTCACGGTCATGAACCAGTTCATCCTGCGGCCGCTCGTCTTCTTCGGGGCGGTCTTCTACTCCCTCGAGATGTTCGACCAGGCCTGGCAGGTGCAGGTCTCCCTGCTGAACCCGATGGTGTACATGGTCGACAGCGTCCGATACGGCCTGCTGGGTCACTCGGATATGATCTCGGTCGCACCGACGGCCTACGCCGAGTTCGCGCCGTACGCGTCGCTCGGAATTCTGACGCTGCTCACCGTCGTCGTCATCGCGATAGACGTCTACCTGTTCAAAATCGGCTACGGGCTGACGGACTGAGGCGGCCGACGGGCGACAGTTCGCCTCGAGCGGCTACTCCGACTACGCCTCGCGGTCCGCGACTTTGACGACCTGCTTCCCGATGTTCTCGCCCTCGAACAGCCCGAGGAACGCGTCGGGAGCGTTCTCGAAGCCCTCGACGACGTTCTCGCGGTACTGGATATCGCCGTTCCGGACGAACTGCGAGAGACGCTGGAGGGCTTCGCCCCAGCGGGGTTGGTAGTCGCTGACGAGCAGTCCCTCGACCGTCGCTCGCGTCTCGATGAGTTTCGCGAGCTTTCGCGGGCCGGTCGGCACCTGGGTCTCGTTGTAGAGCGCGATCTGGCCGCAGACCGCGACGCGAGCGTCGACGTTCAGCCGGGGCCAGACGGCGTCCGTGATCGGGCCGCCGACGTTGTCGAAGTAGACGTCGACGCCGTTCGGACAGTGCTCGTCGACCGCGCCGGAGAGGTCGTCGGTCTCCTTGTAGTTGATCGCCGCGTCGAAGCCGAGCTCCTCGGTGAGCCACTCGACTTTCGCCTCGCTACCGGCAGTCCCGACCACGCGTGCGCCCGAGAGTGTGGCGAGTTGGCCGACGACGGAGCCGACCGCGCCGGCGGCAGCGGAGACGACGACCGTGTCGCCGGGGTTGGGGTCGGCGACGTCGGTGGTGCCCCAGTAGGCCGTTACGCCGGGCATCCCGAGCACGCCGAGGGCCGTCGAGATCGGGCCGTGATCCGGGTTCACGCGCTGGAGTTCGCCCGCGTCCGCCACGATGTGTTCCGCCCACAGGAGATCGCCGGTGACGAAATCGCCCTCCGCGAACCGGCTGCTGTTGGACTCGAGCACTTCGCCGACGACGCTGGCCTGCATCGGATCGCCGACGTCCCACGGTTCGGCGTAGGACTCCGCGTCGCGCATTCGCCCGCGCATGTAGGGGTCGACGGACTGATAGAGCGTCTTGATCAGCACCTCGTTCGGGCCGGGTTCGGGACGGTCGACGGTGACGAGTTCGAAGTTCTCGTGGGTCGGTTCGCCGACCGGACGGCTCGCGAGCTGCCACTGTCTGGTTTCTGCCATACACCCAATGGGTGGGGACGGTAGGTTAATATTGGTGTCCCGGAACCGGCTGAGAGTTTCGTTCGTTAGCGTCGGACTCGATCCCACAACTCGACCCCTGACCGAATCTCGGTCGAGAACCGACCGCCGTTCCCGACCCTCGCAAATCCCGACCCGAAAGGAAACGTTTTGACGGAGATACGTCATCAGTACAGTATGGACCACGACGTTCTCAACGAGTTGTTAGCCGGAAACGAGCGTCACGTCGACGGCCTGCCCGACGCGTACTTCGACGCGGTGCAGACGGGACAACATCCCGACGTCGTCACCGTCTGCTGTTCGGACTCGCGAGTCCCACAGGAACGGATGTGGGGCGTCGACGATCCGGGGACGGTGTTCACTCCGAGCAACATCGGCAACCAGGTCTGGGACGAGGACGACGGCGAACAAATCGTCGACGGCGGCCTGCTGTACCCCATCCACCACGCCGACACCGACGTCGCCGCCGTCGTCGGCCACACCGGCTGTGGAGCCGTTACCGCCGCGTACCAGGCCGCAACCGGCGGCAGCATGCCCGGTCCGCGCGGCGTCGACAAGTGGGTCGGACAGCTCGTCCCCGTCGTCGAGGAGGCCCTCGAGAGCGACTTGATCGACGCCGACGCCGACGAGGAAACCGTGATCAACCAGCTCGTCGAATACAACGTCGATCACCAGGCGACGTTCCTCCGCGAGTCAGACGACGTCCCGGACGACGTTGACGTCTACGGCTTCGTCTACGACTTCCAGGGGATCTACGGCGACGAGTACGGGCGGGCGTATCTGGTCAACGTCAACGGCGAGACGAACCCTGAAGCGATCGCCGAGGAGATTCCGCCGGAGTACGTGGAAGCAACGCGCAGTCTGCTCTACTGAGGGCGATCACGCCGTCTGATATCGAGTTCTGTCGCGTCGAGCCGGACTCGAGCGGCCCGCTGCCGGTAGCGTTTTGCCGACCGCGATGAAACGTATGCCTATGCGGGAGTACCTCGAGTCGGACACCGGCTTCTACTACGCCGTCGGCGTCTTTACGATTCTCGTCTTCATCCTGGCGCTGGCAGTGCTCGCGATGGTCACCCCGGGCGGCATCGGCGCGACCGAACTCGGCGGACTCGTCATCGGCTTTTTCCTGTTCATGCTGGTATTTTTCGTCTCCGTGACGGTCCACCGACTCGAGGGGCGAAACGAGCTCTAACGAGACGGCGGAGATCGGACGGGAAACCGCTCAAAGCCCGTTATCGGACCGGAGCGGCGAGATGAATCGAGTCGCAGCCTTTATGCGTATCGGAGCACTCTCTTTAGAAGCAATGGCGAAAGGAACCGTTGATTTCTTCAACGACACTGGCGGCTACGGATTCATCGAGACTGAGGACGCGGACGACGACGTGTTCTTCCACATGGAAGACATCGGCGGCCCGGACCTTGAGGAAGGACAGGAGCTCGAGTTCGACATCGAGCAGGCCCCCAAGGGCCCGCGCGCGACGAACGTCGAGCGCCTGTAAATCGGAATTCGCGGAGGTATCGGCACTTCAGAACTGTATTTTACATCGACGAGCGACGGCGCTTGCCGGCGATAGCGAACCCGATGAACGTTTAGTGGCTTCGGCGCCCACTGACTGGTATGGCCGAATCGACAGCCGACCCCGAGCCGATGATCCGCCGACGCGACGAGATCGAGTACGAACCCGTAAGCGCCGCCGACGGCCTCGAGAAGGGCGTCCTGATCGACGAGACGGACGGTGCGCCGAACTTCGCGATCCGACGGTTCGTCCTCGAGGCCGGCGCGGAGGTGCCCGAACACACGAACGAGGTCGAACACGAGCAGTACGTTCTCGAGGGCGAGTACACGGTGGGCATCGGAGACGCGGAGTACGAGGTCCGAGCGGGCGATTCGCTGCTCATCCCCGGCGGGACCGTCCACTGGTACCGAAACGAGGGCGACGAGCGGGGCGCGTTCATCTGTGCGGTTCCCAACGGCGACGACGCGATCGAACTGGTCGAGTGAGCGACGGCGACTCGGCGACGACCGCGGCTTCGCAGCCGGCAACGACGGATCAACTATATCACTCGGATCGTTGAATCGCCGGCAACGTCGTGAACGTCCTCTGTATTCTGGGCCACCCCCGGCCCGAGAGCTTCTGTGGCGCGCTGGCCGACGCCTACTGTGAGGGGGCCGAGGCGGCGGGCGTCGACGTACGGGCGCTCGCCGTCGACGACCTCGCGTTCGATCCCGACGTCCACGCCGAGAGTCCGACCGATCAGTACCTCGAGGACGACCTCCGGGCCGCCCAGCGGCTGATTGGGTGGGCCGACCACCTCGCCTTCGTCTACCCGAACTGGTGGGGGACGATGCCCGCGCGGCTCAAGGGCTTTTTCGACCGCGTCTTCGAACCCGGGTTCGCCTTCGCCGAGTACGAGGAGGGAGCGGGTGCGGGCCACGTCGAGTTGCTCGACGACAAGACGGCCGAGTTGATCGTCACGATGGACATGCCGCCGTGGGTCTACCGCTGGATCTACCGCCAGCCGGGCACCAACGCCGTCAAACGCGCCACGCTGGGCTACGCCGGCGTTCGGACCACGCGGGTGACCGAACTTGGGCCAGTCGAGTCCTCGACGCTCGAGGAACGGAAAGGGTGGCTCCATCGGGTCAGAGAGCACGGCCGGAGTCTGGTGACGGGGCCGGAGTCACAGACGGCGCGAGCGACGCACAAAGCGAAGACGTGGCTCGGCGCGCTCCGCTTGCAGTTCTACCCGATGGCGTGGCTCGCCTACACGATCGGTGCGCTGGCCGCGGTCGGCTCGAGCGATGTCTTCGGTTCGAGTGCGTACTGGCTAGGGTTGGGTTTCTTGTTTTTCCTCGAGGCGGCGACGGTATTGAGCAACGAGTACTACGATTACGGGACCGACCGACAGAACGCGTTCGCCGGGCCGTTCACGGGCGGGTCGCAGGTGCTGGTCGACGACGCGTTATCGGTTCGTGAGCTTCAGATCGGGATCGGCGTGACGCTCGTGCTCGCGGTGGTGTTCGGTGCTGCGACGGTGGCGGCCAGCGCTGGCTCGACGGTTGCGACGGCGAGCGCGGTAGCCGTACTCGCGGTGCTGGCGCTCGGTTATACCGCCCCACCGCTAGAACTGTCGTATCGAACGCTCGGCGAGGTGACCGTTGGCTGGACCCACAGTATCGGCGTGCTGCTGATCGGGTTCCTCGCTCTCGGCGGCTCGTGGCGGGAGCCGGAGCCGTGGCTGCTCGGCGTTCCGTTCCTACTGGCCGTTCTCCCCTCGATTACGCTCGCCGGGGTACCCGACTACGCGGCCGATCGGGCCGTAGGCAAGCGAACGATCGCCGTCCGGTTCGGGATCGGCGGCGCCGGCGCGGTCGCAATGGGAACGGTGCTACTGGCCGCCCTGACTGCAGTCGGCTGGCACCTTCTGGGGCTGGTTCCCGACGCGTACGGTCCGGCGATCGCTCTCTCTGTCCCCCACGCGCTGGGGATCTGCTGGCTGGTTCGACGTCGCCTAGACGAGACAGCAGGCGCCCAGCGTATCGACGGGTTGATGGCCGCATCGTTGAGCTACATCGCGTGGTTTGCCCTCGTCCCGCTGTACGGGCTACTGTAGTCTCTGGAGACCGTTCGCTTCGCCAGTCCAGAATTCGGCCGTCTCGAGACCGTTCGACTGCGATGGTCGCTCCGCGTTTTAGGCAGTCCTAAAACGGTGTGTTTTTCAATGATTAGGTGAGCCTAAAGCGTATGGAATCGACAGCGACTCGACGAACTGTTCTCGCGACGGGAGCGACGACGGTCGGAGTACTCGCCGGCTGCGTCAGCGGGACCGGGGACGACGATGAGGGAGGCGACGATACCGACGGCGGATCGACCGCCGTGACGATGGAGACGGTCGGCACCGTCGAGTTCGAGTCGGTGCCCGAAACCTGGCTCGCCTACGAGAGCGACTACGCCGACATGGGCGTCGCACTCGGCGTCGGCGACGGGCTGCGAGCCGTCGGCGAGCCCGACCGGTTTCACGCCGAGTACTACGACGAACTCGACGTTCCCTACCCCGCGGAGCCGACGCCGCTGTGGAACGACGGCGTCGACAAGGAGCTGTTCTACGAACTCGATGTCGACGTCCACCTGGTAGACCCGAACTGGCTCGAACACAACGCCGCGTTCGGACTCGACGCCGACGACGTAAGCGAACTCGAGGAATACGTCGCCCCGTTCATCGGGAACACGATCTTTCGACGGACCGACGACTGGCACGACTACGAGTACTACACGCTGTACGAGGCCTTCGAGAAAGTCGCGCAGGTGTTCGGCCGCGAGGATCGCTACGAGGCGTTTTCGACGGTGCACGACGAACTGCTCGCGGAAATCGATGCGTCGCTGCCGGACGATGGCGACCGACCCGACGGCCTGTTGCTCTTCGAGGGGTCGAACGAACCGGAGGAGTTCTCCCCGTATCGCATCAGCGACGAGGGTGCCGGCACCAAACACTATCGCGACCTCGAGATCGGCGACGCGCTCGAGGGCACCGGTATCGACGGCCTGAGCACGAGCGACCGAGGTACGCTCGACTACGAGGCGATTCTCGACGTCGATCCGGACGCCATCTTCCTGCGCGGCCACGAGGACAAAAGCCGCGAAGAGTTCGAAGACACCGTCCTCGAGTATATGGCAGATCACAGCGTCGCAAGCGACCTCACCGCCGTCGAGAGCGAGCGGGTGTTCCGCGGCGGTCCGATCTACCAGGGACCGATCTACAACCTGTTCGTCACCGAACGGACCGCACTCGAGTGCTACCCCAATCAGTTCGATGGGGAACTCTTCGACCGCGACCGAGTCGCCGAGATCGTCCGGGGCGGGGAGTGAGATGAGCGGGGACGTCGCGTCGTCGAACGAGAGCCGCGGGTACGGTGGCGTCGCGACCGGCATCAGCGGCTTCGTTGGCCTCATCGTCCTTCACGTGGTCCAGCACGATCGTCGGCAGCGACTACTAGCGGCTGACGATCGGCTGCAGCTTCCGGTCGGTCCCTTGACGGAACTGGTCGGAAGCTCGTACTGCCGCGATCTGCTGTGCAAACGCGACCAACTCGGTGACCTATGAGCAACGAACACTCCCTCGAATCCTCGTCCACGCGATCCGACAGCGAGACAGCCGAAACCGATCTCGAGCGCCGGCCACCGCCGAGCGACACCGACACGGAGACCGACGACTCGAGCCGACTCGTCGGCGAGGAGCTCGCCATCGGCTACCCCTCGACCGAAGAGCCGGTCGTCGAGGTCGACCGACTCGATCTCCCCGCGGGCGAGGTGACGGCCCTGGTCGGTCCGAACGGCAGCGGAAAGTCGACGCTGCTGAAGGCGCTGGCCCGCCAGCACGCTCCCGACGACGGCGTCGTCCTCCTCGACGGCGGCGACATCGACGACTTCGACTCCAAAGCGTTCGCCCGCCGCGTGGGCTTGCTCTCCCAGGAGCACGAGTCACCGGGCAGCATGAGCGCCGAAGAGCTGATCTACTACGGCCGGTACCCCCACAAAGGCTTCTTCGATACCGTCGGCGCGGACGACGAGGCGGCCGTCGAACGGGCGATCGACCTCGCGGGCGTCGACCACCTGCGCGACGAGAACGTCGGTAACCTGAGCGGCGGCCAGAAACAGCTCGTCTGGATCGCGATGGTACTCGCCCAGGAGACCGACGTCCTCCTGCTCGACGAGCCGACGACCTACCTCGACCTCCACCATCAGCTTCGGGTGATGCAGGTCGTCCGAACGATCAACGAAGAACGCGGCGTCACGGTCGGCGTCGTCCTCCACGACATCTCCCAAGCCGCCCGCTACGCCGACAACCTCGTCGCGCTCCGTGACGGCTCCGTCTACGACTGGGGGCCGCCCGATGAGGTCGTCACCGACGAACTGCTCGAGGAAGTGTTCGGCGTCGTCGCCACCGTCGGTTACAGCGAAGAGGGACCGACGATCATGCCCCACCATCCCGTCGAGGAGTGAACCCCAGACGGTCGTCCGGCCGCTATCGCCTACAACCCTCGCAGCCGCCCCAACGGCTGTCGGAGGGCGGCCGGCACGTCGCCGGCCGCACGGAGACGCGGAGTCGGGTAGGCGCGGACGCGGTCGCGTGCGGTTCCTGGCGGATCGACAGGGCGAGCCCGTCGAGGGCTGTCTGCGCAGTCGTCGGTGAGGTACCGGACTCCGATTCGATCGACGCCGAACCGGGGACGGTATCTTGATATGTGTTATCTTCTACCGAATAGAGTCCGAATCGCTCAAGTACGCCACGCGACTATCTGTTGTCGTGTCGAAGCAGGTCCAGGAGGTCGAGACGATCTTTTGTCACGAGATCGGCAACGACTACCTCGTCGTCGTCGAACGTGACGGACAGCGGCTGTTCCGGGCGAAACTCGGGCTGTCCGAAACCTCGGCCGGCCCCCGCCCCGCGAAGTTCCGGCTGAAAGACGGCTCGAGCGAGGAGCCCCGCCAACCCGACGAGTTCGTCGAACTCGCCCGCCGAGCGCAGCGGATCCGCATTTCGGAACAGACCTCGAGGGCAGGTCGCCAGGAGCTCACCGAGATGTTCGGCGGCTACCAGCTCGACGACAAGACCAAGACCGTCCGGACCTGCCGGTACTGCGCCTCCGCGGGCCGCTACTCGCCGATCACGACGGAGACGGCAATCAAGGACGACAACGACTGGATCTGCAAGGACTGTGCGCGCCAGCAGCTCGAACGGCAGTTGAGCTACGCCGGCGGCGGCGAGGTGACGGGGGCCGCGAAAGACCGCCTCGAGGACCTCATGATGGAGGTCCAGGACTTAGAACGGATCGTCAACCTGCTGAAAGGGCAACTCGACCCCGACCTGACGAAGTTCGATACCATCTCGGCGACGACCGACGAGGTCGACCCCGTCCGGGTGGACTCGATGAACCTGCATCCGGGGGTCCAGAACCTGCTCGAGGACCGGTTCGAGACGCTGTTGCCCGTCCAGAGCCTCGCGGTGGATCACGGACTGCTCGACGGCGACGACCAGATGGTGGTCTCGGCGACGGCGACCGGGAAGACGCTCGTCGGCGAGATGACCGGGATCGACCGCGTGCTCGAGGGGAAGGGCAAGATGCTGTTTCTCGTCCCCCTCGTGGCGCTCGCGAACCAGAAGTACGAGGATTTCCAGGACGAGTACGGCCACCTCGTCGACGTCTCGATTCGCGTGGGCGCGAGTCGGATTTCGGACAACGGCAACCAGTTCGATCCCAACGCCGACGTCATCGTCGGCACCTACGAGGGGATCGACCACGCCCTGCGGACGGGCAAAGAGATGGGCGACATCGGGACCGTCGTCATCGACGAGGTCCACACGCTCAAAGAGGAAGAACGGGGCCACCGACTGGACGGACTCATCTCGCGATTGAAGTACACCTGCGAGCAGCGGGCGAAACGCCGCGAGGAGTACGAGGGTGCACAGTGGGTCTACCTCTCCGCGACCGTCGGCAACCCCGAGCAGTTAGCGACGGCGCTCGAGGCGAAACTCATCGAGTTCGAGGAGCGGCCGGTCCCGATCGAGCGCCACGTCACGTTCGCCGACGGACAGGAGAAGGTCCGTATCGAGAACAAACTCGTCAAGCGCGCGTTCGACACCGAATCCTCGAAGGGGTATCGCGGGCAGACGATCATCTTCACGAACTCCCGGCGACGGTGTCACGAGATCTCGCGAAAACTCGATTACTCCGCCGCGCCGTACCACGCGGGGCTGGACTACCGAAAACGGAAACAGGTCGAACGCCAGTTCGGCGAACAGGAGTTGTCCGCTGTCGTCACGACCGCAGCCCTCGCGGCAGGGGTCGACTTCCCGGCCTCGCAGGTCATCTTCGACTCGCTGGCGATGGGGATCGAGTGGCTCTCGGTCCAGGAGTTCCACCAGATGCTCGGCCGCGCGGGTCGGCCGGACTACCACGACAAGGGGACGGTGTACGTCCTCGTCGAACCCGACTGCGCCTACCACAACTCGATGGAGATGAGCGAGGACGAGGTCGCGTTCAAGTTGTTAAAAGGAGACATGGAGTCGGTGATGACCCACTACGACGAGGGCGCGGCCGTCGAGGAGACGCTCGCGAACATCACGGTCGGCGGGAAGGCCGCAAAGGCGCTCAACGACCGCATGATCGGGGATATCCCGACGAAACACGCCATCGGAAAGCTCCTGCAGTACGACTTCATCGACGGCTTCGAACCCACGCCGCTGGGCCGCGTCATCACGAGACACTTCCTCGACCCCGGCGACGCGTTCGCGCTGCTCGACGGCATTCGGAAGGACGCCCACCCCTACGAACTCGTCGCCGACCTCGAGCTTCGCGACGACGATCTGTAGGCAGCCTCGAGTCTGTCACTGAGACAATTCGGTTCGTCCAATCACGTCCGGGAGTCACACCCACGCGACTCCGGCCGGAACCCTTTTGAGGAACGTATCAGCGGCCGGAACGGTAAAGAACGAGAGTGCCAATGCAGCTATCAGCACGGGGATCACCCCGACGAAATCAATGGAGCCCGAACCACCCGCCGAGATCGAACCGCCGGCCAACGTCTTGCTCGTTCACGCGCCCCGCGGCGAGTCCGACGCCTGCGCCGAACTCCGTCACGAGCACGACCCCACGGCCGAACTCAGCGTGACGTTCGGCGACGACCAGCCGGCCGAACCGGATTCGGACGACGTCGAGGGCACGGTCGGACTGCTACGAGTCGGCGACCTGTTACACAGCACCGGCGACGTGGATCCCGACTTCACCGACACCGTCGTCGTCGACGCCGTCTGCGATCCGACCGATCTCTCCGAAATCGGCGTCGCGATCAGTCGGTTCTGCAAACACTGGGAGGAGTCGGACGAGCGGATCACGGTCTGTTTCGACTCGCTCGATGCAGTGCTGTGCAGTTCGTCTCCCAAGCACGCCTTCCAGTTCACGCATGTACTTACGAACCGACTCGCGAGCGTCGACGCCGCCGCACACTTCCACTTCGATCCGACGTACTACGAGGATCGGGTCGTCTCCACGTTCGGAACGATCTTCGATGCCGTCGTCGCCGACGAGGACACCGAAGACTCGCTCTCGGAGGCGACCGACGAGGAGGTCGCAGACCTGCTCGCAGAGTGGAACGACGGCACGGCGGGGACGATCGAACTCGAGCCGACGCCGACGGCCGAGGCGACCGACGAAGACATCGCTCGAATTCTGGAGAAGTGACGGCAGGGGCGGGCTGACAGCGATTCGCTGACGCGTGGGAGTCTCGTTTTAGGGGACGAACGCGATACCGAATAGTGCGAGGACGATCACGGCGATCGCACCGAGGACGCCGCCCAGAGCGACGATCAGGAGAACGACCGGCGTCACCGCAATCGGGAGGGCGAACACCGCGTTGGCGAGGAATAAGACGAGCAAGCCGACGACCGCGTTGACGATGAACGGGCTGATCGCACGAACGATCGTCGCGGCGAGGAGTACACCCACGAGAACGAGGACGAGGAGGAGGATTTCGAGACCAGTCATGTGCTCGGCGGTATCACGTCGACCGGTAAAACCGTTCGGTGCGTAACGAAACCCTTTATGCAGTGCACCAGTTAGAGGGAGGTACGGGATCGTGGGTTAGCTTGGTATACTTCGGGCCTTGGGTGCCCGTGACCCCGGTTCAAATCCGGGCGATCCCATCACTTCTGCCGCGAGCAAACTCGCGAGCGACGACTGTGTAACGGTTCCCTGGTCCCTCGACGGAACGCTTCTGAGAGCACCACCCACGTAGCGACGGGAAGGGACTGTCTCTCACTCGAGTCACCCCTATGGAAACACCGGTAAGCCTCGAGTACACTAGTCACTCGGATAACAGAACGAACTCCCGTCCACCACAGCTACAGCCATCGGGGCGACCGATACTCCGAATCGAGCCGTCCGAGGCAATACTGGCTGCGAAAACCGCATCACAATCGACGCACTGGGCTACCGCTCGCCGCGGTTCGTCGCCGCTCATACCGTACCGGTTCTGACCGGTCCAGCCCCTTTTTACCCGTCTTTCGTTTGGGCCAGTTCTGGACAATTTACAGTCTGTATGGAAGTTCACTCGTTATATACGTCATATAATCTCGATGCACCCATTGGGTTTCGAGAACGGTAACGAGTCGTCGAGCGACGGGGAGAAGACCTCGGTGGAGCCGGAACCATCCCGAGATTCGAACCCATCACCTAACGCGACGGTCCCTGCAAGCCGAACGACTTCCCGATCACATCCGTTCGCCTAGAACACATGCCGGAGCCTCGAGGCGACCCGAGAGCCCTCTTCAAGCGCTGGCTGATCAACGGAATCGCAATCGCGATTCCGCTGGTGATTACGCTCCTGGTGTTGCTCGTCGTCGTCGATTTCATCCTCGGCGTGCTCTCGCCGATCGTCCAGGGAATCATCTACGTTCTGCCGAACGATCCGCCGACGGCGGTCGTCCAGTTGGTGACGCTCCTCTCGCTGATCGCGTTCTTCGTCGTGATCGGCATCGTTGCGGAGTACACGCCCGGTCGGTACATCTCGAGGCGCGTTCACGCAACGATGGAGACTATCCCCGGAATCAGCACGGTCTACGAGAGCGTTCGCCGGGCGAGTACCATGTTGCTCGACGACGATACGGAGCAGTTCAAGGACGTGAAACTCGTCGAGTTCCCCCATCGGGACGCCTACATGCTGGCCTTTCTCACTGCGGATACCCCGAGGGTGGTCGAAGAACGCGTCGGCGACGATACGATGGTGACCGTCATGGTCCCCCTTGGCCCGAATCCGACGACCAACGGGTTCGTGATGCATATGCCAGCCGAGCACGTCTACGACGTCGACATCACCGTCGAGGAGGCCATCCGCTCGATCGCGACGCTTGGCGTCGCCTCCACCGAACTCGGCGAAGCGGAACACGAGTGAAATTGTCGACAGTCCGACTATCACCGGTGATGACCAAAACAGATTGGCCGCACCTACATAACCCAGTAGTCGAAAGCATGTGTGTGGCCGAAGCGGCCCACAGGAATACAGGAATGCGGCGTGTGCGCCCCCAGTAGCTCGCTGGCGGCGATTGTCGGACGCGGTGTCACAGCTCGAAGGGTGACTCAGCTTTGTCGGTCGTCTTACACTCGAGGTGAGCGACCGCCGTCGGAACGAGACAGGCGCCGAACCCGCGAACTGAGGTGCCCGCGGACGATCCGAACGGGACGACTCGAGACGTGGCCGATCAGTTTCGCTCCGCTTTGCTACCATTTATACCCGATGGCGCACCTAAGAGTGTCCAATGGCGCAAGCGGGAAATACGGAACTCGTCGACGCATTCGAGCAGTTCTTCCGCAACTACTACGACAACGAGATCAAGCAGCTTGCGCAGCGATACCCCAACGAGCAGCGCTCGCTTCATATCGACTGGCAGGACCTCTACCGGTACGATCCGGATCTCGCGGACGACTATCTCAACCAGCCCGAACAGCTCCAGCGCTACGCCGAGGAGGCGCTGCGGCTGTACGACCTGCCGATCGACGTTAGCCTCGGACAGGCCCACGTCAGGATTCGAGGGCTCCCCGAGACGGAGGCCCCCGAAATTCGGGAGATCCGCGCGCGGGATATGAACTCCCTCGTGCAGGTCCACGGCATCGTCCGGAAGGCTACCGACGTCCGCCCGAAGATCGAGGAGGCCGCCTTCGAGTGCCAGCTCTGTGGCACCCTGACGCGGATTCCCCAGTCCAGCGGCGACTTCCAGGAGCCCCACGAGTGTCAAGGCTGTGAGCGACAGGGACCGTTCAAAGTGAACTTCGACCAGTCGGAGTTCGTCGACTCCCAGAAGCTCCGGATGCAAGAGAGCCCCGAAGGACTACGCGGCGGAGAGACCCCGCAGTCGCTCGACGTCCACATCGAAGACGACATCACCGGCGAGGTCACCCCCGGCGACCACGTCTCCGCGACCGGCGTGTTGCGACTCGAGCAACAGGGCGACCAGCAGGAGAAGTCGCCCGTCTTCGACTTTTACATGGAGGGGATGTCCGTCGACATCGACGAAGAGCAGTTCGAGGACATGGACATCACCGACGAGGACAAAAAGGCGATCTACGAGATTTCCAATCAGGACGACGTCTACGAGCAGATGGTCGCCTCCATCGCCCCCTCGATCTACGGCTACGAACAGGAGAAGCTCGCGATGATTTTGCAGCTGTTTTCGGGCGTGACGAAGCAGTTGCCCGACGGCTCGAGGATCCGTGGCGACCTGCATATGCTGCTGATCGGTGATCCGGGTACCGGAAAATCGCAGATGATCGGCTACATCAAAAATATCGCCCCTCGAGCCGTCTATACGTCTGGTAAGGGTTCCTCCTCTGCTGGGCTTACTGCCGCCGCAGTTCGCGACGACTTCGGCGACGGCCAACAGTGGACGCTCGAGGCCGGCGCGCTCGTCCTTGCCGACCGCGGAATCGCGGCAGTTGACGAGCTAGATAAAATGCGAAGCGAAGATAGGTCCGCTATGCACGAGGCCTTAGAGCAACAGAAAATCTCGGTCTCCAAGGCGGGGATCAACGCGACGCTCAAATCTCGCTGCTCGCTCCTCGGAGCTGCGAACCCCAAGTACGGCCGCTTCGACCACTACGAGCCCATCAGCGAGCAGATCGACCTCGAGCCGGCGCTCATCTCCCGATTCGATCTGATCTTCACCGTCACCGACGAGCCGGACGAGGAGAAAGATCGAAACCTCGCCGAACACATCATCAACACCAACTACGCCGGCGAGCTGACGACCCAACAGAAGCAGATGAACACGATGGACGTCTCGAGCGAGGAGATCGAGGAGATGACCGAGAAGGTCGATCCCGAGATCGACGCCGACCTCCTGCGGAAGTACATCGCCTACTCGAAGCAGAACTGTCATCCGCGGATGACGGAGGTGGCCCGCAACGCGATCCGGGATTTCTACGTCGACCTGCGCTCGAAGGGGACCGACGACGACGCGCCGATCCCGGTGACGGCACGGAAACTCGAGGCGCTCGTCCGTCTCTCGGAGGCCAGCGCTCGCGTACGGCTTTCGGATACGGTCGAGGAGTCGGACGCGAACCGCGTCATCGAGATCGTTCGCTCGTGTCTACAGGATATCGGGGTCGATCCTGAAACGGGCGAGTTCGACGCGGACATCGTCGAGGCAGGAACCTCGAAGTCCCAGCGCGACCGGATCAAGAACCTCAAACAGCTCATCAGCGATATTGAAGAGGAGTACGACGACGGCGCGCCGGTCGACATCGTCATGGAGCGGGCCGAAGAGATCGGGATGGATCAGTCCAAAGCGGAACACGAGATCGAGAAGCTCAAGCAGAAAGGCGAGGTCTACGAGCCGAGCATGGACAACCTCCGAACGACGTAATCGAACCGACTGTAGACGACGCCGGGGTCGACGATAGCGCTCGAGGGCGATCAAATCGAACCGAATGAGTTGTCCCGACGCAGTGTTCGACGACGAGTCACAGCTCTCGGATCGTTTTCACGGTCGATCGAACCGTCGCCGGCGCAACGTCGGCGACGTCGGCCGCCGCAGCCTGCGTGACCGTCGGCCACTCCTCGCGTTCGCCGGCCGCCTCGTAGAGACAGGCCGCCGCGACGCCGCTGGGGTTGCGCCCACCGACCGCCCCGTTTTGCAGTAACGTGGACGCAAACTCGTGGGCGCGGCGCTCGACGGCCGTCCCGAGGTCGAGTTTCGAGGCGTACCGCGGCAGGTACTGTGTCGGATCGATCGGACCGGTGGGTAGCCCGAGTTCGCGGTTGAGCGCATCGTAGGCAACGGTGAGTTCGTCGTCGCTGGCGCGAGCAACGGTCGTCACCTCGGCGATCGTTCGCGGATTCGACTGCGTTCGACAGGTCGCATACACCGATGCAGCGGCAAACCCCTCGAGTGACCGCCCCGGAAAGAGACCCTCGGATTGGGCCGATTTGAACAGGACACACGCCTGCTCCCTGACCGAGTCGGGAAGCGACAGCGAGACGTTGACCCGCTGAATTTCGGTGAATCCGTACACCTGATTGCGTTTGGCCTTCGTAGAGATTCGAGCGCGATTGTGTTCTCGGCGAAGCCGGGTAATCTGGCGTCGTTTCCGACCGGTGAGTCGGGACCGGTAGTCGGCGTCCGAGCCGGAGCCGTAGCCAATCTCCGTCGAGAGCCCACGGTCGTGTCTCGAGCGAGTCAACGGGGCACCAGTTCGCCGACGGTCAGTCTCCTCCTCATCGAACGAACGCCATTCAGGGCCGCGGTCGATCGAATCCTCCGCAGAGACGAGTCCGCAGTCCTCACAGATAGTTTCAGTTCCCCTCGTTCGTAATCTGCCGTCGCATTCGGGACACTCGGAAGTTGAGTCAACATCAACCATTGGTTATTTCCATTCCGTATGTGATTTGAGGTTCGTGATAGTATTTAAAATGTAGGATGGCTAATGGGAATAAATACGCGAACGGTGTCCGATCGATGACTCGGTGCATCCGAAAGAAGGAGCCGAGCAACCGGTCGACGGTCGGCGCTCACGGCAGCGAAGCGGCCGGTCGAAAGCGCAGTCGTTTCAGGGTATTCGGTCGAACGACGAATCGTCGAAGCTCAGTGCGACAAACCGAGAAGTCGTTTCAGGGAGGGGCCGGGTCGCGCCGTCGACGCCGACGACTCGTTGGCTGATGCCTCGCGCTCCGCGAGGAGGTGCTCGTATCGGTCGATGACGGTCTGTCGTCGTCGCTCGCTCGTCTCGAGTGCGCGTTCGAGTGCTGCGACCTGCACCCGCAACTGTGTTTGTTCGATCCGAGCGTGGAGGGGTGGCTTCGGGGGCGTCGTGCGATCAGTTCCCCCTACGCTCGAGGGATGGCTGGACACGGAATCAGCCGCTCGCTCGGAGGGCGATCGTCCTCGCGCTGCCACGAGTTCGTCAGTGGGGGACGTTCCGGCGGGAGGTCGTTGCTCGACGGACATGGATACGGCTTCGCACGCAGTCCGGAAAAAGCTCAGTCAGTCGGCCGTCAGACGCGTCTGACGCGGGTCGTGCACTCGAAAGACACAGCATCACTTGCGAAGATGCTCGAGAACACCGTCGGATCTACCGCTCCGACGAACCCTCGCTCGCGAGGGTCGCGAGGACCCCTTCGAGATCGTTCGGCACCGGTTCGGGATCGGCACCCGCGGCCGCTGCGGCGTCGGGGTCCTTGAGCAGGTGACCGGTCGTCAGACAGGCGACGCGTTCGTCGTCGTCGACGATCCCCTTGCGTCGGAGCTTCCGCAGGCCCGCAATAGAGGCGGCTGAAGCGGGTTCGACGCCGATTCCCTCGCCGGCGACGTCCCGCTGGGCCTCGGTGATCTCCTCGTCGGAGACCGCGACGGCGGTGCCGCCGGTCTCGCGGATCCCGGGCAGTGCCTTCGGTGCGTTGACCGGGTTCCCGATTCGGATCGCCGTCGCGCGCGTCTCGACCTCCTCCCAGCGCGTCACTTCGTCCGCGCCGTTTTCGATCGCTTCGACCATCGGTGCCGCGCCCTCGGCTTGAACGCCCGTCAGTTTGGGCACGTCCTCCTTCTCGAGCTCGCCCGCCTGAACGAGTTCGCGGAAGGCCTTGTACAGCGCCGAGGTGTTCCCGGCGTTGCCGACCGGCAGCACGATTCGGTCCGGAACCGCGTCGTAGTCGGCGAGAAAGCCCTCGAGGATCTCGAGACCGATCGTCTTCTGGCCCTCGAGTCGGAACGGGTTCAGCGAGTTCAGCAGGTAGGCCTCGCCCTGGCCGGCCAGCTCCTGGACGATGTCGAGGCAGGCGTCGAAGTTGCCGTCGACCTCGAGAATTCGAGCGCCGTGGAGACTCGCTTGGGCGATCTTCCCTGCTGCGACCTTCCCTGCGGGAAGGAGCACGAGCGTCTCCATCCCGCCGCGGGAGCCGTAGGCCGCGAGGGCCGCGCTCGTGTTCCCCGTCGACGCACAGGCGAGTCGACCGACGCCGAGTTCCTCGGCGACCCGGACGCCGACGGTCATCCCGCGATCCTTGAACGAGCCCGTCGGGTTCATCCCCTCGTGTTTGATCCGCAGCGCCTCGACGCCGATATCGTCCTCGAGCCGCGGCACCTCGTACAGCGGCGTCGCCCCCTCCTGAATCGAGACACCCGCCTCGAACGGCAGGGCGTCGGCGTAGCGCCAGACACCGTGGCCCTCGAAGTCGTCGAACGTCGGCAGCTCGTCGTAGCGGACCTCGAGCAGCCCGTCACACTCGTCACAGGTATAGCGAATATCGTCGAAGGGAGCGAACGTTTCACCGCACTCGATACACTCGAGCCAGACGCCGTCGTCGGCGTCGTCGGGTGCTGACGGCTGGTCCGCGGAGAGACTGAGACTCATTGTCCCTCGAGAGGGAGGCGAGGGAGAAAAAGCACGTGGGTTCGGCGGTCCCGACGCTCCGAACCCGTCGACGGAACGGCCAAAAACGAGCGTCTCGGTCGATCCACACAGTCTATCGCCTGTTCACCACCCCCGAACTCGCTCACGTCAGATGCACTGCCAACAGGGCCGCCGGCCCGAGCAGCATGATCAGCGTGGCGAGCAGTACTCTGAACGACATCTTCCGGTCGGAACGATTTGAACGCTACATATAAGCACGGAAGATCGTTCAGCTCCGCCGTCGATCCTGTCGAGAGGCAATACTGTATTTCCTCGGGTAATGTTCGGGTTATCGACCGGAAGGGAACACGTACCGACGCAGGGGGATGGCCGACAAGCGTCGACGACCCCCGGTGTGACGACTTCGCGTACGCGACTCGGGGATCGTAGTGAGGGTGACCGCGAAACAGTTGACTCCGACGGTTACTCGAGCAGCCAGCTCAACAACGCCTTCTGGGCATGCAACCGATTCTCGGCCTGATCGAAGACGATCGACCGATCGCTCTCGATGACGTCGTCGGTAATCTCCTCGCCGCGGTGGGCGGGCAGACAGTGCATGACCGACGCGTCGGGGGCGTGCTCGAGTAACCCCGAGCGAACCTGAAAGCCCTCGAAGGCGTCCATTCGGACGTCGCGTTCGTCCTCCTGGCCCATGCTGATCCAAACGTCGGTGTAGATGACGTCGGCGTCGGAGACGGCCTCGACCGGGTCGGTCGTCACCGTCGGATCGCCGCCGAGTGCTCGTGCCTGCTCGAGCACCGAGTCGTCGATCCCGTACCCCGCGGGCGTGGCGACCGTCAGGTCGATCCCCGCGATGGCACAGCCCAGGACGAACGACTGGGCGACGTTGTTCCCGTCGCCGATCCAGGCCGCCGAAACGTCTTCGAACCCGCCCTCTTCCTCGCGAATCGTTAGCAGATCGGCGAGCGTCTGACAGGGGTGGGCGTCGTCGGTAAGCCCGTTGACGACCGGGACCGAGGCGTACTCCGCGAACACCTCGATGTTCTCGTGTTTGAAGACGCGAGCCATCACGGCGTCGACGTACCGCGAGAGCGTTCGCGAGGTGTCTTTTAACGGCTCGCCGCGGCCCAGTTGGATGTCGTCCTCGCCCAGGAACACGGCGTGACCGCCGAGTTGGGTCATCCCGGTCTCGAAGGAGACGCGGGTTCGCGTACTCGGCTTCTGGAAGATCATCCCCAGCGTCTGGCCGTCCAGATCGGGATGATCTTCCCCCTGCTGCTGGGCCTCTTTGTACGTCTCTGCGCGGTCGAGGACCGTCTCGAGTTCGTCCGGCGAGAGATCGTCGATCTCGAGGAAGTGACGAACGTCAGTATCGCCCGCCATCAGTCGTCGCCTCCGCGCAGCGTCGTCGCGACGCGTTCTAAGACCTCGACCGAGCGATCGAACTCGACGAGCGAGAGCCGTTCGTCCGGCGCGTGATCGAGGTCGGAGTTGCCGGGGCCGTAGGTGACCATCGGGCAGTCCCAGACGCCGGCATAGAGGTTCATGTCGCTGGTACCGGTCTTGCGCAGGAGCCGCGGATCGCTGCCGCCCTTCCGGATCGCCGCGCGGAACGCTCGGGCGACCTCGGTTCGGGGACTCTCCATCACCGGCGGAATCGGCTCTGCCCAGGAGACGGTCCCGATCTCGAGACCGGCTTCGGCGGTCTCGCGGACCGTTTCGGCGTCCAGCGACGGCGGGATCCGCAGTTGTACGTCGAGCGTCGCTTCGACCGAGAGCCCGTCGTCGCTGATCCCGCCGTTCATGTCGACGGGTTTGGCGGTGACGCGCTCGAAGACGGCCGTGTACTCGTCGTCCTCGAAAGCGTCTTCGACGCCCGTCCACCAGTTGGTCGCGTGCTGGATCGCGTTCGGTTCGGGACGCGAGGTGTGGCCGGACTCGCTGGTCGCAACGTAGGTCCCTGCCAGAAAACCGCGGTAGCCGAGCGTGATGCCCGTCGCACCGCTTGGCTCGCCGTTGACGACGGCGCGGGGTTCCTCGCGGTCCTCCACGAGGTGTCGCGCACCGCGCGAGTTCGTCTCCTCGCCGACGACGCCGACGAAGGAGACGCCCGTGCGGACGGCGGCGGCGGCCATCGCGGCCAGCGGGCCGGTGGCGTCGACGCTGCCGCGGCCCCAGAGGATATCCTCGCCGGTCTCTTCAGCGACCTCCCGCTCGACGTCGGTCTCGTCGGCCGACGTTACCTCGACCGGAATCTCGCCGGGCACGGTGTCGACGTGTGAGGTGAGGAGGACGGCGTCGTCCGCGGGTGCGCGAACGTTGCCGACCTCGTCGATCCACGCCTCGCGGCCGCGGGCGTCGAAGAAGTCGACGAGTCGCTCCGCGGCCTCCGCCTCGTCGCCCGAGGGCGACGGAATCGACACGAGGTCGGTCAGCAGTTGGCGCGCGTCCTCGAGCGAGACGTCGGTCGTATCTTCCATGGCTGCACTCATGATTCGGCACTCGCCTCGGGGGCGACGATCTCGGTCAGTGCGTCCACGAGCTGATCGGCTTCCGCCTCGTCGATCACGAGCGGCGGGAGCAGACGTAGGACGGTCCGGCCCGCCGGAAGCGCCAGGATCTGGTGGTCCATCGCCAGATCCCGAGCGACGCGGTTCGCGCCGCGTTTCAGCTCGATGCCGACGAGCAGGCCGTCGCCGCGGACCTCGCGCACCCCGTCGCCGAGTGCGGCCTCGAGTTCCGCCGTGAGATAGTCGCCCATCTCGGCGGCGTGGGCGGGCCACTCCTCCTCGACCAGCGTCGAGAGGGTCGCGTGAACCGCCGCGGAGACGACGGGACCGCCGCTGAACGTGGCGTTGTGCGAAGCCGCGCCGTCGGCGATCCAGTCCTGCACTGCGACGGCACCGACGGGCAGGCCGTTACCGAGCCCTTTCGCCGTCGTGAGCACGTCGGGCGTGACGCCTGCCCGCTGGCAGGCCCACATCTCGCCCGTCCGGCCCATGCCGGTCTGGACCTCGTCGAAGACGAGCGCCGCGCCGGTCTCCTCGGTCAGTTCGCGAGCGGTCTCGAGGTAGCCCGCGGGCGGGACGTTGATCCCGCCTTCGCCCTGAATCGGCTCGAGAATGACGGCCGCGGTCTCGTCGTCCACGGCGGCCGCGAGCTCCTCGCTGTCGCCGTAGGGAACGAACTCCACGTCGCCGGCGAGGGGTTCGAACGGCTCCTTGTACTTGTCCTTCCAGGTCGCCGCGAGCGAGCCCATCGTCCGGCCGTGGAACGAGCGGGTCGCGGCGATGATCTTCGACTCGCCGGTCGCCGAGCGGGCGAACTTCAGTGCGGCCTCGTTGGCCTCGGTCCCGGAGTTACAGAACCAGGCGGACTCGAGTCCGTCGGGCGTCGCCGCGACGAGCGCGGCGTAGGCGTCCTCCCGGGACTGCACGGGATAGGAGGAGTCGACAAACGTCAGCTTGCCGACCTGCTCCTGGACCGCCTCGACGACTGCAGGGTGGCTGTGACCCAGCGGCGTGCACGCGAAACTCGCGCCGGCGTCGAGATACGCCGTATCGTCTGCGGTGTAGAGGTACGGCCCCTCGCCGCGTTCGATGCCGATGGGCTTGCTGCCGGAGATGAAGTCGTGGTCGCTCACTGTTCCACCTCCGCAGCCCCGTCTTCGAGTACGCCGGGCTCGAGGGTCGTCCCCTCGCCCGCGAGCGCGCTCGTGATCGGCTCCTCGGCGTTCGCAGTCGCGACGATAACCGACGATGCGCCGCCCTCGAGCGCCTCCTCGGCGGCCATGACCTTCTTCGTCATGAACCCTTCAGCGGCGGATTTGACCGCGGAGAACTCGGTGGGCGTGGACGCTGATTCGATACGCGTCGACTCGTCGTCGGGATCCTCGTAAATCCCCGAGACGTCCGTGAGAAGCACCAGGTCCGCATCGAGCGCACCAGCAATCGCAGCGGCGGCGCGGTCTGCGTCGGCGTTGACCGCCGTGTAGCCGCCGCCTTTCTCCTTGCCCAACATGGGAACGGAGACGACGGGGGTGTAGCCGCCATCGAGAACGGTCTCGAGCAGGTCCGCGTTCACGGACTCGATCTTGCCCGAGTGGTCGCCGCGCTTGATCTTCTTCTTGCCGTCCTCTTTGACGCGAACGGCGGACTTGCGTTTGCCCTCGAGCAGTTTGCCGTCGGTACCCGAAAGGCCGACCGCGTTCACCTCGAGGGTCTGCAGGCTCTCCACCAGATCGGTGTTGAGCTTGCCGGGCATCACCATCTTGAAGACGTCCATCGTGTCCTCGTCGGTGAAGCGTCCGACGACGCCGCCGGGAGTCTCGACGTAGGTCGGTTCCTGACCGAGTTCTTCCAAGGTTTCATCGACGGCGGTCGAGCCGCCGTGGGTGAGGACGACGTCTTCGCCGTCTTCGACGAGGCTCGCGACGTCCGCGAGCGCGCCCTCGGGATCGACGGCCCGCGCGCCGCCGATTTTGACGACGGTCGTCATTTACGGTGCCCCCACGGGATGCAGTCCCGTAAACTCGAGTCCGGCCGTTTCCTCCAAGCCCAGCGCGATGTTGGCGGCGTGGACCGCCTGTCCCGCGGAGCCTTTCATCATGTTGTCGATGGCCGAGAAGACGACGATGCGTTTGTTCGAGGGATCGAGTTCGAAGCCGACCTCGGCGAGGTTCGTCCCCGCGACGGCCTTCGGTTCGGGGTAGCGATAGACTCCGGAGCCACCAGCGGCCATGCGGACGAACGGCTCGTCCTCGTAACAGCCGCGGTAGGCCTTCCAGAGGTCGCCCTTCGAGACCGGTCCCGAGGGGAAGACGTGGTTCGTCGCGCTGGCGCCGCGGATCATGTCCACGGCGTGGCACGTAAAGGAGACCGAGGTGTCGAGGAACTGTTCGATCTCGGCCTCGTGACGGTGACCCGTCGGCGCGTACGGACGGACGACGCCCGAGCGCTCGGGGTGGCTCGAGGCCTCGCCGCCGCCGGCACCGCCCTCCGAGGAGCCGACTTTGACGTCGACGACGACCTGCTCGCCGCCCTCGAGAATCCCGTGCTCGAACAGCGGGTACAGGCCGAGAATCGTCGCGGTGGCGTTACAGCCGCCGCCAGCAATGAGCCCCGCACCGGAGAGGTTCTCGCGGTTGATTTCGGGCAGGGCGTACTCGGCCTTTTCCAGGTATTCGGGCGCGTCGTGGCCGTCGTACCACTCGTCGTACTGTTCTTCCGTCTCGAGGCGGAAGTCCGCCGAGAGGTCGACGACGGTGTCGGCGATTTCGAAGAACTCGTCGATCTGCCCCATCGAGACGCCGTGTGGCGTCGCGGCGAACAGGACGTCGACGGACTCGAGATCGTCGGGTTCGGTAAACCGTAGATCCGAGCCGCGAAGTGGCGGGTGAACGGAGCCGACGCTCTTGCCGGCCTTCGAGCGGCTGGTGACTTCCGTAATCTCGAAGTTCGGATGGCCGGCGAGCAGTCGCAGGAGTTCGCCGCCCGTGAATCCACTGCCGCCGATGACGCTCGCGGTAACCGTCTCGGCGTCCGCCGCTGCACCGGTCTCGGTACCGACCGCCATCAGACGGTCACCTCGAGTTCCTCGTCGGCTTCGGCGGCCGCTTTCTCCTCGAGCCAGTCGACGACGGTGCCGGCGATGTCGGTGTCGACCGCGCCGTCGAGCGCCTTGAACTCGACGGTGTGGTTGACTTCGTGGACCGTATATCCCTCGTCGGTCTCCATGAGGTCGATCCCGAGCAGGCCGCCGCCGACGGCGTCGCTGGCCTTCTTCACCAGTTCTTTCGCTTCCTCGTCGGGTTCGAAGACGTTCGTCTCGGCGCCCTTGGCGGCGTTCGTGATCCAGTGGTCCGAGGAGCGGACCATGCCGGCGATCGGTTCGCCGTCGGTCGCGAGCACGCGGATGTCGCGGCCGGGTTTGTCGACGAACTCCTGGACGTAGAACACCTTGTGCTCGTAGTGGCCCAGCGTCGCCTTGTGCTCCAGAATCGCCTCTGCAGCGTCTGGCGAGTCGATCTTGGCCATCAGGCGGCCCCAGGAACCCACGACGGGTTTGAGGACGCAGGGGTAGCCAAAGTCCTCGATGGCTTCCATCGCGGTCTCCTTGGTGAACGCGACTTTCGTGGCGGGCGTGGGGACGCCGGCTTTCTCGAGCGCTAAGCTGTTCTTCACTTTGTCCGCACAGATGTCGGCGGTCTCGTGGCTGTTGACCACGGGGATGCCGTAGGCCTCGAAGAACTGCGTGGCGTACAGGCTCCGGCTCGTGGCGAGACAGCGGTCGACGACGATGTCGAGGTCCGCGAACTCCTCGGGGACCTCGCTGATGTCGAACGTCTGTTTGCGGACGTCGATCTTAGTGATCTCGTGGTCGCGCTCGCGAAGCTCGTTGAGGAGGAGCTTCTCGTCTTTGCGGATTCGTGAGTAGAGTATTCCTATTTGCAAGGTCACTCACCCCAGTCCTCTTCGAGCTCCGGGGCTCGCTCGAGGACTGGCGGCTCAGTGTCGACGACTTCTAGCTCTGCTCCACAGGTCGTACAGTCAACGATCTCTCCAACTTCCAGATCGTCGTGCAGGGACACCTCAGCCCCACACTCGACGCATTCGGTCATTGTACCTGCAACTGAGAGCCGATGACCCTTAAAGCCTTCGAACTTAACAGCAAAATTACACTACACAGACTGTCCGCTAAGCAGATGAAAAGGCGAATTCGCGGCAAATTTTGTCTGACATATCATGTAGACGGTGTATTGTCCCCTCGCGGGGACGGTCGCGGTGCCGGCCGCGGGTATTCTGCCTCAGACATAGCCGTTCACCTCCTCGCGGAGCGCCTCGTGAGCCGCCTCGAGCGAATCGCTCGTCTCGGCGAGCGACTCCTCGTCGGTCGACAGCGCCTCGCGGGCCGCCTCGAGCTGTGGCCCGATCGCGTCGGGGGCAGGGCCACCCTGCGAGTCGCGGCTCGCGACGCTTTCGACGGGATCGAGCGCGGCCTCGACGGCCGCGGGGTCGACGAACGACTCGAGTGGCTCTCCCAGTACCTCCTGGGCAGCCGACTCGATCGCCTCGTAGTCGCCCCCGTTCGCTGCAGCGATCGCGACCATCTCGTGGGCCGTCCTGAACGGCAGCCCGTTCGCCGCGAGCAGGTCGGCGACGCCGGTCGCCGTCGAGAAGCCCGCGCCGGCTTCGGCGGCCAGCGTCTCCTCGTTCCAGTCGGCCGTCGCGACGGCCCCCGCCGCAACCTCGCTCGCATCCGTCACGGCGTCGACGGTGTCCCAGGCGTGGGTCGTCGCCCGCTGGAGGTCGCGGTTGTACGCGCGCGGCAGTCCCTTGAGCGTCGTCGTCAACCCCTGCACCGATCCTGCGGCGTCGCCCGCGACCGCGCGGACGAGTTCGAGCGTGTCGGGATTCTTTTTTTGGGGCATGATCGACGACGTCGAGGAGTAGTCGTCCGCGAGATCGACGAAGCCGCGGTTCGCGAAGATGATCAGATCCTCCGCGAGTCCCGACAGCGTCGTCGCGTGCGTCGACAGCGCCTGCGTCGTCTCGAGCAGGAAGTCCCGGCTCGAGGAGGCGTCCATCGAGTTCTCGACGACGTTCTCGAATCCCAGCAACTCGGCCGTGCGCTCGCGGTCGATATCGAACGTCGTCCCGGCGAACGCGGCGCCACCGAGCGGCGACTGGTTGATCCGGGCGTAGGCCTCGAGCAGGCGCTCCGTATCGCGGCGGACGGCTCCCTCGTAGGAGCACGCCCAGTGAGCGACGGTGATCGGCTGGGCGGGCTGGAGGTGGGTGTAGCCGGGCATGATCGTCTCCGCGTTCGCCTCGGCAACCACCACCAGTGCCTCGCGCAACGCGAGCGTCGTCTCGATGGCCTCGAGAACGTCCTCGCGCAGGCGGTAGCGAATGCAGGCCGCGACCTCGTCGTTACGCGAGCGCGCGGTGTGCATCTTCCCGCCCTCGGCACCGATGCGTTGGATAACGGCCGTCTCGATGGCCTCGTGGACGTCCTCGCCGTCGGGAAGCGAGCCGTGGCCGTCGACTTCGATGGCGTCGAGGGCCGTCAGAATCTCGCCCGCGACGTCGTCCTCGACGATCCCCTGCTCGGCGAGCATCAGGACGTGTGCGCGGTCGACCTCGAGGTCGGCCTCGAAGATCCGCCGATCGGCCTCGAGCGAGGAGAGAAAGCTCCGGGCGGGGCCGCCGCTGAAGCGGTCCCGCCGGACGACGCCCTCGCCGCTCCCGTCGGTTGCGACTGCGGACTCGAGTTCGGACAGGTCGTCGTGAGCGCTCTCCTCGGTCATGGTTACTCGTCCTCGTCAGTTCCGCTGCCGTCGGTCGCGAGTTCGACCGCGTCGTCCTCGTCTTCCGCGCCCGTCACCGAGTTCGCGAGACGGCGCTGGAAGCCGTGGTACTTCGCGACGCCCGTGGCGTCTTCCTGGTCGATCTTGCCGACCGTCTCCGTGTCGAAGGAGGCGTGCTCGGCGGAGTAGGCGGCGTACTTGCTGTCGCGACCCACCGCGCGAGCCTGACCGCCCTCGAAACGGATCGTGACCGTGCCGGTGACGCGCTGTTGGGTCTCGTCGATGAAGGCCTCGAGCGCCTTCACGAGCGGTGCGTCGATCAGGCCCTCGTAGCCCTTCTTCGACCAGCGCTGGTCGATCAGCTGCTTGAACTCGCGTTCTTCCTGCGTGAGGACGAGGCCCTCGAGGGCTTCGTGTGCGTTGAGCAGCGTCGTCGCGGCCGGGTGCTCGTAGTTTTCGCGGACCTTCAGGCCGAGCATGCGGTCTTCCATCGAGTCGGTGCGGCCGACGCCGTACGCGCCCGCCACGCCGTTTAAGTGCTCGATGAGCTCGATCGGGTCGTACTCGACGCCGTCGACGGCGACGGGGTAGCCCTTCTCGAAGGTGATTTCGATCTCCTGGGTCTCGCCGGTCGGTGCCTGCGTCCAGTTGTAGATCTCCTCCCCGGGGACGTAGCTGGGGTCCTCGAGTTCGGAGCCTTCGACGGAGCGACTCCAGAGGTTGGTGTCGACCGACCACTTGCCGCCGTCGCCGCCCTCGACGGGCAGGTCCTTCTCCGCGGCGTACTCGTTCTCCCACTCGCGCGTGAGCCCGAGTTCGCGCACGGGCGCGATGACCTCAAGGTCCGAGTCGCGCCAGACGGCTTCGAAACGGAGCTGGTCGTTCCCCTTGCCCGTACAGCCGTGGGCGATGCCGGTACAGCCCTGTTCCTCCGCGACCTCGAGAATCGCCTTCGCGATCACGGGGCGGGCGAGTGCCGTGCCGAGCGGGTAGCCCTGATACGTCGCGTTCGCGCGAACGCTGTCGAGACAGAGCTGTGCAAATTCCTCCTTCGCGTCGACGACGTAGTGTTCGAGACCGAGCGCTTCTGCGGTTTCTTCAGCTTCCTCGAATTCGGAAGCCGGCTGACCGACGTCGACCGTGACGCCGATAACGTCGTCGTATCCGTATTCTTCCTCGAGCAGCGGGACACAGACGGTCGTGTCCAACCCACCCGAGAACGCGAGTGCAACGCGTGTCATATCGTACTCGAGGAAAACGGCAGGAGCGACTTAAGCACATTGATTTAGCACGCGTAAATTAACGATAGAGCGTCTGCTAACCGAAAATTCTAGGTTTACTAGAGTGGTGAACGATGGAACAAACTGGGGTCGAATGGTGAAGTAATAGTCGGGCTCAAAGGCCCGGCCGCCGCCGTCGCGGTCGCCGCGGCGAGACGGTCCCGTCGGTACCGAACGCGGCGAGCGTGGTACCGACGGTGAGACTCATTGGTGGCTCGTAGAGCGCCACCGGTATTAAATCCTGCTGAATAGCAAGTATTGCGGCTTTCTAACCCGCAGCGAGCGATGCGAACGATAACACGTCACGAGAGTTCAATCGGTAGCAGTAAGTCGAAACCGACCGACAGTGGTGATCGCGGACGCGGCGATAGCAACTACTCCTCGTCCTCGTCGGGAAGCGACAGCACGTTCTCCCGGCCGATTCGGAACACCTCAATCTCGTCGTCCTCCCGCAGGCTGCCGACGACCTGGCTCGTCTTGGCCTCCGTCCAGTCCAGTTCCGCGACGACCTCCTGCTGTTTGATCCGACCGCCGCGCTCCTCGAGCAGCCGCAGGACGCGTTCCTCGTTGCTGAGGAGTTCGGGTGGCGGTCCCGCCGCGTTGCCGGACGCGGGCGCCTCGTTGGACGGCGGCGGCGCGGCGACGTCACCGCCGGGAGCCGGTTTGTCGTCCCGACCGTGTCTGAGCCACCAGCCGATCACCGCTCCGGTCGCGAGCAGGCCGAGCGCGGCCAGTACGGCGAGCCAGGTCGTCGGCAGCCCGTCGTCGGGTTCGGTCGCCTCCGCAGCCGAATCCCCGTTCTCGATGAAGACGACTCGCGGCTGATCGTCGTTGAACTCGGTCCCGCCACCGTCCCAGTAGACCGCGTTCGGCTCCGTACTGTCGGCCGTCGGCTCGTGCTCGTGGACCGCGTAGCCCTCGGGGCCGGTGATCTGTAGCGTCGTGCCCTCAATGAGCGTAAAGCCCGAGAGCGCGTCGCCCGCGGTGATTTCGGTCAACTCGACGTAGGCGAACGACGACCACTCGAACGTGAACTGGACGTGACCGATATCCCGTGGCGCGGGGCTCTCGTCGGTCGAGACGGTGGCGTTCGAGATGTTCATCTCCCGTCCAGTCTCGTTCTGTCCCTCGGCACGAATGCTGTCCCAGCCCTCCATCTCCGCTTCGGTGAACGCCTCGGGGTCCGAATCGATCTGTTCGCGTAGCTCTTCCCAGTCCTCCTCGGTGTTGTTCTCGTTCTCGAGGAAATACCGATAGTCGACCTCGAACGTCGCCGATCCGTTCTCGAGGAGAGAGACGTCGATGTGCACCTCGTCCGCCTCGTCGAGTTCTTCGCGCTCGACCGGCTCCTCGTCCTCCTGAACCGTCGCTCCTGTGGCTCCAGCGTCGGCGACCGCACCGACCGACGCAACCGGCAGCAACGCGACCGCACACCCGACGACCACGAGCACCCAGAGCAGGGCCCAGAGCCCCTTCGAATCCATTACCATGAACTGTCGTAGCCGTCCAAATAGGTCTTTCCGACGACGACAGCGATGTATTTTTGAAACGTTCGTCCGTAGCAGAATGTATGCACGGAACTCGTGGCAAACTCGAGGTCGAAACGCTTCTGAAAATCGTCCTCGTACTGGTCGCCATCCTGCTGGTCATCAACATTCTAAGCTCGATCATCAGCGGGCTCCTCGGGCTTCTCCAGCCGCTGCTCATGATCGCCATCCTGCTCGTGATCGGTCTCTGGCTGCTTGACCGCATCTAGCGAAACGCCACACTGATAGGGTGCTCACCCCTACGAGCGCCGTAGTGTACAGCGTCAACGTCCCGGTCCCCGGACGCGTCCGAACGATCGCCAACGAGCTCTACCCGGAACTCGTCGGCTTCGACAACGTCCGCGAGGACCACTCCTGTCTGCTCAAACGCCTCGGCGACGCCGACCACGTCGCCCAGTTACAACACCGCGCCCACCGCGCGCTCGAGGGGAGTCCCGCCGTCGAAGCCCGAATTACGGGTATCGACTACTTCGAGGATCCGCCGCTCGGCTCCGCTCCTGTAGTCTATCTCGCCGTCGAGAGCCCCGGCCTCGAGTCGATCCACGCGACCCTCACCGAGACCTTCGACACTGTCGACGGCCTCGAGGGGGCCGACTACGTTCCCCACGTCACGCTGGCCCGCGGTGGCGACCTCGAGACCGCAAAACGCCTCGCCGAACGGGAGATCGAGCCGATCCGGTGGACCGTCAGCGAACTCGAGTTCTGGGACGGCACGTACAAGTTGCCGGTGAGCCGCGTCTCGCTGCCGGCTTGATCGAACTCGCCAGCAGTCCGACGCGGACTCAGCGCCGGAATCGAACCGTGAGTCGTCCGGGAGCTATTACTCGGTCGTCTCGGTACCTCGAGCTATGTACCGACGGGCAGTTCTCGCGGGGTCGACGGCGGTGGTACTGGCGGGCTGTAGCGACGTTACCGGCCTGATCGACGACGGCTACGTCGACGACACCCTCCGGGACGAAGAACCGGCAGAGTTCAGCGCCGACGCCGGCGACGATCTCGCCGTCGCGGTCGACGTCCAGCAAGTCGACGAGGGGAGCGCAGTCAGCGTGCAGGTCGCCGAGGTCGGCGAGGGCCCCCTCGACGCGCGATCGATCGAAGAGAGCGACAGCTACGACGTGACGATCGAATCCGACGGCGCCCACGTCGTCACGGTGACGAACGGCGTCGCCGACGTGACGGTCGAACCGGTCGAGTGAGACGGGTGCGTGGTTCTCGAGGCAGGAGCTACGGCACGGGCGTTTCGCCGTCGTAGGCGTCGTAATTCCCTTACACGTTGGCTCTATCGCGGCTCACATCTGACTCAGAAAGCGGAAGATCAACTTCTATCGTCTCGTACCAGACGGTCGGGCGCTTTCGTCGTCCATCTTGCTCGAGTTCGATCAAGTGGAGGTCCGCCAGTTCCTCGAGGTTCGTGTGGACCTGTCGGACGTCTCGATCGACGAGACGTGCCGTCTCTCGAATACTTTCGGGCTCGAACTGGGCGATCGTCCGAAGTAACTCGAGGTTCTTCGGTCGCGTAACGCGATGGATGTCGTCGGGGTCATCGAAGACGACCTCGAAGTGAGGGGTGGTCGTTTCATCTCGATCAAGGTCACTAAGAGCGTCTCTAAGCCCGTCTTCGTCGCCCTGTTGAAAGCGGACGTACATCGTTCGGTCGCCGTCGGTGGAGTTACCAGTGTTCGCCATAATCACGTACCTCGTTTTGAAATCGTTCGAATAGCGGTTCGAGACCCACAAATTCGACATCTTCGACCGTTCCATCGGACTGATGTTTGTGATGGGGAGCCGCGTCCGGATGATCCGGAAAGTTATCGTATCGAACGATCGTCTCACCGTCAGCCGTTCCGTACTGCATTGACTACTTTAGGCCGTCGGGATATCTTTCCGACTCCGGAACATCCCACGCTCGGACTTCGGCATACGTTTCGCCGAAGTCCTTTGTGACCCGAATCACCGGTGAAGCATCGTCATCAGCGCTCCCGCCCATCGTTCGTTGTTACTTCCTCCAACAGAATAGTTGTTGTGGTCACCCACAACGACAGGCTACGAAGACTACGGCGCGGGCGTCTTGCCGCCGTAGGCGTCGAAATCGCCGTAGAAGTTGAGCATCGCAAACTTGAGCTTCTCGGGTGCGATGTCGATCAGTTCCTCGCGTTCTTCGTGCGGGAAGGTGCTG
This sequence comes from Natronorubrum amylolyticum, assembly GCF_052040145.1. Lineage (NCBI taxonomy): Archaea > Methanobacteriati > Methanobacteriota > Halobacteria > Halobacteriales > Natrialbaceae > Natronorubrum > Natronorubrum amylolyticum. The sequence continues at coordinate 262,740 of NZ_JBPPFW010000004.1, forward strand.
TTGACGCTGTACCTGCCGAGATCCGACTTGGCCGACCGCGAGTAGCGCCGGTCGAGCAAGGCGCGGACGCCGACGTCCTCGGGCGACCGGATGACCCGGCCAAGCGCCTGTCTGGTCTTGCGAACCGTCGGAATCTCGACGGCGTAGCGCCAGCCCGTCTCGGTTCCCTCGAAGGCCGCGTCGTAGGCCTCCTGGACCGCCTCCGCACGGTCGTCCAGGTGGGGGTAGGGAACGCCGACGACGAGAACCGTGTGGGCGTCGTCACCGTCGAAACTGACCCCCTCCGCGAGGGTGCCCCACAGCGACGTACACAGCACCGCGCCGTCGTCCGCGACGAACTGCTGGCGTAGCTCTTCGACCGACGTCCCCGGTTCGTCGAGGTAGACCGTTTTCTCGGAGCGCTCGTCGACTCGCTCCGCGTACCGACTCGCCTCGCCGTAGTTGGGGAAGAACGCGAGCGTGTTGCCGGGGGTCATCCGAACGGTGTCGTGAATCGTCTCGGCGACCTCCTCCTGGACGGCGGGGTCGTCTCGGTCCGACGAGAAGAGCGCCGGCGTCTCGACGGCGTACGTTCGCCGCCGGTCCTCGGGGAACTGGAGCCCGTAGGCCATCGTCACCGGATCCTCGAGTCCCAGCACGCTCTCGGTGACGTCGAACGGCTGGAGCGTCGCACTCATCAACACGGTCGCGTACACCTCGTCGAACAGCCGGCCGGTCACCTGCCGCGGCAGACAGGAGTACAGTTCCGCGCGGCCGTAGACCTCGTCCGTGCCACCGTCACGGGTGACGGCGACGACGGGGTAGAGCCCCTCCTTCGAGCCCTCGTTCATCCACGCACTGACGAACGCGGCGGCCTGTAAGGTCTGACACTCCGTCCGGGTGGCCGTCTCGCCCTCGCGGTAGGCCTCCTCGTACTGCTCGTCCAACTCCTGGCCGAGTTTCATCGCGGCCTCGAGATCATCCTGAATCCCTCGACCCGAGTAGCGCTGGAGGAACTCGAGCGTGAGGTCGTCCTTCCGGTTCTCGTTCGCGATAGAGACGTCCGTCCAGTTCTCGTCGATCGCCTCGCGGTCGCCGAAGCCGAAGGAGTCCTCGTAGGTCTCGACGAGCGCGCGGTGGAACGCCGAGAGGGCGTTCGCGGCGTCCTCCGAGCGCGGGTCGTCGGCGTCGGCCAACTCGTCGAGCGCGGAGTCGAAGGTCCGTTCGGAACACGTTCGCGTGGCGTGCTCGCGGGCGGCGTCCTCGACGTTGTGGGCCTCGTCGAAGACGGCGATGACGTCCTCGGGCTCTCGGCCCAGCCAGCGGAAGAACTGCTCTCGGATCGTGGAATCGAGCAGGTGGTGGTAGTTACAGACGACCAGATCGACGCCCTCGATCCCCTCCTTGAGCAGTTCGTAGCCGCAAAACTCCTGATTTTCCGCGTGCTCGTAGATTTCGTCGGGGGTGCGGACGTCCTCGAAGAGCCACGCGAAGAAGTCGTCCGTATCCTCGGTCAGGTTGTTCCGGTAGTACTCACAGACGTTCTGCTCTTCGAGGTCCTCGAGTCGGTCCTCGAGGTTCTCGAGTTCGTCCATGACGGCGCTGCGAGCGTCCGCCGCGCCGCCGTCGCCCTCCTGGCTCTCGGACAGGAGTTCGCGCTGGCGACGCTCGAGTTGTCGCTTGTCGCGTTCGGTGTCGACGACCGCGCGGGTGTTGTCCCGCAGGGCCTGACACTCCTCGTAGCCGACGTCGATGTGACACATCGACGACTTTCCCTTGAAGACGACCGCGCGGATGTCCTCTTCGCGGGTGATCGCCCGGGCCTCGGCGACGAACTGGCGCATCTGCTGGTGGACGTTGGTCGTGATGACGACCGTCTTGTCGTGCTCGCGGGCCACCTCGAGGGCGGGGACGAGCGACGAGAGCGTCTTGCCGGTCCCGCAAGCGCCCTCGAAGAGGACGTCCTGGCCTCGCTGCAGCGAGTTGTGGATGCGGTCCATCGCCTCGCGCTGATTCTCGTACGGCTGTTCGTACGGGAAAAAGCGCATGTACCCGGCTGTTTCGGACACGGTGGATAATTGGTTCCCACTGCGATAAAAGCGTTCGTCTCGGTTCGACCCACGCACGTAAACGCGACTCGGCGGGAACGGTGATTGGTGGTCGGCCGTCCGGCAAATTGCGTAACCGCCGGCCGGCGAACGCACGCTACAGGGCCATATGTCTCTGGGCCGTCGCTACGAGTATGGCCATTCCCGGGTACGATTCCAGCAACGTCGCAGAGTTCACACTCGAGCACGCGGGCGCCCGCGTCGCCGTCGTCGCGGGCGTCGTCCCCGACGAGTTCGGCCTCGAGAAGAGCGGCCGCGATCCGCCGGTTGACGCGCTCGCGGATCCCGTCGAACTCGTCGCTCTCGAAGATCTGAAGGCCGTCGAAGCGGTCCGAATCGCGCTCGTCTACGACCCCTCGAAACTGCCGCCGGGCGCGAGTCCGACCGACGTCGCCGTCGCCGTCGACGGCGAGGACGGCTGGGAGGCCCTCGAGTCGACCGTCGATCTCGAGGAGACGACGGTGACGGCGACCCTGAACGACCGACCGCCGGGATCGACGGTCGTGGCGGGCTACGACGACAGCGACGACGGCGGCGGGGTACAGTAGCGTACGTAGCGTATCGAATGGAAGCCCAGTTCGCTCGGTGACCCTCACGACGAAAAGAACGTGACCCCGCAGTCCGTACCACCAGTATGATCGCGATTTTCTCGGATACGCACAGCGCCAGTGGACACGAACTCGAGGGCGCGGCCCTGCGAGCGGCCCGCGAGGCCGACGTCGTGATCCACGCCGGCGATTTCACGAGCGAGACCGCACTCGAGGCGTTCCAGAGGGAGTGCGAGGTGTTCTTTCCCGTCCACGGCAACGCCGACAGCGCGGCCGTCCGCGAGCGGTTGCCGACGGCCCGCGTCGTCGAAGCGGCCGGCGTCCGATTCGCCGTAACCCACCGACGAGACGGCGGGCAGACGGGACTGGCGATGTTCGGTCGCTCGCGAGACGCTGACGTCGTCGTCTCGGGCCACAGCCACCGACCGACGGTCGTCGAAACCGAGGACGTCCTCCTGTTGAATCCCGGCAGCCACGCCGATCCGCGCGGGAATCGGCCGGGGTTCGCCGTGCTCGAGCCGCGAACGGACGGCAGGGTAAGCGAACAGAACGAAACGGAGCCCGAACTGGGTGAGGAGGCGGAGGACGGACGAAACGCGTTCGAAGGCGAGATCCGCGAACCCGACGGGACGGTCGTGACGTCGTTCGAGCTGACGGTGCCGAGAGCAGACGCTCTGCAGGAATAATCGGCGGGAGCGTATCGGCGTACGGAAACCGTTGCGTCAGGGGAACCAGGCGTCAGCGGGGTGTCGCGGTACCGAGAACACGCTCGGTGTGCGAGTGAAGCGGGAACGCTCGGGCCGGACGTCCCCGACCCGAAAATCGCCCGTTCGGTCCGACTGGCGGTCGGACGTCGACGGAGGCTGCTGTGAGGGTGATCGAACGGACGGGTGGTCTCGACCACGAGGGTGGAGGGCCAGCGATCGAGACGCATCGATAGCTACGCGAGCCGAAAGCATATACCCAGCGTAAGGTGAAAATACGGTTTTAGTTACTGTACGAGCGGGCTACGGGCCGTCGTACGACCAGCCGTCTACCGTTCTGTGATCGAAACGTGGCAACTCGAGAATACGTGAACGAGGTCGAAACGGTTTTGCACTCCGACACGGTAACGCTCTCGTATGCTGGGCTTCCTCCCCGACGATCCCGTTATCATCGTGATCGTGTTGATCCTCCTGTCGCTGGTCTTCTTCTCGTATCTGCTCCTGCGCAAGACCATCCTCGAGTTCCGCGAAGGAATGGGTCGCTGATCGGGGGTTTCAGACCGCGTCGAACGTATTTCTGACGGTCTCCAGTGCCGTCTCGATGCTCTCCCGCGAGGCGTCTCGATGGGTGCAAAACCGGATCGTCGTCGGCCCGAACGGCGACGCCAGTACATTTCGTTCCTCGAGTCGTGCAAGTACCGTCTCCGTCTCGAGACCCGTCCCCGCAACGTCCACGAGCACGATGTTCGTCTCCGGTTCTTGCACGTCGAATCCCGCGATGTTGGCCAGTCCGTCGGCCAGCAATCGGGCGTGTTCGTGGTCGGTCTCGAGGTCGGCGACGTTCTCGAGCGCCTGCAGGCCGGGCGCGGCGATGATCCCGGCCTGGCGCATCCCGCCGCCGAGCAGTTTGCGGGTGCGTCGGGCCCGCTCGACGAATTCCTCGCTGCCCGCCAGCATCGAGCCGACGGGTGCGCCGAGCCCCTTCGAAAGGCAAAACATGACCGAGTCGACGGGGTCGGTGAGTTGGCTGGCAGGGACATTCAGCGCCGTCGCGGCGTTGAACAGTCGCGCCCCATCGAGGTGGACCGGAACGTCTCGCTCGCGGGCCGCGTCGGCCGCCGCTGCGAGACGCTCGGGTGCGATGGCGAGTCCGCCTCGAGCGTTGTGCGTGTTCTCGAGACAAACGAGGCCGGTGCCGGGCCGGTGGAGGTCTTCCGCGACGTACTCGTCTGCGATCTGGGCGGGTGAGGGCACGCCGCGGTCCGTCTCGAGCATCCTGACCTGCAGTTCGGCGTGCTGGGCGAACCCGCCGAGTTCGTACTTCACGACGTGGCTCTTGCGGTCCGCGAGCACCTCCTGTCCGCGGTCGGTGTGGACCCGCGCCGCGATCTGGTTGCCCATCGTCCCCGAGGGAACGTACAGGGCGGCCTCCATCCCCACCGCCTCGGCGGCGCGGGCCTCGAGTTCGTTCACCGTCGGATCCTCGCCGTAGACGTCGTCGCCAACGTCGGCACTGTGGGCCGCTTCCCGCATCACATCGTCCGGTTTCGTCACCGTATCCGAGCGCAGATCGATCATGACTCGAGGTGCGCAGTGCGGGCAGAAATAGTCGACGGCATGTCGGCTCCGCGAGGTGTCGAACACATCGAAACCCCAACGTTTTCTACGGTCTCGAACGGCATCCATCGTATGGGCGAATCACCCGGTCCCGGCACCCACCTCGTTTCGGCGCTCCGGCTCGCGGCGTTCGGGCTGCTCGCGCTCGGCTTTTCCGGCTGGGTGCTCGACGACGGCGGCGAGGTGAGCCTCGAGTCCCCGTTCACGCTCGCGTTCGGCGCCGGCGTCGCCTGCGCGTTGGCGTCGATCTACCTCGGAATCTTTCTGGCGAACCGAGACTGAGTTTCGTACCATTTCGATTCGAAAACGGTATCCCGGCGTCGGGAGACGTCTGGCACATGGACCCGCGTATCCGCGAACACGCCGAAATCATTGCGAACCACTCGGTCGATCTGCAGGACGGAGACAACGTCGTCGTCGACGCCCACCCCGTCGCCGAGGACCTGGTCGTCGCCCTCCACGAGGTGATCGGCGACGCCGGCGCGAACCCGATGACGGTCAGCCAGCGAACGGGTGCCCGCCAGCGACGCGCCTTTTTGCGGGCCGGCGATAACGAGTACGACACCCCCGAGCACGAACTCGCGCTCATCCAGAACACGGACGTCTACATCGCGATTCGGGCCGGCGACAACGTCACCCAGACCGCGGACGTCGATCCCGAGAGCAGCGCGGCCTACCAGCAGGCCCACCGGCCGATCTTAGAGGAACGGCTCTCGACGCGCTGGTGTCTCACGCAGTACCCCGCGCCGGCGAACGCCCAGCTCGCGGAGATGAGCACCGAGGGCTACGAGGGCTTCGTCTGGGACGCCGTCAACAAGGACTGGGACGAGCAGCGCGAGCACCAGGCGAACATGGTCGAGCTCATGGATCCCGCCTCGGAGATTCGCATCAAGAGCGGCGAAACGACCGACGTCACGATGTCGATCGACGGCAACCCGACGCTCAACGACTACGGCGAGCACAACCTGCCGGGCGGCGAGGTCTTCACCGCCCCCCAGCCCGACAGCGTCGAGGGCGAGGTGCTGTTCGACATGCCACTCTACCATCAGGGCCGCGAGATCACGGATGTCTACCTCGAGTTCGAAGGCGGCGAAGTGGTCGACCACTCGGCGGCGAAGAACGAGGAGGTCCTGACCGAAGTGCTCAACACGGACGACGGCGCTCGCCGACTGGGCGAACTCGGCATCGGGATGAACCGCGACATCGACCGGTTCACCTACAACATGCTGTTCGACGAGAAGATGGGCGATACGGTCCACATGGCCGTCGGTCGCGCCTACGACGACACCGTCGGCGAGGAGAACGAGGCCAACGATTCCGCGGTCCACGTGGACATGATCGTCGACATGAGCGAGGATTCGCTCATCGAGGTCGATGGCGAGATCGTCCAGCGCGATGGGACGTTCCGGTTCGAGGACAGCGAGATCTGAGCGTCGCGAAGATCTCGGATTGAAACGGCGAGCGACGCGAGCCGTAGAGACGGATTCGAGGAGTAACGTCCGCGACGAACGGCAGTAAGTCGCGCTTGCGTGAGTAACGGTTACTCGAGTCGAACCCACGAGGTACCGACAGTTGGCGGACAGTAAGCGGGTTTATATTTCGGGCCCCGCTATCGGCGAGTATGACAGTCCTCGTCGCCTACGACGGCTCGGAACCGGCACAAAAGGCAGTACGACGCGCGTTCGACGAGTACCCCGACGAGGAGATCGTCCTCTTTCGCGTCGTCGAGGTCGCGGACAGCTACACGGAGGCAACGATCAAAGCCGTCCACGACTTGCTTCGCGAGCGACGGGAGACGACCATCGAGAAACTGGAGGAGGAACTTCCGGAGTTCGTCGACGACGCCGACGTCGACTACCGAACGGAGGTCGCGACCGGCAACCCCGCTCGAGAGATCGTCAGCTACGCCGAGGCGAACGATATCGACCACATCATCATCGGCAACCACGGCCGATCCGGCGCGTCTCGAGCGCTGTTGGGCAGCGTGGCCGAGCAGGTCGTCCGTCGGGCCCCGATGTCGGTGACGGTCGTTCGGTGATCGATTCTACGAGGATGTGAGCGTGTCTACAAACTGTCGTTTGCATCCTCGAGAAACACAACCTCGCCAACCTGCCCTTCCGGCTGGTACTCACAGCGGTAGGTCGCCATCTCGGGGGTCGCTTCGAACGCGAGCGTCTCGCGCTCACCGACGGTCTCGTTGCCGTCGGTCGAGTAGCCGTCGACGACCTCGCGGTCGTCGTCCCAGAACGCGATGTTGTGGTGGACGCCGTCCATGTTCTCCCAGGTGAGTTCGTACTCCCGGCCCGCCTCGAGCACGAGCGTCGGGTTCTCGACGCGGTCGACGGCGGCCGGTTCGACGCCGACCCAGCCGCCGACGTGGCCGTCGAACTGAATTTCCTCGACGTCCCGCCACGCGTCCGGATCGGTATCGCCCTCGACGAACTCCGCTTCGTCGACGACGGGGTCGGGTTCGTCGTCCCCGTCATCGTCACTCGAGTCCTGCCCCAGACAGCCGGCGATGGAGACCGTTGCAAGGGTCCCGGCCACTCCCGAGAGGAGCGTCCGGCGGTCCGTACTGTAGGGAGTCATTGTCGGTACTACGCGTGTGAACGGAATAAGTCGCAGTTCACTCGAGGCGAACGGTCGCCGCGAGGAGACAGACGGTCACAGCCGAAGTCCGTGAGTTCAGTCGACCAGATTCGCGACCATCTCGGAGACGAACTCGAGTTCGTCCTCGTTGACGCCGTGGCCCATCCCCTCGTAGAGCCGTTTCGTGACGTCGGCGTTCATCGCCGCGAGCACGTCGGCCGTCTCGTGGACCCGCTCCTCCGGAATGTGGGGATCGACGTCGCTACAACCGAGGAATGCGGAGGTTCCCTCGAGATCTGCGCCCTCGGTCGCGTAGTCGTCGGGATCGATCGATTCGCCGATGAGACCGCCGCTCAAGGCTGCGAGCCCGCCGTAGCGTCGCGGGTTTCGAGCGACGAACTCGCTGGCGAGACAGGCCCCCTGCGAGAAGCCGACGAACATGACGCGCTCGGCGGGAATGCCGGCCTCGTTCGCCTGCTCGATCGCCTCCGAGATGGCTCGCAGCCCCGAGGTTCGTCCGGGCTCGTTCCGCTCGACCGGGGCGAGAAACGAGTTCGGGTACCAGGTGTTACGCGCGGCCTGCGGCGCGAGGAGTGCGACGCCGTCTCGGTGGACCTCCTCGCCCATCTGGACGATGCTCCGGGCCGTTGCGCCCCGGCCGTGGGTGAGTACGACCGCGGCGGAAGCGTTCTCGAGGGCCGTCCCGCCGGTGACGAGTGGCTGACCCTGATGCGGGCCGTCGACGTCGTACTCGGCGGCCATCAGAGACCACCGGTGCCGGCACTGGCGTCGGGAAGGTCGTGCTCGACGACCTCGAGGCCGAGCGCCTCGATCGCGCCGCGGAGGTGTTCGTCCTTGGCGTAGTCGGCACCGTCGTTCTCCCGGAGCTCCTGTGCCTTCGCCAGGATCTCGCCGCGGCGATCGTTGGGGATCTCGTACTTGTCGGCCGAGAGTTCGATGACGAGGCCGTTGTTGTCCGTGGTGTAGATCGAGTGGAAGATGCCGCGGTCGAAGACGTTGTAGCGGTGGCCGGCGTCCTCGAGCGCCTGCATCGTCTCCTCGTACTCGTCGGGGTCGACGCTGAAACAGAGGTGGTGGACGGCGCCGACGCCGCCGCGCTGGCCCTGCCGGTTCGACGGGCGGTCGTCGCTGACGAAGAAGGTGAGGATGCGACCGTCACCCGTGTCGAAGAACAGGTGGGTCTGGGAGAGGTCGTCGAGGTTGGGCTGGCGGAGGACGAGGGGCATCCCGAGGAGGTCGCGGTAGAACTCGACGGTATCGGCCTCGTTGCTCCCCCAGATGGTGACGTGATCGGTGCCCGTCATGTGGACGGGGCTGTCGGGTAGCTCGGACGTGACTGGGTTCTGGGTCTCGTTAGACATGTGGTGTGAATACGTTCGGAGGGTTATTCAGCGAGCTGTTCGCCGAAGACACGCGCCGCGTCGGCGGGGACGTCGAAGTCGTGGTAGTGTTCGCCCTTGACGCTCGAGAGGATGTTGAGTGCTGCGGCGGCGCCGTCGCCGACCGCAATGGCGGCCTGCCACTCCTCCGGCCGAACCATCGCACCCGTTGCGTAGAGACCCGACACGCTCGTTTCCATCTCGACGCCGACGTCGACGACGTCCGCGTCGGTGAACTCGCAGCCGGCCCCTTCGGCGAGGTCGCGGTTGGCACCCGTCGCGAGGACGACGTAGTCGGCTTCGTAGTGACCGTCGTCGGTTTCGACCGCGAAGCCGTCGTCAGTCTCGGTGACCGAAGTCACGGGTTCGTCCTGATGGCGATCGGCACCGAAGTCGTCGACCTGCTGGCGTGCGGTCGCCAAAAACTCGCTGCCGCCGACCGAGCCGATACCAAGATAGTTGAACAGGTGAGCCTTGTGCATCCACGTCTCGTCCGCATCGAACACCGTGGTCTCGAGGCCGTTCTTCGCCGTAAACAGCGCTGCGCTCAGTCCGGCGGCACCGCCGCCGACGATGATTACCGACCCGTCAGTTCCGCTGTCGTCTCCGGTCGTTTCGTTGCTCATCTAGTTACACAATGTTACTGCACGGCTATGAACCCAGTAGAGACGTGAAAGCAACCACGTAACACTCGTGTTAGTGGAGTTTTTGAGCGACACGACCCGCACAAGACTGCGGTCGGCAGTGCGTAGGGGTAGCTTACCACACGATACGCGGGAGAAGAACGGTCTTGAGCCGACGATCTATCCCCTGCGCACGCAGGCTCAACCCCTTCACGTAGTACTGGCCTACCGAGATAGTTACAGGAGCGAATCACTGGACGGGGACGAACTCGTGCGTCGCATTCGGGTTCGACGGTCACCGTCCACGTGCTGGCCCGGTGACGGCTCGCTCGAGGGCCACAGCACCACCGAACCCCCCAACGGAGCCATCCATGAAAACCAGCCTCGAGGTGGAGTACTGGGTCATCGACAACGACGGCGACCTGGTCCCACCCGAATCACTGCTCGACGTCTCAGAACAGATCGACCCCGAGTTCGTCGAGCCGATGCTCGAGATCAAGACCACCCCGTGTCAGTCGATGGCCGAACTCCGCGCGGAGTTCCGCAGCCTCATCGGTACCACCGTCGACGCGGCACGCGAACAGGACAAACGGCTCGTTCCGCTGTCGACGCCGCTGCACGCCGGTCCGGAAGAGGTTCCCTACCGCGACAAACAGGGGACCGACCTCCAGCGCCGGATCGTCGGCCCGGCGTTCGAGGACGCCCGCGTCTGTGCCGGCACGCACATCCACTTCGAACAGTCGAACGTCGTCGACCAGCTGAACACGCTGACGGCGCTCGATCCCGCCTTCGCGCTCGTCAACAGTTCCTCGCACTACCGCGGCGAACGCCTCCTCGAGTGTGCGCGCCCGTTCCTCTACCGACGCTCGTGTTACGAGGCCTGTCCCGAACAGGGCCAGCTCTGGCCCTACGTCGACAGCGTCGAGGAGTGGGAGGCCAACCTCGAGGACGCCTACGACTGCTTCCGCGAACGCGCACTCGAGCGCGATGTCGATCCGGCCGACTTCGACGACGAGTTCGATCCCTACGATGCAGTCTGGACGCCCGTCCGACTGCGCAAGGCGATGCCGACCGTCGAGTGGCGCTCGCCCGACACCGCACTCCCGAGCCAGATCCTCCACCTCGCCGAGGAGGTCCGCTCGATCGTCACGTACGCCGACGCCCGCGGGACCACCGTCGGCGGCGGCCCGGACGTTGGGGGTGAGGTACCCCTCCCCAAGTTCGAGACCGTCCAGGAAATCACCGACGCCGCGATCTACGACGGTCTGAGTGACTCGAGCGTCCGTGCCTACCTACAGCAACTCGGATTCGCGCCGTCGACGTACGATCCGCTCGCGAAGCGACTGCCCGACTCGCGGCTCACGAAGCGCCGAGCGAAACGGCTTCGGCTGGAAGCGGCGAGAAGGCTCGAGGCTGACCTCGCGACCCAGCCCGCTCGAGCCTGAATCCGTCTTTCACTTTGCTGGGAGCCGATCCGAGCAGGAAAAATACTGAATAGCGCCTGCTGTCTCAACCGACCCTCACCTACGATGGGTTACGACGGGGCCTTTTGTACGGCGTCCGTCCTCGTGTTCGGCCAATAGTCTGAGATGAGGTTTTAGCTCGTCAAAACAGGGTCCCTGTGCGACGAGATTGAGATCTAAATCCCACCCGATGAATCCGTACTCTGCCAATTTAGGAAGGTGGATATGGTGCATACTGACCGAATATTCATCCACTTTTGGAATCGTTCGAGAACTGGACAGATGTCTCCGAAGTAGGTTTTCGTCCGCTTCTGCAACCTCTCGAGAAATGCCAGACGGTTCTGGGACGTGTTGAGTGCTGGTAAGTAGCTCTACTAGTAACTGTCGTCGGTGGCTGGCCGCCAATGCGTCAAATACGTCGTCATGATTGACCATTCCATATCCCTCGACTTTAGCTATAGCCCCTCATAATGTTAAATACGCCTCATTTTCACAGTCCACTGCTATTTTGATTAACTGGGTGACTAAGCGTGCCCCGTTCAGTTCACCGGGCGAGTGATCGGGAACCGACCGTCAGTGCAGCCGATCGAGCCACCGCCGGCCGGTCCGGAGATCGGTCGGAATCTCGTCGCCGAATTCACACCGCGTGCGCTCCGTCTCGCAAGGGTTGCCCATCCCGACCTCGATCACCGGCGAGCCACCCTCGAAGATCGCCGTGCTCGCAGTCGTCAACTGGCCGAACGCGTGCGGTTCGTCCGTCTCGGGCTCCGGATGGCGACAGATCGAGTCGTCGCCGGGGCCGTTCGCGTGATCCTGCGCGAACGTCCACAGGTCGTCGCGGTCGAGTCGGTCCGCGCTCTCGAGCAACTCGAGCGACCGTTCGCGTCGCTCCGTCGAACTCTCCGTCTGCGTGGACTCTCCGTCCACGAAGTGGTTCGTTCTGGTCACGACGGGATCGTCGTCGACGACGATCCGCTCAGCCACCGGATCAACCTCGAGCAAGGCGGCGTCGGTCGCGTCCGCGAGAAACAGCGTCTGGCCACAGAGGTGACGCGTCGGGTGGGACTCGAGCAAGTCTCGAGCCTCGTCGATGGTGGCACACTCCTCTAAGATCATCCGGATGACGGTGCCGTTTCGGAGCTGATCCTCTGGTTCGATATCGTCGCGCTTGCTGTCGATGAACGTGTTAGCCGCGACCAGCCCCTGATCGTTGACCCCTTTGAAGATCGAAATCGTGCCGCAGGTGTCGACCGTCAGGAAGCCGTAGTAGTCGTCGATCGGCGGCTGCTCGATGATCGACTTCGGGCGCGTTCCCCGACCCGCGATATCGCGGTTTTTGAGCACGAGCGGCCCGGAATCGCTGGCACACGGGTCGGCGGATGTCTCGGCGCTACCGGCGTCGAATCCACCGTCCGATTCGACCTTCGGCGGGGCAACGAGCGCATTCGTACATCCCCTCGGATTCTTTTCGGAGCGTCCCGATCCATCAGCTAACTCCTCGCAGAGTTCCGCGTAGGCGAACACGTAGACGTCGTAGATCTCCGGATCGACATCGAACTCCTCGGCCATCGCCTCGTAGGCCCGCAGGTGGCGCCCGGGGAGGCTCTCATGACTCCGTCGGGCGTACTCGAGCAACGGCGCTAAGTTGACACCCTGCTCGTCGACGATCGACTCGAGTTCGTCGATCGCCCACTCGACGGCCTCGCGTTCGGTCTCGGCGCGGCGGCGTGCCTGCTCGGGAAAACTAGTAGACCCGGCGACGAGATCGGTGTAGGCGGTCGTGTCGACGGCTGTATCGTCCATGGAGGGACGTTGGACTCGAGGGGGTTGTATCGTCGGCCTGAAAAGGTATGCTGTGGAAGTTGACAACAGTCGACAGCTGACACTAGTGGAACACCTGTTCAGAAGTGGGCTATTGAGGCGCTGGCTGGTTCCGTGAGGTACCAAGTCGGTACAGTGCGATAACGACTGATTGGGCGAGCAAAATAAGAAGGATATGGATGACGAACACCGCCATAATGCTGAGGACGAATACGCTTACGGCAACTACAAGCGGTGATCGTCGATTGTGAGCCGAAGCTTCACGGTAGACGAAGCGCGCGATAACTGCTTGGATAATTACGTAGATCGGAGCCCCGATTCCGATTGCAACCATACATTCAGATGATTTGTTGGAGCGTATGAATCTTTGTATGCTTGCGTTCAGCTGTGTTCAATATGGTCAACGGCCGAATACTAGTTTCGAAAGGGTGTACGCACGTCGGCAGCGGGGATGGTGATCGTCGCGTGTCGCGATGATCGATTTGTGATTCCCCCCTATCCCCAATGTGATGCCGTCGACCGGCTCTGCCGACATATGCTATAACGGTGTCAATGATCATTACGTTACCGGAGCGAACAATGTTGGGAAGCGGGACGGATTTACATCTCACGTTCAGTCATCGCAGAATGAGGGGCGCGATTGGATTTGAACCACGATTTGAGAATCTGAACCAAAATTTCAGAACCGCAGCGTAATTCGCCGACTGCGTCGGCTCACCCACGACCGTTATCTGAAGTCGGCCTGAATTACTGTACGACGAGCCACGCGAGATGTCCATGGCGGAACTGGCATCGCTGCTCGATCTCTCGCCAACGGCAGTCGGCGGCCAACTCAGACGCGGCTCCGCTCGATTCATCGAGGACGTTCTTCTCGACGACGATCGGGAGTGACTCGACAGGACTGGGTTGTATGAGCGATCGCAGACGTTCGTAGTCATAAGATACCATAATAGTACTGATAATTCTTATACCATACGTCCCCATGCCGGGATTTTTATGCTATCGAGGGACAACCACACGATATGAGCTCGGACCGATCAAAGACCGACGACCCACATATCCCAGATTTCTACCTACCAGCAACAGCCCCGACAGCCAAACAGCTCGGTCGAATTGGGAAGACCCTCCCCTCGCTCTTTCGCCGCCGAGGCGGGATTCGAGCCGATCGGCGATCCGACCGAACGGATCGGTAACTGCCTGGGGCGATCAGCGGTACCGACGGCCAACAGTCCGTCTCAGACACTGTTTTCGGTACGTCGATCGGCAGCTCAAACGACGCCGTGAGCCACCATCGTGAGCGTCACTGCCGGGAACTGGCGTGATCGCGCTGGCCATCGCCTGCGGGCTGGCGATCGTCGCGCTCTGGGCATTTGCGACGGACCGATACATGCTCGTGGGGACGAGTTTTCTGTTCGTGAGCTTCAGTCTGTATTTCAGAGAAGCATGAACGTGGTCACGGATCGTCAGAAGAACTGGAAATGACCGTGAAATGTAATAAATTACTTGCGGTTGTCAGGCGAATACCCGTTCTGAGACCGAGGATGTACGAGACAATTCTCATTCCAACTGACGGGAGCACGCCGGCGCGGAAGGCTGTCGACCACGGCATCGAACTCGCTACCGCGTTCGATGCGACCGTCCACGCTCTCTACGTGATCGAGACCAAAGCCCACTACGTTTTCACAGCTGCGGGACACGATCCCGGGGAGATGGATGAGTACCGCACCTACGGCGAGGACCTCGTCAAACGCGTCGTCGACAAGGCCGTCGAGAAGGGGCTCGACGGCGAGGGAGCAGTAAGGACCGGTAGCGTCGCACAGGAGATCGTCAGCTATGCAGACGACAACGACATCGACGGTATCGTCATGGGTGCACAGGGACGGAGCGGGATCGACGACTATCTCGTCGGGAGTACGACCGAAAAAGTCGTTCGGACGGCGAACGTGCCGGTGACGACGACGCGTCACCGTGAAAACGAGCCGATCGAACGGTAATCGAACACAACGATCCGTTCCGTCGAACCGACACCCGCAAACCGGTTCGACGCGTCAGTACAGGCATGGGACGTTACTAGTCGTCTTCGGCGGCCCCACCCCGTTTGCTCCCGGTATCTCGAATGTTCGTTACCACGCCAGAACCGGATTTTTTGACGACGACATCTTGTTCGTCCTCGATCTCCTCGATCCACTCGGCGAACTCGTCGGATTCGAGCGTCCGATACTCCGTCGAGAGCCCCAGATAGAGGCTATAGCACAGGAAAACGAGGACAAGTACGAACGGGAGCCCGGCCGTGATCACCGCCGTCTGTAACGCACCGAGAACGCCACCGATCAGGAGCACGGATGCGACGATTCCCTCGGTGAGTGCCCAGGCGATCCGCTGTTTTCGGGGGGCGTCGTGTTTCCCGCCCGAGGACAGGTGCCCAAGGACCAGCGAACCGGAGTCAGACGACGTCACGAAGAACGTCGTTACCAGGATGATCGCCAGTGTGGAGAGGAGAATCGTAAACGGTAGCAGGGTAAACAGTTCGAACATAGCGACTTCCTCACCGGCGTCAAAGACCGTTTCCATAATGCCCTGCTCGGTGAACAGTTCGAAATGCAGTGCCGTGCCTCCGAAGACTGACATCCAGAAAAAAGAGAAGACTGCTGGGATAATCAGGACGCCGCCGATGAACTCACGGACAGTTCGGCCACGGGAAATGCGGGCGATAAACAGACCGACAAACGGCGACCACGCGATCCACCAGCCCCAGTAGAAGATGGTCCAGTCGTTCATCCAGCCCGCGTACGGAGCGTTATCGAAGCTATCAGACCACAGTGCCAGCTCAGGAAAGTTCGACAGATATGTTCCCAGCGCTTGGGGGAACAGTCCGAGGACGAACACTGTCGGCCCGACGAGCAGAACCGTAACCATGATTGCGAGCATCAGGCCGACGTTGAGAGTACTGAGTCGGCGAATGCCTTTGTCCAGTCCGGCGCCAACTGACACGAGTGCGATCGCCGTAATAACTGCGATGATACCGACTTGCATCCCCGTCCCCGTGGGGACTGCTGTCCCGACGACCTCGTTGCCCATAAACGAGAGCCCAGCCGAGATCTGGAGCGCGCCGAGCCCGAGCGATGTTGCGATCCCGAACAGCGTCGCGAAGACGGTCAGGATGTCGATTACGTGGCCCGGCCAACCGTAGATCCGATCGCCCAGAATCGGCCAGAACACCGACCGGAACGTCAGCGGGAGCCCACGGTTGAACGAGAAAAAGGCGAGACCGAGCCCGACCAGTCCGTAGATCGCCCACGGGTGAAATCCCCAGTGGAAGTAGGTGGTGGCCATGCCGACTTCGGCTCCAGCGGCCGTCTCGCCTTCAGCCCCGAACAACGGATCGGCGAAGTGAAACAGCGGTTCGCCGACGCTCCAGAACATGAGTCCGATCCCCATCCCTGCGCTAAACAGCATGGCGACCCATGAGAGATCGCTGAATTCCTTTTCCGCGCCGACGCCGCCGAGCCTAATCTTTCCAAACCTGCTGAGCGCAAAGAACAGTACCACGATAATAAACAGGTTTACTGCGAGAATGTAAAGCCAGCTAAAGTGTCCAACGATACCGCCCTGTATCCAGCCAAAGGCCCCCTCTGCAGAGGCAAACGTTTCGCCGAAGGCGTTTGCTATCAGCTCACCCGGGTAGAACAACGTCACCAGAACAAACGCGATGATGACGCCGATCGAGATGAAAAAGACGTGAGGCTGGACATCCAGCCCGGCCACCTCTATGTTCGTATCGCCCGGTTCCACCTCAGTATCCGCCTTGAACCAGCCATCAGTTAACCGATCGCCCCCTGGCTTGCTGTCATCTACCATATCTACCACCTCCGTCGACCCGTTCAGTGAATCGTCGTCTGATCATGGTCAGTGGTGTACGAACGGCCAGCCGTTCAACGCCATCAGACCTGCGTCTGTGTGTCCAACATACCACACGGGACGGACCCGACGGAGTTGCTTTATTGTTTCCCCGGAACGAAAATTCGAGTTGATTCATACTGGCCGTAATTGAAGACTCTTCCGCCGGACTGTTCGTATTATTCGTAGTAACACAGTTACCGGAAGGGAACCAGCCGATCCCGATCGCTATCCAGTAACCCGTATTCCGCGGATCGACCCACAGTGGGGACACACCGTCTTGTCACCGCGGATGTCGCCGCCACAGCGGCAACAGTGGCGCTCGCGATTGGTTTGAACCACGCCATCGGCTCGCTTCGCTCACGGTTTCACCGCTCGCATCGCGGTTCTCACTTCGTTCCGAACCGCGCACCGCTCGCCACCATCTGGTTCAAAGCCATCGCTATTCGTGATTTTCGATGAACGTACGTGAGGAGGAAATCACGGGCGCGATAGGATTTGAACCACGGTCGCAGCAAGCTGCTCCCTGATTCAAATCCCACGTGCCGGTTCACTCGTCGCTGCGCGACTCGTTGCACGGGCGCGATGGGATTTGAACCCACGACCGTCGGATTAGAAGTCCGACGCTCTTTCCGGACTGAGCTACGCGCCCTCGAGTACGAATCCACGACCAAATGGCATAAGCAGTGTGGATTTCGACTCCCCTCAACCGTGAAATCGATACAACGAGGTGACGAACGGCAGTCGGTTAGCCAGCCAGATCGCGATCGGAAGCCCGATGATCGTTACCGCCAGAAACGCGGCGAGGTTGGCCCAGAGAAAGCTGAGCCACCAGCCGACGAAGACGAAGTAGAGCGCTCGCACCACCAGCGAGTGCTGGCCGCGAGCCAGCTGGGGATTCGTAAACGACCGCGGTTCGGCCAGCGTTAGGACGGTCGGTACGAGGTTGATCACCTTGATTCCGATCGGTGCCAGCACGACGGTCACGTTCAGGAACCACGCGACGTTGACCACGATCGGCGTCGCCCACCAGCCGATGACCAGAAACCAGATCGCCCGTACGAGGAGGGATCGCTGCGTCACGGTCGTGAGTGGAGCGGACGAAGGGATAACCGCACCGATCGTCGCTCCCGGCGCAGCGACGAACTGGGTGCACATGGCAGCCGTCAATTTGGTGATGTACGTCCAATTGTGAGCGTGTAAACCGACGGGAGCGCAGGTAGAAGCGACGCTCGAGTGCGATAGTACGCTCGAAAAAGAGTGGGCGTCAGGCCAGACCGTCGAACAGCGTGCTTACGCGTCTTCGTCGTCGTCTTCGTCACCTAGGTCGTCGTCCTCGTCGTCGTCGAGGCCGTTTTCATCGTCCTCGTCGTCGTCGAGACCGTTTTCGTCGTCCTCATCGTCCTCGAGACCGTTCTCGTCGTCATCGAGACCGTTTTCGTCGTCCTCATCGTCATCGAGACCGTTCTCGTCGTCATCGAGACCGTTCTCGTCGTCATCGAGTCCGTTTTCGTCATCCTCGTCGTCGTCGAGGCCGTTTTCGTCGTCCTCGAGGCCGTTCTCGTCTTCGTCGTCGAACCCGTCGTCCATGTCGTCACCGTTCTCGGGGTCCGCTTCTTCGTCGTCGTCCGCACAGCCAGCCACGGCGGCGACTATACCGACGCCGAGTGCCTGTGTAAATCGTCGTCTGTCGAGGGTTGGTGCTTTCATAGCGCGCAGCTGGACCGATGCCCGACTGGCAAATAATGGGGAGAGTCCGTTGAGTAGGATGGTCTCGGATTCAAATGGATTGGCGATTTTTACCGTCTCGACAGGAGACGGTTGCAGCTATCGCCGCTGTTTCGAGTCGTACAACAGACCGAGGAACGAACGGTACGCCGAGAGTAACCGTGCGGTGATTCGCGGCGGAACCGGCCACAACGACTCGGTGGCGTCGCCTCGAGTCCTCGAGACGACACACCAGCGGGGCTCGGCGTTTCGGTAACTGCAACTGGGATCATCGGATAGGGTGACGCGGCGAGTCCCGCCGGCCGACGAACACAGCCCTTATGCGAGCCTCGCCTGTATCTCCCCTCGATGCACGTCATCGGAACGGTGGGACTCCCCGGCAGCGGGAAGGGTGAGGCCGCCACCGTCGCACGCGAGAACGGAATCCCGGTCGTGACGATGGGCGACGTCGTCCGCCAGGAGACCGCCGACCGCGGGCTCGACCCGACGAAAGATCACGGCAAGGTCGCCCAGGCGCTGCGCGACGAGAACGGACCGGCGGCGATCGCCGAACGCTCGCTGCCGATGATCGAGGACCGTCTCGAGGGTCACGACACCGTCCTCGTCGACGGCATTCGCTCCGGCACCGAGGTCGACGTCTTCGCGGAGCGCTTCGAGAGCGCCTTCACGCTGGTCAGTATCGAAGCGCCGTTCGAGGTCAGAGCCGAGCGAATCGACGACCGCGGCCGCGACGTCGGCGAGGACGAGGGCGGGGAGGGACTCGCCGCCCGCGACGAGCGCGAGCGCGGCTTCGGGATGGACGACGCGATGGAGCGAGCCGACGTCGTCGTCGAGAACACGGCCACGCTCGAGGCGTTCCACGAGCGAATCCAGTCGATCATCGAGCGAGGGACGACCGATTCCGAAGCGACTACGGGGAGCAACACGGAGGTTCACCAGCCATGACCGATATCTACCGCGTCGACGTCGAGATCACGGCGCCGGTCTACGACACCGAGGTTACCAGCCGCGTCGCCGACGCCGTCGCGAACATCTTCCCGAACGCCGACCTCGAGGAGGAGTTCGGCGAAATCAGGGCCGAAGCGCACGCGATGGACCACTTCTCGGAACTGCTCCACCGCCAGGAGATTCTGGACACCGCGCGCGGCGAGTTCTTCGCGAACCGGGAGGGCGACACCTTCAGCTTCGCGCTCAAGAAACAGGCGGCCTTCGAGGATCGCGTCAACTTCTCGGTGGGCGAACCCGACGAACTCGGCGAGATTGCCGTCCGGGTCCGGGTCGAAGCGCCGACGCTCGAGGAGTACGTCGACCACGTCGCGCCACCGACGGAAGACGGCCGGCCGATCGAGGACTGAGCGCACCACGTTCCGGGAGCCGAATCGATTTTTCGCGCCTCGAGCGACGTCACGGCTCGAGTAATCGGCAGGGCCAGCAGTGAAAGGGAAGCGACACGTACGTCGACGGGATGCACGATACGATCGCCGTCTCCGAGATCATGGTCACTGACGTCGTCACCGCCCCACCCGACGCGAGCGCGAGCCACGCTGCGACTCTGATGTGCGACGAGCGCGTCAGTTCGGTTGTCGTCGTTCGCGACGGCGTGCCCGTGGGGATCGTCACCGAGGGCGACTTCGCGAGCCACCTCTGTGAGCGGGCCGACCTCAGCGGCGTCGACCTCGAGACCGTGATGGCCTCCCCGCTCGAGACGATTGCACCCGACACCTCCATTGTCGACGCCGTGGCCGTCCTGCGCGGAAACGGACTCGAGCACCTGCCGGTCGTTGAACGTGGCGATTCGGGTGACGAAAGCGACGACAGCGACGAGTCCGGCACGCTCGTCGGCATCCTCACGACGACGGAGCTATCCTACTACGTCCCGCATCTGGCCCGTCGAACGAGTGATCGCGAGCACCACCCCCCGCAGCGACAGGTCCGGACCGACACTCTGTACGAGCGCGACGACTGGACGTTCGAGTACCGCGGCGAGGACGAGTCGACCGTCTCCGTCGGCGACGTCGCCCGCTTCTCGAAGGCTATTTCCGACGACGACGTCGAGGCGTTCGCCGAGATCACCGGCGACACGAATCGCGTCCACCTCGACGAGGCCTACGCTGCCGAGACCCGATTCGGCGAGCGGATCGTCCACGGAATCCTCGCGAACGGCCTGATCAGTGCGGCACTCGCCCGCCTGCCCGGACTGACGATCTATCTCTCCCAGGAGAGTAGCTTCCTCGCGCCGCTGTCGATCGGCGAGCAGGTGGCGGCCACCTGTGAAATCGTCGACGACCTCGGCGGCGGCAAG
This sequence comes from Natronorubrum amylolyticum, assembly GCF_052040145.1. Classification (NCBI taxonomy): domain Archaea; kingdom Methanobacteriati; phylum Methanobacteriota; class Halobacteria; order Halobacteriales; family Natrialbaceae; genus Natronorubrum; species Natronorubrum amylolyticum. The sequence goes on from NZ_JBPPFW010000004.1 coordinate 283,519, forward strand.
TTTCGGATCGAGACGACCGTCTCGGACGGGGACGACACGACGGTGCTCGAGGGCGATGCCGTCGTCCTCATCGACGAGCTGCCGCCGGACGTCGCACTCGAGGGAGACGCGGCGACTGCCGACTGACGAAGGAGGGGCTGTGGTGAGAGCGCCTCGATCGGCTACTCCGTACAGCCGTCGGCGGCCTCGAGCGACCGTTCCGCATCCCGTTCGCGCTGGTTCGCGGTGAGGAGATCGCCGGATTCCGCCGTGACCGCGGCCTCCTCGAACGCCTCGGCTGCCGCCGTCAGGTGACCGCTCTGACAGCGCGCCATCTCGAACTGATCGCACAGTCTGGCCGGCGAGTGCTCGTCCCCGTCGAACGTCTCCCGGGCCGTTTCGAAGGCCGACTTCGCGTCGCCGAACGCGGCCTCCGCCCGCTCGTACGCCTCGTTCTCGACGGACTCCTGTCCATCCTCGAGCGCCGCGTACCCGTCGAGCATTGAATCGAAGCCGTCGACGAGCGTCACGAGCGAGTCGAGAACGCCGCCAAGAGCGTCGATACCGTCTTCGAGGTCCGTGGGGTCGATCCGTGCCAGTTCCTCGAATCGATCCCCGTCGAGCGCCTCGTAGTCGCTGACGGCCCCGCCGTGGCGAACCTCGACGGCCTCGAGTTCGCCCATCCATCGGTCGACGGTTTCGGACGCGTCCTCGAGATTCCGCTCCTCGCCGTTCGCGTCGAAGACCGTGTCGGCGTCCGACTCGAGTTCCTCGTCGGTGATCGTCTCGGTGACGGCGACCAGCGCCTCAAGGATGTCCGCATACGTTTCCAGCGTCTCGGCGTCGGGCGTTCGCTCGTCGTCCAGTTCGGCCGCGGCGGTCTCGAGGTGGCCTCGAGCGTCGTCGATCAGCCCGGTAGGCTCGTCCGGGTCGAACTCGACGTCTTCGGAGTCACCCACCCCGCCGTCCTCGATATCCAGCGCGAGCGCGGCTTCGTTCAGGGTTCCAGCCGCTCGGCTGAGTTCGCGTTCGCCGGTTCGGTCGGCGGCGCTGGTGGTCGACTCGCTGCGAGAGAGATCGTCGAGACAGCCGGCGAGTGCAGCCAGCGCCAGCGTGCCGGCACCGGCCCGCGTGAGATACTGTCGACGGTTCATTGGTACTCGAGGATTCGTCTAGAGAGATATGAACGTAGTGGCAAAGGCGTCAATCAAAACGAGCCGGGAACGATAGCGAGAAGCCGCGGCTACGGGTCGAGTTGCGTCGGAACGGCTATCCGAACGGACCCATGCCGCCCATCCCGCCGCCACCGCCACCGCCGCCGCCCTGTTGCATCTGCTTCATCATCCGCTGCATCTCCTTTTCCGACCCCATGCCCTGGAACTGCTTGATCGTCTTCTCCATCATCTTGTACTGCTGGAGCAGTTCTCGGACGTTCTCCTCCTCGGTGCCCGAGCCGCGGGCGATGCGTTCGATCTGGCTCGCGCCGATGGCCTTGGGGTACTCCTTTTCGGCCTCGGTCATCGAATCCATGATGACGCTGAAGGTGTGCATCCGCTCTTGGGTGACGTCCATCGCGTCGTCGGGGAGCTGATCCTTGATCCCGCCGCCGAAGCCGGGGATCATATCCATCACCTGATCGAGCGGCCCCATGTTGTTCATCGCCTCCATCTGCTTTTGCATGTCGTTTAAGGTGAACTGACCCGACAACATGTCCTCGGGGTCCCAGTCGTCTTCTTCCATCTCGGTCTGCTCCATCGCGCGCTCGACGCGCTCTGCGAGCTGGCCGAGATCGCCCATGCCGAGCAGTCGGGAGATGAAGCCGTCGGGCTCGAAGCGCTCGATGTCCTGGACCTCCTCGCCGGTCCCGAGGAAAGCGATCGATGAGTCGGTCTGATCCACGGCTGTGAGGGCTCCCCCACCTTTCGCCGTACCATCGAGTTTCGTAATGACGACGCCGTCGATCCCGATCGACTCGTCGAACTGCTGGGCCTGATCCTTCGCCCCCTGTCCGATCGCCGCGTCGAGCACGAGCAGAGAGGTGTCGGGCTCGACGACGCCCTCGATCTGCTCGATCTCGTCGATCAGGTCCTCCTCGAGCGCGTGACGACCCGCCGTGTCCACGATGTGGACGTCGGCTTCGCTGGTCTCCTCGAGTCCCTTCCGAGCGATTTCGACGGGGTCCTCGCTGTCCGGGTTGCCGTAGTAGTCGACCTCCGCGCGGCCGGCCATCTGTTGGGCCTGCTCGTAGGCGCCGGGCCGGAAGGTGTCGGTCTGGATCACGGCCGGTCGCAGTCCCTTCGTCGAGAACCACCAGGCCATCTTCGCCGCGGAGGTCGTTTTACCGGATCCCTGCAGCCCGGCGAGGAGGATGGTCTGTTCCTCGAGCGGAAGCTCCGTCGACTCGCCGATGAGGTCGACCAGTTCCTCGTAGACGATGCGGAGGACGAAGTCCCGCGCCGGGGTGCCGGCAGGGGGTTCTTCCTCGAGCGACCGCTCTTTGATGTTGTCCGACAGCTCCATCACGAGCGAGACGTCGACGTCGGCCGAAAGCAAGGAGCGCTGGATCTCCTTGACGATCTCCTCGATGTCCTCCTCGCTGAGTCGTGACTTCCCGCGGAGTTTGTCTAAAGTTCCCCGCAGAGAACTGCCGAGATCGTCGAGTACCATTTGCTTCGACTACGGGGCGACGGTGTTAAAGGCTTTTTCTACGGGCGAGAAGAATCAGGTCGTGGCTCAGTCCCACAGCCGTTCGATCCGATCTTCGACGGCAACGACCACCGTCGAGATGACGTCGATCGGATGCGTCGACGGGAGCTCGATATCGACACCGTCGGTTCCGTCTGGTGGCGAATGAAAGTGAAGCCGCGAGTTGTGCGCGTTCGGATGTCGATCCCACCGACACTCCCAGCGGTCGTCAGTGGTCGTCGTCTCGACGTAGTGAACGGTGAAGTCGCCGGTCGTGAACCACCGAACATCGAGCCGAGCGGTATCGATCGAGGGTGGGTATGGTTCGGTATCGATGTATCCCTCAAGGACGCGCGGTTCGTCGCTCCCGGGACGGAACGCCGTTCGTGAAACGACCGGATCGTCCGCGAGTCGCCGCTCGAGCAACCGAAGCGTCTGTCGATCGGGCGGCCCCGTCGATCGTGAGCCGTCGTCGGACGGGCCACCCATCTATGGCGAGGTCGGGACGAGATGACCGTCGTTCTGTGCGATCTGGCGGGCGAGTTCGTAGAGACGAATGTCGCGCTCGAGGGCGTGCCAGTCGCTCAGCCGCACCATCACCGTGTGGATCTCGTCGTGGTCGTCGTGATCAAAGGCCGAGATCGAGGACGGATCAGTCGTCTCGAATTCGTCGGCGTACTCCTCGCAGCGATCCTCCAACGTGCCGACGCGGTCGATAATCTCCTCGACCGTATGCTCCTCGGCGAGTTGACTCGCTTCCTGCCACTCGAGATAGCCGTCGTTGCGCTCATAGCGGGCCGGTTGGGCGTCCTGATCGGCACGGACGATCCCCATTTCGGCAAGGCGATCGAGATGTTTTTTCGCCGCGTTCGGTGAACAGTCCGCAGTCGCTGCGATTTCGGTGTACGCTGTCGGCTCCGTCACGCCGAGTGCGCTGTCGTAGACCCGGTCGAACGTATCAGTGGTCTCGCGCCACCGCTGTCGCACGTCGTCGACGGCCTCCCGATCCGGGACTGGATCGAACTCGGTCATAGTCGTCGGTACGCACCGGTCAATAATATATGTGTGGACTCGCAAATATATGCTCGGGTCCGGATGGTCCCCCAACGCAACGTTCCCACGCACTCGTCGTCGATGCGTATTTCCGCCGACCCGAACAACGAACGCGTATGAGTTCGGATGCAGACGTAGATCCCTCGGAATACGAGGGCCTCGAGGACGCGGACGTCACTATGCGCGAGAACGAACACGGCCTCCATATCGCCGACGACGAAGTGACGGGGGTTTCGAGCCAAGGGCAGACGCCCGAAGCGGCACTCGAGAACCTCGCGGCGGCGGTCGAGTCGTACAGGGAAGCGACCGACGACGATCCGGGCGACGACTGGCTCTAATCGCCTCTCGGTAGGCTCGCTCGAGTCAGCGGATCGGTACACCAGATGCAGCGGCGAGCGGGACAGACGTTGAGAGCCGTGGGTGCGTGGCCGAAACACGTCGAAAAGATCCTATAAGACGAACTCGAGGGCACAAAGGTCATATTCATCGTTACTGCATCGTGTATGACGTATTCTATTCCAATTTTTCAACTCGAAATTAGTAACAATGCCGGCGACGAAGGGGGTTCAGGGGTCAGTTGGCCGATGTTATTATTGGGAGCAATGGATAATCCGACTAGCAGCTAACAGGAATCATCTAAATCCTGGTGTATTTGTGCAGTATCACTGCCGTTCAGTTCTGGAACAAAGCGTAATTGGATACAAACTCCGGACTCAACCCCTCTGAGTTCGCCGGAGAGTACTTCGTCATCGCTAACACCGTGATATCTCCACTCGTGATCGCTTGCTAACTCCCGACTGAGGGTTTCAATCTCACCGCCATCCATTGTTCGTGTAATCCAGTCCTCTACCCCATCAGACGATTCGAATGCAAAATGGAAGGTTCGCTCACGGTCGCTAGTATTGTTGAATTCGACTTCGACGCGAAATTCCGAGCTGTCAGTCAGGCGGGCGCAACCAGAAAGGGCAGCCAAACTACCGCTATACGCCGTCAAAAGTGTTCGGCGATTCATCCTCATACGGTATCCCCCCTGCGTGTTAGAATGATTGTTTTGATATTACGCCTGGTTTGAATTCACAAATGTTCGTCGTCGGTCGTCAGCACTTCGGTTACCGGTGCAACCGGCCACAGCACGCTTCGGTTTTACGGCCCCGTTCGTGGTGGAGAGACTCCATGGACGAGTACGACATCGTCGTGGTCGGCGGCGGCTCCGGCAGCCAAGTCGCGACCGCAGCGGCCGATCAGGGTCTCGAGGCCGCCGTGATCGAGCGCGGCCCGTTAGGCGGGGCCTGCATCACACGGGGCTGTATCCCCTCGAAGGCGCTGATCCACCGCGCCGACATCGTCGAGGAGATCCGACGCGCGTCGGAGTTCGGGATCGCGGCCGAACTGGGCGACGTCGACTACGGCGAGATCACGTCGTCGATTCACGACACGGTCTACGAGAAGGCGGAGAACCAGGAGTCGAGCTTCGAGGAGAGCGAGGATCTCACGCTCTACCGCGGCGAGGGTCGGTTCGTCGACGAGCGCACGCTCGAGGTCGAGCCGAACGACCGCGACGCTGACAACGTCGAGATCCGCGGCGAGACCGTCGTTCTCGCGGTCGGGGGTCGACCGATGATCCCGCCGATCGACGGCCTCGAGGACGCCGACTTCCTCACCAGCGACGACGCGCTCTTTCTGGATGACCAACCCGACTCACTCGTGATCGTCGGCGGCGGCTACATCGGCGCCGAACTGGGCTACTTCTTCGGCGCCCTGGGAACCGAGGTGACGATGATCGGGCGCAGCGAGACGCTCGTCCCGCGCGAGGACGACGACGTGAGCGAGGTCGTGACGAACTCGCTCGAGCGCTACTGCGACGTCTACGCCGGCTACGAGGCCGCCGAGGTGAGTCAGGACGGCGAACGGGTCGTCGTCACTGCCGCGCCGAGCGACGACGGTAGCGACGGCGACGCGGTCGACCTCGAGGCCGATTCCCTCCTGCTCGCGACCGGTCGACGGCCGAACACGGATACGCTGAACCTCGAGGCGGCGGGCGTCGAGACGGACGATCAGGAGCACGTCGTGGTCGACGACAGACTCGAGACGACTTGCGACGACGTCTGGGCCCTCGGCGATATCGTCGGCGAGCAACCGTTCAAACACGCGGCGGACTACGAGACGCGAATCGTTACGGCAAACGTACTCGACGACGCCGGGCGTGAGGTCGATTACCACGCAATGGCCCACGCCATCTTCACCAACCCGCAGGTCGCGAGCGTCGGGCAGACGGAAGGGGAACTCGAGGAGGCGGGCACGGAGTACGAGTCCGCGACGGTTCCCTTCGACGCCGCGCCGCTGGGGATGATCCTCGAGGCCGGCGACGGGTTCGTGAAGGTGCTCGCAAGCCCCGACGGCGAGATCCTGGGCTGTCATATCGTCGGTCCGCAGGCCTCGACGCTGATTCAGGAGGTCGTCGTCGCACTGGAGAGCGGATCGGGAACCGTCGACGACGTGGCTGATCCGGTGCACGTGCATCCGGCCCTCTCGGAAGCGGTGTACGCCGCGTTCGACGAGTTGTCCTCGAGTGCGTACTCGACGGCCCCAAACTGGTCGGACGTTGGCAGATAGTTTATACGGACGACGTACCTCAACTGTCTCCAATGGCCGACGGATCGGAGCGATCCAACTCACACGACGGTGACGCAGCGTCGACAGTGTACGAACGCATCACCGATGCCGTCTTCGCGCTCGACGAAGAGTGGCAATTTACCTTTCTCAACGCGCAGGCCGAGCAGGTCCTCGAGCGGTCCGAGGCGGACCTGCTTGGAACGACCATCTGGGAGGGGTTTCCCGACGCAGTCGACTCGGCGTTCCAGCGAGAGTACGAGCGAGCGATGGACGCCCAGGAACCAGTCGCGTTCCAGGAATTTTCCGAGCCACTCGACGCCTGGCTCGAGGTTCGTGCCTACCCCTCCGAGACGGGACTGACAGTCTACTTGCGAGATATCACGGAGCAGATTCGGCGCCAAAAGCGATTGCAGAAACGCGAGCAGGCGCTGCACGACGCCTACGAGGTCATCGCGGACCCCCAGCGAGCGTTTCGCGACCAGATCGACGAACTGCTGGCCGTCGTCCGCCGGACGATCGGGACGACCTACGCAACGCTGTCGCGCGTTCACGAGGACACCAACGAGTACATCTTCGAGGCGGTCGACGCGCCAACCAACGACGAGATCGAGGCGGGAGATACCGCTCCGCTGGCCGAGACGAGCTGCGAGCACACCGTTAGTACCGAGGAGACGCTCGTGTTGCGGGACGTCGAGGTGGACGCACCGGAGTTGGCCGATCGAGCGGCCACCGCCGAGTGGGGCATCTCCTGTTACCTTGGGACACCGATCACCGTCGACGACGAGGTGTACGGCACCTTCTGTTTCTACGACATGGAGGCCCGAAGCGAGGCGTTCACCGACTGGGAGGTGACGTTCGTCGAACTGCTCGGCAACTGGGTGAGCTACGAACTCGAGCGCGAGCGCTACCAGCGGAAACTGGAGGAATCCAACGAACGACTCGAGCGGTTCGCTTACACTGCCTCACACGACCTCCAAGAGCCCTTACGGATGATTACGAGTTATCTCGGGCTGATCGACCAGCGATACGGCGACGAACTCGACGCCGATGCGACGGAGTTCCTCGAGTTCGCTGTCGACGGCGCCGGACGCATGACGGAGATGATCGACGGGCTGCTCACGTACTCGCGCGTAGAAACGCGGGGCGATCCGTTCGAACCCGTCGAGCTGGACGCCGTCCTCGCAGACGTTCGCGACGATCTGCAGTTCAGAATCGAAGAGACCGATGCCGAACTCTCGAGCAAGTCGTTACCGCGCGTCGAGGGCGACCCCGATCAGTTACGACAGGTGTTCCAGAATCTCATCTCGAACGCACTCGAGTACAGCGGTGACGAACCGCCGCGAATCCGCGTCAGCGCCGAGCGGACGGGGAGCAACTGGACCGTCTCGATCAGCGACGAGGGGATCGGAATCGATCCCGACGATGCAGAGCGTATCTTCGAGGTGTTCGAGCGACTGCACAGCCATGAGGAACATCCCGGAACGGGAATCGGCCTCGCGCTCTGTAAGCGGATCGTCGAGCGCCACGACGGCGAGATCTGGGTCGACTCCGAATCCGACGAAGGGGCGACCGTTCAGTTCACGCTGCCGGTACTCGAGGCGGCCGAGTAGTGAGAAAGGGGTGGCAATGTCGTGAGCGGAGTCGCCGACGGGGTCTCGACTGTTACCGACTCGGTGACGCCGTCCCCGTCGCGATTTCCCCGTCGTTGGCCAGCCACTCCGTGAGACTGCCCTCGTAGAAGGCGACGTCCTCGTATCCCAGCGCCCGCAGGACGACGTAGGTGTGGCTGATCCGTCGAGCCGTGTTACAGTAGAGCACGATTTGACGGTCCGGCGTTATTCCGTACTCGGCTAACAGTGTCTCGAGTTCGGCCTCAGGCTTCAGCCGCCGGCTCTCGTCGTCGACGACCTCGCGCCAATCGAAGCGAACCGCACCCGGCAGTCGGGCGTCCTCGAACTCGTGTTCTTCGCGCGTGTCGACGAAGACCGCGTCGCGCTCGAGGGCGTCCTCGACGGCCTCGAAGCCGACGAGTGGACTCTCCTCGCGTGCGAGCGGGTCGGCCTCGTAGTTCGTCGGCTCGATATCCGGCGCGTCGCTCGTCGTCTCGTACTCGCGGTTCCAGGCGCTGTAGTCGCCGTCGAGCAGTCGGACGTCGTCGTGGCCGTACTCGAGAGCGGTCAGTACGAACCGCGCGGCGAAGACGCCGTGGGTGTCGTCGTAGGCGACGATCGTGTCGTCGGGGGCAATGCCGGCCTCGGAGAGCAGGTCTGCGAAGGCGTCGGCGCCGGGTAACGTCCCGCGGTCGACGTCGCTCTCGTCGCGGTAGCTGTCGAAGGGGATGCTAACGGCGCTAGGAACGTGACCGATGCCGTCGTACTCCCACGGGTCGCGGACGTCGACGACGCGTACCTTCGGGTCCTCGAGATGCGCTGCGAGCCAGTCCGGGGTGACGACGACGGATTCGTCCATTGGCGAGGATTGTCGGGTAGGCTCCGAGAATACACCGGTCCCGGCACCACTCCCCTGGGTACCGAGGTCTCGGCAAGTATCTCCGCCGACTGCTGAGTTGTCGAGTCGCTGAAACCCGTCGTATGTCGGCCCGTATTATAAGCCATTGGCAGTGGGGTCGAGCGCCGAATCGACGCGTTTTCGGCCGTTCGAGATAGCGGCAACAGTCACCGTCACAGTCGACCGTCGTCCGAATTATCCGCTTCGAGAGCCACTAAGACCGTCCCAGCCGTTGGTTCGGGTATGGCAACAGACTACGCCAACGACGTGCTCGTCACGGCTGATTGGGTCGAAGAGCGACTCGACGACTTCCAGAGCGACGACGACGACCTCCGGCTGGTCGAGGTCGACGTCGACACGGAGGCCTACGAAGAGGCCCACGCGCCCGGCGCGATCGGGTTCAACTGGGAAACCGAACTGCAGGATCAGACCACTCGAGACGTCCTCACGAAAGAGGACTTCGAGGACCTCCTCGGCTCCCACGGTATCAGCGAGGACTCCACCGTCGTCCTCTACGGCGACAACTCCAACTGGTTCGCCGCCTACACCTACTGGCAGTTTAAGTACTACGGCCACGACGAGGTCTATCTGCTAGACGGCGGCCGCGAGTACTGGCTCGAGAACGACTATCCGACCACGGACGAAGAGCCCGACTTCTCGGCCGTCGAGTACGACGCCGCCGGTCCGCGCGAGAGCATCCGTGCCTACCGCGAGGACGTCGAGAACGCGATCGACCGCGGCGTTCCGCTCGTCGACGTTCGCTCGCCCGAGGAGTTCACCGGTGAAATTCTCGCACCCCCAGGCCTGCAGGAGACCGCCCAGCGCGGCGGCCACATCCCCGGCGCGAAGAATATCTCGTGGGCGGCCGTCACGAACGACGACGGGACGTTCAAAGAGTACGACGAACTCGAGGAACTGTACGCCGACGAGGACATCGACGGCGACGAGACGACCGTCGCCTACTGCCGCATCGGCGAACGGTCGTCGGTCGCGTGGTTCGCGCTCCACGAACTGCTCGGCTACGAGGACACCGTCAACTACGACGGCTCCTGGACCGAGTGGGGGAATTTGGTTAACGCGCCTATTGAGAAAGGCGAGGCCGAGTAAAACGAGGCCTCGAAGTGAAGCGGTGAGCCGGTAGGCGAAGCTGAGTGAGCGGAGCGAACGAAGCTTCGTAGTGGAGCGGGGAACGCAGTGACCCACGAAGCAAGGCGAGGGCGAGTGAAACGAGGCCTCGAGGCGAAGTTTCGACGCCGAGTAAACGCAGCAGACGACGTTTCGCCGCCGACGACCGACCCGTCTTCACTCTCGTTTTTCGACGCGCATTCGAGGGAGTATCGCTCGAGTGCACCGTCTCAGTTCAGAACGACTCCTGAACCGGCATCCTGTCGATAGAACGCAGACGAGCGGCCGGCTATCGACTTCGAGGACGGCCAAAAAACGGTCCACGGCAAGCGGTGAGCGAACGGCGTGATCAGTGGAGGTCGTCCGGCGTGACGACGTCGACGTCGTGATCGTCGAGTGCCGAGAGGACGGCCTCGAGTTCGTCGAGCGAATCGCCGACGTTCCGATAGGAGAGCGTCGTGACCAGCCGGTAGTCGGCGGTCCACTCGAGGAGTTGCGCAGCGTCAGCGGGGTCGGGGTTGGTTGCACGGGGGGCGAGATGCGGGTTGCTCAGGTTGCCGTGGCCCGCGTAGCCACCGACGAACGCGATCTCGGAGTACTCTTTCGCGAGGTCGAGCGACGACTCGTCGTAGCGGTTGAGCCCGTAGGAGAAGTAGGCGCTGTCGAAGCCGTTGTCGTCGAGCCACTCGGCAGCGCGGCTGAACTCCTCTTCCTGTCGGCTCTCGCCGTGCTGGGTGAGGTCGGTTCCCGTCGCACCGCCGCTGGCGACGGTCCAACCGTCGTCCTGGAGGGACTCGAGGTCGGACTGGGAGAGGTAGCCCGAGGAGCCGACGTAGTCGGTGCTCACGAAGGCCGTTCCGGGGACGTCGTACTCCGCGAGGAGCGGCCCGGCCCCGTTGGCGACGTCGGGAGTGCTCTCGGGGAACTGCAGCATGACTTTCCCGGTCTCGGGTCGCCCGACGAAGTGGTAGTCGTCACACCAGAGAGACAGCTCGCGGTCGCCGGCCCAGACGGAAATCTTGGTGTGTGCGATCGAGCCCAGGTCGGGATCGCCGTCGGTGTCGAGGACGCCCAGGTCGTGGTGAACGAACGGGCCGTCTCCGCGCACGGCACACTGGAGCAGCAGTCGATCGCCGTCGGTGTCCGTAAGCTGGACGGTCGGGCTGACGTCGTGATCGCTCGCGAACGCCAGCGCGGGGAACTCGTCGGAGAGGTCGCGCGGAGTGTCGAACTCCCGTTTGATCATGATCCGTTCGGTCGAGCCGTCGGCCTCCATCCGAGCGGACTGGGTCCCCGCGTAGACGCGGTCTTCGTCCGCGGTGAGCGATCCTTCTTCGACCGTCCACTTCGAGAGATCCTCGAACTCGTCGAACGAGCCGGGTTCCTCGTTGACCGGGTCCGACGACCCGTTGCCGTCGTCGTCATCGCCGTTTTCGTCGTCGCTGGTTTCCGACCCGGTCAGGGCGGAACAGCCGGCGACGGTAGCCGCCGCAGCAGTCGCGGTTGCGAGATACGTTCGTCGTTTCATTACGATCGAAGACAGTCGCTTTTGGGTGATTGTTATGGCTACGTTAGTGTTCAAGTCTCGTGAGTAGTCGGTGCCTATCGGCCCGAAGGGGCCCGCTACTCCCGGCCGACCCCGACCTGGCGTCGGTTCGACAGACGACTACAGATCACGACACTACTAACTCGAGGCCGGTCGAACGACTCACTATGACTGATTCCGAAGCCATCCTCGACGCCGTCCGCGAAGACAACCAGACCGCGCTCTCCCGACTCGGTTCCTCGAAGTCGTTGTACGCCGACACCGGCGGCGACATCGACACCGAACCCGTCCTCCGCGCGACCGCCGACGCCGAACACGCCGCCTGGGAGACGTTCCTCGAGTGGGCCGACAGCGAGGCTCACGACGACGCGCGCGAGGCGTTCGAAGCCACCGCTGCGGAAGAACAGGACCACTACGAGACCGTTCTCGACCACCTCGGAACCGACGAGTACGAGCCGGGAGAGATCCCTGCGCTCCACGAGTATCTGCGCGGCCTCGAGTCGACGGTCGAGCGCGTCGGCGGCTTCCTCGGCCGAATTCTCGCGAGCAAGCGCTCGAAAGAACAGGTCGTCGGCTACTTCGTCGGCGACGCCGACCCTCAGACCGCCGGCGTCTTCCGCGAGTTCGGCGACGAGCTGGACGCACAACTCGAGCGCGCCGAGGAGTTGCTCGAGGACGTCTGCGAGAGCGACGAGGACCGCGAGCGCGCAACGGAGGCCGCGACCGGAGCGATCGAGGCCGCCTACGGCGAGTACGTCGAGAACCTCGAGGCGATGGGTGCGAATCCGAAGCCAGTCTGCTGACCGGCTGAAGAAGCGAAACCGACGGCGCTACACGCCGTCGACCGTCTCCCGGTAGGCGCTGATCGACTCGAGCGCCTCCGTGACGAGGTTGGCGACCGCGCCGCCCTCGTCGTCCGCGATTTCGGTGAGGACGTGTTCGTGGCGCGCGAGTTTGCCGTGGTCCGGCCCGCGGTCGGCCTCGGCCAGCGTCTCGAACTGCCGTGCCTGATTTTCCAGCCGGTCCCGGGTCTCGTCGTCCGACGCGGACTCGGCGGCGTCCTGGAGCGTTGCAGCGGCGTTCTCGAGTTCAGGTCGGGTCACACGTCGTGATTCACCGGCGGCCGATAAAACCGTTTCACTCCTTCCGAGTCGGTGGAAACACCAGCACCCGCGTACGATCGCATTAGGCAACGCGTTCGATCCGATCCGCGAGGTCCATCCCCGCCGCTTCGTCAGCGGAGAAACCGGCCACGGCGTCGTGGAAGTTCGTCCGGTAGCTCGCCGGCCCCTCGTGGGGCATCTCGGCCGCGAGTTCGCCCGCGATGCCGAACGCGAGCGTGCCGTGGACGGCGGCCGTCTCGGCATCCTCGAGCGCACCGTGGAACGACGCGACGGTCGCGCCGAGCATACAGCCGGTGCCGACGACCTCGCCGAGCATCTCGTGACCGACCGAGAGCCGAACGGCTCCGTCGGCGGTCGCGACGACGTCCTCGACGCCGCTCGCCACGACCGTCGCGCCGGTCGACTCGGCGAGCGACTGGGCCGCATCCTCGATCGCCTCGTACTCGCCGACGGATTCGACGCCTTTCACCTCCGCTTCGACGCCCGCGAGCGCGCTGATCTCGCCGTAGTTGCCCTTGATAACCGAAAAGTCGACGGCCTCGAGTAACTCCTCGGCGACGGCCTCTCGAGTCGGCGTCGCGCCGACGCCAACGGGATCGAGGACGACGGGAATGTCCCGTTCGGCAGCGGTTTCGGCGGCCTCGTGCATGGCCTCGACTTTCCCCGCCGGAACCTGGCCCGTGTTGAGCAGGATCGCGGCCGCGCCGTTGGCCATCTCGCCGGCGTCGCCCGGCGAGTCGGCCATTACCGGGAGCGCATCCCAGTGGAGCGTGAGGTTGGCCACGTCGTTCATCGTCACTTCGTTGGTCAGGTGCTGGACGAGCGGCGATCCGTCGGCGATCGTCCGCAGGGAGTTCGCGAGATCGTCGCCGGTGGTATCAGTGGGTAGTGACTCACTCATCGGATGTCGATCCGTTCGCCACCCCCTTCGCAGTTTCGACGGTTTCCGCGAGCGCGGCGGTCGCAGCCTGCGGATCGTCGGCCGCGGTGATCTCGGAGATGACGGCGACGCCGGCCGCGCCGGCCTCGACGACCGGGCCGGCGTTTTCAGCTGTGATGCCCCCGATTCCGACGACCGGAATCGAGACCGCGTCGGTGATCTCGGCGATCCGTTCGGGGCCGACGCCGTCCTCCTCGGCGGCGACGTCCTTCGAGGACGTGCCGTAGACGGCGCCGATACCGAGGTAGTCCGCGCCCGCGGCTTCCGCCTCGAGCGCTTCCTCGACCGTCGAGGTCGAACAGCCGACGACCGCGTCGGGTCCGAGCAGGTCGCGCGCGACGGTCACCGGCAGGTCCGACTGGCCCACGTGGACGCCGTCGGCGTCGATCGCCTGTGCGATATCGATCCTATCGTTGACGATCAGGTCGACCCCCGCCTCCGCAGTCAGTTCGCGGAGTTCGAGCCCGAGATCGTACCGAAACCGGGCCTCGGTCTCCTTCTCGCGGAGCTGGACGACGTCGACGCCGCCGTCGATCGCCGCCCGCACTATTTCGGGCGTCGAACGCCCCTCCGAGATCGATTGCTGGGTGACGAGGTAGGTGCCGTAGTTCGACGGATCCATGATTGAACAGGCGGTTCTCGCCCACTAATCGACTTCGGTCGAACGGACCGAGGCGGGCACGCTCGAGCCACCTACTCGAGTCGCGTCTCGCCGCGCCGGACCAGCGACTCCCAGTTCGGATCGTCGCGGACGTCCGGCAGCGGGGCGATCGGTTCCGGATCGGCCGGCTTCTCGGCGACCGAATACCGCCACCAGGCGACGTCGTACCAGTCGCCTTCCGTGTACCCCATCGCGGGGAAGTCGACCACCCGCTCGAAGCCGAGCCGTTCGTGGAACCGTTCGGTCTCCGGGTTCGGCACCGTCGTGACGGCGTAAGCGTCGCAAACGCCCTGGCGCTCGAGGATCGCGAACAGGGACTCGTAGAGCGCGCGACCGACACCAGCCCCGCGGGCGCTTTCGGCGACGTACACCGACAGTTCGACCGTCCACTGGTAGGCCCGGCGCTTGCGGAGCGTCCCCGCGTAGGCGTAGCCGGCGACCCTCCCCTCGAGTTCGCAGACGAGCCAGGGGTAGGTCTCGAGGGTAGACTCGATCCGGTCGGCCATCTCGGATTCCGTCGGCGGGCTTTCCTCGAACGTGACCGCCGACGATTCGCAGAACGGCGCGTAGATGTCCCGAACGGCGGCCGCGTCCGCCGGCCGCGCGGTCCGGATACGAGAGTCGGATTCCATGGGAGAGGATTTCGGCGATTACTGATAAACGCGCCGAAGGACTCGAGGACCGTCGAGAGAGCGAATCGTATTGATTGGTCGCGAGAGCAGTCAGACGTGACGCTACCGCTTCAGTCCGACCGAACCACTGCGGTGGCGCGCGCTGAACCGTAGCGAACGAACAGTGAGCTACGGTTCGAAACCGCGCGAGGGACGAACGAGCGACGCGAGTGAGTCGGTTGGGGAGGACGTGGCACTCATTGTTGCCAGCAGTAGCAGAACGCTCGTCTTCGCAGAACGGTTTCGTTTATCGAACACCGAACCCGGATCGCATCGTTGCCAGTATCAAGTATACTGCTTCTCCCTCACTTCGACGTTTGCGTCCGAATCCACCGACGCACCCGACCCGCGACCCGTCGACCGCCGGCGTAGCCTCGTCGCCAGGTCGACGGTCGAAGCAGGTAGCGAATCCCCAGCGCCGCCATCGTGAGCCAGAAGACCAGCGCCGTCCAGACCCTGCTGGCGCGTTCGGAGTGGGTCAACACGGGAATCGTGACGAACACGGCCAGCGCGAGGCCGAGTGCGCCCCCCGCTGCGGGCAGCGACAGCAGTTGGAAGTACTCGAGGGCGGCGACCAGCGGCGCAAAGGCCGCGCCGGCGAGTGCGACTCTGAGCGCGACGGGGCGGACCGCTTCCGAGGGACGATCGACCGCGAAGACGTCCTGGCCGAGCTTGATGAGCTGCCAGCCGCCGAACGTGCCGAGCGAAGCACCGAGCAGGAGAACGGCATCCGGCTCGAGGCTGCTCGCGGCGAGCGCGAACGCACTCGAGACGACCGCGAGCGAGAACGCGACCGTTCCCTGTTCGGTCGGGGAGCGAGCCAGCAGGCGTTCCGCGACGAACAGGAACGTCAATCCAACGGCGACGCCGGCGACGATGTCGACGAGATAGTGGAGGCCCAGCGCGACTCTCGAGAGGCCGACGAGCGTGACGACGGTCGCGGCACCGGCGAACCGTCGCCGGGGCGTGCCGATCGAGAGCCGCTTTGCGAGACTAAAGTAGACGATGGTCGTCATGAGCGCGTGGCCGCTCGGAAAGCCGTAGCCGCTGGCCATGCCCGTCGCCTCGTACAGCGGCTGGAGCAGGCCGGGCAGGGACTCGATCGCGACGAGGGGCTGGCCCGGGCGCGGCAAGCTAAAGACGTGTTTCAATCCGGTGATTAGCGAGAGGCCGGCCATCGTCAGTCCGATGATGACGGCTGCATCCTCGCGTTTGGTCGCATAGAACCAGTAGAGTCCACCGACGAGCAAGGCGAGAAACCAGACGTCACCCAACTGGGTGAGGAGGGCGACCAGGATCGCCGCCCACTCGGGGATGACCTCCTGGATCGGTTCGAACTCGCCGATTCCTCTGGACATGTTGAACCGTACGGTGATCGAACACTAATCGGTGTCGGCTCGTCCCGCCTCCGGGGACAGTACGGTCCGAATTCGAGCGTCGACGGGACGGACCTACCCCGAAGGTGGCCGTAACGGCACCCATTCTTTTCCCAGCGGTTGTGGTCGCGTGTGATATGGACGACCAGTCGCAACTGACGGAACTGACCGGCGAGGAGGCCGAGACGCTCGCAGCGAAAGCCCTCGAGACCGAGTACGTCGGTCGACTCGAGGCGTATCTCGCCGACGAACACGATGAATCGGTGCCGACCGAGAGCGTCCAGGCGTTCGAGCGGGCGGACGGCGTCCGGGCTGTTTCCTTTGCAGCCGAAGCGGACGCAGCCGACGGCACCCCCAGGCCGGACGTTGCGATTACGATCCACGTCGACGACGGCGGGGTCGTACAGGCGACCGCCGAACGCCACGATACCGAGGACGGGACGGTGGACCTCGTCTTCCCGGCCGAAATCGCACCCAAACCAGAGGCCGCGGTGAACGACCTGCTCGAGCCGGGAGAATCGGTCGAGGTCACCGTTGACGAAGGAGACGAGATCACGCGCTACACGATAGCATTGTGACGGAAAACAGAGAGCGGAACTGGGTGGGCAGTGGCGAAAGCGGACGTGAACGGAGACTGGATCACCGCGAACCAACCGAAAGTATATCAAGAATGAGTTGATGAATATCCAATAGTTCAAGACCAATGATTGTCAGAGTGGTATTCATCATATCTCTGATATCTATCAATATCTCTATAGGAGTTATTATGTTCGTATTTCCAGACGGGGTCTTTTCGTGGAGCGTGTTCGCTATAGGAGTACTAGTGAATACGCTTCATCAAGTCGGCCGTCCACACGCAGATACGAAAGCTCGTGCCTGGGCCATCGACGGGCTGTTCTTCCTCGTTGCCTTCGGATATCTAGCCCTCTTCGTAAACAGTCGACCACTGCTCTATCCGTTTTTGCTCGGTGTCTGCGTAACGGTACTGCTCTTCGAGTCGAGTGGTGTCGGCCACACGTATACCGGCCAGAACTGAATTTGTAGCCGGAATTTCGGTCAATTGCCCCTTTCGGACCGCATTCCTGCTGTTCTGGCCTGTCTCGTCCTGGCTCAGTGGCACGTAGCAAAACGCGATAGCGTCGGCTCAGTGCCCCTGATCGTGTGGGTTCAGCGCCGTGCCGTAGTTCTCGGCGTGATCCGTGTAGTCGATGAACCGCGGCGCGTCGGGGTCGAACGGCCGCTCGAGGCTCTCGAAGGCCTTCTTCTTGTCCCAGCCCTGGAGCTTGCCGACCGCGGACTTGTCCTCGAGATCGTGGTAGTCGAGTTTCGGCTCAGTGAGCTCCCACGCCTTCATCCCCTGATCGGTCCGGATGATGACGCTCGAGTACTCGTCGGACGAGCCGACGGAGCCGACGGTGATGTCCGAACAGAAGCCGGTGAAGTCCGCACACTCGTCACAGCCCTTGAGTGCGGCGTCGTGGAAGTTCTCGACGTCCTCCTCGACGATCATGGTTCCGTCGTGGTCGTAGACCATCATCTTGCCGTTGAGAACGTCCATCTTGCCGATCTGGTCGGGCGAGATGTCGCGTTTTTCCTCCAACTGCTCGCCCATGAGGCTGTAGTAGTTGAAGTTCTTCGTACACATCAGCGAGATGGTGTAGTCGACGGCCCGAATGCCCTCGTTCTGGGCCTGATAGTCCCACTCGAAGTCCTGCAGGGCGCGGATGCCTTCGATCTCACACGGCGTCCCCACGAGGGCGAGCGAGAGGTCGTCCCAGTCCTTGTCTGGGAGCTTGTGCTCCCACTGTTTCAGGTCGAGGTTGCCGAGCGCGAGCGTCTGATTGTAGACCGTGCCCGCGTTCTCGATGAGCTCTTCTTCCGTGGTCGCGAGGAAGCTCTCGGCCTTCCAGGCTTCCTCCTCGCTCTCGGTGGCGATGAGCGCGCCGTCGATCTCGCCCGCCTCGAGCAGCGTCGCGAGGACGCCGGTGACGACGCCGCCGTCCTGGGCGCCGTCGGTCCAGTCGTCCTCGACCTTCGCGGAGAACTCCGTAATCGGGTCGCCGGCGCCTTTGACGTTGTCGTCGCCGCCGGTGATCTTCCACTGGCGCTCGTAACGCATCCCGCCGCGGGGGCAGAAGTCCCAACAGAGCGAACAGCCGGTGCACATCTTGACCAGTTTGGGGAGGTCGTCCTCGCCGACGCCGATCGAATCGGAGGGACAGGCCGCGACGCAGGTTCCACACTGGATACAGCGACCCTCGTCGATAACGGCCTCGTCCAGTTCCATGAACCAGGTCTTCTCGTCCGGCGTCTCGATGTCGTTCATCTCCGCGCGGATCGAGTACTCCGGCGTGTCGAGATCGACGCCCTCGGGAACGCCGACACGGGTGTCGGGCGCGTCGTCGTATACGTCCTGACTGATGCCCTCGGCGGGCTCGGTGAACTCGAGGTCGCCGAGTTCGCCCATCTCGTCGACGTTGGCGACGCCGGCACCGTCGGTGGCGACGCGCTGTGCCGACGTGTCGCCGGTCTTCTCGCCGCAGGAGCAGGTGTTCGGCGAGCAACTGTCGTCGGCGTCGTCCGTCCCGGTCTGGACCGCACCCTCTCGAGCGTGGTCCGTTCCCTCGCGGGACCGCGGCGCAGCGCTTCCCGTTTCCGGGAACATGACCGCTTCGTCGTCGTCCGTCTGCGATTCTGGAACGGACGGGAACGTTTGCTCATCCTCGCGGCTCGCGTGTCGCGTCTCGCTCGCGGTTTCACCGCTCGCATCGTCGGGGTCCTCGCTCCGCTCGGTCCCCGCTGCTCCCGCTCGCGTCTCTGAGAACTCGCTTCGCTCGTTCTCATTGTCAGTCCCCATGAGCGACACCTCCAGCAACTGGGGCCTCGGCCCCTTGCATGATCGTCCGAAGCTCCCCGTTGTCGACGCGGCGACACCACTCGTAGAACTGCTCGCCGTCGTGTCGGTCGTCGTTGTAGGCGTCGAACAACTGCTCTAAGGCCGGAATCACCGAATCGGCTGGGACGGCGTTCTCGATCCAATCTAAGAACTCGTTGTCCGCGCCGAGCGAGCCGCCGAGACCGAAGTCCATCCCCTCGACGATGTCGGACTCACCATCTTCGTCCAGCTTGACTGTCTCGCCGCGGAAGCCGATGTCCGCGATCTGTGGCTGGGCACAGGAGGCCGAACAGCCGGACATGTGCATCCGGATAGCCTCGATGTCGTCGGGAACATTGATGCGTTCGTCGAGTTCGCGGGCCCAGCGCTTGGTCCGCTTTTTCGTCTCGATGATCGCGTAGTTACAGAACTCGCTGCCGGTACAGCCGACGGCACCGCGGGAGAAGGCGCCGGGATTCGGCTGGTAGTCCGCGGCGAACGGCTCCGCGAGGAGGTCCTCGACGTTCTCTTCGGGAATGTGCGTGATAAGGAAGTTCTGGTCGGTCGCGAGGCGAACTGAGGCGTCCTCGGTGCCATACTTCTTCGCCGCACGGGCGGCCTCGGCGAACTCGTCGCCGCCCATCCGACCGGCGACGACGTTGAAACCGACGTACTGCAGGCCGTCCTGCTTCTGGTCGTGGACGCCGACGTGGTCGCCCTGATAGCCGACGGTCAGATTCTCCCCGCCGGTCGGGAAGTCGATGGCCGTTCGGTCGCGGATGGCCTCCTCGAACTTCGCGGGACCCAATTGTTCGACGAGATAGCGCATGCGGCAGACGCCGCGATTGTTGCGGTCGCCGATCTCCTTGAACGTCTGGGCGACGGCGCGGCAGAACTCCACGGCGTCTTCCGGGGGGATGAAGACGTCGAGCTCCGAGCCCATCCGCGGGCCGTCGGAGAGGCCGCCGCCGACGCGAGCGTGGAAGCCGTAGTAGTGCTCGCCCTCGAGCTCCTTCTTCGCGGGAACGAGGCCGATATCGTTGATCTGGGACTGCGCGCAGTCGTGGGCACAGCCCGTGATGGTCATCTTGAACTTCCGCGGGAGATTCGCGTACTCGCGGTTGTTCGTAAAGAAGTCCGAGACGGCCTCGATGACCGGCTGGGCGTTGAAACACTCGTGGTCGCTGATCCCGGCCGCCGGACAGCCGAGCACGTTCCGGGCGGAGTCACCACAGCCCTGGACCGTCGTCAGGCCGACCTCGTCGTAGCGGTTCCACATCTCCGGGACGTCCTCGACGCGGATCCAGTGTTTCTGGATGTCCTGTCGGGTCGTAATGTCGAGGTAGGCGTCGCCCCAGAGTTCGTTCTGCTCCGCACCGCCGTACTCTTCGGGTGCGACGGCGAGGTCGTCGGTCACTTCGCCGATAACCTCGGCCTGTTCGGGCGTGAGCTTCCCGCCCGGCACCTTGGTTCGGATCATGAAGTAGCCCTCCTGTTTCTGGGCGTACATGCCGGCCCACTTCAGGCGCTCCCACTCGCCGCCGCCGGCGCGCTCCTCGATTTCCTCGAACGAGAGTTCGTCGTCGGCGTAGTCGTAGACGTCGTCGATCACGTCGAGTGGGTGCTTGTTCTGCTTGTACTGCTCCGTCGTATTCACGCGAACCACCTCGTGTTTCGCTGAACGAAGTGAAGCGAAGTGCGAGACGGCGAAGCCGTTTCGGTGGTTCGTGTGAGTTCGAAAACGCTCGCGTTTTTGTGATTCATGTGTACCACCGCTGGCGGGAGAGAGCGGCCAGCAGCGAGGTCACACTGTAGTGAAAGACCATCGTTTGCCGGGTAGTCTCACGCAAACCCTATACCAGCCCGTAATGGGGCGAATCATGACGACGGTCGTTTTCACCAGCAACTATTGCCTCGTTCGAGCGACACGTGAAGCCGGTCAGAACGGGATTCAGTGCCGTGAGGACGGGAACCGGTCGGCCACGAACGCCCACAGCAAGAGTCGTCACCTATTCCGGCAATAATCTCCGATAAGTGAGCGCAGTGATCAAGACATGTTGACCTGGCGACCGATTATTATCACATCTACCGATACCTCGATACGAGATCGCGAAACGAGTCCGATCAGTCGAAACAGACGACGGCAGTACCTGCGTCTCGAGGGTCGGGGTCGAACGGATCGGGTTCGCTCGCGATTCCGTGCTGATACCGCGAGCGGAGTGCGACGTGTTCGTCGACATAGTAGGAGACGCGAGAGCCGCGCTCGTTCGTCGGCGTCCCCCGCTGGGTCTCCGTCGAGAGATCGTAGACGATCGAGACCAGTACGGCCTCCATCCCGGACTCCGACTCCAGATTTGACTCGATCCGTTCCAGTTCGCTGTCCCTAACCGAGAAGCTGACAACTCGCGTCGCCGATCCGTACTCTTCGAGAAAGCTGTTGTGCCGATACGCTTCCTCGAACTCGCGAGCGAACGCTTCGGCGTCAGTCAACGGATCCGAGGGCGACGGATACGCCATCGACTCGAGGCCGTGGCTGTGAACTGGATCGTCGGGCTCAGGACGGTCGATATCGGCGCAGTCGTACTCGTTCTCGGAGATGAACGCCGACTCGGGGTCGTCTGCGCTCGTGAGTTGCTCCTCGAAGCAGCCGGCGAACGCCATCGAGAACGGCAGCACCGCCGAGAGGAGGGCACGCCGGGACCGGGGTGTGCGCATACATAGATGTCAGCAATACATTATATGTATGTTTCGTATTGCGTGCTCCGGGTTTCGAACGTGGGTTCGGAGCGCCAACGGGCGTCGCCGAGATCGCTCGTAGCGAACTTCGCCGAAAAACGGATCGGATCGACGGCGGCTACGCCTCGTCGCCGAGCAGTCGATCGATCATCTCGTCGGGATCGAACCGCTCGAGGTGGTCGTACCCCTGTCCGACGCCGAGGAACAAAATCGGTTTCCCGGTGACCTGCGCGATCGAAATCGCCGCCCCGCCGTTGGAGTCGGCGTCCGCCTTCGTCAGGATCGCGCCGTCGATTTCGGCGGCCTCGTTGAACTCACGGGCGCGGTTGACCGCGTCCTGACCGGCCACGGCTTCGTCGACGAACAGCGTCATGTCCGGATCGACGACGCGACCGATCTTCTCGAGTTGATCCATCAGCCCTTCGTCGGTGTGGAGTCGACCCGCCGTATCGCCCAGCACGATGTCGATATCGTTCGCCTCGGCGTACTCGACGGCGTCGTACAGCACCGCGGCGGGGTCGCCGCCCTGCTGGTGACTGATGAGTTTCGTGTCGAGCGCGTCGGCGTGCTCCTGGATCTGTTCGTTGGCCCCGGCGCGGTAGGTGTCGCCGTTGGCCATCACGGTCGAGTAGCCACGCTCCTCGAAGTACCGGCTGAGTTTGGCGATCGAAGTCGTCTTTCCGACGCCGTTGACGCCGGTGAAGACGAGCGTCACGGGTTTGTCCTCGACGGCGATCCGCTCGTCGAAGTCGAACTGTCCGACGCTGATCACGTCGTAGATCGCGTCGCTCAGCGCCTCCTCGACGACGTCGCCGGTCGAGGTCGTAAACGTCCGCGTCTCGCCGACCAGTTCGTCGCGGATGTTGTCGAGGATTTCCTCGGCGACGCCCATCTCCACGTCGCTCGAGAGCAACGCCATCTCGAGTTCGTGTAACGGGCCCTCGAGGTCTTCCTCCTCGATGACGAACTTCCCCTTGACGAGCGAACGAGCCTTGTTACCGAACCCGGTGGAGTCGTCCTCGGGGTCGGTGTCGTCGGCTGCAGCTGCGTCGTCCGCGTCTGTGGCGACGCTCGCGTCGATCGCTACCGAATCCCGCTCGGTGTCGCCCGCGAAATCGCCGTCGGACGACTCGTCGGCGTCCGGAACCGGTTGCGTCACCCACGACTCGACCGATTCAGACGATTCGGACGATTCCCGAATATCGCTCGTTTCGGCGGTCGAAGCAGAGTCCGACTCGGCGCCGTCGACCGCCGACTCGGTCGGCGGTTCGGTCTCTGCCTCGAGTTCGCGATCAGAGTCGTCAGGTTCGGCGACGTCGTCGACCGTCTCGTCGGTAGTATCTGGGGCTTCCGCCGTCTCCGTCTCGAGCGTCGCGTCGTCAGTATCAGCCTCGGCTTCGGACGGCTCGGTTTCGGCTTCCGAAGGGGCAATATCCCCGAGTTCGTCGTCCTCGAGTGCCGACTCGGTGCTCTCGGCTTCGGCAGATTCGGACGCGGCGCTCTCGGCTTCGGCGGGTTCGGCCGCAGCGCTCTCGGCTTCGGCGGGTTCGGCCGCAGCGCTCTCGGCTTCAGCAGTATCGGCCGCCTCGAGTTCGTCTTCGTCGACCTCCTCGACGTTCTCTTCGGCGGCCTCTTCGGCGTCTTTGCGGAAGCTCCCGAGTTTCTTCTTCAGGTTGTCGAACATAGTACGGATGGTGTGCCGACGTTATTCGTCGGGGCCCTGGCCCTGCTGGCCCTGCATCTGCTGCATCTGCTGTTGCATCGCCTGCTGTTGGATCTGCTGGGCCTGCTGCTCGAGTTCGCTGCTCTCGGACTCGAGTTCGGCGATCTCCGAGTTGACCTCGTCGATGCGGTCGTCGAGGTTCTCCTGCTTGTTCTCGAGGGCGTCGATGGCACCGTCCTGTTCGAACTCGGCCGCGTAGTCCGCGCCCAGTTCGACGATCACTTCGTCGATGTCCTGGATGTTCGCACGGAGGTACGCGCCGCCGCCGATCGGCACCTGCACCGTCGAATCCGTCTCGAGGCTCTCGAGGGCTTCGATCGCTTCGTCGGCTTCGGTCTTCTGCTGCTGGATCGCTTCGACGCTCTCCTCGAGCGCTTCGATCTCCTGTTCGATCTCCTGGAGCTCTTGGGAGAGCTGCTGAAGTTGCTGCTGACTCATTGTTCGACGACCTCCTCGAGATCGATCTCGGTCCGCTTGAGTCGGTGCTGGCTCCCGAGCTGGGAGAGTGCGTGCTCCCGTGCGACGTTCTCGTTCTGCGCGTCGATCGTTGTTTCGAACTCCGCGAATCCGTCGCGGTTCTTGAACCGACCGGTGACCGTAAATTGACTCATGGCTACCACTCCGGCAGGCAGTCGGAAGAATCTTCCCTTCCGTCGGAGTCAGCGACCGGCCGACGGAACCGGAATACGCGGCGTCGTTCAGATCTGTCCGGGCCGTTGTCCCGAACTCGCGCCGGTCAGTTCGCTCGAGTCGCGTTTTCGCTTCACGATCGCGTCGGGATCGATCCCCTCGAACTCCGGCGGCAGTTCGCCGTCGGTTGCGTACTGGTAGAGCGCAGTCTTCGCGATGGCCGTCGCGGCGATGTGGACGACGGCGAGCGCACCGAGCAACAGTACGGTCGGGACGACCGTGTAGACGAGCACCGAGCCCGGGTTCGCGACCAGCAACAGCGGCGCGCCGATTCCGACAGCGACGACGAGCGCGCCGAGCGTCACCGTCACGAGTCCGACGCCGAGACTGACCCCGCCGGCTTCGCCCCAAGTCTCGCGGAACAGGCTAACGCTGTCGCGCAACGAGTCCCGGACGCCGCCGCCCTGAAAGACGATGACGGGGACGATGAAGAACGTCATCATGAACCACGCCGCGCCGGCGATCGCCCTGACGATCTGAGCGCCCCAGCCATCCTGACTCTCGAGGGCCTGGAAGATCAGGCCGACGACCGCACCGACGACGCCCCACGCAAGGATCGTCCGCCTGGATTCCCAGGCACCGGCGAACCCGGCCCGGAGGCTCGTCGACTCGTCGTGAAACAGGCTCCCGACCGAGTGGACCAACGCGGCGCTGAAAAAGGTCGCGACGGCCGTCGCGACGAACATCACGAGGAAGGAGAGTGCGATCATCGCAACTTGTGCGACGCCGTCGACCGTGCCGTCCGAGACCGACGCGATCTGGTCTACGGCATCCAACCCGAACCCGACGCCGATCAAGGCGACGAACAGTCCGGCGAGGAGGAGGGCCAGTCCCGCCGTCCAAGTGAGACCGTACAGTAGGGGAAACACGAGCAACCACTTCTCGCGTCTGAGCACGCCGAACGACGCCTTCGCAATCTGAAACCCGGTGCGAAACCGGGCGAACACTGATTGGAGGACCATACGCGGATCGTGTCCGGCACCCAATATAAATATTCCCGATAAAGCAACACGATGATACGGCCGCACGAGCGGTGCCAAACGGTTTTACCGCGGCCGCCGAACGAAGCCACATGAGCGAACTCGATCCCGGCGAGCTACTGCCCAGCGAACGGATGCAAACGCAGGCCCTCGAGGGCGACGTGACCCAGATCCACCGCGGCCACCAGTACGCCGAGGCGGGCGATACGTTCACGATCGAGGACATCGCGTTCGAGGTGACCGATATCACCGAACGAACGCTCGGGGATCTGACCGATGAAGACGCACAAGCCGAAGGGATGGACGATCTCGAGGCCTATCGCAACCTGCTCGAGCGCGCGCACGAGAACTTCGAGTGGGACGACGACAGCGAAATCGTTCGGCATCGGTTCGAACCGCAGTCGAACGACGACTGATCGGTCGAACTCGAGTCGCGAACGTATCGACCCGTCAGGGACCAATTTTCGTCGAGAGGCGTCTCGTTGCGTATCCCACGACGGCACCGATTGCACCGAGCGGGACCGTCACCGCGAGCGAGAGCGCGACCGCCGCTACCAGTCGTTCGGTCGTATCTAGTGTATAGTCCCCCGTCATGAACAAGAACAGCAAGCCACAGCAGAACGCAACTCCCAGGAGCCACCCGACAGACACTCCCTGACCGCGATAGGCAGTGATACCGGTTGCGGCGAGCGTGCCGAACAGGGGTGGAGCAGCTGACAGGACCACCCAAACGGTCTGTCCCCCGTTCGGGATCACCACGTCCACCACGATCGGCCACCCGAAGCCGAGCAGAAACAGGGCCGGCGTGAGTAACAGCACTAAAACCGGCTCCGAGACGTCAGAGCCGACGAGAAATCGCTGGGCTGACCGACGACGAGTCATCGTGGATCGGTTCTTCGCTTCGCAGAATATAGTGTTAGCGATTCGGAATGTAGCGGCGGTCGTCTCGAGTGAACGACCGCGAAGAGTGAAAACGCAGTTCGTACGAGAACGCTACTCCAGATAGCCCAGCGCGTCCTCGATCCGGCCGAGTTCGGGCCCGGTCGTATCCTGTCCGACGACGTAGCCGGACTCGTTGGCGAGCAGCCCCGATCCGAGCAGCGGCGCGCCGTAGTTGACGGTGCCGACGTCGGCCCGGACGTCGAGGACCTCCTCGAGCGTGTCCAGTTCCTCGTCGGTCGATTTCGGGTGACAGAGCACCCCCTTGTTCGTCGTGACCGCGGCGGTCCCGACGGTGCGAACGCCTGCAAGGTCGCCGCGTTCAACGGGCACCTCGAGGGTGTCTTTGACGATCTGGACCGTTTCCCGCGGGAGGTCGGGGTGGACGTACGCGCCGTAGTCGTTTGCCAGCACGACGTTCCCTGCAGCGTTGATGTTCCCCGGCAGTTCCGCGACGGGGAGATCGACCTCCTCCTCGAGCCGTTCGCGTTCGTACTCGAGGATGCGCGAACTGACGAGGAGACCGTTCTCGTTACCCATCGCTAGCGCGCCGACCGTCGAGGAGCCCCCCACGGTGGTGGGAATTGCAGGCACCTCGAGTTCGTCGGTCAGATCGGCGACGACGTCGTCATCGACGTCCGGGCGAACGAGCACGCACGAGTCGGTCGCCCGGGCGAAGACCCCGACGTACGCCGACCCGACGAAGGCGAGTCGTTGCAAATTTACTCGGCGACCTCGGCCTCGACGACGGCCTCACCCTCTTCGTCGAAGCGGGCCGCGCGGACGCGGAGCTTTCGCGGCGGGTTGGAACGGCCGTTCGACCAGATCTCCTCGTTGATCGAGGGGTCCAGTCGGATGGCCTCTTCGTCGACCGCGAAGTGTTTCGCGAGGTGTTCGCGAACGAGTCGCATCGCGTAGTCGGCGGCCTCGTGGTTGGCGCCCTTCTTGACGTCGCGCAGCGGAACGGTAACGACGCGTTCCTCGAAATCACTTGCACTCATCGTTACTCGTCAGTGTCGTTACGCCGCCAGTTGCGTCGCTTCGGGTTGCGCTGGACTTCCATGTCGGTCTTCATCATGACCCAGGCCGGAACACGGCTGTTCTGGTTCTCGAGTTTGGCAAGACGCTTTTTCTTGCCCTTCGTTTTCTTACCCATAGTAGCCACAGGTAGCCTACGCTGGCATAAAATCTTGTCCATCTTGGAGACGAGTGCGAAGCGGGGCGTTCGGCCCGGTTATCGGTCGATATTGGTCTCGAGATAGCGCGTCACGGCCTCGAGCGTCGCCTCGCTGAGTTCGGTCGTATACGTCCAGTTCTCGACGCCCTCGAGACCGTCGTGGCGGTGGAATTCGTCGTGGTCGTGACAGCCGGTGCCGTGGAATCTGGTGCCGCCGCCGATCTCGTCCGGCCCGGCGTAGGCGGTCGCCATCGGGGAGACTCGCATCGTCTCGTCGTCGACGCGCACCGCGGTTCCGAGGTCGTGATCGCAACTCGAGTCGCCGACCGCCTCGACGACGTCGGTGTCGAGGAACGTATGCAGGACCTCGTGGATCGCCATGTTTCGCGTGACCGCCCGCGAGTCCCAGAGCTCGGTCGCACCGAGGTTCGCGACGGTCAGGGAGTCGCCGGTGTCGGTCGGCTGGCCCGTCACGTTGCCGGTCCACGCGTTCGGGGAGAGCGTTCCGCCGTAACCCACGCGGTGATTCAGCGGTGCCCAACACAGCAGGGCGTGACAGGTCGATCCCGTCAGCGCGTCGCGCTCGTCGAGTCGCGCCCGAAAACCGTCAAGCACCGTCTCGAGCGAGGGAACCACCGCCTCGGACGGATCGGCGACCGACGGAAGCGGCAGCCGAACGAGGTCGCCGCGCTCGACGGTCACCTCGAGTCCCTCGAGCCGCGAGCGCTCGTGGGCGTACGCGAGTATCGCTCCGAACGCGGCCTCGATGGCCGAGAGCGCGTCCCGGAACGGCGGCGGCCAGTCCGCTCGAACGCCGTCGAAGCCGTAGCGGGTCCAGGCCCACAGCGGCACCGGTCGGGGATAGACGCGGACGTGCAGCGGCGCAGCGTCATCGCTGGCGAGTCCGCTCGGCGAGTCGCCACGGACCCTCGAGACGGCAGCCGCCCCGCCGAGCGAGACCAGTAGCTCCCGTCTCGAGACGAGTCGGCCGTCCGCGCTCGCGGAGAGTCGCGCGGACGAGGGGGGTGACGGAGTCAGGGCCGATCACCAGCGGAGGGAGCCACCATCGTCTACGGATCGCTACACCGGTCGGTGTTATGAGCGACGGTCTTGCATTGTTCAGCCGGATCGGGGTACGAACGGCCTAGCCGGGCGTAGGTCGTCGATACGCGACACGTTCGAGAGGGTGGCGATGGTCTCCAATCAGGCGACCGGTGCTACTCGAGTCGGACGAGCGGGGCTACTCGAGCGGGAACGACTCGAGCGTCGAGTACACCGGCCCCTCGTCGGTGAGGGTGCTCTCGGTCAGCCGGACCTCCTCGACCGTCATTTCGCCGACCGTCGGATCGCGCTCCCGAACCAGTTCCTGAACGAGGTCCTTCCCGCCTGCGTGTTCCATCCGCGCGAGCGTGACGTGGGGCGTGAACTCGTGGGACTCCGGCTCGAACCCTATCGCGGTCGTTCGCGCCTCGATCGCCTCGTGCAGCCGGGTCAGTTCCGCACCACCGCGTTCGACGCCGAGCCAGACGACGCTGATGTAGTCGAGACTCGGGAAGACCCCCAGCCCGCCGAATCGGGCGATAAAGGGTTCGACGTCGGCGTCGTCGACGGCGGCCTCGAGTTCTCCTCGGAGCGGCGGCAGTCGATCCTCGTCGACCTCGCCGAGGAACTTCATCGTGAGGTGGGCCTGTTCGGGGTCCGTGAAATTCAGGCCGCTCGCGTCGGCGAACTCGGCCTGCAGATCGGCGACCGGTTCCGCGAGGTCGTCGGGCAGGTCGACGCTGACGAAGAGTCGCATGCTCACGGGAGCGTTCGACCGTCCAAGTATTGAAGCTTGGCCGAGTCACGACGACGCTCGAGACCGTATCGTCGCCGACTGACGTTGTTAGGGACGCGGACTATTTCCGTGGGAACCGTACGAGGAGCAATGACAGCAATCGCCGTCGTCGGTGGCGGAATCGGGGGACTCACGGCGGCCCACGAACTCGCCGAGCGCGGGTTCGACGTGACCGTCCTCGAGGCGAACGACCGATTCGGCGGGAAGGCCCGATCGATGCCGATCGCGGACGGTCCGGCGCCGCTCCACGGCGAGCACGGCTTTCGATTCTTCCCGGCGTTCTATCGCCACGTCGTCGATACAATGGAGCGGATCCCCGACGGCAACGGAACCGTCGCTGACAACCTCGTCGGGACCGAAGCAACGCTTATCGCGGGGGTCGACGACGCGGACCGAATCGCGTCCACCACCGCCCCCGACTCACTTCGCGAGTGGCTCGAGGCGCTGCGCCCAGCGTTCGTCGAGGACCTCCCCGCCGACGACGTTCGCTTCCTGCTCGAGCGACTGCTCTACCTGCTGACCGCCTGTGACGATCGGCGCGAGGGCGAACTCGACGACGTCTCCTGGTGGACGTTCATCGACGCCGAAAACCGCTCCCAGGAGTTTCGCGACCGACTCGCGTACGCGACGCAGTCGCTGGTGGCGCTCCGCCCGGAGGTCGGCAGCGCCAGGACGATCGGGACGATCTACCTCCAGCTCCTGTTCGGACAGCTCGACGCGAGCCGGCCGACCGAGCGCATCCTGAACGCGCCGACGAACGTGGCCTGGATCGACCCGTGGGTTCGGTACCTCGAGACGCTCGGCGTCGACCTGCAGCGAAACGCGCCGGCACGCGGCCTCGAGTTCGACGGGCGGCGAATCACCGGCGTCGCGATGGCCGACGGCCGGACGGTCACGGCCGACGAGTACGTCCTGGCCGTCCCGGTCGACGTCGCACCGAACTTCGTCACGCCGGAACTGCGCCGGGCCGCGCCGGAACTGGGCCGTATCGGGCGACTCGAGACGGCCTGGATGAACGGCATCCAGTTCTATCTGCGCGAGGACGTCGAACTGACGCGAGGCCACCAGGTGTACGCCGACGCTCCCTGGGCGCTGACGTCGATCTCCCAGCGACAGTTCTGGACCGACTACGATCTCGAACGTCGGGGGCCCGACGCGGTCGAGGGCGTTCTCTCGGTGATCGCCTCCGACTGGGAGACGCCCGGAATCGTCCACGAGAAGCCGGCCAGAGCGTGCACGCGTGAGGAGATCGCCGAGGAGATCTGGGCGCAGCTGAAAGCGCACCTGAACGCGTCGGACGATCACCTGGCCGGCCCCGGGACGCGACTCACGGACGAGATACTGGTCGACTGGTTCCTCGATCCGGCGATCGTCGAGACGGACGACGGCGTCGAGAACCGATCCCCGCTGTTGATCAACACCGTCGGCTCGCTCCGGAACCGGCCGCCGGCGGACACGGCCGTCCGGAACCTCACGCTGGCCGGCGACTACGTGCGAACGAACGCCGATCTCGCCTCGATGGAGTCGGCCGACGAAGCCGGGCGTCGCGCGGCGAGTGCGATCCTCGATCGGGCCCGGTATCGAGGGTCGCGACCGCAGCGCTGGGAGCTCGAGGAACCGGCGGTGTTCGAGCCGTTCAAACGCCAGGACCGGATTCGATATCGACTCGGTCTCCCCCATCCCGCGGCGGCGACGCAGTCGATCCGGACGGCGACCAGGCGTCTCAGCAAGCGGCTCTGAGCCGGCGTCTCGACCGACGGTGCGAGTCGATCGGTAGCCGTGTCGCAGCCCTTAACAGTCGTCGCCGCCACAGCTACGGCAATGACTGACCGAGAGGGCGACGACGATCGAGATCACCGCTTCTCCGAGGGAGAGGGGTTCAGCGACGCCTACGACGAGTTCGATCTGGACCCGCCGGAGCTGGGCGTCGACCCCTCGAAGGTCGACCCCGTGGACTCGCGGGTCGTCACCGACACGCTCGATAAACACAACATCGGCAGCGACGACGTCGACGCGGACGAGTTGCTCGACGTCGGGCTGAACTACATGCAGATCAACCGCTACGAGCAGGCGACCGACGCCTTCGAGCGGGCCGCTCAGTTCGCCGACGACGACCGCACGACCCAGGAAGCCTGGGTCAACAAGGGCGTCGCCCACGCCGAACTCGAGGAGTACGACGAAGCCATCGGTGCCCACCAAGAGGCGCTCCGGATCGACGGGGAGAGCGAGCACGCCGCGACCGCCGAGACGAACCTCGCCTACGCGCTCTGGGAGTTCGGCGAGACGGCACAGGCCTTAGAGCACGCCGAGCGCGCCGTCGAAGTCGACGAGCGCTTCGCCGAGGGCTGGTTCAACCGCGCCTTCTTCCTCTCGGAGCGCGGGCTGGCCGAGGAGGCGCTTCACTGCATCGACAACGCGATCCGACTGGGCCTGCGCAACGCGAAAGTGCTCGAGGAGAAGGCCGAGATCCTCGAGGATCTGGGCGAGTACGACGAGGCCGAGGAGATCGCCGAAGAGGCCAACGAGATGCTCGAGCGCGCCGAACAGGAGATGGTCGACGAACGCAGAGAAACCCAGGGCCACACCCCCGATTCGGCGGGCGTCCCGGACGGACGGCCGGGAGAGCAGGGTCGTCGGGACGGGACCGACATCACCGACCCCGGCCGCGCGTCAGAGCGAGACGACGAGGAGTGGCGGCTCGAGTAACGCATGATCGTCAACGAACGACAGACGCCGGAGGGGCTGTTGGTCGCCGTCTGCGACGAGGACGTCCTCGGCGAGACGTTCGAAACCGACGAGATCTCGTTGACCGTCACGGAGGAGTTCTACGGCGGCGACGGGGTCGACGAGGGGGCCGTCGTCGACAGCCTCGCTCGAGCGGACGTCGCCAACATCGTCGGTCGAGAGGCCGTCGAACTCGCCATCGCGGAGGGGTTCGTCGACGAGGCGAACGTCCTCGAGGTGGGGTCGACGCTGCACGCGCAGTTGCTGCGAATGTAAGCACGTCGGCTCCCAGCGGGGACCTACAGATCCGTTTTCTGGAACCGATAGTAGCCGATCGCGACGGGCACGATCAGCCAGCACAGCAGGACGACGAGGCCGAACCAGTCCTGGAGGTAAAACGGCGCGTCGCCCGCGTACCGTTCGGCGGGCGTCATGCCGGACGCCTCGAAGTCCTCGAGTCCGTACTGGAACATGAAGGGGAAGACCTCGCCCTCGACGACGTTGCCGACCAGCGTGGTGTAGGTGGTGATCGGATTGAACTGGTCGACGAACAGGTACCACGCCTCGGCCTCGACGGGCGGCCCTTCGCCGTAGATGAGGTAGTACGGGCCGGCCGTGACGAGTTCCCACAGCGCGAGGACGAGCATGTAGAGCCCGACGACGATCGCCATCGACTTCCCCCGCGTCGAGACGCCGGCGGAGACGCCGACGGCCAGCCCGGCGAACGACACGCCGAACAGAATCGAGATGGCGCCGAACGCGAGCCAGTCGAGGAACGGAATCGAACCGAACAGCACCGCGCCTAAGACCAGCGCGACGACGAACGCGAGGAAGACGGCCGTCGCGACGAC
Source organism: Natronorubrum amylolyticum (assembly GCF_052040145.1). Lineage (NCBI taxonomy): Archaea > Methanobacteriati > Methanobacteriota > Halobacteria > Halobacteriales > Natrialbaceae > Natronorubrum > Natronorubrum amylolyticum. The sequence continues at coordinate 316,332 of NZ_JBPPFW010000004.1, forward strand.
CGCCATCCGGCCGAGCAGTTTCCCGAAGACGATATCGGTTCGGTTGGGCGGCAAGCCGAGCAGGAGTTTGATGCTGCCCGACCGACGCTCTCCGACGACGGCCATGTAGCCGACGATGAGCGCCGCGATCGGGATGATCGTCTGCAGCGGGAGCGCGATGAAGCCGAGCACTTCGGCCGCCGTGACGTCGTCCGCTGTGTACCAGATCGCGACGTAGCCGATAGTGACGAGGCCGACGAGCAGGCCGATCAGCGCCCAGAGCAGTTTCGAGCGGCCGGCGTCTTCGAACTCCTTTCGCGCGACGGTGGTGATGTGTTGGGTCATTCGGCCACCTCCGGCGCCGCGGCCGCAGGACCCTCCGTTTCGTCGGCGCTCCGACCCTCAGTTTCGCCGCCGCCGTTCGTCAGCGTCGTGAACAGCGACTCGAGCGAGACGTCCTCGATCCGCACATCACGAACCGTCGTCCCAGCGTCGTCGAGTGCGATCACGGCGCCGGCTTTCGCCGCCGGATCGGTGATCGAACACTCGAGCGTGCGGCCCGAGGCGGTGACGTCCGCGATTCCGTCCACGGCGGTGACGGCGTCGCGGAACGCGTCGGCGGAATCGGCGAGCACCAGTTCCATCGTCCCGCCGCCGCCGAACGACTCGCGGAGCCCCTCGATGGTGTCGACGGCGACGAGTTCGCCCTCGTTCAACACGCCGATCCGGTCACAGACGGCCTCGACGTGTTCCAGAATATGACTCGAGAAGAAGACGGTCGTTCCCGTCTCGGCCTCGGAACGGACGAGTTCTTGCATCTCGCGGATGCCGTGGGGGTCGAGCCCGCTCGAGGGTTCGTCCATGATGAGCAGGTCGGGATCGCCGACCAGCGCCATCCCGGTCGCGAGCCGCTGGCGCATTCCCTTCGAGTAGTCGCCGGCGGGACGCACGGCGTCGTCGGCCGAGAGTCCCACGCGCTCGAGAACTTCGTCGGGATCGTCGGCGGCGTCTTTCGTCTCGATCGCGAACTCGATGTGTCGACGTCCCGTGAGGCGGGGATAGATGTCGAACCCCTCCGGGAGGACGCCGACGCGAGGACTGATCGCGTCGGATTCGTCTTGTGCGTCGTAGCCGAGCACCGTCGCCGACCCCGAACTCGGACGGGTGAAATCGAGCAGCATGTTGATCGTCGTCGACTTGCCCGCGCCGTTCGGCCCTAAAAACCCGAACACCTCGCCCTCCTCGATCGTGAGATCGAGGTCGTCGACGGCGGTAAGCTCGCCGTACTCCTTCGTTAGTCCGATCGTTTCGATCGCAGCCATTTGTTGGAGAACACACAGGACGAGTATTTAATTACGGGGGCACGATTTCAGGGGGAGAACACGCGGCGATCCGTTAGGAGTGCGACGCTCCCGGACAGGTCACTACGGCTATCTCTCACGTACCAACATGGTTTGGAAGCACTGATATGTCGGTCGCCAGGGGACAGTGCAATTGGCGGGGCACCGATACTGGACTCCCTGACCAACCAGCCCACGTTCCCTGCCGAGGCACCCACCCACCAACCATCCGCCCTGTTTCCCCCTCTTTCGGTCTCGTCGCTCCCTCCGTTTGTCGACTCCGTAAGCACTCGTCTCTCCCGTGATCTCCGATGAACTCGTCGAATGCCAACGGTCCAGATTCGAAGTGAGAGGGCTGCGTGCGAACAGCCCAGACCCGGCGAGACGGATTCGTACGAACCCGGTTCGACCGATACGCGTGCCGCCGGACCGAAGGAGTGTTTTGTCTGGGGTTCCTGCTAGCAGCCAATGAGTCAGCAGAATCTCGAGGCGCTCGACGTCGAGGCCATCCGCGAGGAGTTCCCCATCCTCGAGCGGGAGTTCGACGGCCAGCAGGTCGTCTACCTCGACAACGCGGCGACGACCCAGACCCCCGACGCGGTCGTCGACGCGATGAGCGACTACTACCGAGAGTCCAACGCCAACGTCCACCGGGGGATCCACCACCTCAGCCAGGAGGCCTCGATTTGCTACGAGGAGGCCCACGACCGCGTCGCGGAGTTTATCAACGCCGACGGCCGCGAAGAGATCATCTTCACCAAGAACACGACCGAGAGCGAGAACCTGCTCGCCTACTCGTGGGGACTGAACGAACTCGGGCCCGGCGACCGGGTCGTGCTGACGGAGATGGAACACCACGCCTCGCTGGTCACCTGGCAACAGATCGCCCACCAAACCGGAGCCGACGTCGAGTACATCCGTGTCGACGACACCGGTCGCCTCGATATGGACCACGCTCGCGAACTGATCGACGACGACGCGGCCATCGTCTCAGCCGTCCACGTCTCGAACACGCTGGGCACGGTCAACCCCGTCTCCGAACTCACCGATCTCGCCCACGACCACGGGGCCCTCTCCTTTATCGACGGCGCCCAAGCGGTCCCGAACCGTCCCGTCGACGTCGAGGAGATCGACGCCGACTTCTACGCCTTCTCGGGCCACAAGATGGCCGGCCCCACCGGCATCGGCGTCCTCTACGGCAAGCAGGAGTTGCTCGAGGAGCTCCAGCCCTACCTCTACGGCGGCGGCATGATCCGGAAGGTCACCTTCGAGGACTCCACCTGGGGCGACCTCCCCTGGAAGTTCGAACCCGGCACGCCGCCGATCGCCGAAGCCGTCGGCCTCCACGCGGCGATCGACTGGCTCGAGGAGATCGGGATGGAACGAATTCGGGCCCACGAGGAGGAGCTCGCCGCCTACGCCTACGACCAACTCGAGGCAGAAGGCGACGTCGAGATCTACGGCCCCGAGGGCGGCCCCGACCGCGGCGGGCTGGTCAGCTTCAACATCGAGGGCGTCCACGCCCACGACCTCGCCTCGATCATGAACGACCACACGGTCGCGGTCCGGGCCGGCGACCATTGTACGCAGCCGCTGCACGACAAGCTTGGTGTGGCGGCGTCGACTCGAGCGTCCTTTTACGTCTACAATACGCGGGAGGAGGTCGACAAGATGGTTGCGGCGTTAGACGACGCGCGGCAGCTGTTCGCGTAGGCGAACGCTGCCCGCGAGGAGAACCGCGTTAGACGACGTCTTCGTGAGTGAACGAAGTGAACGAGCGAAGGCCAGCGAGAGCGTCGCTCTCGCCGGGCGCGTCAATGCTTTCGCTGACGCGCGAGGAGCGTCTCGCCGAGCGAACGAAATATAACGTTATATGGCAGCGAGGACAAAAGTTCATCATGGTTGAATTAACCCTCTCTGACATCTATCACGGAACGAACGAGCGGGTGATCGCCATCCGGGGGCTGTTGTTCGCCATCGTACTGACACCCGTCTTGCTACTGCCGACACCCGCTCGAGAAATCGTCTCAAACGAAGCGATAGCGGTCGCGGTCGGAAGCGGAGTCGTCACCGGAATCGTACTCAGCATTTGCCTGGAGGGGGTCCAAATCGGCGCAGACCGCAGCGACGTGACCATGGCGATTGCGACCCTCGTGAGTATCGGCGTCGCCACCGCACTCGTGTGGATACTGCTTCCGAGAGAACACGTCTCGACGTTCATGCAGTTCGCTATCGTCTTCATCTGGAGCTTTTCACTCACGTCCGCGACTCGACACATCGTCGGGCCGGCGGTATTCGGATCCGCGAGCGTTCGAGACTGAGCGGCTGGTGGTTGACGGGGGTGAAAAGACGATCGAGGGCGACGGTCCGAGCGGGCATCGATCGTCGCGGCCTCGTCAGTATCACCCTCGAGGACGATCACGTTCACACCCGGAGTCTCGATCACGAACGGCCCCACGTGGCTCCGTAGAAGCTATTAGTCCCGTTGCATCGTTGCCATCGATATGAGCGGTGCGACACTCACGCTCCGGCGCGCCGACGAACGCGAACTCGCCTACGTCGAATCCTTGCTGGACGCGAACGGGTTGCCGTCGGCGGACGTTCGGACCGCGCCCGCCCAGTTCTACGTCGGCTACGCCGGAGACGAACGGGTCGGGATCGGGGGCCTCGAGTCCGACGGAACCGACGGGCTCCTCCGATCGGTCGTCGTCGAGCAGTCGGCCCGCGGGAACGGCTTCGGAACGGCGCTCTGTGACGCGCTGGAGCGGCGGGCTCGAGCCGACGGCGTCGAGACGCTGTACCTGCTCACGACGACCGCCGCCGACTTCTTTTCGGATCTCGGCTACGCGGAGCTCGAGCGAGCCGACGCGCCAGCCCCGATACGGGCGACGACCGAGTTCGACGAACTCTGCCCAGCGTCGGCGACGTGTATGCGAAAACAGCTTCCGGACCAGCGCTGACGGGACCGGTCGAAGACGGCAGTCCCGGTCGACGAGTCGAACCGCTCGAGTCGTCGCCGAAGTGGCGCGTGTTCGCTCCGAATCTAGCGGCTGGAAGCGGCCACACGACCGCTCGAGATAACCGCGTCGTCGACCTCGTATTCGGTATGGACGAGGGTACCATCACGCTGTACATCGCCGCCAGTCTGGACGGGTTCGTCGCAACCGAAGACGGCGGCGTTGAGTGGCTCGAGAGCTATCAGGATGAGAGCGACGACACCGGTGGGGGCTACGAGGACTTCTTTGGCAGGGTCGACTGTCTGGTGATGGGATCGCGAACGTACGAACAGGTGTTGACGTTCGGCGAGTGGCCTTACGATGAGAAACCAACGTACGTCGTCACACACCGGGATCTTCCGCTCGCGACCGATTGCGTCGAACTGTTCGCTGGTGAGCTTCGTGACCTGGCCGATGAGCTCACGGCTCGATACGAACACAGTTGGCTCGTCGGCGGCGCAGCGCTGTCCCGGGCGTTTCTCCGACAGGGTCTGCTCGACGAAATTCGACTGACTATCGTCCCGGTGCTTCTCGGGCGGGGGATCTCGCTCTTCGACGACGGTGGAATCGAACGGGGGTTGACGTTGCTCGAGCGTCCGTCCTCGGCCAACGGACTGGTCGAACTGCGGTACGGCGTCGACGCTACTGCCTCGTCGTCGTGACTACGCAGTGCCGCACGACCGGAACCGCTCGAGATCTGTACGTTTATCCCCGCCTCGTCGAAACACGACCGGCATGCTCGAGACAGTCCGGAGCCGCGCCCGCCCGTACTTCGAGGACGCCCCGCCGGCCCACGATTGGCACCACGTCCAGCGGGTCGAGACGCTCGCGGAGACGCTGATCGACCGCCACTCGGAGCCGGCGTCGATCGACGACCGCATCGTGGGTCTCGCCGTCCTCTGCCACGATATCGGACGGGAGCGAGAAGATCAGGGCGAGATCGACGACCACGCGACGTGGGGGGCCGTGGAGGCGGGTCGAATCCTCGAGGACGTCGGTGCGGACGCGGCGACGATCGAGCGCGTCCAGCACTGCGTTCGCGCGCATCGATATTCGAACGCGATCGAACCCGAGACGCTCGAGGCGCGGATCGTCAGCGACGCGGACAACCTCGACGCCCTCGGCGCGCTCGGCATCGCTCGCGTGTTCGCCTACGGCGGCGAGGTCGGGTCGCCGATTTACGACCCCGGTGTGCCGGTCGACGACGACGAGACGCCCGACGGCAGGGCCCAGTACAACCACCTCCACAAGAAGATTCTCGACCTCCCCGACCGCATGTACACCACCGTCGGCAGCCGGATCGCCGACGAACGCGCGGCGTTCGTCCGCGAGTACGTCGCGCAGTTCGACGCGGAAGTCGCCGGCGAGCGGTGAGCAGGGAGCGATACGCGGTGTGCCCCGGGCGATCGAGAACGATCTGGCTCGAGACCGCCATCAGTCCCCGGTGTAAATAACAAACCCGCGAAGAATTTTTTTGGCCGTCAGTCGTACTGGCCGGTGCCGAGGTGAGAACGATGTACGAGAACACGATCGGCCGTCCCAAACGGGACCCGTTCGAGACCCTGTTCGGCGTTCTCGCCGCGGCCGACCGGTACGATATCCTGCTGCTGGTCGTTCCGGTTGCGTTCGCGGTTGCACTGGTCGCGGCGAGCGTCTCGAGCGTTTCGCTCGTCCAGGCGATGGCCGTCGCTGCAGTCGTCGGCGCGGCCGTTGTCGTCGACGCCTGCTACTGGAACCCGCCGGTCGATCAGGACACGTCGTAGCCACTGAAGATCAACGCACACCCGATCGCATGCGATCGGTGTGTAAATCGGTTCAGTTGCTACTATCGGCGTATCGACCACCAACCGTTTTCACGTCGGTCGTGTACGCGCAGGCCGTCTCGCGACCGAAATACCGATGTCGTCCGTAGCCCCGGAACCCTTTTACAACTCTCGCGTCTATCCGTACACACCAATGGGACTGGGCTCCGATATGTACAGACAGCAGATCCTCGATCACTACAAGAACCCCCGTAACTACGGGGAGATCGAGGATCCGACGTTCACGCACATCGGCGAGAACCCGATGTGCGGCGACGAGATTCGCATGGACGTCGTCCTCGAGGACGACGAGGAGACGATCGAACGAGTCGCGTTCTCCGGCGACGGCTGTGCGATCAGCCAGGCCTCCGCGAGCATGCTCTCGACGAAACTTCCGGGCACCACGATCGAGGAGTTACTCGAGATGGACCGCGACGACGTGATCGACATGCTCGGCGTCGACATCTCGCCGATGCGCATCAAGTGTGCCGTACTGGCGGAAAAGGTTGCACAGGACGGCGCGGAGATCTATCAGGGCGAACTCGACGTCGAGAAAACGACGACCGAGGACTGAGTCCGCGGTCCCAAGAGCCGGAATTCGGCTGAATAATCCGATTGCGGCATTCGTCCAGTTCTCACGTGATAGCGTCGCATCTTCGTCTCGCCCGTTCGGGCTGATTCGCGTCGCAACGACGGGAGCCAACGACCGATAACTGATAGCCTCCAGACGCATCCGTAGCCTGTCAGCATTTCGAATTCTCCAGCAAATACCGATTACAGATAGCTATTTACTATATCACGGCGTACGGATTTCGATGATTGTCCACTCACTGTCCGAAGGCCGACCTGCACCCCCCTCCGTTACCGAAACGATCGTCGACGCCGTGAGCGAGGCCGAAGACTGCGATCCACTGACGCTGCCGCCGCTGTGGAACGTGATCGACCCGGAAGCGTTAGACGCGTTGTTCGAACCGACACGCGGAGGACGGCCGCGTACGGGTCGCGTAAGCTTCGTTTACGCGGGATACGAGATCACTGTCGACAGTACTGGCGAAGCGGCAGTGGCGGTCTCGGTAGAACCAGTTGCGTAGAAACTGCGATCCGTCGACGCCGAAGCGACGTCGCTTACTCCGGCTTCAGTCCGTCGCCCCGGACGCGCATGACACCTTCGCCGTCGGCGAGGTTCGGCGCGTCGACCAGTTTGACGATCCGCTTGTCGCCTTTGGACTTGCGGAGGTAGATCCGGAACGTGGACTTGTGTCCGAGGATGTTGCCACCGATCGGCTGGGTCGGGTCGCCGAAGAACGAGTCGGGGTTCGAGGCGACCTGGTTCGTGACGATCACGGCGGCGTTGTAGAGGTTTCCGACCTTGTCGAGGTCGTGGAGGTGCTTGTTGAGTTTCTGCTGTCGGTCCGCGAGCTGGCCACGGCCGACGTACTCCGCGCGGAAGTGCGCGGTCAGGGAGTCGACCGCCAGCAGGCGGACGGGATACTCCGAGTCCTCGTGCTCGCTAGCCAACTCCTTGGCCTTCTCGGCTAGCAGCATCTGGTGGTTGGAGTTGAACGCCTTCGCGACGTGGATCTTGTCGAGGACGTCGTCGATGAGTTCGTCGACGGCGTCCTTATCGTCGGCCGAGCCTTCGATCTCTCGATCCTCGAGTGCCGCGTTGATGGCCTCGTCCGGGAGCCCGCGAACCATGTCGTCGATCCGCTCGGGTCGGAACGTGTCCTCGCTGTCCACGAAGATACAAGAGCCGTGAAGTCCGCCGACTTCCTTCGGGAGCTGGACGTTGACGGCCATCTGGTGGGTGACCTGCGATTTCCCGGAGCCGAACTCACCGTAGACTTCGGTGATCGACTGGGTTTCGATGCCGCCACCGAGCAGGTCGTCGATCTCGTCGATGTGCCAGCTCAGTTTGCCGATTTCGTTCCGTCGTTCCAGGACGGTGGTCCCGGTCTCGAAGCCGCCGATGTCGGCTGCGTCACGCGCGGCGCGAACGATGTCCGCGGCCGTAGACTCGCCGACGTCGGCCGTGTTCGAGAGTTCAGAGGGGGAAGCGACGGCGAGACTCTGGAAGGACTCGAATCCAGATTCGTTGAGCTTCTCTGCAGTTGCCGGTCCAACGCCGGGGAGTGTCTCAAGATCTGCTGTTGGCATACTCCGTGCTTGTGCCGGACACCTCATAAACCCTCGTTAACAGGAGAGTGAAAGTGAAAGTGCCGGCCGGCGCCGGGATGAAAAGGTATCACGACACCAGATTTATCCGAAAAGGCGAACCGAACGAGACCGAGACGCGCCAGGAGACGGCCGAGTGACTCGAGCGATCGAGCGTCCAGTGACGGTCACGGTCGCCGTTCGTCGGGATCCCACTCGAGGCAGTAGAGCCGATCGCCGCCGCCGACGAACAGCCGGTTCTCGGCGAGTGCGGGCGTCGCCGTGATCGGCCCCTCGAGACTGAAGTGCCAGCAGAGGTCGCAGTCGTCGGAGAGATCGACGCCGTACAGCGAGCCGGTGGAGTCGCCGACGCAGCAGATGTCGCCGGCGACGACGGGACTCGAGGCGACCTCGCCGTCGAGTGCAACCCCCTTCTTCGCGAACAGCCAGCCGCGGAGTTTGCGCCGGCCGAACGTCGTATCGGTGACGTGGAGGTAGCCGTCCGACGCGCCGACGAACGTCGTATCGAGTTCGGGGAGGACCGTCGGCGTGGAGGTAAACGAATCCTGAATCTGGTAGGTGAACCACGACTGGCCGCTGTCGGCGTGCAACGCGACGAGCGTGCCGCTCCCGTCGGCGACGTACACCCGCTCGTCGACGACCGTCGGTCCGTCGACGATCACGCCGTCGGTCGGGGCATCCCAGAGCTCCTCGCCCGTTTCGGCCTCGAGCGCGAGCACCGTCTCGTCGTCAGTCCCGACGTAGACGCGATCCTGGTCGTGAGGTTGTGCGTCGTCGTCCGCCATTTGCGCGTCCTCGAGCGACAACAGATCGAGCTCTCCCTCGTCCGGCCCCTGTCCCCAGCCCTGCTTGCTGGTCCGGTCCCGTGCGCTGTCGACCGCCGGCGCACCGACGACCGCCGCGTCGGTCTCGTGGCTCCAGATAATTTCGCCAGTGTCGGCCTCGAGCGCCGAGACGCCCGCGCCGTGTCCGGCGTACAGGACGCCGTCGGCGAGGGCGAGCGAGGACTCGATCGCACCCGACAGCTCCGTCACCCAGACCTGCTCGCCAGTCGCGGGGTCGAGCGCGTGGACGACGTCGCCGGCGCCGAGATACAGCAACTCGTGGGTGACGACCGGTGCCGCGTCGGTCGCACCGGTCGTCTCGAACCGCCAACGTTCGCGGCCGTGCTCGCGCTCGAGGGCGTAGCAGTTCCCCTCGCTCGTCCCCACGAAGACGGTGTCGCGGTCGAGTACCGGCGATCCGACGGGTCCGGCGAGGTCGGCCGTCCAGCCCTCCGTCACGCGAGTCGGTCCCTCGAGGTCGCGTCGAACCCCCGCGCGTCGCGGGTCTCCCTTGAACTGGTTCCAGTGGCTCACTGGCTGGGCCTACCCAGCGGTCCGACATAATGGATGCGACACCGATCGACGAGCGTCCGGTCAACTGTCGGACGTCGCGGTGAGCGAGCCGCGGCTGAGCGGTCGTGAAAGGGCGGCAGGAAAAGGTGGCAACAACTGGTGTATGGCGCAGTTGGTGATGATGTGGCGGTAGGTTCCTGCCGTACTTCGACGTACGAACGGGACCATAATATCGGTGGTGCCAACAGTATTTGGTACCGGGGTGCTGCCGGCTTGCTCAGAATGCGAGCATCGCATCGGACTCACTCCCAGGGATGAGTCCCGCCCTCACTGGGCCACAGCGGGTACCAGTACTCCTTCTCGCGTTCGATCTCGAGTTCGCCGTCCAGGCTCGCCTCGAGTTTGAACTCCGCACTCGAGTCGCGTTCCCGGCCGGAACGGGGCGCGAAGGGGTAGAACGCACCGCGGCGGAAGGAGTAGATCCAGTAGGCCGTTCCGCCGAGGTTTTCGTAGGCGAAAACGGCCGCAAGCAGCCGCGATCCGTAGCCGTGTTCGATGAACGTGTCCGCGGCGAAGTGCATGCTCGTGATCAGGTCCTCCGGGTTCGAGTCCTCGAGGACGACCCAGTGGTAGCCGTGGTCGTCGCTCGTGACCGCGAACTCGGTGCCGGTGTCCTCGCGGCCGGCCTCTAAGATCGCTTCGACCTCGTCGACGGCGTCGCGAAAGCTACTCGAGTCGACGCCGGAGAAACAGAGCGCGCCGACGTCGAGCGAGTCGTAGCCGAGGTCGGCTTCCATCGTGAGGTAGGCGGTGCTCATCCCGAAGAGGTCGTCGGGGTCGGCGTCGCGTCTGGCGTCCGTCTCGGCGCGCAGGCCGAGCACGGCGCGGAGTCCGTCCAGCAGTCCCATATCTCGTGTGAGGGTGGCGTTCCCTTAGAAGGATTGCATCTCGCGCTCGAGTGCGGAGTCAATCGACCGACTGGATGCTATCTCGATGTGACGACGACCGTTGCGATCGTGCTCACGACGACACCACTACTGAACGCGAGTGCGAACCCAATTACGAGCGGTGCCACGGTGCCGTCCGCGACGAAAATAAGCAGCAGCAGGGCAAAGACCGCGAGGCCGGCGATCACCCAGTACCCCCGTTCGAGTGCACGATTGAGGGAGTCGATATCATCCGCAACGCCTGCGATGAGGCCCAAACCAGCACTGAGAACGAGTACCAGCGCGGATATCGACTCGGGATCAGTGCCCGTCTCGAGTGCGGCCGCGAGACCGACTCCGCCGAGTATGATTCCCGCGAGCAATTTTATAGCGTTCGGAGAGACGTATTGACTGCTGGCCAATATAATCTTACTACCCTCTTATTGTCATAAAAATCTTTGGTCTATCGCGTCTCTAATCGTGGGCTGGATGGCCAACGTAACCCGAAATCGTCGTCAATTCGCCGTATTCCTTGTGATATCCGGGAGCAACTCTTGCTGAATACATAGCTTGATCATGGATCACAAGCGATTGGTCCCATTCCGATGCACCGAAGGTTAACTCATACGTGTCAGTCACGATCGCAGCGAGACCACCAACAGCCGTGATTGCTGCAACTAAGACAGCAGCGGCGCCACCAGTAATACTTGATGACCCGACGAGAGAAATGAGCGCTGCTGAAACCGAAGCCCAGCTAAGATTGCCGACTTCGTCGGTGAACTCGGCAGTAACAGCAGCCCACAGATGATTGTAATTATCGTGGACATCACATTCTTCTTTCGTCATCGAATAGACATCTGACCGCTCGACAATATCATCACTAGCAGCCGTAGGGGAAACTGCAGCATCCACTGTACTTGTCCTGTCAGTGCTGGTCATCACCTCATACTGCTGGGCATCAACTTCCTCCATTGAAACTGATCCAGTCTCTTTGTCAGTGACGGTGACAAAGCGTTTCCGTTCAGGTTGGCCTTCCTTGTCATCGCTTCGTTTCTTACTGATGTCGATTCCAGTGATTGTTTGGCTGTCGTTGTCAGAAACCACCGTTCTATCGTGGATAGTTATCTCATTCTCTTCGTCATTCTGGGTACCAGTGTTTGCCGTCGTCACACTGGGAATAGTTGATAGTCCTATCGCAACACCGCTACCTTTCAGTATCCTCCGTCTACTTTTATCCCCCATAAAGTTAGCTATTTTACACTATTAGTATCAAATGTATTGATGTTACAAGTTTTCTAATAAATTCCATCAGTAAGTGATATAGCTAATGGAATTCGGGAAAGTTTCTACAAACTCCCCATATCTGTTTCACTATTATCAATAATTCACCTCATCTGTCGAAAGTCAATATGGCACCCTCACAGAGGGTGGGTAAAGAAGTAGAGCGAGTATCTCACCGTAGAGCAGCTTGAAGGGACACCCCTGAGGACGAGCAAAAATAGAGAGCGTTCAGCTATCGGTAAACTGGTGTGACTGGTTGTTTTTATGTGATTTTGAGGGCCCTTGCAGAAGATACCAGTTCTCCTTTTCGCTCTCGACGTCGAGCTCGCTGTCTAACGTTGACTCGAGTAGCGAGAGGCGACCCTTAGAAGGATTGCATCTCGCGCTCGAGATCCCGCAGTTGTTCGATCCGTCGCTCCGTCGGGGGGTGCGTACTGAACAGTCGACCGACGATGCCGGACTTGATAGGGATGATGAAGAACGCGTTCATCTCGGCCTCCTCGCGCATGTCGTTTTTGGGGACGTTGTCCATCTCGCCGGAGATCTTCATGAGCGCGGAGGCCAGCGCGGAGGGGTTGCCCGTGATCGCGGCCGCGCCGCGGTCGGCCGAGTACTCGCGGTACCGCGAGAGCGCGCGGATGAGCAGGTAGCTGATGATCCAGACGATCAGGGAGACGAGGATGGCGACCATGATGCCGCCGCCGCCCTTGCCACCGCGACTCCCACCGCCGCCGAAGAACGCTCCCCAGCGGACGATCATGAACGCGATCGTCGCGAGCAGCGAGGCGAACGTCATCACCATCATGTCCCTGTTCTTGACGTGAGCGAGTTCGTGGGCGATGACGCCGTCGAGTTCGTCCTGATCGAGCGTTCGCATGAGTCCCGTCGTCACCGCGACGGCGGCGTTCTTCTGGTTGCGTCCCGTCGCGAAGGCGTTGGGCACGTTCGAGTCCATCACCGCGACCTTCGGTTTCGGGAGGTCGGCCTGCTGGGAGAGGCGTTCGACGGAGCCGTGGAGTTGTGGGTACTCCTCGGCCGAAACCGTCTTCGCGCCCATGCTGCGGAGGGTGAGTGTGTCGCTGTAGTAGTACTGAACCAGCGACATCCCGCCGAACAGCATCGCGAAGACGAGCAGGTTCGCACCGCCCGTAATGTATGCGGTCATCACGCCCGCGAAGACGATGTACAGCGCGAAGAGCAGAAACATCGTCAGGAACATCCGAAACCGTAGCCCCCAGTCCGCCTGCCAGTTCATACTGACACTGAAGGGGTCCGATACAATAAGTGCCGTGACGGTTCCCTCGATTGAGGGAGCGGGTCCCGACGTCGAGAGACCGGATCTCCCGGAGAAATGATGTTTTTCGTGACCGTTGGGCGAACCCCCTCGTTTCGCATGGAGACCCCGTGACGTGGTCACGTCTGACGGGACCGGAGAGTCGATCGTCTGACGAGCGTCTGACGCGTTCGTCGGCAGAGACGAAACGGGGCTTGGTCCGGTCCGTCCGGGTAGTGACCAGGGTTCTCGAGGGTGTCGAACCGGGAACGACACCCAGGTAGCGGTACTCGCCGCTCGACGAGGGAAGGGCGGGTCGCGCAGCCGGCAACCCCCTCGTTTCGTGTAGAGCTCTCAACCTGTGAGAATCGGTGAACCAGCGGTTTCGGTTTCCGGCGTCGGACCGTTCGCCTCGCGAACTATAGTCGGTTATCAGTTTCACAACGATTGTACGCAGCGGGAGTGCGGTCGTAACGATGCTATCGAAACGATAGGCAAGAGACCTCGCGTCCGAGCTCTCGCCGTCATGGTCGAACACGATAGACGAGACGTCCTGAAGTACACCGGTCTCACGGCGATGGGCGGCCTGCTCTCGACCGGCGTCGCAGCCGCCGACGGGGCCCGAACGGCACCGCTCGAGGAATCCCCCGGCTGGTCGTCACTGGGCGGAAACTCGGGGAACAATCCGGTCGTTCCCGCATCGTCCGAACCGGAGCCGCCGGTGACTGTCGCTTGGGAGTACAACCACGGTGGTCCCGTGGCGGTGGTCGACGACACCGTCTATCTGACGGTCGACGGTGAAGTTCACGCGCTCGACGCCGCGGACGGAACGCTCGAGTGGAAGACGGAGAACATCGGTGCGACCGGAACGCCCGCGGTAACGGCCGATCTCGTGTACGTCGGCGGCGAACGGCTGACACAGCTCGAGCGCGACGACGGCGAGATCTGCTGTCAGTCCGATCTCGGGTACGATGAGGCGATTCCGTCGCCTGCCATCGCGAACGACCGGGTGTTCGTCGTCGCCGACGGCGTGCTGTACGCCGTGGACGCACACGACAACGAGGAACGGTGGCAGTTCGAACCGGACGGCGACCCGCTGTACGAGCAGCCCGTCGCCGTCGGCGGCGGTGTCGTCTTCGCCGTCAGCGAATCGCGAGCGTTCGCGCTCGAACTCGAGGACGGTACCGTTCGCTGGACCGACGACGAGCCGGTCGGCGACGACGAGCACAGTCGATTCATGGAGCCGAATCCGCGCCAGACGAGTTCCCCCGTCGCGACCGACGACGTCGTGGCGATCGGCAGCGCGGACACGGACGAGTATTCGATGTGGCCGCTCGGGTATACGACGCTGTACGACGTCGAAACCGGCGAGAAACGCGCGAGCTGCGAGCGCGCGCCGTTCGATCCGGGTCCGATCACCGACGACAGGTTCTACGGTCTCGATTCGCACAACGGGACGGGCTACGACCGGGAAACCGGCGAGGAACTCTGGAACACAGAGGTGAACACGTACCGCGTGCCCTCGATGGCCGTCGGTGACGGGATCGTGTACGCGGGTCTGACGATCGACGGCATAGGATACGATCCCGACGACGTTCCCGAGGAAATAGACGGCGTGTACGCCCTCGACGCCGAAACCGGCGAGATCGAGTGGTCCGTCGGAACGAACGAGATCCCGACGGTCGCGATCACTGACGGGACAGTCTACGCCAGTTCCGAGACGCTGGTCGCCATCCGATCCGAGGGCGACGACCGCTCCGAGGAGTCCGACGACGAGGACGCACCCGCCGATGGGGAGAACCACGGCGGGAACGGCGACGACGACACGAGCGAGTCGACCACCGGCGACGCGGACGAATCGGACGTCGGCGACGAGGGCGACGGCAACGAATCCAGAACCGGTAGCGCGGAGGAAACCGACGGCGAAGAGGCCGTGCCCGGATTCACCGCGGGTGCGGGCGTCGCGGGCGGTGCAGCGGCGCTCGAGTGGCTCCGTCGCCGGAGCGGGAGCGCAGACGACGCGGCGGAGTAACCCGGGCTATCGGTGCCGCCGCCGTCTTTTTCGGCCGCGTCACTCGACTCCCATTCCTCGTCCCGCATCGCTCGAGCGAGCGCAACGCACAGAGCGCGTCGTTTAACTCTCTCAGCCACCAATCGGCGATAATGAGTGATTCTCGCGCGTTCTGTCCCCGGTGTGGGGACCCCGTTCCCGAGCGATCGGCCGAGGAGACCGACGCCGCGGATCCGCTGCGGCCGGGTGCGGAGGTAGAGCTCTGCGACGCCTGTTACTTCGACGATTTCGACTTCGTGGACGTGCCGGATCGGATCGACGTTCGCGTCTGTGCCACCTGCGGGGCCGTCTACCGCGGAAATCGATGGGTCGACGTGGGCGCACAGGATTACACCGACGTCGCCATCGAGGAGGTCAGCGAGGCCCTCTCCGTTCACGTCGATGTCGACGACGTCGCCTGGCAGGTCGAACCCGAGCAGATCGATCCGAACACGATCCGGATGCACTGTTACTTCACGGGCGTCGTGCGCGGAACCCCGGTCGAAGAGCAGGTGACAGTCCCGGTCAGAATCGCGCGCCAGACGTGTACTCGCTGCGGGCGCATCGCCGGCGACTACTACGCCAGCATCGTCCAGATTCGGGCCGAGGACCGAACGCCGACGAGCGAGGAGATCGAGCGAGCGAAGGTGATCGCGAACCAGATCGTCGCCGACATGGAGGAGACGGGGGACCGCAACGCCTTCGTCACGGAGACGACCGAGACCGACGACGGCCTGAACATCAAGGTCTCGACCAACAAGATCGGGAAGAAGATCTCGAACAAGATGGTCGAGGAGTTCGGCGGCACCGTCAACGACGCCGAAACGCTCGTCACGGAGGACTCCGACGGCAACGAGGTCTACCGAGTTACGTTCGCCGTTCGATTGCCGCCGTACAGACCCGGCGAGGTCATCGAACTCGACGACGACGATGGGGGGCCAGTGATCGTCCGCAGCGCCCGCGGCAACCTCAAGGGCATCCGCGCGACGACCGGCGAGCGCTACGAAGCGAGCTACGAGGAGGGGAACTCCCCCGACGCGCGCAGGCTCGGCGACCTCGAGGACGCCGTCGAGACCACGGTCGTCACCATCGAGGACGAGAACGCCGTGCAGGTGCTCGATCCCGAAACGTATCGGGCGAAAACCGTCGCCCGGCCGAACTACTTCGAACCCGACGCGGAGACCGTCCCCGTGTTGAAGAGTCGCGCCGGACTGCACATCCTTCCCGGTCCGGACGGCGACTCGGAGATCGAACGCACCGGGCCGTACGACCCCTACGGGAGCGATGCCTGAGGACGACCCGACACCCGAAGAGGGTCCGGCGACCGTCGACGACGTCCTCGAGCGGGCGCAAGCCGACGCACCCCTCGCCGCCATCGTCGAAAAACCGCGCGCCGAAACCGCCATCGAGTCGCTTCGAGCCGAAGGCGTCTACGACGACTCGAGGCGCGTGCGCGAAGAGCGAGGGCGAAGCGGAGCGACGCCCTCGGATCGAACGGGGAGTGAAACGACCCGTGAGCGCGGGGACGGATCCGACACGATCGCACTCCCCATTACCGAGCCGCCGGCGGAAACTAGCGTCCTCGAGGTCGTCCGCCAGCTCGAGCCCGAACCCCGCAATCGGGACCTCGAGGACCTGCTCGCCGACCGCGGCTGGAGCGATTCGGAACTCGAGTCGGTGCCAGGCTCGTGGGCCGTGATCGGCTCGGTGATCCTCGTGACCGTTCCGGCGGGCTGTCCAGACGAGCAGGCCCTCGGCGAGGCGCTGCTCGAACTCCACGGCGAGGGTGACAGCGTGCTGGCCGACGAGGGGATCGCGAACGACGGCGAGGCGGGCACCCACCGCGAGCCGCGAACGCGCCTGCTGGCGGGCGCACGCGACACCGAGACGATCCACACCGAGCACGGGACCAGATACGGACTCGACCCCGCAACGGTGATGTTCTCGCCCGGAAATCAAGCTGAGCGCGCCCGAATGGGAGACGTCGTTGCAGACGGCGAGCGCGTCTTCGACATGTTCGCCGGCATCGGCTACTTCACCCTCCCGATGGCCCGCGCCGGGGCGCGGGTGACGGCGGCCGAAATCAACCCGACCGCGTTTCGCTACCTGCTCGAGAACGCCGTGCTGAACGACGTCGGCGACCGGGTCGACGCCTACATGACCGACTGCCGGGACCTCGCGACCGAGATCGACGCCGATCGGGTCGTGATGGGGTACTACGGGAGCGCCGACGCGGCTGTCGCGGGCGCCGATGGCGACGAGCACAGGACGCGAACCGACGAGGCACACGAGTTCCTCCCGACGGCCCTCGAGGCGCTCGTTCCCGGCGGCGTCGTCCACTATCACGAGGCGACGCCGACATCGCGGCTGTGGGACCGTCCGATAGAGCGACTCGAGACGGCGGTCGCCGACGCCGGACGAACGCTCGACGTACTCGACCGACGGCGCGTGAAGAGCCACAGTGCGGGGGTCGAACACGTCGTCCTCGACGTTCGAGTCGAATAGCGGCAGTCGACGTTTAGCTCGGTTCTGAACGGGATTTTGAGGGGATGTGATCTGCCTCGAGAGCGATCGCCGCGATCGACCAGCCGTACTCGAGGCCGGTTCGGTCACAAGTATCTCCGCCGATCCCCTAATCTAAATTCTATTATAATACTGTAATTAATCTTGTGCAACCATTCTGCAACAGACAACAGTAGTTTTTACTTATTAATTTTAGCTTCGGATTAAGATCGTGGTCTGCCACAGAGAACGGCAGAATCACCGACCAATACATGAGCAGACAACGATCGAAATCGACGCTTCAACGGAGCATAGTTGTTGTATTTGCGCTGTTAATGGTTACCTCACTCCCGGCAATGGCGGGAGCCGGGACGCTCGACGGGGCATCGGCAGCCGACGACCAACTCGACGATGTCGAACTCACAGGCGACCGAATCGATGAGGCGCTGCACGAGGCAGATGGAACCACGGAGATGGTGGTTCGGTTCGAGAGCGCCGACGTCGCCGCCTCGGCGAGTACGGCGGACGCCGTCGGCGAGTTGCAACAACACGCACAGACAACGCAGACCGACACAGTCCGGTGGGCCGAAGAGACGGACGGTGTCGATTACGTCAACCGGTTCTGGATCGCGAACGCGGTCCTTCTCGAGGTCGATACCACGCAGGTGTCGCCCGAGGAGGTGCTTCGGTACACCGGTGCCGAGTCGATCCACGCGAACTTCGACGTCGAAACGACGGGTGAGCGTGGCGATAGCGACGCCGGTACGGACGCCGAGTCGACGGATGAACCGTCGGCGGAGCCGACGAACGAAAGCGTCACGTACGGGCTCGACATGATCAACGCGACCGAGGTCTGGGACCAACACGGGACCCAGGGCGAGGGTGCGGGTGTCGCAGTCCTCGATACGGGCGTCGACACCGACCATCCCGACCTCGAGATCGACGACGGAAACTGGAACGAGTTCGACGGGAACGGCGAGCCGGTCGACAGCGAACCCAACGACGGAGACGGCCACGGAACGCACGTGAGCGGAACCGTCGTCGGACCGGACGATCCCGACGGTGACGTTCCCGCCTACGGTGTCGCTCCCGGGGCCGAACTCTACCACGGAAAGGTTCTCGACGACGACGGCAGCGGAACGTTCGCTCAGGTCCTCGCCGGGATGGAGTGGGCCGTCGCCGACACCGACGCCGACGTCGTCACGATGAGTCTCAGCGTGGGCGGCACCGACGACGCGATGATCGAGCCCTCCGAAAACGCTCGAGATGCCGGCGTCGTGCTGATCGCCTCGATCGGAAACAGCGGCCAGGGAGTCAGCGGAGCGCCCGGTAACGTCTATCCTAACGTCGCGAGCGGTGCCGTCGACGAAGACGCACAGGTCGCGTCGTTCTCCAGCGGCGAGATCATCGAGACGGACAGCGCGTATCCGGACGCACCGGACTACTGGCCCGACGAGTACGTCGTACCGGACGCAGCGGCACCCGGTGTCGACGTGCTGAGCGCGGTTCCCGGCGGTGGCTACGACGGAACCTACTCCGGAACCTCGATGTCCGCGCCACACAAAGCCGGTGCCTTCGCGCTGATGGTCGCCGCCTCCGGCGGTGACGCCGATCGCGAACTGCTGTACGATGCGATGGAAGAAACCGCCTGGCAACCGGATCACGCTCCCAACGAGAGTCCGAACACCGAGTACGGACACGGGATCATCGACGTCGCTGCCGCGACCGACCTGGTCGCACTCGACAGCGGCGTCAACGGCACCGTCACCGACGACGACGGCGTTCCGATCGAGGGCGCAACCGTCGATCTCGACGACGCCGGGAGCACCACGACCGACGCGGACGGCCAGTACAGCCTGATCGCCGCCGAAGGCGAGTACACCGTGACCGCCGACGCATTCGGCTACGAGAGCACGAGTACCGACGTGACGGTCGAAGCGGAAGAAGTCACCGTCCAGGAGTTCGAACTCGCCGACGCGCTCGACGTCGAACTGATCAACGGACAGCCCGACGGCGTCGAAGGTGGTGACGTAGTCGACGTGACCCTCGATGTCGCGAACGCCGAGACGGTAACCGTCGATCTCGACGGCGAGTACGAAACCGACGACGCGACCCTGTCCGTCGAGGGCGAGGAAGTCGAGTTCGGCGAGGCGGTCGATCTCGACGGTCCCGTCACCGACGAACTGACGATCACCGTCGAAACGACCGCGGACACCGACGGCGAGTTCTCGCTCGAGCACACCGTCACGGGACTCGACGACGAGGCAGTCGTCGCCACCGGTCCGACGACGGTGTTCGAGGAGTACGTTCCCGTCGCCGTCGTCGACGACAGCAACACGCACGGTACCACCGTCGCAGCGACCCTCGAGGAGTCGCTGCCGCCGATGTACGCTCCGACCGTCGTCGACGCCGAGGAGGCGACGGACGGCTACGGCGTGATCGTCGTCCAGCAGATAGACGAGTCGAACGCCGAGGCGTTCATCGACGCCACCGACGACGCGGCTACCGGCGTCGTCTACCTCGACCAGTGGGGCGAGGAAAGTAACGCGATTCCGGTTCACTCCGAGCTCACGGGTGAGCCGAGCGCCACGTTCCAGGACGACTTCGTCACGCCGCCGGTCGGCTACGAACTGACGGCGACGCACGACATCTTCGACGGTGTCGGCGACGATGGCGACAGCGTCGACCTCCACACTGCGGCGTTCGGCGACCACACCTGGTTCGACGACACCGGGTTCGACGTGTTGGCGGAGACCGCCATAACCGGAACTGACACGACGGTCGGCGACGGGTTCGCCGTTGACGAACAGCGTGCCACAGTTCTGGCATCGAACCTGGGATACACCACGTTCGTCGGTGACGGCGACTACACCGACGACGCCGATACGATTCTGGCGAACGCCGTCGAATACCTCCAGACGGATCTCGGAACCGGCTTCCAGGTCGACATCACGGACACCAACGAGCCGGTGATCGAAGGCGACGAGTTGACCGTCGACGCCACCGTGAGCAACGTCGACGCCGAGAACGAGACGCAAACCGTGACGCTCTCCGACTTCGAAGGCAACGAGGTCGACAGTACGACGGTCGAACTCGAGGAGAGTGAAACGACGGCGATCACGCTGACGTGGGAGACCAACGTCAGTGACGCCGGAACGGCTCCCGTTACGGTTGCAAGCGACGACGACGCCGCCTCCAGCAACGTGACGATCATCGAACAGCCGGACGGCCTGCTGACGTTCGGTGAGGGTGATCACATCGGAACGATCGGCGAGACGACGACCGTCGATATCAATACGTCCGCCGATGCCGTCGCCGGATACGAGACGCAGGTGCAGTTCGATCCGGACGTCGTACAGGTCACCGACATCGAGGGTGTCGACTTCGCAGACCCCGTGACGAACGTCGACAACGACAACGGGACGTTCTCGATCGCACAGGCACAAGCCAGCGACGAATCGGCCCCGACGCTCGCCGAAGTCGAGTTCGAATTCGTCAACGAGAGCGACGGCGACTCCGCACTGGTGTTCGACGAGGCGAACACCTACCTCAACGACGAACACGGTGAGCTCGACATCCTGCCGGTCGACGGCACGATTTCGACGGCCTGGCCTGGCGACGTTAACGCCGACGGGGCAGTCAACGCCTACGACGTGACGCTCACCCAGCAGTATCTCGCCGGTGACGAACCGACCGATACGTTCCACGAGTCGATCGCCGACATGAACGGAAACGGACAGGTCGACGCCGGTGACGTCACGCTCATCCTCGAAGCAATCGTCGCTTCCCACGGCGCAGACGCACTCGAGGCGTAGCCAGCGAGGCACTCTCCCATCGCCACGAGGCGATTTTTGTCCCGAAGCGTATCGAACGGAACCGATTTGCAGACAAGATCAACATAATGACAGATACGAGATCACTGAAGCGACTCCTCGTCCTCGCCATGGCGGTCGTCTTCGCGACGACGGCGATGGCGGCTGGCGCACACGCAACGACCGCCGACAGCGGCTCACACGGCGAACTACTGACGACCGGCGCGGACGAAACGCTGGCGGTCGAGGTGACCGACTCGAGCGACGACACCGTGACGGTGACGGTATCGTCGACCGCCGCGGACACCGCTGGCTTTCAGGCAAACCTGAGCTACACACCGGCCGACGCGAGTGTCGAGAGCGTCGAGTTCGAAGAGTTAGGGGGAGTTAGTTATCACTCCGACGACTCCGACACCGGGCACGTGTTCCTGACCCAGTCGAACGTCGGCGCGGAGAGCGTCGACGAACCGACGCTCGCGGCGGTGACGATGACCGTCGGTGAGGACGGGCTCTCGGGACTCGAGTTCGTCGACGACGATTCGTTGGTCACGGACAGCGACGGCGAAGTCATCGGCGAAACCGACGACTCATCAGCGGGCGGGACGGTCCCAGGTGGCGGCGGAAGCGGTGGTGTCGGCGACGGAGCCGACGGTAGCACGAATACGACCGAAACCGAGAGCGATGAGACAGCGGACGGTGATGGAAACGGTGTCGACGATACCGCTGAAGACGGTGAGACAGACACCGACGATGGAGATGGCGCAGATGACACTGACGGCACGGACGACGACACCGACAGCATGGATGAGGACGCCGACAACACGGACAGCAGTGACGACAACAGCGACGACGAGACCGACGCCGACGACGGAGAGAGCGCCGACGACGAAAACGGCGCAGACGACGCCGACGATAGTGATGGATTGCCAGGCTTCGGTCTCGCCCTCACGATCGGAACGGTGCTCGCTGTACTGGTCGGCGTAACCGTCCGTCAGAACCGTCGCTGATACTGTCTGCTGTAAGTCAGTTCCGGCAGGACCGCGGTCCGTCCTGCGGTCCCACCGGTGCATCGGTACAGCAACCCGTATGAATCGCCTCTCTCCCCTCTCGCCGGGTTCAGACCGCTCCTCGGCCGACGCCGGGCGTGACATTCATAACGGCGGGGAGAATTGAACTACGTATGGACAAGAACCAGTTCATCGCGCTCGGCTTCGCGTTCCTCATGATCACCTCCATGATCGCGTGGGGCGCACTCGCCGCGTTCTGAGTGCATCGCGTTCGCCTTCCAGCCAGTCGAGAGAGCGCTCGACGGAAGGGCTACGACCCGAACCGACACTCGGTTCTCGAGCGATGAACGCCTATTTCTAGCCGTCCGTGTCCCAGACGTCGGCCAGCGGACTCGAGGACGATGAGCCGCGACCCGACCGTCGGGAACGCGAGCGGTTCCGCGACCGTTCGTCCGTCGTCGATGTGTCGGTCTCGTTCGTTTTCGGTGTCGTGTTACTCCCGCCAGCACCACCACTGTCGGCGAGCGCCGCCCGCGGCTGGAACTCGGGTAAGTCGGGTTCCGACAGCCGATCGACCTGTTCTTCGAACCAGTCGGGCATGTCCGTGCGTGCGCGTTCGAACAGGTCGAGCAGACTCGAGTCCGCCAGATACGTCGCCCCGTAGTCGTCCGGCGCGCGGACGACCCGTCCGCAGCCCTGGATGATGGTTCGCAAGGCGGTGCGGTAGTACCAGGCCCACTGACCCTCCTCGAGTCGGTGGGCGACCCGCGAGTCGCCCGTGTTGAGGAAGGGGGCCTTACAGAGCACCTGCCACCGGCAGAGATCGCCTTTGAGGTCGAGCGCTTCCTCCATCTTCACCGAGAGGAAGACGTCGGGGTCGTCGCTGGCCTTCCAGCCGTCGAGTGCGGCGTCGCGGCCGTCGCGGTCGTGGGTCCGAACTCGGTCGCCGACGCCGAAGTCGGAGAGCATGTCGGCGAGTCGCTCCTGTATGTCGTAGGAGTGGGCGTGGACCAGCCCCTTCTCGTCGGGGTGGTGTTGCATGAGCCGAACGATCGTCCGGGCGATCTTCGGCGTCGTCTCCGACCGGTGCTCGTAGGTCATCTTCCCCTGCGTGACGTCGTACAGCGGCCGGTTCTCGACCGGGAACGTGTGCTCGACGTCGACCAGCGCGACGTTGTCGGGGTTCAGCCCGACCTGTCGGCAGAAGGCGTCCTTGTTGAGGATCGTCGCCGACAGCAGCGCAAACTTGTTGCCGCGGTCCCAGACCGTGTGTTTGAGGTACTTCTCGGGACTCATCGGCTTGATCGTGAGGGGGCCGCCCGCGGGCTCGTCGTCGTCGTCGCGGCTCTCGACGCGGGCGCTCGAGGGTTCGGACTGATCGACCAGCCACGTCGTCGGACTCTCCGGATCGCGGTAGTCCGAGACGAACCAGTCGAGTTCGCCGATGAGTTCCTGGAGGCGGTCGCGCTCGCGCACCTCCGCGGGCGACAGCGAGTCCTGGGAGAGCAGGTCGTCCTTCCGGCGGCCGCAGATCTGAGCGAGGTTCTCCGCGTAGCGCACCGCGCGGTCGAGGGAGTCGACCTCGGGGACGCGGAGGTCGTCCCAGAACGGCACGGTTCGCGGGCCCAGTTGGATGGTCGCGTACATCTCGGCCCACTGGGCGAGCCCGTGGGCCTCGTCAATGACCACGACGTCGCGCGTGCGGAACACTTCACTGCCCGCGGTCTGCATAAAGTAGGCGAGCGTCATCGCCGCGATCGACCGGTTCGAGGCGATCGCTCGATCCGAAAAGTACGGACAGCGGTGTTTGACCGAACAGTCGTAGCCCCGCTCGCGGACGCAGGGGGCCTGATTGACCGGCGTGTTGCGCTCGTCCGGGAGGATACAGCTGTAGTTCGATTTCCCGCGGATGACGTTCAGGTCCGACAGCAGATCGTCGGCCGCGACGTCGTCTAACTGCGAGACCTGCGGCGTCGTGTAGTAAGCGCCCGTCGCGTCGCTGGGGTCGCTGTTCTCGACGTGGCGTGCACAGCCGGCGACGGCGCGGGCCAGCAGAGACTTGCCGCTGCCCGTCGGCGCGCGAACTAAGACGACGTCGTTGCCGGCCGCGAACGCGTCGCGAATGTCTCGGAGGGCTTGCTCCTGGGCCCCGCGGTAGCTCGGCGCGGGGAACTCCTCGAAGATCCGCTCGGGATTCACCGTTCGACTCACGGACCGGCCGCGTCCTAAAGGCTGCGAACCGTCGCTCGAGATGAGATCCCGAACGCGCGAGTCGTCGCTCGAGCGGCGGGTTCCACGACCGTCGTTTTCGGCCGTTTCGTCGCGAACCCGTGTGTCGTCGCCGCTCGAACGGACGACGGACTCACGGAGCGGTTCCCCGGTAGCTGAAACCGGGCTTTGAGTTATCTCAAGACACATATCTCGACTGGTTGATATCCGGTCGTGAAACGACGCACGCTCCTTGCCGCGGTCGGTTCGGGGACGGTCGTGTCGACCGGCTGTCTCGGTAGCAGCGACGACATCGTTGCCGACGAGCCGCGCGACGATGTCGACGCTCCGCGTGCCGAGGCCGCCGACGGAACCCCGGAGACGACCTGTGATGCAACAGGGAGCTACGAGATGTGTGGCCGGTTGCTCATTTCCGACGACTCGTTCCCCAACCCCGTACGGTGTGAGATCGACGCCGCACTCGAGGCCGATGGCTACACCGCGACCGGTCGTTTCCTGCTCGAGGACGCGATGAACGTCGAGCACGCCTACGTTCGCCGGGACGCTACGAGTGTGTGGTATCGGACGACCGCGGGCGCGAGGAGACCATCGAATCGCGGCTGGGCGAGTCCTTCCAGTTCGACGGGCTCGTCGTCGGTGAGGAGTTCTCAATAGTCGAGTCGACGGCCGACGTTGCCCCCTATTCTTGGGAATCCTAACGCACCAGTAGCCCTCGTCTACCGGGTCGGATGCGGTCACGGCGACTGAATAGTATCGGGTTCGAAACCGATGCTACGTCCGGATTAGGATCGAGCGAGCGAGGGTAGTCGCCCGATTACAAAGACGAACTCGGCCGTCGAACGTAAGCACGGAAGGGTCGCTTAGCGGTAGAGCACCGCGGTGCCATCCGGCCCGCGGCGGCAACGTGCCTCGTGGCGTTCGAATCCCACCCCTTCCGCTCGCGGCAATCGGTGCCGCAGTGAGGGCGGTCGTAGCTCACGCGACAGGTGCGGTCGGCCGGCGAACGGCTCTCCCGAGCTACTGCGTCGCGCTCATACTCACGTACCAGCGCCGTCCGACCGCAGACTCCACACGATTTTTTGGCCGCGAGAGCAGCCGAGGAACAGAACGATTAGGCCGCCCCGAGCCGCGAGGTCTCCTCGTCGACCTGCTCGAGTCGGTCGACGTCCTCGGCGGTCGGCTCGTCGGGGATCACCTCGATACAGGGATAACACAGCAGGTGCGCCGTTCCGTCCGCGAACTCGAGCGTCATCGCCGTCCCCTCGCCGCCGTCGCCGAACGTCCAGAGGTTGGCGATGCCGCCGGCGACCGTGACCGTCCGGCCGCAGCCGTCACAGGAGTCCCGTGCCATACCCACCGCTGGGTGCCGAACGGTGAAAGTCGTTCCCCCGGACCGGTTTCGTGCCGGTGAACAGTATATATGTTCCGTCGTGCTACCGTCGGACATGGAGGTGAACTGCGAGGGCTGTGCCGGCTGTTGTCTGAACTGGCGACCGTTTTACGACGCCGAGACGGACGGGACGGCCCGTCGACGCCGTCGTGCCCGACTCAATACCGACGCCAACGGTGACGCTACCGAAACGCGGGTCCCCTTCGACGACGACACGAACTTCGTCGCCCTGACCCGGGACGAAATTCGATCGTTTCTCGAGGCGGGGATGGCCCCCGCGCTGACGCCGCGGTTCTGGCGCGCTCGAGACGCGGGCGAGGGAGTCGAGATCGACGGCCGCAGCGTCGCCGCCGTCGCCGACCGCCCGGTCTTCTTCGTCGGCCTGCGAAAACCGCCGAAACCGGTCGCTCCCTTCGACCGCGAGGAACCCGCGTGGCTCCCGGCCTGCGTCTTCCTCGACCCCGAGACGCTGCAGTGTCGCATCCACGGCGACGACCGATTCCCCGACGAGTGCGGGTCCTATCCGGCGCACAACCTCGCGCTCGAGCAGGAGACCGAGTGCGAACGCGTCGAAGCCGCGTTCGGGGGCCAGCGTCTGCTCGAAGACGACGTGCCCGCGGAACTCGACGGACTGCTGCTCGGCACGCAGGCCCTCGGCGCGAAGCTCTTCACTCATCCCCGACCCGAAGCGCTCGAGGGCATCATCGACCGGACAGCCGCCGGCAAGCTAACGAACGAGGATCGCGCGGAGTGTCTCGCCGTCGCCGCGGCCTCGAGTCCCGGCACGCTCGTGACTTCGGACTATCACTACGACTGGGGGAAAGAGCGGGCGCTCGAAGCGGCAGGTGCCGACGACGATTCAGTCGACGGCTCCGGCGACACGCGCGGTTCGGCCGACGGCTCCGACGACACCCGCGTCGAATCGTGGGTCGGTCCGGCGATCCGGGAGTGGGAACAGCGACATCGGACCGCAGGAGAGACGGTTCCCTCACCGGCAGTCGCAGCCGACATCGAGGAGGCTCGCGGAGCGCCGGCGACGCCGGGCTGGGACGCACTCGAGTGACGCGGCGGAGCCGGATTTGCAGCTTTCGACGCCCTGCGATCGGCTTACGCGATAGCTGTGGGATGGCCGTCGCTCGCAGCGATGAGAGCGGGAGAACGAGCGCCGCGGCGTCAGTCCGACTTCATCCGTTCGAACTGATCGAGCAGTTCCTCGGCCGACTCGCCCGAATCGTACTCGACTTTACCGTGGTAAATCGTCCGCTCGTCGTCGAAATCGGTGTCGACCTTCGAGGCTTGCTGCTCGCGGCGCTCGTGCTCATCTTCGTCATAGGCACCCATTGACATGGTAAGTACACACATGTTGGTGGCTGACATACATTAATGTAACGGTCCCTCACCTCCCGCTTTCCCCTTCGCCGAAGAGAAGGATCCCGGCTCGAATTCCGCGCAGACACGTAACACGTATGCACTCCCACACCGAAACGAGGGTGTGGCACGGCCGCTTCGCTTTCGGTATTCGCCCTCGACGTGGAGCGAACAGAACGTTCGACAGAAGATTCTGCAGCCGCTTCGATCGAATATCGGAGCGCGTGCAGTCCCACCGCGATTCGAGATCGGCGCCGACTGGGAGACGCATCGCTTCGAGATGCAAAACGGCGACGTCGCCCTCTTCGCGCGAAACGACGCGGAGGCCTACTGGATGGGCAACACCGAAACGCCCTCCTCGCTGTGGCGAACCGACAAGTTCGGCTGGCGGGAGGTTCCCTACCACGTCTCCCGGTGGACCCAGCGCGAACTGCTGGCGACGCTCTACGAGGAGGACCCGTGGCTCGCCGACTACCCGCATCTCTCGTGGTACTTCCTGCCCGTCTTCATGTCGAAAGACGGCCGCGAATCGACGCGAGCCTTCTTCCGCGAGCACGCCGCCGGCTTCCCCGACGCCGGACGGCGCGAGACGACGCGGTTCTTCGAGGACTTCTTCAAAACGGGCGTCCTCGACGAGTACCGACACGTCATGTCCGGCAAGTTAGGGACCAGCGATCACGTCGACCGCGTGCGCATGAGCGCCTCGATGGGCGAGTTCATCGCCGCAAAGATCCTCAGCGACGCCGGCTACGACGTCGTCCCCGAGATCGAGGTCACGACCGGGCACTCGCTGGATTTCCGGGCCGAAGACGAAGAGACGAACGTCCTCGTCGAAGTGACCCGACCGCAACCGCCGGCGAACCGGGCGGCGTCGGGCCCCGTCGCCGCCGTTCGCGACACCGCCGAGACCAAGACCAACGGCCAACTCGCCGAACACGGCGGCGGCGCGGTCCTCTTCGTCGACTGCTCGAGTTTTCGCGACGACGCCTGGAACGCCGTCCGCGGCGAGCAACCCGACGTCCGACACCGCCCCGCCGTCGTCTATCGCGCCCGCCCGAACGGCCACGTCGAGGGCTACCAGAAGGGATCGGTCCCGCTGGACCTCGAGGACGCGGTCGACCTGTTGAACTGACGCGAGGGACGGTACCGCTCTCGACGCATTCTCTCGAGTACGAGTCTCATCGATCTGTGAGTGTAGAGACACGTATTTGGTGTGCGGTATCAACCATCATAGTATGCGAGCCGCAGTACTCGAGGAACACGGCGAACCGCTCTCGATCGAAGACGTCGACGCACCGGATCCGGATCCCGAAGGTGCAGTCGTCGAAGTCGAAGCCTGCGGCGTCTGTCGGAGCGACTGGCACGGCTGGCAGGGCGATTGGGAGTGGCTCGATCTCGAGACCCCGATCGGACAGATTCTCGGCCACGAACCCGCCGGTCGGGTCGTCGCCGTCGGCGAC
Source organism: Natronorubrum amylolyticum (assembly GCF_052040145.1). Lineage (NCBI taxonomy): Archaea > Methanobacteriati > Methanobacteriota > Halobacteria > Halobacteriales > Natrialbaceae > Natronorubrum > Natronorubrum amylolyticum. Next base: position 345,259 of record NZ_JBPPFW010000004.1, read on the forward strand.
GAGGTCGAGAGCGTGAGCGAAGGCGATCACGTCGCCGTTCCGTTCAACCTCGGCGACGGAAGCTGTCGACGCTGTCAGCGCGGACACTCGAACATCTGCGAGAACGTGATGCCGCTTGGCTTCGTCGAACAGGTACAGGGAGCCTTCGCGGAAGAGCTCCACGTCCCGGTCGCCGACCACAACCTGGTCCAGCTGCCGGACGGCGTCTCGTCGGTCGACATGGCCGGGCTCGGCTGCCGGTTCATGACCTCGTTCCACGCGCTGGCCCACCGCGCCGACGTGGGTGCGGGCGACTGGGTCGCCGTCCACGGCTGCGGGGGCGTCGGCCTCTCGGCGGTCCACATCGCCGACGCACTCGGCGCGAACGTCGTCGCCGTCGACCTGACGGACGACAAACTCGAGAAAGCCCGCGAACTCGGCGCCGTCGAGGGTGTCAACGCCGCCGACATCGAGGACGTTCCCGGCGAAGTGCAGGCGATCACGGACGGCGGCGCGAACGTCTCGATGGACGCCCTCGGCATCGCGACGACCTGCCAGAACTCCGTGCTCAGCCTCGACGCCCACGGCCAGCACATTCAGGTCGGACTCACGACCCAGGACGAACAGGGGATGGTCCACCTGCCGACCGACGCGATGACGATGCAGGAGATCGAGTTCATCGGCTCGCTGGGCATGCCGCCGACGCGCTACGACGAGATCTTTCGGATGGTCTCGACGGGGAAACTCGAGCCCGAAAAAGTCGTCTCGGAGACGATCGGACTCGAGGACGTCAGCGACAAACTCGCGGCGATGACCGACTACGAGACGGTCGGTATTCCGGTCATCGACGAGTTCTGAGCGGGAGCCCGCGGTCGCCCCGTTCGACGGGGACCGACGGTCGGGACGACTACAGCTATCTCCGCCCCAGATAGTCACGTGGTACCGAGTAGCACGTTTATCTCCATACCCGTCGAAGTAATACTCCCCATGAAGGGAGAGTACGACTCCAGAGACGCAGATATAGCACCGATTACGCCGGGGATCGATCGGCGACGGCTGTTGCAGGTACTGGGTGCGAGCGCAGCACTGACGCTAGGACCGAGCGCGGTCGCTGCCGGTTCCACACCGGAGCACGAGGCAGTTCCGCCGGACCAGTCCGGCGATGGGATCCACCCCGTTTTCGGCTTCGCGGCGCTCGAGATGGACGTCGATCCGCCGATCGAACCGGATCACGTCGTCGACGCAATGATCCAACCCCGCGAGGATCACGAGATTCCGGAGTTCTTCTTCGAGCCGACGGGGCTGTACGTCGAGCCGGGCGACACCGTCCAGTTCAGACTCGTCACGCCCCACCACACCGTGACGGCGTACCACCCCGCACAGGGACAGCTGCCGCGGGTTCCGGACGACGTCCCGCCGTTTTCCTCGCCCGTGTTGCCGGTGAACGCTTACTGGCTCTACACGTTCGAGCAGGCGGGCGTGTACGACATGCACTGCGGCCCGCACGAGATCTTCGGCCACGTGATTCGGATCGTCGCGGGCGAGGCGACGGGCCCCGGTGCGGAGCCGGTTCCCGAGCCCGAGCCAATGCGGGATCCGGGCGACGATAACGGAGAGATGCCGAGCGACGGCAACGGTCCCCCCGACCACGGCGACGATCACGAAGACGGCCCGCACGACCACGGCGACAACGGTCACGGAAACGGGCCGAACGGAGACGAAGCAGAGCCGGGCGAGGACGACGCGGAGGGGGAGGGCCCCGAACTCCGACCGCCGGTCGGCGCCGCGCTGACCGTCCTCGGCGACTCGGCGCTCGAGCCCGAGCGAATCCTCGAGGTGGAGGTGGTCTCCTGGGAGGAGATCGACGACGCGAACAAACAACTCGTGCTCTAAAATCGGTACGAGCGGCAGAACCCGTCAGCTCGCACGAACCGATCGAGGTCGCGCACGAAACACGTCGGGTCGTGTGCGAGAACACGACCCGTTCCGTTCTTTGACGACTGAGACGGAGAGATGGGACTGTACGAGTGAGGTGGGCGAGAAGGCGGCGCGAAAATCGTCGGTCGAACGGTTAGAACGAAACGGCGTCGGGCGCGTACGGGCTCCCGACCGGGGTCGGGTCGCGGTCGCTGTAGCCGACGCGGCCGATCGCCTTGTCGCTCACGGCGCCGTAGACGGCGAATCGGGCCTCCTCCGGGGACTCGAAGGTTTCGGACTCGAGGCGGGCGAGTACATCCGCGACCGTCTCGGACCCGTTTGGAAGTTCGAGGGTTCGATCGCCATACTGTTCGATCATCTCCTCGGTCGTGGCGGGATACTCGTGGTCGTCGATGACGTCGCCGGTGCCATTGAGCAGCATTACACGCTAACTACTGTGAACGATAATTATAAACATTGTCCATATACGTTCTCTAGCCCCACTGTAGACCTAGAGGTCCTAGATGTTCATTATAGATCGTGTGTTACCGTCTCTCGAAGATGGTCGGAAGAAACGACTTTACGAGCACCGGCCGTCGACTCGAGTGATATGCCGTACGCCGATTTGCACGTCCATACGACGCGCTCGGACGGGAGCCTCGACCTCGAGGAGGTACCAGCCGCCGCCGACCGAGCGGGCGTCGCGGTCGTCGCGGTGACGGACCACGATCGGGTGCAGCCGTTCGACGAGCCGGTGGTCGAACGCGAGGGCGTGACGCTCGTCAGCGGAATCGAACTCCGCGTCGAGACGCCCCACGGCGAGCGCGTCGACCTGCTGGGGTACGGCGTCGAGTCGACCGGCGATCTCGAGGGAGTGGTCGACCGAATCCAGGCAAACCGGGTCGAGCGCGGGCAGGCGATCGTCGACTGCGTCGAGACGCGACTCGGCGTCGATCTCGGCGTCACCGTCGACGACGGGTTCGGCCGACCGCACGTCGCGCGGGCGATCGACGACCATCCCGACGTCGAATACAGCTACGAAGACGCGTTCGATCGGCTCATCGGCTACGGCGACCCCTGTTTCGTGCCGCGTGACGTGCCCACCTTCGAGCAGGGGTTGGCGGCGCTCACCGCGTCGTGTCGCCTCGTCTCGCTGGCCCATCCGCTGCGGTATCGCGATCCCGACGCCGCGCTCGCGCTGACGGCCGATCCCGACCTCGAGGCCGTCGAGTTACACTACCCCTACGGACACGCCGACATCGATCGCCGTCTCGTCGAGCAGGCGATCGAGCGCAACGAGCTGCTGGTGACCGGCGGAACCGATGCACACGACCGCGAGCTCGGGATCGACGGCCTCTCGCGACGCGAGTACGAGCGGTTAGAGTTGTCGTAACTGCGACACAATCTTGGCCGATAGCGGAGGGTTCAATGCATCGTGGTGCCAAAGCGCGAGTATGAACTGCCACTACTGTGACCGCGAGGCCGCCTTCGCCGCCGAATCCGAAGGCCTCAAGGTCGGTCTCTGCGAGGACCACTTCCGCGAGCGCCTCCAGGAACTCGCCGAAGCCGACGGGCTGGAGACGTTGAAGGAGAAAGTCGACGTCGATCGAGCCGAGTAACGCACGCTCCGCGTACAGTCGAGTCACAGTATCCGCCGCCGAACCGGACGACGCGGTCGACTCAGGCCGTTCGACCGGCGTCCACGTCGATCGCGTCGACCGGACAGACGTCCACGCAGAGCATACAATCGATACACTGGGCCTCCTTCGCAGGATCCGCCTTCTCCTCGCTCTCGGGGTGACCCGGGGTGTCGACCCACTCGAAGACGTCGACGGGACAGTCCTCGAGACAGGCGCCGTCGGCGATACAGAGGTCGAAATCGACCGCAACGTGGGTGCCGTGGATGCCGAGTTCCTCCGGTTCGTCGACGGGACCCCAGACGGCGTGCCCGTTGTGTTCGTCGACTTTGTCGCGATTCTCGGTAAACTGTGGATCTATGGCCATTGCTAGCAGACTGAAACGAGCGGCTCGCACTTAAAAGTATACACCTGTGGGACGACGAGAAGGGCGGACCGCATCGATGTCGGGCATTCAGTGTCACGAGACACGCTCCAACGGACGGATTTCGACGAACGTTCGATCGCCTACTCGTCGAACGCGCCCTCTCAGTCGTCTAGCGCTCGATCCTCGTCGCGTCCCGCGAATCGGCCGTCGAGTAGTTCGCGCATCCAGACGGCCAACCCGTGGTCGCGGCCGTACGTCCAGATGGCCATTTCGTTGACCACGTCGGGAAGATCGCTCTCCGTGACCCCGCTGGCGACGACGGCCTGCTGATCGACCATGAGAAGCTGTCCGGGCCACTCGGCGTACACCTCATTCGTCGACTGCAAATCCTCGGCCACGACGACGTTCGCACCCGAAACCCGCTCGGAAAACGCCTCGTAATCGTCGTCGGTCGGGAGTTCGACGTAGACGGACACGCCGCGATCGACGGCGGCTTGCAGGCCGTCGAGAATCGACTGATCGGCCACTTCGGTCGCCGAGAGGAGATAGTGGACGGTCTCCTCGGCGTCCTCGAGGAACGTGACGACCCGCTCGCTGACGTGTTCTTTCTGCGAGATTGCCCACATCCCCTCGTCGTCCCGAGACGCCGGCTCCTCGAGTTGGCCGAGGGCGTTCTCGGCGGCGTTGATCCGGGAGTCGTAGTCCTCGCGAATTCGGCGACACGCCGTCTCGACCGAGACGGCCTTGTACTCGCGGGGCTCGGTCTGCTGGACGTCGACGAGTCCCTTCTTCTCGAGCCGTTCGATCGTGTCGTATACGCGCGAGCGAGGAACGTCCGCGACCTGACTGATCTCCTTTGCGGTCCCAGTCGAAAGACGGGTGAGCGCCACGAAACAGCGGGCCTCGTACTGCGTCAATCCGAGTTCAGTGAGCGTCTTGACCGCTTCCTCGGCGTCGGACACGGTCGAAAGAGGACGAGGACTCACGAAAAGGCGCGGCTTTCTCCCGCCGTGTCCGTCGAGAGATCAGTCGAAAACGGTGAACGAGGAGCTACCGCAGGGACAGCCGTCGGCGCTCCCGATCGGTCGTACCTCGTCCGAGACGAGCCAGACCGCCAACGCCCTGCCACAACTCTCACAACGCGCCGCACCCTTCCGCCGTGGCTGTGCTGTCATCGCCCGAGTTACGCCACCGGATCGTATAAGCGGAGTGTGAGTTCGTGCAAAGTGGGCGGGGACGTACTCCGACCGTAACAACAGTCCAGAGCGAACCCGTCCTCGGGGGCCAACTGCGAGTCAGTAGCCGAGCGCGCCTGGTTCGCGACGAGTGCGACGAACACCGGCACGAGCAACCCGGCGAGAACGCCGAAGGCCACTCCCCAGTCGAAGGGGTCGGCGAGGAGTCCGATCGGCTGCTCGTCACCGATCACGGTCGCTGAGGTACCGCGTCCGGTAGCGGCCGCCTCGAGAGTTCGGAGCCCCTATCGCCCCGTCACGCGCGACGGTCACGTCGATCGGTCGGCCGAACCGGACAGACACTTCCGCTCTCGCGTTCACGAACGGGTATGCAGCCACACGTCAGAATCGTCAGCACCGGCGGAACGATCGCGAGCACCTCGAGCGAGGACGACGCCGGAAAGACGCCCTCGGTATCCGGCGACGACCTGGTCGATGCCGTCCCGGAGATCGCCGACCACGCCGAGATCGACGTCGACGACGTCTGTCAGGTTTCGGGATTCCAGATGACCTTCGAGAACGCGGGGGAGATCGTCGATGCGGTCGAACGCGCCGCGAGCGAGGGCGCCGTCGGCGTCGTCGTCACCCACGGTACCGATACGATGGCCGAGTCCGCCTACTACACCGACGTGGTCGTCGACGCCGAAATCCCGGTCGTCTTTACGGGCGCACAGCGACCGTTCGACCAGTTGGGCACGGACGGACCGACGAATCTGCTGACGGCCGTTCGAGCCGCGGCACACGACCGGGTCCGGGAAGCGGGCGGAAGCTATCTCGCGTTCAACGACAGCGTCCACGCCGCTCGGTGGGTCGTCAAGGGCCACACGAGCAAACTCGAGACCTTCGACTCGCCCAGCGCGGGCCCGATCGCGGAACGCACGCCGAACGGGGTTCGGTTCCTGCGGGAACCGGGTCGCTACTCGGCACCCATGCCGGGCGCGCGCGTCGATCCCGAGGTTCGCGTCGAACTCGTCACGAACGCGATGGGCGTCGGCGGCGGACAGATCGAGTGTGCACTCGAGTCGGACGCGGGCGTCGATGCGATCGTCGTCGCGGGAACCGGACTCGGAAACGCGACCGGCGAACTCGGCGCGGCGCTCGAGCGGGCGATCGACCGCGGCGTGCCCGTCGTGCTCACCTCGCGCTGTTATGCCGGGACGACGGCCGGACTGTACGGCGGCCCCGGCGGCGCGAAGACGCTGCTCGAGGCGGGCGCGATCAGGGGCGGCGACCTCCCCGCCTGGAAGGCCAGAGTCAGAACCGCACTGGCGGTGTCGGCGGCCGGCGACGAGACACCGAACGCGACCGAACGAGTTCGGGACGCGTTCGAAGACGTCGATTCAGTCGTGTGATTTGGCCGGTCCGTAGGCGTTCACACCGCGTTTCGACAGGTCACCATCGACCCGACGATCCGTCTCCGCCGTCGAGCGCATCGCTTTTGCAGCCGCCGACGAATACTGGCGTATGGATCTCACACGCCGTCCTCGGCGGCTTCGCCAGGACCGGGTTCGCGGGCTCGTCAGCGAGACGAGCCTCGATCCCTCCGACCTCATCGCCCCGATCTTCGTCGACGCGACGACCGACAGCCGACTCCCCATCGAGTCGATGCCCGGTCACGATCGCGTCCCGGTCGAGGAGAGCGTCGCCCGCGTCGAGGAGGTGCTCGAGACCGGCGTCGAAGCCGTCATGCTCTTCGGGATTCCGGAGTCGAAAGACGCCGAGGGAACCCGCGCCTGGGCCGACGACGGCGTGATTCAGGAGGCGACGCGGCGGATCACCGCCGAAACCGACGCGTACGTCATCACCGACGTCTGTCTCTGCGAGTACACGGACCACGGCCACTGCGGCCCGCTCGAGGAGGAACTCCGCAGCGAGGGCCACGGCGAGCGCTGCGCACACGACCACGGCGCCACGCTGACGGTCGATAACGACGCGACGCTCGAGTCGCTCGACCGGATCGCCGTCTCCCACGCGGCGGCGGGGGCGGACATGATCGCGCCGAGCGGGATGATGGACGGCATGGTCGCCGCCATCCGCGAGGGACTGGACCGCGAGGGGTACAAGCACGTGCCGATCATGAGCTACGCCGCGAAGTACGAGAGCGCGTTCTACGGCCCGTTCCGGGACGCCGCCGACGGCGCACCCTCCTTCGGCAACCGCCGGCACTATCAGATGGATCCCGCGAACGCGCGCGAGGCCATGCGCGAGGTTCGCCTCGATGTCGAGCAGGGCGCGGACGTTCTGATGGTCAAACCCGCGCTGCCGTATCTGGACATCGTCTCGGACATCCGCCGGGAGTTCGACCATCCCGTCGCCGCCTACAACGTCTCCGGCGAGTACGCCATGCTCCACGCCGCCGCCGAGAAGGGCTGGCTGGATCTCGAGGAAGTCGCGCTCGAGTCGCTGCTGTCGATCAAACGTGCGGGAGCGGATCTGATTCTGACGTACTTCGCGGAAGACGTCGCCGAAGGGCTGTCGAAGAATCGGTAACGACTGTCGGTCGGCTCTCGGTCTCTCGGAGCCCCGTACACGTCTCGAGAGTCCGGATCGGACCCGTTAACGGGATGAGGTGTCGGAAACGCGGATCGAGAGACGCCAGTCGTCGAGGCGATCACCGCTCGTTTCGGCCACCATTCTGACGAATGTCCAACCCGTCGAAATCCAGCCACGTGCGTGGCAACATCTGCCGCGCGTGAGTGGTATTCCCCCCGTTGGGACCGATAGTACGTCGAGACTGCGGAACTGACAGCGACCTCGAGTTTTTCACAGTGTACAAAGATCGAATATATAACCACGGCTCGGAAAAACCGCCAAATCGTATTGCCTTATACACATTAAACCACCTTTAGATCTGTTTGCTTGTCCCTATTACACCCGGATAAGTAGCCGAATATCAACGCTAACCCTTATATGCAGCTAGTCCATCCGCACCAGACGTGATTCAGAAGACAACCATGAGGCAGAACAGCTCGCACGTGGACATACGTCTACAAAAGTCAGGTAGTAAGGCGGAATCGATGGAGGTCCAAGCATGATCGAGGCAGTGCCGCTTCAGGAGACGGCCGATCTCGAGTCGATCGCGACGGGGATGAACCTGATGTGGGCGCTGACGGTGACGTTCCTGATCTTCTTCATGCACGCCGGGTTCGCGATGCTCGAGGCGGGCCAGGTCCGCTCGAAGAACGTCGCGAACCAGCTGACGAAGAACATGCTGACCTGGGCGGTCGGCATCTTCGTCTTCTTCATCATCGGGATGGGGCTCTCGAACAACGTCGGTGCAGCACTCGGTGGCGGCGAATCCAGCGAGTGGACGATGTTCGGACAGGAATCGTTTGACTGGGTGATGTGGCTGTTCAGCGCGGTGTTCGCGATGACCGCCGCGACGATCGTCTCCGGTGCAGTCGCAGGCCGCGCGAAACTCCGCGCGTACGTTACGTACACATTCCTGCTCGCTGCGGTCATCTATCCCGTGGTCGCAGCGATGGTCTGGTACGCCCCTGAAGGTACACCGATTCTCGCCGACCTCGGCTTCGCCGACTTCGCGGGCGGCATGGTCGTCCACGGCGTCGGCGGTGTCGCCGGGCTGACCGCCGCCTGGATCCTCGGCGCTCGCATGGACAAGTACAACGACGACGGCAGCGTCAACATCATCCCCGGTCACTCGATGACGTTCGCCGTACTGGGGACCCTGATCCTCTGTTTCGGCTGGTTCGGCTTCAACGTCGGAACGGCCGCGACGGTCATCAACCCCGAGACGTTCGAGCTTGCTGACTTCGACTACGTCGGGAGCATCGCGATGGTCACCGCACTCGGGATGGGCCTCGGCGCGCTCGGTGCGTCGTCCGTCTCCTTGCTCATGAACGGAAAAGTCGACACCCTGTACGTCGCGAACGGCATGCTCGCCGGTCTCGTCGGCGTCACCGGTCCGACGGACCTCATTACCCCGATGGGTGCGATCGCGATCGGCTTCCTCGCCGGCGCACAGCTCCCGATCGTCTTCAAGTTCGTCGACGAGAAGCTCAAGATCGACGACGTCTGTGCGGTCTTCCCGGTCCACGGGACCGCGGGGATGCTCGGCCTGATCATCTACCCGCTCTGGTCGCTCGAGGGCTCCGCCATCGGTGGCGGCGTCGTCGCCGGCGGCATCCTCTCGATCGAAGCGAGCGCATTCGCTCCCCAGATCATCGGCGTCGCGGTCATCACGATCTGGACGGTCGTGGCGACCGCAGCCGTCTGGGGCGCGTTCAAGGCGATCGGTCAGGCACGCGTCACGCCCGACCACGAACGCGACGGACTCGACCTCGCCGAGCACGGCGTCGACACCTACCCCGAGTTCGGTGGGCCTGACGTCGCAACCGACGGTGGTGAGCGATTCGGAGAATCGCGATCCTCGTCAGAGCTCCGCTCTGACGGCGGCGAAGATAAGATCATCCGTACGGACGGTGGCGAGCCAAACGACGGCGAGCTCAAGATGATCACCGCGATCATCCGCCCCGACCGCCTCGGTGCGGTCAAGAAGGCGCTCGCGGAAACCGGCGCGCCGTCGCTGACGGTCACGAACGTCTCCGGCCGCGGCTCTCAGCCCGCAAAGAAGGGCCAGTGGCGCGGCGAGGAGTACACGGTCGATCTCCACCAGAAGGTCAAGATCGAGTGCGTCGTCGCCGACATCCCCGCCGAAGAGGTCGTCGAGGCCATCGGCGAATCCGCCAACACCGGCGAGCCGGGCGACGGCAAAATCTTCGTGATGCCCGTCGACGACGCTTACCAGGTCCGAACCGGAAACACCGGACCGGACGCCGTCTGAAGAGGAGTACGCGGTCGTCAGAGACGCGAGCCAGCACGCGTTTCCGCGGGCACACTCGTGCTCGTGCGACCCACGACAACCGATGCGCTGGCACTCGACGCTCGCTCCGAACTGAGCGTTACTGATCGCCGACAGAGTTCGGCGACCGACACCAGTGTGTTCCGCTGTGGATTCGATCGTGTCATCTCACACTGGATCTGCCGTGCGTTCTCTTTGCGGTCGACTTCTTCCGAGTTCTGGAACCGCTGTAGTAACTAGCGAGACGTGCTGTGTGCGACAGCGTTTCCCTTGCTATCGGACGTTTAGGGTTCCAACGAGCCGCAAGCTTCGACGGTTCCAAACGGTCCGATACCGGCGTCTCGCGGACACGGCAACCGGTACGCGTCGGCCGTTTGCGGCGGGTCATTGGCGGTCGCAGCCGACCGTCGACGCTAACCCTTACGTGGGGATGGACCATCCGCTCTAGATGTGACTCTACAGACAGCTCGATCCAAGCAACGGCGTTGCATGGACAGCGACCCTGCAGCGGGCGACAGCGTAACGGCGAACGGAGGTGTCTCGAGGTGAGCGAACCCAACGACGGCGAACTCAAGATGATCACCGCGATCATTCGCCCCGACCGGCTCGGTGCGGCCAAGGAGGCGCTCGCCGAAGTCGGGGCCCCGTCGCTGACGGTCACGAACGTCTCCGGACGCGGCTCCCAGCCCGCGAAGAAAGGACAGTGGCGCGGCGAGGAGTACACGGTCGATCTCCACCAGAAGGTCAAAATCGAGTGCGTCGTCGCCGACATCCCCGCCGAAGCGGTCGTCGAAGCGATCGGCGAGGCTGCGAACACCGGCGAACCCGGCGACGGGAAGATTTTCGTCCTCCCGGTCGACGACGCCTACCAGGTCCGAACCGGAAACACCGGACCGGACGCCGTCTGAGAGGAGGTCTCGAGGCTACCACGTCTCTTTCGTGCGTCACCGAACGCTCAGATCGCCGCTGGCCGACCTGTTCTCCTGGGTCGATCCGCCTGGTCGACGACGTAGCCGCTCACCCCTCTCCGCTCGAACGACGCGATCGACGCCCGGCGAGTCGCACCAGCGCGCGGCGCTTGATCAGTGCGAATCCGACCGCGACGACGGCAAAGCCGGCGACCGTCGTCGGCTCGAGCGCCTCGTTCAGCGCGAGCCAGCCGACGAGCGCGGCGAAGACCGGAAGCAGGTAGCTGACGAGGTTGAGTTCGACCGACCCAATCCGATCGAGCAGGTCGAAGTACAGCAGATACCCAACGCCGCCGGCGACGGGGACGAGGTAGAGGAGCGCCAGCACGGCGGCGGGCGTCCACTCGACGGACTGCGGCTCTCCGAGCGAGAGGCTCACGGCGTGAAGGATCGGCGCACCGACGAGCATCATCCACCCCTGCAGGGACGCGACCGGGAGGTCGGTCCGGGTCCGCTGGGTGAGCACCGCGCCGAGTGCGAACGCGACGGCAGCGGCGAACACGAGCGCGACGCCGATCGATTCCGCCGTGTAGAGGTCCGACAAATCGGGGTTGGCAACGATCGCCGTCCCGACAAATCCGAGTCCGAGACCGATCGTCCCGACCACGCCGAGCGCCGTGCTCGGAAGCAACAGCCGCGAGAGTCCCGCGGTCAGAATCGGGACCGTCGCGACGACGACGGCGGCGACGGCGCTCGTGACGTGTTGCTGACCGGCGAACAACAGCGCGTGGTGGAGCGCGATCAATAGCGTCCCGCCGGCCAGAATTCCAGCCCACTCTCCGCCGCGAGGGCGAATACGATAGCCTCGAGCGGCGGCGTAGCCGAGGATCAACAGCGCCGTCGCGTCGAATCGAAGGGCGGCGAACAGGACGGGTGGGATGACCTCGACCCCGGCGCGAACGGCGGGGAAGGACGTTCCCCAGATCGCACCGACGAGCAGAAACGTAATCGCTGTTCGATGACGCATGAAACAGTATCCGACAACTCAGAGAACGGCGGTCTTAATCGTAGTGATCGACTCGAACCGGGCGGCTGCGAGGAGTGACCGACTCCGGTCGGTGGCACGGACGATCGGCCGGCGACCGAACCTCGGTACTACTTTCCCGTCCCGTGGCCAAGGCTCGAATATGAACGACGACAACTCACGCGACCTGTACGACCGGGCCCTGTCGGTCATGCCCGGCGGGGTGAACTCGGCGGTTCGAGCGGCGATCGAACCCTATCCGTTCTTCGTCCGGAAGGGCGACGGCGGCCACGTCATCGACGCCGACGGCAACCGGTACGTCGACTGGGTGATGGGTCTCGGACCGCTCCTGTTGGGCCACGATCTGCCCGAGTCCGTTCAGGCGGGGATCCAGCAGAAAGCAAGCGAGGGGCCGATGTACGGGACGCCAACGGAAGTCGAGGTCGACCTCGCGGAGTTCGTCGTCCGCCACGTCCCGAGCGTCGAGAAGATCCGATTCGTGAATTCGGGAACCGAAGCGACGACGTCGGCCGTGCGACTCGCTCGCGGCTACACCGGCCGGAACAAGATCGTCGTCATGCAGGGCGGCTACCACGGCGCCCAGGAGTCGACGCTGGTCGAGGGCGACGCCGAGAACCCCCGGCCCTCTTCGGCGGGCATCCCGCAGTCGTTCTCCGAACACACCCTCCCGGTGCCGTTCAACGACGAGGAGGCGATGCGAGACGTCTTCGACGAGCACGGCGACGATATCGCGGCCGTCCTCACGGAACCCATTCTGGCCAACTACGGCATTGTCTACCCCGAAGAGGGCTACCACGAGTTCCTCCGCGAGATTACGGACGAACACGACTCCCTGTTGATCTTCGACGAAGTGATTACGGGCTTCCGCGTCGGCGGCCTAGGTTGTGCCCAGAGCGAGTTCGGCGTTACGCCGGACCTGACGACGTTCGGCAAGATCATCGGCGGCGGCTTCCCCGTCGGCGCTATCGGCGGCCGCGCCGAGATCATCGAACACTTCGCCCCGTCGGGCGACGTCTTCCAGGCCGGCACCTTCTCCGGCCACCCGGTGACGATGGCCGCCGGCCTCGAGACGCTCCAGTTTGCCGCCGAGAACGACGTCTACGACCACGTCGACGGCCTCGGCGAACAGCTCCGCAGCGGATTGACCGAGATCCTCGCCGATCAGGCCCCGAGCTATACGGTGACGGGCACCGCGAGTATGTTCAAGGTGATCTTCACGCGCGACGGGCCGGGGAAGGACTCGCTCGAGGAACAGTGCGGCGCGGGCTGTCGGCAGAACCCCACCTGTCCGCGCTACGACTACTGTCCGAAGAACGCAGCCGACGTCAAAAACGCCGAAACCGAGCGCTGGCGGCGGGTCTTCTGGGGGAAGATGAAGGCACAGAACGTCTTCCTCTCCCAGAATCAGTTCGAGTCCCAGTTCGTCAGCTACGGGCACACCGAAGCCGACGTCGAGGAGACCCTCGAGGCGTACAAGCAGGCGCTGTGAGCCGTCGAGTCGACGGCGAATCGACGGACAGTGACGGAGAATCGTCACAGAGATTACGGGATTCACCCCCGTGACGGTCGGTCACATACCAGCGTGATGATCGGCCACGCACCCGTCAGTAGCGGATCGCTCTCGAGATGAGAACGCACGTCGACGAGATCGACTGGGCGCGGTTCATCGAGCGACTGCTGTACCTGTTCCCGCCGGTGATCGGGGTCGGCCTGATCGGCGTAGTCCAAGAGACGGAACCCGGCGTTCCCGGGCTGCAGTACGGACTGCTTCTGGTCAGTAGCTTCGGCTACACATTTCTGACGCTCGGGCTCCTCGTGGCGATCTTCTTCGACGCGCGGCGGATCAGACGGCTGCCCCGGGCCAGCGGGAACTGGCATCCGAACCCGTGGCTTAACGCCGCCTTCGCGCTCGTTTCGGCACCGCTCGCGGGCGTCGTCTATCTCGCGCGTCGGCACAGACGGTTCGGCACGCGGTCAGGCTGGTCGGGTTGGTGGCTCGTCGTGGCGGTCTCGCTCGCGACGACGCTGTTCGGGATCGTCGCGGCGACGATCGCGATCATCCTGACGATTCCGGGACTGCTCGCGGCCGCGATCGCTCTCGCGGGGACGATCGCGTTCGGCGCGTTCCCGATCGCGATCCATCAGGACGCGGCCTACGTCTGCACCGACGGGGATTCGTGGCGACCGAACCCGGGGTTCTACCTCGGTATCGCGTTTCTCAGCCTGTTTATCCCGCCGTTGCAGCCCCTCGTCGCGGGCTACTATCTCACCCGACGACGGCGAGAGATGGAGCTGTCGTGAGAAACGACGACGGACACTCGGAAGAAACGAGCCGACACGATTCATTCACTCCATCACGAGCGATCGATCCGTCTGGCGCTCGAGCGCCACGCTGGCCTGATCGTCCGACAGGGCCGGAAGCTCGATCGTAAACACGCTCCCATCGTGACCCGTCTCGGTCAACTCGACTGACCCGCCGTAGCGAGTCGTTAGCTGGGAGACCAGATAGAGCCCCAGTCCGTGCGTACTGCCGTGACTCTCGGCGCGCTCGAACAGCGTCTCCCGTTCCGAGTCGGGGATGCCGGGACCGTTGTCCGCGATTTCGATACTGACGGTTTCGGGCGTTGCGTCGACCGCGACCGCCACGGACGGCGTCTCCGCATCGTTGTGTTCGACGGCGTTCGAGAGGAGGTTCGCGAAGATACGCGCGAGCAAGTCGTCGGCCTGGACGAACACGCGCTCCGGGATCGAGGTTTCGACGTCGACCGACTCCCACCGATGGTCGAGCTTGCGGATTTCGTCCGCCAGTACCCGAGAGACGTTTACGGGCTCGAGTTGACGCCCACCTTCGGTCGCCGCTATCAGCACGCGGACGTCGTCGATCACCGTCGACAGCTCCTCGGACTCGTCGATCACGATCCGCGCCCACTCTCGCTGTTGCCCGGTCAGCCCCGTGGCCTCGGTCTCGAGCAGCGACGCGTAGCCGTTGATGACCGTCGACGTGTTCAACACCTCGTGTCGGAGGATGCTGTTGAGGTAGTCGAGATACTCCCGCTGGTCCTCGAGGTACGCCGCCTGAAGCGAGGCCCGTTCGGCGGCCAGGGCGCGCTCGATGGCGCGGCCTTCGAGACAGCCGATCAGTAAGCCGACGCTGGCGCCGAGGACGACGGCCCACCGAATCCACGGACCGATCACTAGCCACGAGTCGTACGGTATCGCGACGATCAGTGCGAGATTGATCGCGAGGAAGACGACGGTCCCCGTGAGACCCCAGCCGACGACCCGCAGATACCGATCCGGCGAGAGATCCGACGATCGGAGCCAGTAGCCGCCGAACACGATCCCGGCGAGAAACGGGATCGTGGTGACGACGCCGACCAGAAACCCGCCGTCGAAGACGATCGGCGAGCCGATCGCAAAAAGGAACGCGACTTCGCCGAGTAGCGCGAGCGTCAACAGCGCGCCGAAGCCGACCACGTACTGCGGGATCCGGTCGCGGTCGACGAAGTTGCCGTTCGCGGCCCAATGCATAGTCGTTCTACACGTGCCCACGTTTGTTAGCCGTTCCGGCGGTCGGGTTCGCTCGGATCGAGCGCGCGCAGTCGATTGCAGGCTGTGGAATTTTACCACAGATCCTGATAGGGGCACTCCGATGAGCCACATCGACGACACCGGCGACGAGGGCAGATCGATCGAGGTCGGGGCCGTCAGCCGACTGTTCGACGACACGACGTTCCCGCTGACGACGGACGAGGTGCTGGCGGAGTTCGCCGACGTCGAGATTAGGTACCCCCACCAGTCGGATACGCTGGAGGCGATCCTCGAGACCTCCGGCCACGAGACCTACGAGAGCCGGAACGAACTCGAGTTGGCGATTCTGAACGGCGTCCGACGCGACGCCGTCGGTCGGCCGCGCTACAGCGACCGCGGGGACAGCCCCCACGACACCGACGAGCAGACCCGGATGCAACAGTCGTTCTAAAAGACGTTTGTCGACACACCACGCATCATGAGCACCGCAACGACGACCCCGCGTGACGCACTCACGGCTCAGTTAGAGCGGCTGTACTACATCGAGCGAACGTTACAGTCCGCGCTCCGAACCCTCTCGACCGACGTCTCGATCGACTCGCTCGACGACCTGCGCGCGCTGGAGTGTCGCGAGCAGCTCCAGTACGTGATCGACGACCACCGCGAGGAGAGCAAACACCACCTCGAGCGGATCGAACGGGCCTTCGACGCGCTCGGCGTCGCTCCCGATACCCGCCGCGTCCCCGAACTCGACGGCCTGATCGCCGACAAGGAGGCGTTCAACAACGTCGTGCTGAACGACGCGATTCGGCCGCTGTACTACATTCAGACGGTCCTGCAACTCGAGGCGATCGAGTGTACGGCCTACGAGACGACGATGGCGCTGGCGACCGAACTCGAGGCCAGCGACGCGTCGGAGACGTCTCGAACTGGCGACGAAACCACCGACGGCGAAGCGACAGATGACGTCGCCGAGGTCGTCGAGACACTGCAGGACAGCTACGACGACGAACGACAGGTGCGGACCGAGATCGAGTCGCTGCTCGACGGCGAAGCCGTGGAAACGCTGCTCGACGCACATCCAGTGGACGCGGCCTCGCGAGAATCGCTCGGCCGCTCCCGGTGAGAACAACCGTGATCAGAGATACCAACCCATGAACATCGAAACGCTCGAGGATCTGTTCGGCTATCAGCTCCAGCGCGCGTACTACGTCGAACGGACGCAGGTCGAACTGCTGGCCGAAATGGTGTCGAACACGTCGGACGACGACCTCACGGACCGGCTCGCGACCCACCGCGAGCAGACCGAAGACCACGTCGTCCGGCTCGAGGGTCTCTTCGAGGCGCTTGGCCGACAGCCACACGCGAGTCGAACGCGAACCGCCGACGGAGTGGCGGAATCGTGGCGACAGCACGAGGAGTCACCGGAGTCCGTTCCGACCGTCCTCGAGATCGCCCTCGTGTCGGAGCGACTCGAGATCAGGGCCTACGAGTCGCTGCTCACCCTCGCCGGACGCCTCGCCTACGACGAGGACGTCGTCGAGCCGCTCGAGGCGACTCTCGCGGAGGAGCGAGCCACCCTCGGCGCGCTCGAAGCGCTCGAAACCGAACGTTCGGCACTGGAACCGATCGCCACCGACGAGACGTAGCGACGGCGGGCAGTAGCTGACAGTCGAGACGGCTCGCGGACCGAGTCGATAGCTCGACGTCCCGGCTGGGAGAAACGGCAGGCGGCTGCAGGCACCGTCACTTCAACGAAACGCGTGCAACTATCTCGAAACCCGACGGTAGCGACGCCGGCCACGACGCCAGAATGGTGCAACTAATCCGCGACGAGAGCAGCCGCTGAGACACCGTGATTGCCGACCAGTTTCCATCTCGAGTATGAATACGAGCATCGAAGTCGAGTACTGGGTGACCGACACCGACGGCGAACTCACGTCTCCAGGCGCACTGGCGGAAACCTCCGACCAGACCGAACGGGAGTTCGTCGAGCCGCTGTTCGAGCTGAAAACGCCCCCCTGTGAGACGGTCGACGAACTCCAGCGGACGTTCGTCGAGGAACTCGACGACGTCCTCTCGAGAGCACGACGAGTCGACAAACGGCTCGTTCCGCTGGGGACGCCGATCAACAGCGACGAGATCGAGCGACGCCCCGACGAACGCGGCCGGATCCAGAAGGAAGTCGTCGGCGAGAACTTCGACTACGCGAAGTACTGCGCCGGCACGCACATCCACGTCGAGAAGCGAAACGTCACCGACCAGCTCAACGCGCTCATCGCGCTGGACGCCGCGCTCGCGCTGGTCAACTCCTCGCCGTACTTCCAGGGCGAACGGATCGCCAGCAGCGCCCGCGCCTACTGCTACCGGAAGAAGAGCTACGAGGAGTTCCCCAAACACGGCCAGCTCTGGCACTACGTCGAGACCGTCGGCGAGTGGCACCGCCGCCTCGAGCGTCGCTACGACGAGTTCAAGCAGGCCGCCCTCGAGGAAGGGATCGACGAACGCGCCGTCGAGGAACACTTCTCGCCGGACGACGTGGTCTGGACGCCGGTTCGCCTGCGGGAGGCGATGCCGACGGTCGAGTGGCGCTCGCCGGACGCCGCGCTGCCGAGTCAGCTCCTTCGACTGACCGACGAACTCCGGTCCGTGATGGAACAACTCCACCACACGACCGTCGAGATCGAACGCGACAGCGACCCCAGAAACACGGGTCACGTCACGAACGACGGCATCAGCCTTCCCGAGTTCGACACCGCCTGCGATCTCGCCGAAGCCGCCATGCACGACGGGCTCGACTCGACCGAGGTCACGAGATATCTCGATCGCATGGGCTTTTCCGTCGACGACTACCACCCTATCTCGACGCGGATCGACGGCCGGCAGTTCGTCCCCAAGAGTGACGCTCGCGACCTGCGATTAGAGTACGCGAGTCTGCTCGAGGAGGACGTCAACCGCCTCGTACAGTCGCTCGAGGTGTGACGAGACAGGAGTAGGATTTTGCTGTGTGGATGGTTGTGAACGTTGTGATCAGTACAGGCCGAGACGTTAGCTGCGGTCGGAGTACAAGCGCTGCACCCGCGAGCGACCAACGGGAGCGAGCGGCCTTTTTAGCGTAGATTTTTGCGCCGAGAGGTTCCGAACGAAGTGAGGAATCCCGAGGCGGAAAAAGGTACGTATGCATATAGCGTGTACGAACTGGGAACGGTGACTGGTCCTCGATTCGAACCGTAGTCGAGTTACCAACGACTGAGTAGCAATCACTTCGAGCGGGAGAGAAACGTCAGATGAACCCGAAGATAAACGCCATCCCCATCCCGATCAGCACGACGGCCGTAATCGTCGGCAGGTAGGGCGTGTACCGCTCGATCCGCTTGCGGTGGTGTTCGTATCCCGCGATCAACAGCAGCGTCGGCATAATGATCGCGACGATGACCGCCAGCGAGTAGATCAGCATCAACTCGAGGCAGAGCCCCGTTCCGGCGCCGCTACAGATCGCCAGAATCTGAATCGGCTCCTCGTGGGCGAAGCCGAGCACGAGCGCTGTCGTCCCGAGCGCGAACAGTCCGCGCTCGGCGTGTTCCTCCGTGAGGTGCTGGTGACCGCCGCCGCCCGGGAGGGCGCTTCGGATGCGCTCGAGGAGGCTCCGGTCGTCGCCGTGATCGTGGTGGTCATGGCCGTCGTGTGCGTGACCGCCGTGATCGTGGTCGACATCGTGTGCGTGCCCGTGACCCGAGTTCGCTTCGCTGCCGCCGTCGGTGTGGTGGCTGTGCCCGTCGTGGCTGTGATCGTGTCCGTCGTGTGAGTGCTCGTGCCCATCGTGGCTGTGATCGTGATCGTCCAATCCGTGCCCGCCGTGGCGGTACTCGTGAATGCCGAGCAGGATCAACAGGGCCCCGGCGACGACGCCGAGCCACGGGCCGTCCGCGAAGTCGGCAAAGGAACTGAACCAGAAATAGGCCAGCACGAGGACGACGCTACTGACGAGGTGACCGACCCCGAGGATCAGCGCCGCGAGGAAGCCGTAGAGCCAGCGACGCTGTTTGTTGAGCGCGTACGTCGCCGCGATCGGCCACCCGTGGTCCGGCAACACCCCGTGAATGAACCCGATCGCGATGACGCCGAGAACGACTCCGATCTCCATATCCAAACCCCATCGCCTGCGGGGTTTACAGGTTGTTATGACCCGAATCGGTCCATCGTAATACGACTGCTAATCGTTGGTAAGACGGGGCAGGAAGATGCTAGAAACGCCACGAATCGCAGCGGAGAGTTGTGAACTCAGTTACCGTCGTCGTACTCGTACTCCTCCTCCGGATCCTCGACGCCCTCAGTGCGGGAGCCGACCCACGCGCCGAGTGACAGTCCGTAGACGAGGTGGCCAGCGTGGAACAGCGCGAGTTCGTCGGCGTCGAGCCGAATGTCCAGTACTTCCTTCAGCATGATCTGCGAGCCGAACGCGGAGAGGGCCATCCCGTAGATCGAGCCCCAGACGAGGCCGCGCTGTTCGGGTTCGATCGAGCGTTCGGCGTCCTGCAACGCGAACAGTCCCCCGAAAAGGGCCCCCGCCTGAATGCCGTAGACGAAGTGCAAGAGCAGTCCGGCGACCGGGTGGTCCTCCGGATCGCCGCCGGAGACGTACTGCGAGTAGAAGTTCGCCGACGGCGGCAGCGACCGCAGGATCGGCAGCCGAAAGGCCGTCATAATGATCGTCGCAACGAACCCCGCCTGCAGGCCGCGAATCGCCGCGTAGGCGGCGTGCTCCGCTCGCGACTGCTCGGCCATCGCTCTGGGGCCCTCCTTGGACTCGCTCGTCGACCGCAACCGTCGTAATCGATTGGATAGCGACATAGTGTTCTCGGGCCGCCTTCTACCACGAACGGTGACTTAACAGTCCGGCGTGCAGTGTACGGGTCGCTCGAGACGATCCGACCAAAACGTGTTTACCGTTCGAACTGTTCAGATATCGCAATAATGCCCTCACTCAGCGGCCGGTCATACGTTGACGGGCCATCGATGGCGGCCGGCGTCTACGTCGGTCTCCTCGGATACCTCGCCGGAACGATCGCGGGTGTCGGCGGAACCGGGCTCTCCGTCGGCTTCTGGCTCCTCGCGGTAGCCGTCGCGCTCGCACTCGGCGGCCGTCCAGAGCTGTGGGTCGCGTTCGGGCGTCGTCGACTGCTCGCGGTGCCGGTGTTCGCCGCGATGGTTCCGGGAATCGGACTGATACTCGTCGACGAGACCGTCGGCACCGTCGACGTCTCGCTGTCCGTGCTGTTCCCGCTGATCGGACTGATGGCGGTCGGGCTCGCGCTCTGGATCCTCGGAAACAGGGTCTACGCGGATCGAGCCGCGGGGGACGTCCGCGCACGCTGGACCGCGAATCGGGACCCGCAGCGGCGACGGTGGATGCACGTCGGGACGGTCGCACTCGCGCTCGGGGGCGTCGGCGCGTTCGCCGCGATGCTGTACGGTCTCCCCTCGTTTTTCCTGAGTGGCGCCGTCGCGGGGATCGTCATCCTGCAGATCAGCGTCCGTCGACACCGAACGTACGAGGCCTGCGAGCACGGCCTGCGATACATCGAGTCGGGCACCGTGGCCACCTCCTTTCGTCCCTGGGATCGGTTCGACGGCTACCGCGAGACCGACGGGGCGGTCGTCCTCGAGCGCCGCTGGCGACTCGACGAACGAATGGCCGCCGACGAGGTCCCCGCGGACGCCCGCGAAGCGATGCGAACGGCCGTCGATTGGTCCGGATCATCGTGAGGACGTCGAGACTGGCACCGCCTGCAGCCGACGACGCAGTGCGAACGACGTTCCGCAGCGAGAATACCGCGTGAATCGGGACGTCCGACAGAGTATTAGTGCCGGGTCGAGCAACACGACGTATGAATTTCGGCGTCCTCAGTACGGCGGGTATCGCACGGAAGGCGTTTCTTCCGGCCGTCGAAGCCACCGACCACGACGTGACCGCCATCGCCTCTCGGGACCTCGAGTCGGCGCGGGCGCTCGCGGACGAGTACGCGATCGACGACTGCTACGAGGGGTACGCGGCCCTGCTCGAGGGCGCGGACGTCGACGCGGTGTACGTTCCGCTGCCCAACGCCCTGCACGCCGAGTGGACGAAGCGGGCGGCCGACGCCCGCATCGACGTCCTCTGTGAGAAGCCGCTGGCGGTCGACGCCGACGAGGCGCGCGAGGTCGTCGACCACTGCGCCGACCGCGACGTGACGCTGATGGAGGGGTTCATGTACCGGTACCATCCGCGGACCGAGCGGGCGATCGAACTGGCGCGCGACGAGCTCGAGGACGTCCGCTCCGTGACGGCCGCGTTCAAGTTCCCGCTGTTCGGCCGCCCGGACGATATCCGACTGTCAGAACCGCTCGTCGGCGGGAGCCTGATGGACGTCGGCTGTTACCCCGTTTCGGTCGTCCGCCAGTTCCTCGGTGAACCCGAACGAGCGTACGCCCACACGCACGACTCGCGCGGAGCCGGCGTCGACACGGAACTGGCCGGAATTCTGGAGTACGACGACGGGGCGTCCGCGCGCGTCGCTTCCGGCTTCGACACGCAGGCGGTCCAGCGCTACCGCGTCGAGGCCGCGAACGGCTGGATCGAGGTCGAAAACGCCTTCAATCCGCCGAACGGCGAGCCCCTGGAGCTGGAGTACCGAATCGACGGGCGCCACGGCGTCGAGACGTTCGAGCCGGTCGATCAGTACCGACTAGAGGTCGAGGCGTTCGTCTCGAGCGTCGAGGAAGGACGAGCGCCCCGAACCGACGGTGAGGGAGCGGTCGCGAACATGCGAGTGATCGACGCACTCCTCGAGAGCGGCGAGTCCGGACGGCCCGTCGAGTGCTGAGCGCGAGACCGATCGACGGGAGTGTTATTGTACGCGGTATCGATACGGAATCGCAATGGTCTACCTCTACGCCGAACACGTGATCGAGGACTACGAGACGTGGGAAACGCACCACGAAGCCAACGCCGAGACCCGCGCGGCCCACGGATCCCTCGGGACGCAAGTCTTCCGAAAACAGGCCGATCCAACGACGCTGATCGTCATCCAGGAGATCGAGGATGACCGACTCGAGGAGGCGCTCGCGTACTTCGAGTCGGCCGAGTTTCAGGCGGTGCTCGACGACGCCGGCGTCGTCGACGTCCCGGAGTCCGGACTTCTCGATCGGGTTCACGAGCAGGACGTCTGAGAGACGTTGCCGTTTCGACGCCGCGACGACAACGTGCTTTTGCCCGTCCAGTGCGAACCACGGGCCATGACAACGGTCGAGGCGAAACTCGAGGCCGCCCGCGAGGACCTCGCGGATCGGGACGGGGTACTCGTCGCCTTCTCCGGCGGAGTCGACTCGAGCGTGGTGGCCGCACTCGCCCACGACGCCCTCGGCGAGAGCGCGGTCGCCTGTACCGCCCGCAGCGAGACGCTGCCCGAGGCCGAACTCGAGGACGCCAGACGGGTCGCCGAGGAGATCGGCATCCGTCACGAGATCGTCGCCTTCTCCGAACTCGAGAGCGACGCGTTCGTCGAGAACGACGACGATCGCTGCTATCACTGCCGGACGATGCGCCTGGGCGAGATGCTCGAGACGGCCCGCGAGTTCGACATCGAGACCGTCTGCGACGGCACCAATGCGGACGATCCCGGCGCGGGCCACCGGCCCGGACTCCAAGCGGTCGACGAACTCGAGGTCCACTCGCCGCTGCTGGCACACGACATCTCGAAAGGGGAGGTGCGCGCGATCGCCGAGCGGTACGGGCTGTCGGTCGCGGACAAACCTTCGATGGCCTGTCTCTCCTCGCGTATTCCCACGGGGCTCGAGGTCACCGAGGAGCGACTCACTCGCGTCGAGCGCGCCGAAGCGCTGCTCCGCCAGTGGGGCTTCGACCAGTTCCGCGTCCGTGACCACGACGGCCTCGCGCGTATCGAGGTCGCTCCCGACGAACTCGAGCGGGCGCTCCAGGTGGAGTTCGTCGAAACGGTCCGCGACGAACTCGAGGGGCTCGGGTTCGACCACGTGACGCTGGATCTCCACGGCTACCGAACCGGGAGCGTGAGTCCGGCGACCGACACCGCCGACAGCGAGGGCGAATCCGCGACGGACGAGCCGCTCGTCGACGACGTCTTCGCCGCGGAGTCACAAACGGACGATTGACCGGCCCTCGAGCCACCGATTTCTCACCCGCATATCTGTCCGCACTCGAGAGCGTTCGGCCCCGATTCCGTCACCGATCTCGGTCGGGATTTCGACATCGTACGGAATGGCGCGGCTTCGTCCAACACTCCTCCAGAATATAACCGTCTTCTCCGTGAAGAACCTATCAGTAGTGGAGTTTTTCCACTAACGTCCGGGAATATTGCGCATTTCGATACGGACGTAGCACTAGAATGGGTACCATTGGATGATGGACGCAGACGTGCCGCTCGAGTGGAACACGGAAGAGTGTCGGACGTACACCCCGGCCGACACCGACCGGGAAATGCAGTATCGGACCTATCGCCACGAATCCGGTGACCTGCGGCTGAAGGTCGCGCCGGCCTCGCTCGACGGCGAGGACCACCCTGGCTACGCCCTGACCGCGACGACCTACCCCGGTCTCGATCTCTCCGAGACGATCCGTGTCCGAACCGTACTCACCTTCAACCGCTGCGATCGGATCGCAGCCCAATTTATGGACCTCTTTTCGGCGAGCTACGACGGCCCGGGCTCGCTCGAGGACGCCCTCGAGTACGCCTACCAGCGGACGCGCGAGCACCGGTAACGAACGAGCGCGGTTCGGTCGCGCTTCGTTTCTACCCGCCTCGATCGGGGGATGAGCCGTCTCGCGGCGAGAGCGATCAGTCACCGTCGCTATCGGTGAGAAGCGACCGCGTGTCGGTGTACCAATATACCGAATACCGTGCGAATATTACTCGTTAACGATTGATGGTTGCTGGTTCGGAAAGTAAATTTGCGAAAATGTAAATAGCTCCGGCGTCAAGAAGGTGTATGAGCACGAGAGACCCAGCCGAGCCGACGGTCGCCGAGCCAGCAGAACAGTCCGACGTCCCGGTCTACATGCCCGGAACCCCGACGCTCGGGTTCACGACCGCCCTCGAGCGACTCGTCAGCAAACTCTCGCGGTAAGCCGAGCCGACGTTGGCAGTTGCGAACCGGAGACGAGAACACCCAATTTTCAGCGGAGACGCTAACCGAACTACATAGCGACCGCCGTACCGACGTACTGAATCAGCGAGCAACAGCGGAAGAATCGCTGCACCAGAGCGACAGCGATAACGTGAGTCGGTCGAAGAAGGGGGCAGCTAGTCGTCGGACGGCGCGGCGGACCCCTCACCCATCGCGGCGGCCGCGGACTCGCTCTCCGCGAAGGGGTACCACGACTGCTTCGCGTCGTTCATGTACGGGGCCTCGAAGTCGGTCTCCTCGGGTTCACAGAACTCGACGAGCTGCTCCGTGCCGACCGCCTCGACCCACTGACGGAACGTCTGTCCGTCCTCGCGGTGGGCCGCGAACGCCTCGAGCAGGTTGCGGATCGCGCCGGGGGCCTCGTCAGCGGGGACGCGCTGTTGGATCCACTCGACGAACGACGGGTTCTCGCCGACGCCGCCACCGACGCCGATGTCGAACGCTTCGACCATCTCGCCGTCCTTCCGGGCGCGCATGCCCTGCAGACCGATGTCCGCGGTCATCGCTTGCCCGCAGTCGGCGGTACAGCCGGAGTAGTGCATCTTGATCTTGCCGACGTCATCGGGTAGTTCGACGTTCGTGTTGAACCAGCGCAGCATCCGGGCCATTCGGCCCTTGGTCTCGGTGAGCGCGATCGAACAGAACTCCGTCCCGGTACAGGCCATCGCCCCGCGTTCGAACGCGCTCGGCTCGGGCGGATACTCCTCCAGCAGCGGCTCCGCCAGCAGATCCTCGAGGTCGTCGTCGTGGACGTCGACGATAACGGGATTCTGACGGCGGGTGAGGCGGAGCTCGCCCGAACCGTACTCGTCGGCCAGGTCGGCGAGTCCGATCGCGTCTTCGGCGGGAAGACGACCAACGGGCACGCTTAACCCGACGTAGTTGAGTCCGTCCTGTTTCTGGTCGTAGACGCCGACGTGGTCGTGTTTGCCCTCGCGGGTGGGACGACCGGCGTTGTACGTGTACTCGTCGCGGAAGTCCTCGCCCGCGCGGTGCATCTCGAAGTCGACGTACTCCGCCTGCATCGTCTCGCGGATCTTCTCCATCCCCCAGTCCTCAGCGAAGAACCGACCGCGGTTCTTCGAGCGGTTCGTGCGACCGCCCTCGTCGTGGTAGAGTTCGACGAATGCGCGGCCGACCTCGTAGGCGTTCTCGGGACGGACGAAGACGTCGAGCGGCGTCGCGGCGCGAGGCTGGCGTCCGCCGAGGCCGCCCCCGATACGCACGTTGAAACCCCTGACTTCCTCGCCGTCGATCTCCTTGCGGGCAGGCTCGAACCCGATGTCGTTGAGCGAGTCCTGCGCGCAGCCGGATTTCGAGCCGGTCACGCTGATGTTGAACTTCCGGGGCATGTTCGCGAGCGCGTCGTCGCCGCGAAGCTCCTCCTCGAAGCGCTCGAGCAGGGGTCCGGACTCGACGTACTCCTCGACCTTCCCGTGAAGCGCCGATCCCGAAATGTTCCGCATCGTGTCGCCGCCCGACGAGCGCGAGTGGACGCCTTTCGATTCGAGCTTGTCCCAGATCTCGGGGACGTCCTCGAGTTTGAGCCAGTGGAGCTGGACGGACTGACGGGTCGTCAGATCGATCCAGCCGTTGCCGAACTCGGGGTTCGCGACGGGCCCGTTTGCGTAGTCGCGGGCCACCTCGCCGATGACGCGTAGTTGGCCCGGCTCGAGAATGCCGCTGGCGTTGGTAAGACGCATCATAAAGTACGATTCCTGGCCGCTGCGCTGGTGGAACAGCCCCCAGAACTTGAACCGGGTGAACCACGTCTCGCGCTCGTCTTCCGGAATCGCCTCGTAGCCGCCGTTTTCGGCGAACTCGAGGATGTGCTCACGCACCTCGTCGCCGTAACAGTCGGCCTTCTGTTCTTCTTTCTTGTGGACCATCAGACACTCACCTCATCTCCGAACGAACGAACCGGCACGGATTCTCCACTTTTCTCTCCAAACATGTCGCAAGTCACGTTTATGCATCACGTACCTAACGCACATAACCCTAATCGTTTACAAACATCTAATTAAGTCGGTGTTTTAGGATCAGACGACGAATGTACAATGGAATATATCCTGTACTAGGATGTATGTGAACAGCGGTCGAACGGTCTACAGTTCGGTAATTCGACGGGTGTCAGTGTGACTGGAGCGCGAAAATGGGAGCTTCCAGCGTCCGTAATCGAGAGCGAGTGGTGGCGAAACGCACAGCGGTTCGACGGTACAGAGATCGAAGCGGCTGACCGAAATAGCGCCCGTCGTCTCTCAGTCGTCGGCCGGGGTCGGCGAACGCGAGCGGACGGTCGACGACCGTGACTGGTAGAGCAGCCCGGCGATGGCGAGCGAGACGACTCCGAGCACGAGGTAGACGACGAACCCGGTCGCGTAGCCGCTCACGCCCCGAACGTCGACGAAGAGACCGAGGATCGGTGGGACGACGAAGCCGCCGAAGCCGCCGATCCCGCCGATGAGTCCGGAGGCGCCGCCGACCGCTTCGGGGACGTACTTCGGGAGCAGCTGGTAGATAGCGGCGCTGGCGATTCCCATTCCGGCACCGAGGAACACCGTCGCGGCGATCGCGAGGTACAGATCGCGAGTGACCACGAGCGCGAGGGTCGCGATCACCACGACGGCGAAACTGGCGATCGTCGTCTCTTCGCCGCCGAACCGGTCGCTGATCGCGCCGCCGGACGCACGAAAGAGCGGTGACGAGAGCGTAAACGCCAGTGCGGTGACGATGCCGGCCGTCTGGACGTCGAGTCCGTGGAGGTTGCTCCAGTAGGAGGGGTACCAGACGGTGAGCGCGAGGTAGCCGCCGAAGGAGACGAAGAACATCGCCGTGAGCAGCCACGAGCGGCGGATAGTCGCCGCCTCGCGGATCGATTCCATCGCGTCACCGCCCGGGAACAGCTCCTGGCCGTTTTCCTTGGCTCGCGCTTTCGCCGCCTCCTCATCGAAGCCACGTTTTCGAAACTGGAAGTACGGCGAGTCGACGGCGTAGATCACGAAGATCACCGTCCCGACGAGCAGGAAGAGGAACCACGCGGCGTACGTTCCCGTCAGGCCGAGATAGAGGAGGGCGAACGGGGCGACGATGGTGAACAGTCCCGGCGACGTGGTACCGAGTCCGGCGAAGATCGCGAGCATCGTTCCCCGGTGTCTCGAGCGGTACCAGTATGACGTGTCGGCGATCCCCACCGAGAACGCCGCGATCCCGCAGCCGGATAACGAGCCGAAAACGAAGATCAGCGGATAGTGGGTCATCGTCAGCCCGTCGGGGTAGGCCAGCACCAGAATCGTCAGGAGTCCGCCCATGCCGACGACGGAGAGACCGAGCAGGATAGCGAACGGTTTCTTCGCGCCGACGTCGTCGACCCACGCGCCGAACGGAATGCGGAGCAACGACCCGGTCAGCTGCGGTGCGGCGACGAGCAGTCCGAGGAGGAGCCCTGAGAGCCCCAGCACCTCCTCGAACTCGGCCGCGACGGGGCCGTAAACGACGACGCCGGCGAAGCCGACGAAGTAGCCGAACGTCAGGATCGAGACCGCGCGTCGGGGGCTGCCGCGGATGCCGGAGCCGTCGGCACCCGCGACGGTATCGCGCTCGCTCATCCGCCGACACTCGTCCAGAACTCCCTCTCGGTGTCGTGTGTCCGATCGTCGCCGTGGTCCCACCCTGCGCGGGACGCTGTCTGCTTACGGACCACCGTCGACCACCTCAGTTGAACAATCCACACCGAAGTCGGGGACGTGCTCTCCAAACATGTCCAAATTCACGTTTTCGGTTCATGAGAGTAACACCTATAACAGTATCCGTTTACAAACGGCCATTATTCGGAGTTTTCGACAGTAGATAGATCATATGCAAACAAATATGGTCAATATTAGGATGTAGATCCAACGCAAACGCGGATCAAGTAGGTGATTCCAAACAGTGAGAATTACTCACAACCGAGAGGCGATGGCCGGCTATCGGAGACGCTACTCGATAGAAAGGAGACGGGAGACGAGAAGAGACGACGCGCTCAGCACGTCCGTCACGCGCTGATTTCGGCGACGGCTCTGGCTTCGCGCTCGTGGGGTGTCTCGAGTCGCACCGCACACTGTTTGAAGTTGGGTTCTTTCGAGCGCGGATCGACGTCCGGCAGGGTGAGGTCGTTGACCGCGGGGTGGTGGATCGGGAGCCAGACGACGCCGTCGGGGATCGACTCGTCGGCCTCGACGCGAGCCGTGACCGAGGCTCGGCGGGAGACGACCTGCGTGTACTCGGCCGTCTCGTCGGCGCCGTCCGCATCCGCGGCCGGCTCTCGATCGACGAGTTCGTCCGCCAGCGCCGCGGCGGTCGCGGGGCTGACGCGCGCCGTCGGCGGTTCGTCTTCGCGGGTGCGGACGCCCGTATTGTACGCGTCCGGACGCCGCCCCGTCGTCAGCGTCAGCGGGAACTGCTCGTCGGTGGGCTCCGGAAGCGGCCGAGCCTCACCCGTCGAGAACTGCGCGCGGCCGGAGGGCGTCGGGAACGACCACGATTCGACGGCCTCGCCAGCACCGGTATCAGCATCGTCGGTCCCCTCGCTGTCATCGGCCAGCGGCCCCTCGTAGTAGCGATAGCCGGCCGAGACGTCAGGTTCGGGAGCGGGCCACCGAACCGCGACCTCGGCCTCGAGACGTTCGTAGCCGATTCCCGAGAGATCAGCGGGCGTCCCGGCGGTCAGCGCCGCTAACTCCTCGAACGTCGATTTCGGCTCGAGCGGTTCCTCGAACAGGTCGGGGACGAGTCGATCGGCGAGCTGGCCGATCAACTCGAGGTCGGTCTTGATTCCCGATGGCGTGTCCGTGGCGGCGCGCACGCGCGAGACGGTCCGTTCCATGTTGGTCGTCGTCCCCTCGGATTCCCCCCACGTCGCCGCCGGGAGAACGACGTCGGCGAGTTCGACCGTTTCGCTCCGGAACGCGTCCTGAACGACGAGGAAGGCGTCCTCGAGCTGGTCGCGGACCTGCGTCGTATCGGGCATGCCGGCGACGGGATTCGTCGCGACCGCGTACACGGCCGAGACGTCGTCGCCGATCGCGTCGACGATGCTGACCGGACCGGGGCCGGTATCGTCCGGGAGTCGCGAGACGGGGACGTTCCAGGTGTCCGCGACCTCCTTGCGGTGGTCGGGGTCGGTAAAGGGCCGCTGGCCGGGCCAGCTCCCCTTCGACGAGCAGACGCGGGTGCCCATCGAGTTCGCCTGCCCGGTCAACGAGAACGGACCGGAGCCGGGGCGGAGATTCCCCGTCGCCAGACAGAGGTCGATCAGCGCGCCCGAGGCCGCCGTCCCGTTGACGCTCTGGTTGATTCCCATCCCCCAGTAGACGAGGGTGGGGTCCTCGAGCGCGTCGGCGATCCGGTCGACGTCCGCGAGGGAGACGCCGGCGGCCTCGGCGGCCGTCTCGGCGTCGGGAAGCTGATCGCGCAGGTCGTCGAACCCCTCGGTGGCCTCGGCGACGAACGCCTCGTCGACGCGGTCGGTTTCGACGACGCGGGCGAGGACCGCACGGGCGAGGTCGAGGTCACCGCCGGGTTCGACGGGGACGTGGTGGTCGGCGACCTCGCTGGTCTCGCTTGCGACGGGGTCGACCAGGATCAGTTCGGAGTCGTCCGCGTCGGACGATTGGTTGATCCACCGGAACATGACCGGATGGGCGGCCGCGGGGTTCGCTCCCCAGACAAGGTGGGTCTCGGCGTCCGGAATGTCGTCGTACGTCGGCGGCGGTGCGTCGCTCCCGAAGGCGTCGTAGTAGGCCGTCACGGCCGACGCCATACAGAGCGTCGTGTTCGCGTCGTAGTACCGCGTACCGAACCCGCCGCGGGCGAGTTTGCCCAGGGCGTAGGCCGCTTCGTTGGTCTGCTGGCCGCTGCCGAGTACGGCGACGCTATCCGGGCCGTCCTCGAGTGCCGTATCGAGCCCCTCCGCGGCGCGCTCGAGGGCGGTCTCCCAGGTCGTCGGAACCAGTTCGCCGCCCCGTCGAACGAGCGGCCGAGTCAGCCATTCGCCGCCGGGGTCGACGGTCTCGCTGATACCGCGCTGGCAGGCAAGCCCGTTGTTGGTCGGATGGGCGGCGTCGCCGCGGACGACGTCGAGGCCGTACCCCTGTTCGACGGCTCGCTGAACGTGTCCGCAGCCGACCGCACAGCGCATGCACGTCGTCGGGACGAGCTCCGTCACGGACGACACCTCCCGACCGCGAACCGTGCGGTGTGCGATTTACAAACACACCCTGCAGCAAGAATTTGACTCAACATCATGCACTCGTTCACAGAAATAGAGAACGTATGCAACTACTAAACGGTGAGCGTTTACAAACTGTGCTTTCTGGAGTGATAAAGCGGTAATTCCAGCAATCTACGGATAGATAGGAGGAATATAAGGACGTGAAAGTATCGGACGACACGGGTCGACCGAACGGGTGTCCACGTATCACGAGCCGGTTCGCTGCAGGTCTGATAGCTGGCGTCAGAAGCCGTTCGCTCGAGTCGAGCGAAACGACCGGACGGCGCACAACCGAGCGTCGAACGCGACGCGCCGAGGAAGCAGACCCTTACTCCCGTCCGACCCACTTCAGGACGAACAGCGTCCCTTCGAACAGCATGATCATGGTGAGCGCGACGAGGATGGGGGCCATCATGGTCGGGTCCATGGTGAACATGACCGAAAGCCCGAAGAAGGCCGCCCAGAAGTACAGCCGTTTCTGGGCCAGCCAGCGGCGGGTCGTCACGCCCATCATGATCGCGAGCATGATGAACAGCGGAATCTGGAAGACGATCGCGAGGAAGCCGGTCAGCGTGATGACCAGATCGAACGTCTCGCCGAGCGCGTACGCGATATCCGCACTGCCCTCGGCGTAGAACGTGAAGTACTGGAAGAGCACCGGCAACACGAGCACGTAAGAAAACAGCATCCCGAGCCCCGCGAGGACGACGCTCATCGGCACCGCCGCGAGGTAGTACTTGCGCTCGTGGGGGTACAGCCCCGGTCGCATGAACAGGTAACACTGGTAGACGAACACCGGGAGCGCCACCATGATCCCGAGCAGCGCCGAGAACTTGATCCGGGTCAGCCACAGCTCGAGTGGATGGTAGACGTGCGGCGGCGGCACCTCTTCGGCCGCGTACGGGAAAATGTCCGTCCAGACGTAGCTGATCGCGTCCGACGCGAACAACAGCCCGATCGAGGTCCCGGCCGCGCCGACGAGCAAGACGACCGCGAACCGGAGCACCATCTCCTCGATGTGGTCGGCCAGCGGCATCTCCTCGTCGTCCGGCGGCGTCGAGATGCCGCCGACGTCGTCGTCCGGATCGGGGTATGAGGGTTCGTCGATACTGTCGGGGCGATCGACGACGCCCTCGCCGTCGGTTTCGACCGGCAGATCGGACTCCTCGTTGTGGTCGTCGTCGGAAGGCGAGCGCTCGTCGTCCGCCTCCCGTGGCTCCGCGGCTTCGTCGACGGGATCCCCGCCATCCCTGTCGTCCACCGACTCGTCCGACATCTATCGGAATATCAGACGGCCACCGGTTATAGGCCTTTTTCTTACGAACACTGCACGAGAGGGACAAGGTCTCGAAACCGGCAGCTACTGTCTCAGCACTCGAAAGGTTGATAACCGGATATCAGTTAGCCACAGGCAGTAAATGAGTTCTGCCGTCGGAGAGGATACGGCCAAAGCTATCAACACTGGCCGTGAGACGATCGGCGCAGTGTTGTCTGGCGCGCAGACGCATCTGCAGAAGGTGTTCATCGTCTTCACCATCGGCTTCGTCGGCTCCTTCTACGCGCTTCGCATCTGGATCTGGGGCTTCCTCGAGGCGACGGCGAAAGCGGAGATGGATCCGAGCGTCGCAGAGGCGACGGATATCATCACGCGAACCCCGTTCGAGGTCATCCTCTTACAGGCGAAGATCGGCCTGCTCGTCGGGATTATCGTCGCGATTCCGGCACTCCTCTACTTCTCGCGTGACGCGCTCCGCAAACGCGGCATCGAATCGGTCGTTCCGGTCTCGAAGAGCTACGTGGCCGGGTTCGCGTTGACGTCGATCACCCTGTTCTGTATCGGTCTCTTCTACGCTTACGCGATCTTCTTCCCCTACGCGTTCGACTTCCTCGGAACCGTCGCCCACGACGCCGGCGTCAATCCGAGCTGGGGGATCACCGAGTTCACCGAGTTCATCGCCCTGTTGACGCTCTCGTTCGGGCTGGCCGCCCAACTGCCGCTGCTGATGAGCGTCCTTTCCTACACCGAGATCGTCTCCTACGAGACGTTCCGAGACAAGTGGCGC
Source organism: Natronorubrum amylolyticum (assembly GCF_052040145.1). Classification (NCBI taxonomy): domain Archaea; kingdom Methanobacteriati; phylum Methanobacteriota; class Halobacteria; order Halobacteriales; family Natrialbaceae; genus Natronorubrum; species Natronorubrum amylolyticum. Next base: position 378,211 of record NZ_JBPPFW010000004.1, read on the forward strand.
CACGCGATCGTCGCCATCACCGTCTTCGGCGCGATGTTCTCCCCGCCGGATCCGTTCACGCTGATCATGTGGGCGATTCCGCTCGTCGCCCTCTACGTGTTCAGCCTCGGGCTCGCGAAGGTCGTCGCCAACATCCGCCGACGCGGTGCGGCCGAACTCGACACCGGCACCGGCTTCATGAAACGGCGAGTCATGCAGTTCGGCGGCGGACTGGTGCTCGTCGCCGTCGCGACGGCGGCGTTCGTCAATCAGGGCGGGTTCGACTACCTCGAGGAGTCCGTCTACCCGCTGCTCCCGTCCGGATTCCGGCCCGAGGGAACCTTCGGCCTCGAGTCCATGGCTGCCGAGTACGGACTGCTCGGTGACGCTGCCGTCGGCGGGATCGGTGCCGTGTCGATCGGCTTTCTCGTCCTCGTTGGCTACACGATCAAGGTACTACAGGGCCCGGTCTACCCCCGAGAGGGAGACATCAGGGGCGCCGAGGATCACGAGGACATCGACTTCGAGACGCTCGCGGCCGAAGACATCGAGGAGGTCCCGACGCAGGTCTTCCTCGCGATGGACGAGGAGACGGCCCTCGAGTACTCCCGACAGGCGATGTACGACGACAACCGCGAGAAAGCGCAGGCCATCCTCGATCGGTACGACGGGCTCGAAGAACAACGGCAAGCGGACGCCAGCGAGGGAGACAGCGCGGGCGGCGCGGCCGGCGCAACGGGCGGCAGTGCGGCCGCATCCGGTGGCGAGGACGAAGGGAGCGTGTTCTCGAGTACGGCCGCCGGAATGCTCGATCCCTTTACGGAGGAGGAGACGACCGAGGACGACATCGGCGGCTACGCCTACGACCTCGCGTTCATCGTGGACAGCCTGACCTCGAAGACGATCTACATCGTGGGCGTCTTCATGGCCGTCCTCGGTGGCACGTTCCTCGCGCTGTACCAGGGCGGATTCGGGATCATCCTCGCCCAGTTCGTCGACCGCGTCCCGCCGGAGGTCTTAGACGAGGTTACCGACGATGCGGTCGCGACGGACGAGATCACGCCGGAACTGATCGGCGAACTCGGGTTAGTCATCGCCTTACACCCCGTCGAGGTGCTGATCTTCATGGTGAAGGTGAGTACGATACTGGCTTTCATCGCGATCGCCCCGATGATCATGTACTGGGGGTGGCCGGCAGCGAAGGAGCGCGGCCTCGTTCGCGGCGACCCGCGGGTGTTCCTCGTCTGGGGCGGCGCGCTGTTCGCCGGCTTCGGCGTCGGGCTGTTCCTCGGCTTCTACTGGATCGCCCCGATGGTTATCTCGTATCTCATCACGGACGCCGTTCAGAACGGGATGGTCGTCACCTACCGGATCAACAGCTTCTCCTGGCTGGTGATCTACACCACCCTCGGCGTCGGCTTCCTGTTCAACATCATCGTCACGATGGCGCTGTTCCACATCGGCGGCATCGTCAGCTACCGGACGATGCTCGATCGCTGGCGGCCGATCGTCGTCGGGATCTTCACGGCCGCCGCCTTCCTCAGCCCGAAGGGGATTCTCACGATGTTGCTGGTCGCGATTCCGATCGCCCTGACCTACATGCTGGGACTGGCCGTCCTCTACGTGCTCACCGGCGGCGGCCGGCTGTTCGGCGGTGGCGGCGGCAAGAGCGCCCCCGAACCGGAGCCGGATGCCGGCACGGTGGAGTGACGACGGCCACAGTCGAGGGCTGCGAAGCGATTCAGACTCGAGACCGGGCGGAAATTCGATTTGAACGGATCGCGTCGACAGTTCCTGCGAGCGGCTCCCAGCCACGGACTGTTAAGAACCCCTGTTCCCAACGATAACGCGTATGCCAAAGATCAGCGTCGAAGTTCCACAGGAACTCCTCGACGATCTCGACGGCCACGTCGGCGACGACGGCAAGTTCGTCAACCGCAGCGACGCGATCCGCGCCTCGATCCGGAAGACGCTCGATATCTTGGACGAGATCGACGAACGGCACGATCGACTCGAGGACGACGAACGCGACTAGAAATTACCATTGGCGGAAGCTATTACATGGTGGTACACGACTGTAGAGCCATGACCTCACCGGCAATCGAACGAGTGGACGACTCCGACAGCCAGACCGTCGAGTTTCCGCTCACGACGACCACACAGCGCGCGCTCCACGAGGCGATCGGCCACTGCTACGACGAACTCGCGATCAGTCGCGAAGAGGACGAGGACGGCCGCAGCGATCTTCCAGACGACCTGTTCGCCCATCTCGAGGCGCTCTACGTCGCGACGGCGGACGAGTCGCTTTCGCAGTTCGAACTCACGTACGAACGCGCGGAGCGACGAGAACAGGAGTAACACGCAGGTCGGGGCTCCGATCCGACCGCTCGGCGCTCGTCCGGACTACTGTACGTCAGTTCCGGAGCGACCGCGGCCCGTCTCTGCAGTTCTGCGGCAAACCGATACAGCAGACCGTCTCACTCGTCCTCGAGCGGCTCCGCGAACCCGAAGTTCGGTTTGACGTCCTCGACGCGAACGGTGACGACGTCGCCCTTCTCGGTCGACGGGACGAACAGCCGGTAGCCCTCGACGCTCGCGATACCGTCGCCCTCGCTGCCGACGTCGATGATCTCGACCTCGAGTTCGTCGCCCGTCGAGACCGGGGCGGTGAGCCGTCCCTTCGCGATGAAGAAGATCTCGGAGGACTCCTCGCGGCTGGCTTTCGGCGACGTGACGCGAACGTACTGGAACTCCTCCTCGACGTCCGCTCGGAATTCGTCGACGTCCGGCCCCTCGAAGACCTTGACGACGAAGTTGCCGCCGGTGTCGAGCAGTTCGAGGGCGGTCTCGAACGCCTGTCGCGCGAGGTAAAGCGACCGAGCCTGGTCGAGCGAGTACTCGCCTGACATGTTGGGTGCCATGTCGGAGACGACGGCGTCAACTTTGCCGCCCGCGGCCTCGACGACTCGCTCACGGGTTTTCTCCTCGGTCATGTCTCCCCGGAGGGTTTCGACCTGATCGACCAGCGCCGGATCCTCGAGCTCCTTGATTCGCTGGAGGTCGACGCCGATGACGGTCCCCTGCGGACCGACCTTTTCGGCGGCGACCTGCAGCCATCCGCCGGGGGCGGCGCCGAGGTCGACGACCGTATCTCGGCCCTCGATGACGTTCTCGAGGTCGTCGAGCTGTTTGAGCTTGTACGCGGCTCGACTGCGATATCCCTGCTGTTTCGCTCGATTGTAGTAGTCGTCCTTTCGTGTCATCTCTCGCTCACCACCGTTCCCGATCCGCTCTGGCTGTTCGCCGCTGGCGAATTCGCGTTCATACGAGTGAAGATGGGGTCGACCCGGAAAGGCACATCGGATAGCATCTCCAGCGTTGAGCAATCCGCCCCGGTCGCCGAACGCCGAGCTATCGAGTCGGTTCGCGTCGCCAACAGCGAGTCACGCCCACATACCGAGGATGTCTCGAGCGTGGACGTTCCCCGCCCGAATTGGGTCAGCTTTCTATCGCACATGGCAGACTACAGTAGAGCCAAGCGGACGCCGAGGGCGGTAGCCGTGTGATTTATTCACACGGAGACCGAATCGGTTGCCGACCGTTTTCGACGTAACCAGCCGCTGCCGACCGCTGCTGTAACGGGCTGTACTGTTCGTCGACAGCGAGCAACCATCCACTATCTCCGTCGTTGTTCCGTTTAGTGGTACAATACAGGGATCCGTTTACGGATTTCAACGTTCCAACTGCGATATTGAAACTGACAATAAAGTAACCTGGCCCGACATAGTTTATTGTCAGTTTTAAATCCAATACCTCGAAATAAATCAGCATTTCAGCTGAATTTCGCCAGGTGGTTCCGAAGCAACAGCGAAGACAATATGCACTAAAAACACAGTCTGAGACCCATTTGAGCAGAAATAGGCGTAAACAGGATCGAAAGTTATCCACCGCTATTTCGGTGTATTTCTGCCAAATAGATAACTCTCACCTTGGATACATTCATGCCTTACAACAGCCATAACAAGGTGTCACGGAAGAAGGTATACGAGTGCCACTAGCGGTGAGTATCAATGAAATGTTTGATCTTCAATAACACACCGGCTCACGTCCATCAGTACAAACACGCAGTCCAACGGCTCGAGGACCGCGGTCACGACGTCCTCGTCTTCGCTAGAAGCGACGAATTTACCGAAACGCTCCTCTCGTATCACGATCTTCCATACGAAACCTACGGCAAACGAAGCGAGTCGCTCCAGTCGCTCGCCTGGGAAATTCCGACACATCTGTACAACATCGCCCGCCGCGTCCGGAAGTTCGACCCGGACGTCATCTTCGGTAAGGGGCCGTACGCGGCGGCCGCCGGGATGCTGTCCCGGACGCCGGCGATCGCCGTCCTGGACTCCGAGACGTCGTTCGATCACGTCGTCGCCCGGCCGTTCGTTCGGGCGATCCTGACGCCGAGTGCCTTCCGGAAGGATCTCGGGAGCAAACACTACAAGTTCTCGGGCGTCGCGGAGTCGGCCTATCTCCACCCGGACGTCTTCGAACCGGATCCCTCAATCCGGGACGATCTCGGCGTCGGGGCGGACGAGCCCTACGCCATCGTCCGGCTCAACGCGTTCAACGGCCACCACGACGTCGGAAAGAAAGGGTTCTCGCTCGAGCAGCGCCGTCGACTCCTCTCGGAGCTCTCCGAGCACGCCACCATCTTCGTCTCCGACGAGGGCGGCGACCTCGACTTCGACGACCTCCCGGCGCGGCCGTTCGATCTCCACCCCGCGAAGATGCACGACGCACTCGCGGCGGCCGACTTGCTGGTCGCGGACACCCAGACGATGGTCACCGAGGCCGCGTTGCTCGGAACGCCCGCGATCCGCTCGAACTCGTTCGTCGGGGAGAAGGACATGGGGAACTTCATCGAACTCGAGGAGGCGGGCCTGATCCGAAACCTCGAGTCGTTCGACGCGGTCCTCGAGCAATCACAGGAACTGCTCGCGGACGACTCGACGACGGACGTCTGGGAACGGCGGCGCGACGAGTACGTCGCGGATATGGACAACTTGACGGAGTTAATCTGTAACATCGCGACCTCCTACGGCGATACGCAGCCGAAACAGACCGCCAAAACGGTCACGGGGGTGAGCTGATGCGGGTCTGTTCGATCGTCGGCGCACGACCCCAGTTCATCAAGGCCGCGGTCGTCTCGCGCGAGCTCCGAGCCGTCGGCGAGGAGGTGTTAGTCCACACCGGCCAGCACTACGACGAGGAGATGTCGGACGTCTTCTTCGACGAACTCGGCATCCCGGAGCCGGACTTCAACCTCGGCGTGAAGTCGGACACCCACGGTCGCCAGACCGCGAAGATGATCGCCGAGATCGAGCCCGTCGTCGAGGAGACCGATCCGGACGTCATCCTGCTCTACGGCGATACGAACTCGACGCTCGCGGGGGCCATCGTCGGCTCGAAGTGCGACGTCGTCGTCGCTCACGTCGAAGCAGGGCTGCGCAGTCACAACCGGGAGATGCCCGAGGAGATCAACCGGGTGTTGACGGACCACGCCTCCGATCTCTGTTTCGCGCCGAGCGAACGAGCCGTCGACGCGCTCGCGAGCGAGGGGATCACCGAGGGCGTCTACTGGACCGGCGACGTGATGTACGACAGCATTCTCGAGGTCCGGAAGCGAGTCGCCGACCAGTCGACCGTCCTCGACGACCTCGGGCTCGAGGCGGGCGAGTTCATCCTCTCGACGGTCCACCGCCAGCACAATACGGACACCCGAGCGAACCTCGAGTCGATCCTCGATGCCCTGTCGGACGCGCCGTTGCCGGTCGTCTTCCCGGCCCATCCCCGAACGATCGACCGACTCGAGGAGTACGGGCTTCGGGAGCGAGCGGAGGCCGAACTCGAGATCGTCGAACCGCTGGGCTACCTCGACTTCGTTCGCCTGCTCGACACCGCCGAGCGCATCGCGACGGACTCCGGCGGCGTCCAGAAAGAGGCGTTCTTCCTCGAGACGCCCTGCGTGACCATGCGGGAGGAGACGGAGTGGACGGAGACCGTCGACGCCGGCTGGAACGAACTCGTCGGCGCGGATGCGGACGCCATCCGCGAGGCGCTGCGGGGCGATCGAACGCCCGAGGAGACGCCCGAACCCTACGGCGACGGAAAGGCCAGCCGCCGGATCGCGGACATCCTCCAGCGATACGTCGACGCCGCCGAGTCGGAGTTGGCGGTCGAACCGCTGGCGTCGGACTGAACGTCACGACGGACGAGGCGGGCGAGCGCGTGACCGACAGGAACGGGAACGACATCGGCGTCGTCGTGGACGTGGACGACGACGAGGGGACGGCGTCCGTCGATCCGAGTCGAGAGCTCGGCGGCGAACTCGAGACCAGACTCGGCTGAGGCTCGGATACGGCGAGTCGGTACCCCCTCCGAAACGCCGCGGTCGGAACGATCGCCGACGGCGAGATTCGACTGCGGAACGAGTACTGAATCGTCCAACGGGTATCGGCGGTGGTAGTGATCTCGAGAAGCGCCGTCCGGTGTCGACGGCCGCCGCGGCCGATCAGTCGGCCGACGGCTCCGACTCGGGGGTCGAGGCCGGCTGCTGTTCGATTCGTGTGGCCCGGGTCCAGGCGAGGTCGCGATCCGTGAGGACGTCGAACAGACACCTGATGTTGAGCGCGTCGTGGAACTGCTTGTATCCGATCACGAGCAGCGGCGCGTAGACCAGCAGTCGCCAGTCCTCGCCCTCGATCTGGATCCCCAAGGCGGCGATCAGGAAGACGATGCTCGTAAAGAAAACGAGCACCGCGAGGACGGTGAAGATGTGGCCCAACGCCACGAGCCAGCCGATGTACGCGAGAACCACGAAGCTCGCGAACGGGAGGAAGAACATCTCGACCAGTCGGAACGGGAGCGCGATCCGGTTCAGGTAGCCGTAGGACGGATCGGTGACGACCGACCAGTGTTTGATGATTGTCATGTAGTTCCCCCGGTACCAGCGGAGCCGCTGGCTGTAGAGGTCGCGCCAGGTCGCCGGCGCCTCCGTGTAGACGCGGGCGTCGCTGACCGAGACGCGGTAGCCCGACCGGAGCACCTTCATCGTGACGTCGAAGTCCTCGGTGAGGGTGTCCGGATCGTAGGCGAAGACCTCCTCCAGAACCTCCCGACGGTAGGCGCCCAGACAGCCGGGCACGACCATCACGATCCCGAAGTAGTCCAGCGCTCGTCGGTAGATGTTGACACCGATCGTATACTCGAGTTGCTGACAACGCGTGACCAGCGAGTTGCGGTTCCAGATCGTGACGTTGCTCGCGACGGCGCCGATCTCCTCGTCGGCGGCGAACGGCGCGACGATGTGCTTTAGCGCGTCGTGGTCGACGATGCTGTCCGCGTCAACGGTGACGATCACGTCGCTGCTGGCGAACAGCAGGCCGTAGTTCAGCGCGGAGTACTTGCCGCCGTTCGCCTTGGTGACGGCCGAGACCCGCTCGTACGCCGCGGCGTACGCGCTCGCCTCCGCGAACGTACCGTCGGTGCTCCCGTCGTCGATCGCGACGATCTCGAGCGAGTCGGTCGGGTAGTCGGCATCGAGCAGCGACTGAATCGTCCGCCCGACGTAGCCTTCCTCGTTGTACGCGGGGATCAGGACGGTGACGCTCGGGTACGGCGGTTCGGGCTCGTACTTCGAGCGGCCGATCTGATCGTGGAAGAACGCGATGAACGCGATGAACCAGTAGTAGACGAAGATCAACACGACGGCCCCCAGGTGAACCAGCGCGATCGGCGACGGGACGAGCCAGCCAAGGGAGACGATGACGGCGACGTAGCCAACCAGGCCGACCGCCAGCGCCCGCGCGCCAAACAGGCCGCCGTACTGTGGTGCGCGCTCGACGACGTAGTACGACCAGCTCAGGTAGACGGCCAACAGACCGGCGAGGAGTCCGATTGCGTAGAGCGTCCCGACGGGCATGACGTCGACGAGCAGCCCGAACGGTACCAGCGCCGAGAGGAACAGGGCGACCGACCGCCACTTGACGGCCCGAACGCCCCGCCCGATCGTCCGCCAGAACGCGACCGCGACCGCAACCGTCGCCGAGACCGACTGCCCGACGCTCATCGGCTCACCTCGGCGATCGGCTCGAGGACGCGCCAGCCGTCGTCAGTCTCTTCGACCGCGCCGGTCTCGAGGCCGACCGAGAGCTGTTCGATCGTCATGAAGGCGACGTCGTCCTCGCCGTTCATGTGCTGGATCAGCGATTCGAGTTGCTGGAGTCGCTCCTCGGTCGTGAAGTACTGGTAGTGGAGCATGACGACGTGGACATCGCCGTTCGCGTGGGCTTCGTCGAACGAGTCGGTCATCGTCTCGAGATCGTGGAAGGGAACATCGTCCTCGTCGTCGCCCGACTCACCGTACGCGTTCCAGTCCTCGAACGCTTGCGTTTCTGGGACGTGGGTGAGACCGCCCGCCTCGAAAACCGTCGAGTTGGGATCGCCGTAGTACTGGTCGGTAAACCACTGGCCGCCGGAGACGGTCGTGTAGTTCGACTCGGCGAGCACCTCGGTCGTCGTCTCGTCGTACGTGTTCATCGGCGGGATGAACGTCGAAGACGGCGACTCGATGCAGTCGGCCAGCAGCGCCTCGCCGTCGGCCAGTCGCTCGCGTTGCTCCTCGCGGGGGAGGTCGCCGAACTCGCTTCCACCGTAGAAGTCGGTCTCCTGCTCGTGGGTGTAGCCGTGGAGGGCCATTTCGAACTGACCGGGGGCGTCCGCCTCGAGCGATCGGAGGTATGAGCAGAGCTCCGGATCGTCGGTAAGCGTCGCCTCACCGGCCGTGTCGGGGATGATCCCGAGCGTGACCGGCACCTCCTCGTCGAGAAACACCTGATTGACCGCGCGCAGTTCGTCCTGGTTGTACCACGGCTGGATGTCGTCGTTTCTGAAGACGACGATCGAATCGTACTCCTCCCAGGAGCGGTCGACTGACGCCGGTTCGGCAGGCTCGTCTTCGAGCATCGGCGTCACCGACACCGCGCCGGCGATACCGGCGACGAGCACCATCACCACGAGAACGGTGCTGAAGAGCTGTCGCGCTCGCTGAGACTCGGGGACTAACCGCGCTGGCACCCAGTTCAGGTGGTCCTCGGACGACGGAAGTGTCGGGAACGTGACTATCGGTAACGGGCCGGTGGATTCCGCGTCGGACGAGGGCGAAGATGAGGACGACCGGTGGCCACAGTCGAGACAGCGATCGATCGTCTGGAGCGGCGATAGCTCCTCGTCGGCCGCCGACCGACCGCACTTCTCGCAGCCGTCGGAAAACGCCTCGAGCGAGGCGACGTGCCCACAGTCGTGTTCGACGATCCGATCGTCGACGAACGACCGTGAGCCGCAGTGCGGACAGGGGGTCTGGTGTACGTCGGTCATTACCTACTGGAGGAGCGGTGACCATCAGTACTGACAGGGATCTGAAGGTAGCCGGAGCGCGTTACCTCGAGGTTACCGCCACCTCGAGACCCGTCGGGGCGTCCCGTTTATCCTCGCGGCGCTAGTATGGACACGACAGCACGAGCGAGGGAGCAGGGAAATATGACACAGACACCGAATCCGGCGCAGACGATCGCGGGCTCGATCCTCGGCACCAAGTGGAAACCACGGTTGATCGTCGCGCTCGCCACCGAGGGCCGACTGGGGTTCGGAGAGTGCAAACGCGAACTCGAGGGTATCTCGAACAAGGTGCTCTCGGACAACCTCGAGGAGCTGCGAGAACACGACGTCATCTCGCGGGACGTCGTGCAGGAACAGCCCCGTCGCGTCGAGTACGAGCTGACCGCGGCCGGCCGAGAGCTGTACACGATCCTCGAGTCGATGGCCGATTGGGACGCGACCTACGTCGTTGGAACCGGGGCACCGACGGTGTTGCTGGCCGACGACGAACGGCGACTGCTCGAGCTCTACTCGGTGTGGCTTGCAGCCGACTACGACGTCGTGACAGCCGCCGACGGCCGCGAGGCGCTGGCCCTGCTCGACGAGTCGGTCGACGTCGCAATCCTCGATCGGGCGATGCCGGGCCTCTCCGGCGAGGAAATCGTCACGGCCGTCGTGAACGCCGGACAGGAAACGCCGATCGGCATTCTGACATCGAAACAGGTGTCGCCGGACGACGTCACGGTGCCGGCCGATCGGCTGCTGCGAAAGCCGATCGCGAAGGACGAACTGATCGACGTCATCGAGGAACTGAACCAGCTCACCACCGTCGCGCCGATCGCCCGCGACATCGAGGCGCGCACCCATCGACTCGCGTTCCTCGAGACGCACCTCGGCTCGGCCGTCAAATCGACCGGGCCGTACCGACGGGCCAAGTCCGAACTGGACGAACTCGAGACCGAACGAGCGGCGACGGCGGCGGCTCGTGAGCCGTGGCGACGGCTCCTCGAGCGCGAGGACGAGGACGGGTCCGAGGCCGGGTCGGGATCGGAGTCAGCGACGGACGACGACCCGAATTAGTGGCGTTCTAGGTCTGAACTGCTGAGCGAAACGTGCAGTAGTGTTCGCTTTCGCCCAGCAGCCGACGCTCGGAAAAGGACCGGCGGTCTCTGCCGCCGAAACGGGGCCAAGCTGTTTTGAGACTCCACGTGGTGGGGATGCTATGACGACGAGAGCGGACGACGGTCGGCGGGTGTTGCTCGTCGAGGACGACGATCTGCAGGCACGGCTGTACCGAACGATGCTCCGCCAGCACACCGACTACTGGGGCGAGAGCCCGATCGACGGCTCGGACGAGCCGGCCGTTACCATCGAAACCGCCGAAACGCTCGAAGGCGGCCGGACGGCGCTCGAGGAGGCGTCAGAACCGTTCGCCCTCGTGTTGCTCGATCTGAACCTGCCGGATTCGAGCGGACTCGAGACGCTGAACGCGGTTCTCGAGGTCGTCACGGAGACGCCGGTCGTCGTGCTGACCGGCATGAACGACGCCACGATCGGCCGGGAGGCGGTCGAACGCGGAGCACAGGACTACCTGATGAAAGAGCACGTCACGCCGCGGTTGCTGTCCCAGACCGTCGCGTACGCCATCGAACGGCGCAGTCGAACCGGCGAACTCGAGCGCCAGCGCCGGGAGCTCGCGGTGTTACACTGGCTGGTCCGCCAGGAGATCAGAGACGACGCGACCGTCGTTCTCGGGTGGGCGGCGGAGCTCGAGCCGTCCGGACCCGAGGAGGAACGAACCGTCTCGCGAATCGTCGAGGCTGGCGAACGGATCGTCGAACTCACCGAGTCCGTCGGTGCGACGGTACAGGCCCTCGAGGAGTCACAGCCGGCGCTGACCGCGGTGGATCTCAGCTTCGTCCTCGAGGAGGAGATCGAGCGGCTCGAGCGCCGGAACGATTGCGAGGTGACGCTCGACCGGCCGGACGGTGAGAGCCCGGTTCGAGCCGACCGGTTCCTCAATATCGTCGTCCGGAACCTGCTGACGAGTGCGCTTCCCACCGAGAACGGATCGAACGGCGAGGTGAGGGTCTCCGTTCGGCGTGACCGCGACGCGGACCGGGCCGTCGAACTGGCGGTGTCCGACACCGAGGCCGAACTCCCGCCGGCCGATCGCGAACGGGGCGCAGACCGCGGCCACACCGGAAACGGCACCGACGTCGGACTCTACCTCGTGCGGACGTTCATCGACCGCTACGACGGTCGTCTGGAGATCGAGGAGGGTGAGAACGGCGAGTCGGGAACCACCATTCGAGTACTCCTTCGAGCCCCGACGTGATACGGACTACTGTCAGTCATTTCCGGTGCAACCCCATCCTCCTGCGGTTGCACCGGTACATCGGTACAGCAGACCGTATAAGCCCAGCGAGCGATCAGTCGAATCCGATTCGAACCATCTCGCCCCACTCGGCGTTGCCGCGCAGGTACCGGACGAACGCGATCCACGCGATCAGTGATTTCCACTGTCGGAATGGGAAGTGCTCGAGCAAGGCGTAGCCGAGCAACGCGGCGATGTCTCTGGGGTTTCGATACCGTCGAAAACTGATCACCTCGTTCAGCACGCTCAGCCAGGAGAGCAGCGTCCCGATCCCGATGGCGATCGCCAGAAAGAGGACGAAAAAGGGCGCGTTCAACACGCCGAGGATGAACGCGAGCGGGACGATAACGTACCCGAGGCCCTCGATAAGCGGCCCGATCGCTTCGACGAGCAAAAAGAACGGCAGCGCGAACAGCCCGATCATGCCGTACTTTCGGCGTCCGATCATCGATCGATGGAGCCACAGCGTCTCGAGCAGCCCCTGAAACCAGCGCATCCGCTGGGCGCCTAACACCTGCCGCGTCGTCGGCACTTCGGTCCAGACGACGGGATAGGGGACGAACTCGATCCGGTAGTCGGTGTCGGCGTAGTGGCGGTGGAGTCGAACGATAAGCTCCATATCCTCGGTGATCGTCTCCGTCGAGTAGCCGCCGACCTCACGGACGGCGCTCGTTCGGAAGAGCCCGAACGCCCCGGAGATGATCAGCAGGCCCCCGAGGCCGGAGAGTCCGATGCGACCGGAGAGGAACGCCCGGAGGTACTCGACAACCTGAATGTTCGCCAGCCGATTCTTCGAGAGTCCGACGCCGGTGATGACGCCTCGAGAGGTCTCGCAGCCGTTGACGACGCGGACCGCTCCGCCCGTCGCAAGCGTTTTCGTCGGGTGTTGGAGGAACGGTTCGGCGACCTCGAGCAGCGCGGTTCGTTCGACCATGCTGTCGGCGTCGATCGCGCAAAACAGCGGCTGGTCGGTGAAGAAGATGCCGGCGTTGAGCGCGTCTGCTTTCCCCCCGTTTTCTTTGTCGATCACGAAGAGGTTGCGATCGGTCGACTGATAGACGTCGCGAACCGTCTCGCAGGGGAGATCAAACGGGACCGAAGCATCGACGCGGTCGAGATCGAAATCGTTCGTGACCGCCTCGAGCGTGCCGTCTTTCGAACCGTCGTTGACAACGATCACCTCGACGTTAGGGTACTCGATGTTGAGCAGCGAGCGAACGGATTCGACGATGACCGCCTCCTCGTTGTACGCCGGGACGACGATGGCGATGCCCGGCAGGAACGGGGAACTGTACGGATCGTACGTGGGCTTGAACAGCCAGTTACGGATGTTCCACCGGAGGACGACGAACGAGACGAGATGGATGAAGAGATAGCTGCCGTTAACGAGGGCGAAGTAGCCCACGAAAAAGAGGCTGACCAGCCACAACAGGTCGGCTACGACCATCCGACGGCGGCCCTCCGTGGTGGATTGTACTCGGCTCGCGCCCACTCGATCGCCGCGGCCGCGTCCTCGGCCGATTCGGTTTCGGGGTTGATGTCGATCGCCGACGGCAGCGCCGCACCGGCTTTGGTGAGCGTCCGCGCCGCGGTCAGCCGACAGCGCTCGTTCGGATCCGTCACGACGGCGTACTGGAGCCACTCGATCGAGGAGCGATCACCCCACCGCCCGAGCAGGTCGTAACACGCCGTCCGAACCCCCGGATCGGGGTCCGAGAGCGCCCCTTCGACGTCGACGCGGGCGCGAATCTCCGGACTCCAGCCCTGTCGTTCGAACGCGGCGAGCGCGGCGGCCCGAACCTGCGGTGAGTCGTGTTCGAGCAGTTCTCCGAGCCACTCGAAGAGATCGGATCGGCGCTCGAGGCGGCAGTGTGCGAGCACGAGCAGCGACTGCAACAGCAGTTCCTCGTCCCACCACTCGCCGTCGATGATGAGCTTCGACGTCAGCGCCGAGGCGTCGACCCGATTGAGTCGGTACAGTGTATCGAGACCGAACACTGACAGCCGCTCGTCGTTACGAAAGCAGAGCAGCGACGTCCCGTCGTCCGCGGCGGTCTCGCCCTCGCAAACGAGGAGCAGCCGTGCAGCGGCCGCACGCGTCGTGGAGTGGTCGAGACAGGTCGCACGCAGCCGATCGGTCGACACCGGTCGCTCGAGCAGGCTCAACCAGATGAGCCCGCGGAGTCGCCGCGTGAGTCGCCACGAATCGAGCGAGCGATCCGCCCGGTCGTCGATGCCCACCGTGGTCGCGAGCGACAGCAGTTGTTGGCGTTCGTAGCCGCGAAGCCGGCGGAGGTACTGAGAGACCACGTCCCGGATAACGAAGCGCTCGAGTCGGGAGTGACTCTCGTACCAGCCAGCCCAGTCGGGATCGGGTTGTTCGAGACGGACGAACAGTTCCGGCATCAGCTCCCGCCGAATCGCCTCGCGACGCTGGTCGAGCCAGAAGCGGATCACCGAGAGGAAGAGGGTGACCGCGGCGACGAGGAGACAGATGGCGAAGACGACGACGGCCGCGACGAGCAGTGTCGACACCATCAGAGAAGTCGGTTGAGTCTGGCGACCACTTCAGAGGGACTGAACGGTTTCACGATGTAGTCGTCGGCCCCGAGGTCGAACCCCTGGATGACGTCGTCCTCGAGCCCCCGGCCGGTGATCAGGATCACCGGCATCCCGTCGTACCGGTCCGTTCGCTGGAGTCGGCGGAGCACGCCGAAGCCGTCGATGCCGGGGAGCATGACGTCGAGCAACATTGCGTCCGGCAGCTCGTCGGTCTCCTCGAGATACGCCCAGCAGTCGTCGCCGTCGTCGATCACGGTGACCTCGTAGTCCGCGATTTCGAGCCGGTAGGAGAGAATTTCCGAGATCTGTTCGTCGTCCTCGACGACGAGTACGCGTCCGCTCATGATTCGGCCTCCGGATCGATCGCGAGAAGGAGCTCGCCGGCCAGTTCGAGAGCCGTGATCGGCCGACGAACGAAGCGTTGGGAGCCACAGACCGGCAGCCAGTCGTCGGCCTTCGGCGTGGGACCGACGACGACGACGGGGACCGGAAGCGACGTCTCCGGCGTCCGCAACGAACGGAGCGTCGCGTCGTCGACCGTGTCGACGCCGTCTGCAGAGAGGAAGACGCAATCGATCTCATCCCGATCCGCGTGCGACCGGAGTTCTGCGACCGACACGGTGTCGACCGCACAGCCGACCGCCTCGAGCGTCTCCGCCATCGAACGGCCCTCGGCCGCGTCGTCGTCCACCGTCGCGACAACTACTCGAGGCTCGTCGGCCGGATCGAAGTGGATCGACGCGAGGACGTCGGCGACCGTCTCCGTCGACGCCCGCGGCGAGAGCAACCCCGAAACGCCGAGAGCCGGCGCCGGAAGCGACTCGTCGTCGATGACCGAGAGCAACGCGATCGACGTCTCCGCCTCGAGTCGATCGAACAGGGCCGCAAGGCTCTCGATCGACGGCTCCGGGAAGGCGTGCCAGTCGAGGGCGACGTGTCGGGCAGCGTCGGCCCCGTCGGCCGACGGTCGAACGTCGTCGACGCTCGAGACGACCGTCGGCTCGTATCCTGACTGCTCGAGTTGGTCGACGAGGACGTCGGCGAACGGGCCCGACTCGAGAACGAGATCGATCGACGCCGCTCGGTCGGGATCGTCGACGCTCGGCGTGGGTGCGGCCACGTCCCCGTCCGCGTCGGACTCCAGCGCCGGATCGACCGTCTCTGGGTCGTGAGCGATGAGCGACGAGAGTTCGTTCGACGCGGCGAGGATCGTCTCGACTGACTCGCGCTGGTCGGCCGTCAGCGAGCCGTCGTGGTCTTCGAGCATGGTTTCAGCGGTCGCGTGAACCACAGCCAGTCTGCGACGGAGTTCGTACTGAAACGCCGCCTCGGCGTCGGTCGGTTCGGAAGTCACAGATGTCCGTATCAACGCTGTCCGGTCGTATAAATCAACGCCCCGAATTCGGGGACGGTCACGCGTATTCTCCGTCTCAGAGACGACTGTACGCTCGATCGGTCGTCGTGGGTTGGCGGCACTCAATTCGTTCGAGTCGGCTCTTGCGCCGTACGTTCAAGAGTCCCGGCGTCGTACGAATTGTATGGTAGTACCGACCGGCCACCCGATCCGCGTCCTCTGCGTGGACGACGACGCCGCCTTACTCGGGCTTACGGCCGTGATTCTCGAGAAGACGACCGATTCACTCGTCGTCGACACCGAGGAGGAGCCCGAAACCGCCCTCGAGCGGATTCACGATCAGCGGTACGACTGTATCGTGACGGACTACGAGATGCCGACGATGAACGGCATCGAACTGCTCGAGGCCGTCCGCGAATTCGACGAAAACCTCCCGGTGATTCTGTTTACCGGCTCCGGCTCCGAGGCGGTCGCGAGCGAGGCGATTTCGGCGGGCGTAACGAACTATCTCAGAAAGGGGGCCGGAACGAACCAGTACGAACTCCTCGCGAACCAGATCACGAACGCCGTCTCGGCGTATCGGAACCACCAGGAGCTCGAGTGCAAGACCGCGGCGATGGAAGAAGCGCCAGTCGGAATCACGATCACCGATCCCTCGGCGACGGACAATCCGATCATCTACGCGAACCGAACGTTCACCGAGTTGACCGGATACACGCAGTCAGACATTATCGGCCACAACTGTCGGTTTCTGCAGGGAGAGCGGACACGGCAGGAGCCCGTCGACGAAATGCGGGCGGCGATCGACGCCAGGGAACCGGTTTCCGTCGATATCCGGAACTACCGGCGCGACGGGACGATGTTCTGGAACGGGGTGACGATCGCCCCGATCGGCGGCGACGGGGAGTCGGACCTGCACTTCGTCGGTTTCCAGACGGACATAACCCGTCGAAAGCTCGCCGAAGAACGGCTCAATCGACAACGAGAACGACTCGAGGAGTTCGCGAGCACCGTCTCTCACGACCTCCGCGGACCGCTCACCGCCGCGAGCGGGTACCTCAAACTAGCACGGGAACAGATCGACGACGACGTCCCGTATCTCGACGAGGTCGAGGCGGCCCACGAGCGAATGGAGACGTTGATCGACGACATGCTGTCGCTGGCCCGGGCAGGGACCGTCGCAACCGAAACTGCACCCGTCTCGCTGGCCGCGGCCGCCGACGCCGCCTGGAATACGAGTCCGCACGTCGAGTCGACCCTCGAGATCGAGGTCGACGGGCGGACGACACTCTTCGCCGACGAATCCCGTCTCGTCCAGTTGCTCGAGAACCTCTTCGGGAACTCGCACGTTCACGGAACGACCGAGGGACACGACGGTGAGAAACCGACGGTAACCGTGACCGTCGGGACGCTCGAGGACGGGTTCTTCGTCGAGGACGACGGTCCCGGCGTTCCGGCGGCGGACCGGGACGTGATCTTCGAGTCGGGGTATACGACCGGCGAGGGGACCGGTCTCGGTCTGCGAATCGTCAGGGACATCGTCGACGCCCACGGCTGGGACGTCTCGATCGTCGAGGGATCGACGGGCGGTGCCCGGTTCGAGATCACCGGCGTCGAGTCCGGCTGAGACGGTCTGCTGTACCGATGTACCGGTACAACGTGACCGCCCTCCGATTGGGCCGGAACTGACGAACAGCGCTCCGTCCGATCGGTATCGCCGCGGATCACGACCGGTACGATCAGAGGACGGTGACGCTCTTTGCCAGGTTTCGCGGTTTGTCGATCGGTCGATCGAGCGCGTCGGCCAACCAGTAGGCGACCAGTTGGAGCTGAACGTTCGCGACGATCGGCATCACCGCCGGATGCGTCTCGGGAACCTCGAGGACGTAGTCGACGTGGCTGCCGACCGTCGCCGGCGAATCGGTCACCGCGACGACCGGCGCCCCGCGAGCCTGTACCTCCGTCACGTTCCCGATCGTCGCCGACGTCTTCTCCCGACCCGAGACGATCGCGAACACCGGCGTCGCCTCCGTGACCAGCGCCAGCGGCCCGTGTTTCAACTCGCCGGCCGGGAACCCCTCCGCGTGTCGGTACGTGATCTCCTTGAGCTTCAACGCCCCCTCGAGCGCGACCGGCGCGCTGTACCCCCGGCCGATGAAGAAGTAGGCGTCGGCCTCGAGGAACGCCTCGACGACGGATCGGGCGTTGGAATCGTCCAGTACCGACTGGATGTGGTCCGGGAGCCGACGAAGTTCGCGAAGGTGTTCGCGCGACGCGGAAGAGGAGGGGTCGGCGGTGTCGGCCAGCGCGGTCGCGAGCAGCGAGAGGGTGACCTGCTGGGAGGCGAACGACTTCGTCGCGGCGACGCTGATCTCCGGGCCGGCGCGGATGTAGAGCACGTGATCGCACTCCCGCGCGGCGGAGCTGGCGACGACGTTGGTCAGCGCGAGCGTCGTGGCACCGGCGCGGTTCGCGCCGCGAAGCGCGCGCATCGTGTCGGCCGTCTCACCGCTCTGGGTGACGCCGACGACGAGCGTCTCCTCGTCGACGGGCAGTTGGTCGGCGTCGTACTCGCTCGCGACGAACGTCTGGGCGGGGATCCCCTGGCGCTGGAGCAGGCGCTCGCCGAACAGTCCCGCGTGATAGGACGTTCCGCAGGCGACGAACTGAACCGCAGAGGGCTCCTCGAGTCCCTCGAGTTCGGGGAGCGAGACGGTGCCACCCAGCTCTTCGATGCGACCGCGCAGGCAGTCCCGAATGGCCCGGGGCTGTTCGGTGATCTCCTTTCGCATGTAGTGGTCGTAGCCGCTCTTGCCAGCGTCTTCCGGATCCCAATCGATCGTCTCGACCGATTTCTCGACGACGGCGCCGGACTCGTCGGAGACGGTCACCGACGAGGGCGAGACCGCGGCGAACTCCCCGTCGTCGAGGTAAACGACCTGGTTCGTGTACTCGATGAACGCGGGGACGTCGCTCGCGAGGAAGTTTCCGTTTTCGCCGAGACCGAGGACGAGCGGCGACTCGTGTCGAGCGACGTAGATCGTTTCGTGCCCGGGAAACACCGCCGCGATCGCGTAGCTTCCCTCGAGTCGGTCGATCGCCGCACGAAACGCCGCAAAGCGGTCCGCGCCTCCAGAGCGCTCCCGGTCGATGAGGTGGGGAACGACCTCGGTATCGGTGTCGCTCCGGAACTCGTAGCCGTCCGCCGACAGCTCCTCGCGGAGTTCGCGGTAGTTCTCGATGATCCCGTTGTGGACGACGGCGACCGAACCGTTCGGACTCGTGTGCGGGTGGGCGTTGACGTCCGACGGCGGGCCGTGCGTACTCCAGCGCGTGTGGCCGATCCCCGTCGGGCCGTCGAAGCTGTCGGCGGCATCGCTCCCGATCCAGTCGTCCGAACCCCTGCTCCCGTTGAACGCTGCGCCGTCGGCGGCGAGTGCACGCTCGAGTTCCACCAGTTCTCCCTCACGCTTTTCGACCGCCAGCGGCGCGTTCGCCACCGCGATTCCGGCCGAGTCGTAGCCGCGGTACTCGAGGTTCGACAGCCCGTTGAGGAGTCGCTCGAGGACGGTGTCGTCCGACTCGCCGCCGGCGTAGCCGATGATGCCGCACATCAGGAACGCACCTCGGTGTCGTCTTCGATCTTGCCGCGGATCGTCGCGCCAGCGGCGATCGTCGCGGTGGCCCCGACGATCGTCCCCGGCGCGTACGTCACGCCGCCGCGGTCGGTGACCCGATCGGCGAGCAGGGCCCCAATCGGCTCGTTCTCGAAGAACCGGTCGCCGACGCGAACGTCCCCAGGTCCGCCCGGAACAACGGACCCGTGGCCGACGTTGACACCGATGCCGGTCACGCAGTCGACGACCGTCGCGTTGGCACCGAGACGGCTGTCGGCGTCGATCACGCTCCGCTCGACGACTGCGTTCGAGCCGACGGTCGCGTTCTCGCCGAGGCAGGTGTGCGGTCCGACGACCGCCCCGGGACCGACCTCGCAGTCGCGGTCGATCACCACCGGCGATCGGATCGTCGCCGAGCCGTGGACGGTCGCGGAGGGGGCGACCTCGTCGCCGATCACGCCGGTATCGAACAGCGTGTCGGAGAGATCCAGCAGATCCCACGGGTACGTCGCGTCGAGCCAGTAGCTGTCCGAAACGGTCCCGCGAACCGTCTCGCCGCTCTCGATCAGCGTCGTGACCGCGTCGACCAGCGAGGACTCGCCGTCGGTCGGCTCCGTTCGGCGAATCGCGTCGAAGATCGACGGTTCGACCGCGTAGACGCCGGCGTTGAGTCTGTACGGACGATCGTCCCGTGGCTTTTCGACCAGCTCCGAGACGGTGCCGTCGTCATCGAGGATCACGCCGCCGTACTCGCCGATATCCTGTCGCCTGACGAGGCCGATCGTCGCGGCGGCGTCGGCGTCGTGTGTGGCAATAACGTCGTCGATGAGTCGGCTCTCCACGAGCTGATCGCCGTTGACGACGAGGCTCGTTCCGTCGACGACCGACGACGCGGCACGGAGGGCGTGGCCGGTTCCGAGCTGTCGATCCTGCCGAACGTACGTGAGGTCAGCCTCCCGATAGCTCGAGCCGAAGTAGGACCGAATTCGGTCGCCGCGGTAGCCGACGACGACGGTGATCGAGTCGATCCCGGCCTCGATCAACTGATCGAAGACGTGCTCGAGGATAGGTCTGGTTCCCGCCGGAAGCATCGGCTTGGGTCGATTCCGAGTCAGCGGCCTGAGACGGGTCCCCTCGCCTGCCGCGAGGACGACCGCAGAAGGGAAACTCATTACCGAACGGGCGGCTTCCCGGTATTTCGTTTGTGTTACCTTACTTCACGATAACGATCGACACACCCGAGCCGAGGAGACCGTAACAGTGGTACAACATCCACCCCAACAAATCGTTTCGACGACAAACCCAAGGTTTCGAGTCGACCGTAGCCGTCGCTTCGCCCGTGTCGCGCTCGCGCGTAAAGGGTGGCTTTTTATGGCAACCGTCCGTACCCCGAGCTATATGTTCAAGGCCATCGTGAGCGCGGCAACGCTCACCAGCGCGCTCGATTCGGTGAGCGTGCTGGTCGACGAGTGTAAGATCCACCTCGAGGAAGACGGTCTCGAAATTCGAGCCGTCGACCCCGCTAACGTCGGGATGGTCGACCTCTCGCTCGATGCGGCGGCGTTCGAATCCTACGAAGCCGACGGCGGGCTAATCGGTGTCGACCTCTCGCGACTCGAGGATATCGCGGGCATGGCCGAATCCGGCCAGCTCGTCCAGCTCGAACTCGACGAAGAGACGCGCAAACTCCACATCCAGATCGACGGACTCGAGTACACCCTCGCGCTCATCGATCCCGACTCCATCCGACAGGAGCCGGACATTCCGGATCTCGACCTTCCCGCAGAGGTCATCCTCGAAGGGAAAGACGTCAACCGGTCGGTCAAAGCGGCCGACATGGTGAGCGATCACATCGCACTCGGCGTCAAGGAGGCGGACGAGTACTTCTACGTCGACGCGGAGGGCGACACCGACGACGTCCACCTCGAACTCACCCAGGAGGACCTGATCGATCTGCAGGTCGGGCCGGCCCACTCGCTGTTCTCGCTCGACTATCTCAAGGACATGAACAAGGCGATTCCGTCCGACACCGAGGTCACGCTCCACCTCGGCGAGGAGTTCCCCGTTAAGATCTACTTCGGCTTTGCGGAGGGGCAGGGACAGGTCACGTACATGCTCGCACCGCGCATTCAGAGCGACTGATCGCGCCGCCCCGAAGTAAAACCGTTCTTACTGCGGGAGTGTTTCTATTCGTTACTCGTATCACTGGATTTATTGAGCACCGTCCCGTCAGCGTGGGTCAATGGCACTCCTCGTCGAGTTCGCCGTCGCCGCCGACGAGTTTCCGCTCGGCTCGCTGTTCTCGGCGGTTCCGGAGGCGACCGTCGAACTCGAGCGGATCGTTCCGACGAACGGGGCGGTGTTTCCCTATCTCTGGATCGGCGGCGCGGACCGACACGACGTCACGGCCGCACTCGAGGCGTCGCCGCCCGCGGAGACGTTCACGTTGGTCGACGAGCTCGACGACGGCACCGTCCTCTTTCGAGCGGAGTGGGATCCGACGGCCAACGGCATCGTCAGCGCGATCGTCGACTCGAACGTCACGCTCCTTTCGGCGGTCGGCAAACGGAACCAGTGGCGGTTCAGACTCCGAGCGGACGACCACGACGCGATCAAACGGTTCCAGACCCGGTGTCGGACGAACGACGTTCGGCTCTCCGTTCGCCGACTCCAGCCGCTCGAGTCCCGCGAGACGAACACCGAGCTGACGCTGGCCCAGCTCGAGGCGCTCGAGTTGGCGTTCGAACGGGGCTACTTCGACGATCCCAGACGGGCGACGCTCGACGATCTCGCGACCGAGCTGGGAATCACCCGACAGTCGCTCGCGGGACGGCTCCGTCGCGGGCACCGGAACCTGCTCGCCCGCCTGTTCGGAATCGACGAACAGGTGGCTCGACGCGCAACGTCGTTTTCGGCCGAGTAGTCACCGCGCTCCCAGACTCTGATAGGAGTCCTGGACGTCGATGAACGCCCGAACGCGGGATGGGAGCACGAGCGACCCGTGAGCGAACGGAGTGAGCGAGAACCGCAAACGGTGTGGAAAATACTCCAGTGGTAACTATCGTATCGAACTGACGTGTACACGCCGTTATTTAATGATACTACATAGTAAGGATACGACCTACCAGTCTCTCCGGAGTAGACGTCGTATGCCCTCCGCAGACGATCCGACGGACGCCTCAGAGGCAACCGAACTCCGATACGTCGCGACGTTCGATCCCGACGCCGGCGAGCGGGCGAGCGAAGCCGTCGTGACGGCCGTCGCCGCGCTCACCGGCGACGCGACAGTAGAGCTCAGCCCGCTCTACGAGGCCGTCGAACCCGACTCGCTCGACTCGCTCGTCCGGCACGCCCGCCGAAGCGACGACGCTGGCGTCCACCAGCTGTGGTTCACCTACGAGGGGTTCGACATCGGCGTACAGAGCAACGGCGAGATTCGAATTCGACGGGGTCCCGTCGCGGCCGAGCCGTAACTCGAGTCACCGACCTCGAGCCGATGGGTCACGGGTAGCCGACCCTCGAGTAGCCGAACAGAACTCCCGCCGAGTGCGCTGTCACTCGTGTTCGTCGAGAAACGCCAGCAGTTCTTCGTTCACGTCCGCCGCATCCTCGATGAAAAACAGGTGCGAACCGCCCTCGAACCGCTCGAGTCGGGCGTTCGGAATCGCCTCCTCGAGCAGCGTCCCGTTCGCCGCGGGGACGACCTGATCGTCAGTGCCGTGGAGAACCAGCGTCGGCACCCGAATGCTGTCGAGACGGTCACTGACGTCGAAGTTCAGGACGGCGGTGGCCTGGGCCTCGCGGGCCGGGTCCGCGGCGTCCTGCTCGAGTCGCCACTCGAGGATCCGGTCCATCAGGTGCGGGTTCCGATTCGTGAACCGTTCGTTGAACGCGGGACGCATTCGATGCCGCAATTTTTCGCGCTCGGTGGCCCCCTTGGGCACGTCGAAGATGAACTCCTGGGTCTCCTCCGGTACCGGGACCGCGTCCGGACCGCCGTGGCTCGTACAACAGAGCGTGAGCGTCTTCGCGCGAGTGTACTCGATCGCGTAGCGCTGGGCGATCATCCCGCCCATGCTCGCGCCGACGATGTGGGCCTCCCGGATGCCCGCGTCCTCGAGGACGGCCTCGAGGTCGGCTGCGAGCCCGCCGATGGAGTAGCCGGCCAGTTTGAAGATGAGCGGCGCGCGGAGTTTGCGGGGCAGTCGCGGGAGGATCGGGGGGAGCCCGGTGTCGGACTGTCCCGTCCCGCGGTTGTCCGGCGCGACCATGTCGTAGCTGTCGCGGACGGCCTCGCGCTGCCACCGCCACATCCACCGGCCGTAGCCCAGTCCCTGCACGAAGACGACGGGCGTCCCGCCGTCCTCGCTCTCCTCGCGCTCGTAGTAGATCGACACACCGTCGCGTAGCGCCCGTGGCATACTCGGAGTGACGTATCGGATCCCCTTGAAATCGACCCTCGTTTGCGCCGTCAGCACCGGGAGTGGCCGACGATCGAGCGATCCAATCAACGGTTACCACCCTCCGCGATCCGACGAACAATCAGCGGGTTTAACCCCGCGCAGTAACATCCCATTACCGATGCAGCGACTGCACGCCCGGTACCCGTTCCTCGAGGCCGCCCGCGACGCGGTGGCGACGGAGGCCGTCGATCTGGCCACCGTCGTCGAGCAGGACGAGGCGGTCGTCGACCGCGCTCGAGAGCGCGTCGTGGCGGCCCTCGAGGACGGCGAAACCGGCGAACCGCGGCGGGAGGCCCGCGTCGAGTTGCTCTCCTATCCCGTGGCGCGCGTGCTCGTCTCGATGGTCGAGGAAAACATCCTCGTACGCAAGTACGCCCGCGCCGAAGCCGCGACGGCCTACGACCGCTTTACGGCCGACCTCGAGGAGACGACCGAACTCAAAAGCGTCGAGTCGACGGGGCTCGACCTCGAGACGCTCCTCTCGGAGTTCGACCTCCACGGCGACGTTCGGGAGACCCCCGACGGCTACCGGATCGACGTCGGAACCTACCTGCCGCTGGCCGAAGACTGCTGGGACGACGAGTGGCGACTCGTCAACCGCGCGCTGGCCGACGGCGAAGTGCCGGTCTCGGAGGCCGAACTCCTCGTCTTGCTCCAGGAGGCTATCCGAAGCCGGATCGAGGAGGGGCTTCCGTTCGACGTTCCCGACGTCATCGCGACGGCGCTCGAGGACGAGGAAGCCAAGATTCGGGAGGTGCTTGCCGACCTCGAACTCACGCGGGAGATCGACACCGTCGTTCCGGACCTGTTCCCGCCGTGTATGAAGGCCCTGCTCGATCAGATTCAGAAGGGCGAACACCTCCCACACCACTCACGGTTTGCGATCACCGCCTTCCTGGCGAACATCGGGATGACGACCGACGAGATTGTCGATCTCTACCGCGTCAACTCGTCGTTCGGCGAGGAGATGACTCGCTACCAGACCGATCACATCCGCGGCGACTCCTCGCCGACGGAGTACTCCGCGCCCTCCTGTGCGACGATGCAGTCCTACGGCGACTGCGTGAACAAGGACGACCTCTGCGAGCGCATTCCGCATCCGATGGCCTACTACGAGGAGCGGATCGACGACGCCGACGACGACGAGGTCGAGGACTGGCGGGAGGAGGGCGACGAGGGTCAGGAAGCGAGCGGCGATTGATCGGGACGGACCGGCGCTACCGAGCGCGCGACTATTTTTCGGGCTCCTCGGACAGTTCGTCGGCCTGTCGCTGAATGTCCTGTAACGCCTGTTCCTGTTCGCCACGAGCGAGACCGCCCGATTCGACGTGTCGGCCCTCGTACTGCCACGACGGGATCGCGTCCCAGACGTCGGACTCGCCGTCGGTCGTCCCGCCCTCGTCATCGCCGCCCGTTTCCGACGTTGACCCGGACGACGACAGCAACAGAACGACGCCGAGCACGGCCAGAACAGCCAGTGCACCGCCGGCCAGCACCGGATCGACGACGGAGGTCGTCCGTACGAGCAGCGAGGTGCCGAGGAGCACGAAGACGGCGACGGCGGCGAGCCGTCGAAGACGACGCCCCGATTCCGCTCGCGACTCCGAACTGGCGTCGATATTGTCCATATCTACTGTCATCTACGGGGCGTGAAAAAGATGTCGCAGATTCGCCAGTTCGGCTCACCGGCCAGCGTGGACGGCCGAACTCAGGCCGCGCTCTGGGCGTCCGTGTCGTCGTCCGCCTCGAGTCCGTCCTCGGGATCGTTCAGGACGAACGCGAGGGCGATGCCGACGGCGGTCAACAGGAGGATGAAGCCGACGATCGCGATGACGAGCATCTCCCCGCCGTCGGTCGACATGGCTTGTCCGTTGCCACCGTATTCGGAGCCGATACCGATCATGACGCCGAGCATCAGGAGAACGGCGGCGACGGCGACGACGATTTCGATGATTCGCTCACGCTCGAGCATTACTGGATCGATTTCGGCGGGCCGGGCAAAAGCGCTTCGAAGGGCGCGCCGCGACGACCGGGACCAACTCGGCCGACGATCGTCCTCGACAACACTGGAATATCTCCACTCGAACTGAAGGGGTTGCCAGTCGTACCCATTATAAAGCAGCTGCCTGCAACTGCCGGCAGACGTGTTATATCGATCGAACGCCTAGAAACGTCGAATAGCCAGCCGACTACAACAAAGCCGATCAGCACGTCCTGATCGCATCGCTCCGACGCACCTATGAACACAACAGCGTCACCGAAAACACCACTGCCAGTACCGCCGAGCAACCGCCTCGAGGCGCGGGCGCGCCGCGCTCGCACCGAAGCGATGTCCGTCCTCTCGCTTGGCGACGGCCTCTACGAGGTCGAATCCGCCAGCGATCACACCTACCTCGTCGACCTCGAGGGCGGTCGCTGCACCTGTCCGGACCACATCTTCCGGGAGGCCCGCTGCAAGCACATCCGCCGGGTCGCCATCGAGATCACCGACGGCCGAACGCCCCCGCCGGGCGAGGTCGCGGTCGCCTGCCACGACTGCGGAACCGCCGTCTTCGTCGACGAGGACGCGGCGGACGCGCCCGCCTACTGCGACGAACACGCGATCTGGCCGGGCAGCGCGGTCCGCGACCGCGAGACGGGCGATCGACTCACCGTCGTCGACGTCTCCGATCTGCGGGCCGACGCGGTTCAGATCGGCGCGGCCGACTGTTCCGTCGCAGAGTACGCGACGAACGAGAACTACGAGCCCGACGCCCCCGTCGTCGGGGCCGTCTACCCCCACGCGACCGTCGCCACGAACGGCGTCATCCCGGGCTCGCTGAAGGTCTACGTCTTCCCGCGGACGCGACTCGAGAAAGCGGCGTAGCGGTTCGTCCGAAAATTCGGTTTTCGCTTCCGGCCCGCCCCGAGTAACTTTCGGTCGGCGACACGCGCCACTCGAGTCCCTAAACCATCGAAAACGAATTACCCGTTGACTCACCGCCGTTTTATTGAGACGCGCCAACAACTACCAGGCTATGAGCGACGGGATCGACTACGGCCAGTTCGCGGAGGGACGTCACGTCAACTACTGGAAGCTCGATCACGCCCTCGAGCGCGAACTGCGCCGGATCTACACCGACGCGGAGTTCGAGTGGGCCGAGTCCCGGCTCTCCGAGTTCGGCGAGATCGTCGGCCACACGATCGCGGACAACGCCGATTATATCGACGATCACGGCCCGGAACTCGAGCCCTACGACAAACACGGCGAGGTCCAGAACCGCGTTCGCTACCCCACCGAACAGCTCGAGAACGAACGGTTAGCCTACGAGATGGGGATCGTCGCCGACTCGTTCGAAGCCCCGCCCGACCGCGAGGAGCCGATGCCGCTGTCGCACAACCTCGCGATGCAGTACCTGCTGTGTTACGCCGACCCCGGCTTCGACTGTCCGGTGGCGATGACCGCCGGCGCGGCGCTCGTCCTCGAGAAGTTCGACGACGGCGACCTCGAGGCCTACTACGAGGCCCTGACCAGCCGGACCTACGAGGACCTGATCGAGGGCGCGATGTTCCTCACCGAGAAACAGGGCGGCAGCGACGTCGGGGCGAACGAGACGCGCGCCGAGTACGATAACGAGGCGGAGTGCTGGCGCCTCTACGGCGAGAAGTGGTTCTGCTCGAACATCGACGCCGAGGGAACCCTCGCGCTCGCCCGAACCGAGGACGCCCCCGAGGGCACGCAGGGACTCTCGATGTTTCTGGTCCCTCACGCCGACCCGGACGAGGCCGGTGACGGCCCCTACACGAAGGGCGACCGACTCGAGGACGGCCGGCTATCGCCCGACGGGGTGAACGACCAGCTCTACCGGCGGCTGAAGGACAAACTCGGCACGATCGCCGTCCCGACGGGCGAGGTCGAGTTCACCGGCGCGAAAGCCCACCTCGTCGGCGAAGAAGAGAACGGCTTCAAACAGATGACCGAGATGCTCAACCTCGAGCGACTCTCGAACGCCGCCGCTTCCTGCGGGATCATCGGTCGCGTGCTGCTCGAGAGCAAGATCTATGCCGCGAACCGCGAGGCCTTCGGCGAGACGATCGACCAGTATCCGCTGATGCGCGCGGATCTGGTCGACATGGCCGTCGACCACGAGGCCGCGATGGCGTACACCTTCGAGGCGGCGCGGCTGTTGTCCGAGCGCGAGCGGGCCGAACGCGGCGCGGATTCGACGGAGAGCGCCACCGACGCCGAGGACACCTACCGCCTGATGCGACTCCTGGTGCCGATCGCCAAGGCGCGAACGGCGCGAATGGCGGTCGACACCGCCTCCTACGGGATGGAGATCCACGGCGGCAACGGCTACGTGAACGACTTCGTCACCAACCGGCTGCTCCGGGACGCACAGGTGCTGCCGATCTGGGAGGGCACCGAGAACATCCTCTCGCTGGACGTGCTGCGGGCGCTCGAGCGCGAGGACGCCCACGAACCGCTGTTCGAGGCGATCGAGGACCGACTCGAGACCGTCTCGCATCCGGCGCTCGCGGACGCCGCCGAGACGGTCGAAGCGGAGTACCACGACCTCGCGGGCGCGCTCGCGACGTTGGCCGGCGCGGACGGCGAGTACGCACAGCTTTCGGCCAAACGCCTCGCCCACTACGTCTTCGACGTCTTCACCGGCGCACTCCTCCTCGAGGAGGCCCAAACGAAACTCGACGACGGAAACGGCAGGATGGCGCTCGTGGCTCAGCGGTTCGTCGCGAACGAACTCGAGACTCCCGACGCGAGGGGGATTTCGAGCGGCGATCGGTTCGCGCTCGAGGCGTTCGAACCGATCGTCAGAAACGCGTCGGTCGACCCCGAGACGCTCTCGGAGCCGATGGCGGCGGACGATTGAGCGTCCCTTCAGGCAATCGAGGGCCGTCAGTCGAGTTCGGAGCCGTCCTCCGAGTACTGTAGTTCGACCCCGTTGTCGACGAGCACGTTCCACCACACCCACCAGAACGCCAGGTAGAGAACCGAGGCCCCCGCTGCGAACGCCAACATCGGCTCGGCTGGTGGGAGTGTCATGGTACACGCCTCACGTCTCGAACACCTCTCCGCCGCGTCTCGAGGTGGTTCCCGGTCGGCGACGTACGCACGTCGTCGAGACGAGTGTGTGAACGTTGCACACGGGCAAATAGGTTCGCCCCACCACAGTCGGTCGCGTCGGAGCGATCAGTCGGTCGCGTCGGAGCGATCAGTTGACCGCGTCGAGACAGTTCGGGCTGTTCCTCACTCGAGCATCTCGGCGGCCTCTTCGACGTCCATCACGCCCTGTTCGACGGCGTTGAGCACGCGGAGGACGTCTTCGTCCGGCCCGTCGTCGGCGTCGTCGCCGACCTCCGCGAGCGTCACCTTCTCGCTCTCGCCGACGAACTCGGCGAAGTCGGTGCCGTCGGCGATGGCCGTCTCCTTCTTGACGCGGTAGTTGCCGCCGTCGGTCACGTAGAGGTCGCCGGGGTGGAAGAAGTACCAGTCCTCGCGGTCGAATCGAACACCGATGCGCGGTTTCGCGCCGAAGTTTCGGGAGAAGTAGATCAACGCCTCCACCTCTTCGCCGGTGAGATAGATAGGGTCGCCCGAACTCGACTTCGCTTCGATCGCGTAGAACTGCTCGCCGTCGCCCGCGAGGACGTCCGGCAGTTCGCGTTCCGTCGCGGAACCGCTCGCGGGTGCACGCATGACCGCGAACCCGGCCTCGTCGAGCGCGTTGACGAGTTCCCGTTCGCGTCTGTCACCCTTCGCCTGAGACATACACGCTCTCACCCGCCTGCCCTAATAAAGGGAGGGAGAACGCGGCGACACTGATCGGCCGTCTACAGCGGGATCAGTGCGATCGCCTCGAGGATGATCGAGGGCGCGGTCTCGGCGTCGTCCAGTCCGAACTCGATCGCGAGATAGAGCATGGTGAACTGGAAGGCGTTGAGCACGGCGTGGGCGATGGTCGGCACGAGGAGGTTGTCGGTTTTCGCGTAGAGGTAGCCGAAGATCACCGAGCCGCCGAACATGATCGTGAGCGACGCGAGCGTCGCGACGAACGTCTCGGCGAGGAGGTACATCGGCAGGTGAACGGCCGCGAAGATCAGACTCGTGACCAAAATCGCGTTCGTCCGCGAAAAGCCCTCGTAGAGCCGTTTTTGGATGACGTTCCGGAAGAGGAACTCCTCGGCTGGGGCGTTGAAGAAGAAGACGATGAAGATCATGATCAGGATCATCGTCTGGTTCTCGCCGACGATATCCATCACCTGACTCTCCGCGGCGGGCACGTCGAGCAGCATAAAGAGGATACTCACGGCGTAGAGGAACACGATGATGCCGACGCTGCCGCCGATCAGGTACTTCCAGTCGTTTCGGGTCGGGACGCGGAGATCGATCCACGACAGTCCGCGATCGGTGGCGAGCAGGTAGATCACGCCGGCCAGCGCCATCCCGACGAAGTTCAACATCAAGAGGAGCGTCCGCCCGCCCATCGAGGCGTCGCCCAGCGAGCCGCCCATGACGGCATCGAGCAGGGAGGGATCGACCAGGAAGGCGGGAAGCGTTGCGAACTCCGCCATGAGGAGGCCGAAGACCGTCAATCCGATCGCGACGAACGTCGATCGGAGCGGCGCACCGTCACGCTGTTCCGAATGCGAGGGCGTTTCCATGCGGAGGGCTACGGCGTCGCCCTCCTTGGGTGTTCCTTTCTCGAAACAGCACCGAGAACGACCGACCGAACGGCCGGCTTACGTCCCATCGGCAAACGAGAGCGCCCCGTTCTCGAACAGCTGAGCCAACAGTCGCTGCTGACCGATCCGGAGGTGCCGGTTGATCGTCGGCTGGGTCACTTCGAGCATCTCGGCGATCTCCTCGCCGGTGCTCTCGCGGGGCCACTCGAAGAAGCCGGCCAGGTACGCCGTCCGGAGCACCTCGAGCTGGCGATCGGTCAGGTCGTCGAACAACGACGTCAGCTGTCTCGTGTTGGACGCTCGCCTGACGTGGCGACGCGACTGAAGTTCGACGCCGGCGTACCGCTCGGCGACCATCTCGACGAACTCCCTGACGTCGGTGGTCGTGGGAACATCGACGGTGATCGTCGTCCGGTCGCCGTCGGCGGTGATCGACCGCGGGCTGGCGCCGTGACGAACCAGTCGAGAGGCGACGACGTCGCCCGTGACGGCCGCCTCGAACAGACACTGCTCGTCCGACTCGGTGACGAGTCGAGCGTCCGTTACGGAGACGAGCTCGTCGAGGACAGTACGGACGTCGGCCGGCGCGACGCCGGCCGTCTCGAAGAACAGCACCGTTTCCGAGCCGGAGTCGACGCCGAGTCCCTCGTACTCGACGGTCGCACCGGTCTTCCTCGCGATTTGGGACAGCACGTCGTCGCTGCCCTCGAGTGCGAGCGTGAGTTCGACGAGCGTCTCCGCGTGGAGCGCTTCCTGAGTCTTCGTCGCGTTCGTCGCGTTCGCGATCCCCTCGCCGAGCTCCGCGAACACCGTCCGCTCGAGGTCGGTGAACGCATCCGGCTCGTCGGCGTACACCGTGAGCACGCCGTAGCTGTACTCCTCGAACGACAGCGGTACGGAGAGCACCGACTGGAAGCCCGCATCGAGCGCGCTGCTCCGCCACGGCTCGTCTTTGAGTCCCTCGACGACGTTCTCGACGACCGAGGGCGTCCCCGATCGGACGGTCCGAACTGACGGCTCGTCCACACCGGCTTCGAGATCGAACGAGACGGCGTCCAGATACTCCGGCTCGTCGCCGGCCCAGGTCCGCGGCTCGAGTGTCGTTCCGGCGGCGTCGACGTCGCCGATCCAGGCGAACGCGACGGTGTCGCCCTCGACGAGCCGTTCGGGGACGGTTCGCTCGATCTCCTCGCGGCTGTTAGTACCGATGAGCGAGCGGTCGATACCCCTGATGATCTCGGTGATCTGGATCTGCCGGCGGAGCCGGCGATTCTGGGCTTCGAGCTCCGCGTCGCGCTCCCGGAGGCTCGCCTCGCTCTCGAGGCGGTCGAACGCAGCTTCGGTCGTCGCAACGAGGGTCTCGACCAGTCGTCGCGTCTCGTCGTCGATGGTGGCGGGCGGAGCGACCAGGACGAACACCCCGTGGTCGCCGATCGGGACCAGCAAGCCGCCCGGCACGTCGCCGCCGAACAGCGGCGAACGGTCGCCGGTGACGGCGTCGTCGACGACCGTCTGCGAGCCGGCCAGGTACGTGTTCCAGAGCACGGAGTCGCCGTCGCCGACCGCGATCGGCGGCGCACCGCCGGTCCGATCGGTGAAACCGTCCGTGAGCGCGGTCGGCTCGAACCGGTTCGTTCCCGAATTCAACAGGTAGACTCCCGCGCTCCCAGATTCGAGGATGTCCGCGGCCGTCTCGACGACCAGCTCCGCGACCGCCGTCTCCGTCTCGGCGTTGAGCAGGTCGCGTGCGGTCTCGTGGAGCGACTCGAGCGCGAGTTCGCGTCCCTTCTGCTCGGAGATATCTTTGACCGAGCCGCGGTACGCCCTGAGGTCGCCCGCCGCGTCGAAGATCGGCTCGCCGGTCGCCCGGACCCACCTGCTCTCGTCCCCGTCGGGTTGGAGTCGGGCTTCGAAATCGTAGCCCCGCTCGGCGTCCATCGCGTTTCTGAGACGGGTGCGAACGGACGGACGATCCTCCGGGTGGTAGCACTCGAGGGTCGTCTCGAGCGTCGGCGTGACGTCGTGGGGCAGGCCGAGCAAGCGGTAGCACTCTTCGGTCCAGGTCGCTTCCGGCGGCTCGGCGTCGACGTCCAGTTCCCAGCCGCCGACCTTCGCGATTCGCTGGACGCGCTCTAACAGATCGGTCGTGCGCTCGAGTTCGCGTTCGCGCTCCTTGCGCTCGGTGATATCGCGGACGACGCCCGCGGTGCCGGCGAACTCGCCGTCGTCCATCGGTAACAGCGCGACGTGGTTCTCCGCCTCGATCACGTCGCCGTCAGCGGTCCCAAGGTCCATTTCGAAGGTTCCGTACGGTTCGCCCTCGCGGAGCAGGTCGCGAACCAACTCCCTCGCCGCCTCGAGATCCACGCTCGTCATGACGTCCGTAACGTCCCAGTCGAGCATCTGCTCGGGCTCGTAGCCCGTAAGCGACTCCATCGCGTCGTTTACAAACTGGAACTCGCCCGATTCGTCGAGCGTATAGACCGGGTCACCGACCGCCTGAATGATCGTCTCGTAGCGCTCGAGTTCGCGTTCGCGTCGTTTGCGGTCGGTAATCTCCTGAAACGCTCCCCGAACTTTGACGACGGCGCCGTCCGCTTCGACGGGATCGCCGATCGTGCGTACCCATCGGTGATCGCCGTCATCCGACCGGAGCCGGACCTGGAGGTCGTACGGGTCGCCGTCCTCGACGGCGCGCTCGAGCGCCGCCCTGACGGTCGGCCGATCCGCTGGGTGGTAAAACTCGAGCGCTCGCTCGACGTCGACCGCTTCGCTGGGCGGAAGCCCGTGAATCCGGGACACCTGATCGGTCCACTCGAGATCGTACGGCTCCTCGGTCACGTCGAGCTCCCAGGCCCCGATGTTAGCCAGCCGCTGGGACTGCTCGAGGAGCCGCGTGGTTCGCTCGAGTCGACGTTCGTTCTCGATCTGCTGCGTGACATCGGTGATGACACCCTCCAGCGACTCGAGTTCGCCGTTCTCGTCGAAGACGCCTCGTCCGCGTTCGCGGACCCAGCGGCGGTCGCCGTCGGCCGTCTCGATCGGGAAGGTTACCTGAAACGGCTCCCGGTTCGCGACGGCCTGCTGGACCGTCTCCCACAGCTCGTCGTGTCGCTCGAGGATGATATCCGAGGCCCAGCTCACGTCACCGTTCTCTAGCGTTTCGGGGTCGTAACCCGTGAGTTCGAAACAGCCCTCGCTAACGAAGTCGAACGGCCAGTCCGGTTCGTTTCGACACCGGTAGACCATTCCGGGAACGTTGCTCATCAACGTCGAGAGCTGGCGTTCGCGCTCTTTGCGTTCGGAGATGTCGCGACCGATCCCCGTGACGACGGCGTTCCCGTCGAGATCCTCGAGTTTGGAGCCGACGAATTCGTAGGGAATCGACTCGCCGTCGGCGGTGAGCAGCGACACCTCCACGCGCGCAGAGCCCGTCTCGAGCGCCTCCTCGATCGCCTCGGTGACCAGTTGCTGATTCGCGGGCGAAAAGAACTCGGCGGCGTTCATCGATTCGATCTCCGCCTTCGAGAAACCGGTCACCGACGAGAGCGTCTCGTTCCACCGCTGGACGTCGCCGTCCTCGTCGATGACGTAGAAGATATCGTCGACGGCGTCGAGCAACTCGTCGGTGTACGCCGTGTACCGTTGTAACTCCCGTTCGCGGGCCTTCTGCTCGGTGATGTCGCGACTGATAGCCACGAACCGATTCGCGTCCGGGAGATCGAGGTGTAGCAGCTGTATCTCGACGGGAAATTCCGAGCCGTCACGGCGCAGATAGCGCCCCTCGAACGTCCGTCGGTCACCGACTGATACCCTTTCGAGCACCGATTTGACGTCCGCTTCGTCGACCAATTGATCGTACGTCCAGATTCCCGTCCCGAGCAGTTCGTCCTCCTCGTACCCCAGTTCGGTACGGAGCCGTCGGTTCGCGTCGACGATCCGCCCGTCGGCGTCGAGAACGTCGATCATGTCGGGGGCGCTCTCGAACAGCGTCTCGAGTCGCGCGTTCGTCGCTTCCAGCCGTTGTTCGCGTTCCTTCCGCGCGGTGTCATCCCGACCGGAGACGACGATCGAAACGACTTCCCCTGCCTCGTTCGTCACCGGCCGAAACGTGCCGCTCACCCACCGTCGATTCCCGTCCGGGTCGTTCAGCTGCGCTTCGTACTCGACGTACACCCCGGATTCGGCGCGGTCGATCCACGCTTGTACGTCCGCCGTCGGCGTGTCAGCCCACCAAGGCATCGCTGGGAACGGCTCGCCGATCGCTTCCTCCCGACCACTGTCGAGATACTCGAGGGCCGTCTCGTTGATCCGTCGCACCGTCCCGTCCGGGTCGAGCAGGGCGACGAGCGTTTTCGGATCGTCGAAGACCGCCTCGAACTGTCGGTCCCGTTCTCGAGCCGTCGTCGCGAGCGTTTCGATGGCCGCCGACAGTCGACCCAGTTCGTCGTCGCGCTCGAGGTCGAACGTCGGCTTCGCCGCTCGGATCTCCCCCGCGCCGACCCGTGCCGATGCGTCCGCAGCTTGTTCGTTCGGAGCTGGTGTACCTGAGTCCGTCTCGTCCCGTTCCGTCGCGTCCACAGCGGCTCCGTCCCGATTCGTTCCGTCTCCTGGCCTCCCGTTCCGGCCGGCTCCGTCCCGGCC
The DNA here is from genome assembly GCF_052040145.1 of Natronorubrum amylolyticum. Taxonomy (NCBI): domain Archaea; kingdom Methanobacteriati; phylum Methanobacteriota; class Halobacteria; order Halobacteriales; family Natrialbaceae; genus Natronorubrum; species Natronorubrum amylolyticum. The sequence goes on from NZ_JBPPFW010000004.1 coordinate 413,323, forward strand.
CGGCGCCGGTAGCGAACTGTCGGCCGTGAACTCGGCGACGAACGACTCGAGGTCGGTCGCGAGTCGCTCGAGGGCGGTATCCCGGTCCGGATCACCGGACGCGGCGAGTCCGAACAGCAGCGGCAGGACGACCGGAACGCCCGGCGTCGGTTCCGCTATCGAACTCGGGGCGATCGATGCGGCCGATCCTACGGAATTCGACGCAACAATTAGTAGTCCGATCAACGCGGCGAACGCAAGCGAGAGGAGGCCGAGAGCGAGCACTCGTGTCTCTCGACCGGTGGGACACGCGAACGATCCCCTGCAAGACGAAGGGATAGCCATACAGCGGGTATGCAACGCCCGCAAATGACGTTCGTGGTTTCGTTCCCTCTCAGACCTGGCGTATTTAATATCTTCAAAGATACATAAAATGTAGTGAGCGAGGAGCGAGGGGGCAGGCAGCGCAGAGCGCAACGGGTTGGAGACGAGTACCCGGACGGAGTCGTGCAGTTTCGACCGGGCTTCTATACACGTAGTGTCTCGATCGCGACGAGATTACGTGTATAATGGACAGGAGAATAGCCGTCGTTCGCGTTCGGACGAACATAATGCCCGAAGCGACGCTCGACTACCACAACGATTCGATCAGCCTCACCGTTATCGACGCCCTCGCCGACGCGACCGAGACTGATCCGACCGAACTCGAGCCCCTCTACCACGTCGTCGATCCCGAAGCGCTCGACCAGCTATTTTCGGGAAACGCAACGGTCAACGGCCGGGTCCAGTTCTCGTACGGCGATCACGCCGTCGAAGTCCGAAGCGACGGGACCATCCTGATCGACGGAACGGTCCATGTTCGTGCGTAAGCGGTGGCTACTGCCGACTCGAGTGACGTGCCCGCTACCGATGGTCGACAGCACGCGGCTCGAGCGACCGACTCGAGCGGAGGCCAACTGACGATGATTCCGTCGATCGCGACGAACGACGGCGACTGTTCGCCGGTTTCCAACTCGATCACCGCGCTCGTCGTCGCGAACGATCACCGGTACGGAGACCACCTCGAGGCGACCACCGGAGACGGGTTCACGATCCGGACGGCCGAGTCGATCACGGACGCGATGGCGCGGCTCGAGGACGTCGACTGTCTCGTCAGCGAGTACACCCTGGCGGACGGCGACGGTCTCGACCTGCTCGATCGGGTGACTGACCGAACGCCCGCGCTGCCGATCGTCTTCCTCGTGGACGACACCCACGACTCGTCGGTCGCTCTCGACGCGATCCATAGCAACCGATGGGCCGACTGCGTCGCCCACCCCGACACGACGACGCTTCCCGACCGACTGCGCCACCGCGTCGAGACGCTCGTCGAGCACCGCCGGCTCGCCGCCCTCTCCCGCCGATCGCTCGCGAGCGTCGAACTCGCCCAGGACGCGGTCGCCATCGCCGCACCCGACGGCGATCTCGAGTTCGCCAACCGATCGTTCGCGATGCAGTTCGGCGCCGATCGCGACGCGCTCTGCGGGACCGCCTGGCAAGCACTGTTCACCGACGACTGTGTCGAACGCCTCGAAACCACCGCGATCCCGACAGTCGCGGACGGCTGGCGCTGGACCGGGAGCTGTACCGGACGGCGGGGCTCGGGCGAGCCGTTCGACGTCCGGGTTCGGCTCGGGGGACTCGACGACGGAAGCCTCGTGTTCGGCGTGGACACGCCGGCCAGCGACGGTGGAACGGACGAAGCGGCGTAACCGGACGCGGTGCTCGAGTTGTGAAGTTAGTATGGGGAGATCCCGGGGTTAGTCTCGTAGCGACGCTGGTACGGACAAGCGGTCTGTTCATGCTGGCGGCAACTATTTCCACGTCGCTCACGGTTCACTTCGTTCCCCGTTCACACCCTTGAGGCGCTCACTTCGTGTCGCGCGGTTTTACCGCGCGACCAGTTCGCGGGACCGGAGGTCCCGCGCAAACGCTCGTTCGTAAACTCACTCGCTCATCTCTCGCGCATTATCGACGACGCGCTCGAACATCGTGAGAACGCGTCGCCGGTGCGCGCCACCGCAGCAAAGTGACATCCTCCTCGCCGTAAACGGCGAAGCTTCCCACGCATGGAGAATACCAGTTAGTCCTCGTCACCAGAACCAGAGGTTCTGGTTGGCTCACGAGACATGGTCTCGTGAACGCTGGCAGAGGGTTTTGACTCTCGAAACGCCGTGAGCGTCATCTGCGCTGGTGCGCTCTTCTCACGTTGTCGTTCGAGAGACCGGGATCGTCTCTCGTGACCACGAGACGGCGGAGCCGTCTCGGTCGGAGTCGTGGCGGTGTCACAACCGCTCCCATCCCGAGGCGAGTCATCGCGTTCCGCCTTGTCAAGCGAGACGCTCTCTCCCCACGGGTCAACCCGTCGTGCGATATTCGCGGAAGCGTTGATGTCGGCCTGAAACGTCGAAACGTGGCAGTCGTCGTGGGGACACCGGAACTCAGCTTGGGAGTCCCGCCGACCGATACGGTGGCACGAGTGACACGTCTGCGAGGTGTACGCTGCGTTCACGTACTCGACCGGGATGCCTGCCTCCGTCGCCTTGTCCTCGATGCGACCTTGGAGTCGGGCGAACGCCCACGAGTGAAGCCGACGGTTCATATACTTCCCGTAGTCGAGTCGTTCTCGGATGTACGTCAAATCCTCCATCACCAACACCGGATTCTCGTACTGTTTGGCGTACTCGACGGCTTGTCGAGACGCTTTCTCCACGATATCGGTGAGCGCGTTCTGGTAGCGCGAGAAGCGGTCGTCAATCCGCCACTCGGACGCATCACGCTCTTGGAGGCGTTTCAGGGTTGTGTGCATCTCTTTGCGGAGATGCTTCGCTCTGCTTCCGTCACACACGAACGGGTCAGTCGGAGAACCGTCCTTGAGGGCACAGCCCGTGATGAGGGCGGTTTCTCCGATGTCTAAGCCGATGTGTGTGGCGTCACCATCCTTCGTTGGTTCTTCGACTGGGTACTCAACGGTGACGTGCAGTACCCAGTTCTTCCGGTGCTTCTGAAGCCGTATTTCGCCCGCCTTTGCGTCCTCGGCTACGAGGTCGTGCCAGAGGTCTTCCTGTTCGGGGTTAATGCGGAGCGGTATCCAGAAGTTCGTCCCCCGACCGGGACGGGGAACCCACCATGTGAACTCGTAGTCACGCTCGTCGGAGTAGTCGAACTTCGCAGCTTGATTCGTGAGCCGTATCGGGTGTTCGTCGTCCAACTCCTTCGCGTCGTACGTCTTGCGGAGTTTCGGAACGTAGTTGCACAGAGCAGCTTTCGCCTGATACGGAAGGTCGTAGGGCGTCACGATGCCGCTGACCGCCGACATGGTACTTGCCCCGGCGTCGAACGCCTCTTGCAGACCGTCACGGTACGTTTTGAGTAGGTCGTCGAGTTTCGACTGCTTGTGGGCTGTCGGTGGGGCTAACGTCGCTTGAAGCGTCTTAGTTACCGTCGTCACTGGCGTCTAATCCTTTCTCGATTAGTTCAGCGTAGGCACGAGGATGTTGGATGCCATTGTCGCGGGCGTAGTCTTTCACCCGTTCATGGAGGCCGCTACCTCGCTCCATATCGATTTCAGTTCGTACGATTTTTTGTTCGTTATTTTGTCACTAATAACTTCCGTTCGGTATTCGGGCTGCTGTAGACTGTAGGTTGCGTAGTCGAGTGACGCGATTCACGCCCGCCGTGAACGGCGGGATTCTCTCGCTGTTTAAAGATAGCACCAGCAGGGTCGAGACGTTCGTAACCGCTACGTCTGAGGTGCTCCGGGTGAAATCCCTATGTTCCGTGGTCCCACGACCCCATGTAGTCGCGCTGGGTGTCCGTCAGCGAGTCGAAGTCGACGCCTTCGGCCGCGAGTTTGATCTCGGCGATCTCCTTGTCGAGTTCGTCGGGAACGTCGTGGACGCCGGCCTCGTACTCGTCGCTGTTCTCGAGCAGTTCACGCACACAGACGGCCTGAATACCGAACGACTGATCCATCACTTCGACGGGGTGGCCCAGCGAGATGGGCGCCGCGAGGTTGACGAGTCGCCCCTCGGCGATGACGTTGAGTCGGCGGCCGTCCGCGAGTTCGTACGCTTCGACGCCGTCGCGGGCCTCGTAGCGGTCGACCGCGAGATCGTCGAGCGCCTCGAGGTCGATCTCGATGTCGAAGTGACCCGCGTTGGCGAGCAGGACGCCGTCCTGCATCGACTCGAAATGCTCCTCGACGATGACGTCTCGGTTGCCCGTCGTCGTCAGGAAAACGTCACCGACCTCTGCCGCGTCGGCCATCGGCATGACGTCGTAGCCCTCCATGTGGGCCTCGAGCGCACGGCGCGGCTCGACTTCGGTGACGATCACGTTCGCGTTCTGGCCCGACGCCTTCCGGGCGACGCCCTTGCCGCAGTAGCCGAAGCCGGCGACGACGACGTTCTTGCCGGCCCACGAGAGGTTCGTGGTCATGGCGATCGACGCGAGGGAAGACTCGCCGGTGCCGTGGACGTTGTCGAAGAGGCGTTTCATCGGGGTGTCGTTGACCGCGAAGACGGGATACTCGAGGGCCCCGTCCGCGTCCATCGCGCGCAGGCGGTGGACACCCGTCGTGGTCTCCTCGGCCCCGCCGACGATGCCGTCGATCAGTTCGGGGTAGTCCTCGTGGATCGCGGCGACGAGGTCCATCCCGTCGTCGACGGTGACGGTCGGTTCGTGGGCGATGACGGCCTCGATGGCCGCGTAGTACTCCTCGTCGTCGACGCCGCGTTTGGCGTAGCTCGTGATGTTCTCGTGCGTGTCGAGCGCAGCGGAAACGTCGTCGTGGGTCGACAGCGGGTTGCAGCCCGTGACGGCGACTTCCGCGCCGCCCTCCGCGAGCGTCTCGACGAGGATCGCCGTCTTCGCCTCGACGTGCATCGCCATCGCGATTCGCTCGCCCTCGAAGGGCTGGTTGGCGACGAACTCCTTGCGAACGTGCTCGAGGATGGGCATGTGCTGGGTCGCCCAGTCCATCTTTCGGCGGCCTTCCTCCTGTGCGGCCTCGAGATCCGCCAGTTGCTCGCTGATCGGCGGATACGCAGTGTCGGTCATACCTCAATCGAAGGGAACGGCGGGGAAAACGCTACCGAAGTCACGGAAGGCTCATCCCAGTTACGGTCGATCGAGGCTATCGGCGAGTCGGATGCCGATATGCCCACAGAGCAGTGCAAGCGCGAACGCTGGAATCCGAGCGGACGCAGAATCCGATCCAACAACTACGGCCGCGGTACTCCAGCTGATCACAAATCCAAGACCCGCAACGAGAACGACAACTACCGTTGCAGCCTTCGAACGTTCGATATGGGCGAGCGCGGCTGAACCGACCGCTCCAGCGACGACACCTCCCACGATCGACGGCACCACGCCGATTGATACGAACGATCGGACATCAACGACAAACAGGTGAGTTCCTCCCAGGAGAAACAGTCCGAGTGCGAGGTCTCGGATCAACGGACTCGAAAAAGAACGAACCCTCATGGAGACATTCATTAGCCAACTAATGACCTCGTTGTGAGTACATTTGGTACAGATCTTACAGCCATCATCGGTAGGATATGGCGACTTGAGCGTTGTATTATCGACATGTTACTACTTATTATGCAGCCGTATTTATACCTCATCCATATAAGTAATAATTCGAACGTCAGTGACGGGATCGTGCCTCTGACAACCCGATCGGAAAGCCGTCCTCTGACATCCGTTTTTGGCCCGTCAGCCACCTGAAGAGCCAGAAGTCGTCAAACTCCTCAACAGTTATCAATCAGACGAGCCGCCAGCATGCTCGGGCGGCCCGCCGCCCTGGCCGTTGTCACCGTCGGACTCGTCATCGCCGGTATCATCCGACGGACCACCGGCGTGGGCTGGTGGTCCCTGTCGGTCCTCGTCGTCCTCACTCGGCGGGCCGGCGTGGCTCGGCGGGCCCGCGTGATCCGGTGCGTTACCGGGGTTGTTCTCGACCACGAAGGAAGCGATCTGGAGTCCCCGCGGCTCGTCGTCGGTCACGTTGTTAGTCTTGAAGTCGTTGAGGAGTTGCCCGAAGTTCTCCGGCCCCTCCTCGACCGGCTCGAGGGTCGTCTCCGTCTCGACTGACTCGTCGTCGACGGTCGCCTCGAGCGAGATGTCGACGCTCTCGTTACCCGTCGGAGCCTCGAGGGCGAACGTTCCGTTCTCGTCGGTCGTGTGCGTCCCCGTATCCGCGTAGGAGGCATCCTCGTCGACGGTCGAGACCGTGACGCTGGTGTTCGCAACGCCGTCACCGTCTGCAGTGAGCGTCGCGGTCACGTCGGCACCGTCCTGCGTGACGCCGATCGAGGCGTTGCCGTCAGCCTCCGCATCGTCGGACTCCTCGTCGGTAGAGTCGTCAGCGTCGTCGGACTCGTCCTCAGATTCCTCCTCGTCGGATTCCTCGGGCTCCTCGTCGTCCGATTCTTCAGTAGAATCGCCCTCAGTTTCCTGGGACTTCTCGACATCTTCGTCCGTAATCGAGGCGGTCGGTTCCTCTGCGGTCGCGCTCGCGGCTGCGACGCCCGGCAGGGCGAACACTGACAGCACCATAACGGTGGCCAGCACCACCGCGAATAGTTTTCCTCTGCTCATCCGCTCGAGACATTCAGTACGTCGTGAATAAACCCCGTCGGCAGTTCTCGACGGTTCCGGTTCGGCAAAACGGTTGTAGAATCGTTTCGAGCGTTTATAATGTGTTGTGAAGGTTTAGTTTCCGTTCACGCCGGTCGAGACAACGGTCAGTTTTCGGCGCGATCGACCAGCGCTTCGGCGGCCTCGCTCGCCTGCGTTCGAACCGCCTCCTCGTCGAGGGTCGACACGTCGCGGTCGCGCATGAGCACCTGCCCGTCACAGATCGTGTGGCGGACGTCGGACGCCGCCGCCGCGTACGCGAGGTGGCTCACGAGGTCGTGACGCGGGGTCAGGTGGGCGGACTCGAGGTCGATCACGGCCAGATCGGCGGCTGCACCTGCCTCGAGACGGCCGGTATCCAGACCGATGGCGTCCGCGCTGCCCTGGGTCATCATCTCGACCACCGATTCGGCGGGCACCGCGCTCGCGTCGCCGGTCTCGAGTTTGCCGATCATGGCGGCGTCGCGGGCCTCGTCAAGCATCGAGAGATCGTTGTTCGAAGCTGCGCCGTCGGTGCCGATACCCACCGTCACGCCGGCGTCGAGCATGCGCTGAACGGGAGCCATCCCGCTGGCCAGTTTCATGTTCGAGGCCGGGCAGTGAATCACGCTCGTTCCGGCCTCCGCGAGCAGACCGATCTCGCTCTCGTCGAGGTGGACGCCGTGGGCGATAAAGTCGCCTTCCTGGACCATCCCGCGCTCTGCGGCGTAGGCCATCGGTCGAACCCCGTGTTCCTCGACGATCGGCGTCACCTCGTTCGTCGTCTCGTTGGCGTGGTAGTGAATCGGCACGCCGAGGTCGCGCGCCTGCGGGACGAACTCCTCGAGATACTCGCTCCCGATCGTCGTCAGCGAGTGGGGCATAAAGGCCGTGGAGATCCGGCCGTCCGCGCGGCCGTCGAGTTCCGCGGCCACCTCGAGTCCCTCCCGGGCGTCCTCGCGGGCCTCCTCGTCGTCGGATGCGACGGTGACGATCCCGTGACCCAGTCGGGCGCGGAGGCCGGCCTCCTCGACCGCGTCAGCGATGTTCGGGACCATGAAGTACATGTCCGCAAAGGCGGTCGTCCCGGATTTGATCATCTCGAGCGCGCCGAGTCGCGTGCCGTGGTAGACGTCGTCGGGCGTCAGTTCGGCTTCGGTCGGCCAGATATCCTCCTGGAGCCAGGCGTCGAGTGACTTGTCGTCGGCGTAGCCGCGCATGAGCGTCATCGCGACGTGGCAGTGGCCGTTGACGAAGCCGGGCGTGACCAGCGAGTCGGTGGCGTCGAGCGTTTCGTCGGCCTCGCCCGCGAGGTCGTCGCCGATCTCGAGAATCTCGCCGCCGTCCTGATCGACCAGTACGTCCGCGCGCGTGACCGTGATGTCGGGCAACAGCACCTGCCCGCCGGTGATCGCCAGTGTCGTCATGGCTCTGGGTTTCTCCCGCGAGGGCCTTATACTGTCGAAAGGGAGTCGGCCGTCCGCCGATAGCACGTCCACAGCGATTCACGCGCGCAACAAGTCGCCGGCAGACGATCCCGGCGGAGTCAGCACGGTTCACACCGCCAGTGGTTCTCGCGCTCGTAAATTTCGTAGTCGAGACCTTCGAGTGCCGCCCTCGTGTCGCCGGGAACGTCACCCGCGAGCCCCTCGTCGTGAATCTCGACGAAAACGGTCGGTCGGTGACGCTCGAGCGTCGCTCGAGCACCCCGGAGGACGGCGGGGGCCGCGCCCTCGACATCGAGTTTCAGGTGATCTGGCGGTGGGAGATCGTCCTCGAGCACGATATCGTCCAGCCGACGGATCGGAACCGACCGAACGTCAGCGACGGTAGCCGCCCAGCGGATCGTGCTCGCGCGGTCGAACGCCGACAGCTCGGGAGACGTCGAGACGTAGAACGGACGCTCGCCGGAGTCGTCACCGACGCCGCAGGCCAGGACGTCGATCCGGCCCTCGAGGCCGTTCGCGCGAACGTTCCGTCGCAGTCGCTCAACAGTGGCCGGCGACGGCTCGAACGCGACGACCCGGCGGCCGAGTGCGCCGCTCGTCAGCGCGAGCGCGTAGATCCCGACGTTCGCACCGATATCGTAGACGACGTCCGAGGGGCCACAGCAAGCAGCCAGTTCCGCGAGCATCGCGTCGCTCCCGTGGCGGTTGAGCGGTTCGTAACAGCGAAACGTCCCCGCCGGCGTCCGATTTCGCCGCGCGAGGAGTTCGCGGTCGTAGTTCGCGGCGGCGAGGCGGTAGTACCCCCGGTAGCCGACGCTGCGAGCGGTACGGAGCGTCCGGTTCGCGAGAGACACCAGTTCCGGCAGCGCCATCCACTCGGTAGTCTCGAGACGGATCCGATTGTATATGCGGTCCCTACGCCGACGCAGGTGGCGGAGTTCGGCCAAACGACTACGTCGAGGTCCGGTGTATTCCTCGAATATGGAGGGGGAGACGGTCGATCGACTCGTTTCCGACGCGCTCGAGGCCGAGGTCCGGTCGCGGTATCGGCCGCAGGCGGGGTCAGTTGCAGAGACCGTCGTCTGCCGGCTCGAGACGGGTGACGGTGGTGGGGAGGACCGGCCCTCTCGAGTCGTCTGCAAACGCGGCGGGGCGAGCGTCTGGACGGGTGACGTGACCGAACCGCTCGTCCTCGAGCGCGTCGCCGAGGCGACCGATCTGCCAATTCCTCGCGTGCTCGCAACCGGCTCGCTTGCGGACGACTCGAACGGTCACCTCGAGCGCTGGGCGATCTACGAGTTTCGGGAGGGGACGAATCCCGGACCCTCGTACGTCGACCTCGAGCCGACCGTTCGCCGACGGCTCGTCGCCGATGCCGGCGAACTGCTGGGACGGCTCCACGGGACGTCGGCGCTCGCGTTCGACCGCGTCGCCGGACTGGCACGCGACACGGACGACGGGTCGCTCTCCCTTCGAGAGCCCGATGGCTGGCACGCAGTCGACCCAGGGTGGCTGCTGGCGGAATTGCCGGTCCCCTTGGCCGGCGACAAGGACTTCCGCCCGGTGTTGACCCACGGCGACTACCAGCCGAGCAACCTCCTCGTCGACGACGAGGGTGCCGTGACGGCCGTCCTCGACTGGGGGAACGCCCACGTCACGCACGCCGAGTACGCCCTCGCTCGAGCGGAAGCCCGGTTCGTCGACGTCTATGCGGGTCGGCTCCCGCGGGCCGAACGGGGGCGGCTCCGAGGGCTGTTTCGACGGGCGTACGCGAACGGCGCACCGCTCGAGACCGGGTTCGATCGGCGCGCGCCGATCTACAAACTGCTGTGGGTCGCCCAGTCGGGGGCGAACTACCTGCGAATCGCTCGCGAGCCCCGCGGCCGACGACAGCTCCGGACGCAGGTACGGCGGCTGCTCGAGTGAGTCGCACCCGAAACGGGTCGTGCGTTCGCCTCGAGACCGCCGCGGCGGGGTAGAGCCGAGCCCGCCCCGGACAGTCGGCGGGTTTATCCCCTCGTTTGTCGACACGTCGACTATGAACGGAAGCGGGGACGACCGCGACGGTCGGACCGAGACGGACGCCGAGGGCCGCGAGGGGTACGGCGTGAACCGCGACTGGGAGCGCAACCGGGAGGAGTCTCGAGTCGAGGAGCGGCCGACCGCCAAATCCGGCGACGACCGATCGTCCTCGAGTCCGACACCGGGCGCGGACCCCCCTCGAGAACGAGGTTCGGACCCCTCGGAGCCCCCGGATCCCGAGACGGTCCGCAACTGGACCGCGCTCACGGTCGCGCTCGCGCTGGTCTCCCTCGCGAGCGCCGCGGCGATTTTCGTCGCCTACGACGCGCCGACGGCCGCCGCCGGGGCCGTCGTCCTCGGTGCGGGGTTCGGTGCCATCGCGCTCGTCGGTCGGACGGCATCGCCCGCCGTTTTCGGCCACCTCGACGACGCCTGGGCCGAACACCGGCTGTACGTCTGGTTCTCGACCGGACTGTTCGCCGTCGGCGCCCTCCTCGGCGCGCTGCTCTACTTCGCCGGCGTGAACCTGATCGACTTCTTCCTCGAGATGGTCATGGAGGAGTTCGGCGAGGACGAACTTCCCGGCGGAACGGACGGCGAACTCGGCGAGGAAGCCGGGCTCGAGCTCACGGCCTCGTTTTTCATCGCGAACAACACGCCGCCGTTTCTGGCGGCCATCTTCGGTGCGCTCACGCTCGGAGTCCTGACGCTCTTCATCATGGTCTTCAACGGCGTGCTCGTCGGGAATATCGCCGTCTTTGCCGGGTCGGAAACCGGATTCGGCGTCATTCTCGCACTGCTCGTCCCCCACGGCATCTTCGAACTGCCGGCGCTGTTCATCGCCGCCGGCGTGGGCTTTCGATTCGTCCATCGGGTCGGCCAACGAATCGCCGGCACTCGAGACGCGCTGTTCACCAGGGGCTATCTCCTCCGGACCGCCGCGCTGGTCGTCTTCGCGTGGCTGATCCTCGTCCTCGCCGCGTTCGTCGAAGCCTACGTGACGTTTCTTGTCGCGGACGCGCTGTTCCCGGGACAAATGGGCTGAGACACTTGAAAACGGTATGTTCGTCTCTGAACCACTACAGGTTCGAACCGACTACTAAACCCCGATCAGTTACAAACGGTGATCACAGCGTCGCGCTGCGTACAACTCGCATCTCAGCATGGACGACCAAGACCGCTCAGAGATGCTAACCGACGAAATAACGATTCGGAGGAGATAGCAGACGAAAGAGCTAGAAACAGCTAATCGCTAGCAGAAAGTCGCTCGCGATACTGAGGATCTTCCCCTATCATTGACCGAATTTCGTCGCGATTGTATCGAACGAAATCGTTCTCTTGAGAGACACCATCAAGGCGGTCAAGTACAGAGTTGAACCCCTCAGTGCCCTGTTCCAGCGACTGGAGGACACGGGCGTTATCCGGGTTCATACGAATCACAACGGGAACGGTAGATAAATAATTGATGGTCACTCGTATCAGTCGAAATGATGATGTTTTAGGATTTGGATCGGATCTAGGCGTACTCACTGATGATCTGGCGGCGATCTCGAAGTAAGTGAGCATACTTTTCTTCAACATCAGCAAAGAGCCACCCATAAAACTCTTCAACACACTCGTTATACTGCCTTACTTCCTTTCGGAGATCTAGGTACTGGCCATCTCTCTCTCTTGAAGATACTCCACGGCAGGTTTGCGATTATCATGCTCGACCCAGTCTAGAAGTTCTTGTCTGTGAATCACGACACCTGTCTCTGGCTCGAGACCGAAGAAGTTGTATTTCGTCTGTGTAAGCAAACAGGGTGTCTGGATTTTCTGAGTCATGACGCGAATCGAGTTAATATAATTCCCTCGCTCTGCGAGGCCGCTTTCACGGAGCGTATCGAGGTACGGCTCAAACGATTCATATCTCCCAGGCTTACATCTCTCGTTATCACAGTCGCAGTACCACCTCGACTGAAAACTCTGCGCTTTGGAAAATAATCCATAGGCGGCCGAGAAATAGTCGTGCGATTTGACGAGGAACTCGTCGTTATATTCTTCGCGTAGTGATTCTCCTTCCCCAGCCGGGAGCTGTTGGCGAATCTCGTCGAGAAATACAACGAAAGAATCCGTGTGTCGAAAGAATATCTGGAGAGCGCGCTGAAGACTGTCACGCTGCCAAACAAGATGTTGTCCACGGTGATCAGCTAATTCACTCAGAACGTTCCCAAACCCCTCATCCATTGTATATCGCACCTCTAGGATCTCAAATAAGGCCTCATCCCTTACTTAAGCGTGTCCGTACGTTGCCGGAAGCCGGGAGGGTAGCTACCGCCGGAGCCACTCGAGCGGCTTCAACACCGCCAGTCGGTAGTCCTCGTGGGGATCGTACTTCGCGAACGAGAGGCTGTTCGCCATCACGCTCACGCTCGAGGCGGCCATCGCCAGTCCGGCCAGCGCCGGATTCAGCAGCCCCAGCGAGGCGATGGGGATCAGCGTCGTGTTGTAGGCGAAGGCCCAGAACAGGTTCTGGCGTACCTTCGAGATGGTCGCCTCCGAAATTCTGACGGCCTTCAGCACGTCCGCCGGATCGTCCCGCATCAGGGTCACGTCAGCCGACTCGATGGCGACGTCGGTGCCCGAACCGATGGCGACGCCGACCTGTGCGGTCGTGAGCGCGGGCGCGTCGTTGACGCCGTCGCCGACCATCATGACTCGAGCCCCCTCCGACTGCAGGTCCTCGATGTGGTCCGCCTTGTCCTCCGGCAACACTTCCGCGCGCACATTGTCGGGGTCGATGCCGACCTGTTCAGCCACCGCGCGGGCCGTCCGCTCGTTGTCGCCGGTGAGCATCACGACCTCGGTCCCGCGCTTGTGAAGCGCTGCGACGGTCTCTGTGGCGCTCTCGCGGACCTCGTCCGCGACGGCGAGCACGCCCAGCAACTGGCCGTCCACGGCGACCGGCATCGCCGTCTTCCCCTCGCGCTCGAGCCGCGTCAGCGCCTCTTCGGCGGGTTCGGTGTCGATTCCCGCGTCCTCGAGGAGCTTCCGACGGCCGATCAACACGGAACCGCGGTCGGTCTCGGCGCGGATGCCGTGGCCGGGAACGTTCTCGAACTCGCTGACCTCGCCGACGTCGATTCCTCGTTCCTCACAACCCTCGACGATCGCGCGGGCGATCGGGTGTTCGGAGCCGGACTCGGCGGTGGCTGCAGCACCGAGGACGAGCGACTCGAGGTCCTCCTCGCGGTCGGTCAGGAGCCCACCGTCTGTCGCAGTATCGCCGCCGTCGGTGGCGGCTCGCTCGCCCACGAGTTCGACGTCCGTCAGCACCATCTCGCCGTGGGTCAGCGTCCCGGTCTTGTCGAAGACGATGGTATCGATACCGCGGACCTGTTCAAGCACGTCGCCGCCCTTGAACAGCACGCCGTTCGTCGCGGAGAGGGTGGAGCCGACCATCGTCGCGGCCGGCGTCGCCAGCCCGAGCGCGCATGGACAGGCGATCAGCAGGGCCGAGGCGAGGACGACGACGGAGAACTCGAAGATCGGCACGCCGCCGACGACGGGACCGCCGCCGACGGGCTCGAGGATCGGAATCCAGCTCCCGAGCGCCGACGAAACGCCGTACAGCGCGTCGGGGAAGAGGAACCAGAGCGTCGCCCAGAGGACGGCGTTGACGATCACCGCGGGGACGAAGTAGGCGCTTACTTTGTCGACCAGCCGCTGGATCTCGGGCTGGCGCGACTGGGCCTCCTTCACCCGGTCGACGATCTGCTGGATCGCCGTCTCGGAGCCGACCTTGGTGGCCTCCACGAGGAGGACGCCGTTCTCGTTGATCGTCGAGCCGACGACCTCGTCGCCCTCGCTCTTCTCGACCGGGACGGACTCGCCGGTGAGCATCGACTCGTCGACCGCACTCTGGCCGTCGACGACCACGCCGTCGGTCGGGATCCGCTCGCCCGGTCGGACCTTCATCACGTCGCCGACGACGACGTTCTCGAGCGGGACCTGGTTCTCTTCGCCGTCTTCGATAATCGTCGCCTCCTCCGCCTCCATCCGCAGGAGTTCGCGCAGCGCGTTGCCGGCCCGGGCCTTCGATCGGACCTCGAGCCAGTTGCCCAGCGTGATGAACCAGAGGATGAACGCGACGGCCTCGAAGTAGAGCCCCTCACTCGTGATGAGTCCGAAGAGGGCGACCGTACTGTACACGTAGCCCGCGGACGTGCCCATCGCGACCAGCGTGTCCATATTGGCCCGCCGGTTGTGCGAGAACGCACGCCAGGCGCCGCGGAGGAACTCCATCCCGAGCGTGGCCATCAGCGCGGTTGCGAGGGCGAACTCGAGAAGCCCCATGACGGAGACGGTCGCGACGCCGAGTCCGATCTCGCCCAGGTGGGGCAACTCGACGAGCCCGAGCATCGCAAGCATGACCGGCACGAACGGAAGCGTGAGGATCCCCCCGCCGATCACCAGTCGACGCTGTCGCCGCAGCTCCTTTTCGACGGCGCGCTCGCGCTGGCTCGAGCCCTGTGCCCCCTCGGTGCCGTCGCTATCGTCGCGGACGGGTTCGTAGCCGGCCTCCTCGACGGCCGCGTGAATCTCGCCCAGCGAGACGTCGTTCGGGTTGTACTCGACGCGGGCCTCGTCCGAAGCGAAGTTCACGTCCGCTCGGATCACGCCCGGAAGATCCGTGACCGCGTCCTCGACGGTTCCGGAACAGGTCGAACACGACATCCCCATCACCGTGATCGTCTCCGTCTCCGAGGCGGCCTCGTAGCCCGCGTCATCGATCGCGTCGTAGACGTCGGCTAGCGAGACGACCTCGGAATCGTAGGCGACCGTCCCCTCGTCGGTCGCGTAGTTCGCACTCGCCGACTCGACGCCCTCGAGGTCCGAAACCGCGTCCTCGACGGTCCCCGAGCACGTCGAACAGGACATGCCGGTGATCTCGAGGTGCGCTCGTCTGGTGTTCATGTATAGCTGTACGGGATAGACGTTCAAGCGGATTGTGCCTTGGAAAGTGGGAATATCTCCCGCCTCGAGTTTCGAAACTAAATTCGGGCGAGCCACCGGACGAACGATCGAATCCGAGCGATACGGAGCCGCCCTCGTTCGGATCACGGCTCTTGCATCGAACGTAGCCGGGCGGTCGTCTACGTATTGCGGTTATTCTACAGCCGTAAGAAGCGCATTCAAGAACTATGTCGATGCGTCGATAACTAGCACGCGATGTCCGCAGACGATTCCCTCGGACGGACGATCCTGCTCGTCGGAGCCGCGGTGCTTCTCGTCGCGGTACTCCTCCCGCTGCTCGTGATGGTTCTCGCGATGCCGATGATGGGACTCGGGTTCGGTCACGCGGGGACCTGGAACGGGACGATGGGATCGGCGTGGCCGTGGCTGGTGGCCTGGGCGGTCCACCTCGGCCTGGTTCTCGCGATCGGCTACGTGCTGTACAGAGCGCTCCGTGGGTCGACGGGTCGACGAACCGACCCGGCGCTCGAGGAACTCCGAACCGCCTACGCTCGCGGCGACCTCTCGAGCGAAGAGTTCGAAGAGCGACGCGAACGACTCGAGCGAGGTGAGCGGCGCTGATGGCCGATTCGAGCCACGACCACGGCGACTCGAGCCACGAAGCGACGAATCCGTCCGCTCGAGGCGAGAAGCCGACGGACAGCTACTGCTCGTGCTGCCGGATCTGTGATTGCTACCGCGACGCGCTAGGTGCCGACGAGAAGCCGGGGGAGCGACGCGCCAAGTACGACGAACCCGACGGAGAAGGCAAACGCGACGAACGCGGTGATGACAGACCCGATCGTCACGAGCACGGTGAAGACAGACCCGACCGTCACGAGCACGGTGAAGACGGACACGACGGTCACGATCACGGTGCGCACGTCGACCACTCGGACCACGAGGACATGTTCCGAAAGCGATTTTTCGTCTCTCTCGTGCTCTCCCTGCCGGTACTGTACTACAGCCCGATGCTGCAGGACTGGTTCGGTTTCACTGCGGTGACGTTCCCCGGCAGCGAGTTCGTCGGCCCCGTTCTCGGGGTCGCGGTCTTCGCCTACGGCGGCATCCCGTTCCTCCGGATGGGCGCGGTCGAGGCGCGCAACCGCGAGCCCGGGATGATGCTCCTGATCTCGCTCGCGATCACCGTCGCCTTCGTCTACAGCGTCGCGGCGGCCGCCTTCGACATCGGGGAGCCGTTCTTCTGGGAACTCGTCACGCTGATCGTCATCTTCCTGCTGGGCCACTGGATCGAGATGCGAAGCGTCAGGCGCGCCTCGGGCGCGCTCGACGAACTCGCCGAGCTGCTGCCGGATACGGCCGAACGGATCGGGGCGGATGGCGAGACCGAAGCGGTTCCGATCGACGACCTCGAGCAGGACGACCTCGTGCTCGTCCGGCCCGGCTCGAACGTGCCGGCAGACGGCGTCGTCGAGGAGGGCGAGTCCAACGTCACCGAAGCGATGATCACCGGCGAGTCGAAGCCGGTGAAGAAAGAACCCGGCGACGAGGTCATCGGCGGCACGACAAACCGCGACGGCAGCCTGCGCGTTCGCGTCGACGCGACGGGGGAGGAGACGACGCTGTCGGGAATCATGCGGCTGGTGGAAGAGGCCCAGGAGAGCCGGTCTCGGACCCAGGTTCTCGCCGACCGGGCCGCGGGCTGGCTCTTCTATGCGGCGCTCGGCGTCGCGGCGATCACCGCCGTCGCCTGGACCGCCGCCGTCGGCTTCGGGCTTCCGGTCGTCGAGCGCGTCGTGACGGTGCTCGTCATCGCCTGTCCGCACGCACTCGGACTGGCCGTCCCGCTCGTGGTCGCGATTAACACCTCGATGGCCGCCCGCCACGGGATGCTCGTCCGCGACCGGATCGCCATGGAGCAAGCGCGAAACCTCGATACCGTCGTCTTCGACAAGACCGGGACGCTCACGGCGGGCGAGCAGGGCATCGTCGAAATCGCCACCGTGGGCGGCCGGAACGAGGACGACGTGCTGACGTTCGCGGCCGCCGCCGAGGGCGATTCGGAGCACATGATCGCTCAAGCCATCCGCGACGAAGCGTCGGATCGCGGTCTCTCGGTGCCCGACGTCCGCGGGTTCGAGGCGCTCGAGGGACGGGGCGTTCGCGCGACGATCGAACGCGATGCGATGCCGGCCGTTACACCCGGGAATGCAGGTCGTTCCGAGGAGAGAGCCGATTCCGGCGGCCGAGACGGCCACACCGTCTCCGTCGGCGGTCCCAACCTGCTCCGATACCTCGAGGTCGAACCGTCCGCCGATCTCGAGCGCTTCGCGGACGAGGCCGGCACTCGGGGCGAGGGCGTCGTCTACGTGTTACACGACGAGGAAATCGTCGGCGCGGTCGCGCTCGCGGACGTGATCCGCGAGGAGAGTTTCGAGGCGATCGACGCGCTCCACGAGATGGGCATCGAGGTGGCGATGCTGACCGGCGACGACGCGGACGTGGCCCACAGCGTGGCCGACGAACTCGGCATCGACACCGTCTTCGCCGAGGTGTTACCCGAGGATAAGGACGAGAAGATCCTCGAGCTACAGGATCGGGGCCACCTCGTCGCGATGGTCGGCGACGGGGTCAACGACGCGCCCGCGCTCACTCGAGCCGACGTGGGAATCGCCATCGGCTCGGGGACCGACGTGGCCGTCGAGTCCGCCGACGTGGTGCTCGTCGAGAACGACCCGCGTGACGTCGCCAGCCTCGTCCGCCTGAGCGCGAAGAGCTACCGAAAGATGCAGGAGAACATCGTCTGGGCGGCCGGCTACAACGTGTTCGCCCTGCCGCTGGCGGCCGGGATTCTCGCACCGATCGGGATCCTGCTCTCGCCGGCCGTCGGCGCGGTGCTCATGTCCGCGAGCACCGTGATCGTGGCGGTCAACGCGCAGTTGCTTCGGCGGGCGGATCTATCGGTGTGAGGGGGTGCCCAAGAACTGTTCTACAGGAGTAGCTGCCCTACCCCTCCGATAAGCACAAGGACCGCCCCGAGAGTCATCGCCCAGACCCACCGATCCGCTGGCACGGACGCAGACGGGTTCTCCGAAAACCCCAGTACGTAAACCGCACTGCAGACCGTTCCGACGCCGCCGATCGCCATCAGTAGGGCTGCGATACCGGTGTTTCCCGCGGCGACACTCGAGAGCCCCATCGCTCCGACGACGACGCCACAGAGGATCGTCGACGCGTAGTAGAGATGTGTGGTATCCATATTAGATACGACACTAACATGTAAGTAATAGTTTCCATGTTAGTGAACAAAGCTCCACCTCTATCGTAGCCACTGAACATCATTGCACACCCGATCGCAGGAGGGAAACGCGGTTCGGAGCGGACGCGGTTCGGAGCGTACGCGGTTCGGAGCGTACGCGGTTCGGAGCGAACGAAGTGAGCGAGAACCGCGGCAAAGCGAACGGTGACCGAAGGGAACCGTGAGCGAACGAAGTGAGCGAGAACCGCGGCAAAGCGAACGGTGACCGAAGGGAACCGTGAGCGAACGAAGTGAGCGAGAACCGCGGCAAAGCGAACGGGGAGGGACGACCCGTGAGCGAACGAAGTGAGCGAGAACCGCGGCGAAGCGAACGGGGAACGAACATGAACCGTGAACGGTCGCACAGCGCCCGTGAGCAGTCCACACGGTGAACACCATGTGGCATACCGGGAACGGACACCGTGATTCGCCCGGATGAAAAGACAATTCCCCCACGGCCGCCAATACGGAGCTAATGCGAATCGCCGTTCCCAACAAGGGCCGCCTGCACGAGCCGACGATCGACCTTCTCGAGCGGGCGGGACTCCATCTCGAGAACGGTGCCGATCGGAAACTGTACGCCGACACGGTCGACCCCGACGTCTCCGTCCTTTTCGCCCGCGCGGCGGACATCCCGGAGTACGTCTCCGACGGCGCGGCGGACCTCGGCATTACGGGGCTCGATCAGGTCCACGAGGCCCGCGTCGACGACGTCTCGGAGCTGCTCGACCTCGAGTTCGGCCGCTGCCGGCTCGTGCTGGCGGCCCCCGAGGACGGCGACATCGAGACCGTCGATGATCTGGCGGGCAAGACCGTCGCGACGGAGTTCCCCAACATCACCCGTGACTTTTTCGAAGACACCGGCGTCGAACCCGATATCGTCGAAGTCACGGGCGCGACGGAGCTGACACCCCACGTCGAGATGGCCGACGCCATCGTCGACATCACGAGCACGGGGACGACGCTCAAGATGAACCGACTCGCGGTGGTCGACGACGTGCTCTCGAGTTCGGTCCGGCTGTTCGGCCGCGAGGACGTCCTCTCCGAGCCGAAAGTCGAGGAGGTTCGGACGGCGCTCTCCTCGGTCAAGCAGGCCGAGGGCAAGCGCTACCTGATGATGAACGTCCCGACGACGAAACTGGACGACGTCCGGGACGTCATTCCCGGGATGGGCGGGCCGACGGTGATGGATATCGCCGGAGCGGACGAGAACGGCGACGGAAAGGTGGCCGTCCACGTCGTCGTCGACGAGCAGGACGTGTTCGAGACGATCACCGAGGTCAAAAAGGCCGGCGCGAGCGATATTTTGGTCACCGAAATCGAACGGTTGATCGAATAACCGACGACTCGTCGACGAATCACCGGGCTTGCTACCGTCTACTCCGATCGCCGCTCCAGTCGGGGATCGATCGACCCCTCGAGCGACTCCTCGTCGAGCAACGGCTCGAACGCCGGGAGCGTCGCTCCGGGGGAGACGAGCCCCTGTACTTGATCGTACGCGAGGGCGCGATGGTCCTCGAGCAGCGGGAGGTGGGTCCGGCAGAGCGAGACGTGGACGCGCTGGCGGAGTTCGAGGAGCGACGTGACGGCCGTCGCGTCGTGTTCGGCGTCCGCGATCCGTGCGACGAGCGTGGACACCGAGAGAGAGCCGTCCTCGGCGAGGAGACTGCGGAGCACCTCGCGTCGACGGTCGTTGCCCAGCACGCGACGGACTGCCGCACGCGGGAGGGCTCCCTGAAATCGCTCGACACTGCCGGGAGCGGGGCTATCCTGCGCGGTTGCCAGTCGGTCTGGATGGATCGTCATCGATAGCTGAAACTCAGCGGAAGATCGAATAAACGCGGTTGGTCGTTCCACTCGATGAGACACGATTCACGCCATTCCGGATCGTTCATGGGTGGTAAACAGTCGATAATTCGGCCGAAGAGACTGATCGGTCCTGATGAACGGTTCTAGAAAAGCGAGGGTAGAGCGGGAGAGGTCGTCGTCGAGAGTGAATCGAGAACCGCGACCGACCGATACTGTCGGTTTCCGTGAGCCAGTTCGACGCAAGCGTCGCTGGGAGTTAGCGTTCACCGCGAGGACCGAAACCGAGCGGCGTTACTCGAGCAGGCCGAGGTCCTCGAGCCGGGAGACGATCTTGTCGACGGCGTGTTCGGCGTCGACAGGCTTCTTTCCGCCGGTGATGACGAGTTTCCCGGAGCCAAAGAGCAGGGCCACCACTTCGGGGTCGTCGAGACGGTAGACGAGGCCGGGGAACTGTTCGGGTTCGTACTCGATGTTCTCGAGGCCGAGACCGATCGCGATCGCGTTCAGGTTGAGGTTGCGGCCCAGGTCGGCGCTGGTGACGATGTTCTGGACGACGATTTCGGGGTCTTCGTTGACCTGAATCTGCAGTTCACGGAGCTTATCGAAGACGATACGCAGGCTCTCGTGGACGTCGTCGGTCGATTTCGCGCCGGTACAGACGATCTTCCCCGAGCGGAAGATCAGGGCGGCGGACTTGGGGTTCTGCGTGCGGTAGACGAGGCCGGGGAACTGTTCGGGGTCGTAGTCGGCCCCCTCGAGGTCCATGGCCACGCTCTGCAGGTCGAGCTCCTGTCCGATACCGGTCGACGCCACCACGTTTTCGATGTTGATGGTGTCCTTGGGATCCGTCATAAGTCGCTTAAAAAGACGTATTTAAGGTTTATAAAGGTTAGTACCGCCACCTGATATATCCGGTATATAGGGCGGCCGCGTCGATCGAATACCGCTCGATTTCACGGCGATTAGTGTCTGACAAACGGTCCTGGCCCGATCGAATCTCGTCTGAAGCGTCAGGTAAAACGGTAGGCTGATGGCGTCCCCGCGGCGACGACTACGCGTGTATCTACTCGAGCTCGGCGGCGAGGACGACGCCTTTGCGGCCCGCGAGGCAGCCAGCGGGGCCGCCGACATCCGTCGGATCGCCCCCGGACTCGCCGTCGCGAACGCCGTCGCTCCCGAGCGAATCCGCGGGTTGGCGTACACCCACCGTGCGAGCGAACTGCTCGGCCGGACCGACGCCGACCCGGCGAGCGCCCGCACGCTGCTCGAGGCCGCGTCGATCGACCGCGACGGGACAGTTGCAGTTCGTGCGACCGACGTCCACGGCTCGAGCGGCGTCGACAGCGGGCGGATCGAGCGTGAACTCGGCCAAATCCTGGTCGATCGTGGCTTCGCGGTGGATCTCGACGATCCCGACCACGTGCTCCGGGCGACGTTTTCGGAGGGGCGACTCGAGGCCGGCGGCGGGCTCGAGGCTGACAACGCGACTGGCGACCTGTTCGCGTCCGAACCGGGCGACGGAGCGCTCGACGAGCCGGTCTCGGTCTGCGCGCTCGGTTGGCTCGCCGCCGAGAGCGTGCGCGATTTCGGCTCGCGCGCGCCCACGGACAAACCGTTCTTCCAGCCCGGGAGCATGGACCCGCTGCTCGCCCGCGCCGTCGCGAACGTCGCGGGGGCCCGGCCCGGGGCGACGGTGCTGGACCCGATGTGTGGCACCGGCGGCGTGCTCGTCGAGGCCGGACTGGTGGGTGCCGACGTCGTCGGGACGGACGCCCAGGCGAAGATGGTCGCGGGTGCACAGGAGAATCTGGGTTACTTTCTCGATTCTGACGACCCCTCTCCTGTGGGTGTCGAGCGAGGCGAGTGGCACGTCGGCCGCGGCGACGGCACCCGTCTGCCGCTGGCCGACGACGCCGTCGACGGCGTGGTGTTCGACGCCCCCTACGGCCGGCAGTCGAAAATCGAGACGCACCGACTCGAGGACCTCGTCTCGGGCGCGTTAGCGGAGGCCTGCCGGGTCGCCCCGCGGGCCGTCGTGGTCGCGGATCGATCCTGGGCCGGCGAGGCGCGAGCGGCGGGCTGGGAACTCGAGGCCGCGTTCGAACGCCGCGTTCATCGGTCGTTGACCCGGTACGTGCTGATTCTCGAGCGACGATAATCGCGAGAGAGCCGTTCAAAGTCGAATGGAACTACGGATACGAATACGCTGCTACCGTGGCGGCTAGGGATTCAACGACCTCCCAGCCGATTCGCTTTCCCTTCGGTCGCTCGCTCATCCCTCGCGAATCGTCTCGCGGTTCGTCCAGTTCACGGTTCCCTTCGGTCACCGTTCACGTTCCGAGGTGCGATCCAGCGCGCCAACACTCAACTGTCAGTAGCTGCCGCACGCTCGAGACCCGTACTATGCCGCCCGTCCGTCGACGAGTCCCTGCAGTTCGGTCGCGACCTCCGGCGGGACGACGATCCGGCGCGGCCCCGCGACGTACTGGCCGTCGGGCTCGGCGTACTCGAGTTTCAGGATCGTCGCGTCGCCGAGTCGGCGCGTCGAGACGCCCTGAATGACCTCGAGATCGATCGCCTGATCGGGATCGTAGAGGTAGATCGTTCGCTTCTCGCGGTCGAGTGTACCGACCGACCGCAGAAACGACGCGAGTACGAGCGCGATGAGCGCAAGGGGGAGCAACAGCGCGGCCATCCCGGTAAACGGGCCGGCACCGACCTCCAGCAGCTCTCGCCGGGAGACGTACCGCCCGACGACCATCAGCGAGCCCATGACGCCCATCATCGCGATCGTTCCGAGCGCGGCGTCCATCGCTCGCTCGAGAGCCGTCCCGGACGGCGTCGCAATTGGAAGCCGGCTGGCAAGGGCCTCGAGCCGGCGTTCGGTGTGACTGGTGACCGCGAACGCGAGAATCGTCACGACGACTGCGGCGAACATCGCGATGATAATCGCGCCGGCGCCGGCCTGGGCGGCGAGATCGTACAGTCGCCAGAAGACGATGATAGTGATCGCAGCGAAGAACGTCCCGACGCCGAGCGACCACAGCAGGCGAACGGTTCGAGACGTCGAGGCGTCGCGTCGCCACTGAATCGTCTCGGTATCGTTCGGATCCGCAGCGTCCTCGTCCATACCAGCACTCGCGACCCGTCGTGTAAAGCCTGTTCGATGTCGGTCAGCCCGTATAGGCGAGTATCAGAACAGCAGCGCGTCGATCACGACGAAGCCGACGTAGGAGATGATAATCGAGCCGGCCAGCGAGCCGATCCACGCGAGGACGGTGTACCCCATCTTGCGCGCGCTGACGCCCCCGCCGGCGCCGGCCGCGGCGTAGCCGCTCCCGATGATCGCGCTGACGATGATCTCGTTGAACGAGACGGGAATGCCGTAGAGAACGGCGACCTGGGCGATGATGAACGACGGGATGAGCGCGGCGATCGACCGGCGCGGACCGAGCGAGGAGTAGTCCTGCGAGATCGCCTTGATCATCCGCGGCGCGCCGGTCCACGAGCCGAGCAGGAGTCCGAAGCCGCCGCCGACGAGCAGGGCGATCAGTGGCAGGCCGACGTCACCCGACAGCGGAATCAGCGGCCCGACCGCCAGTCCAACCTGACTGCCGCCGGCGGAGAACGCGACCAGTCCGCCGAGGATCAACAGGAAATGGCGCTCGCCCTGTTCGATGTCGCTCCGAAGATCGATCGCGATCGCACCCGCCCAAAGCGCCGCCATCACGGCCGTCGCGGCGACGATACCGACGAGCTCCGGCCCCGGAATCCAGCCGCTCGAGGCCTGTGCGATCGATTCGCCGCCGGCACCGTCCGAGCCGAGGATCGCAAACTCGATGTTCGCGACGATGACGCCGACCAGCGCCGACAGGCCGGTTATCAGATACTCCTCGGCGATCGGTTCGCTCCGGAGGACTCGAGCGATCGCGTAGGCGAGGCCACCGCCGACGAAGGGCGTCAGAATCCACAGCGTAGCGATTTCGGTGTACTTCGCCCACGCGGGATCACCGCCCATCGCGAGCCCGACGCCGACGACTGCGCCGGTCACCGTAAACGCGGTCGCTATCGGATACCCCGCGAAGACGCCGATCGCGACCAGCCCGGCCGCGATAATCAGGGCGACGGTCGCCGCCATCGGCGACAGCGTCACGCCGCCGATCAGGTCGGCACCGACCGCCTCGGAGACGTTCGCGCCCTGCAAAACGGCGCCGGCGAAACCGAGAATACCGACGAGAAAGCCCGCTCGCATCACCGAGATCGCGTTCGCGCCGACCGCCGGGGCGAACGGCGTCGACCCGCTCGAGCCAGCACCGATCGCCCAGGCCATGAAGAGACTGGCAAGTGCAGCGACCAGGAACGTCGCGATCGTCACGATCTCGACCATCTATCCCGGCTTACCAGCTAGCCCTACAAGTGTGTGCCGACCTGTACCTGGGCCAGCGACCCCGTCAGTCCCGTTCGCGCGACTGTAGCCGGAGCGGGCAACAGCTATATACGACCCGCTATCGAAGCCGAGATAACCGGAAATAGACTTCCGCATTACGAGATGACTTCGACGAATCCACGCCCGCAATCGGTGACCGCCCTGCTCGCGGCCGAACGCGAACGCTACCGAGATCGGACGCCGAACTCGAAACGACTGGCCGACGATCTTCAGTCGATCGTGCCGGCTGGCGTCTGTAGCACGTACCGGGCGTACGAGCCCTACCCGATCCACGCGGACCGAGCCGAAGGCGCGACGCTCTACGACGTCGACGGCGAATCGTACCTCGATTTCGCACTCAACAACGGAACCCAACTCGTCGGACACGCCCATCCGCGGCTGTCGGAGGCGGCGAAAGCACAGATCGACCGAGGAACGCTGTACACCCGCCCCAGCGAACTCCTCGAGTTCGCAGCCCGACCGCTGATCGACCGCTGGGAGGCGATCGAACGGGTCCGGTTTACGAACAGCGGGACGGAGTCGGTGATGCACGCGACCCGCCTCGCGCGGGCGTACACGGGCCGTGAGAAGATCGTTCAGATGGAAGGTGCCTATCACGGCGCCCACGATCCGGGGTTAGTGAGCAAGATGCCGCCGGTCGACCGGGCGGGGCCAGCAGACGACCCGCGACCGGTCAGAGAGTCGCAGGGTGTTCCCGACGCCGTCCCGGAGAATATTCTGCTCGCGCAGTACAACGACGCCGAGAGCGTCGAACGGCTCCTGCGCGAGCACGGCTCCGAGGTCGCCGGAATTCTCGTCGAACCGGCCTGTCTCAACCTCGGGCTGGTGGAACCGGAAGGTAACTTCCTGTTTCGGGTCCGAGAACTCGCGGACGAGTACGACGTCGTGTTGATCTTCGACGAGGTCAAAACCGGCGTCAAACTCGCTCCGGGCGGCGGTGCGGAGTACTACGGCGTCCAGCCCGATCTCGTCGCGCTCGCCAAGGCGATCGGCGGCGGCTATCCGGTGGGCGCGTTCGGCGGTCGTCGCGAACTCATGTCCCTGATCGCCGACGACCTCGAGGACGAGACGGCCAGCGGGGCGGCCCACTACGGGACGTACAACGGGAACCCGCTGGCGCTGCGTGCGGTCGGCGTCACTCTCGAGGAAATCCTCACGACCGAGGCCTACGACCACGTGACCGCCCTGGCCGAGCGACTCGCGGACGGCTACCGCGACGTGATCGACGACGTCGGGCTCGAGGGCCACGTCGTCACCGCGGGCTCGCAGGGGATGGTCTACTTTACCGACGAACGGATCCGAACGTTCCGGGACTGGGCGGCTATCGACGAGGAGTTTCACGAAGCCTACTGGCTGGGGATGGTCAACAGGAACGTCCTCCCGCATCCCCACGACGCGTCCCAGCAGTGGACGGTGAGCGTCCAGCACACGGCCGCGGACGTCGACGCCCACGTGACGGCGTTCGCCGATCTCGCCAGCGATTTATCCGGCGTCCAACAGTAGTCGACTATGACATCCGAGACGGACCAACGAACCTACGACACGCTCAGGCTGCTCGCGACCCACGAGCCGGTCGGCAGCGTCCGGCTCACGGACCTGCTTCGCGAGCGAGGCTACTCGATCACCGAGCGATCGGTCCGGTTTACCCTCGCGGATCTCGACGAGGACGGATTGACCGAGAAGGTCGGCGGAAAGGGGCGTCGGCTGACGGCCGCGGGGCGTGACGAACTCGAGCGCGGCGGTGTTCGCGGCCGGATCGAACAGGTCCGCGAACGGCTGGCGGAGCTGATCGGACGGGTCACCTACGATCCGACGGCCGACGACGGCGACGTCGTCGTCGGTCGGGTGACCGTCCCCGAAGCCGAGCGATCGACGGTCGAGGAGCTCCTCCGATCGATCGATCGCTCCCCGCTCGGCCCGGCGCCGGTCTCGATCGACCCCGTCGACGGAGACGACGGAACGGTGCTCGAACTCGCCGCGACCTCGAGCGTGACGATCGACGGCGTCCTGCTGGCCAACGGCATCGAGTCGGATCTCGAGACGACCGGGATCGTCGAGTACCGGCCCGACGCCGAGTCGGCCGGAGACGAGGATACCGACGGCGTCGTTCGCGGCGGCTCGATTAGGCGATTCACCGACGTCATCGGGGGCGAACGAGCGACTCTCGACATGGTATCGCTGTTGATCGAGGCCCGGCGGACGACGGTCGGGCGCGTGCTCGAGGGGCAGACCGGACTGGTGGTCGCGGACAACCGGGAGATACCGCTCTCGAGGTACGAGACGGCGCGCGATCTCGCCGTCGAAACCCGCGACGAACTCGGCGGCGTCGTCGACCTCCGCAGACCGCGCGAATCGGGACCGTTCCCGTGGGGTCAGCCGGGCTGGTCGTTCGCCTCGCTGACCTGCATCGGAACCGCAGAGCTCGTTATTTCGGCCGTCGTCGAAGCCGACCTCGCTCTCGAGTGGGAGACTCTCGCCGGAGTCCAACGGCGGTCCGAACTGTCGCCCGTGAGCTCGCCGTAATCGGGACCGGCGCCGAATCGAATCCGTTTCACAGTTTGGTCCAACCACAGTGCGTCGAAACCAAACATCACGCACGAACGGCGCGAGTGAAACCGTGGATGCCCTATTCTACCGTGGGAAGCTTTATGTGTAGCTATCAGCAACTCACTGAGCAAGGTGGCAACATAATGCCGGCATCAGACAGCTACGGACGACGGACGTTCCTTCGAACGACGGCGGCGACCGGAAGCGCCGCTGCGATCGGTGGGCTCGCAGGGTGTACGGGGTTTCTCGACGACGACGAGACGCTGACCGTCGCAGTGTACGGCGGCGTCTTTCAGGACGTTATGGACGACGTCCTGTTCGAGCCGTTCAACGAGGAAGTCGACTTCGAGGCCGAATCCCAGGAGCAGCCGACGGCCGAGGAGGCGCTCTCGCAGTACGATAGCGCCGTGGGCGCGGGCGAAGCGCCGGTCGACGTCGCGATCATGTCGACGGTCGGCGTCCTCCGCGGACTGAACTCCGACCTCTGGCACATCTGGGACGACGAGGACGCGTTCGAGAATCTCCAGTACATCAGCGACGACCTCGTCGAGGAGCGCGAAGGGGGTATCGCCAGTATCGGCGCGCTCTCGTGGTACATCAACCTCGTGCAGAATACCGAGGTGTTCGAGGACCCCATCGACAGCTGGGAAGCGCTCTGGGACGACGAGTACGAAGACCAGATGGGGCTGCTCGGACTCGCCTCCAACTCCTTCTTGCTCGACATCACCGCGGAAGTCCAGTTCGGCGGCCAGGAGATCCTCGAGGACCGAGACGGCGTCGAGGAGGTCTTCGAAGAGCTCGAGGGCGTCACCGACCAGGCGAACTTCTGGTACGAAAACGAGGCCGAGTTCCAGCAGCGACTCCGGGATGCGGAGGTGCCGGCGGGCATGCTCTACAGCGACATCACGAAGGTCATGCAGGAAGACGGCGCGCCCGTCCGGTCGAACTTCGTCGAGGAGGGCTCCGTGATCGACTCCGGCTCGTGGGTCGTCCTCGAGCCATCAGGAATGGTCGAGGAGGCCCAGCAGTTCATCGACTACGCGAGCCGCCCGGAGGTACAAGACCGGCTCGCGGAGGACCTCTTTACCGCGCCGGTGATCGACCGGGAACACTCCGACCTCGACGACGAAACCTACGAGGAGGTCGCCGGACCCGGTCCCGAGGCGGCGATCAGCCCCTACTACGACCTCTATCTCGAAGAGGAGGAGTGGGTCAACCAACAGTGGGAAGAGTTCATTATCGGCTAAGCTCCGATGAGCGGAATCTCACTGTCGGGCGTCACGAAGCGATATCCGGGTGGTGTGCTCGCGGTCAAGGGAGTCGATATCGACATCGAGAGCGGCGAGTTCGTCACGCTCGTCGGTCCCTCCGGCTGCGGGAAGACGACGACGCTGCGGACCATCGCCGGCTTCGAGCGGCCGACTGACGGAACGATTTCGATCGACGGAACCGACGTCACCGACGCGCCGCCCTACGAGCGCAACACGGGAATGGTGTTCCAGGACTTCGCGCTGTTTCCCCACCTAACCATTCACGAGAACGTCGCCTACGGAATGGAGGTCAGCGGCGACTACACCGACGAAGAGATCGACGCGAGAGTCGCGGAGATGCTCGAACTCGTCGAACTCCCCGGCGTCGGCGACCGGACGCCGGACCAGCTCTCGGGCGGGCAACAACAGCGGATCGCGCTCGCTCGCGCGCTCGCCCCGCGACCGGACGCGCTGTTGCTGGACGAACCGCTCGCGAGCCTCGACAAGAAGCTCCGCGAGCAGATGCAGGTCGAATTACGTCGAATCCAGCAGGAAGTCGGCATCACGACCGTCTTCGTCACCCACAATCAGGAGGAGGCGTTGACGATGTCCGACCGCCTCGCCGTGATGAACGACGGTCGATTCGAACAGGTCGGTCCGCCGGAGGAAGTGTACAACAACCCCAAGACGCGGTTCGTCGCCGACTTCCTCGGCACGGCGAACCTCTTCGACGGCTCCGTGACGAGCGTCGAGGACGGCTACGCGACCGTCGACTGTCAGGACGCGACGATCCGCGCCCTCGGAAACAGCGTCGAGGTGGGTGAGACGGTCTCGGTCGTCGCTCGACCGGAACGGCTCGCGATCGACGCACTGGACGCCGATGGCGGAACCGCCGAGAACGCGTTCAACGCAACGGTCCGGTTCAAGCGACACCTCGGGAGCAGCGTCGAGTACCAACTCGAGACCGACGACGGCCGCGAACTCGTCGTCGCCCGACGAAGCGGAACGGACGAACGGTCGCCGGGCGACCGGGTATCGGTCCGGATCGGGGCCGACGACTGCCGAATCGTGGAGGCGTAGATGGGAACAGAATCATCGACCGACGCCGACGAACCGGCACGTGCGGGATTGAAGTCGAACACCAAGTGGTACGCGCTCGGCTACCCGTTGTTCTGGCTCGTCGCCGTCTTTCTGGTGCCGCTCGCGATGCTCGTCGTCTTTAGCTTCTACGTGAACATCTCCGGCGGCTCCTACCGGCCGGGCTTTACCCTCGAGAACTACGCGCGATTCCTCGACGTGAGTGTCACGCTCGGCTGGCCGCCGATCGAGACGAACCTCTATCTCAGACAGCTCTGGCTGACGATCGAACTGTCGCTGGTCACGGCCGTCGGCTCGTTGCTGCTCGGCTATCCCATCGCGTACTACCTCGCGCGGATGGACCGACCGTGGCTGCGAAGCCTGCTGTTGATCACGATCATCTCCTCGCTGTGGGTGACGTACGTGATCCGCGCCTACGCCTGGCAGGTCATTCTGGCCTCCGGAGGCGTCCTGAGCTCGATCGGCGTCAGAGTCGGTCTGCTCGCCGAACCGCAGTCGTTCTATCCGGGCTACTGGGGACTCGTCGTCGGCATGGTGTACGTCTTCCTCCCGTTCATGATCCTCACGCTCTACAGCAGCATTCGCAACATCGACGGCGAACTCATCGAGGCCTCGAAGAACCTCGGAGCGGGGCCGGTAACGACGTTCCGACGGGTGACGCTCCCACTGTCGAAAAACGGCGTCACCAGCGGAATGGCGTTGGTGTTCATCCTCGCGCTCGGCGCCTACGTCTTGCCCCGACTGCTCGGCAGTTCCGCCGAGCGAACGCTGCCGGTGTTGATCGAGGCCCAGATCATGGGCGAGCAGAACTACCCGTTCGCCGCTGCAATGAGCATCGGACTGATCGTGGTCGTGCTCGCGTTCCTCTGGGCGATGGTCCGGTTCACCAACGTGACGGCCGCCAGTCTCGGCGGCAACGAGGTGGCCGAACCCGACGGTGGAAAGCCCGATTCGGCCGCCTACGAGTCGTCCGCAGGGTCGACGCGGTTCCGTTCCAGCCTCGCCGCCGCAGCGTCGGCCGTCGGGCTGACCCGGCTGGCCGCCAGCGCGGGAACGGGGCTCGACAGCGTCATTACGACCGTCGACGCCCGGACCCGCGAGCGAGTGATCTGGACGGCGAGTCGGCTCTACGTCATCGCAGCGATGACGTTTATCGCGGCACCGCTGGGGATCATTATCGCCGTCTCGGTCACGCCGGAACAGTTCCTTACGTTCCCGCCGGGCGGCTTCTCGATGCAGTGGTACGTCGAGTTCTTCACCGACCCCTCGTGGCTCGTCGCGCTGATTAACAGTCTCGGCATCGCCGGGGCCGCCGCGCTCTTGAGCACGACGATCGGCGGTTCGCTCGCGTTTGCCCTCGACCGGTACGGTTACCGGTGGAGCGCGATTCTCGGCACCTTCGGTGTGCTCCCGATTCTGGTTCCGCCGGTCATCATCGGCGTGGCGTTTCTCGTCTTCTTCCTCGAACTCGGCTTCGCGGGGACTCGAGCGGGCATCGTCGTCGCCCACGGGATCTTCTACGCCCCGTTCCCGTTCATCCTCATCTCCCAGGGGCTCGACGAACTCGATCGGACCTACGAGGAGGCCGCGATGAACCTCGGCGCGTCCCCGATCGAGACGATTCGGACGATCACGTATCCGCTCCTGCGGGCGAACGTGATCTCCGGCGCGCTGTTCGCGTTCATCCTCTCGTTGAACGAGTACATCATCGCCTGGCTGCTGTCGCTATTCCTCGTCGACACGATC
Source organism: Natronorubrum amylolyticum (assembly GCF_052040145.1). Taxonomy (NCBI): domain Archaea; kingdom Methanobacteriati; phylum Methanobacteriota; class Halobacteria; order Halobacteriales; family Natrialbaceae; genus Natronorubrum; species Natronorubrum amylolyticum. The sequence goes on from NZ_JBPPFW010000004.1 coordinate 444,586, forward strand.
CCGATCCAGATCTTCAACTCCCTGCGGTACGGCTACTCGCCGACCATCGCGGCCGCGAGCGTGGTCTTCATTGCGCTCACCGTCGTCGTGATGGTCGCGATCGATCGGCTCTCCGGAGGGATCTGGGAGTGACCGGGGCCACGGATGTCACGATCGTCGCCGCCCAGACGGTCCCCGCGTTCGGTGCCGTCGACCGAAACCGCTCGAGAACGGTCGAACTCGTCCGCGAGCACGCCGACGCCGATCTCGTCGTCCTCCCCGAACTGGCGACAACGGGCTACGTCTTCGAATCTCGAGCCGAACTCGAGACGCTGGCGGAGCCACGTGACGGAAAAACGGCCGAAACGTGGGCTACAGTCGCCAGCGAAACCGATACGTGGATCGTCGGCGGCCTCGCCGAAGTCGACGGCGACTCGTACTACAACAGTTCGCTCGTCGTCTCTCCCGACGGCGTCGAGGGCGGTTATCGGAAAGCCCACCTCTGGAACGAGGAGAAGCGGTGGTTCGAACCCGGGGACGAACTCCCCACGTTTGAGACGCCGTTCGGTCGGCTCGGGGTGCAGATCTGTAACGACCTCTGGTTTAGCGAGACGACGGTGGCTCAGGCCCGCGCGGGCGTCGACCTCGTCGCCGTGCCGACGAACTGGGTTCCGAGCCCGAGCGAGGGCGAACGGCCCGCGGGGTGGACGATGGGCGTCCATCAGGCGGTCGCCCACGCGAACGAGAACCGAGTGTTCGTCGCGTGTGCGGACCGCGCCGGAACCGAACGCGGAACATCGTTCGAAGGACAGAGCGTGATCGTCGATCCGGATGGGGTCCCGCTCGCCGGACCGGCACCGACGACGGGCGAACACGTCCTCACGGCCGACTGTGACCTCGAGCGGGCTCGAACCAAGGCGTTGACCCCCCGCGATGACGCGCTCGCGGATCGTCGGCCGGACGTGTACGATCTAGAGTAGCACGCGACTTCAGTATCGATCAGCCCTCGAGTAGCGCACGACGACGATATCGACTAATCGTCCAGCATCGGTTCCGGCCGCGCCGACCGAATCGATTGCACCGACTCGAGTTCGCTTCGTTCGATCGTTCCGGACAGCGTCTCCCAGTCTTCGGCCAATCCGTACTCGCTGAGGACGGTCAACAGGAGTTCTCCGGGGCCGATGTACGTGATCGAGCCGAAGGCCCACGTCGAGGTCCCGCTCGGGAGGTGGCTCTGTTCGCGCGGTCGTCGGAACTCGAGGGCGCCACCGAGGGACCGCCGCGTCGCGACCGCGAGATCCCTGGCCTCCTCGAAGCGGTTGATCGGGAACTCGCGGCTGTCGCCGACGAGCAGGCCCGCCTCGCCTTCCTCGAGGATCGTCGCCGCGTCGGTGCGCCCGGCTTCGATGAGCAGCGAGACGACGTCGATCGAGGACCCCTCGCCGTTGATTACGTCAATATGCCGTCGAATGTGACCGCCCTGTTGGGGGACGACGTCGTTCGTCGACGCCGTCTCGCGGGGTTCGTACTCGAGGAGATCCGCGTTCGAGATGTTGGCGTCGACGCCGTGAGCGAGCAAGACGCCGTCCAGCGTGATACTCGAGGCGGTGGTGAGTCGAACGTCTCCGGGGTCGTCGTCGTCCCTGCTCTCCTCGAGCGACACCAGAATCGGGCCGAGCGGGAGGTCCCCGAGGCGTTCGATCAGTTCGAGCGCTTCGTCGACGTTCGCTTCGGGGAGGTAGGCCGTCGAGGCGACCAGTGCGCCGCTGTCATCGATCGGATCGTAGCTCACGCGGCTGGTGAGCGTGGCGATCCGGGCCCGGAGCTGTTCGAGACGGGTGTTGACGTCACCCTTCTCGAGTTCGGCCCGGCCTTTCGTCGTCAGCTGACGCCCCTGTCCCGGCACTTTCTCGGTCAGGCCGAGGTCGTCGAGTTCGGAGAGTCGCAGTCTGATCGTTCGATCCTTGATATCGTAGCCGTGGAGCTGCATCAGTTCGAAGAGTTGGATGCTGCCGATCGGTCCGTGCCGATCCACGAGGCGAAGGAGATCGTACGTGCGTCGCTCGAGTTCCGGCGCCATCTATCTACCCTAGTAGCGGGGGGTCATCACCAAGGTTTGGTTTTGCGGGCCGACCGGTCCGAGCGGGTCGAGATAACCTTTTAACCCCGCTGAAAAAAGAGTAGGGTGGCATACTGTTGCCAGTGTGTAAATGAATGACATTCGAACGATCAGCAACGAACGACCGGACCGTAGAGGAGCGCTGCGACGACTGCCTGCTGCCGATCCGGAAGCGTCTGGACGCACCAATCGAGCGGGTTGACGATTGCACACTGGAGGACTTCGACGGTAACGGGTCTCTCGATCGCTTCTCCGGCACCGCCATCGTGAACGTCGGTCACGACAACGGGGCCATCGGCGACGCACTCGAAGCCGAGGCCGCAGGTGGAACCGATGTCTGACGAATCACGCGCGACAGCATTCCGAGAGTCCGTTCGGGGCTCGTCGGTCGAACTCGCGTACGCCGGCCACAAGACGTTCCTCAAGGGCGACCCCCGCGAGGTCGAGAACGTCGGCGACGTCGACGCGGCCGCGCTCGGGATCCCCTACGACGGCGCGGTCTCGAACCGCCCCGGAGCCAGATACGGACCGGAGGCGATCCGTTCGGCCAGCGGCTGGTGGGCGTACCTCTCCGATTACAAGGGCGGGCTGACGAACATGCAGACCGGCGAGCAGGTCAACTTCGACGACCTCACCGTCGCGGACTGCGGCGACGTCCCGGTCTTCCCGATGGACAGCGAGACGACGGCCGAGAGCATCACGGCCCACGTCGCGACCGTCGCAAAACAGACCTTTCCGGTCGTCCTCGGCGGCGACCACTACTGTACGTTCCCCGCCGTTCGCGGCTTCGCCGAGGGGGCCGGCCACGACCGCGTCGGCTTCGTCCAGATCGACGCCCACACCGACACCGTCTCCGAGAGTCCGGTGTTCGGAACGGACTTCCACGGCTCGAGTACGGCGCTGATCGCCGACTCGCCGCACACGGAGTACGGCGACGTGAGCCAGGTCGGCATCCGCGGCTACGAATCGCCCGACTTCTTCGAGTTCGCCGACGAAACGGGACTGAACCTCTACACGATGCGGGACATCGAGACGGAAGGCATCGTCTCGGTCGTCGAGGACGCGATCGAGGCGGCGGCCGAAGACACCGACGCCGTCTACGTCAGCTTCGATATCGACGCCATCGATCCGAGCGTCGCGCCGGGAACCGGCACCCCGGTCCCGGGCGGTCTCACCGCCGGGCAGGCACTGAAGACGATGGAAGTGCTCGGCGCGAGCGACGCGGTCGGCGCGGTGGACCTGATGGAGGTCGCCCCGCGCTACGACGCCACCGAAAGCACCGAACGGATCGCCGCATACCTCCTCGTGACGCTGCTCGAGCGACAGTTCGCAGAATGATCGACACTCCCACAAACCGATGACGAAGACACCGACGCCGACACCGACGGTCGGAACCGAGCGAACGAGCGACGTCGCCGAATCGGTCATCCGCGAGATGACCCGAGCGGCGATCAGCGAGGGCGCGATCAACCTCTCGCAGGGTATTCCCGACGAGGACGAAACGCCGCCGGAGATCAAGCGGGCCGCACAGGAAGCCATCGACACCGACAGCCAGTACACGATCACCTGGGGGCTGCCGGAACTCAGGGAGGCCGTCGCCGAGCGCTACGCCGACTGGAAGGGCGTCACCTACGACCCAGAGACGGAGGTGACGATCACCAGCGGGACCAGCGAGGCGATCATGTCGACGATGCTCTCGCTCGCCGGCCCCGGCGACGAGGTGATCTACTTCGAACCCGTCTACGAGAGCTACATCCCCGCGAGTCAGTTCGCCGGGGCGACCGCGATTCCGATCGACATCACCGACGACCTCGAGATCGACGTGGATCGACTCGCCGACGCCGCCGAAGACGCGCGGATCCTCGTGCTCAACACGCCGATGAATCCGACAGGGAAAGTGTTCAGCCGCGCGGAACTCGAGGCGATCGAGGAGATCGTCTTCGAACACGATCTCATCGTGCTAACCGACGAGATTTACGAACACATCGTCTACGACGACGACTACTGCAGCCCCGTCGAAGTCGGCAACCTCGCCGAGCGCACCGTCGTCTGTACGGGGATGTCGAAGACGTTCAGCGTCACGGGCTGGCGCGTCGGCTTCTGTCTCGCGCCCGAGTACCTCTCGAAGGAGCTGCGAAAGGTCCACGACTACACGAGCATCTGCGCGCCCACGCCGTTCCAGCGGGCCGGCGTCGAGGCGCTGTCGCTCCCGGATTCGTACTATCGGGAGCTGTCGGACTCCTACGAACGGCGGCGAAATCTCCTCTACGACGGCTTGCTCGAGGCCGGATTGGAGCCGGTCAAGCCGGACGGCGCGTACTACATCATGACGCGGTACCCGACCGACGAGTCCGACATCGAGTTCTGTTACCGGCTGATCCGCGAGGCCGGCGTCGCCGCGGTCCCCGGCAGCAGTTTCTACACCGACCCCGACGCGGAGGCCGACTGGATTCGGTTTACCTTCTCCCGAAATCGGGCGACGCTCGAGAAGGCGATCGATCGACTGCTCGAAAACCGCTGGTGGTAGGCTGCGCGCGCCGGTGCGCCGGGTGGCTCAGTTCGTCGTCGACCGCGAGTTGTCCTCTGGCTCCGGCGGCGGTTCGGCGCCCTCGATCGCTTCCGCAGCGTCGGTATCCTTCTCGACTTCGACGTGCCAGCGGTCGATCTCCTCGTCGAACTCGGCGAGGCGATCGGAGACGTCGTCTTTGAGGGCGTCGTCGTTGACGTTGACCTCGAAGACGAACTGCTCGCCGTTGCCGCCGTTGCGCGTCGACTGCTGGATGTTGGCGCTGACGAGTTCGTTGTCGAAGTAGTACGGCGCGAGTTGGGTCATCACGTTCTGGTAGACCGTGTCCTCGACCCGGCGGAAGGCCTTGCGGCTAGCGGAGTCGGCCGCCCGCGCGACGTAGTCGATCGACTCCTTCCAGTTGCCGACCGCGGCTTCGGCGTCGTCCTCCTCGAGTCGCTCGTACGACTCCGAGAGCTTCTCGCCGGCGGTCTTGATGTCCTCATCGGGGTTCTTGCCGGCCTTTTCGCCCTTTCCCTCCTCGATACTGGCCTGCTCGGACGTCTTCTCGCTGACGTCGGTATCCAGAGTCTCGTGTGCCTTGGGCCGCCACTCCTCCCACTCCTCGAACGCGCGGGCGAAGTTCGCGTGGTAGTCTGCATCAGGGTCGTGGACGCCGGCGTCTCGGAGCGCGCGCGTGATGCGCTCGCCGTGCTCGACGATGTCGCCCCAGTCGCCGCGGACTTTGAATCCCGAGATACTCTCTTCCATTCGGCTGGCCGGGTGGTAGGAGATGGACCGCTATAAACTTCCTTGCTGCGAGCAAATGGTGCCGGCGAGCGGGCGTCGGTACTGTCGATCCCCCGAGTCTATCGACACCTCTGAGCGGGCACCGGACGATGCACTGATCATCGAGCAAACCGACCGTTCCGTTTCGATCGTTTTCAGCCACTACTCGAGCTTTTCGAACTGTCCGTCGCCGAAGACCGGCCGTCAGTTCGACCGCCTCGAGTCGGTAACTCCGAATTGGACGCCTCGAACGCGGCCGACGACGGTGACCGACCGGGAGGATCGGTCAGTGAGAGTGCTCACCGTGGCGCAGCCTCCCGCCGTCCGCGGCGGACCGATACGATGAACTACCCGGCGACAGCCTGTAGAGATATGCCGATCGAAGACCGGGACAACGCGTATCTCATCACTCACGCACTGGCGAAAGACACGCTCTCGCGGCTTCGCGACGTCGAGACCGAGCAGGTCAGCTTTCGGAAAGGGCTGGTGAAACTCGGGCGCATCTGCGGCTACGAGATCATCGACGGCCGGATGGAGACCGAGTACGTCGAGATCGAGACGCCGCTCGAGCCCACGATGGGCGAGCGCGTCCGCGGGCTCGACGACGTCGTGATCATCAACGTCCTGCGCGCGGCGACGCCGTTCGTGGAGGGGCTGCTGAAGGCGTTCCCCCGCGCGCGCCAGGGAGTCATCAGCGCGAGTCGCGACGAAGAGGCCGGCCGCGACGAGGACGGCTCGTTCCCGATCACCGTCGACTACGTGAAACTGCCCGAGATCACCGAGGAGGACACCGTGATCGTCGCGGATCCGATGCTCGCGACGGGGAGTACGATGTGTACCGTCCTCGAGCACGTCATCGAGAACTCGCCGGAGCCTGAGAACCTGATCGTCCTCTCGGCGGTCTCCGCCCCCGAGGGACTGCTCCGCGTCGACGAGGAGTGTCCAGAGGCGGACCTGCTGACGGTGTCGATCGACGACTACCTCGACGACGACGGCTTCATCGTCCCCGGGCTGGGCGACGCCGGCGACCGCGCGTTCCGGACGACCTAAACCGTCACTCGGCTGCCGTCGCCTTTTTGCGAGTCGCCTGTGAGTCGAAGACATGGACTACAGCGTCGTCGATCCGGACGAACTCGAGCCGACCGAAGACCGAGACTGCGATCTCCGCCGGGTGAGCGAGCCCGCCAGCCTCGAGAACGTTGCCATCAACCGCTTTCGAGCGGAGCCCGGCGAGCAGTTGCCGCTGGCCTACCACTACCACGAGCAACAGGAGGAGGCGTTCATCGTCCAGTCGGGGACGCTTCACGTCGAAACCCCCGACGGCGAGTACGAGGTGCCGGCGGGGTCGGTGTTCGCGGTCCGGCCCGAAGCGCCACAGCGGGCGTACAATCCCGCGGACGCCGAGGCAGCGGTCGAGGTCTTCGCGATCGGTGCGCCGCCGGTCAGGGGTGACGCCGTCGCCTACGAACCGGACGACGAGTGATCGGACTCTCGCGACCGAACTCACGAGCATCCACCCGTTACGACTCGAGTGACCTCCGGTCGTCACCGAGTGCGGCTACTGGTCCGTCCCGCAGGTATCGATCCCGAACAGTGCGTTCATCGGGCAGCGCTGGATGATCGCGGTCGCGAAAATATCGCTCCCGGCGACGAACGCGAGCGTGCCGACCGTTCGATTCCGGTTTCGGTAGCCGAATACGAGTAACGCGAGGCCGACCACGACGCGCCAGACGCGATCGAACCCGCCGACGTTTCGATCCATGCGCGGAACCACGAGTGCGACGGCCGTAGGGATTTCCCTGCAATCCAGTGGATCTCCTCGCGGTTATCCGGTGCACTCGAACCCCTTCGTTTCCGGTCGAACCGACCGCAGCAGGTGTTCTGAGGGAGGAGGAGGGCTGTCGGTCGAGGCGAAACGGTCATCTGGGATTTCTGCGGGATTCGCGATCGTGTTTACTCCTCGGACTCCGACTCGTCGTCCCCGCTCGAGAGCCCGTCCGTTCGCTCGCGCTCGAGCGCCGGCGGGGCCTCCTGCGAGTCGGCGTAGCCGTCGAACCAACGGGCGATGCGCTCGAGCCGGTCGACGACGTGAGCCGGTTCGCCGGAGCGGGAGAGTTCGTGGCCCTCCCGCGGGTAGCGAACCAGCCGCGTGTCGACGCCGTGTTTCTGCAGGCCGAGGTAGAACAGTTCGGCCGTGTTCGCGGGCGTGCGGTAGTCGCGGTCGGAGTGCATCACGAGCGTCGGAGTGTCGACCCCGGCGACGTGGGCGGCGGGTGACTGCTCCCAGAGGAACTCGGGTTCCTCCCACGGCGTCGCCCCGAAGTCGCCCTCGATCAGCTTGAACGCGTCCGTCGAGCCGTAGAAGCTCGTGAGATCGTAGACGCCGCGCTGGGAGACCGCGGCCTCGAAGCGGTCGGTCTGGGTGACCGCCCACGCGGTCATGAAGCCGCCGAAGCTGCCGCCGGTGACGAACTGCTCGTCTTCGTCGACGTACTCGCGCTCGCAGACCGCGTCGACCCCGGCGAGTACGTCGGTTAGGGTGACCTCGCCCCAGTCGCGTTCGATAGCCGTTGCGTGGTCCTCGCCGTAGCCCGTCGATCCCCGTGGATTACACCAGAAGACGACGTAGCCCCGCGCCGCGAGCGTCTGGAACTCGTGCCACATCGTCCCCGCGGTCGTCCACTGGGCGTGCGGGCCGCCGTGAATCTCGACGACGAGCGGGTACTGTTCGTCGGTCGCGTCGGCGTCGAACTCGGGTGGCGTGAGCAGCCAACCCTGAATTCGGTGACACTCCTCGACGTCGCCCCCGTCTCCGCCGATCTCGTCCCCATCGTTGCCGACTGCCGTCTCGCCTCCGCCGTTGCCGTCGGCCGTCTCGTCGACCTCGAACCACACCTCTTCGGGCTGTCGAACAGGTTTGTCCGCGAGATAGTCGGCGTTGACCCGCGTCAACCGGTGGACCTCGTTGCCGCCGCGCGTGGTGACGAAGACGTCACCAGGGTGGTCCCACTCGCTTATGACGTAGGCGACGGCGTTCTCGCCGACGGAGAAGCCGCCGATGTCAGTGCCGTCGCCGTACACCTTCGTCGGCTCCTCGCTCGCGTCGCCCGGCACTGACCACAGCACCCGCGACCCCTCGTCGGGCGTCGAGAGGTACAGCGTCTCGCCGTCGGGCGCCCACTCGAAGCCACAGCGGTGGCCGACGGTGCGATCCAGCGACTCCGTCGGCGTTCGTTCCTCGCCGGTCTCGCGGTCGTGGACTCGGATCTCGGTCTGGCGCATCGAAGCGTTCTCCTCGGGCGTGTACTCGAAGGCGATCCGGCCGTCGTCGGTCGCCTCGAGCGACGAGACCCAGCCCGTCGTCCCCGTGAACGAGTCGACGGCTCCCGACGAAAGATCTCGTTCGTACAGTTCGTACGCGAGCGAGTCGTCCGGCACTTCGCCGGTCTTGGCGGCGTAGTAGACCGTCTCGCCGTCGCCCCACGTCGGCGCGACGTAGTCCCGCTCGACGGGCTGGCCGTCCGTGCCGGTGAGCCGCGCGATCGCGTCGCCGTCGGGGTCGTCAGTTTCGGAGGACTCGAGCGCGGCCGCGACCTCGAGCGCGTAGACGTGGCTCCGGCGGCCGTCGAGGTACTCGGTGCCGGCGCGGTAGATCATCCGATCGATCACGCGCGGATCCGGCTCCTCGGACTCGTAGTCGGGATCGACCGCGAGGTCGCGGTCCGCCTCCCGGTCGGCCGGGGTGACCTGCTGGGTGAAGAGTAGTCGGGAGCCGTCGGGGCTCCACTCGAGGTCACCGATGCCGCCGACGACCGACGTCAGCCGTCGCGCTTCGCCGCCGTCGGTCGGGACGAGCCACAGCTGCTGACGGTCGGTCTCGCCGCGGGTGCTGGCGAACGCGAGCCAGTCGCCGTCCGGACTAAAGCGAGGCTGGCTGTCGACGCCGTCGCTGGCGGTGAACTGCATCGGGTCGTCGCCGCCGACGGGAACGACGTAGATCGTCGCGGTGTACGACTCGTCGTCATCGGGCGTTCGACGGACGAAGGCGACGCGCTCGTCGCCGGGTTCGAACTGCGGATCGCTCACCTGCACGAGGTCGTGGTAATCGGCGGCCTGAATCGGTCGCATAGTCAACACTCCCCGGTCGCGGACCTTGTTCGCATCGATACGTTCAGCCTCACCGACTCGGCACTGCTCGTCGGGCCGTTCCCACGCAATCGGACTCGAGCGGTTCAGTTACTTTTTCAATATGACGGGCGTAGGTGTCGTCCGTGGCCGCTGGAAACACACCCGATCCGATCAGCGCGGGCGACCGAGGATCGGATAGATCGGATACAGCGTTCGTGGTCGCAAGCGGCGTGTACAGCGGCGTCGTTCTCGCCGGGTTCCTGGTGGTGCTCGCTGTGGTGTCCGGATCCTGGCCGCTCGGCCCCGTCGCCACCTACCCGCTCGGCTTCGCCGGCGGATTCGTCGGCGGCGGAGCGCTCGCGAGAGCAGACGGACACCTCCCGGCCCGACTCGGCCGAACGCTCGGTCGTCGACTGGCCGTCGTCGCTCCGGCGCTCGTCTTCGGTCTCCTCTGGCTCGTCACACTCGAGGGTATCGCCGGAGACGTCGCACTCGTCTCGGCGATTCTCGTCTTCGCGGCGGGCTACGTCCTCTCACAATTGGCCGGGAATCGATACGTCGACAGCGCGACGCCCGGCGACCCCGAGGAAACCTGGCGGTGGGACCCGCCCGGCTCCCTCCGGCTCGACGCCGCGCTCTTCGTCTTCTACGTCGCGCTCGGCGCGGGCAACGCCGCCAGCGGAAACTGGGAGCAGGCGCTGCTGTGGCTCTCACTCGGGATCGTCTGGATCGGGACCTGTCTCGCGGAAGGCCGGTGGGCGTTCGGGCCGGGACGGGATCGCTGCGAGATTCAGGTCTACGAGAACGGACTCGTCAAGCGACGGCCCTACACGAAGTCGTTCGTCGCGTGGCGGGACGTCGATCACACCCGTCTTCGGGGCGACGAACTCGTCCTCGATTACGGCCTGCGCGACGTGCGCTTCGACCGCGACGAACTCGAGGACCCCGACGCCGTTCTCGAGGCCATCGATCGGCGGCTATCGACCGCCGAATCGCGATATCAGTAGCGAATCCCGCTTTCGCCATGCAATTTTGCCTGTGAACGTCGCGGCAAGTAGAGGTAAAGGCATTACCGGGGCGCGCCATCTACTTGCAGATTAGCTGTCAGAAACGGCGTGCTGAATATAGAGGGAGTATCCATCACGGCGATCCGCATTATTTCGTCTAGCCGATCCTGAACTAACCGATACAAAGACGTGCTTATTGACCGTATCTCCACCCAGACGGTACGGACGCATTCCAAGCCCCATATCGCAAATAGAGGACCTCCTGCCCGAACTCACAACTCAATTGGTTCGTCGAGATTTGGATCGGTATCGATGATCGTGGATAGATGGGGCTGTAGCTGGTCGAACTGTTCTGTTGGTACTATGAGTTGCCGGTCCGAATCGTATTCGATGACCCCTGCAGATTCCAACTTTGGAATGTGCGTGTGGGTTAGCGAGACTCCAATTTCTGTTAGCACCTCTTCAGAAGCGTCGGTAACTGGCGTGTGATGATTACGGGTAAGAATCACTGTTCGGAGGTCATTCACCGTCAGCGAACGCTGTTCTGCGGCGAGTACTGAAAGGACGATGCGACGGTGTTCATCTCTACACAGGTCGATTACCGTGTTGAAGTCAATGGTCTCTTCGGTCATTATGCAGTCAATTTTGGTAACTTTGGGGTTTTTGGGTGTCCTGCAGCCCGACGGTGAAAACTGTGACCAGACATAGTTACTAATTGGTTTACTGATCCAGTCGGACAAGGAAGACCATTGTTCCAACAATCCATTTAAATAGCCTTCCGGATCAGTCGAAGTCCGCCGATGTCGAGAGTAGGGCTTCGCTGAGAACCTGTTCCGTCCCCCGTCGCATTCGATTTGACATGG
>NZ_JBPPFW010000005.1:0-331450 GCF_052040145.1 Natronorubrum amylolyticum
TCTACTTTGTCGATTGCAAGGAACTCGTCTACATACGGGTGATCCGCCACTTTTTGCTCAAAGGTATCGAAATCGTCCCCGGTTGCCCACAGGAACGGCATAATACCGGTTCCTGTTGGGACGATTCGCTCGAGTTCAAGAGACATTTCCGGTGGCCCTGACAGTACTTGTCCGAGAGAGAACTGATCGTTTTCAACCGTGAATTCGAGGATGACGCTCATACACTTCTTCAGGACGGCCGGGAAAGTAGGCGTTGACCTTGATAGTGTTATTAGTATTTTGAGAGCGTTCTGTACTAGTCTGTCCGTAGCTCTGATAGCTGGATGAGTGGTCGTGCGACATTCGCGCTGTGTATTCACCACGACTTTTCGAAAAGATGCGCTGATTGGTAGGAAGCCCGCCGGTCAATAAGCAGACGAAGGTTCCGGACAGTCCACGGATTCGTGTCTTTGCGAACCGAACGGCACGGAAAAACGCGACCCTCATCGGCCCGCGGAGGCAGCGCGGAGCGGGAGTTATCACCGACAACACTCACACGGACCGAACGCCTCCCCGCGTTCACTCGAGGTCCACTCGCCCGCTCGTCGCGCTCCGCAACCGATCCCGAAACGCGTCGGTCTCCGCGAGCGGCACCCTGACTTCGAAGGAGACCGATGCCTGATACTCCGCGTCGAACTCGTAGCCCTCGCTCTCGAGAATTCCCCGAACCGTCCCCGAGTCGTCGTAGTCGACGCCGATCGAGACCGTCTCGTGGGGTCGTGCTTCGACGATCCCGGCCTCCTCGACGGCCTCTTTCACCGCTCGAGAGTACGCTCGGACGAGACCGCCGACCCCGAGGTTGGTGCCGCCGTAGTAGCGCGTGACGACGACCGCGCAGTTCTCGAGTTCCTGCTGGGCGAGGACGTTCAGCGCCGGCTTTCCCGCGGAGCCGGAGGGCTCGCCATCGTCGCTCGAGTACTCGCGGAGAAAGGTGCTATCGGCGATCGCGTCCCCGTCGTCCGCGCTCGGACTCGAGTCCGTACCGCCGACTCGCACTCGATACGCGGGCACGTTGTGGGTGGCGTCAGCGTACTCCTCGTCGACGGCGTCGACGAACGCCTCGGCGGCGTCGACGGCATCTACCGGGCGAACGTGACCGATGAACTCCGATCCCTGGACGACGAACTCGGCCGTCGCGGGTTCGGACACGGTCAGATAGGTGCGACTCACGGGGAGTCACCCCGAAGGTATCGTTGGAGCCGAAACCGCCACCGGATCGTCCGTCGCTGCCGCGCGACCATAGCGGACGTACGCTCGCCGTCGGAAAGAGCCCGTCGGTCCGTTTCCAGGCGATTCGCGAGACCGACCGGCGGTCGAGAGCAAGAGACCGTCATGGACAGAGGCTCGAATCGAGTTAGTTCGACCCGTACGTTAGTAGTCGTGGGTGACGTATAGGACAGTATGAGCACCGAAGCCATTGATCCGAAGCTCGCCGACGAACTGCGAAGCGTCTGCCGAACCACGGTCGGCGACGAACTGCGGAGTGTCACCTACTTCACCGAGGAAGACGTCGAACAGCTCTATCTCCGCTCTGACCTCGATCAGACCGCCGATCTGGTCGGCTTCGCGGACCACGAGCGACTCGGCTTTCGCTCGCAGTCGGCGTACCGAAACACGCAACTGGGCGAGTACGGGGCGACGATCCGGATGTTCGAGAACGGCTACCTCTCGCGGGTGATTCGCGGACCCCACGGCGTCTGGGTGACGACCGACTCCATGTCGATGGATCGATTCGAAGAGCTCACGAGCGCGCTCGAGGCCGTCCTCGACGAGTTCACCGACGAGGTCGACACCGAAAGCGAGAGCGAGTGAGCGACCCGCGTGCGACCGACCGCTAAACGACCCTCGACTACTGGATTTCCATCTTCCGGACGAACTCGAGTTCGCGGATCGCGGTGAAGACCTCGCCGGAGAGCTCCTGATCGGTGATCAGGTACAGTTGGGGCTCGTCGGTGAACTCCGGGTCCTCACTAATCGTCTGGCGGATCGAGATGTCGTGGTCGGCGAGCGTTCCCGTGACCCCCGCGACGATCCCCTTCTGGTCGGCGTTGTCCGGCGTGATCGTGAGCACCGTCAGATCGAGCACTGGTGCGAGGTCCATCAGACTCGGCACCTGCGAGATATTTTGAAAAATTCGTCGCAGTTCGGGATCCTCGAGAATGACGTCGGTCGTCGAGTCGACGACGCGGCGGTCGACGCCGATCTCGCGGGCGATGCCCGTGTTCGGAATCTCGATGCCGCCCGACACGACGCGGCCGTCGTCGTTGACGGAGAACCCGCGCTCGAGTAGGAGCCGAATAACCGCCTGCTGGCTCGGGGATCCCTCGAACTTCTCCATGATCTCGTCGAACATTCGTTCGCGTATCTATGCGTGCTGGGGTATAATGTCCGGTGATCGACTGCTGGAGCGGCTCGATCGACGGCGGACCGCAGCCAGTGTCGCCAGTTCGGCCGGAAACGCCCAGCTCGAGCACCGATTCCGACTCGATCGGAACCCGTACACGGCGTCTGACGGGCGATTTTTGAGGGTCCAACCAGTAGCCACCCCCATGCGTGCACTCCGAAGCTGTGACTTCTGTGACGCCGAGGCCGTCGGAACCTTCGAGGTCCTCCCGCCCGAACTCGAGCCGACCGAGACCGAACAACGGCGTATCGTGCTCTGTGCCGGCTGTCGAGACCAGCTCGAGGACCTCCTCGAACCCCTGCTCGTCCGCGCAGGTGTTGGCGAGACGGGCCAGACGACCGAGACCGACGAGACAGCGGCAAACGTGGATTCGAACGGCAACGACGATGGCGACAGCGGCACCGTCGTTGCCTCGGCGAACGAGTCGACACAGAAGCGAGGACGGACCTCGAGTCCGAACGCGACCGTTTCGGGTCCGGAAACGGACGAACCGGATGAGACAGCTGAGACGAACGAAACGGGCGGGACGGACGGGACGGACGAGGCAGCTGAGACGGACGAAACCGATGCAGACGACGACTCGAAGACCGCTTCGACGCTCGAGGGCGGGATCACCTTCGAACAAGCCGACACCTCGTCGGAGTCGGGCGACGCCACGGCCGACGGATCACCGAGCCAGCAGTCCGCGAACCGACCGCCGAAGGCCTACGGGAAGGTTATCCGACTGCTGCAAAACCGCGAGTTCCCCATGCCGCGGGCTGCCGTCGAGAACCTGGCCGCCGGCGCCTACGACCTCGAGTCACACGAGGTCGAGGCGGTCGTCGACCACGCGCTCGAGGAAGGCGAATTCGTCGAGAGCCGTGGCACCCTCGAGCGACCCTAAAGCGTTCCTTTCGTGCTCGGCGTGCCCGTCCGGCGCTCGTCGACCCGCGTCGCATCGTCGAGCGCCCGCGTCAGGGCTTTGAACAGCGCCTCGACCTCGTGGTGGGCGTTCTCGCCGGTGACCTCGCAGTGAACGGTGAGCCCCGCGTTCATCGCCAGCGACTCCCCGAAGTGACGAGCCATGTCGCTCGTGAAGTCGCCGATTTGGGCCTGCGAGAACGTCCCGTCGAAGTAAAATCGCGGGCGGCCGCTCACGTCGACGACCGCGCCGGCGACGGCCTCGTCCAGCGGCACCTTCCGATCCGCGTAGCGAACGATGCCCGATCGATCACCCAGCGCCTCGTCGAACGCCTCCCCGAGGACGATCGCCACGTCCTCGACCGTGTGGTGGTCGTCGATCTCGAGATCGCCGTCGCAGTCGACCTCGAGGTCGAACAGCCCGTGTTTGGCGAACGACGTCAGCATGTGGTCGAAAAAGCCGACGCCGGTGTCCACATCGGCGTCGCCGCTGCCGTCGATCGACAGCGCACACTCGATCGACGTCTCGGCCGTCTCGCGCGTAACGGTCGCCGTTCGCTCGCTCATACCGTTGTGATGTCGCCGCCGGTACAAGGAAATTGCGCTCGGGTCCCGACGCGATGAGCGAACTCACTCGAGCGCAACCGGCGATTCGACGATCGTGACCACGTCGGGCGGTCAGAACAACAATAGCGCCTCAGAAGAGGTTATAAAATATCTAAACGTTTTTCGTGGCGTTTCGAAACGTCATTTCGAACACACTACCGGCCTGAAACGGACCGAAACGACGCCAAGGTTCGACCCATTATATGATGTGTTGGCTGAATGTCGTTCATACAGGACGGTGACTCGAACCGATGTCTAACCACTCCCCGCTCTCGAACGAATCGCTCGGTCCCTCCAGCCCTGACCCGGACCGATCACACGACCAGCCCGACCGAACGCCCCTCCGATCGATCAAAGGACCGGCCCAGTTCCTCTCGTTCTGGGTCGCGATCGCCCTCCCCTTCATCCACCTGCCCCTCGTCGCACAGGGACTCGGCAATCCGCAGATCACCCTCACGTTCCTGGTGCTGCTCGCGGTCAACGTGTTCGCGCTCTACGTCGGTCACGGCTACAAGCAGTGATCCCGCGATACTGTCCCCGAGCGCAACACCGTCTTCCGATTCCGTACGTCGATCCCACCCTCGAGCACCGTCTCTCTTCCCGAATCGTCCTCGGATCGCGCGAGCAGTAACGACGCATTGTCTCGTTCCGAACTGATTAATGTCCTCCCGTTCGCAGAGACGAGTACTCGATGGGGATTCGTGTCGACTGGCGCTCGAGTTGTAGTCTCACCGGGACGGTACTGAAGTGGCTCGCCGTCCCGCTCGCCGTGCCGCTCGTACTGGCGGTGTTCGACGGCGACGACCCGCTGGCGTTCGTCGTTGCAATCGCCGCGACGATCGCCGTCGGCATCGCACTCGAGCGGCTGAGCGACGAGCGGGAGCTGGGACAGCGCGAGGCGTTCCTGATGGTCGCGCTGACCTGGTTCGGCGTCGCCGCCATCGGCTCGATCCCGTTCGCGCTCGTCGGTCTCGGCGCGCCCTCGGCGTCCGCGTTCTCGACGTCAGTAGGCGGACTCGTCAACGCCGCCTTCGAGAGTACGAGCGGGCTCACCACGACCGGCGCGACGGTGATGAGCGGCTGGGACTTCGAGAACCAGTCCCGAGCGATCTTGCTCTGGCGACAGCTGATTCAGTGGCTCGGCGGGCTCGGAATCCTGATCGTCGCCATCGGCCTGCTCTCGAACCTGATGGTCGGTGGGGCACAGCTGATGGAGACCGAGACGCAGACGAGAAACGTCCGAAAACTCCGCCCGCACATCGACGAGACCGCACGACTCATTTGGGGGCTGTACGTCGGCCTGACGGCCCTCGCCGCGGGGACCTTCTACGCCCTTCACCTGTTCGGCGCGGCGCCCAATATGGACCTCTTTAACGCCGTCTCCCACGCGCTGACCAGCGTCGCGACGGCCGGGTTCTCCCCGGAAGCAGAGAGCGTCGGCGCGTTCGAACCGATCGTCCAGTGGGCCGTCATGCCCTTCATGATCCTCGGGGCGACCAACTTCGTCCTGCTCTACTACGTCACGCAGGGGGACGTCCGCCAGCCCCTCGAGTCCGAAGAGTTCCGGTTCTACGTCGGCGTGCTGGTGAGCCTGAGCGCGCTCATCGCGGCGATCCTCTGGATCGATCCCGCAACCGACGGCACGCTCGAGCAGACGGTCAGACACGGGCTGTTCAACGTGGTCTCGCTGGTGACGACGACGGGCTACGCCTCGACCGATTTCGGGCTGTGGCCCGCCGGGGCGACCTACCTGCTGTTCTTCTCGATGTTCATCGGCGGGATGGCCGGCTCGACGACCTGCTCGATCAAATCCCTGCGCTGGCTGGTGACGCTCAAAGCGTTCCGGCGCAACCTCTTCACGTCGATTCACCCGGAAGCGGTGCGCCCGCTCCGCCTCGGAAACACCGTCGTCGACGAGGAGACGGTTCGCGACATCTACGCCTACGTCCTGCTGGCCATCGTCATCTTCTTCCTGCTGACAGTCTTCGTCGTCGTCGACGCCGCCCGCGCCAGCACGGCCGTCACCGAGTTCGAGGCGATCGGCGCCTCGGCCTCGATCTTCCTCAACATCGGCCCCGCGTTCGGCCAGTTCGGCCCGATGGACAACTACGCCGGCTTCCCCACCACCACCCGCGCCGTCATGATCATCATGATGTGGATCGGCCGCATCGAGATTATTCCAGTGCTCGTGTTGCTGACGCCGGCCTTTTGGAAGTCGTAAGAACCAGCTTTTGCTCTGCGGTCTACCGCGCTGGTGACTTCGTCACACAGCGCGGCGTCCCTCGGCAAAACCTGGACCAAAAGCACTCCTCCCTCCCCTACGGGTCGGTCGTCGGCCCGCTCGCTCCCGTCGGTCGCTCGCGGTAAGCAATCGTGCGGCAGCCTGCCCTTCCCCGGGTCGCACGGCTCGAGCAACGCGAGAGCCGTGCTCCCGGCCGGTAAATCCACGCGGCGCGCGCTGAGTCGCGGTGAGCGAAAGCGAGGCGTGAGCGAAGCAAGCGCCTCGGAAAGTGAACGGTGACCGAAGGGAACCGTGAACCGAGCGAACCGCGGCTCGAACATGTGCGAGGGAGAGCGACTGATAGGAGCGAATTTGCTGGGTAGGACGCGAAAATCATCGGCGCCAGGGTGAGCAGCACGCTCGAGTCGTCGTTCGGTTCCTCAGAAACTGGTTCGAAATACCGACTCCACGTCCCTGCCCGACTGCCTCAACTGCCGTCGACTGCGTTCTGCGCCTCCTCGAGCGAGAAGTTCCCCTCGTACAGCGCGCTCCCGACCACCACGGCCGCAGCCCCGGCCGCCTCGAGATCCCGTACGTCCTCGAGCGTCGCGACCCCGCCGCTGGCGACGACCGGGATATCGGTCGCCTCGACCAGTTCTCGAACCGGGTCGGTCGCGACGCCCTCGAGTCGGCCCTCGACGTCGACGTTTGTAAACAGAATCGCCGCAGCCCCCAAATCCGCGTACCGCTCGGCGGCTTCGACCGGCGAAATCCCGGCCCCCTCGGTCCAGCCCTCGACGACGACCTCGCCGTCTTTCGCGTCGAGGCTGACGACCACGCTGTCGGGGTGTTCGTCGCTAATTTCGGCGACGATGTCGGGATTTTCGACCGCCGCAGTGCCGAGGATAACGCGGTCGACGCCGCGCTCGAGGAGTTCCACCGCGTCCTCGGCGGTTCGAATCCCGCCGCCCAGTTGGGTGGGAACGTCGACGGTCTCGAGCACCGCGTCGATGGCTTCACCGTTCTTGCGCTCGCCCTCGAACGCGCCGTCTAAGTCGACGAGGTGGAGCGACTCGGCGCCCGCGTCGATCCAGCGCTCGGCGGCCTCGACCGGGTCGCCGTAGGTCTTCTCGGTGCCGCGCTCGCCCTGGACGAGCTGGACGACTTCGCCGTCCTGCAGATCGACGGCGGGAATCACTTCGAACGTGGGAAAGGCGCTCATAGCGGGTCGCAGGCGAGGCGTGCGCCTAAAGCCACCGACTTCGGCGTTGGATTCGAGTCGGCTCGTCCGCTCGAGGCGCGTCGTCGAACGTTCCGCTCCACTGAAACGGCGCTGGAAACGGGTTCGAACTCGTTACAGTTCGATTGCTGTGGGGAGACGTTACGGGTCGAGCCGGTGTGGGTCGTGATATCCGAATGTCGGCACTCGTCGCGCTCGCACAGGAGCCCGTCACCCGACCCGAACTAACGACGGACATGCTCGTCGTCTTCGGGGTCGTCGGGCTAGCACTCGTGCTGTTCGTCACCGAACGGCTGCCGATCGACGTGACCGCGATCCTGCTGATCGTGGTGCTCGTGGTCTTAGAGCCGTGGACAGGGATCGACCCGAGTACGGGCATTTCCGGCTTCGCGAACGACGCGACGATCACGGTGCTCGCGATGCTCATCCTGAGCGGCGGCATCGCCCGCACGGGGCTCGTCCAAGAAATCGGTCGGCGGATGGCGGCGTTCGCGGGCGACAGTCTCCGAAAACAGCTGTTCGCGACGGTGCTCGCGACCAGCCCCGTCTCCGGCTTTCTGAACAACACGCCCGTCGTCGCGCTGTTGGTCCCGATCGTCACCGACGTCGCAAACCGGGGGAACACGTCGCCGTCGAAGCTGCTCATCCCGCTGTCGTACGCCTCGCAGGTCGGCGGGATGCTCACTCTCATCGGCACCTCGACGAACATCCTCGCGAGCGACATCAGCGCTCGCCTCGGCGACGACTACCCCGAACTCCACGCGTTCTCAATGTTCGAGTTCACGCAGTTGGGGGCTATCGTCGTCGTGGTCGGCGCGCTGTACCTCATCTTCGTCGGCCATTACCTCATTCCCGAACGGGTCCCGCCGCGAGCGGACTACATAGAGGAGTACGACGTGGGCGATTACGTCGTCGACGTCGCCGTGGTTCCCGACTCGCCGCTCGCGGGGGCGACGGTCGACGACGCCACCGAAGGGTTCGGTCCCGAAATCGATGTCGTACAGGTCGTCCGCGGGGGAGAGCGGTCGATCGCGCCCCGCCGGGACACCCGCCTACGGGAGGGCGACGTCCTCGTCGTTCGCACCGATCGGGACGCGATCACGCTGCTCGAGGACGTCGAGGGCGTCGAACTCGTCGGCAACCCCCAGTCCACCGCGGAGATAACGAACGAGGACGGCGAGGGGATCGTCACAGAGCTGATCGTCTCGCTCGACTCACGGCTGGTGGGGGAACGCCTCGAGCCCGAATCCTTCCGCGAGGAGTTCGGCGCGGCCGTCCTCGGGCTTCGGCGACACGGCACGCTCGTCGGCGAGCGACTCGTCGGGAGACGACTCGACGTCGGCGACACGCTCCTGGTCCAGGCGCCGCCGGACGCCCTCGATCGGCTCTCCCGGCGCAACGACGTGATCGTCGCGCGCGAACCGCCCCGACCCGAGTACCGGGCCGACAAGGCACCCATCGCGGTCGCCATAATGCTCGGCGTCGTCGCCGTCGCCGCCCTCGAGATCTACCCGATCCTCGTCTCCGCGCTGGCCGGCGTCGTCGCGATGGTCGTCACGGGCGTGCTCGACTCGAACGAACTGTACGACGCCGTCGAGTGGGACATCATCTTCCTGCTGGCGGGTGTGATTCCGCTGGGGATCGCCTTGGAGCAGTCCGGCGGAGCCGCGTACATCGCCTTCCTGGTCGTCCAGTCCGCCGGATTCTTGCCGACGCTCGTCGTCCTCTGGCTGTTCTACATCGTCACGGGGTTAATTACGGAAGTCATCAGTAACAACGCCAGCGTCGTCCTCATGATCCCGGTCGCCGCGGCCGCGGCGGCCGGGATCGGTGCGAACCCGCTCGCGTTCGTCTTCGCGGTGATGTTCGCGGCGAGCACCGCGTTTCTGGGTCCGATCGGCTACCAGACCAACCTGTTCGTCTACGGCCCCGGCGGGTACAAGTTCAGCGACTACTTCCGCGTCGGCGCGCCGCTGCAGCTGATTCTGTCGGTCGCCACCGTGCTCGGGATCGCGTTTTTCTGGGGTGTGTGAGGAGCCGGTCGATGACGACACGACTCGGACCGAGCGACAACGAGCGGTTCTCGCGGTGTTTTTGTCATGAGGTTGACTCGTAATTCGCGTACGGTACGACCTGCTCCCAATACTTATTTCACGAAAACGCCGGTACCATCTGTCGATGGTCGAAACAGTGCTGTTGGTCGGGATCGCCGCCTCGATCTTCGTCGGCTTCAACATCGGCGGCTCGTCGACCGGGATCGCGTGGGGTCCCGCCGTGGGGGCAGGAATCATCCGAAAAGTCACGGCAGCCGCGCTGATGACGATATTCGTCTTTCTCGGCGGCTGGACCGTCGGACGGAACGTAATGGACACGCTCTCGGGCGATATCATCACGATCGAGATCTCCCTCGCGGCCGGTGTCGCCGTGCTCTTTTTCATCGGGCTGGGAATCCTCGTCGCGAATATATTCGGCGTTCCCGTCCCGACGTCGATGACGACCGTCGGTGCGATCGTCGGACTCGGGCTGGCGACCGGAACGACCAACTTCGAGACGATCGGCTGGATCGTCTCGTGGTGGGTCGTCACGCCGATTATCGGCTTTTGGATCGGTGCGACGATCGGTCGCTACGTCTATCCGGAACTCAACCGTCGGTTCGAGATCAAATCGTCCGAGGGATCGTTGCTCGCCCTCGATCGCAGCGGTTCGGTTCCGAAACCGGCACTCGGGCCGAACACGACCTCCCAAGAACTCGGCGGGACGGTCGTCGTGCTCACCATCGGCTGTTACATGGCTTTCAGTGCCGGTGCGAGCAACGTCCCCAACGCCGTCGCCCCGCTCGTAAGCAGTGGCGAGCTCGGTCGCGACCCCGCCATCATCATCGCAACGGTCGCGATCGGGCTTGGCGGTTTCACCATCGCTCGCCGAACGATGGAGTCGGTCGGCAGCGAACTCAGCGATATTCCGCTGCTCGCGGCCCTCATCGTCATGCTTACTGCCTCGACGATCACGACCGCCCTCTCGTGGATCGGCATTCCGATCAGCCTCGTGATGGCCTCCGTGATGACGATCGTTGGTCTCGGGTGGGGCCGTGCGACCCGTCCCGTCACGGCTCGAGAAGCCATACGTGGAGACACTGACACGGAGATTTCGATGGGCGCACTCAAGGCGGAGCCGGAAGATCCGGTCTCGCAGATCGGTGAAGAAGAGTCCGAGGAGGCGTTGCAGGCGAGCGATCTGTTCAATCCGCGAGCGGTCATGAAGTACGTCTCGATGTGGATCATCGGCCCGTCGATGTCGACCCTGCTGGCCTACGGCTTCTTCACCCTCGTCCCGTTCGTCAATTAGCCCGGCCCGCCGCGTTTATCCCCCTCACTACTGTAGTTCACTTATGATATCACGCGTCCTCGTCCCGATGGACGGCTCCGAAATGAGCGAACACGCACTCGAGTACGCCCTTCGCGCCCATCCGGACGCCGAAATAACCGTCCTGCACGTTGTTGGCGGTCCGTCGCCGATGTGGGGGGAGGCCACAGCCCTCTCGCTCGCCGACGATCTCGAGGTCGATGCGGCGGAACACGCGGAACCCGTGTTCGAGCGCGCACGCGAGATCGTCGACGCGGCCGACGACAATGCGACGCTCGAGACGGACGTCCAGTTGGGCCACCCCGTCCGGGCGATCATCAACCGAGCCGGCGATTACGACACGGTCGTCATCGGCAGCCACGGCGGAACGCTGGCGGAACGGCTCTTCGTCGGAAACGTCGCCGAAAAGGTCGTCCGTCGGTCGCCGGTTCCGGTGACGGTCGTTCGGTGATCGGGTCGGTTCGGACGGACCGCCGTCCATCAGTTCCGATGCAACCCTGATCGTCCGGCGATTGCACCGAGAAATCGGTACGTCGAACCGTCTCAGTCCTCAGTCTCGTCCGCTTTCTTTTCGGCGGTCGATTTTTCGACCAGTTCCTCGACTTCGTCCTCTCGAGGCCGGCGGTCGACGCGCTCTTCGACGGATTCGACCTGTTCTTGGATCTCAGCGAGTTGCTCGCTGATGGTCTCTTCGACGGTTTCGCTCACCGTCTCTTCGACCGTCTCGTCGACGGTTTCGCTCACTGTCTCCTCGACGGTTTCACCCACCGTCTCTTCGACCGTTTTCTCCACCGTCTCGCCGACCGTCTCGTCGACGGTTTCACCCACCGTCTCTTCGACCGTTTTCTCCACCGTCTCACCGACCGTTTCATCGACCGTCTCACTCACCGTCTCTTCGACGGTTTGTTCGACCGTCTCGCCAACTGTCTCATCGACCGTCTCACTCACCGTCTCTTCGACGGTTTGTTCGACCGTCTCGCCAACCGTCTCGTCGACGGTCTTTTCGACCGTCTCACCGACGGTTTTCTCGACCGTTTCATCGACTGTCTTCTCGACGGACTCTTCGACGGACTTCTCGACGGACTCCTCGACGGCCCTGGTCATCCAGTCGGGATCGAACCGAGCCATCTTCCAGACCACGTGGACGACGTACGAGGCAAAGACCCCCAGTCCGAACGCCAGTCCGGTCTGGCTATCGAGCAGCATAATCAAGCCGATCGAAATAAAGATCAACGCTCCGTACGCGAAGTCAGTAATCGCGTCGACGCGAGCCGGTCTCATCGGTTGTCGACGGCGGTCTCTACGTCGGTTAGCGTACTCCGGGACAACCGACTGGTGTTCCAGAGACAGCGTTTCCATCGACTCGAGGATATCCGTATCGACATGCTATCTTATTGTAGGTGACCGGCGGGCGAAGTTCTTTGGCATTTGGCTCTAGAAAAATGTCGGTGAAACAATGACCCACGACGCAAACGGACAGCGACCGCCGAGCGACGCCGTCCAGTCATCGACGTCTCCCGCATGAACCGAAATACACGCGCTTTTACGACTTGCCCATGTGAGTACTACCTGTGACGGAAGTACTGCTCATCGTGGGAATCCTGGTCGCAATGTTCGTCGGGTATAACATCGGTGGGGCGACGACCGGTCCCGCGTTCGGCCCGGCCGTCGGTGCGAACGTTATCACGAAACTGATGGCCGCCGCGTTAATGTCGATCTTCTTCTTTATCGGCGCAATCACGATCGGTCCGCAGGTCGTCGACACGCTGGGGACAGAGTTGGTTCACGACCCCGGAGTCTTCACCATGCGATCGAACGTCGCCGTCCTCTTCTTTATCGGTGGCGCGCTGTTCGTCGGGAACTACGCCGGGGTCCCCGCCTCGACGTCGATGACCGCCGTCGGGGCGATCGCCGCGCTCGGCTTCGCAACCGGCGAACTCAATTTTGCAGTCCTCGGTGAGATCGTCGTCTGGTGGATCGTCGCACCGATCATCGGCTTTTGGGTCGCTGGAGTCGTCGGTCGATACTTTTATCCACAAATCAATGCGTGGGTCGCCATCGAGGAGAGCGGCAGCGACCAACCGATGGTATCGGTGAATCGTTCGGGGCTCATTCCGCGGCTCCAGTTCGGTGAGAACGCCGATCGGCGGGAGATCACCGGCGCGCTGGTCGTCGTCGCTATCGGCTGTCTCATGGCCTTCTCCTCGGGGACGAGCAATATCGCGAACGCCATCGCCCCGATCTACGGCACCGGCGACGTGGACATGATCACGCTGATCCTGATCGGCTCGGTCGCCGTCACGATCGGCTGTTTCACGATCGCTCGTCGAACCCTCGACACGCTCGGCAACGACATCACGAACCTGCCGCTGACGGCCGCCATCGTCGTCGCCGTCATCAGTTCGGGGATCGTCATCGGACTCTCGTGGATCGGGATTCCCGCCAGTTTCGTCGTCATCGCGACGATGAGCATCGTCGGCCTCGGCTGGGGACGGGCCACCCGAACGACCAAACTCTCTGAGGCCGCCCGCGGCGAGGAGACTCGCGTCTCCGTCGGCGCGTTGACCGCCGAAGAGGAGGGCGAACGTCCACCGAAAATCGGCGAGGAGGAGCCGACGGACATCCCCAAAGCGTCGGACCTGTTCAACCCCTCCACGACGGCTCGCGTCATCCTCATGCAGAACGTCGTCCCGATCATCTCGACGGTCGGCGCGTTCCTCACGTTCCGGTTCGTCCCGATCTTCGGCTTCTGAATCGTCTTCGGACGACGGCCCGAGTTCCGGATCGACCGGCCGTCGAACGCTCGAGGCCTCGACCCGAAACGCCGAACACACGTCCCCGTATTCGATCGACGCGTACTCACAACCCGGTTCTCGAGACGGTCAGGAATGCGACATCCGCTGTCGGCACGATGGGGTTGCGATGTTTCGTTTTCACCCCGCTTTTCCGACCTGTTATTCGACGGATGACGATATTCTTTGCTTCGAACTGATCAATTCCGATTGAAAGACAATTTAGGACTGAACAGCAAGCTATACCAGTGCGGGACGTGAACCGTGATACGATGCCCACGGTAGAATACCTCAACTACGAAGTGCTGGACGACCAGGGATGGGAGATGGACGACGACGACCTCTTCGACAAAGCCGCCGACGCCGGCTTCGACGACGAGGATTACGGCTCCCTCGACGTCGCCGAAGGTGAGTACATCCTCGAGGCCGCCGAGGCTCAGGGCTACGACTGGCCCTTCTCCTGCCGTGCAGGCGCCTGTGCGAACTGTGCGGCCATCGTCTACGAGGGCGAGATCGAGATGGACATGCAGCAGATCCTCTCGGACGAGGAAGTCGAGGATAAGAACGTCCGTCTGACCTGCATCGGCTCCGCGGAGACCGACGAGGTGCAGATCGTCTACAACGCAAAGCACCTCGACTACCTGCAGAACCGCGTCATTTAAACAACAGCGCACAGTTCGACGAATGCACCCCACTTTGGGGCCGCATTTTCATCACGATCGTCGCGAAAGCGACGGGGAGCCTCCGCTCTGAAACGGAGCCACGGCACCGTCGCTGCCGGCTGACCCGGGTCGAGAGCCACTACCGATACCGCATACGACGACAGGTCGATCCGCGGGGCGATCGAAATCGACCGTTCGAGCCCTACCGCGGGTCCTGACGGATAGCAACTCGCAACCGATCCGAACTGAGCCGAAAGGATAACACTCCCCCGCTTCGCACGGAAGCCTGTGACACTCGTTGGTGCCGTTGCGACGACCCCGGACCTCCTGCGGCTCGTCGCCGTCCCCGTCTTCGCCTGGGTCGCCGTTCGCGACATCAAGACCAGACGCGTCTCGAGTAGCGTCTGGATCCCCCTTTCTCTCCTCGGTGCCGTCCTGCTGGTCTGGGACGGCTGGCTTGCCTGGAACGCCGACGGCTACGCCTGGACGCACGAGTTCCTGCTCCCGACGGCGGTGAGTATCGGCTTCGTCGTGCCGATCGCCTACCTGTTCTGGTGGTTCGGCGGCTTCGGCGGCGCCGACGCGAAGGCGTTGCTCGTGTTGGCGCTGTTGTTCCCGACTTTCCCGCAGTACGCCGTCGGCTCGTCGACGTTTCCCCTGACGACCACCCCGATCGAGACGTTTTCGTTTACGATCCTGACGAACGCCGTCGTTATCGGCGTCGCCATCCCGGTCGTCCTCGCGCTCCGAAACGCCGCCGCCGGCCGGATCAACAGCGTGATGGTCATCGGCTGGCCCGTCTCGTGGGACAGCGTTCCCGACACCCACGGCCGACTCCTCGAGACCCCCGAGGGGCGCTCCCGCGGCGGGCTCGATCTGGACGCGCTGCGGATGTACCTCCGCTGGCGCGGGCTCACGCTGGCGGACATCCGCGACGCCCCCGACCGCTATCGCGATCCGGCGACGCTTCCCGACGAGCCGAACCCGCCGACCGACGGCGCGGTGACGGCAGCGGTTCGGAGCGACGGCGGGACGACGCTCGAGGACGACGCCGACGGCGACGACGGCCTCGAGACCGATGCAGAAGCGACACCCGAAGCCGACGCCACACCCGAGTACGACGACCCGTGGGGCGCGGACGCCTTCCTCGCGGACATCGACGGCACGGCCTACGGCACCTCGCCCGAGGAGTTACGGGAGGGGCTCGAGGTGCTCGCTTCGAAGGAGACGGTCTGGATCTCGCCGGGGACGCCGTTTCTCGTGCCGGTGTTTCTCGGACTGGCGATCGCGCTGGTTTACGGCGACCTGCTCGTCGGAACGTTCATCTGAGACGGAGTTCGAAAAATCGCGGTTCGGTCTCGTCGCCGGATCGCGTTAGGGGACGGAGACTCGGTCGCCGTGATACGCCTCGGCGTACGCGACGAAGTTCCCGAGGAGCTGGAGGCCGATCGGGCCGCTCTTTTCGGGGTGGAACTGCGTTCCCATCACGTTGCCCGCCTCGTTCGTCGCGATAGCGGCGAAGTCGAATCCGTAGTCACAGGACGCGACGGTGTGACTATCGACGACCGACGCGTAGGAGTGGACGAAGTACACGTACGCGCCGTCGTCGACCGATCTATCTGCTCGGCGTGTCTCCGACGCAGCGCCGTCGATGCCCGCGACGAGCGGATGCTCCCGCTCGATCGTGAGCTGATTCCATCCCATGTGCGGCACTTTGACCGCGGTAGTCGGGAGGCGTTCGACCCGCCCCGGAATGAGATCGAGTCCGTCGATCGTTTCGCCGTCCGGGACGCCTTCGGTGCTCTCGGTGAACATGAGTTGAAGCCCCACGCAGATGCCGAGAATCGGCGTGTCCTCGGCCGCCTCGACGAGAACGTCGTGGAACGGTCTGGAGTTGCGAACGCACTCCCCGAACGCGCCCACGCCGGGGAGGACGAGCGCCTCAGCGTCGGCGATCTGCGCCGGGTCGTCCGAGATCTCCACCGTGGCGTCCGCCCGTTCGAGTCCGCGTCGGAGACTCCGGAGGTTTCCGACTCCGTAGTCGATGATCGTTACCTTCACAACCTGAGTTCGAAGCGGACTCACAAATGAGTACGCTTCCGTGCTGATTTCGCAACCGACTCGAGCGATGCAGTCCGTTACGTGTACAGAAATCGTTCGTACAACGGCACCAGCGCCGTCCAGAACACGACGAACGCGGCCCCGATTCCGACGAGGACGAGCCACGGATCGCCGCGACCGGTCGGCGGGCCGCTCGAGAGCAGCGCGAGCGTCCCGACGAACAGCAGGAGACAGACGACGACGCTGCCGAGTTCGAGGACCGTGGCGACGGGATGGGCCCGGAACTGGGCGGCGAGACCCGCGAGCATACTCGAGGCTCACGCGCGAGCGAGAAAAGTGTCACGGCGTGTCGTCGCTGTCGTCGCTCGACCTCGAGACCTCGGGCTCCGGGGCCGAAAGTGCTCAGGCTCGAGATTCGATATCGGCTGCGATGTCGTCGAGTTCGTCGTCTCCGAGCTCCGGCCGGTCGCCGGCAATGGCGTGGATCGGGCCGCCGCCGTCGCCCTCGAAGCGAGGGACGATGTGGCAGTGGACGTGGGGGACCTCCTGGCCGGCCTCCTCGCCGTTGTTGAACGCGACGGTGGACGCGTCGGCGTCGACGCTCTCCTCGACGGCGGGGATCAGCCGGTGGATCGTCGCGTAGAGATCCGTCGCGACGTCGTCGGGGACGTCGTTCAGCCGTTCGTACTCGTCTTTGGGGATGACCAGCGTGTGGCCCGGAGCCAGCGGGTTGGCGTCCAGGAAGGCCATCGTCGTCTCGTCTTCGTACACGACTCGTGCCGGGATCTCTCCCTCCACGATCTGGCTGAAGATCGTACTCATACGCGAGTGTGTGTCGGCCCACTGTAAGAAGCTTACCCGCGAGACAGCGAAGGTGTGTGAAATCGAAACAGTACCGGATCAGCGATCGTCACGCCCGAGACACCGATTAAACTGGGATAAAGTCAGGAAAAGTGGGAGAGACGGTCACGCCCCTTCAATAGCGACGCCGGCCTCGAGTCGATTGCCCACCTGGGCGCGGTGTCGTATCGCACCTGTACCACGTCACGTATCCTGACCAACCACCACTTCCACCACCGTCGCTTTTCTGTCGGTGGTGGTTTTCAACCGACGAGTAGCGTCGAGCATCGGCACGGTTCGCTCGAGTCACGTCGCGACTCGGCGACCGGCGCGGAGCCGAGACGGTTAACACGGGGTATTGAGTAGTCTCAATCGAAGCGATGAGTGATTCAGGACCCAACGGCGGACTCGTCCGCGCACTGTTGCGCGCCGAGGGGCGACTCCACGAGACGGCGCCGATCAAGGAGAGCCACAGCAAACTCCTCGTGAGATCAGTCTTCTGGTTTCTGCTCTTTTCAGCGGTTTATGCCATCGTTTCGGGCGTTTTGTGAGTGAGGGTTCCGAAACATCGGCTCGAGTCGGACGGCCGGAGATGACACTCAAGGACGGATGGCTACGTGTCGGTGGACGTACAATATTCCTCGAGCGTCTCCCGAATCGCCTCGAGGTACTCCTCGGGTTCGTAGCCCAGCCGCCCGATCCAGACGTCTTGGTAGGACGGGTGGAGGATCGGGACGAGCTGCGTCTCGAGTCGATCACACCGAACGGGCATCAAGACGCTGTCGAGGAAGCCGTCGATACTCCGATCTTCGACGGCAAGCACCGACTTCGTCGCGTGTTTCCCGGTCGCGAGAACGACGTCGGGATCGACCGCCTCGACCTCAGTGACGAGGTGGCCGCGGCAGTTCGCGCGCTCATCGGGCGTCGGCTCGCGGTTGCTCGTCGGGTCCTGCGGATCCGGCGGAAAGCACTTCACCGCGTTCGTGTAGTACGCTTCGTCGCCGTAGCCGATCTCAGCGAGCATCCGGCGGATGCGACGACCTGAGTGTCTCGAGGTGTAGGCCATTCCGGTCCAGTTGCCGCCCTGCCAGCGGTCGGCGTCGGGGGTGCCGGCACCGGGGGCTTCGCCGACGACCAGGACGGTCGCGTCGAGCGGACCGGTACCCCACGAGATACACTCGCGGTGCTCGACGAGGGCCGGGCAGCGCTCACAACCGGATTCGATAACGTTTCGCGCGGTCGGGTAGGCCGGGTCTCGGTCGGCGGCGGGCACACTCGAGTCGAGGGCCTGGAAGGGTGTTATCTCGACCGGTTCGGTGATTCACGGGGTCCGACCGACTGGGGGTTTATTGCAGTGTTCGTGGCCAGTTGCACTGATGTCAACGAACGAGCAGCAGACGGAGCGAGTTGCACTCATCGGTGCCTCGATGACCCAGTTCGGGCAACGCGAGGGCTGGATCATGGATCTCCTCGCCGAGGCTGGACTCGACTGTCTCGAGGATGCGGAGGTCGATGCGACGGACGTCGACCACCTGTACGTCTCGAACATGGCCAGCGGCGAGTTCGAAGGGATGACGGGCGTAATGAACGCGCTAGTACACGACCTGGGCATGATGCCGGCGTACACCCAGCGCGTCGATCAGACGAGTTCCAGCGGCGGCGCGGGAATCTACGCCGCCTGGCAGTCGATCGCGAGCGGCGCCAGCGACATGACGTTGCTCGTCGGCGGCGAGAAGATGAGCCACCGATCGACTCCTGAAACGACCGACATCATCGCCTCGGTTACCCACCCCGTCGAGTACAAGACGGGCGTGACGCTGCCCTCGTTTGCCGGACTCACGGCACGACACTACCTCGAGCGCTTTGATGCCCCCCGCGAAAGTCTCGGGAAGGTCGCCGCCAAGAACCACGAGAACGGCGTCGACAATCCGAACGCTCAGTTCCAGAAAGCGGTCGATCTCGAGACGATTCTCGAGTCGCCGATCGTCGCCGACCCGCTTCGGCTGTACGACTTCTGTCCGATTTCGGACGGCTCGGCCGCGTTGCTGTTCTGTCCCGAAGACGTCGCCCAGGAGTACGCGGACGAGTACGCCGTCATCGCAGGAATCGACGGCGCGACGGACACACACGTCGTCCACGAACGCGAGGATCCCACGATCATGAACGCCGTCGTCGAGAGCGGCGAGGGTGCCTACGAGATGAGCGGCTACGGCCCCGACGACATCGACGTCGCGGAACTCCACGACATGTTCACGATACTCGAATTTCTGCAGATGGAAGGACTTGGGTTCGCAGCGCAGGGCGAAGCCTGGGAGTTAGTCGAGGAGGGCTATACCGAACGCGACACCGGCGAACTACCGGTCAACACCTCGGGAGGACTCAAATCGAAGGGGCACCCACTCGGTGCGAGCGGCGTCGCTCAGGGCGTCGAAATCTACGAACAACTCGTCGGTGAGGCCGGTCCGCGACAGGTCGACGCTGACGTCGGACTCGCCTGTAACGTCGGCGGCTTCGGCAACTGCGTTATCACGACCATCATGGAGGCGGCACGATGACGATGAACGCGACGCGGTACGAAGACGGATCGATCAGCTATCCCGGCCATCCGCGTGGCCCCGACGGCGCGAAACCGGTGGGGACGATCGATCTGAGCGAGTACACCGCTGAAGTGATCACGTGGACGACGAGCACGGCGACGCCACCCGGCGTGCGCGAACCGAACACGCTCGCGATCCTCGAGTTCGACGTCGAAGGGGAATCGGTCCGCGCGATTGGACAGGCGACGACCGACGAGATCGAAACCGGCGACGAGGTCGAACCGGTGTACGTCGACGAACTCCGCGAACCCGGGGCCGGCATCCGCGAACCCGAGAGTCAAGACTGGGACGGCTATCGGTTCGAACCGGTCTGATCCCTGTGTTCTGTTGCGAACACCCGTGAGCAACAGAGACAGCTGTGAAGCCGGTTCGAATCAGGGAGGAGCTTCGCTCCGACCGTGGTTCGAGCCGGTCTGATCTGTCGCGAACACTCGTGAGCAACAGACGCAGACGAAGCCGGTTCGAATCAGGGAGGAGCTTCGCTCCGACCGTGGTTCGAA
This sequence comes from Natronorubrum amylolyticum, assembly GCF_052040145.1. Classification (NCBI taxonomy): domain Archaea; kingdom Methanobacteriati; phylum Methanobacteriota; class Halobacteria; order Halobacteriales; family Natrialbaceae; genus Natronorubrum; species Natronorubrum amylolyticum. Next base: position 20,226 of record NZ_JBPPFW010000005.1, read on the forward strand.
CCGGTATAGGATGAGACGTACGACGGAATCGGTCTCGTTACCCCTCGGACGGACCCGTTCGTGTGACAGAACTGTTGGCAAACCCGCAACCTGTGCGAGGGACAGATTTACCTTCTCTGGGTGGCTTGACAGGGGCAATGGGATCGGGAACTCCGGAACTCCTCGCAGAACTGCTCCCGCTGGTCGTCTACACCGTCCTCGCCGGCGTGTTGACGGCGGGCGGTCTCGCCGTCGAATACGCGAGCATCCAGCACCTCGGCTCGGGCGAGACGATGGTCGCGCTCTGGCTGGCCGCGATCGGCTGTGTGATGCTCTATGCGGGCCTCTACGGCATCGCCTACAAGAAACTGCTCGCGCGACTGCTCGTCGCCCGCCAGTAAGACAGCTCCCCGTCGTCCTCCAGTCCGCCGCACGCCGACGCCGGCGTCCGCAATACCGATTCCCCTTTACTCTCGGAGTGAGATTGGACCCACATGAGCAGGTTCGACGAGGTCGACGACCAGTACGATCCTCACGCCCTCGAGCAACGGGTGTTCGACTACTGGGACGACGTCGACGCCTACCAGCAGACGGTCGAGCACCGCGAGGACGGCGAATCGTTCTTCTTCGTCGACGGTCCGCCGTACACGTCGGGCTCGGCGCACATGGGAACCACCTGGAACAAGTCCCTGAAGGACGTCTACATCCGATTCATGCGGATGCAGGGGTACGACGTGACCGACCGCCCGGGCTACGACATGCACGGGCTGCCGATCGAGACGAAAGTCGAGGAGAAACTCGGCTTCGAGAACAAGAAGGACATCGAGGAGTTCGGCGAGGAGAACTTCATTCAGGAGTGTAAGGACTACGCCGACGAACAACTCGAGGGACTCCAGAACGACTTCAAATCCTTCGGGGTCTGGATGGACTGGGACAACCCCTATCGAACCGTGAGTCCCGAGTACATGGAGGCCGCCTGGTGGGGCTTTTCGAAGGCCGCAGACCGCGGGCTCGTCGAGAAAGGACATCGATCCATCTCGCAGTGTCCGCGCTGTGAGACGGCCATTGCGAACAACGAAGTCGAGTACGAGGACGTCGAGGACCCCTCGATCTACGTCAAATTCGACCTGACCGATCGCGAAGGCAAACTCGTCATCTGGACGACGACCCCGTGGACGGTCCCCGCCAACACGTTTACCGCCGTCGACGAGGAGGGCGACTACGTCGGGGTCCGGGCGACGAAAGACGGTGAGGAGGAGCTGCTGTACCTCGCCGACGCCAAACACGAGGAGGTCCTCAAGGAAGGGCGCTACGAGGAGTACGAGGTCGTCGAAGAGCTCACCGGCGAGGACCTGATCGGCTGGTCGTACGAACATCCGCTCGCCGAGGAGGTTCCGGACCACGTCGACGCCGACGGCGTTTTCGAGGTGTACGCCGCGGACTACGTCGACACCCACGGCGACGGCACCGGGCTCGTCCACTCCGCGCCCGGCCACGGTGAGGTCGACTTCGAGCGCGGCCGCGAACTCGGCTTTCCGATCTTCTGTCCCGTCGGCGGCGACGGCGTCTACACCGAGGAGGCGGGCAAGTACGAGGGCCAGTTCGTCAAGGAGGCCGATCCGGAGATCACGGCCGATCTCGAGGACAACGGCGCACTCCTCGCGTCGGGCACCGTCCACCACAGCTACGGCCACTGTTGGCGCTGTGATACGGGTATCCTCCAGATCGTCACCGACCAGTGGTTCATCACGATCACGGACGTCAAGGACGAACTCCTCGACAACATCGAGGACAGCGAGTGGTACCCCGGTTGGGCTCGCGACAACCGCTTCCGCGACTTCGTCGAGGAGGCTCCGGACTGGAACGTCTCCCGGCAGCGCTACTGGGGCATCCCGCTGCCCGTCTGGACTCCCGAAGACCGCGACGACGACGAAGATCGAATCGTCATCAGCGACCGCGAGGAACTCGCCGAGCGCGTCGATCAGGACGTCGATCCCGAAGACGTCGACCTGCACAAGGACACCGTCGACGACCTCACCATCACTGAGGACGGCACTACCTACACGCGCGTGCCCGACGTCTTCGACGTCTGGCTCGACTCCTCGGTCGCCTCGTGGGGGACCCTCGACTTCCCTTCGGACGACAGCCGCTTTGACGAACTCTGGCCCGCCGACTTCATCCTCGAGGCCCACGACCAGACGCGGGGCTGGTTCTGGTCCCAGCTCGGCATGGGTACCGCCGCGATGGGCGAAGTGCCCTACGACAAGGTGCTCATGCACGGCCACGCCCTGGACGAGGACGGCCGCAAGATGTCCAAATCCGTCGGCAACGTCGTCGAGCCCGATACCGCCATCGAGCGCCACGGCTCCGACGCGATGCGGATGTTCCTGCTCTCGGCGAACCCGCAGGGCGACGATATGCGCTTTTCGTGGGACGAGATGGGCACGATGGAGAACCACCTCCGAACGCTGTGGAACGTCTTCCGGTTCCCGCTGCCGTACATGCGCCTCGATGAATTCGATCCGGAGGAGACGACGCTCGAGGACGTCGATTCGGACCTCGAGTTAATCGACGAGTGGATCCTCGCTCGCCTGCAGTCCACGAAAGCCGAGATGACCGAGCATCTCGAGGAGTTCCGTCAGGACCGCGCGCTCGAGGCACTGATCGAGTTCGTCGTCGAGGACGTCTCGCGGTTCTACATCCAGGCCGTCCGCGAGCGGATGTGGGACGAGACGGACAGCGGCTCCAAGGACGCGGCATATGCAACGATCTACCGCATCCTCCGCGAGAGCGTTGCGCTCCTCGCCCCCTACGCGCCGTTCGTCAGCGAGGAGATCTACGGCACCTTAACCGGCGACGCCGGTCACGACACCGTTCACATGGAAGACTGGCCCGCCGTCGAGGAGTACTGGGCCGACGAACAGCTCGAGGACGACGTCGCCATCCTGCGTGCGATCGAGGAAGCCGGCGCGAACGCGCGCCAGCAGGCCGGTCGCAAGCTCCGCTGGCCCGTCCCGCGGGTCGTCGTCGCCGCGGACGACGGACGCGTCGTCGAGGCCGTCGAGCGTCACACCGAACTGCTCGAGGATCGGCTCAACGCCCGCGACATCGAACTCGTCTCGCCCGACGACCGCTGGGGCGAGCTGAACTACAGCGCCGAGGCCGACATGAGCGAACTCGGCCCAGCCTTCGGCGACCGCGCCGGGCAGGTTATGAACGCGCTCAACGAGGCCCGGATCGACGAGCCGGGACTCGAGGCGATCGAAGCAGCTGTCGCGGACGTGCTCGAGGACGACGAGGAGATCACCGAGGAGATGGTTTCGTTCGTCACCCAGACGCCCGACGGCGTCGCCGGCACCGCGTTCGGCCTGAACGGCGACGACCGCGGCGTCGCCTACGTCGACGCCTCGCTGACCGACGACATCGAGAGCGAGGGCTACGCCCGCGAGGTCATCCGCCGCGTCCAGGAGATGCGAAAGGACCTCGAACTCGACGTCGAAGAACGGATCGCGCTGGATCTCGAGATCGACGACGACCGCGTCGCCGACCTCGTCGCAGAGCGCGAGGAGTTGATCCGCGAGGAGGTCCGTGCGGACGAGATCGGGGCTCTCGAGGTCGACAACGGCAACCGAAAGGAGTGGGAGGTCGAAGGTGTGACGATGGAAATCGCGATCGAGCCGTTGGCGGCCGCTGAGGCGTCGGACTAGCACCGCCGAGCGAAGCGAGGCGTTTTTGGTCTCTTGCCGAACGAAGTGAGGCAATGGTCAGCGAGAGCGAAGCTCTCGCCGGACAGATTTTTCGAGTCGAGCGGGACCTTCGGTCCCGCTGATCATGTGAACGGGCGCTTCGCGCCCGTGAACAGAGAGCGGTGAGCGATAGCGAACCCGACGAGAAAAAGGTGGGATCCGAACCGTTGACGGCCGCTGAGACAGCTGACTGAGGGCGACTGAACGACTCGAGGCGCATTCCTCGAGTCCTCGTTCTGCAGTAATTCTCGCCGGAGAGACAGTATTCGTGCCACAAAAGTCTTAATCTCGGACTTGCCAGAGAGGGGTAGTGAACTCTCGGCTCGCCGTCTGTGTTATCGTTCTCCTCCTGATAGCGAGCCTCCCGGCCGGTATCGCCGGGGCGGGCGGGTTTTCGTCCGTACCCGACGCGTCCGGTGCCTCCGATACGGCAATCGCGAGCGGCGTGAGCGACGGCTCACCGAGTGCGATGGCCGACGAGGACGACGTGCTCCACCAGCGAACCGAACTGCGCCACCTGTCCGATCGGCCGGGCGAGTTCGAAGTCGAGACCACCTTCGAGCCACCGGAGCCGCTGCGCGGGCTCGAGGTCGATCTCCCGGACGATGCGGCCGTCGTGGGCTTCGAGGGCTTCGAGGAGACCGCCGACGGGACGTACCGCTGGGACGAGGCGACCGGGGAGCCGTCGATCCGATACGAGATGCCGGCCGATCGAACGGGTACCGTCCGCCACGACCACGACGAGCGAGACGGGTACACGTTCGTCGACGCCGGCGAGTGGGGCGTCGTTCAGGTCCCCTCGGTCGGGCTCTCCCTCCGAACGCCGCAATCCGTCACGTTGGGCATCGAAGAGACGGTCACCGTCGACGGCGAGGGGGCGACCGGCGACGACATCGCCTTCTTCGGCCCCGTCGAGGAGTACGAGCGGACCGTCGACGGCGAGACGATCAGGCTGGTCGTCCCCGACGCGGCCGACCTGGCGGAGACACCCGACGACATCCTCGAGTCGATCGCGGCGGGCAGCGAACGACTCGATGTCGGCTCGAGCAGCGACGAGGTCTTCATCGTCGCGGTCCCGACCGACGTCAACTGGGGACCGCGGGGCGTCCAGTACGGCGACGCGGACGCGTGGGTCGCCGCCGACGCCGAACTCGAGGTCGCAGCGAACGTCTGGCTCCACGAATACGTCCACGTCCGACAGGGGTTCGCCAGCGGCGAGACGACGGCCGACGCACGGTGGCTCGTCGAAGCGCAAGCGGAGTACTACGGCGCGCTACTGGGCTACGAGGAGGGATCGATCCGCTTCGGCGAGTTCGCCGACCACCTGGAACGGGGCGAGCGCTCGCCGTACGCGGACGGCGCGCTCAACGCCCCCTCTACCTGGGCGGATAGCGACACCGACTACGTGAAGGGGCCGCTCGTCTACGGCGAGATCGATCGACAGCTTCGGCTGGCGACCGACGGTGATCGAACGCTCGAGGACGTCTTCCGACAGTTGAACGCCCAGGACGGATCGGTAAGCGAAGCGGACTTCCTGACGGCACTCGAGGACGCCGGCGGGAGCGACGTCCGAAGTGTCGCCGAGCGGTACACGCAGACCACCGAAACGCCCGAAATGTGGAGCCGCTGGGACCACGGCGACGCGTTCGACCAGCCGTCGGCGACCGTCGAGTACCGACTCGGCTCGGAGCCGATCGAGGTCGCGGGCCAGTCCTGGGAGCGCTGGGACTCGAGCGAACTGGACGGTGTCGAAACCCGTAGCGACACCGTCACCGATGGCGGGGACGTGATGGCCGTCCCCGCTGGAACGACGGTCACCGTTCCGGTCGCGATGGAAAACGTCGACGACCGAGCCGGCACCGCCGACGCGACCCTCGAGGCGAACGGCGAGATCGTCGCGCTCGAGCAGCGCTCCCTCGAGCCCGGCGAGCGGACGACGACGCGACTTTCGTGGGAGCCGCCGTCACCCGGCGTTTACGACCTTCGCGTCGGCGACGATCGGCTGACGGTGTTCGTTCGCTCGAGTCCGAGCCTGACCGTCACCGATCTGCGAGTCGAGCCGGACAGCGTCGATCCCGGCGAGACGGTGACGGCGACCGCGACGGTCACCGCGGACGGCGACCTTCCGGCCGCGGGGACGCTGCCGTTTCAGAGCGCAAACGGAGTCGTGACTGCCAATCCGGTCGCGCTTGCGCCCGGTGAGACGGGAACCACGGCAGTCGATCTGACGTTCGATGACGACGGACGCTACGAGGTGACCGCCGGCGAGCAGTCGACGACGGTTACCGTCGGCGGCGGTCTCTCGAGGGCCGTCTCGGCCGTCGATTCGATAGCCGGCTTCGGCAGCGTCGCCGGAATCGTCGCGCTGGCCGCCGTGCTCGCGATTGCGATGCTCGGTCGGCGGCGGTGAGGTCTCTCCCCGTCGAGCAGCTATCGGCAGACGAACCGTTCTAGGGGCGTTCCACCAGAAACACGCACGCCCCCTCGCCGTCGTCGACACAGCGCTGTTCCGTGACGGTCGCGTCCGCGTCGAAGGCGCGAGCGACTCCCTCGAGGACGCCGTGAGCCAGCCCGCAGTAGGTCGGCTCCCGGTGGGTTCGATACGTCACGCGCACGCTATCGTCCCCGTCGCGGGTACCCGAAACCGACGGGAGCGCGGTGTCGTCGGTCGCCGCGTCGACGTCGTTGATGATTCCCTCGAGGCGCTCGAGGAGGACGAACAGGTCGTCGTCGCGCACGTGCGCGTTGAACGTCGACAGGAGTTCGGGCGCGAGCGTCCGTCCAAAGTCGCGTTCGATCTGGCGTCTGTTCTGGGTCGCCATCGACGCCAGCGTCGAGAGGATGGCCTCGATCTCGTGATCGTCGTAGGTCGAGACGGGGAGGTACAGCGCCGGCTCGAGATCGGCGCGGTCGAGGATCGTTTCCCAGGTCTCCTCGTCGGTGCGGTCGACGACGTACTCCTTGAGCGTCTTGTGGACGATTCCGTGCATCTGAGGTGGGTGGTGACTCGGTGGCTCGCGGTCGAGGGCGAACCGCCCGCGACCTGTACGAATTCCGACTAGCTAAGTCACGGGATGGTATCTACTTAACAGTTATAGTACGGTCGCAGATGGGAGACGGCGTCGCCTCTCTGCACACCACATCGACGGCGGTTCGTCCGTCGTCGCGTCGGACTACGACTCCTCCATCTCCACGTCTTCCAGCACGGCCGTATCGTCGCTCATAATGCGGAGTTTGCCGTCCCCGCACGTGCAGCCGGGCCCCTGTCCGGTTCCGATGGGGCGAATCTCCCCGTCGGGACCGAGACGGACCGCGTGGGCAGTTCCGCAGTTATCGCACACCGCCGCTGCCCGTTGGGTGTCGTCTTCCCCAGCCATCGCTACGCGAACGTGTGCGATAATGCGAGTTAACCCTTACTCAGCGATGCGAACAGGTAGCCGCCGGAGAATCGGTGTGTGACCGACGACCGAGCCGAACGCGAATCGTTACAGCTCCGCCGCGAGCGCCGGTGCGACCGAGACCGCGCTCGCTCCGCGCTCGATCGTGTCGGTGCCGTAGATCGCTTCGACGCCGGCTCGAGAGAGCTTCGTCACGGCGTTGCGCGCGAGCAGCGGGTGGACACAGGTGACGAACACGCGGCCGACGCCGCGGTCTCGGAGGACGCCGACGGCCTCGCTCATGGTCGATCCCGTCGCGATGATGTCGTCGGTGACGACGACGTCGCGGCCGGCCACGTCGACGTCGCTGGGCGTGATCTCGACCTCCGTCCCGGAGTGACGGGTCTTCTCGAAGTAGTCCGTCTCGCCGTCGCCGTAGGCGTCGCGGACCGTCTCGGCGAGTTCGATCGCGCCCGCGTCGGGGGAGAGGAAGACAGGGTCCTCGAGATCGGCGGGGAGGGGGTCGGCCAGTCGGCCCGCCGCGTCGACGGGCGTCGCCGTGGGCTCGAAGAACTCACAGACCGCTTTTTCGTGCGGGTTGACCGTAAGCACGCGATCGGTGCTGGTCGAGACGGCGCGGGCGACCGCTCGCGCGGAGACGGGGTGGCCCGCCTCGAAGGCCGCGTCCTGCCGGCCGTAGCCCATGTAGGGCAGGACGGTGACCACCTCCTCGGCGCCGGCCTCGCGGACGGCGTCCTGCAGTTGCAGCAGTTCGAGGTGTGCATCGCTCGAGACGGTCGAGGCGACGACGATAGCGCGGTCGTCGTCGAAGTCGGGGACGCCAGCGAGCAGTTCGCCGTCCGGAAAACGGTCGTATTTGACGGGAGCGAGCGGTTCCTCGAGTTCGCGTGCGAGAGCAGCGGCCAGCGTCTGCGACGCGGATCCGCTGACGATCGTGGTCATACTCGAGTGGACAGGACGGGGGCTAAACCCGTTTTCGTTCTCCCGCGCCGCGAGCGTTCGAACTCGGCAGCGTTCCCATCGCGACTGAAAACGGAAGGCGGCTCGGCGGAACCGATGCGGCCGACCACACAGCCGAGTGACGCTCAGCAGGGTGCTATGTGTCGACGTCCTCGGCGTTGTCGCCGTCGTCCTCGCGATCCGCGGCCCCGCCACAGTTGCCGTCGGTGGCGTTGCTCGAGTACGTCATGCTGTCGTCGCCCGTGATCCGGACGAAGATGCTGAGGCAGTCGGCAGCGTTCCAGTTCGACGGCGTGATGTCGACCGGGTCGCCCTCGTTGAGCCGGGCCGTGACGCGGAACTGGCCGGCGTCGGCCGCCCAGTCGCGTTCGATCGAGGCGGTCCGGCCGGCCTCGATCGTCTCCGTCTCCCAGACGGCGATCCCGTCGTCGAGCTGGACCAGCAGGTCGATCTGCTGGTCGGTATCGGATAGGTTATCGACGATGATCGCCCCGGAGACCGAGCCCGAAGAGCCGGTCGAGCTGTCGGTCTCTTCCTCCTCGGGCGTCTCCTCGGCTTCAGTACTGTCGTCGTCCCCGTTCTCGTCGTCGGTGCTGCTCGAGCAGCCGGCGATGGCGCCGGCGAGACCAACCCCGGTCGCGCCCAGTAATCGGCGGCGTGGTATCCCACTCATATTGGAAGGGGAAAGTATCGAAGATAGTTAAATCTCCGTCAGACGATCCGTTCGTCGAGAACGAGAGTTTGGAACGAGACCATCCCGAAGCAGGCGGCGGGTCGTTACTCGTCTCGGGGAACGGCGAGTCCCGTCACGTCCCCGACACCGATCGTCTGCGAGCGCCACGGGCCGGCACTATCGTCGGGCGTCGCCGAGAGAAATGATCCACGCTCAGTGACGGCGTAGACCGTCTTCCCGTAGCCGATACCGACGATCGACTCCGTCGAACGATCGTACTCCGTCCAGGTCTCCGCGTCGGCGTCGTAGCCGTAGATGGCCTCTCCCGAGACGGCGTGAGCGCGCGTGAGACGACCCGGATCGGTTTGTGGGTCCGCCGCGACGATCTCAAACGATCCCTCGAGGGCCTCCATCCAGCCGTTGCCGAGCTTGTAGAGCCCGTCGGCGGTCGCAGCGAGCGGAACGCCGGCCGCGGAGACGTCTCGAACGTCCGAGAGGCCGGCGTGATCGAGTTCACCGTCGTGGACGCGGTAGACGCCGCTGTCGGTGCCGACGAGACCGCCGGCGATCGCACGAACCGTCGCGACGCCGTTGTGCTCGAGGAACTCCCACTCGTGGGGTTCCGAATCGGTATCCGCTTCGGCCGGTAGTCGAGCGACATCGCCATCGGGACTGGCGGCGATCAGATCCGAACCGTGCGTTCCGACGGCGACAGCGGGACCGAAGCCGGTGCCGACGAACGTCTCGTCGGACTCGTTCGCATCGGCTTCCGCCGCGCGCGCCTCCCGATCCCCGCGCTCGATGTCGAGCACCTGCACGTCCTCGTCGGTCGCGATAGCAACGGTTTCGCCGGTCGCGGCGATGTCGCGAGCGGGAGTGCGGTCACAGAGCCCGAACTCGCCGACGGTGTCGCCGGCGACGCGGACGCGCACGACGCCGATGGCACTCGCCACGTAGACCTCGAGCGCCCCCTCGCGGCCGCCGTAGACGCGTTTCTCCTCGATAGCATCCATACGTGGACGGTCGTGGCCGCGCGCCGAAAGCGTTCTGTCTGCTTCGGAATCCCTTTGGGGAGTCCGCCCCGACTAGGACCCATGCAAGTATTCGGATCGAGCGGGACACGCGGCGTCGCCAACGAGGAGCTGACGCCCGCGTTCGTCCTCCGCGTCGCGAAAGCGGCGGGGACGGCCTGGGGAGCCGAGCGGGTTGCTATCGCGCGGGACACGCGCTACACCGGGCGCATGTTGGCCGACGCGGCCGCGAGCGGGCTCGCAAGTACGGGAACGGACGTCGACCGGCTCGGGGTTCTACCGACGCCGGGCGCACAGTTTTACGCCGAACGGGAGGGGGTCCCCGTCATCGTGATCACGGCCTCACACAACCCGCCGCAGTACAACGGCGTCAAACTCGTCGGCCGCGACGGGATCGAACTCGCCGTCTCGGACTTAGAGGACATCGAACAGGTGTTGCTCGCCGAGTCGGCCACCGTCGCACCCTGGGACGAGACCGGCCGCGTTCGCGAGATCGAAGGGATCACTCGAGAGTACGTCGAGGAACTGCTCGACGCCTCCGACAGGGAGACCATCGCCGACGCCGAGTTGACGGTCGCGCTCGATCCCGGCCACGGCTCCGGGACCCTCACGAGCCCCGAGTTCTTCCGCGAACTCGGCTGCCGCGTCGTCACCGTCAACGGCCAGCCGGACGGCCACTTCCCCGGTCGGGATCCCGAGCCAGTGCCCGACAACCTCGAGGACCTCGGCCAACTCGTCCGGGCCACCGACGCCGACGTCGGCATCGCCCACGACGGCGACGCCGATCGCGCCATCTTCTTCGACGAGAACGGCGAGTACGTTTCGGGCGACGCCACACTCGCCGCGCTCGCGGCGGCCGAACTCGAGGCCGGCGATACGACCGTCTCCGCCGTCAACGTCTCCCAGCGACTGGTCGACGTCGTCAACGACGTCGGTGCCGACCTCGAACTCACCCCCATCGGGTCGACCAACATCATCACCCGGATCGAGGAACTCGAGGAGAAAGGCAAGCGCGTCCCGATCGCGGGCGAGGGCAACGGCGGGATCTTCTTCCCCGCCTTCCGACTCTCGCGCGACGGCGCGTACACCGCGGCCCGGTTCCTCGAACTCGTCGCCGAACGGCCCGTCAGCGAGATCGTCGCACCCTACGACGACTACGCGAACGTCCGCTACAACATCGAGTACGAGTCGACGGCCGAACGCGACGCGATGATCGACGCCGCGGCGAACCACGCCCAGGCCTCCGACGCCGAACTCAACACGCGCGACGGCTACCGACTGGATCACGGCGACGCGTGGGTGCTCGCACGGCCCTCGGGCACCGAACCGCTCGTCCGGATCTACGCCGAAGCCCGCGACGCCGACCGGGCGAACGAATTAGCCGAAGAGATGTACGAAACGCTCGCCGACGCGAAAGCCGACGCTTGATCGCACTCGATTCCGATTGATCGCGACGCCTGTCCTGTTCCCGTCGAAACTGACGGTGAAAACTAACCAGCGGTAGCGCTCGTAGTCCGGTAGAATCAGATCAACTCGAGTCGCTACGACCGAAACTTCTTCTCGTACCGCGCTCCCGCTCGTTCCGTCGCGAGCAGGAGCTGGTGTGCGGCGACGAGCACCACGACGGTAACGACGATCAACGCTCCCTCGAGGAGCGTCGACAACAATCCGAGCGAGACGATCAGCGTCGTCGCACACGCCGGCGGATGGCGTGTATCGGTAAAGAGCATGCCGGCAACGGTCAACATCGTCGCCAGTACGCTACTCGCGGCGAGTCGAAGCCCCTCGAACGTTCCGGGATCGGCGACGGTCGTCATCGACACGCTGGCCCCGAGCAGGTGGTAGGCGAAGAGGCCGGCCGCGACACCGATCGCGTGGCCGCCGATCACCCGTCGAGGCGCGGTCGCGTCGCTGTCCTGAAACAGCGCGAGCACGAACGCGGACGGACCGAGACTCGGAAAGAGCAGCGGGAGACCGGACAGCCACGCCATCACGGCCGTCGTCGAGATGAGGAGGCCGGTGTGCAGCGTCGTCCCCACCCGATCGTCCATACCGGAACGAACGTGACTCACACGAAAAACCCCGGTGATTCGACGGCTGTCAACTTCTCGAGCCGGGTTTGGATTGCATCTGGACGACCGTGCTACTCGGACCGGCGGCTACGGCACGATCGTCACCGGCACCGACGACTTCCGCGTTACGGCCTCCGCGATGCTGCCGAGCAGCATCCGCGAGACGCCCGATCGACCCTGACTCCCCATCACGATCTGATCGACGTCGTGCTCGCGAGCGTACTCGAGGATCGCGTCGGCCGACGTTCCCTCGATAACGGTCGTCTCGACCGTTCTGTCGTGCGCGGCCGCGATCGAGCGCACGTCCTCGAAGAAGTCGGGTTCGTCGTCTATGCGCTCCCCGCCCCCGGTCGTCACCGGCGGCCGACCGCCACCGTAGCCCGCCTCGAGATCGTCGACCACGTGGAGCACCGTCACCTCGTCGTCCGGGAAGAGCGAGACGGCGTGTTCGAGGGCCGCTCGAGCCCGTTCGGAGTCGTCCATCGGAACGAGCAGGTGTCTGGTCATACTGGTCGTAGGACGGCCGTCGCCTTCAGTTATCGTCCCCGCTGCTCGCTACCTGATGAATACCGAGTACGCCTCTCGATCGGCTCAGCCGTCGCGAGGGTGACTGTCGACCGCCCCTTCACCCGGCTGCCGGTTCTTCGACGCCTGATTTTCCTCGGGCAGCGTGAAGCGAAACGTCGATCCCACACCCGGTTCGGACTCCACCCAGATCTCGCCACCGACGGACTCACGTCGCTCGTCTGTCGACTCCGGTCTCACGCTGTTCGCTCGGACGCCGTGACGCTCGACGATCCGCTTGCACACCGCCAGCCCGATACCCGAGCCGCTCTGTTCGTCGATCGAGTGGAGCCGTTGAAAGATGTTGAAGATGCGGTCGCGGTCGTCGGGATCGATACCGACCCCCTCGTCGCGGACGGCGATCGTCCACTCCGTCCCCGCGGACCCCGGGGCTGTACCGTCCTCTCGCGATGGTTCAGCCGAAACGTGAATTCGCGGCGGCTCGTCGCCGCTGTAGTCGATCGCGTTCGAGAGGAGGTTCTGGAACACCTGTCGCAACTGATTCTCGTCGCCGTCAACGGTGGGTAACGGGTCGCGGGTGAGTTCGGCGTCGTGCTCCTCGATTTTGAACTGCAGATCGGTGCAGACGTCGTCGAGTACGGCGTCGAGGTCGACGGGTTCGAACTGCTCGCCCTCCGTTTCGACCCGCGAGTACTCGAGCAGACCGTCGATCATCGCGCGCATCCGGTCGGCACCGTCGACTGCGTACGCGATGAACTCCTCGGCGTCGGAATCGAGGTCGTCGCCGTACCGGCGCTCGAGGAGTTCGAGGTAGCTCGTCACCATGCGCAGCGGCTCCTGTAAGTCGTGGGAAGCGGCGTACGCGAACTCCTCTAAGCGCTCGTTCGAGGATTCAAGCTCCGAGACCGCCTCCTCGAGGCGCTGTTCCGTCTGCCGCAGTCGCTCGTTCTGTTTCTCGAGTTCGTACTTCTGCTCCAGTTCGGCGTTTTTCCGCTCGAGCGCTTTCGCCTGCGTGAGGGTGCGTGCGTTCTGAACGCCGGCCAGGAGTCCGGTGACCGACCCGATCGACAGCAGGATTAGATGCGTCCCGACCGTGAGATCGAGGTCGACGCCGGGGTGGAGTTCACGCAGGCCGACGGCGAGCGTTATCGCGGCGACGCCGCCGGCAGTCCACGCGGCGATCCGGGAATAGAGTTCGGGCGGAATCGTCGTGGTCGGCAACCAGACGCCGACGTACACCATCACGGCTCCAGGGAACCCGATCAGAACCGCGTCGATGACGACCTCCAACAGAGCCACTTCCGGCCGGTCCCCGTTGATGACGAGCGTATACAGTATCGACCCGCCTGCACTGGCGAGAATGAGGACGCCCAGTACGGTGAAGAGGCGGTTCCAGTGACTCATCGCCACCCGATAGGATATCGCTGTACATTAACAGAGTGGTGTCAACTTAGGACTACTTTTCGGACAGTCAGCCGCGCTGACCGATTCGGATACGAGCCGACTAATGCGGGTTCAGTGGCCGTTTTGGGCCCTCGAACGAGCGTAGCCGTCACTCGAGCCGGCGATCCACCGCCGGTAGCGACACGGAGAACGTCGAGCCCTCGCCGGGCGTCGAGTCGACTCGGATCTCCCCGCCGTGGCGTTCGATGATCCGCTGACAGAGCGCCAGCCCGATCCCCGTTCCCGGATGTTCGTCGCGACTGTGCAAGCGCTGGAACACCTCGAAGATGCGGTGAGTCTCCGCGGGCTCGATACCGATCCCGTCGTCGATAACCGAGACGGTCCACATCCTCCCGTCGCGCTCGCTCTCGATGCGGACTCGCGGCTCGTCGTCGCTGTACTCGAGCGCGTTCGAGAGGAAGTTCTGGAACACCTGCCGAAGCTGGTTGGCGTCGCCACGAACTCGCGGCAACGACTCGACCGTGATCTCGGCGCATTCCTCGTCGATCCGCAGCTGAAGGTCCTCGAGTGCGTCCGCGACGACGGTCTCGAGGTCGGTCGGCTCGAGCGGATCGCCCTGCGTATCGACGCGTGAGTAGGCGAGTAGGCCGTCGATCATCTCGCGCATCCGGTCGGCGCCGTCGATCGCGAACGCGAGAAACTCCTCGCCGTCGTCGTCGAGGTCGTCGCCGTACCGGCGCTCGACGAGCTGGAGGTAGCTCGAGACCATCCGTAACGGCTCCTGGAGGTCGTGGCTGGCGGCGTAGGCGAACTGTTCGAGCCGTTCGTTCGACGTCTCGAGTTTCGAGACCGTCTCCTCGAGTTTTCGCTGGTACTCCCGGCGTTCGGTGATCTCCGTCTGGGTGACGACACCGCGACTGATCTCGCCGTTCGCGTCGCGGACCGGCATCCCGTGGATCATGACGATCCGTTCCTCGCCGTCGGCGGCCTCGATCTCGAAGATGTCCGGATCCGTGACGATCTCTCCCTCGAGGACGCGAGACATCGTCCACTCCCCGGACTCGACCGATTCACCGTTCTCAGCCCAGCGTGCGGTGTACTGCTCGTACTCCTCGACCGACGCCGCATCGAAGACGTCTCCGCCCCAGATCTCCTTGGCGGCGTCGTTAGCCTCGACGAGTTGGCCGTCGGCGTTCGCGACCACGACGCCGACAGGGAGGAGTTCGAACAGCGTCTGGAGCTGTTTCTGGCTCTTCTCGAGGGCGATTTCGGCGCGTTTTCGGTCCGTGATATCCGTGATCGCGCCGGGGAACGTCTCGGGAGTTCCCGTCTCGTCGGTCTCGACGTAGCCGCGAGCGACGACCCACCGGAGTTCCCCGTCGGCGTTCCAGACGCGGTACTCCTCCTCGTACTCGCCACAGGAGGCGACGGCGTCGGTGATCGCCGCTTCGACGCGCTCGCGATCCGCCTCGTGGACTGACGAGGTGATCCGCTCGAGGGGAACGCCCTCCCGAGCGGCGTCGGGATCGAGGCCGAATGTGCGGGCGAACGACGCGCCGGTGACGAACCGATCCGTCTGAATCTGCCACTCCCAGGTGCCGACTGCGCCGGCCTCGGTCGCCGCCTCGAGCTGGGCTTTCGCGTCCTCGAGGTACCGCTCGTAGGCTTTCTGTTCCGTGATATCCTGCGACATCGTCATTCCGGCGAAGACGTCACCCCGCTCGTCCGTGATCGGAATCGCTCGCACGCGCCACTCGCGATCCGCGTACTCCATCTCGGCCGCGGCTTCCTCCCCCTCGAGTGCGGCCCGAAAGATCGGCTCGAGCGCGTCGGCAGTGTCGCCGGGCCAGGCGTCTACGACGGTTTTCCCCTCGATATCGTCGGGTTCGACGGGAATGCGGTCGAACCCCTGTCCCGCGGCCAACGTGTACCGGAGATCGTGGTCGAACAGGGTCACGAGACCGCCGGGGAAGTAGTTGACCAACGTCCGATAGCGCTGTTCGGACTCCTCGAGGATCCGTTCGCGCTCCTTACGATCGGTGATATCACGAGTGACGCCGACGCGGACGTCATCGTCCTCGAGGACGGCGAATCGACTCTCGATCGTGAGTTTCTCGCCCGTCGCCGTTCGGATGGATTCCTCGAAGGTCGGGTTCACGTCGGCCTCGTCGACGTTCGATCGTTCCGCTTCGACCGCGTCGAACTCGTCGCCGAAGACGACGGACGCGTGCGCGCCGAGCAGGTCCTCTCGAGAGAAGCCCGTCATCGCCAGAAAGCCGTCGTTGACGAGCGTGAACCGCCGGTCCGCGTCGAGCGCGTACACCCCGTCGTCGATCGTCTCGACGAGCGTCTCGTAGCGGTCGCGCTCTCGTTCGCGTTCCTTCTGTTCGGTGACGTCTCGGAAGTAGATCGAAAGCCCCGTTTCGGAGGGGTAGACGTAGTCTTTGAACCAGGTGTCGAGCGCCGGATAGTACTCCGTGATGGAGGACGACTCCTGACTCTCCATCGCCTCCCGGTAGCACGTTTCGAACGGCGACCCGGCCAGGTCGGGGAACGCCTCCCAGAGCGTCGCGCCGAGGAGTTCCTCGCGCTCGGTCTCGAGGATCTCCTCGGCCCGGTCGTTGACGTGGGTGAACACCCAGTCCTCGTCGAGCGCGATGAGTCCGTCCGTGATCCGGCCGTAGACTTCGCTCAACTCGGCCGAGAGCTCGTCCGTGCGGCGCTCGAGTCGCCGTTCGCGCTCTTTGAGGTGCGTGACGTCCTCGGCGGAGGCGACGACGCGGTCGATTTCGCCATCCTCGGATCGCAACGGCGCGGTGTTCGTCGAGATCCACCGGTCGTCGCCGCCGGGCTGTTCGATCCGAAGCACGCGGTCGTAGACGGATTCGCCCGTCGCCAGCGTGTGCGTGAACGGATGGTCGTCGATCGAGAGCCGGTTGCCGGCTTCGTCGTAGACGACTCTGTCAGACGGCTCGTACGCGTCGGCCGACTCCCGCGGAACGTCGAGAATGTCTCTGAGGCGCTCGTTCATCCGCGTTACCTCGCCGTTCGCATCGAGGACCTGAATGCCGACGGGACTGGTCTCGAGGATTCGATCCGTCAGATTGCGTTCGCGCCGGAGTTGCCGTTCGCGTTCGCGACGGTCGGTCATATCGCGAGTGACTTTCGCGTAGCCCTGGATCTCCCCGTCGTCGTCTGTAACGGTGGTGATTCGGACGTTCGCCCAGAACTCCGTCCCGTCCTTTCTGCGGCGCCACCCCTCGTCCTCGGTCGACTCCGCGTCGGCAGCGGCGGCGAGGTTCCTCGCTGGAACTCCTGCGTCCCGATCCGCGTCGGTGTAGAACCGCGAGAAGTGTTCGCCCAGAATCTCCTCGCGTTCGTAGCCTTTGATCTGTCTCGCCCCCTCGTTCCACGTGACGACGTAGCCCTCGAGATCGAGCATGAAAATCGCGTACTCCTCGACGGCATCGACGAGCGAGCGAAACTGCTGGTCGCTCTCCTGGAGTTGCTGATCCCGACGTTCGGTCATGCCTAGTACAGGCGGCAGCGAGAGAAAAAGCCTCGCTCGGTGCGGCCCCGAACGAGCCGCGACGGCCCCGATGGTCCTACACTGGATCGTCGATCTCGAGCGTCGCTTCGAGCCGTTCCCGCTCGGTTCGCAGGGCCTCGAGTTCGTCGGCGACACGGCCGTCGGCCAGCCGCTCGCGTTCGGCGGGGGTGAGCTGGGCGACCGCCTGGGCCGCCGTCTGCAGTCGGTCG
Organism: Natronorubrum amylolyticum; assembly: GCF_052040145.1. Classification (NCBI taxonomy): domain Archaea; kingdom Methanobacteriati; phylum Methanobacteriota; class Halobacteria; order Halobacteriales; family Natrialbaceae; genus Natronorubrum; species Natronorubrum amylolyticum. Next base: position 37,773 of record NZ_JBPPFW010000005.1, read on the forward strand.
TAGTCGAACGCGGGATCGGTCGCAAGTCGACGGATCGAGCGGAGTTTCGCGACGCACTCCTCGTCCGCCACGCGGGCGACGAACGGGCGCATTTCGCGCGTCCGCCGCCGGAGGACCCCCGCCTCGTCCGGCGGCCACTCGATCGTCAGCGGCTCGGCGTCGATCCCGTCGAGGAACGTCTGCTGGGTCGCGACCCGCCGCTTGAGTTCGTCCGCGCTCGCGACATAGTGGTCGAGTTTCGAGTGCGAGTAGTTCGCGTACTCCAGTAGCTCGGGGATCGTGTACTCGCCGGCCGGATCGTCTCGAACGTAGGCCGCCAGATCGTCGGGGGGCTGCTGGTAGTCGACGAAGGGGTACCAGCGACTCCGGTCGAGCAGGGCGAACACGTCGCGGGCCGATGCCTCGAGTCGAAACGCCTGAAACGCCGCGTCGATCGCCTCGTTGTAGCTCTCGATCGGCTCGCGAAGCTCCTCGACGGGAGCCTCGAGATCCGCGTTCGCGAGTTCGAGCAGTCGCTCGTGGTCCGCGATCTCGTCGTCGAGTCGTCGGTAACGTTTCCCGGCCGCCGTCCGCGCGTCGTCGATCGCCTCGCGGGCGGCCTCGCGTTCTTCGAGCAGTTCGGCGTACTGGGCCGCCGGTTCGAGGGCGTCGTGTGCCCGCTCGAAGTCCGACTCGCTGAGCCGGCGCTTGTCGATCGCGTCGAGGGCCGCCTCGAACGCCTCGCGGCCCTTCAGATCGTCGGGCAGACTCGTCACCAGCGAGTCGAACTTCCCCTCTAACTGGACGTAGGCCTGGAAGTTTTCTCGGCCGGTGCCCGTCGCTCGGTCGACGTAGTTCTCGAGGAGGTCCGTCGCGTCCCGATACGCCTCGGCCGCGTCGGTGACGGCCTCGCCGCCGTGGTCTTCGATCCGTGCTTCCGCTCGCTCGAAGCGTTCGCGGGCCGCCTCGAGCGCCTCGAGCGGCGTCTGTTCGTCTGGGCTCGCATCCGCGCCGGAGTGGTGGACGCGTTCGCTCATGTGCGATTAGTCGTCGTAGACGGCGTCGGGATCGAACACTCGGTCGCCGACGTTCTCGCCCTCGATCGTCCGGTAGAAGCACGACCGGTGGCCGGTGTGGCAGGCGCCGCCCGCTTGATCGACCAGGTAGAGCAGCGTGTCGGCGTCGCAGTCGACGCGGACCTCGTCGACGGCCTGGGTGTGGCCGCTCGTCTTCCCCTTCTGCCAGAGCTCGTCACGGCTCCGGGAGTAGTAGTGGGCCGTCCCGGTCTCACGCGTGCGCTCGAGCGCCTCGGGGGAAACGTAGGCGAGCATCAGCACCTCGCCCGTCTCGGCGTCCTGTGCGACGGCGGGGACGAGTCCGTCCTCGCCGAAGTCGACCGCAACGTCGTCGTCCATAGACGAGGGATGGTTTGGGACGCCGATAGGTCTTTTGTCACGGTATCGCGTCTCGGTCGTCGCCCTCGGCTTGCCGACATTCGTGCTGGATGCGAACGCGACGGTCTCGAGTCGCGTACGGGTTCAAAAATCGTCAGTTCGCCTGCCGCTTCTCGCTCCGTTCGTCGTCCTCTGACGGCAGCGCGAACAGGATCACGACGAGCGACAACGCGACGAGCCAGAGTCCGAGAGCGAGCGGCCCGGCATCCGACGGCACGACGATCAACCCGGACAGCACCTCGAGCCCGATCGTCAACAGGAGCAGGGCGAAGATCGAGATGACGGCGAGACCGAGCCCCTTGCGCAGCATCCACCGACTCTCCGCTGCGTCGGCGGTGGAACTCGGAGTCGATCGGGGTTCGGATGGGTGGGATGCGAGTGACATTGGGTTCGCCTCTCCGAGAACTACGTTCCCGGAGGGAATAACCTCGCGTACTGGCAATCGGACCTGTCGGGAACCCAGCGGACGGTCGCGGTCTCGAGACCGGCGCTTCCCGTTCAGGCTTGCAAACGTCAGCGCACCCGATATTGGCCTCGAGACCGGAGCGTCGGCGATGGGCTCCAACACGCAGATCGATCAGCCGGTCAGATGCCGCGCCTGCGGAACGACGAACGACCATTACTACACCTACTGCCGGAACTGTCTCCAGACGCTGCCCCCGAAGCCCGACGCGAAACGGTGACCGCGAGACCTCCGTCGCGAGCACTGAGACGTCACGCGCTCGATTCCGCGGACGTCCATCGCTCGCCGGTCATCGATTACACATCGGTCGCGCGGCGGAACAGATAGACGACCGCGATTGCGGTAAACAGATACCCGACCATCCGTCCGACGAACGGAACGAGCAGCAGCAAAACGACCGTCACGAGTGCGAAAACGACGACGAGTTCGACCATTTCGGCAGCGGGACGGGGGAACGAGTCGAGCATCCGGTCGCATCGTCACGCTCGAGAGACATTACTGTGGGAGAAATACAATTTCGGAGACAAGAAATGGTCGGCTCGTTACGGAATCGATGGCCGCCGAACCGTCCCTACGCCTGTCCGTTCAGCGTGATGTAGTTGATGCCGATGATCCGGTCGTCTTCCTCGAGTTCCTCCTTCGCTTCGTCGGGGACCTGACTGTCGACGTTGTACACCGTCAGCGCCTCGCCGCCGATGGTCTCGCGGGCGTTGAACATGCCGGCGATGTTGACGCCGTGTTTGCCCATCACGGAGCCGATGAGACCGATAACGCCGGGTTCGTCGGTGTTGCGCGTGACGACCATCTTTCCGTGAGGGATGGCGTCGACACGATAGCCGTCGACGCGAACGATCCGCGGGTCGTCGCCCGCAAAGAGGGTGCCGTCGACCGACACCTCGTCGTCGTCGTTGCTGACGGTCACCGAGATCAGGCTCTGGAAGTCCGCGGCCTGCCGCGTTTTCGATTCGGTGACGTCGACGCCGCGGTCCTCCGCAATCTGGGGCGCGTTGACGGCGTTGACCTGCCACTCGAGCGGTTCGAAGACGCCCTTCAACGCGCTGGCGGTGACGAACTCGACGTCTTCGTCGGCGATGTCGCCCTCGTAGGAGATTTCGATGTCCTCGATGCGACCCTCGAGGAGTTGGGCGGCGACCTTGCCGGCCGTCTCGGCGATATCGATGTAGGGCTCGAGGCGGGGAAACGCGGCCTCGTCGATCGACGGCGCGTTGAGCGCGTTCGCGACGGGGTCCCCGACGAGTGCGGCGCTGACCTGCTCGGCCGTCGAGGTCGCGACGTTCTCCTGGGCGGCCTCGGTCGACGCGCCGAGGTGGGGCGTGACGATGATGTCCTCGTGCTCGAGCAGCGGCGAGTCCGCCGAGAGCGGTTCCTCGGCGAAGACGTCCAGCGCCGCGCCGGCGAGCGTGCCGTCCTCGACCTTGGCGGCGAGGGCGTCCTCCTGAATGATGCCGCCGCGGCCGACGTTGACGATGTAGCCGTCCTCGAGCAGATCGAGTTCGTCCTCGCCGATCATCCCCTCCGTCTCGGGCGTCAGCGGCGTGTGGATCGTCAGGAAGTCGGCGCGCTCGAGGCACGGTTCGAAGTCGACGAGTTCGGCGCCGAGGCGGTCGGCGCGCTCCTCGGAGATGTAAGGGTCGAAGGCGACGATGTCCATGCCCAGCGAGTCGAGTTTCTTGGCGACCTCCTGGCCGACGCGGCCGAGGCCGACGACACCGAGCGTCTTGGTGTCGAGTTCGGCGCCGAGATACTCGCTTTTGGCCCACTCGCCGTTCTTCAGGCGGATGTGGGCCTGCGGGATCGAGCGCGCGGCCGCGAACGTCATCGCGACGGTGTGTTCGGAGGCCGCGCGAACGTTCCCCTCGGGAGCGTTGGCGACGATAACGCCTTCGTCCGTAGCAGCCTCGATATCGATGTTGTCGACGCCGATGCCGGCGCGGCCGACGATGACGAGTTCCTCGGCCGCCTCGAGGACCTCGTCGGTGACTTCGGTGCCCGAGCGGACGATCAGTCCGTGGGCGTCCGACACCGCCTCGAGGAGGGCCGCACCCTCGAGTTCGTAGCCTGTCTCGACCTCGTGGCCGGCATCTCTGAGTACGTCCAGACCCGCATCAGCGATCGGATCCGTGACGAGAACCTTCATGCGCGAGACAATCGTGTGGAGCAGGTAAACCCTTCCGTTGTTGGGAGGCGTGGCAAAAATTGTCCGCAGTGGACTCACGGCCGACGCGGTAACGATCAGTAGTTGCTGGTGCCTTCCATCGTCGGACCGTCTCGAAAGATGCTGACCGACAGCTGTCGATCCTCGGGTGCCCCAACATCCGCATAGCCGATGATCCAGCACGTGTAGACGGCTCGCGAGGCGAACTCGAACTCGAACGACAAGAGCGGGTCCGACGTCTCCGGATCGGTCGGTTGCACGTCCTCCGGTTCGGTCGGCTCTTCGATCGGGTACTCATCGTCCGGGTAGTCGCCGTCCGAGTCGCCGTCATCCGGATAGCTGTCGTCCGGATAGCCGTCGTCCGGGTAGCCATCGTCCGACTCCGGTGGATACGGCTCGGGTCCAGTCGGTGCTTCGGGTGGATAGCCCTCGCCGGTATCCCCACCGTCCGGTTCCGGTGCCGGATCGTCCCCGGGGATCGGATACGCCTCGTCGATCGGTTCACCTTCGACCGTCGAGTCGGTATCAGTGACAGCGTCCTCGGTCTCGGCGGGACTCTCGCTCGAGGGGATGAGATCCATCGTGTGGGTCCCCGCGGGCAGGTCGATATACGACGTTGCGTCGCCGTACTGGACGGACTCGAAGAGCACCGTCTCGCCGTCGACGACGACGTCGACGGCCGGCGCATCCGGCGACACGTGGACCAGTCCCACGTCCGATTGTCCCTGCTCCGGGAGTTGATACTCCGACGTGGCCTCGAATCGACTGTCCAGTTGCAGCGAGTTCATCTCAGTGAGTCCGTAGAGCATAACCGTGTAATAACCGGGCTCGAGATCGAACATGATGTTGCCGTGTCGCTCAGTCTCGCCGGCCTCGGCGAGCGAAACGGAGTACGTACCGGCTTGGAGTTCGACGTAGTTGGTCATCTCGTCGTAGCCGATATTCGCCGCGATGGGGTAATCGTTGAAGTAGAAATCCACGGGCGGCGCGTCCGGCGAGAAGTGGGCGACGCTGACAAGCACACTGCCCGTCGAGGGCTCCTGTCCCTGCTGCTGTCCGAGCGCGGATCCACTGACAACGCTGATCGCGCCCATCGCACCGACCGACTTGAGTATCGCTCGTCGTGTGTGTGTCATAGCCGCTACTGGAGATGATCAGACAGGTGAAAATCCAGTTCGATCGTTCCACCGCTGGATTGAAATTACCCGAGCACCATCGACTGTTGCTCGAGACAGTCAAACCCCTCGCTCGACGAACGACTGTCGGTCCCGTGAGAGGGTTCGTCCCGGGAGACCCGTGCGATATCGTCTCACGGAGATGCGGGAAATCAGTCGATACCGCCGAGCAATTAGCTGTGGTTCGGGACTCCGTCTCGAAGAGTGTCTTCGATCGCGACTCCCGGCACCGCCCGCCGAATCGTTCGTACGACGACTCGCTGGTGGACGGGCAACCGACCCGACTAGCGACAGGCCAGCTTCCACAGCCCCGCCGGCACGAGCATGAGAAACGGCGCGTACACCAGCGCGTCGAGACGAGCGTCCACGGAGACACCGGGTGCGACGAGAAACGCGGCAGCCGTGAGGACGATACCGACGGCGAGGAGAACGGCACCGGCCGCGAGCGGACGATTGACCGGCTCGAGATCGGTCGTCGCAACCGGGAGTTCGAACACCTCGACCAGCCGCTCGGGATCGGTGACCGGGCCGAGCCGGCGCTCGGTCTCCGTCGATCGGATCCCGGTCGTCACCCGGATCGTCCGCGTCCCGAGCAACCGATCGGTTATCCGGTCGCCGACGACCGTCACGTCCCGGAGCCGGTAGATCGACGACGCCCACTGGGGCTCCTCCAGAACATGGTCGTACGCGACGATGTAGTCCCCGCGACGCTGGTACTCGAGCGTGCCGTACTCGAGGTAGTGGGTGGCGACCCGAATCCCGAGCGCGACGACCAACAGGAGGGCGGACGCGACGACGCCAAGCCAGAACAGTAACAGCGAGCCCGACCACGCCGTAACTGCGAGCACGATGAAGAGCCACATGGTCCCGAAGAAGGGGACGAAAAAGGCGACGGTCCAAATGGAGAGCAGGGCACCCTCGAGCAGGAGGGCGTTCCGCGCGGGACGAACCCGTTCGTCCGGCGCCGTCTCCGGGGCGCGAACGGGGTCCCGTTCGTCGGCTGACTCCGTCGGACCGGAGAACCACCCGACGAAACGAGCGACGAAGCGGTTGGCGGCGCTCTCGGTCTCGGTGTCGTGACTCGCTCGGAACGACGACCACTCGACGAGCAGCTTTAAACAGATGACGACGGCGAGGACGCCGGTCGACCCGAGTGCGGGAGCGAGGGGGATCAGAACGAACACCAGCACGAAAAGCTGTCGAGCGGGCGTCTCGACGACGGCGTACGGCGAGACGCGTTCGTACTCTCGGCGGCCGAAGTACTGCCGTCTCGTCTCCACGAGCTGGCCGCCGACGAGCGCGAGGAGTCCGAACAGGACGTCCGGCCGCGTCAGTCCGGAACCGCTCTCGAGGGTCAGCGACAGAACGACGACGAGGAAGACGCCGTACAGCACGAGTCCGCCGGTCACGCCGAGCGCGAACGGAACATTGCGTGGATAGATCGGCGGTAGGGAGTCGCTCACACGGACGCTGCCGCGTTTGGCCGTCAGACTCGCCTCAGAGACGGAGACGACGCCGTCGCGGTCCGTCGGCGGCGGCCGCTGGGCGAACAGCGCCTTCCCGCCGGCGAGCACCAGCGACAGCAGAATCTCGAGGCCGTAGAGGAACACGAGCGTCGCCGGCTCCCAGCCGAGCCAGAGGACGCCGGCCAGCGGCAAGAGGTTCGCGAGGAGGATCGGCCTGAAATCGTCCAGATCGCCGCGTCGATCCGAGGGTGACGGAGAACGCATCGATACTCAGTGCTGTCGACTCGTTCCGTTCAGGTGACAATAAATGATCTGGTCGCGGGCGAAATCGCCACGCTGAACGCGAAACGGTGCCACGGCCGACCACCCCGACTCCCGGACCCCCGATGGAGAGAATGACACGACCGAGGATCACTGCTCCGTAGAGCGCATTCCGTAGACCTCGCGCCGCAACGAGGCGGCCGCCGAGTCAGCGTTGTGATATCGGTGATCCGTCCGCTGCGAGGGCTGCTCCGGCGAAATGGCTCAGTCCTCGAGGTCGTTCCGCCGCGGCAGCGTGATCGTCACGCGACTCCCGTTCGCCGAACAGGAGTCGTACGCTAGCGAGCCGCCGTAATCGTCGAGGATCAACTCGGTGAGCCACAGGCCCAACCCGCTGCCGTGGTCGGTCTGGGTCACCGGCTCCTCGTTGAAGATACCGGTCTGTTCCGTTTCGGGAATTCCGGGACCGTCGTCGGTAACAAAAACGTCGACCGTCTCGGCGTCGGCGGTGACGCCGAGTTTTACGACCGGGTGTCGCTGATCGGTGTGTTCGATCGCGTTCTCGATGACCTCGCGAAACACGGTCGCCAGCCGCTCGTCGGCGGTAACCAGCAGGTCGCCCTCGTCGGGACGGACGATCGTGCTCTCGGGGTAGGCGTCACGGAGTTCGTCGACGACCGCGGACAACACCGGTTGTAGGGCGACGGGATACTGTCGCGTGTGGCGCTCGAGCGTCGAGTCGGCCAGCTTCTTGGCGGTCTCGGTCGTGTCGATCAGTTCGGCGGCGGTCGCGGCGATTTCGGCCGCGTACGCCCGAAACTCGTCGTCGACGTCGGACGCGAGCATCTCCGCGTAGCCGCTGATGACGTTGAGATCGTTGCGGAGGTTGTGCCGGAGCAGCCGATGGAGGACGTGTAAGTGTTGTTCCCGGGTTCTGTGACCGGTGATATCCCGTCCCTCGGGGAGGAGCCAGCGGATCTCGTCGCGGTGGTCCATCACCGGACGGACGGAGAAGTCGATGATCGCCGTTCGGTCGCCCCCCTGGACGCGAACCTCCTCCCGAAAGAACTCCCCATCCCTGGCGCACTCGACACCTTCACGGGCGATACGGCGCGCCCGGTCGGACGACCGAAACCAGAACGAGTCCCAAAGCGGCGTTCCCACGAGGTCGTCGCGCTCGAGTCCGGTCGCGGAAAGCGTCGTCTCGTTGACCTCGAGCAGCGTTCCCTCGCGGTCGAGCAAGCCAGTGAACTGGTAGGTGTTGTTGAAGACGGCCTCGAACCGCCGTTCCCGAAGTTTCCGTTCGGAGATGTCACGGAAGAGCCCGGTAAACAGCCGGGGATCCTCGCTTCGCGGATGCTCCCAGAGGCTGATCGATACGGGGACCTCGTGTCCGTCCTTGTGTACCGCCGGGAGTTCGACGCCGTCCCAGTCGATGTGTTTGTCGCCGGTTCGGATGTACGCCTCCAGTCCGGCGACGTGGGCCTGCCGGAGCCGCTCCGGAATGACGGTTAGTTTCGACTTGCCGATAAGTTCGTCGGGCGCGTAGCCGAGAATGTCCTCGATCGCCGGATTCGCGAACACGATCGTGTGATCCTCGGCGATCGTAAGCACCCCCTCGGTGGTGTTCGCCACTAACTGACGAAAAAAGGAGCCCTCGTCGTACGCCGCGAGGGGGTCCGGCAACGAATCGGCGGTCCCGTCGCCACTCGATCCGGACCGATCCCCTACCCGCTCGTCCGGATTTGACACAGCAGTGAGGAGTAGTCGAGACGCTAAATAGTCTGTGGGTCTCGAAGCGACCTGTATCGTCGGTATCCACTCGAACGAATCGCGTGCGCGACGAAACCTGAACTGGTTTATTCGGGGCCGCACAACCGGCGGACGATGACAGTCGTCGCTTTCGACTTCGACGGGACGCTTTCCGACTCCGAGATGACCGTGCTGCTCGGCGACCGGTGTGGGGTCGCCGACGACATGGCCGAGATCACCGAGGCCTCGATGAACGACGAGATCGACTACGCCGAGAGCCTCCGCAAGCGGGCCGCGCTGCTCGAGGGCCTTCCCGCTGAAGACGCCCAGGCCGCCTTCGACGAGGTCGAACTCCGCGAGGGCGCGGCGGAGCTGATCGCCGAACTGAACGAGGCCGGCGTCACGACCGCGATTCTGACCGGCGGGTTCGAACGCGGCGTCGCGAGCGCACTCGAGCGCGAGGGCGTCTCGGTCGATCACATCGTCTCGAATCAGCTGCCGATGAACGACACTGAAGACGAACTAACTGGCGATGTAACGGGCTCGCTCATCGAGGGAACCAAAGACACCGCCCTCGAGAATCTCGCGAGCGACGTCGGGGCCGACCTCGACGACTGCGTCGCGATCGGCGACGGCGCGAACGACCTGCCGATGCTGAAGGTTGCGGGTCTCGCGATCGGCTTCGAGCCGAAACCGGCCGTCGAACCTCACTGCGACGTCGTCGTCACCTCGATGGCCGAGGCCCGCGACGAACTGGTCGCAGACGGCGTGCTCGAGGAGCGCTGACTCCGTTTAGCCTCTCGACGACGAGCGTGCGAGCGGGGAGTTGGGATATGCCAACGGGACGTTGATACCGCCGTACCGCGTTGGGATTCGTATGCGCGAATTCGCCTTTACGATCACCTACGAGCAGGGCGCGGATCACCTGATGGACGCTTTTATCGACCATCCGGGCCTGTACGCGCGGACTGTCTCCTGTCACGCGACCGCGGAGACGATGTGGCGACTCGACGAGGTGACGGGACCGCGCGAAGCGCTCACCGTCTACGACGATCGGTTGGCAAACCTCTCTCGGTGCTCGAGCGTGCGCGGGATGGGCGGCTGTCCGATCGACTGGACCTACGAAACCCTCGCCGAACGGCCAACGCGTCGGCTCATCTACTCCCGGCAATCGGAGGGCGACGGCTGCCGATCGGTCCCCTACCTCGCCGCGACGCACCTCGAGGACGGCGTCCTCTGTCGGGCCGAACAGCACGGCCACGAGTACAAGTGGCGCATTCTCGCCGAAGACGATGCCGCCGTGCGGCCGATCTACGACGAACTCAACGAGCACCTGCGCGAGGGTCTCACCCTCGAGTTCGAACGCGTCAGCGGCGCACAGGAGTGGCCAGACGAGCACGCGACGCAGGCGGAGTTACCCTACAAACAGCGCGAAGCCCTCGAGTTGGCCGTCGAGTACGGCTACTACGACAGTCCGCGACGTCATTCGATTCAGGAGATCGCCGAGATCGAGGAGATTCCGACCTCGACGCTGCAGTACCGCCTGACCCAGGCCGAATCCTGGCTCGCGACGACGTTCGTCTCGAGCGAGACGGGCGACCCGGTCGTGCAGGCGATGGGGATGACGGCCGACGATTGATCGACACGAGTGGACACTGATTCAGCTTATTGACCGGCGACCGTTCTATTAGATTTGATTAGGGTTCGTAGCATCGTGCTGAATACACAGCGCGAGTCTTGCACAGAGGGTTCGAGGAAGGCCGACTATTCAGATCGCATATACAATCTCTTACTGCCAGTATCGTCAAGATCGTCGATAGTGACTTTGCTCTCTCGAAAGACGAAGGTGGTGAGACGGGCTGAGGCTTTTACAACAGCTGGACGGCAGAGACGAGTCGATTAATCGCTCGTTCCGAGCAAGATATCTATTGGCAGGTATCCCTTAGTAACAGGAGTATGAATGAAATCATCACTGTTATAGTAATCCTGTCGGCCGGGATCACGATGATTGCGTATTCTATCAAACCATTTCGAAAATTGAGAGCGATTAAAAAATCAGATGAAATATCGATAGCAGCAGCATTATCTCGGGGAGATATGGTACAAATAAGTGGGACTGTTATAGGCTATGATAATTCGATAAAATCCCCAATCGAAGACAAAGAATGTGTTGCATATGAATATAAAATCTCTAAGACTTCAAGAGATAGTGCAGATCCAGAAAACGACCACTATTGGAAAGATTTGCAAAACAGAAAAGGAGCCGTTGATTTCATGCTTGAGGATCATACCGGAACGGCTCATATACATTCAAATGGTTCTGAGATTTCACTCACACACGATTCGAGATACACAATATCTGATTCATCCTCAGTCCCGACTACAGTCACAGGAGACCCGATCCCGTTCGATCCAACAAACTTTGAATTCAAAGACAGGTTGCGATTTAGTGAAGGCACGATAAGGCCAGGTGACTGGATATCTGTCATTGGAATATTTAGTGAAAGCAAAACGGAAGATCGTGAAGATGTTGAAATAACTTCTGATAAAATAGCGTATATATTTGATAAAGATACTGGAGACAAAATTAGTAGTTTACAGAAAACAGCAATTAATACATTCATATTTGGCTTTGTCTTCGCATCTTTTGCAGGTATCTATGTTGTTTTGGAGCTTCTGTAGTAAAATCAAGCATCTCTAGTAGAGCTATGATTTGAAAGTTGAAGCCATTATCACCCAGAAAAGTTCATCAGGTGTAAGGACCATATATAGTGCGATTGTCGTTTAGGCTATGGTTCTTCTCTCAGATTGTAATATGACAGGTTTACAGTTCGAGTAGCACAGCCAATTCAACAGATCGGGAACGGAATGAACACGGCCACCGTGCTGCATTCATCCTCTGTATCTTGCACGTGCTTTCTACCAATTTCAGGACAGGTCGAACGAGCCTTGCTGAACCCACAGCGCGAATGTTGCACGACATTTGGCTCGGTCTGCGAAGGTAGTGATCGCTCAGTACAGGCTGAAGCGTTACCGCTGCGGTCGGAGTACAAGCGCTGCACCCGCGAGCGACCAACGGGAGCGAGCGGCCTTTTTAGCGTAGATTTTTGCGCCCAGCGCGGGACCATAGGTCCCGCGAGCCGTGCGAACGGGCGCTTCGCGCCCGTGAGCAGACGAGAGGTTCCGAACGAAGTGAGGAATCCCGAGGCGCAAAAAGGTACGTATGCAGATGTGTGCAGCACGAGGGATTCGTTTGTTTCCCATCGAATCCAGTGAACCACCCGCTCAGTAGATCCGCGAAGCTAACGCTGTTGTTTTTATTAGATAGGTATAGTGTTAGCAGAGCGCTTGAATAAAAGCACAAACTGACCAAATAGGAGAACCAAGATTGCTGTCTGACCTAGAAGAAAGTACTTATGCAATCTTTTCAAGAATAATGATATGAAACGACGCATACTGCTCTCAACAGCACCTCTCCTGATAGGCATTTCAGGGTGTATTGAAGGGAGTGAGGAGAACGCCCAAACTGACAGAGATAACGAAGTATGGCCGGCAGGAGCAAATCTGGTGTCAATATATGTTAACGAGGATTTCAGTAGCAAGCTTATCCTCGAAGCCGATTGTCGAGACGGAAAATTTAGTATCGAACCAGGTGAAAGCCTCAGTATTGACCGTGAGATAGACGGTGAATCGTGTAGGTTTCAGCTTCTCCATGACGATGAAGTGATATATGATGTCCATGTTTCTGGAGCAACTTCATATAGCTTGTCGGTGGAGGAGGATGGAGAAATAATAAGCGATCCGGCAGAGATTTGACTGGCAGGCGAGTCTGCCCCGCTGTATCCGACGTGGGATTCTTGGCACATATTTGAGAGTTTAGACGTTGCTCCGCTACTTCTTTGACCTGTACTGATCGATTGAAAGATTGCAATCCGGACACCACCTGTACAAGCGCGGTCTGTATTCAGCACGACGTCTGAAAACTGTCACTGAGTACTAATTCTGACAGAATCAGCTACTCAATACTCGAGAGTACAAACGCGGTCCAGGCGAGCGCCAACACGCCGTACACCAGATCGCGGCCGTACACTGGCGGGACAAACGCGACCCAGAGCGCGCCGGCAGCGACGACGGTGAGCAGTCCTGCGACGAGGCCGTTTCCGGACAAGCGAGGGTGAACGATCCCCCGCACCCTGTCGGTCGAATACCGCCAGAACAGTACTCCCGAGCCGATGCCCGCGATCACCATGACTGGCGTCATCCACGTGAGCGTCGGTACGACGAGTCCGGACTGCGTCCCGCCGACCAGCAACACGGCGGAGAGGACGGCGAGGGCGAGCGCCTCGAGCGCGAATCGAACGGGGGACGAGCGGGCAGCGTACGCGGTCATCGTCAATACATGTAAACGTTCCATCGTCTTTCTCATAGTCGTTTCGGTCGTCGGACCGCGCAGAATCCGTCCACTCGAGGCATCTGTCACGCCCCGGCGACGAGTTGGAATATACCGAACGAAATTCCAACTCCACTCGGGCGGTACAGTCGGGTGAGAACAACGATGCAAGCAGACGACAACGGAACCGACTCGAACGTCTCGCGGCGGAACTACCTCGGACTCAGCGGTAGCGCACTGGCGGCGCTTTCCTTCGCCGGCCTCGGCAGCGCACGCGAGGACAACCCTGGGCGCGGACGCGGTCGTGGAAAGGGACCAAACGACGGGAACGGACTCGAGAACGGACGCCTCCTGATCGAAAACGGCACGATCGTCACCGTCGACGAGGAGTACGGCATTCTCGAGAACGCGAACCTGTTGGTCGAAGACGGCCGAATCGAAGAGATCGGCCACGATATCGACGCTCCGAACGCGGAGACTATCGACGCCAGCGACGCCATCGTCTTCCCCGGCTTCGTCAACTCCCACCACCACACCTGGCAGGCGGGCGTCCGCGGCGTCGCCGGCGACTGGTCGTTCATGGAGTACTTAGAGACGATGCTCGGCGAGATCAGCAGCCACTACACGCCCAACGACGTCTACCTGGGCAACCTCTTCGGCGCACTCGAGCAACTGAACGCGGGGACGACGACGGTCATGGACTGGTTCCACGTCGCCAACTCGCCCGGCCACACGAACCGAGCGATCGATGGACTCGAGGACGCGGGCATCCGCGCCGTCTTCGCCCACGGAACGCCCGGCGACGACAACGAAACGTGGTGGGACGAGAGCACGGAGCCCCACCCGGACGATATCCGTCGAGTGCACGACGAGCGATTCGCCGACGCCGACGAGGACGACCTGCTCACGCTCGCGATGGGAATTCGCGGTCCCGACTACTCGAGCGACGAGGTCGTCACCCACGACATCGAACTCGCGCGCGAACTCGACATCCCCGCCTCGATGCACATCGGCTCGCTCGGCCCCGGCGGCGTCGAGACGCTCGCGGAACTCGACCTCCTGGGCGACGATCTGAACTACGTCCACGGCAACCGCCTCACCGACGAGGAGTTCGAACTCATCGGCGACTCCGGCGGTTCGGTCTCGATCACGCCCGAAGTCGAGATGCAGATGGGCATGGGGATGCCGCCGCTCCGGGAAACGCTCGAGGGCGGCGCGGTTCCCTCGATCGGCGTCGACATCGTCTCGAACGTCAGCGGCGACATGTTCACCCAGACCCGAACCGCGCTCCAGACCCAGCGCGCACTCGACAACCAGCCGACCGTCGAAGCCGGCGAACAGGTGATGGAACTCTCGCTCACCGCTCACGACGCCCTCGAGTTCGCGACGATCGAGGGTGCACGCGCACTCGGCCTCGCGGACGAAGTCGGCTCGCTGACGCCGGGTAAACGCGCGGACATCGCCATGATTCGAACGGACGACATCAACACGGTGCCATCGCACAACCCGGTCGAAACGATCGTCTTCCAGTCCGGCGTCGAAAACGTCGACACCGTGCTGGTCGACGGGGACATCGTCAAACGCGACGGCGACCTCTACAACCAGACCGGCCGCCGACACCAGCACCAGCTCGTCCAGTCCGGCCGCCGCGTCCTCGAGCAAAGCGGCCTGCTCGAAGAATCTAGTACCAACTGAACCTGTTTACACACCAATCGCACAGCCATCGTGCGATTGGGTGTACACTGACGTTCAATTGTTACGATAGCGGACGACCACCAGACGCGCCGAACGATCAGACCGTGGGCACGCGGAACCGTCCGGCGCGCGGAGACAGCACTCCGAACCGGTCGTTCGAAACACCGGCTTCCGTCGCATTCGAATCAACAGGTCGATCGCCGAACTGGTCGTACACAGCGAATATACTGCCTCAGAACCGATTTCGAGACCGAGAACGTTATTAACTCGACGTCGAGTAACTAGTTCCATGATGTGGCAAGACCTAATCTTCATGATCGGCAGCGGCCTTTCGATCGTCTTTCTCGCACCGACGCTGCGCGACGCGACCGCCCGCGTCCCGCTCGGCACGAGCCTGCCGTCGATGGGGATCGGATTCGTCTACGGGGCGACGTTTTTCACCCTCGGCATGACCTTCTCCGCCGCCGGCTCGCTCGCGGCCGGGACGATGTGGGCCCTAATCGCGATGATCCGTTCGCCGACCGGTATGGGGATCTCGGCGCGACTGTTCCGCCTCGAGAGTCCCGGCCTACTCGCGGCCGACCTTCGGCGCTGGATCAACCAGCAGCGCGCCGAGCGCTCGCGAGCCGAACAGTTCGTCTCGTCCGACCACGGCTACTAACTGCGTCTCGTTTCGATACGCGATTCCGACGCCGGTTCATCCGCTATTCCTAATGCACAACGGTTCCAACTGAGTCGCGACTTTGGAACACAAATCAGTGCAAGTGAAAGTCTTATCAGAAAGGATGAATGTCAGACATGGGAGTCGGTTACCATGTCAGATTCGAACATCGAAGCGGAGGGAACCCCCGCAGGCGACGCAGACACCCCCAGCCAGGGACAGCCCACGCAGTCCGCCGTCGACGAGGAGTCGATCACCGACCTGCTCACGGAACCGCTCACGCAGGCGTACGTTAAGGCGATCGTCGCGCTCTACGCGCTCCTGGGTGCCGGGATGGGGCTGTTGGTCATCTTCTACGACATTATCGACGAGTCGGTTTTCGATATCAGCGGCACCGGAGACGGCGCTACGTTCGCCTTCGTCGGCGTTCCGACGAGTGGTGCTCCACACATCGCCGCGGTTCTGGCGTTGGTCGTCGGGGGGTATCTCGCCGTTCGCATGGCAGCGGACGACAAGCAGACGATGATCACGGGTGCCGCGGGTGCATTGGCGGGTACGTTCCTCCTCTGGTTCTCGCAGCGTCACAGATGGACAGTACGAGCGTCGAGTTCAGCGGCCTGCTCATCAACGGGATCGTCCTCGGACTGCTGGTCGGCGGAATCGCCGCCGGGACGGTATACATCATGCGCAACCTCGTTCCCGACGTGCAGGAACCGTCCACCTGATCGGCGCAACCACCAATTTCGCAGCTATCGTACCGAACGATAATCAGTCAGAAACGGTGATCAACTCCGGGCTCACAGTACCGTTTTCGAGACGTTCTCGTCCAGTTACTCTGAGAAGAGACTCGTGTGAACCGGCGCGAACGATTCGGGCTCCTCGGGTTCCGACTCGGTGTCGGTGATCGTCCGCCCGGCGAGTCCCGCCTCGAGCAACTCCGAGAGCGGCGGGCCGACCTTCTCGGGTTCGACGAGGAAGGCATCGTGGCCGTGATCGGACTCGACGACGTGGTGGGCGACGTCGACGTCGGCTTTGCGACAGGCGTCGGCCAACGCTTCGGATTGCTCGACGGTGAAGTGCCAGTCGCCGGTAAACGAGAGCAAGAGGAGTTCGCCCTCGAAGGCGGCCAGCGCGTCGGCGTCGGACTCGTACCCCGCCGAGAGGTCGAAGTCGTCCATCGCTCGGGTCATGTAGAGGTAGCTGTTCGCGTCGAACCGGTCGGTGAACTTGTCCGCCTGATAGTCCAGATAGGACTCGACCTCCCGATACGGGAAGAAGGCGGCCGCGGGATCCGGCGGCGTCTCGCGGACGGCCTCCCGGCCCGCCGATCGGCGGCCGAACTTCCGGGACATCGAGGCCTTCGAGAGGTACATGATATGACCGATCTGGCGCGCTCGAGCCAGTCCGTCGTCGGGTCCCGGCCCGTCGTAGTAGTGACCGCCGTTCCAGTTCGGGTCGCTGGTGATCGCCCGTCGGGCGACGGTATCGAGCGCGAGACACTGCGGGTCGAGTCTGGCCGCCGTGGCGACGCCGGCAGCGCGCTCGACGTCGTCGGGGTAGCGCTGCAGCCAATCGAGGACGTTCATGCCGCCGACGCTGCCGCCGACGACCGCGTGGAGGCGGCCGACGCCGAGTTCGTCCAGCAGCTGTCGTTGGGCGCGGGTCCAGTCGCCCACCGTGACGGGCGGGAAGTCGGTACCGTAGGGCTCGCCCGTCTCGGGATTCTCGCTCGAGGGGCCGGTCGTGCCGTAACACGATCCCGGCGCGTTCGCACAGACGACGTAGTACTCGCTCGTGTCGATCGCCTTCCCGGGACCGACGACGTCGCCCCACCAGGCGCGGGCCTGTCCCGCCGTGTCGCCGCCGGCGTCGGGCCGGCGGGCGACGTGGGAACTGCCGGTCAGCGCGTGGCAGACGAGCACCGCATTATCGCCGGTGAACTCGCCGTAGGTCTCGTAGGCCACCTCGAGGGACGGAATCGTCTCACCCGAGCAGAACTGGAACTCGCCGAGGTCGATGGTGTTTTTGGTCGTCATCGGTATCTGGGTTCAGTCGCCACCTGCGTCGGTCGCCGCTCGCGTCGCCGCGTCGATGGCCTGCTCGAGGTCGGCGAGGATGTCTTCGGGATCCTCGATCCCGACGGACATCCGGATAAGGTCGTCCGTCACGCCCGCTTCCGACCGTTCCGCGGGCGTTAGCTGGCCATGCGTCGTGCTCGCCGGATGGATCACGAGCGTCTTCGCGTCGCCGATGTTCGCGAGGAACTGGGCGACCTCGACGTTCTCGCAGAAGGCCTTGCCCGCATCGTATCCTCCCTCGAGTCCGAAGGCGACCATCCCGCCGAAATCCTCGAGATACCGCGAGGCGTTCTCGTGCGTCGGGTGGTCCTCGAGGCCCGGCTGGGTGACCCAGGCGACGTCGTCGTGGTCGACCAGGTAGTCCGCGACGATGGAGGCGTTCTCGCAGTGTTTTGCGACGCGTAAGGGCAGCGACTCGAGTCCCTGCAGCGTCTGCCAGGCGTCGAAGGGAGATTGTTGGTTGCCGAGGCTCCGGAGGGAACGGAATCGCACCGTCTCGGCGAAGGGCGCGTCGGGGAAGTCCCGCGAAAAGTCGACGTCGTGGTAGGCGTGGTTCGGGCCGGCGATCTCGTCGTAGCCGTGTTCGCCCCAGGGGAAGGTGCCGCCATCGACGAGGATTCCCCCGACGGTCGTGCCGGAGCCGTGGAGCCACTTGGTCGTCGATTCCCAGACGACGTCCGCGCCGTGCTCGAGCGGGCGACAGAGTGCCGGCGTCGCGAAGGTGTTGTCCACGACGAGCGGCACGCCGTGCTCGTGGGCGATTTCGGACACGCGCTCGAAATCAGGTGTCACGAGGGAGGGGTTGCCGATCGTCTCGACGTGGACGAACGCGGTGTCCTCGTCGATCGCTTCCTCGTAGGCGTCGTACTCGAGGGTCGGAACGAACGTCGTCTCGATGTCTCGCCGGGAGGCCGTCTTCGAGAAGTAGGCCGTCGTCCCGCCGTAGGTGTCCGTCGAACAGACCACGTTGTCGCCCGCTTCGGCGAGGACGAGCACCGCGGAGTCCAGCGCGGCCATCCCGCTTGCCGTCGCGACCGCACCCGCGCCGCCCTCGAGGGAGGCGAGGCGGTCCTCGAGGGTCGTGACGGTCGGATTGGCGATTCGAGAGTAGATGTACCCCTCGGCCTCGAGGGCGTAGAGGTCGGCCGCGGTGTCGGCGTCGTCGAAGACGTAGGAGGTGGTCTGGTAGATCGGCGGGGCCATCGCGCCCGTCTCGGGGTCGGGCGATTGGCCGGCGTGTACGCTACGTGTCCCGAGACCGCGCTCGGGACAGGGTCGCTCAGTCCCGTCGCTCGCGTCGTCGCTCATGTTTAGTATGCATACTACTGCACGTTCTTATGCGTCTCAGTAACGGCAAAAACCGCAGCCGATTCGGGTGGATTGACACGCGGAGCGGGGACCGATTCGGCGGTGCCGTGTGATCCGCCCCGGCTCGTCGGTCGGGTATAACACCTCGCACGGTGAATAGGCGAACGGAGAGTTTCCAATGGCGTCACCACCCGTGCTGCTGAAGACAGCGGTGTTCACCGTGCTCGTTCCGGGAACCGTCATCGAGGGCATTCCCCGAGTGCTCGCTCGATACGATCGCGAGTCTCCGACGCTCGACACCCGCGGAGCCAAGGTCGTCGGAGCCGTCTCGTTCGTCGTCGGCGCGCTGCTGTACCTCCACACCGCGTTGCGGTTCTCGAGCGAAGGCGACGGGACGCCCGCCCCGAGAGACGAACCGGACGAACTCGTCACCGGCGGCGTCTACCGCTACTCGCGAAATCCGATGTACGTCGGAATCCTGTTGCTGATCGGGGGACAGGCGGTCCGATACAAATCGCTGCACGTGTGCTGGTGGGGGCTGGTCTGCTGGCTCGGCTTTCACCGACGGATCGTCGAGTTCGAAGAGCCACACCTGCGGGAGAAACACGGCGAGGCCTACGAAGCGTACTGTGATCGAGTCCCGCGCTGGCTGCCGCTCGAACGGCCGTTGAAGGAGTTTTGATCCCACAAGCGGTCGCTCCCGTTCCTCCCGGCCTGCACCACCCCCGCGAGAGACGTTGCTCGAGCGCCGACCCCTCGGTCGCGGAGTCGACCGTTACCGTTTGCAAGCCCAACCACTACTGCAGCGTGGGGCGGAGCCACGACTGTGCAAACAGTCTTCCACCTCATCGCGGCCGAACCGGACCAGCAACGGACGGCGCTGACTATCGCCGAAAACCTCACGAAGGACGATTCCGTCGACATGGACGACGTCGCCGTCGTCGCACAGGCCGACGGCATCGAACCGCTGACCGCGGGCGGCGAGGGCAGCGAGACGGTCGAGTCGATGCTCAAGCGCGGCATCTCGTTCAAGGCCTGCAGCAACACGCTCGATCTGAAGGATCTCAGCGAATCCGATCTCGTTGACGGTGTCGAGACCGTCTCCTCCGGCGGCGGCGAACTGACGCGCCTGCAGGACGACGGCTACGCCTACATCCGGCCCTAGGCGGGAGCCTGCGTTTCCCCGTCTCACTCGTGTTCGAGGCTCTCGAGCAGCGTGCGAACCGCACCCGACTCGGTCTCGAACCCGTGTACCTGCGGGTAGACCGCGACGCCGAGCACGAAGTCGTCGCCGTGCGAGACGGGCTCGGTAAGCTGGACGTAGACATCGAGCGTGGTTCCGGCGGGGATCAGCCTCGCCTCGGCGGTGTAGCGAACGAGCGCCGTCTCGGTTCCCAGTACCGACACCGACGTCTCGTCGACGCGCTGGACGTCCTCGAGTTCGTCGTAGCGGTCCTGCATCAACTCGATCAGTTCGTCCGTCGAGAACTCGCCGACGGGGTTGAACGTCCGACCGAGAAACGACACCTGCGGCGTCGTCAGGACGGAGACGACCGCCGCCTGCAAGCGCGACAGACCCGGCAGGTCGAGCGAAATCGCTCGATCGTACTCGGCGTACCAGTTGGTCACCGAGATCGTGCGCTCGAGGCCGAACCGGCCGACGGTTCGCTCGACGACGACTTCCTCTACCGTGTGCTCTCCGTAACCGGTCTCCTCGAGTGCCGACGGGGAGACGACCGCTGGCATCGACGAGAGCGAGTCCTCGAGCGCACCGGAACAGCCGGCGATCGCTCCCGCACCGGCGGTCGCTCCCGCAGCAAGCACGTCCCGGCGTGTGACTGTCATCGACTCATTCAGGTCAGCGGCGAACGAAAGCGTATCGGTTCTCAGCGAACGCTATCGGGAGAGCCGTGCAGGGTGATGTGCTCGAACCCACAAACGCCGACGGATTCGCTTCATCCGAGACGAACGACTTCATAGTCCCGTAGTATCAAGGGTGAGGCGTGCACTCGAGTGACCGCGACCGGGTCGTCCTCGCCGCCGTCGTCTTCGCCGTGCTGTTCTCCCAACTGTTGCTCTACCCGGGCGTCGGCACGCTCGTCGAGGTGCTGGGGGCCGACGAGACGGCGTCGGCGTTCGCGGCGACGGAACTCGACGCGAGCATGTGGTTTCTCGTCGCGGAGTTCGCCGCGTACGTCGCCTTCGTCGGCGTCTGGGGCCTCGCGAGCGACGTGACGGGGCGACGCACGCCCTTCATCGTCGCCGGAGCGCTGGCGGGGGCCGTCGGCTACGCCGCGCTGGCGGCCGTTCCCGCGATCGGATCGATCCCGTTCGAGGGCGTTCTCGCCCTACGAGTGTTCCAGGGCGCGATGACGATCGGGGCGTTCTCGCTGACGATGACGATGCTGATGGACTTGGAGGGCGGCCACGGCCGGAACATGGGCGCAGCCGGGATCGCGATCGGACTCGGGGCCGCCCTCGGCGCGCCGATCGGCGGCCAACTCACCGAACTCGACCCGCTCGCGCCGCTGCTGGGCGCCGCCGTCTTGCTCGTCTGCGTCGGCGCGCTCGTCACCCGTGTTGACGATCGCACGCCGGACAGTCGCCGGACCGCTCGTGCACTTCTCGAGGGCGTGCGGAGACGGCCGACGCTCTCGATCCCCTACGCCTTTGGCTTCGTCGACCGACTGACGGCGGGCTTTTTCGCGCTGGTGGGGACGCTCTACTTCCAGGAGGCGTTCGGCATCGGCCCCGCTACGACTGGGCTCTTGCTGGCCTGCTTTTTCGGGCCGTTCGCGCTGTTGCAGTACCCCATGGGCGCGCTCTCGGATCGAATCGGCCGAACGATTCCGATCGTCGTGGGGTCGCTGTGTTACGGGCTCGGCATCCTCGCGGTCGGCGCCGCCCCCTCGGTCGCGACGGTCGCGGTCGCGATGGTCGCCGTCGGCGTTCTCGGCGCGCTCGTCTCGCCGGCCACGATGGCGCTCGTCACCGATATCGCCGCCGAGAGCGAGCGCGGGATCGCAATGGCCGGCTTCAACGTCGCCGGCAGCCTGGGCTTTCTTGGCGGCTTTCTCGTCGGCGGCACCGTCGCGAGCACGTACGGCTACGATCTCGCCTTCCTCGTCGTCGGGAGCCTCGAGATCGTGATCGCACTGATCGCCGTTCCGGTATTCCTGCGTTGGTCGCTCGGGCGCAACGATCACCTCGATCACGGTCGTATCTGATCGCCGTCACGTTCTTTCCGATCAGTCGCTGGCCGAGAACTACCAGCAGGGCCACTGGTATGTAACCGCATGACAGCGTCACGATAGAGGGTATCAATTTTTATGTGCTCAACCCTAACCTTGGGTTGATGACGCGAGACAACGCAATTTCACGGCGAACCGCGCTGAAGCTCACCGGTGCGGCCGCAGCGACCGCGCTGGTCGCCGGCTGTGGTGACGACGACGACGATGACAACGGGAACGGCAACGGCGACGATGGCTTCGAGATCGAGCCCGGCACGGAGATCACCTTCGACGGTCAGCAGAGCGGCTGGGAAGGACTCTCACCGGACGAGATCGACGGCGAAGTGAACCCGACGCTCATCCTCCAGGAGGGTGAAACGTACGATATCGGCTGGACCGAAGGCGACGGCATCGCACACAACATCGAAATCTGGGACGAAAACGACGACCTCATCGAGGACTACGAGACCGAACAGGTCGAAGAGCCCGACGACGACCAGATGCTCGAGATCGAAGTCACCGACGAGATGGCCTACTACGTCTGCGAACCGCACGACGGTTCGATGCGCGGCGAGATCGTCGTCGAGGAGGGTGACGGCGGAAACGGTGACGACGAGAACGGTGAAGACGAGAACGGCGACGAAAACGGCGACGAAAACGGCAACGGCGACGAAAACGGTAACGGCGACGACGAGTAACGACGTCGCGACTCGCGCCGCGTTCCGACGGCGTCGAACCGTTGCACCACCCGGCATTTGTCTCGACTTTTTCGGCTCTGCGGGTCGCTTTTTTGGCGCAACTGACGGCGAGACTGCAGTCCGCGAGAGTCTGACAACCAGCCGACCGAGAGACGACAACGCGGCGGGGTGAGGGCCGCAGCAGTTGAACCGGTGGCGACTCACTGGTCAGTCGCTCCGCTGTCGCCTCGAGAGAACGGTTGGTTTTATGAAGTTTGTCGGGAAGGAGTACGTATGCCAACTGCCGATCCGGTTACACGTCGGACGCTGTTGTACGTCGTCGGTGCTGGGGCCGGAGCCGGAACGCTCGCGGGCTGTGTCGACCAGGCGGGGACCGACGGGACCGGCACTACGGCCGACGACGGTGACGGCGATACCGACGACGGGTCGACCGACGACGCCGACTCCGGAGCGGAACCCGGCGCCGACGAGACCAACGCTGACGACGAGACGACCGACACCACACTCGAGTCCGGGACACAGATTCGATTCGACGGCCAGACCAGTGGCTGGGTCGGTCTCGAGCCACCGGCAATTGACGGCGAGGAAAATCCAACACTCCACCTCGAGGCCGGCGAAACGTACGACATCGGCTGGGTCACTGGCGACGGGCAGCACCACAACATCGAGCTCTGGAACGAAAACGACGAAGTCGTCGACGACTACCGGACTGACCTGACCGACGCCGAGGAACCCGACGACCAATTGCTCGAGTTCGAGGCGAGCGAGGAGCTGGCGTACTACGTCTGTGACCCACACAGCGGAACGATGCGCGGTGAGATCCGGACCGACGGTGCCGAACCCCCGACGGGCGACGAGGATCAGCACGACGACGATAGCAGGTCCGAAGCCGGCGACGCCTTCAGTATCGATCCCGGGACCACCATGGTCTTCGACGGACGGGTGCAGGGCTGGGAGGGACTCGAGCCGTCGGTTATCGCCGGCGAGCAGAACCCGACGCTCGCCCTCGAGGAAGGCCAAACGTACCGGATCGGCTGGGAGAGTGGTGACGGCGTCCCCCACAACATCGAGCTTCGGGACCGGGACGACGAGGTCGTCGGCGACTACGAGACCGACATTACGGACGAGCCGGACGACGACCAGTTCCTTGAGTTCGAGGCGAGCGAGGAACTCGCCTCCTACGTCTGCGACCCGCACGACGGTTCGATGCGCGGCGAGATTCTGCTCGAGTGATCAGTATCGGAAAGATGCGGCGAGAACTGCGAACGACTGTGGCATCAAAAGTACCATACCGTCTCGCGACCCAGTAGCTCGTATCAGGTGGCTTTCGTGACCGAAAAACGCGAGTACAAAGACGAGTATCCCGACAAGACGCTGTATATTCCGGGTCCGACCGAGGTCCGCGAGGACGTCGTCGAGGCGATGTGCGAGCCGATGTTCGGCCACCGCACGGACCGAATGACGGACCTCTATACGACCATCGTCGAGGACACGAAGGAGTTCCTCGGCACCGAGAACGAAGTCATCATCCTCACGGGTTCGGGAACCGAGTTCTGGGAGGCGTCGACGCTGAACCTCGTCGACGAGAACATCCTCGTTCCGACCTGTGGCAGCTTCAGCGAACGCCACGCCAACGTCGCCGAGCGACTGGGCAAAAACGTCGACCGCCTCGAGTACGAGTGGGGGCAGGCGATCAAGCCCGAAGACATTCGCGAGGAACTCGAGACGAGCGACGAAC
Organism: Natronorubrum amylolyticum; assembly: GCF_052040145.1. Lineage (NCBI taxonomy): Archaea > Methanobacteriati > Methanobacteriota > Halobacteria > Halobacteriales > Natrialbaceae > Natronorubrum > Natronorubrum amylolyticum. Next base: position 62,297 of record NZ_JBPPFW010000005.1, read on the forward strand.
ACTACGACGTGGTCGCGACCGTGATGAACGAGAGTTCGACGGGCGTTCGCAACCCTATCGAAGAGATCGGCGACGTCATCGCGGAGTACCCGGACACGTACTTCGTCGTCGACGCGGTTTCCGCACTTGGCGGCGATTACGTCGATATCGACGACCACAACATCGACGTCATCTTCGCCTCGAGTCAGAAGGCATTCGCCATGCCGCCCGGACTCGCGATCTGTGTCGTCAGCGACGAGGCCTACGAGCGCGAACTCGAGAAGGAGTCCGCGTCGTGGTACGGCGGCTTCCAGCGGACGCTCGACTACTACGACCGAAAGGGCCAGACCCACTCCACGCCGGCGATTCCGATCATGCTGGCGTACCACAAACAGATGAAGTACATGCTCGAAGAGGGCCACGACGCCCGCGACGAGCGCCACCGAGAGATGGCCGAGTACACTCGCGAGTGGGCCGACGAGCACTTCGCGATGTTCCCTGAGGAGGGCTACGAATCCCAGACGGTGGCCTGTATCGAGAACACCCAGGGGATCGACGTCGCCGAAACCATCGAGACCGTCGACGAGGAGTACGGGATGGTCTTTTCGAACGGCTACGGCTCACAGCTCGGCGAGAAAACGTTCCGAATCGGCCACATGGGCGAACACGACCTCGAGTCGATTCGAGAGCTGACCGACGCCATCGAGGACGTCGCTGGACTGTAGTCGACGGTCCAAGCATGTAGCACACCGGTCAGAAAACCGCTTTTCGTCGGTCACTCCGGTCGTACCGCAACGACGGCTACGAAAACAGCCGCCGGAGCCAATCGACAAAGCTCGCAAGTAGGTCCGCAAGTCGCTCGAGCACGGACCGGAGTCCGTCGAAGAACCCGCCGGCCCGATCCGTGTCCTGACTGCCACCGTCGGTCGCCCGCTCGTCGCCGACCGCGGCGCGGGCGTCCACGAGTCCGTCGCCCTCCGCACACGTTCCGAGCACTTCTTCGGCCGATTCGGCGAGAATCTCCCTGACCGGCTCGTTCGGTCCCGGGCCGGACTCCTCGCGGGTCTCCCAGACCAGCGCCGCGACGCCGGTGACGAACGGGCAGGCAACGCTCGTCCCGCTCGCCTGCGCGTACTGGTTGTCGACGGTAGTCGAGTTGACGTCCGTCCCTGGCGCCAGTAGATCGACAGCCGAACCGACGCTGCTGTAGGACGCCAACGTATCGTCTTCGTCCATCGCAGTAACTGCGACGACGTCGTCGTGCATCGCCGGGTGAGTCATCGTCTCCTCGTCACAGGAGTCGCCGCCGTTGTTCCCTTCGTTACCGGCCGCACAGAGTAGGAGGTGTCCCGCCGAATGTGCGGCCTCGATCGCGTCGTCTAGCGTGGAGCTCGATTCCTCGCCGCCGAGGCTCATCGAGATCAGTTCCACGTCGTTCGACATACACCAGTCGATCCCGGCGATCAGTTCGCTGTACCGGCCGGAGCCGTCGTCGCCGAGCACCTTCACCGCGTACAGGTTCGCCTCGGGAGCGACGCCGACGACGCCGCGGTCGTTGTCCGGCGCACCCGCGACGCCGGCGACGTGGGTCCCGTGGCCGTGGCGATCCTCGTAGTCGGTCGGTCCCCCGTCGCTGGTGAAGTTCCGACCGCCGGCGACCGACAGGCTGCAGTGGTCCGACTCGATGCCGGTATCGAGAATCCCCACGTCGACGCCCGATCCGTCCGGGTCGACCTCGTCGGCACCGATGCGCTCGACGCCCCACGAGGGTCGCTGGTCAGGGTGGGTCGAACAGTCAGAGTCGTCCGGCGGGTTCAGAATATCCGAGAGGGACGGCGACCAGTCCGAGGGGATCCTCGTCTCGTCGTCCTCTTCGACGAACGACACGCGACGGTCGCCGCGCAACTCGTCCAGGCTGTTCGAGGGGACCTCCGCAACCACGAACTCGAAGTTGTCGAACTCGAAGAGCGTCCTCCCGCCGATAGCCTCGACCACACCGAGTACCTCACCCAGCAGTCCGTTGCGCGGGTGGACGAACACCCTGCGGGCAGAAGTCCCCGACGGAGACGAAGACGCCGACGCCGACGCAGATCCCGAGAGTCCGATCAGTCCCGCGGAGACGCCGACTCCGACACCCTGCAGGAGCTGACGCCGACTGAGAGTCATGCATACGTGAATGTAAATCGAGAAGATAAGCTTTCTGTACGATGCTGGCAGTTATGTCGAACAGGGCAAAATCGATGGCCGTGAGTCCGCTCCGAGCGCTGCGAGGAGCGGACAAACCGGGGAAGGGCAGGCGTTTGGTCAGAGAATTTGCGGTACAGCCGGTGAGACATTCACCATTGTACTGTCGGCGAGTGAGCGGTTCGGAGAACCCGAATGATGCCGTTCACCGCGAGTGAACGTAGTGATCGAGCGGGCCGACGACTGATCCGAAGTGAACGCAGTGAACGGAGGGGAGGGAGGAGTGCTTTTGGTCCAGCTTTTGCACTGCGCTCTGACGCGACGACGGCAGCTACGCTGCCGTACGTCGCGTCGACGCTCGGCAAAAGCTGGGTTTTACTGGATATGGCCTTCCCGACGAAGCTGGTCGGCCTCGCTCTTCTCGTAGCGCCAGGTGATGTCGGCTTTCTCGTCCTGCCAGTCCCACGGCTCGACGAGGACGACGTCGTCCTCGCGGATCCAGATGCGCTTTTGCATCTTGCCGGGGATTCGCGCAGTACGCTCCTGGCCGTCGGCACACCGTACTTTCACCCGATTCGCCCCGAGCATGTTGGTGACGGTCGCGAACACCTCGTCGTCCTCCGGCATCCGGAGATTCTTCCGACCGCCCTCACCGTCGTCGCTCATACGTCGTCGTTCGGAGCCGAGCGGTTTAATGTTTTATCGATTTTGTGAGGGCGTCTACGCGCCGGCAGTGACTCTCGAGGCCGGAAAACCACGCCGTTTATTTTCCTCCGCTCGGCACTCCTGCGTATGTTGCAGAATCTCGGACCGCTGGGAATCGTCGGTCTCGTTATCGTGCTCGCCGGAATCGGACTCATCGCCTACGAGAGTCTCCTGATCGCCGCCGGGATGGCGATGGTCCTCGCCGGGCTCGGACTGGTCGTCAAGGCGCTGATCTCGGGAATGCTCCAGAGCTTCGGGATGTTCTGACCGCCGGGGCTGCGATTGCGCTCCGAACTATTTTGTCGGTTCACCGCCTCGATACTGGCATGGGATACACGCTCCACTACTACGATCTGGTGTTGGTCTGTATCGCCGCGAGCCTCGGTCTCGGAGCGGGAATCGGCTACGCGACGCCGGTCGCGATCGAACTCTCGATCACCGCGTTGGGTGTCGTCGCGATCGGCTTTATCGCCCACGCGCTGTTCGTCAACGGGCCGGTCGACGAGCCGGAGGATCTGACCGACGAGGTCGCGGTCGAAGAGGTGCCGCGGGTGCTCTCACCGGTCAGCACGGCGGACTGAGCGGTGGACTGAGCGGAAAATCGCGGCTGCGATATCAGACTTCGTTGTCTCCGGCTCGGTGTTCGCTGATGAGCTGGTCGACCATCGACGCCTTGCGGTCGCGCTCGCGTTCTTCGGCTCGCCCGTGCCAGTCGTCGATGACCGCCTCGACGTCGTCCTCGCGGGCGACGGCCAGTTCGTCGACCTCCTGCATGGCGACGTCGTCGGCCGGGCCGACCGGAATCTCCTCGTCGAAGAGGATCTCGTCGGCGATTTCGGAGAGCCCGCCCTGCTTCAGGACGACTCTCGGCTCGAAGCCCGCGAGGAGATCCGCCGTCGATTTTCCGGCCCCGCTCGCGTCCCGAACGAAGACGACATCACCCGCGGCGATGCCGTACTGCTCGTCGGCCTCGCGAATCGCGCCCTTCGTGAACTTCTCGATCACCTTGACGGGAACCAACCCTTCCTTCTTCGCCGAGACGTCGCTGAAGTTCGAGTGATCGAGCTTCCAGAGCGCCTTCATCCGCTCGACCTTCCCCTCCAGATCCTCGACCGCCTCGCGAGCCTCGTCGCGTTCGCGCTCGAGGCGATTGGCTTTCCGCTCGAGCCGATTCACCTCCCGGTCCTTCCGAACCTGCGTGCGCTCTTCCCGGCGAGCGAGGCTGAGTTTCGACTCGAGTTCGTCGATCCGATCGTCCCGGTCCTCGATGCGGCCCTCGAGCGTCCCGACGTGTGACTGGAGTCGGTCGACCTGTCGCTCGAGGTCCTTGATCCGTTGTTCCTCCTCGGTGAGTTCGCGGGGTTCGTGTTCCGTAGACTCCTCCTCGGGCTCCTCGTCGTCGTCCAGATCCCGGAGGACGGCCTCGACGCTCTCCTCGCCCGCGACGACGCGGGCGGTCACCTCGCCGCGGTCGAGCCCCGGCGGCAGTTTGTCGGCGATGCGCTCGAACTGGTCCTCGTGGGCGTCGACGGCGTACAGTGCGGCGGCCATCGCGTCGCGCTGGTGGTCGTCGTCGTAGGGCTCCTCCCGCGTTCGATGCTGTTTCTCGTCGATCGGCAGATCGCTCGTCGGCGTCCAGCCCGCGGCGTCGAAGCTTCGGCGGAACTTCTCGACGGTTTCGGGGATCGGCGTCACGTCCGCCGCGACGATGATCGGTCGGCCGCGCTCGACGATCCACTCGATCACGTCGGCGGTGTCGCTGGTGCGCGAGCTCCAGACGTCCAGCACCTCGCCCTCGAGCGAGACGATGGCGACGGCGGTCGTCGTTCCGGGATCGATCCCGACGACGACGTGGTCTCGGCGTTTGACGAGCGGCTGGAACTCGATGCCGTCCCGCCGTTCGCGTTCGATCTCGACGCGGACGTCGCCCGAGCGATTGCGCGAGACAGGGATGTCCTGCGGCCGGGCCTGAACGGTGAAGACGGCGTTCGCGAAGCCGCCGTAGGCCTCGCGGGCGTCTCGCTCGTACTCGAGGTTTTCGTCCTCGAGTGCGGACTCGACCTCGCGGGCTCGTTTCCTGACCGAGCCGTGGATGCGACGGGTGTAGCGGTCCTCGCTCCAGCCCCCGCTGCCGGTGGAGCGGCCGCGGGCGACCTTGACCTCGGTCGTGTCGGTAAAGGCCGAGACCTCGTGGCCGACGTTGTGGGCGGCCAGTCGGGCCGCGGCCTCGGCTTCTTGCATCGGATCCTTCCCGTAGGGGATGCCGTGGCGTTTCGCGACGCGGGAGAGCGGTTCGGGCTGTTCGGCGCCCGTCACCTGCACCAGCTTGGTTCCGGACGGAAGCGAGCCCAGAAAGTGGATGAGCTGATCCTTGTCGGCCGCCAGCTCGTACATGTTGTCCGTCGCGATGATCGCCGGCTCCTCGTCCTCGATCAGTCGCCGGAGTTTGCGGTGGGAGACGACGTCCCGGCTCACGTCCTCGCCGTCGTAGACGACGAGCGCGTAGGAGGGAGCGTCGCCCCGCACGTCACCGCTTTGGATATCGACGCCGAAAACGACCGCATCGAGGGCACTCGTTCGCGTACTCACGGCCGGCCCTAGGGGCGAGTCGGTGATAAATCCGGCGCGGGTTCGTGCCGGCCGTCGACCAAACCGCTAAGGAGCAAGCGGTCACGACAGTCGTATGGACAATCGGGAGAATCAGACAGAAACCGACGAGCACGTCGAACCGGCCGAGCGGATAGACCGAGGCGGCGGATCGTCGGAACGGGGCGACGAACTGGAACGCGGACGGGGGGACGATCCGAACGGAGCGTCGGTCGTCGATCTCGCACAGCAGCCGATCGTCGCGGCGTGGACGACGTACCTGACGCTGCTACTCACCCTGGTCGCCGTCGGCTACGGCCTGTTCGCTATCCTCAGCGATGCGGTCGACGAGGACATCGCCGAAATGGGTGACGGCGTCGCGGGCTTCGACGCCGCGTTCGAAGCGGCGTTTTCGATCCCCCTCACGGGCACCCCGTATCTGGCGATCCTCGTCGCCGTCTTCGTCGGCGCATTTCTCGGCTGGCGACTCAAGCACGACCGATCGACGACGTATGTCACGGCCGGTCTCGCGATGGGCGTCGCGACGGCCGTCTTCTGGACCCTCGCGGCGCTGTTCGGGACGATTCCGCTTGCGATCTCGATCGATATCGGCGGTTTGCTCGTCAACGCGCTCCTCGCAGGCATCACCGCGGGACTCGTCGCCGCAGGTGGCGTCTGGGCGACGCGCACGCGAGCACCGATAACCCTCGCGGTAGACGAGCCATCTCACGACGCGGTGGACGAAACGTGAGCGCGTCGCACCGATCGAGGACCCGACGATACTCGAGCGGCCGGCGACGACCGTGAGAGCCGGAACGCAAGAGACACGCCGGACGATCCCGTCAGCGATGCGAGGTGCTCGAAACGAACGCGAATAGGGAGCCGAACGCGATCGACCGCTCGAGGGGGCAGACCACAAAAGATTTGACAACTCGTTATCCTTCTTCGATGAACGACGCGATTCGGGTGACGTAAACATGCCAAACAGCGATCCCACGCGCGCTGACTCGAGGCCGTCCAGACGCCAGCTACTCCAGCGCATGGGTGCCGTCACTGCCGGCAGCACCGCCGTCGGGCTATCTGGCTGTCTCGCGGGACTCGGTATCGGCGGGGAAGAGTGCAACGGATACACGATCGAGTCCGAAGCCGATCTCGAGGGTGCGGATCTGTCAGGGTGTGATCTCTCGGGTACCGACCTCTCGAAGGCGACGCTGACGAACGCGGACCTCCGCGGTGTAGACCTCAGCGAGGCGAATCTCTTTCTCGCGAATTTCGAGGGTGCAGATCTCAAGGACGCAGACCTCAGAGACGCGACGGTCCTGATCGGCGCGCTCACGAACGCGAACATCACCGGTGTGAACCTCTCCGGTCTCGATCTCTCGAACGCGGCGCTCTCCGGCGAGGAGCTCGCCGACGTGAGCCTCGTCGACGCCGATCTCACGGGAGCCGACCTCTCCGGGGCGAATCTCGCGGGAGCCGATCTGTCGGGTGCGACGGGAGTCGATGCGGACCTCGAGGACGCCGACCTCGCCGAGGCAAACCTGTCCGGTGCGGATCTGACCGATGCAACCCTCCCGAATGCCGACCTCTCCAACGCGGATCTCTCGGATGTAGATCTGACGGACGCGGTCTTTCCGACCGTCGACCTCTCGGGCGCGGACCTCACGGGAGCCGACCTGACGAGTTCGTATCCGGTCGGTGCGGATCTCACCGACGCCGACCTCACCGGTGCGACGTGGCTCGACGGCACTGAGTGCGAGACGGCGGACTGTGGGGGCTACGCCGACCGGCTCTGAGCGAAGGCGGGAGCCTCCGAGCGCGAGTCGTAATCCCGCTCTTGGCGGAGTGTCCCACTCGAGATAGTAGTCGACGAGCGACGATCAGCGACGAGCAGCGACAACGACGACCGAAATCGAACCGTCCTCGAAATGACGGCCCAACCCATTTTACCGTCTCGCTCGATGTCTACGTATGCGCGGTACGTAACCGATGTGAGGCCTGCAACGCCCACTTCAAAGCGTCCCGAAAGCAGTGTGGCGTGTGCGGGACGGCCGGCATCGAGACGGAACGCGACCGGTGCCCGAGCTGCGGGACGAGTTTCAGCGATTCGGCCCACCAGTAGTGCCAGCGGTGCGGATCCGACGAGGTTGAACTCATCGGAACGGGGTAGTCGGGATTCAGCGGACGCCTACGGAGCCGCGTCCTCGATCTCCGTCGGTTCGTCGATCTCGGCAGTATCGTCTCCCGACTCCCGATCGGAATCGTGACCTGAATGTGACGCATTTCGTAGGGCTAGTCGCTCGGCGCGAAAATCCCTGGGTCGGAAACTGCATGGCCGCAATGTGTCGCAACGGACCCCGTGGCGTCGCTGCCCCGCCGATCGGCCGACGGGAAAGTTACGCGTCCGGATAGGAAATCTCGAGCTCGTCGCCGTCGTCCGGGAGGAACACCTCCCCCTCGAACACCTCGCGGGCCTGCTCGAGGTGGTCCCCGACGTGGCCCGCGTACCGGGAGGAGAGGTGCATCAGGGCGAGCCGGTCCGCCCCCGCGCGGTTCGCGATTTCGGCTGCCTGTCGGGCCGTCGAGTGGGCCGTCTTCGCGGCCCGATCGGCCCGGTCGTCGGCGAACGTCGCGTCGTGGATCAACAGATCGGGCTCGTCCGCGACCTCGATCGTCGCCGTCGTGGGTCGCGTATCACCGGTGTAGACGATCGATCGGCCGGGTCGAGGCTCGCCAACGACCTGTTCCGGATCGACGACGGTTCCGTCCTCGAGTTCGACGGACTCGCCGGCGTGGAGTTTCGAGAACTTCGGTCCCACTGGAACGCCAAGCTCTTCGGCGCGTTCGCGGTCGAAACGGCCCTTGCGGTCGTCCTCGAGGAGTGCGTAGCCGACCGACCGGGCGTCGTGGTCGGTCTCGAAGACGCGGACCTCGTACTCGTCGGCGCGATAGGCGACGTCGCCGTCGCCGACCTCCTTGATTCGCACGGGAAATGAGGGGCGGTTGCCGAGCGCATTCACCAGCGACTTCAGCTGGCGGCGCGTGCCGTGGGGCGCGTGGATCGCCAGCGGCTCCTCGCGGTCGTTGAACGCCATCGTCTGGAGCAAGCCGGGAATCCCGAGGACGTGATCGCCGTGGAGGTGCGTGACGAACAGGTGCGAGATCGAAAAGCCGGTGCCGAATCGCATCAGCTGGCGCTGGGTCCCCTCGCCGGCGTCGAACAGCAACTGCTCGCCCTCGCGAGCGACGAAGATACTGCTCGGGTTTCGCTCCGTCGTCGGAATCGCCCCGGCCGTCCCCAGAAACGTCACGCGCAGTGGCATCGATTGCTGTTCGGTCGGGTAGGAGTATACGGCCTTCGGATTGGCGCGAAAAATGAGCGCGATCGAGTGGTGGCTTACTCGCAGCTTCCAGCCATCGCAGTCGGCTCGAACTCGTCGTCGAAGGCGGCGGCGACGCCGTGGGCGATCGGCTCCCAGTACGCGCGTCGGGTCGCGTAGCTCTGTGCGACGAAGACGCCGTCGTCACCGAGCCGGTTGAGCAGCATCGAGTCTGCGGTGCCGAGCGGTTCGTCGGGAAGCTCCGCCGTGACCGCACAGGACGGCAGTGCGTCGTTGATCGAGTCGCGGACCCTCGCACGAAGCGCCTCGTCGGCGGTACCACCGATCTCGATTCCCGACTCGCAGACGCCACCGAAGTCGACGGCGACGTCGAAGTCGGTATCGGCGATCTCCTCGAGTTTCGGGAACGATGCCGGCGAGAGTTCGGTAGACGGGACGTACCACCGACGGAACGCGCCGGCGGCGGGAGTCGGTCCCCAGCCGAGCGCACGCCAGCTCGTCGCCGAGACGAGGTCCCCGACGAGGGCCGCCTGTTCGTCGGTTCGGGGCTGCATCCCGCCGCCGTGTGGAGCGATCGTGACGAGCGAACTGTCGCGCTCGTCGAGCCGTTCGACGAGTTCACCCCGCTCGCGCGCTTGCTCGACCGAGAGATCGTCAGCCGGAACGGTCGCCGAAACGTCAGCTTCGAACTCGTCGGGCAGCGAGTGTTCGGTTCGCGGGTCGGGACAGCTGTTCAGTTCGTCCGCCTCGTCGTCTACCTGACCGGTGAGATCGAGTCGGAACTTCCCGCTGTCCGACATCCGAACGATGTCGTCGGGCGCTTCCGGCCGGTCTTCGACGACCGTGTACGTCGCGAACTCGTCGTCGGAGCGGGCGAGTCGAAGCTGCTGGCCGACCGAGAGACCCGTCGCGTCGAGGAGTCGCGGGTCAGCTGAGACCGCCGTCCGGTTACCCACGAGGTCGTCCTGTGCGCCGGAGAGTTCACAGACCAGCGCCGTGTCGTACGAGTCTTCGGAGCGGGAGAGTGCCTCGTAGCTTCCGACGCCGAGCCCGAGCAACGCGGGCGAGGCGAGGGCGACGCCGAGGAATTTCCGTCGCGACGATCGCGAGCGGTGCTGTTCGTCACTGTCGTTGTCTGTCGAGTCGTCTGTCATTGGTTTGGAGCAATTGGGTTTTCGTGTGCGTTCCGATCCGCCGCACTGTCCTCGGATCGCACGGACAGTCGCGGCGAGTCGCACTGTTCACTGTCGTCGGTCCGCTGGTGGCCGTCGACCGCCTCGGTCCGCCGCCGAATCTCGTCGTCGAGATCCCGCATGAACTCGGCGACCGTGTTCCCCATGACGAGCACCGGCCAGCCGTCCGCCAGCGCGTCGTCGAGGACGTCGCCCGCCTCTTCGGCGTCCCCGTCGTGAACGACGACCGGGAGGTCCGTTTTTTTGGCAAACAGGTCCGCGTGAGCGCCCGCCACGCGCGCCTGTTCTATCGCACCGTCGTCGGCGAGGGACTCGAGATAGTCACGGAACGAGGCGGTCCGAGCGCGGCGGTCGCGACGCAGGTAGACGAACGGCTGGACCACCTCGTCGTCGACGAGCGATCGTCTGACCAGTTCGGTACTCTCGACGTCGTTGACGTCGGCGGCGTTGTACACCCGCCCGCCCGGAAGCGAGTGCCAGTCGACGCGGAACTCCTCGAGCATATCGTCGAGTACGCGTTCCGGAAGCGGTGGCTCGTCGATCGCTTCGAGGACCTCGTTGATGCCGTACACCGTTTCCGCACCCGGAACGTCGGCGTGTTCGTCCGGCACGTCGACGTGCGAGATCGTTGCTCCGACCGTCTCGAGTTCGCGCTCGAGGTAGGCCTGGAGCCGCGGATCCTGTTCGCCGCTGACGACGTGGGTCCCCTCGGGAGTCGCTCTCGCGAACGCGCGGGCGATATCGGCGCGACTGCCGCCGAGCGTATCGCGGTGGTCCTGCCGGACGTTCGTGACGACGAGGACGTCGGGCTTCCCGAACGTCTCGTTCATCATCCGCGTCGTGTAGTCCGTGATGCCCTGATTCTCGAGAATCAGCGCGTCGACGGGCGTATACTTGCGGAGTTCGCGAACGTTCTCGTAGAGCGTGACGCGCTCACCGCGATTGATCTCGTGTTCCCGGCCACCGTACAGCGACAGCGGGTGGTTGCCGGTGATCTTCGCGTAGGCGTCGTACCCGCGAGAGCGGAGGACGTCGTACAGCCGCTCGGTCGTCCCGGACTTGCCGCGCGTGCCCGAGACGACGATACGGACGTCGATCTCCGACAGCCGCTGGCGGTGGGCGTCACCGCGGGTGAACGACGTCGTCAGCCGCTTTGCGATTCGTGTGAGCGATTCGGTCACTGGTGGGTTGGGGGTTGGATATGACATGGTGTGCCGATCAGGTGGGATCGTTGGCGGTAACGTGTCGACGCGTTGGTGCGCTCGGACGAAGTCGCTCGAGTCGGATCGAAGCGATCGCGCCAGCGGTCACTGCGACCGCCCCGATGCCGAACTCGATGAGGCCTGGATCCGCGAGTAGTCCCGTCTCTGCCGGAGTGATCAGCAGTCCCAAGATGCCGACGAAGAGGACGAACGCGCCCGCGGAGAGCGCGAGCGACGTCGACCGGTGTTCGGGCGGCATCCGGTGAAGGTTGTACGCGCCGATTCCGACCAGAATCGCCGTAAAGAACAGGTGGAGACCCGACGTGACCGGTGCGACGATACCGATCGGCACGGAGCCGGCGACCGCGATCACCAGTCCGATTGCGAGCAACACCCGTCCGTACAGCAGCGTCCGACGGTGGATCTGCGCGAGCAACCAGTAGACGACGGCGAGACCCGCAGCGTAGAGCGGGAGTACCGACACCGACTGGAGCGTGAACAGCGCTAACAGCGGCAGCGCGATGATGCCGTTGAGCCTGATACCCCAGCGGAGGTACGCTCCCTCGGAGACGACCATCCCGACGAGAATCGCACCGAAGACCAGCGAGAGCGACGCACCGAGGGAGAACACCGCGTCTCCCACCGACGCCTGCTGGATCGCTGCGATGTCGGAGTTGTGACCGTACAACACCGGTGGCGTGAGCTGGCCGAGATACGGGGCCAGCCTGAGGTTGACGAGTGCGACGCCGACGCCGATCAGGCCGATCAGCGCCGAGACGCTCAACAGCACGTCGTCGCGGCGTCGGTCCGCCTCGAGTTGGTGGTAGTTGTACGCCGCGACCCCCGGCAGGATACTCCCCACGAACGTCACTGCCGAAAGCGTGAGAGTGGGAAACCCGATCACTGTCAGCCCACCGAGCACGCCGAGCGGGACGATCATACTGATCCCCATACTGGCCAACAGCAGCTGGCGTCCGAACAGTAACGTTCGGCGCTGGAGAACCGTCAACCCGGCGTAGGCGACCACGGTGGCGAGTGCGAACGCCGGGAGCGCGACGAAATCGTACAGTGCGTACACCGCAAAGAGCGGCACGACGAGGACTCCGGAGAGCCGAAGTCCGTGCCACTGAACGATTCCGATCCCGATCACCAAACCGAGTACCGTCAGTGTTGCAGCGACGATCATCGATCTGTGGCGCGTTCCATCGATCGGTTTCGGTCGTCTCGAGCGTCACGGACGACTGCCGTCGGCAGTGATGGCGTCCATCGGCGGCGCGACGATTTCTCGTGCGGAACTCGGTCGTCGACACCAGTCGTTCGAGGGGCGGCAGTTGACGGCAAGGGCCTCATATATCCAGACATATTCCATTGATAAATAAACTTTATCTAGAATCTTTTTCATCTGAATTTTGTGTTTCTATATATAATTATATATTATATTCATTGAGTGCTAGTTCGGAACAATGGCAACGCGTCAATGCGTTTCGACGGATCACTCGCAGACGGGGCGGCGTCCGCCGTTCACGGGCACATTCGATTTAACCATTCGGATACATGTTCGGAAATAATCATCACCAGGCACGGACAAGTCTTTTCGGTGAGAATTGTCAGACGTCGACCCCACACCGACGAACGAATCGAAGCGTCGAGAACGCGCCGCGAACTGCTCTCAACGAACTGCAATTACCGAAACAAGCGAATCACCTCGACGTTTTACATCGATGGACCGTGAAACGACTCGTAATGGCGACCGAGTTCGACCGGGAATCGTTCCGCGACAGCCACCACAAGTAGCCCCCATGAGCGCCAAATCGACACTGGGAACCATCAAACGCGTCGGCGCGATCCTGATCGCGATCGCGATCGTCCTCGCCGCGGGAATCGTCGTCGGGCAGGCCCCCGCCATCTTCGGCGTCGAGGACGACCCCGAAGCATCGATCGAGTTCGAAGACCAGCAAGGGACCGGCGATAACGTCACGATCCAGGAGGTAACGCTCTCGGACGGCGGCTTCGTCGTTCTCACCGACGGCGGTGATGAGCCGCTCGCCGTCTCCGACTATCTCGAGGCGGGCACGCACGAGAACGTGACGATCGAGCGCGCGGAGGACGCCGAGGAGGACCTCGTCGGCCAGCTCACCGCGACGGTTCACCAGGATACGACCGGCGACGGCTACGCCTACGAGGAGACCGAGGGCGAGGAGGATCGACCCTACCTCGAGGACGGCTTCCCCGTCTCGGACACGGCGTCGGTGACGACGACCATGGACGACGACGCGCTGTCGGACTCGTTCCTCGTCGACTCGATCGACGCCCCCGCCTCGGCGACCACGAACGAGACGATCGAGATCACCGCCGAGATCACCAATCCGACGGAGCTCCAAACCCAACAGAACGTCGAATTCCGCCTCGGCGGCACCGTCCTCGAGCAACAGGTGCTCGAACTGGACGGCGACGAGACCCGCGAGGTGACCTTCCAGATCGACACGGTCGGCGCGCCACCGGGCGAACAGCCGATCGGCGTCTACACCGACGCCGACGGCGCCGTCACGACCATCGATCTCGAGTTCCACACCGATCCCGCGATCGAGGTGGTCGACGCGAGCGAGGCAAACGTCACGACCGACGTCGCGATCCCGGTCGACGGCTTCGTCGGGATCGAAGCCGAGAACGGCAGCCTCGTTGGAACGAGCGACGACCTCGAGCCGGGCGAACACAGCAACGTCACGGCCGAGTTCGACGAGGATGTCGAGATCGACGACGACGAGGAACTCACCGCGAGACTCTACGAGGGCGAGCCGGGCGACGACGAGCCGACGCCGTTCGAAGACGAGGACGGCGACGGCGTCGAAACGACGTTCACGATCGCGGACGTCGCAGAAGCGGAGGACGTCGAGGACGAAGCGAGCGAAACCGAGTAGCGCACGAGGGGCAACCGACCGATTCTTACCCGCCCCGTCCCTATCGACTGGCGATGGACGCGCCGCTGTGGACCGACACCCACGCCCCCGAGCTGGCCGAGTTGCCACAGGACGACGCTCGAGAGTACCTCGAGCGCGCCGTCGACGAGCCGATCAACCTCCTCCTGCAGGGACCACCCGGCAGCGGGAAGACGGCGGCGGCGCGCGCACTCGCCCGCAAAGCGCATTCGGACCCCGACAACGACCTGATCGAGATCAACGTCGCCGACTTCTTCGGCCGGACGAAGACCGAGATCAAGAACGATCCCCGTTTCGAACAGTTCCTCGTCGGCCGCTCTTCGCTGTCCAAACGGGACATGATCAACCACGTCCTCAAGGAGTCGGCGAGCTACGCCTCCGTCTCCGGCGAGTACAAGACGATCCTGCTAGACAACGCCGAGGACGTCCGTGAGGACTTCCAGCAGGCGCTGCGCCGGATCATGGAGCAACACCACCGGACGACCCAGTTTATCATCGCGACCCGTCAGCCCACGAAGCTCATCCCGCCGATCCGCTCGCGGTGTTTCCCCGTCTCATTCCGAGCGCCCTCGAGTCCCGAGATCGTGACGGTGCTCGAGCGAATCGTCGAACGGGAGGGCGTCGACTACGAGGACGACGGGCTCGAGTTCGTCGCGGGCTACGCGAACGGCAACCTCCGACAGGCCATTCTGGCCGCCCAGACGACCGTCGAGGACGAGGGCGAGCTGACGATGCAGGCGGCCTACGAGACGATCGGCGAGGTCGGGCTCGCCGAGGAGATCGAGGCGATGCTCGACGACGCCGAAGCGGGGGCGTTCACGGACGCTCGCAAGGCACTGGACGATCTGCTCGTTGACGAAGGGCTCGACGGCGAGGAGGTCATCGACTCGATCCTCGAGGTGGCGCGAAAGCGATATCAGGGCGATAAACTGGCGCAGGTACACCGACTGGCCGCCGACATCGAGTTCGAAATGCACGAGGGCTCGAGCGATCGAATTCACGTCTCGCATCTGTTGGCTGAGCTGGGACGGAACGCCTAAGCGCCCCGTACCCTCGTCGTGACGGGTGTCGGATCGGGAACCGTAGCTCGACGACACGTGAGAACTCAGCGGAGATGAAACCACGCAAATCGGTCGAAATCCGTACGCTGCAACGGTTTATTTATCGTATAGTAATCAACGACAGTGTGCTACGATCGGATACGGATGAACGACTCGTTCGACACGCTGTACGGGGCGCTGAACCGACTCGACGAGGTAACCGATCCGATCTATCTCGACGACGAGGAAGAGGAGCACTTCGACGCGTGTCTGTACGCACTAGACAAGATGGCTGAAGCGGCCATGGAAGCGGACGCGCTCGGCGAAGCACACCGGCACCGAACGCTCCGACTCGAGATGGCGGACGCACGGCAACGGGGTGAAACCGTGGAGATTCGACGCTCCGATGCGCTCCGACTATCGGTCGCACTCCGCCGGTACCGTGAACGACTTCGCGACCGCGGTTACGTAGTCAGCGGCGCGGTCCTCGAGCGAACCGTGCACGTCATCGACGAGAAACTCGAGAAGACGAGCACCGGGACGACGAACGAGCGTTGACGGATCGTTCGTGACCATCCCCGGTGCACGAGTCGGCGAAGAGAGTCGAGTACGAGCCGCGAGTCAGCGACGGGAGTCGAGCGAGAGACAGGAGTTCCCTCAAATCGTCGCGTGAGACGTGCGGTTCAGTGCGTGTTTTCTTCACCCCCTCCTGCGAAGAAGGTCGTATGCCGACCATCCTCGAGACGCACATCCAGAACCGATTCCGCGTCCAGCCGAACCACGCGAACAATAACGACACGCTCCACGGTGGCAACCTCATGAAATGGTTAGACGAGGTCGGAGCGATGTCAGCGATGCGCTTCGCCGGCGAGACCTGCGTCACCGCCCGCGTCAACGAACTCGACTTCGAGCGACCGATCGGGATCGGCGACACCGCGCTGGTCGAGGCCTTCGTCTACGACGTGGGTCGGACGAGCGTCCACGTCGGCTTGCGGGCGTGGCGCGAAGAGCCGAGAAGCGGGGAGACCGAACGGACGACCGAATCCTCGTTCACCTTCGTCGCCATCGACGAAGACGGCTCCACGGTCCCCGTACCAGAACTGCGGGTCGACTCCGAACGAGGCCGGGAGCTCCGGGAGCGAATGCTCGACGTCGAAGACGGCACGTAGCGAGGGACGACGGAGGAGTCAGAACCGACGATCAGTCCCGCGCTACCGACTCCTCGTCCGTTTCCGTCGCTTCCTCGTCCCCGTTCTCGCCTTCCGGCTCCGGGGGCTGCTCGAGTTTTCGCAGTCGCGCCATCATGATGCGGGTGTTCTCGACGTCCTCGACGGTGATGCGGACGCCGTCGTAAGTGATCTCCTCGCCCTCTTCGACGAGTCGGCCCGCACGGTTGAAGATGAAGCCGGCGATCGTCTCGAACTCCTCGCCCTCCGGCAGATCGATGTCGAGCGCCTCGTTGACGTCCTCGATGTTGACCTCCCCGCGGACGATGACGGTGTGCTCGTCGACCTCCTCGATCGGCTCGTCCTCGCCCGTTTTGAGGATTTCGCCGACGATCTCCTCGATCATGTCCTCGACGGTCACCAGCCCCTCCGTGGTGCCGAACTCGTCGATGACGATCGCCATGTGCATCCGGTTTTCGCGCATCTCGGTCAGCAGTTCGTCGACGTTCTTCGATTCGGGAACGTGGAGCGTCGGCTGGATGAGATCGTCGAGTTCCAGATCCTCGGCCTCGGTCTCGCCGTAGTTGAGATCGCGCACGAGGTCGCGGATGTGGACGACGCCCTGGACGTTGTCGAGACTGCCCTCGTAGACCGGGATGCGCGCGTGGCCGCTCTGAATGCAGGTCTCGATGGCCTCGTCGATGCTCGCGTCCTTCGGAACCGCCGTCATGTCGAGTCGCGGCGTCATGACCTCCTTGACGATGGTGTTGTTAAAACGGAAGATCCGCGTGAGCATCTCGTGTTCTTCCTCCTCTAAGACGCCCTCGCGCTCGCCCGACTCGATCATCTCTTGGATCTCGTCGCGAGTGACGTAGGGCGATTCGATCGCGCCCGTCGACCCCGTGAGTTTGTTCACCTGTCGAGTGAGGTAGTCGAAGAGAACGATGAGCGGGAACAGCAGGTACTCCGTGGCCTTCAGCGGCCTCGAGATGCGGATCGCCCACGATTCGGTGTTCTCGACCGCGTAGGACTTGGGTACGCTCTCACCGAACAGCAAGACGAGGGCGGTGATCCCGAAGGTGGCCAGCAACACGCCGACCAGGCCGCCGAAGTAGATCGACAGAATCGCCGTCGCGATCGAGGACATCGCGATGTTGACGATGTTGTTGCCGACGAGAATCGTCACGAGGAGCCGGTGTGGATCGT
Source organism: Natronorubrum amylolyticum (assembly GCF_052040145.1). NCBI lineage: Archaea > Methanobacteriati > Methanobacteriota > Halobacteria > Halobacteriales > Natrialbaceae > Natronorubrum > Natronorubrum amylolyticum. Next base: position 79,835 of record NZ_JBPPFW010000005.1, read on the forward strand.
CTTTCAGGGATTTGACGAGCTCCGCTCCCGGAACCTCGTCCTCGACCATCCCCTCGAGGCGGTGTTTCGGCAGGTTGAACATCGCGATCTCCGAGGAGGAGAAGAATCCCGAAAGCAGGATGAGGACCACCACAGCGAGGGCCCCGACGATCGTCACCGTCGACTGTTCGAACGCGAGATCCAGGATGGGCACGTCGTAGGCAGCAAACACGACCTCGAGCAGCGGAGACAACGCCATTGATGTCGTTCATAATAGCTGGATCGGTTAACCGTTTACCATTTATGGCCTGGTTCGCCGGCGACGACACGTTTACCCACCCGTTTCCCCAACGAAGGCTATGGGAGCAGCCACCAGTGCAGACGGCGAGGCGCCGATCACGTTCTACCGCCTGCAGGCGTGTCCGTACTGCGAACGCGTCGCTCGACTGCTCGAGGCGTACGATCTCGACTACCGCTCGCGGTTCGTCGAACCGCTCCACTCGCGGCGAGACGTCGTCAAGCGCGTCGCCGGCGTCCGAACCGTCCCCGTCGTGGTCGACGAGACCACCGGCGTGACGATGGCCGAGAGCGCGAACATCGTCGATTACCTCGAGTCGACCTACGGAGGCGAGAACTAATGCCGGACTTCGAGGTCGTCGATCTCGGACCAACGGATCACCTCGAGTCGGGCGACGAAGCGCCTGCGTTCACGCGGCCGCTCGTGACCGACGAGTTCTGGGAGGACCGGACGCTCTCCGAACTCGCCGGCGAGGGCGGCCGAACGATCGTCGTCTTCACGCCCATGATCGGCTCGTTCGTCGCTAAGTACGTCTGGGACGAACTCGACGAGCGCGACTGGGCCGACCGCGCGGATCGCGTCGTCGGCGTCACCGCCTCGACACCGTACGCCGTCTCGCGGTTCCTCGACGAGAACGAGTTGCCGGTCGGCATCTTCGCCGATCCGGCCAACGAGATCGCCGACGCCTACGGTATCGCCCACGAGCTGGACGGGATGGCAGGGATCAGCGAGCCGCGACTCGCGTTTGTCGCCGTAGAGCCCGATCTGACCGTCGAGGCCGTCTGGGTCGCCACCGAGTGGCCCGAGTTCCCCGACTATGACGAGCTCGAGGAGCGGTTAGGGCTCGAGTAGTCGGTCGACTCTCGACCCGAAACCAACGGCTGCATGCCGCCAGCGCACGGGACGGTACGCTTTTGCCGCGGACGGATCGATACTGACGCATGACCGCGGACGCAGACGCACTCGAGCGCGCGGCGGCGGCGATCCGTGCGGGCGAGCTAGTGGTGTATCCGACCGAGACCGTCTACGGACTCGGCGCCGACGCGCTCGATGCCGACGCCGTCGAGCGCGTCTTCGAGGTGAAGGGGAGAGAACGGTCGAAACCGATCTCGTTCGCCGTCCCGACGTTCGAGACGGCCGTCGAGGAAGGGTACGTTCGAGCGAGCGAGCGCGAACGGGTGTTCGGCGCGGATTTTCTTCCGGGACCCGTGACGTTGCTCTGTGAGCGCACGGACGCCGTTCCCGACGTTCTCACGGCCGGAGCGGATCGCGTCGGGGTCAGAGTCCCCGACTGCGAGCCCGCGCTCGCGCTCCTCGAGCGCGCCGAGCGGCCCATTACGGCCACGAGCGCCAACGTCAGCGGGGAGCCGAGCGCCCGGCGAGTCGAGGAAATCGGCGATCGAGTGCTCGAGGAAGCGGTCGTTCTCGAGGCCGATCCGAGCGAGTTCGACGCGACGAGCGAAAGCACCGTCGTGGACGTTTCCGCGGGGACGATTCACCGTCGTGGTGCGCTGGCCGACGAGATCGAGGCGTGGCTCGAGGAGCACTGACTGACCGTCGAATTGCTGGACATCCGGCCTGACTATCGAGTCGCTGGTCGACCACCTGATCCGTGAATCGTCGCAACCCGAACCGAGCCGCGATTCAGAATCCGAGCAGCGAACGCAGCGTTCGCGTCCGAACGCCACACTGGGTCGCGAACTCGCAGGCGTCGCACTTCGACCGGTTGTTCGTCCGGGCCGGCGGCCCGTCGAGGTCGCGGACCGTCCGGAGCGCGCGGCGATACCGGGCCTTTCGCCGCGTCGTCAGGTCGACGGTCCGGATGACGCCGTAGGCGGGGTACTCGAGCCAAACCCGGTCGACTCGCTGCTGGTGCTCCCACGCCAGCGCCTTGGCGGCTGCGACGGCGTGAACCGATTGAGGCTCCCAGATACCCTGATCGGGCGGCTCACCGGCCGAGACGAGCACCGGCTCGAGGGGGTCCTCGAGGACCTTGTGGACGACCCCGTGGCAGTCGCGACCGCTGGCGTAGACGTCTTGATCACTGGGCTCACAGAGACGGCTCCACTGGTTGGCATCCGCGAGTCGCTCTCGAGTCGTCCCGAGGCGGTCACGATACTGAACGGGCGCGATGGCAATCGGTTCCGACTCGAGCGCGCCTGCAGGGGCCTCGAGGAGTTCCTCGTACCGCGTCGCGAGCGCGCGAATCGACTCGACCTGCGGCGGTGGTTCCCGATCGGCGTCGTCGCTCGTCCGCTGATAGTAGCACTTCCGTGGGCAGTAGGTGGCGGTTCGCAGGTCGCTAAACGAGACGTGGGCTCGAGACACGGACCGTCTGGCCGCCTATTCGTATATAAATCTCCGGACGACGCTATCGATTCGCTGGCCGTTAGCTGAGGTATTAGTGCAAAGCACGCTCACTCGCTGGGCGTAGTGAACGCTCGTGTTGCGAAACGAGGCTAACGGAAACGAGTGTTCTGCAGTTGCTGGCAACGATGAGTGCCACACCCACCCCAACCGATTCGCTCGTTCACGATGTTCACTCGCTCATCCCTCGCACGTTTTCGTCGCCCGGCCTCACTTTCGTTCGGCCGACCGACAGCGTGCGCCACCGTACGGAGCCTGATCGGTCCGGCTGGCAACGCCTTCACCTGTACTGACCGCAGTGAGTACCGAATTTGTCACCGGTAGATTTGATAGCTATCCCGACCAGAAACAGTGCGTAGACGACCGTATTCGTATGCGGTGCAAGCAATCGTACCGAGCGCGCCGCTGGCGCGCTCGGCATTTTTTCATCGAAGTTTTTTGCTCGAGAGGTCGGCCTTTGGCCGACCCGAGAGTAAAAAAGTTCGTTCTTAGAACTCGACGTCCGTCTCCATCCCCTCCGTCGCGTCCCCGAGACCGTCCTCGCGAACGTCGGTCGTCATTTGCTCGGAGAGGTCCGCATCCGCGAGGAGACTGTTGAACTCGTCGCGGTAGCGGTCGTTCGCCGCTCGCGACTCGTCTTCGGCCGCGGCGATGCGGCGGTAGCGTCGGATCTGGGCGCTGCTGACGTCGTACTCGTCGGCGAGCGTGGCGTCGTCTTCCTCGCGATTGCGGATGGCGGCGAGGTCGACTTCGTCGGCGTCGTCCTCGCCTATGAGGTGTAACGACATCCGTGCCTCGAACACGTCTGCCGGATCGACGCCGAAGTCGGCGGCGATCTCGTCGTCGCTGTCGCCCTCGTAGAAGGCTTTTGCGACGCCGATGAGGTCCTCGTTCGACAGCGACGTCTCGAACGCGTAGCGTTCGCGCATCTGCTGGACGACGCTCTCGAGGCGCTCCTCGGTCGTTCGCTCGTCTCGCTCGAGCGAGCCGCGCGTGTTCTCCTGGGATTCGGTGACGGTTTCCTCGCCGTCGGTGACGTCGGTGAAGATATCTCGGAGTTCTTCGGTTTTTTCGTTCATGAGTGGACACTCCCGACGGGTGGCTATTTAAGGCTGTTGCCAGCTAGGATTGGAGGATCGAGACCAACATGGACGACTATTATAAACTCGGAATCGTGGCAAAATTTTCGCAAGAGGGCGTAGCGGTTGTCTTCCGGTGAGTGTGGCAAGAATTAAGTCTCCGCCCCCCACGTCATTGTACATGAACGTCATAGCACAATCGGAGGTGGGACGGGAGACCTACCTGGGGATCGGCAGCGTCGGCTACGCGCTGTTCTATCTCCTCGTGGTGATTACGCTCGCCGTCTTCGCCTACGGACTCTACCAGCGGTTCAGCCGGTACACGCAGGGTGACGACGACCCGTTCGACCGACTGGACGACCTCCCGAATCGAATCGTCAGTTCGGCCAAGATCGTCCTCTCGAACGAGAAGCAGTTCAACAGAGACCTCTACGGCGGCCTGATGCACTCGTTTATCCTCTGGGGCTTCCTGACGCTGCTCATCGCGACGACGATCATTGCCGTCGAGCAGTACGGGACCAATATGCTCTTCGGGATCGTCTTCTGGGAGGGTGACTTCTACCTCGGCTATCAGTTCATGGTCGACGCGATGGGGCTGCTGTTCGTCGTCGGGATCGGGATGGCCCTCTACCGACGCTACTGGGTCCAGAACCACCGTCTCTGGGGACGCCACACCTCGAACGAGGACGATATCTTCATCTGGACGCTGTTCGGCCTCGGCGTGGGCGGCTTCCTGCTCGAGGGCTTCCGGATCTACATCACCGGCATGCCCGACCACGAGGTCGTGAGCTTCGTCGGCTACGGGCTCGCGATGCTGTTCGGGGCGATCGGCGTTCCGACGACCGAAGCGGCGATGAACGCGGACTACTCCGCCGTCGCGAACCTCGGTTTCAACGCCGAAACGCTCCACTGGCTGAGCTGGTGGTCCCACTCGCTGCTCGCGCTCTTTTTCATCGCGTGGATCCCCTACGCCAAGCCGTTCCACATGATCTCCTCGTTCGCGAACGTCGTCACGCGCGACGAGAAGGCTGGCAAGCGCCTGCCGAACGTTCCAGCTGATCTCGACGCGACCAACGCCGAATCCATCGACGACTTCACCTGGAAGGAGATCCTCGACCAGGACGCCTGTACCAAGTGCGGTCGCTGTTCCTCAGTCTGTCCCGCGAAGGCGTCCGACCGACCGCTCGACCCGCGTAACGTCATTCTCGACCTGAAGAAGTACCGCGAACAGCTCGACGCCGGCGGCGATGAGAAGCCGATGATCGCCGACGGCGGCACGAGCGTCATCAACACGGAGACGATGGAGTCCTGTATGGCCTGCATGGCCTGCATGGACGCCTGTCCCGTCGAGATCGAACACCTGCAGTCCTTTACCCGGCTGCAGCGTCAGATGACCGATCAGGGCGACATCGCCCCGAGCATGCAGGACGTCTTCCAGAACGTCATGCAGAACGGTAACACGTTCGGCGACTCCGCACGAAATCGCGGCGACTGGAGCGACGAACTCGAGTTCGACGTCCCCGACGCCCGCGAGGAGGAAGTCGACTACCTCTGGTACGTCGGCGACTTCCCGAGCTACGACGAGCGCAACAAACAGGTCGCTCGCTCGCTGGCGACGATCCTGAAGGAAGCCGACGTCAGCTTCGGCATCCTCTTCGACGACGAGAAGTACGATGGCAACGACATCCGCCGCGTCGGCGAGGAGTTCCTCTACGTCGAACTGGCCGGCCACCACGTCGAAACGTGGGAGGACTGTGAGTTCGACAAAATCGTCTGCACCGACCCGCACTCCTACAACACGTTCAAAAACGAGTATCCGGAGGTCGACTTCGAGGAGTTCGCGGACGATCCGATGATGCCCTTCGACTACGAGGAGTTCTGGAACGAAGACGGCGAGATCGAGGTCTACCACTGGACCCAGGCCGTCGAGGAACTCGTCGAAACCGGCGCGCTCGAGCTCACCGGCACCGAACTCGACTACACGGTCACCTACCACGATCCGTGTCACCTCGGCCGATACAACGACGAGTACGAGGCGCCGCGCGAACTCATCCGTGCGACGGGCTGTGAACTCGACGAGATGCCCCGCAACCGCGACAACTCCTTCTGTTGTGGCGGCGGCGGCGGCGGTCTCTGGATGGACTTCGAGGAAGAACCCAAACCGAGCGAAGAACGGATTCGGGAAGCGCTCGAGGACACCGACAACGGACCCGACATCGAGAAGTTCGTCGTCGCCTGTCCGATGTGCATGACGATGTACGAGGACGGTCGGAAAACCGGCGGTTTCGAAGAGGAGATCGAGATCGTCGATATCGCCGAGCTTGTCGTCGAAGCGATCGGCGCAGCGGAGGAAGCGAACCTCGAGGTCGCGGCCGACTGATCGGGATCGACTCGAATCGATTCCGCTACTCCATCCGTTTTGAACCGGCTTCGAACGTCGATTTTCTCTTTCCCGGGCGAGTACGCCCTCGGTCGTCTCGATGGCGATTCGATCGACGACGATGTGATCGAACCTCGGCTACGTGATCCGCAGACAGTTATTCGAATCGGCGGTAGAAATCTCACCCTCCCGGTTCGTGGAGTGGGCGTTACCACCGGCACCGGGTGTGGACGTCGGTGCTACCGATGACGGTACCGTCCTCGTCACCCAGGACGAGTGTTCGCTCCTGCCTGTCGGTCCTGTCGCCTGCTGACACCTCGAAGTTCCTGATGTCGCGCTCGTCTACGTCCTGCGTCCGGACAACATCGCCGTCGGGCGTTTGCACCTCGATCAGATCGATGGTGTCCGGATCGACCTCGAGGTGGACGTGGAGACACCGCCCCGTATCGTCGTCACACGGCCCCGTTTCCGCGGCGGCTCCGGTCGTGGTGCTGATGACGAACGAATCGACGGCATCTCTGTCGAACGACGGTCCGCCGGTCGTACACGAGCCGTAATCGATGATGCACCCGGCGAGTGCCGGCACAGTAGCCGCAGCAAGAAGGGGACGGCGGCGTACCAGTTGTTTTGGAGAAGGACTCATATCCAAATATTAACATTCGCATTAATAAAGTTTCGAGCCTCGAGCGGCAGTCGTGCTACGACACGTCGACTGCCGTCGGATCGATTCGGTCCACGAGTCCGTCGAAGTCGTCGTCGAAGCTGAGTACGGAATCGATATCGCTCCGTACGACGATTGCGATCGTACTCGCATCCGTGAAACTGAGCGAGTGGTCGTCGTATCTCTCGAACGTCTCGAGCGTCTCTTCGAACAGTTCCGAGTCAATCTGTTTCAGTTCGATCTGATCCGGATACTCCCCACCCCCGAGAATCCGCTGTCCGATAGTCCACGCAGCGTCGTAGCTGCCGGTGCGTTTCCGCGTGAGCGTTACCGCGTCGTCGATCACGTAGTCGCTCGTGTACGGCTGTCCGAGACGTCCCGCCAGAACAGCACGCATCGCATCCGAGGCGTCTTCGTGTCTCGCCGCGGCACTGTCGTGCTGTGCGAAGAACACGCCGGTGTCGATGAAGGTGCTCATTCGCCGTACAGTACGGTGTCGATGTCGTCTTCGGTCGTTTCGATACCCGAGTCGACGGTTCCGGACAGCCACCGATCGATCTCGTCCTCGGACAACGGCTCGAACTCGTCGCGAAACGAGTCGATTAACTCGTCTTTAGACTCGTACGTGCTGGTAACGATTCGCTCGAGAAGGTCCTGTTGAGTTACGTTCTGGCCCGTCTCGAGTCGTATCTCTGCCTGGAGTTCCTCGAGTCGGGATTGCGTCGTATCTGTAACCTTGATCGACGTGCTCATACAGTGTAGTAGTGGATTCCACTGGGAAAACTGTTCTCCCGAGACGGAGCGTCGAGTTTTGGAACCCTCTCAGCGTCCGGTTGCCGATGCTCGGATCGAATCCGAGACAGCAGATAGGGAAGACGGCTCAGTCTCGACAGTTAGTCGGAGCAGCCTGCCGACGTCGACGCGTCCGTACTCGCTGCAGTCGCAGCGACGTCGAGTCCGTTCATCTCGCGGGCGAACTCGAGGAAGTTGTCGAACACCAACTTCGCCTCGCAGGCCCGCCGGTAGTTCTCGTCGGTGATCTCCTCGAGGACCGTCTGGAGTCGCTCGTCCGAGAGATCCTTTCGGTGGACGAGTTCGCGGGCGGTCTTCGTGTCGTACTCGGGGTGGAACTGGACGCCGAACACGCGGTCCTTGCGGAAGCCGTGATTCGAGTAGTGGTTCTTCGCGAGAGGTGTCGCACCGGGCGGCAGTTCGGCGACCTCGTCGGAGTGGCTGGTAAAGGCCGTAAATTCGCCGTCGATGCCCGCGAACAGCCGCGAGTTCCCGTGGTGTTCGATCTCGCTGTAGCCGACCTCGTAGGCACCCATATCCTCGACGGTGCCGCCGAGGACGTCTGCGAGCAGTTGGTGGCCCCAACAGATTCCCAAGAACGGAATATCGCGGTCGATCGCCTCCCCGACCCACGCTTTGGTCGCTTGCATCCATTCTTCGTCCCAGTACACCGACGACCGCGAGCCCGTGACGACGGCCGCATCGTAGTCGAAGTCGTCGGGTACCTCCCCGCTCGTAACGTCGAACTCGGACAGCGAGCCGTCGAGTTCGCGCCGGAAGTTTCGTGTCGTGTTCTCGTCCCGATGAGCCGCGTTCAGGACGGCAATACGAAGCTGATCCATCGTCCCGTATTCGCTACTCCGCGGGCATATGCTTTCCGTCCGCCACCGGGGTTGCCGCAACCACGGACGGCTAGGAGTAGGGCCACTTCCGGGTGGTATCGTGAGGATTCGGTTACGGATGCGACGAACAATTTACTGCGTCTGATAGCTGCCGTCCGCCGCCCGTTGGAACCGCTCGCCGGTCTCGAGCCAGCCGTCGCCGAACCGTCCGCGACCGTCAATATTGTCGGACAGTTCATTCCCAGCGTCTGCGGCAGCGCCCCGGTGTTCGTCGTCGGTTCCGGCAGCGTTTACGTAGCCGTCGGCCACGACCGGCCCCGATAGCTCGAGTCGTCCCGTTGCTTCGCCCTCGAGGACGGCCCCCTCCTCGTCGCGCAAGCGGACGCGACAGTCCGGTACCGGATAGCCGAGATCCCTCGAGCCGGTATCCACCGGATCAGCATCGGTCGACCGACCGCCAGCCGCCACGAACGACTGACTCAACGCGGTCGGACACTCGAGTCGGCCGTAGGCGCGAGCGACCGAGACGCCGGCCTCGCGGTACCGCTCGCGAACCTCGTCGTCCATCAGTCCCTCGACGACAGCCCGCTCGAGGGAGTCGGCGCGGTCGGCGAATCCGGACTCGGCCGTCAGATCCGACAGCGACTGGTTCCGACCCGCGAGGAACGTCGCCGTTTCCGACTCGATGGCGGCCAGGGTATCGCCGGGATCGAACGCCCGGTCGAGCAGGAGGGTGCCGCCGACGTAGAGCGTCGATAACGCGGCGCGAACGAGACCGTCGGCGGCCGAGAGCGGCGTCACGAGCGGGACGACGTCGTCGCTAGACAGCCCCCACGCGACGAGGTTCGAGATGCAGTTCCACTCGAGGGCGCGTTCGGAGTAGCCGACGACCGGCCGGCCGCCGTCCCCGTGGAGGAGCAACAGTGGGGTCTCGGTGGTGCCGGAGTCGTGTTCGTACTCCGCGCTCGCCGGGTCCGAGAACGAATCGCGATCGGCGTCGGCCAGTTCCTCGAGCGTCACCGAGCGATCGAACGGGATCGAACGCACGAGGTCGCGCTGAGCGGCTTCCGAGATGACGAGGTCGGGATCGACGACATCGAACGGGCGCTCGACGGAGGCGGGCGTCAGCCAGTGAGAGATCGGGAAGAAGGTCGCCTCGAGCCGCCGACAGGCAAAGAGGAGTGCGAGCGAGGCGACGCGGTTTCGCGTGACGAGACAGACGACGTCGCCGGTCTCGACGCCGAGCGCCGAGAGGTGTTCGGCCGTCCGCGTCGCCATCGCCGAGAGTTCGCCGTAGGTCACCCGGTTCTCGTGAATCGTCTCTGCGGGCGCGTACAGTCGCTCCTCGGAGACGTCGACGACCGTCATCCGGTCCGGAAATCGTTCGGCTCGACGTGCCAGCGAGAGCGTCACGACTCTGGGTTGGATTCAGAAACCCGTAGTAGATAGGGGGTCAAGCGCAAGCACACTACTCTGTTAGATACCTCTGAAACGATCTCGTATGACCTCCCGAGAGGTATATCGGTCTGCGCGAGACAGCCGTTCGCTACACGTGCATACGTACCTTTTTCTCGTCGGGTTCGCTCGCGTTGCTCGCTCACCGCTCCTCCAAAAATCTACGCTAAAAAGGCCGCTCACTCGCTTCGCTCGCTCGCGGGTGCAGCGCTTGTACTCCGACCGCAGCGGTAACGCCTCGGCCTGTACGTGCCGCCGAGGGAATCAACAGTGCCGCTGATTCGTCAGACGCAATCGAGTGTCGACGAGTTGGCTGGAGGAGTGTCGTCGTTGAGCTCAGTGGCCCCGAGACGTCGATGGAGTCTCCTCGAGTCGTTCGTAGAGAACGTAGGAGTACACGATCGTCACGCCGGCCGTCACCAGTAGCGGAACGAGGAGGAAATAGATGGCGTACGCGTCGAACACTAGTCCGCCGAGCATCACGAGCGCGGCGAGTTTGAACAGTTTGCTTCCGAGTTCGTGCGTTCGGTCCCAGACTGCCTCGCTGCTGAGCGTCCACGGCGTTCGAATGCCGACGAACCAGTTCTGTTTCGCGTTCTCGAGGACGATACCGACGAAGTAGAACAGGGGTGCAAGGCTCGCAACGATCAGTGCGACGAAGTCGAACTGGTAGCCGAGGTTGAACGCGATAATGCCGACGTGAATGACGAAGAGAAACCCGGTGAACAGGACGACGAACCAGTCGTACGACGGGCGGAACGCCTCGATGTTCGCCCGATTCGGATCGATTCGCGGGAGCAGGGCGAACACCCCGAGCAGGCCGGCGGAAAGTGCCGGCAGAAAGACGAGTGCTGCCGTCTTCGACATCGTGCCGTCGGGCTCCCCGGCAGCGTTCCAGTGAGAGACGACCTGGTCGGGGAGCGAGGGTATGGCGAGGAGACTCGCCGCACCGGAGAGAACGACGATAGCGGCCGCGATCCCGAACCGATGAACGGTGTGCATGAGTGTACTACTGTCAGGCAACCTGATGAGTATACCGACTCTCACGATCTCGAGTCGCCCCTCCGAACACCTCACTCGTCGTCCGCGCGCGCCTCGAGAAAGCCCAGGATCCGATCGTTGACCGTCCGCGAGCGCTCGACGAAACAGAGATGCCCCGCCTCCTCGAGTTCCGCGAACTCTCCTCTCGGCAATCCTCGAGCGAGCGCCTGTCCATATGCAGGCGCAACCAGTTCGTCGGCCCCGCCGTGGATCACCCGCGTCGGCTGGGTCACCTCGACCAGCCAGTCGCTCGCGTCGAAGCCTTCGAGGGCCGCCACCTGTGCTTCCCAGCCCGCTCGAGTCGCATCGCCGTCGGCTCGCCAGTCGACGATGCCATCGCACACCTCCGGCTGGGCCTCGCAGAACTCGTCCGAGAGCCCCGTCTCGAGCGAGTCCCGCAGCGCCGCGCGGTCGTCCGGCGGCGCGAACAATGGCTCGAGGTTGAATTCCTCGCCTCGCGACGCGGTTCCGAAGAGCGTCAGTGTCTCGACGCGAGTCGTGTCTCGTGCGGCGCGCAATGCGATCGCGCCGCCGAGCCCGCAGCCGACGAGGTGGGCCTTTCGTATCTCGCAGTCGGCCAGGACGGCCTCGAGGTCGGCGACGAGCGTCTCGAGGTCGTACGGCCCCGGTGGGGCGTCCGACCGCCCCGTCCCGCGGAGGTCCCAGACGACGACCTCGTGGGGGCCGGCGAGGGCGGCGTGTTGCCAGCCCCACGACCAGCCGCCGAGACCGGCTTCGGAGACGAAGACGATCGGTTCGGCGTCGCCACCCCCATCGGCGCGGTCGTAGTACAGCGAGACGTCCCCGTTCGACGCAGTTGGCATACCGGAACTGACGGGGCGAGCAAGGCGAGGGTTTCGGTTCGTGTCCGGGTGGAGGCCGATATCGGGAGGAGGAGTCGGCACGTGCACGCGCTTACTAATTGAATCTGCGTTCGGAGTGATTGCTTTGAGGGCTACGTTTGGAGTGATCGTCGTGAGAGCGAGCGATCTGCGTCGCTGGCGGCGGTGATTTCCACGTCCTCCCCAGCCGATTCATTCGTTCGCTCCGCTCACTCACTCATCCCTCGCACATCGTCGAGTCGCGGTTCACCGTTGGTTCACCGCGACTCAGCGCGCGCCACCGCACGTGGTTTGATCGGTCCGACGTAAGAACTCCTTTCCAATACGTTCCACGAGCGCACCAACTACCGAAGGAGGGGCCCCGGACGGCCCAACTCAGTCCGCCAGAAACGCCCTCGCCGCCCCGGCAATCGTCTCGCTCGCCGTCAGCACCTCGTCCCACTCGATCGACTCCTCGGGGAAGTGCGCCTGCTGGATGTCGCCGGGACCGAACAGCACCGTCGGAATCCCCGCGTGGACGTAGTGACGGCTGTCCGCGCCGTAGGTCGCGCCTCGAGGCTCGGTCTCCGTGAGATCCATCGTCTCCATCGCCTCCTGGACCGCCCGGACTACCGGCTCGTCGGCGTCGGTCTCGGCGGGTTCGAACTGGATCGAGAACCGCTCGAACTCGGGCGGATTCGAGTCGAAAAAGGGGTCCTCGGCGACGATATCGGACAGTCGCTGCTCGAACTCCCGTTCGACCTCGTCGACCGTCTCGCCCGGCGCGACGCCGATCCGGAGCTCCGCGGTGAGTTCGTCGGGAACCGACGACGCCCAGTTGCCCGCCTCGACGCGGCCGACGCAGACGGGCCACGGGATCGGGAACTCCTCGTAGAGCGGGTGGGTAACGCGCTCGCCGCGCTCGGTCTCGAGGTCGTCGAACGCCCGCCGAATTCGCTCGAACGGCGGGAGGACGGACTCGCCGTGCCAGCGCGTCGCCGCGTGGGCCGACCGACCCTCGAGGCGCAGGCGCTTCATCAGACTCCCTTCGGTGGCGATCACCGGCCGGCACTGCGTCGGTTCGGCGACGATGGCCGCGTCCCGCGAGAAGGGGTAAGGATTCTCGAGCGCCGCTGCTGCCGCGCCGATACCGCCTTCCTCCTCGCCGACGACGCTCTCGACGACGAGCCGGCCGTCGAATGCGGGCTCGAGCGACGCGAGGTGTCGCGCTGCAAAGACGCAGGCCGCGAGCCCGCTTTTCATGTCGGTCGCGCCGAGGGCGGTGAGCGTGTCACCTGTCTCGTCGGCATCGGAATCGCGCCACCGCGGCTCGAACGGATCCCCCTTCCAGCCGTTCCCCGGCGGCACCACGTCGACGTGGCCGTTCAGCACCAGCGTCTTCCCCGCGTCCGGATCGCTGAACTCGAGGACGCCACCCACGCTCGGCCGGTTCGCCGTCTCGAGTTCCGCCGGGTCGTCGGGAAAGGAGGGGTGCTCGGCGAGTGCCTCGGCGTCGGCCTCCCACCGATAGGTTTCGAAGCCCCAGTCCTCGAGGGTGTCGGCGAGCCATCGCTGGGCGGCCGCCTCGTCTCCGGCGGTCGTCTCGAACCGACACAGCTCGTCGACGAGCGACCGTAGCTCGTCGTCCCACGCTGTCGAAAACTCCATACCCAACGCAGGCAGAGGGTGGTCAAAATACCAGCGGGAATCCGGCCGCGTTCGTGTCGGACGCCAGTGAGTACCCGCGGGTCAACGGTCAAACACGGAGCGATCGAACCATCAGAAGAGCAGCGAGACGAAAAACGGGGACGACAGCTAGCGGCGTCGTCTCACGCAGATTGGTGCCGTTCCCACCACTGCTTGACGTACGGGCCGAAGATGAGGAGCACGATCAGGATGCTCAACACCAGCGACAGCCACCGGCCGTACTCGAACGGATTGACGAAGATCATGAACGAGCCGTCCGAGAGCTGCATGGCGGTGTAGAGGTTCCCCTCGGCGATGTCACCGAGGACGACCCCGAGGACGAACGCGATCACCGAGTAGTTGTACCGAACCATGTAGAAGCCGATCACCCCGAAGACGATGATCGTCAGCACGTCGATCGGGTTCCCTCGCAGCGCGTACGTACCCAGGAACGAGAGCACGACGACCATCGGGATGATGTAGTTCGTGTCGATCTTCGTCAGGTAGCTGAGTCGTGTGACCATCGACAGCCCGACGATCAGGATAACCACGTTGCCGACGAGCAACGCCAACAGCAACGTGTACGTCAACTGGAGTTCGCCCGAGGGGTCGAACATGCTTGGTCCCGGTCTGAGACCATGCATGAGCAGACCGCCGATGAGTACGGCGGTCGAGGAACTGCCCGGAATACCGAACGAGATCGCGGGCACGAGCGAGCCGGCCACGGTGCCGTTGTTGGACGCCTCCGAGGCGATCACGCCGACCTCGTTTCCGGACCCGAAGGAATCGGGGTCCTTCGACGAGCGGACCGCTTCGGTGTATGCGACGAAGTTTGACACCGTCGCACCCGCACCGGGAATCGCACCGACGATCAACCCGATGTTCGCGGACTTGAAGACCGTCACGGGATGTTTGAGCGTCGTTACGACTCCCTCCTTGATTCCCGCCTTGTCGATTTTAACGTCACCCTCTGCGATGCCGCCTTTCTGCCCGGCGAGTTTCATCATCTCCGCGATCGCGAACAACCCGATCAGCACTGCCACGAAGTCGATTCCGTCGTAGAGGTACAGCGATTCGGCGTACCGACGATCGAGCGAGATCGGTTGGGCCACGCCGACGGTCGTGACCAACAGCCCAGCAGCGCCGGCGAGCAACCCCTTTGCGGCCGATCCCTTCGTGACGACGGTGATCATCGCCAACCCGAGGATCGCGACGAGGAACCGCTCCGGTGTCCCGACTGCGAGGACCATCTGGATCAGTCCCGGCGAGAACAGGATCAGCGCCGTGATGGTGAACAGTCCGGCGATTGCCGAGGCGGTAGCGGAAATCGCCAACGCCGTCGCCGCTCGGCCCTGCTTGGACATCGGATAGCCGTCGAACATCGTCGCTGCCGACGATGATACTCCAGGGGTGTTGATCAACACTGCCGCGATCGACCCACCGTACATCGACCCGCTGTAGACCCCGACGAGTAGGATAATGGCACTCGAGGCCTCCATCGGGAGCGTCAACGGCAGAATAATCGCCATTCCCAGCGGTGGGCCGAGTCCGGGAAGGCCACCGACGATGATCCCGATGATGACGCCGGCGAGCAGCCAGATCATCGTCTCGGCAGTCAGTAGCATCTCGATCGCACCGACGAACGATTCAACCGTCATCCGAGCAGAACACCCCACTGCAGCAGCTCGATAGCGTGTGGGAACAGGTTAGTGTGCGGCGAGACGCTGAGCAGGTCGGCCGGTGTCGGCGGTTGCCACCCAGTGAGCCAGCCTCGAGCGACATCTCGTTCGACGAAATCGTAGAACGCCTGAGAGATCATGAAGCTGAGAACGACCATCGCGACCGCTTTGAGAACGTCCATTCGAACCCAAAGCGTCCAGAGCGCGACGAAAATTGGTGTTGCATAAAGCATCCCGATCGAAAACGTCAGCAACATGTACACCGTACAGAGCGCGCCAGTAACGATGGGGCCCCGCGGATCGTCGATTTCGTAGACGTACATCGCGGCCGATCCCTCGTCCTCCGATTCCGCCTCCTCGTCAGTCTCTGACTCGGATTTGTCTGCTGTGCGCTCCTCGGTCGAGTCTGCGTCGGTCTCGGGTTCCTCCTCGAGCGTCGTATCGGCATCCTCGTCGGCCTGTTTCGGTTGGCTATCGTCGCCACCCATCACCTGGACGGGTTCCGCGACGAACGACTCGACTGCGGCGCCGAATCGCTCGCGAAAAACGACGGCAACGACGAACAGAACGACGCCCGAAATCAGATAGAAGAGGCCGTCTCCGGTGTCGACGAATGCGCTCCCACCCACGTAGGCGAAGTATCCACCCAGGAGAGCACCGGCGAGCGGTCCGACAACCGTCAAATAGTTGCGAGCGAGCAAGAGCACCGAAAACAGGACCGTCGCGCCGGCCATGAGTCGCGGGAATCGTTGTGCGGCCGAAGCGAACTCGGATGCCCCCAAATACATGTACACACCGGTAATGAGGAACAACACCAGCAACACGTGTTCCATCGTCGGCCGTTCGCCCAATACTTTCTCACCGCCATCTGCGATGGTAGCGAGGACGGGGCGAATACGGTGACTGATCGCGTCTAACGCCGTGTGTTCCTGATCCATAATGAATCTCGTCCGACAGTTACGGCTTCGAATACGACGCGTTCGACGCTGACATCCCGTTTCCGTCTCTGCGTCGGGAGTCGGCGTGTACGAATACGACTGTTGTTTGGTTCAGCGTATAACATTCCTGATGGTGAAATCGTAGGGTTCGTCTGTAGTTTCCCCTGCGTGTCAGCCCCAATTCCCCCGAAAGAGAGTGGGTTGTGTTAGTCGTCGTCTGCTTCCTCAGCCATTCTCTGGAACTCGTCGAAGCCACCGATCGCTTCGTTGACGTTCTCTTCGATCGCGTCGACGCTTCCGACGTACTGTTCCGCAGCAGCGTCCATATCGCCGTACTCGACAATGTTTCCGGTCTCCTCCATCCACTCCTGGGTCTCTTCGTGTTCACACGCGTACTGAATCGCCTCGGAGAGTTCCTGGCGCTCGTCCTCCGGCGTGTCCGGCGGAGCAACCTGCACCTGATAGAACTCCGTGATCCAGGCCAGACTGTCACCGTAATTGGTAATAGAGTCGATACCTGGGAAGACATCGTCGAGATCGATGTCCATGAGGTTGACGACGGCGGACGCCTCGCCTGACTCCTCAGCGGAGACGGCGGACGTATTCGTCGCGAAACCAGCGCCGACTTCGTCGGAGATCACGGCTTCTTGCGTCGGTCCACCGCCGTCGTACGGAACGGCGTTGTCGAACTCGAGTCCGTACTCGTCTCTGAGAAGCAGCGTCGTCAGGTGACTGTCGCTGCCGGCACCCTGGTAGCCGAAGCCGGAGATGTCGCCGTCTTCGTACGCGTCACGAAGACCGTCGAAGCTCTCGATTTCGTACTCGTCGTTCACGATGAGGGTGTAGCCGAAGATCCCGGAGTAGGCGATCGGCTCGAAATCGTCCGGATGCCAATCGTCGATCTCCGACGCTCGCCAGGTAAAACTCCATCCGGCGGGGTTTACCGTCCCGAACACGCTGCCATCGTTCTCCTGACCGTGGAGCCACTCGCTGCCGATCATACTGCCGGCTCCTTCGCGGTTTTCGATCTCGATCGATCCGTCGATTTCTTCCTCGGCGAGCGGTTGCATCTGCCGAGCGTACGTGTCAGTTCCGCCGCCTTCCCCCCACGGGATCATCCAGGTCCGCGAATCGTCGTCGCCACCGAGACAGCCTGCAAGTCCGGTCATTCCCACTACACTTGCCGCACCAGCGGATTTGACGAAGGTTCGTCTGTCCATGCTAATATTTTCCATGAATCAGTAATTGATAACACTTTCGCCAGCGACCGTTCACGAAAGAACGTAAGTCACGCGACACGTTGATCGTAGAGTTTACTGTTAATCAGATTATCAGTAGCCATCTATGGCGTTCTGATCGTCAGACGATGGGACACGACAATATCTGATCGGTAGCACCAGACGAGTACGTATATCAGTTCGACGGTCCATCTCTCCGCATGGACACACAGGCTGTAAAGGCGCAAATAAGCCGATCGATCGCTTCGAGAGAGGATGAGTTGCTCGAAACGCTCGAGGAACTCGTCGCCGCGAACTCAGTCACCGGAAACGAAAATTGTGGACAGGCCGTCATGCTCGAGGAGTTCGACCGACTCGGGCTCGAGGTCGACACGTGGGAGCCGGACGCCGACGCTCTGTCGGACCATCCGGGCTTCTTCCACACGTCGTCGTACGACGACCACGGCTACGAGGGCCGCGAGAACGCGGTGGCGACGGTCGACGGCGCGGGCGACGGGCCGACGCTCGCGCTCTCGGGCCACATCGACGTCGTGCCCGCCGATCCGGAGTCAGCGTGGGAGTCCGACCCGTGGACGCTCCGCCGCGAGGGCGACGAGATATACGGCCGCGGCGTCTCGGACATGAAGGGCGGACTCGCCGCCATCCTTCTCGCCGTCGAGACCCTCGCCGACGAGGGCGTCGACCTCGCGGGCGATCTCTACGTCCAGAGCACGATCGAGGAGGAAGCCGGCGGCGTTGGCGGCCTCCTCTCGGTGCTCGAGCGGGGATACGTCCCTGACGCGGCGATCATTCCGGAGCCCTTCGGCCTCCCGAACGTGGGTATCGCCAGCGCCGGCGTGATGTTCTTCGACGTGACCGTTCCGGGGAAGAAGGCCCACGCCGCGTGGGGCCACCAGGGCGTCAGCGCCTTCGACAAGGCGAGCCACGTCGCCGCGGCGCTGAACGAGTTGAACGACGAACGGCAGGCCAGCATCGACTTCCCGCCGGCTTACGGCGCGGACCCCTCGCTCGAGGGCCACGTCACCAACATCAACATCGGCGTCGTCGAGGGCGGCGACTGGCCGGCCTCGGTTCCCGCCGAAGTGCTCATGAAGGGGCGCGTCGGCTGGCCGCCGGGCGAGAGCCGGGCCGACGTTCGCGAGGCGATCGAAGGGACGATCGAAGCCGCAGCCAACGAGGACGAGTGGCTCGCCGAGAACCCGCCGACGGTCGAGTGGACCGGCTGGAACGCCGCGCCACACGAGGTGCCGCGCGACGCCGACATCGTCGAGATCGTCAAGGGCAACGCCGAGTCTATCATCGGCGAGGAGGGCACGTTCGTCGGCGGCAACGCCGCGCTCGACGAGCGGTTCTACCAGCGCTACTACGACGTCCCGGTCGTCACCGCCGGGCCCTACGGCCCGAACCTCCACGGCGTCGACGAGTACACGACCGTCACGTCGCTGCTCGAGACCGCACAGACGCTGGCGACGTCGGCGATCGACTACTGCGGCGTCGCGGAGTAAGGTCTCTCGAGTCGATTTTACGAATCACCAAAATACTCGTTCGCAGGTCGATTGTGACGAGTCGGCGACCTGAACCGTGACGATCAGGCGTCCTGGACCTGCCGCAGGATATCCGGCGCGTCCTCGAGCGCCGCGTCCAGATCCTCGACGTTCGGCCCGCCACCCTGTGCGAAGTCCGGCGGGCCGCCGCCGCCGCCGCCGACTCTCGAGGCGAGTTCGCCGACGACCTCGCCAGCGTTGACGCCCGACTCGTCGGGAACGGCGACGACGAACTGCGCGCCGCTTTCGCCGCTGCCGAGCACCGCAATTTTGCCCTCTTCGACTAAGGCGTTCGCGGTCGCGCGCAGTTCGCCCATGTCGGCGTCGATGCGGTCGACGACCGCGGTCGTCTCGCCGACGTCGACCTCTTCGCCGCCGCCTCCGCCGCCGGCTCGAGCGGCCGCGAGCTGTTCTTTCAGGTCCTCGATCTCCTTGCCGCGGCCCTTCCACTCCTCGAAGAACCGCTCGGCGGTCTCGGGAACGTCCTCGGGCGAGACGTCGAGGATCTCGGCGGCCCCGTAGAGGGCGTCCTCCGTGCGCTGGGTGGCCTCAAGCGCGGCCTCGCCCGCAGCGAAGGTGATGCGCTCGACGCCGTCCTGGACGCGCTCCGTGCTCAGGACTTTGATCGTGCCGATCTCGCCGGTGCGGGCGACGTGGGTGCCACCGCAGGCCTGCGTGTCCTCGTCGACGTGGATCAGCCGGATCTGCTCGCCCGGTGGGATGCCGCCCTGGTAGAGGTCGAAGCCGTGTTCGGCCTCGGCGTCGTGGCGGTCGGGCCACTCCTGGGTGACCGCGGTGTTGTCCATCACGATCTCGTTTGCCAGCGACTCGATCCGCTTGACGTCCTCGCGCGAGATGCGCGCGTAGTGGCGCATGTCGATTCGGGAGCTGTCGACGCCCTTCTGGGCGCCGGCCTGCCGGATGTGCTCGCCGAGT
Source organism: Natronorubrum amylolyticum (assembly GCF_052040145.1). NCBI lineage: Archaea > Methanobacteriati > Methanobacteriota > Halobacteria > Halobacteriales > Natrialbaceae > Natronorubrum > Natronorubrum amylolyticum. The sequence continues at coordinate 99,571 of NZ_JBPPFW010000005.1, forward strand.
ATCTGTCGGGCCGCGTGGATGACGATGTGGGTCGCCGTGTGGTGGCGCATCAGCTGCCGGCGACGGGTCGCGTCGAGCTGCCCCTTGACGAACTCGCCCTTACCGAGGCTCTCGTCGGTCCGGTGGAGGATGACGCCGTCTTCGATCTGGACGTCTTCGACCTCGGCGGTCGCGTCGTCGGTCGAGAGCGTCCCCGTGTCCGCAGGCTGGCCACCGCCTTCGGGGTAGAACATCGTCTGGTCGAGGACGACGTCGTAGCCGTCCTCGCGCTCGAAGACGTCCAACACGACGGCCTCGAACTGCGTTCGCTGCTGGTCGTCGTAGTAGAGCTTCTCCGTCTCCGGAAGGTCCTCGAAGCGCTCGTCCTCCTCCTCGTCGGTCGCCTCGGCGGCCTCGGGCGTGTCGTGACGTTTCGCGACGAGACTGTAGAAGTCGTCAGGTACGTCGACCTCGGCGCCAGCCTCGTCGGCGATTTCGGCGACCATGTCGGGCTGGATCCCGTGGGAGTCGTAGAGTTCGATCAGCTCGTCGACCGGGATCGGCTCGCCCCTCTCCGCGTACTCCTCGGCCATCGCTTCGACCCGGCGACCGCCACGTTCGAGCGTCTCGCGGTACTTTTCGACCTCGGTACGGACGATGTCGCGAATGGTGTCGCGGTTTTCGTAACCGAGCCGTTCGGCCTGCATGTCGACGAGTTCGTCCAGCGGCGCGTCGACGCCGACGGTGTCACAGAGCCGTTTCGTTCGGCGGAGGACCATCCGTGCGAGATAGCCCGTCCCGACGTTCGAGGGGACGATACCGTCGCCGAGCATGTACGCGAGAGTTCGACAGTGGTCGGCGATGGCGTAGATGGACTCGAGGGGCTCCATCAGCGCCGTCAATTCGTCGACGTCGACGTCGAGCTCGTCGGCGATCTCGCCGCGAGCGGTCTCCATGTCCTCGGCCTCGTCGATGTCCATGTGGCCGGCGAGCTTCGCGGCGCGGTGGAGGAGCGCCTCCTCGTCGTCGGTGTGCTCGAGACCCGCGTTGTCCTTGAGGAACGCGATCATGTCGGGGTAGACCGCCTCGTACACCGTCGGCGTGCCCTGGGCGACCCAGGTCCAGCGCTCTAACCCGTAGCCCGTGTCCACGATGTAGGTGTCCATCGGGCTGTAGCGGTTCCCGTCTTTCATCTCGTACTCGCCGTCAGCGTCCTGCTCCATCGACATGAAGACGAGAGTGGCGAGTTCGACGCCGCGGTAGATGACCTCGATGGCCGGACCGGCGTTGCCGCCGCCGACCCACGGGTCCTCGATGTAGATGACCTCGTCTAAGTCAACGCCGAACGACTCGAAGAAGCCGTCGCAGAGTTCGACGGTCTTGTCCTTCCAGTACACCTCGCCGTAGTAGGCGTACTCGTCCTCGTCGACGTCCTCGCGCGTGTTGAACGCGTGGTGGGCCATCATCTCGAAGGCCATCGTGTGTCGGCCCGTCTTGCCGACGTTGTCGATGTCCTGCATCCGAATGCAGGGCTGGGAGACCGTCAGCGGGTTCGCGGGCGGCGGCGTCTCGCCGCTGGTGACCAGCGGCTGGAAGTCGTAGATCGACGCCTGCGTGAGCAGGACGTCGTCCCGCCACCGATTCGCCGCGACGGGATAGGGCTCGATTCGCTCGTGGTCGTGGCTCTCGAAGTACGAGAGAAAGGCCTCCCGCATCTCCTCGAGACTGTACTCCTGGTCGAAGCCGGGGTTCTCGATGAAGCCGTACTCCTCACACGGCGGCTCACCGCAGGTTTCCCGGTCGTGATCGCGGGTCCAGAACTGCGCACCGCAGGAGGGACACTCCTTGCGCTCGAATCCCTCCTCCTCGAAGTACTCGAGACGGTACGCGTCCGCCAGTTCGCTCATTACACGTCTCTTCGCGAGCCAGCGCCTAAAACAGTTCCGCAACGTTCATTTTCCGGATATCGACGGACGGGAGCGTGGTGTGGCCTCGAGCGACGACGACCCCAGCCGACCGGTAATGTGAATGAGAAGACATATAGTGGAAGCGGAATATTCGGGTGACAAGTGCTATTCGAATGAGAGGTACGGACCGGATGGAACGACCGCAGCCCCAGGAGTGAGACGATGCGAACGAGACGCTCACTGCTCCGAACGGGTGCGGCCGCGGGTACCGGCACGCTTCTCGCGATCGCCGCGTTACCGTCGCCGCCCGACTCGACGCCGATCGACCGAACCGTCGAAGGGTCCGAGACGCCGCCTGCGGTCGACGACTGGACCGACGAGCCGATCACCGGCGAGACCGACACGCCGATGGTCCGATACCAGTACCGACCGATCGAGGACGGTGCGGATCCGAACGAGTTCGACGACTTCGTCGCGACGGCACCGATCAACGTCGTCCTCGTTCCGGACGACGAGGTCGACGGCGACGGACTCGAGCGCGTAATGGCCGTCCTCGAGAACGAGGGCTGGTTCCGCGATCCCGAGGAGTACACCCGTTACGGCTGGGACCGACGGGAGTCGACCTTCGTCCGCCAGCAGGCGACGGCCGCCGAGACCTACTACGGGACCAGCGGCCGCCTCCACGTCCGCTGCTGGTCGTTCGAGGGAATCGTCTCGATGCAAGCCCACGAGGACACCGGCGCTCGGCCCGAACACGGGATCGCCTCCTACGACCGCGGTCTCGAGGCGATCGAATCGATCTTCGACGCCGCCGGCTGGGCCGTCGCGTCCGACGCCGTCGATCTCGACAACGAGCAACGCGACTACGACGGGCTGGCATCCGTCATCACGGAGGACGCGTGAGCACCGACGACCGCTACGGATTCGGTCGCCGGCCCACCGTCGACGACGTCCTCGAGCACCCGCTGTTAGGGCTCGAACGCGGCCGGACGAAAATTGCGATCGGCGGTCTGTTCGGCCTGACCGCGCTCTTCGCCGTCAGCTACGCTGGATCGACGGTCGCCGTCGGCGGCGCGCCGCTGGAGACGCTGACGACGCAGTTCGATACGATCACCAAACTCCTGATCGCGCTCGCGACGGCGACGATCACGATCCTCCCGTTCGTCTACGCGATCTGGAACGGCGGTCCCCTCCTCTCCTTTGCGATGCCGCTCCTGCCGGTCTTCCTCGGCGACGTCGCCGCGGGTCAGTACGTCCTCGGGGTCGACGCGGTGATCGCGCTGACCGTCGGCGCCGCGGCCTGCGCGCTTGCCATGTTCGCGGCCGACGTCCGACAGGTGGGATCGCTTCGCCCCTGGACTACCGTCGAGATCGACGCCGTCTACCTACTGGTCGTCACGATGACGATACTCGTCGCCGCCGCGGGCGTCGCCCAGTTCGTGGCCACCCAACCGCCGCGAAACCTCGAGTGGTACGCTCCCTTCAGCGTGCTCTGGCTCGTGCCGGCGGGAATCGTCGGCGCCTACTGGCAGGCCGCGATCCGAACGACGGTCGCGGCGCGGGCCGAGAAGACGGAGATCGAGTCGTAACGACGGGGCGACGGGAGCCGTCCCTCGAAACCGATCGCGATGGCTCGACGTTCGACACCCCAGTGCATTTTTATCATGCTGGAGGGTCACGTCCACACGATACTCGACCGTTCCATGACCCATCCGCCGCGATCACGGCCGCGCACGGTGCTCTACATCGCCGAAGCGGCGGCTGCGGCTCGCGACGGGGCGGCCGCACTCGAGGCCGTCGACTCGGGTCCCGACCGAACCGTTCAGCCGCTGTCGACGAGCGCGATCGACCAGCTTCGGAGCTGGGCTCCCGAGGCCGACTGCGTCGTCTTCGCCGAGACCCCGACGACCGCGGCGGGGGCGGGCCTGCTCGAGATCGTCGACGCCTGCGGACGGACGCCGCTGGTGCTCTTCTGTGAGCGGAGCTACGCGCCGACAGCGGCACGCTCGACCGACGGCATCGCCGGCTACGTGCGCCGAGGGACGGACGACGCGATGGCCCACCTCGCCGACGAGATCGAGTGGGTGTGTCGCGGCGCGGCCGTCGACGGGGACGAGACGTCCCGAGGAGAGGTGACGGCCGAGACGGATCGCAAAACCGATGTGCAGCCGAACGGGCCAGTCGAGACGACCGCGGACGAGACAGTCGAAACGAACACGGACGAAACGGCCGACGCACGGCCAGCCGAGGAACCGCTCGCGGTCGAGCCCGTTCGGCCGGGCGATGTCCTCGGGTCGGCAGACATCGCCGAGACGGACGCGCGAGCAGCCGTCGTCTCGAGCCTCGAGTCGGCGACCGAACTCGCCGCCTGGCGAGACCACGAGAGCGGGCGCGACCGATGCTACGAACTCCTCGTCGAGTTCGCGGCCGATGCCTGTGGAACCGACTACTGCTGGCTCTCGACCGACCACCTCGGCGAGTTCACCACTCGAGCCGCGACGGACGCAGTTCCCGACGACGCGCTCGAGTCGATGCCGCTCGAGGGACCGGTCGGCGACGCCTTCAGAAGGGGCGAACCGTTCCGAATCGACGACGTCGAGGACGCGGCCCTCGAGCCGCCGTTCGAGGAGGCCGGCTCGCTGTACGTCGCTCCAGTCGGCGACGTCGGCGTCGTTCAGATCGCCGACACCGAGCCGGACGCGTTCGACGAGACGACCGGAGAGATCCTCGAGACCTGCTGTCGGTACGCGTCAGCGATCCTTGAGCGAGCCGAGACGCGGACGCGACTGCGCGCCGAGCGCGACCGACTGCGACTCGAGCGGACCCAACTCGAGGACGAGCGCGACCGTTTTGCGGATGAACGCGATCGGATCGGGGACGAACGCGACCGACTCGCGGTCGACCGAGACCGGCTGGACGCGGCGTTCGCGAGCCTTCCGGTTCCGGCGCTTCGATACGAACTCGTCGACGACCGAGCCGTCGTTCGAGCCGTCACAGACCGGTTCACGGACACCTTCGATATCGATCGTACGGCGGTCGTCGACAGCGCCATTGGCGCCGCTGACGACGGCAGCAGCGGCAACAGCAGTACTGACATCGCTGATGGCGACAACAGAATCGACGCCGATGGTGATAACAAGCTCAACGATAACGGCGATGACGGTATCGGGGACACAGACTGCGAGACGACCATGCCGCCCGGACTCGAGGACCGAGCGCTGACCCTCGCCGACGCGGTCCGTTCGACCGAGCAGCGTCAGTTCGTCAGTCGCCGCGAAACCGCCGACGGCATCCGAACGTTCCGGCTCACCGTCGCTCCCTGCTCGACCGCGGCGGATCGCGAATCGACCGACGACACCGTCGCTGGCGACGATTCTACCGAGGCCGTCGTCGTCTACACCGACGTCACCGACGCGAACCGGATGGAACGCGAACTCGCCGCCGTCGAACACCGCCTCGAGACGATCGCACAACTCGTCGACGAGGACGTGCGGACGCCGCTGAACGTCGCTCGGGGCTACCTCGAACTTGCCGCAGAAACGGGCGACCGAGAGCACTTCGACGAGATCGACGACGCTCAGGACCAGCTGTTAGCGCTCGTCGAGCAGTTGCTGACGATCGCCCGGCGGGACGACGTGCTCGTCGACACCGAACCGGTCGCGCTCCACGACGTCGCCAGACGGGCCTGGGTCGTCGTCGAGACCGGCAATGCGCGACTCGTCACCGAGGAGAACCTCGTCCTCGAGGCCGACAAGAGCCGGGTCCAGGAGCTGTTCGAACACCTCTTTCAGGCGATCGTACACGGCGAGGAGACGGCCGAACACGACGGCAGCGGGCCGGAGTGGCGCGCGGATGAGGGGACGATCGACGACGAAGCGGTCACTCGCATTACGGACGAACAGACGGTCGTCTCCGTCGGAACGGCCGACGACGGGTTCTACGTTACCGGCCGATGGGACGGTGCCAACCGAACCGTCGCCGGCGTGAAGTCGGGAGCCGACCTCGGCCGCCTGGCCACCTGTGACGGCGCCGGCTTCGGTCTCGATCCCATCGAACGGATCGCCGGCGCTCACGGCTGGGATATCGGCATCGCCGAGGACGACGACCGCATCGCGTTCGCGTTCCGCGGAGTCGAGTGCGACACCGACGGAAGCTGACCGCGGGGTCGAGTACAACGTCGACGGCTCCTGACGTGGACGTCGAGGCGGCCGATCAGGACTCGTTCTCGAGCGCCAGCGACGCCAGCATCGCCTCGAGCTGCAGTCGCTCGTTCGCGCCCTCCGTGATCCGGTAGTCGACCTCGCCGAGGCGCTCGAGCAGGCGAACCGTCGCCTGTTCGGGGATGTCGAACTCCCAGGCCGAACGGTGGAGCTGATCGATGACGTCGCCGCCGGCCAGTCCGCGGTCCATCAGGAGATCCTCGAGGGCGGCGCGGGCGGCGGTGAAGTCGCCCTCGATGGCGTGCTCGACCATCGCCTCGACCTCCTCCGGCCGAGCGGTGGAGGTGATCGCGAAGACGGTCTCCTCGTCGACGGTCTCGCCCATCACGGCGGCGGCCTGCAGCCCGTTGATGGCCTTTCGCATGTCGCCGTCGGCCGCGTAGACTAAGGCGTCGACCCCGTCGTCGGTCACCTCGATGCCCTCGTTGGCGGCGATCTCGCGCACCTGTGCCTCGATCGCTTTTTCGGTGAGTTCGGTAAAGCGGAAGACCGCGCAGCGAGACTGGATCGGGTCGATGATCTGACTCGAGTAGTTACACGAGAGGATGAAGCGCGTGTTGTTCGAGAACTGCTCCATCGTCCGGCGCAGCGCGGACTGAGCGTCGGAGGTCAGCGCGTCGGCCTCGTCCAAAAAGATGATGCGGTGATTGTAGCCGCCGAACGACGAGCGCGCGAAGTCCTTGATCCGATCGCGGACGACGTCGATTCCGCGCTGGTCGGAGGCGTTCAACTCGAGAAAGTTCTCGCGCCAGTCGCCGTCGTAGACTTCCCGGGCGATAGCCTGTGCAGCGGTCGTTTTACCCGTACCCGCCGGCCCCGCAAACATGAGGTGCGGCAGTTCGTCCTGCTCGACGTAGTTCTGCAGTCGCGGGACGATGTTCTCGTGGCCCTTGATCTCGTCGAGCCGTTCCGGCCGGTACTTTTCGATCCAGACTTCGGTCTTGCCCGGTGTCGGCTCCGCCGCCTCGGCGTCGGCCTCGCTCATACCGGGCGAAGGGGTGGCCGAAAGATAAAACGACCGAACCCCGCCGTCGATCGCGGAGACCTCGAGTCCGTTGCAGTCGAAACGAACGGCTACTCCCGCCTGAGAACGGTCACCGGACGGTCCGACTCGAGGATCACGCCCTGAATGACGCTGCCGAACAGGACCTTCCCGGTCGCCGAGCGGTCCCGTCCCGCCATCGCGATCGTGTCCGCGTCGACCTCGCGGGCGACGCGGACGATTTCGGCCGTCGGATCGCCGTGTTCGCGTCTGGCCGTGACGTCGATGCCCCGCTCCTCGAGTACCTGCGCAACCTCGACGACGTGGGCCGGGAGATTGGTCTCGTCGTAGAGGTCGCGCGATCGAACGACCCCCGCTTCGTCGGCCGCCTCGAACTCCTCAAAGACGCTGAGCAGGACGACCTCGACCGTCGACTCGCTGTCGGGGAGGGCTGTGACGTAGTCGGCCGCCTCGAGGCTCCGATCGCTCTTGACCGGCAGCAGAACCGTATACATACGCGTCTCGTCGATGCGACCACGTATAGGGATTCGGGCGCGACGGAACCGCCGAGCGCGATGGGGTTCGTGGCGGACCCGTCGGCCGAAAGTGTTCGGTTCCGGAATCGGCGGACGGTCACGGGCGCCGGACAGTGCGTTAAAATGGAGATATAGTGACGTATTTATCTCATTATGAAGCGTACGGTAGCGTATGACTGCTACTGGTCGCGTCCGAACGGTACTCGTCCTCACCGTGCTCGTCCTCCTCGTCGTCGGACTGGTGCCGATGTCGGTCGCCGCTCAGTCGGAGAGTCGGAGCGGCGGCACCGTCGTCGTCGAGGAGGGAGAGACGGTCGACGAACTCGAGGCGTTCGCGGGAACCGTCGTCATCGAGGGCACCGTCACCGGCGACGTTAGCGTGGTCGCCGGCAGCGTTCAGATCGACGGCGCGGTCGGCGGCGATGTCGAAGCCGTCGCCGGGAGCGTTCAAATAGCCGGCGCCGTCGATGGCGACGTCGAAACCGCTGCGGGTAGCGTCGAGATCACCGACGGGGCGACCATCGGCGGCGACCTCTCGGCGGGCGCCGGCAGCGTCCTGATCGACGGGACGCTCGAGGGAGACGCGAAGGTCGGCGCCGAGACGATCCAGCTCGGCGACGACGCCTCGATCGCGGGCGACCTGCGCTACGGCGGCAGCCTCGAGGGGAACACCGACGCCGTCGCCGGCGAGATCACGGAGGACTCCTCGATCGGGATCGACCTAACGGGAACGGCCGTGCCGATCGCGTCGTGGCTGTTTGCGGCGTACGCCCTCGCGTTGAACCTGCTGCTCGGCGCCGCGCTGCTCGTGCTGTTCCCCCGGTTCTCCGACGGGGTCGCGGATCGGGTCGCGACCGATCCCCTGCGCATCGGACTGACGGGATTCGGCCTCCTCGTCGCGATTCCCGTGTTGCTGATCGCCGCGGCGATCACGATCGTCGGCATTCCGTTCTCGGTCGTCGGCGCGTTCGGATTCGCGCTTCTCGTCTGGATCGGGATCGTCTACGGCCGGTACGCCGTCGCCGCCTGGCTCCTCTCGCTGGTCGACGTGGACAACCGGTGGCTCGCGCTCGTCCTTGGACTGGTCGCCGGGGCGATCCTCGCACAGCTCCCAATCGTCGGGGGCCTGCTCAACCTGCTCGTCCTCCTGCTCGGTCTCGGTGCGCTCGGATTCGGACTGTACGCACACCGTCAGCGGGTCCGCGAACAGGGGTCTCGCAACGAGAGTAGTCCCGACGGACCGACGGCCGACTGAGGAGACGGCGATAGTGGCGACGACTGCGTCCGTTCCGCTCGCAGAGACCGTGACCGAAACCGAACTGACCACGATCGCAACCGAACTGACCGTGACGAAACCGAACCATCCCTCGAGTGCGCCCCGAACCGAGCGACGCGCTCAAGTCGGTCGCCTCGTAACGACGACTATGCGCGTCACCGTCGATGTCAAGGGCGAGGAGACACACGAGATCGATCTCGAGGCGGTGTCCGCTGGGAGCCCGAACGACGGTGCGGGAACCGGCGGATCGACGCCGACCTATCAGGAACTGTTGGGCGAGATCGATCTCAGTCCCCACGAGGTGAGCGTCCTCGTCGACGGTCGGCCGGTGCCGGAGGATCAGCCGGTCGAGAGCGACCACGTGACGGTGTTGCGGCTGATCAAGGGCGGGTCGGAACCACTTATCGACAGGAACCGCTGAAAGCCCGAGCGTTTTGAGGGCGAGCCTCGTAGCCGGAGTCATGACTGGTGACGCCGCGGAACTAACGCTCGAGAACGTCGGACCGGGACCGGACCCGCTCACGCTGGCGGAGCTGGCGGCCCCGGTCGAGCCCGCCGATCCCACGACGACCGAGGAGACCGATACGGCTCACGAGTCCATCCTGCTGTTGCTCCATCGCGACCACCACGCCGGGCAGTGTCGCCGACAGGTTCGGGCCGTCGCCGACCGCTACGAGGAGTTCCGCGAACGGGGCTGCCAGGTGGTTTCGGTGGTTCCCGAACCTCGCGAGCGCGTTGAACAGTGGCAAACGCGCTACGAGCTCCCGTTTCCGCTCTGTGCCGATCCGGAGGCGACCGCGGGCGAGACCTTCGACCAACCGATCCGCCTCGGGGCGCTCGGCGAACAGTTCGACGTCGTCGGTCGAATGCCCGTCGCGATCATCTTCGACATCGACGACGACGGGGAGATCGACGTCGCCAACGCCTACCGCGGGCGGACGAATCTCGATCGGCCCGATATCGACGAGTTGTTGGCCACCATCGACGGACGAACGTAACGGATGGACGGCCACGTCCGCACCGCCACGGCCGACGACGCACTCGACGTGAGACGCATCCTCGACGCGGCCATGCTCGAGCCGGGCAACGTCGAAACCCGAATCGAGAACGCGGACGTGCTCGTCGCCGGCGATCACCGCGGCGGTCTCGAGGCGAACGACGGCAGCGAACGAATTCTCGGCACGGTGGTTCTCGAGTCCAACGACGACGTCTACGGCGCGCACGTCTCGGCGATCGGCGTCCGCCGCCGCCACCGAGGGAAGGGAATCGGCCGCGCGCTGATGGAACGGGCGCTCGAGCGCGAGGGTCGGCTGACGGTTCGCTTCGACGACGGCGTTCGTCCGTTCTACGAGTCGCTCGACTTCACGATCGAGTCGATCGACGACCAGCGGTATCGGGGCGTCACGGCGCTCGACCGGTCGTAACGGCCGATCGACTCGACCACGGCCGTTCCCGTCGGTGCTCTCGGAGACGCAGCCGTCCGGTTCGGTCGAGCGAAGCGTGCGACGGACGGCCGCAGAGTTATCCCCCTCGATCGCCTATATTAGCGGATGGCAGACGACAAAAAATCCCGAAACAAACAGGCCGACGACGAGGAGCGACGCCAGCGGGAGCGGGAACTGCAGGAGGCGCGCGACCGCGACGACGAACCCGAGCCGACGGATTCCGAGCAGGACGAACAGCTCGGCGAGCTCGACGACTCCCTCGAGGCACACGAGTATCCGACGACCGCCGACGATATCCGCGGGGCCTACGGCGACCACGCGGTCGAAACGGAGGACGGATCGAGACCCCTCGAGGACGTACTTGCGCCGGTCGACGACGAATCCTACGACTCCGCGGACGACGTTCGGGATCGGATACAGGGTCTGATTCAGCGCTGAAAGAGGCGTCCACCACCGAGCTCCGTCTCTGACTGTCGGTGCTTCGCTCGCCTCCGCGCGTTTCCGCTCGCGTGATCGCGAACTCGGATTCTCCCTTGCAGGCGTGTTCCGGCGGAGCTTTATCGGACAGAACGTGGTACGATCCTTCGCATGGCTCTCGGACGGATACTCAGCGGCGACCCATCGAAACGCTCCAAACTCTACCTCGCGATCGGCGGCCTCTCGCTCGTCAAAGCGATCGCGGTACGCAACGATCGGAACCGGTTCCGCCGGGAACTGGTCGACGCCGGCCTGTTCATCGGCGTCGGCATCGCGTTACGGAAGTACAGCCAACTCAAGGACGAAAAGCGCGCGGAGATCGAATCGCAGGTCCCCGACTGGGCGATCTCCGCCGCGACCTCCCCGGCCGCAAAACAGGGCGTCCGCACCGTCGCGAAACGACGCCTCGGCGGCGAGCCTGAACAAGAACCGAGCCTTCGCGACCGGGCCCGAGGCGTCATCTCGAACTAGGTCGCCGACGGCCGACGGCGGTCCGTTCTTCCGCAGCTCCAATCAGTTCGAGATCGGCTCGAGCGACGCCGTAAAGTGACGTAACTCGCGGTTTTCGGGCTCGGAAACGATCTCGAGGCCCGACACCGTCTCGCGCTCTTCGAGGACGGTCGTGGCCGTCTCGACCACGTGCTCGAGGTGCTCTCGGTGGTAGGTGCGACGCGGAATCGCGAGTCGGACCAGTTCGGGGCGATCGGTATCCGGGAACGCGAAACTGCCGAGTTCGACGCCACGAACGCCGCCCTCCCGATACAGCGCACAGACCAGCGCCTGGCCCGGGAACTCCGCGGGTGGAACGTGCGGAAGCGCGCTCGCCGCGTCGAGATAAACGGCGTGGCCACCGGGCGGCGTGTAGATCGGCACGCCGGCATCCTCGAGCAGTTCGGCGAAGGTTCGGACCTGCTCGAGGCGGTCCGTGACGTAGGCCTCCTCGACGGCCTCCCGGAGCCCCACGGCCATCGCGGCGACGTCCCGGCCGGACATCCCGCCGTAGGTGGGAAAGCCCTCGTAGAGGATCGCTCGCTGCTTGCAGCGCTCGAAGAGCGACTCGTCGTCGGTCGCGACGAAGCCGCCGGCGTTCACCAGTCCGTCTTTCTTGCCGCTCATCACGAGCGCGTCGGCGTAGCCGAGCTGTTCGCGGGCGATTTCGGCGATCGTGGCGTCAGAAAACTCCGCCTCGCGTTGTTTGACGAAGGCGGCGTTCTCTGCGAAGCGACAGGCGTCAATCACGAACGTCGCGCCGATCTCGTCCGCGAACTCGCGGACGCGGCGGGTGTTTGCGACGCTGACCGGCTGGCCCGCCGCCGAGTTGTTCGTGATCGTCAAAATTACGACCGGCACGCGTTCCGCGCCCACCTCGTCGACGATCGACCAGGCGCGGTCCAGCGAGAAGTTCCCCTTGAACGAGCCGTCGACCGTCAGGTCGTGGGCGCGCTCGACCGGACAGTCGACCGGATCCGCCCCCTGATTCGCGACGTGAGCGCGCGTCGTATCGAAGTGGGTGTTGTTGAGTGCGACGTCGCCCTCGGAGAGGAGCGCGCCGTAGAGGACGTTCTCCGCGCCGCGGCCCTGATGGGTCGGCACGACCCGCGAGAACCCCATGACGTCCCGGACGGCCGACTCGAGTTCGTCGAAGCTTCGCGATCCCGCGTAGGACTCGTCGCCGCGGATCAACGCGGCCCATTGCTCGTCGCTCATCGCACCGGTACCGCTGTCGGTCAGCAGATCAATGTAGACCTCCTCGGCGGCGAGTTCGAAGACGTTGTACCCGGCCTCCTCGAGCGCTCGCTCGCGACGCTCGCGTGAGGGTAACTGAATCCGCTCGACTACTTTCGACTTGTAGGCAACCATACCCACTCAACGCCGGCGCGCGTGTTCAGTCTAGCTGGAATCTCGTGTTCGCTGGCGACTCGAACCGTCCGAGAACGGACGGTTCGGTGCATCGATGGACGGAGTCGACGACTCGAGCGACGACGGGGCTCACGAGGACAGCGGCGATAGGGCTCACGACGGCGACGAACGGCTCGTATTCGTCGCCCCGAAGCAGTAACGTCAGCAGACGTCGGCTTCGAGACCGCTGAACGCGTCGTTGGTGACCCGCGTCGGCGTCGGGCCGGGGCCGACGAGTTCCAACTCGTCCGCGGGTTCGGATCGAACGGTGAGTTTCGCGGTCGAATCGGCGGTCTCGACCGTTCGCTCGGCGTCGGTGGCGTCCGTCGCCTCGAGACCGTCGTCGGTGTCGGTTCCGTTCTCGAACGACGAGTCGCCCGCAACGAGTTCGCCGAGTTCAGCTGCCGCGGATTCGATCACGTCGCCGTCGTCGCGGACGGTCACGTCGGAGTCGCCGACGAATTCGAATCCGAGGTCGTCGACGTCAGGTGCGGGTTCGTCGTCCTCGGATTCAGTATCGGTCCCGCTCGCCGAGTCCGCCGTCTCGAGGTCCGCGAGGCCGGCGAACAGTTCGGCCGCCGTCGTATCGTCGACGTCGAGTTCGTCGTCCGGGATCGTATCGTGGGCGCCGTCGCTCTCCTCGAGGTCGTCCGGCGATTCCACGCCGAACTCGGCGAGAACCGCGTCGGGATCGGGCTCTACGTCCGCGAACACTTCCGTACCAGTCGAATCGGTGCTCATGACAAGAGCTGTTACACTCATGACTTTCGTTACGAGGGCGTTACCGGCGGTTCACGGACTGGTTACCAGGGCGACTGCGGACGAAACGAGGGTCTCGGTCAAGACTGCGCAATACGGTGTAATCCGGAAAACGACTACAGAGCTGCGTCCTAGAAGAGGTCCTGCGTCAACTCGAGGGTCTTCTCACGGTCGTCCCATTCGACGAAGAGGGCGACGCTGGTCGCGCTCGTGATGATGTCCTGGAGGTGGATCCGCTCCTCGGCGAGCGGGTTGACGATCTCGCTGATGATCCCCGGCTGGTTGGGGAGTTCGCCGCCGGTGACGCGGACGACGGCGATAGGCGAGTCGACGGTGACGCTCGAGAGTTCGTCGCGGGCGATGACCTCCCGGTGGAGGATGTTCTCGGCGCGTTCGGCCTCCGCCTCGTCGATGTAGAACGTGACCGTGTCCATCCCGCTGGCGACGGCGTCGATGTTGATGTCGCTCTCGGAGAGCGCCTCCGAGAGGTGATTGAAGATCCCCGGCTGGTTGCGGATCGCCCGACCGGCGACGGTTAGGCAAGCGAGCGGTCGCTCGCGCAGGTCGACGAGGTTCTTGAACTCGCCTTCGATGCTGGTGCCGCCCGAGAGCAGATCGCCGTGCTGGTAGTGGACGACGCGGACATCGAGATTTCCACCCTTGTACGACAGCGCGGAGGGCGCGACGACCTCGGCTCCGCGGAACGAGAGGTTCCGGAGTTCGTCGACGGAAATCTCGCCGACGTTACGGGCTCCTTCGACGACGTGTGGGTCGCCGGTCATGACGCCCTCAACGTCGGTGACGATGACGACCTCGTCGGCGTCCATGTACTTGCCCATCATCACGGCCGTCGTGTCGCTGCCACCGCGGCCGAGCGTCGTGATCGAGCCGTCCGGCCCTTCCGCGAGGAAGCCCGTGATGACCGGCACCGTGGTGTCGAGATCCTCGGCGACCTCGAGCGCTCGCTTCTGGGTCTCCTCGACGTCGACCTCGCCGTACTCGTCGGTGACGACGGGCCAGCCGTCGGCACCGGGTTCGAAGAAGGTCGCGTCGATGCCTCGAGCAGAGAGGGCGGCCTTGAGCATCCGGACGGACGTTCGCTCGCCCATACTGACGATCTGGGCGCGGTCAGCTTCGTCGGTCTCGAAGGTGATCTCCTCGAGCAGGTCGTCCGTCGTCGATCCCATCGCACTGGCAACGACGGCGATCTCGTGGCCGTCCTCGACGGCCGCCGCGATCGAGTCCGCGGCGCGATTGATGCGATCCCCGCTTCCGAGGCTCGTTCCTCCGAATTTAGCTACAACGCGCATACTGACACCTCGTCCGCGACTGGCGTGGCGATCTCGTGGCTCATATGCCAGACCGTTACCAGAGCGCGCAGATAACTGTGTCCCATCGTTCGTATTTTTACCACTGGTCGCGACGCTCTCGAGGAGAGACCGATCGCCTCGAATCGCCGTACACCGGACGGGTGACCGACAGGTCGCGCGTTCGGAGGGGCCACCGATTCACCGGCTCGAGATCGCTGTGTCGAGCGGCGATCGTCCGGTCGATTGGAAGTCGAAACGACACTGTTGCGGGCGGGATTTATGTTTGTGCGTGGCATTACCACACCCTAATGAACGTACGGGACGCTCTCGAGGCCGACGCGGACGCGCTGGCGTCGATCGCCGACTCACCGACCGACGTGATGCGAAATCTGGTTCACGATCGGACGGTGCGCGTCGCCGAAGACGGCACGCACGACCCGAACGCGGACGTGTCGGGATCGCAGTACAACGGCTCCGATCCGGAGGATCTGCTGGGGTTCATCAGCTTCGACGCGAAAGAAGACACCGTCCACGTGACCCAACTCGACGGGACGGCCGACGCGTGCAAACGGCTGCTCGCCGAACCCGTCCGGTTCGCCGAACGCGAATCGATGAACGTCGAAATGCTGGTTTCTCCCGAGACGACGGGTGTCGAGGACGCCGCCGAAGAACTCGGCTTCGAACGTCGCGGTCAAGGGCCGCGGTTCGAAGGCGCACCGACGGTCCGGTTTCGACTCGAGCCGTAGCGACTGGCCGCCGTCGGGGCCGCTCGGTCTCGTTCCGTCGCCGTTCGTCGACGCCCCGGTCCGAACACCAGCCATCAGCCGAGCAGGAGAATAATCGAATATCCCACTAAGCCGGCAGCGAACGCCCAGAACCGGCTTTCACGATCCGCCGGTAGTTCCTCCTTGATCACGTTGAGAATGACGCCGCCGGCCAGAAACGCGAGCAGGAGGCTCAACACGAGTTCCGGTACGCCGACGAGCGCGCCGACCGCCGCACCGCCGAGGATCGAACCGGCGAGCAGCCAGCGACCGACCCGATCGTAGGTGGCTCGGTGGTGTTCACGCAGCCCGTAGTCGTTGACGACGAAGTGGACGCCCATCGCCACCGCGTAGAGCAGCAGACTCGAGACCCCGGTTTCCTCTCGGTGAAGCAAGAGATAGCCGATGAGTCCGTTGTACAGCGCAAACGAACCGATGTGGATCCAGAACACGCCGGAAACCGCTCGAATCGTCCGTTCACCGGCACTCGCTTCGCCATCTGATCCACGGCGCGACCGGCGAACGATCTGTTCGAGTCCGTAGAAGAGCGTGAAGCCGACGAGCGCCGCGACGAACAGCGACCGTTCGTGCGTCGCGGCGAGGACGACGTTCGTCGGCTCGAACGCCTCGACGACTCGAGACTGGTGTTCCGTGACCTCCGGAAGCAGGTGGACGAAAACGTAGGCGACGGAGACGCCGCCACAGAGCGAGAGCCACCCGCTTCGAGGCATCCCGCGCAGAAACTCGAGCCGTCCGGCGCCGACGTGCACCGCTGCCAGTCCGCCGGCGACGAGCAAGACGCCGAGCGTCGAGAGCATCGGCCGTCACTTCGGCGAGGGCGACAATAAAGGACTGCCGATGCGTTTGAGCGATGGCTTGCCGAACGGGGCCGGTTCGCCGACTGCGAGCCGAGAGTCCTCGAGGCGCTCGTCTCGCTCGATATGGATCCAATCATAACCGTCCCTGAAGACGTGGGATCGAGCGTCGCAGCCGCGGTCTGCGGTTCGAGGGGTCCCCGATGGCTGGGTTTGGCCTCGATCCGCGTCGATGAACGGCGGGTCGTGTGCAGTACAAGGCACGGCGTTACCGACCGGACCGATCGGACCACGTGCGGTGGCGTGCGCTGACTCTCGGTGAGCGAACAGCGAACCGTGGGCCGAAGTCGCACGAGGTCGTCGCGAGTAACACGAGCGACTGCGTGGAAGACGTGAAGCGTCGTCCTTTGGATGAGTGAGCGCCTCTGGCACGAGCGTTAGCGCGGAACCATCGGTTCCGTGAACTATCCGAACAGGCAGTGCGCGGCGCATAGCGCCGCGACCATCGAGGCGGTGAAACCGCCTCGCAGCGCCCGTGAGGAGAAATCGGCTGGGGAGGACGTGGCACTCATCCCCGCCAGCGACAGCAACACGCTCGACCTCACCAATTCCTCATTAACATAGCTCTTGATTGAGCAAATCCTCGTCCCCATCGATAAACAGCTCAGTTACCTCAGACACAATTCTCTGAAAAAGTGTGATGCTTCCTGTTGTTGCGTGGCTGAAGTCGCAGGTGGCGGGGACATCCTCGAGATCGAACTCGAGGACGCCTCCGACGACGAACTCGAGCCCGCTCGGACGATCGCCCGCGAGACCGACCTGTTCGACGATGGCGAGGCAACCGCGGTCACCGACGAGGGCATCAGCGTTCCCCCACAGAGGCGCGACGGCTCGGCACCGATCTGCCCGCGTGCTGCGTGAGGCCGGTTTCCGTCGTCGGCTTCAGCGTCTGGAGTCCGACGCCGTCTTCCTGGTGATCACCGACGGTTCCGATGGTGACGACGAGGGCGGCAGTGGAGACGGCGCGGAGACCGCGGGCGAAGGCGATGAGGCCGTAGACAAGAGTGATGAGACCGCGGACGAGTCACTCGAGAGCGAGGAGGTGGCGCGATGAGCGCCGAAACCGAAACTGGCGGGCAGAAGACGACGGGGAACGGCTTCTTCGGAGACACGCGGGTGAACCTGAAGCGCTGAGTGCTGAAGACCGTCCGCAACCCGTTTGTGATGACGGTCTCGCTGCTGAAGCAATTATCTTCCTCGTCTTCGGGTTCGAACAATTATACTCGAGTGCCACAGCGGACGCCGCGTCCGTTGTCCTCAGTTAGCCGCACCGATAATCGAGTTCGCCAAGGTGTGTGCCGCGGTTAGTGAGTACCCGCTGAAGATCATCAGGGTATAAATTCCATCCTGCACCGACACCCAGTCGCACCTGTGGTCCGCTCCCAATTCCACCGATCGTGCCACTGGAGTCACGGTCCCAAGGTGAGATTGTGTACGATCTACCAGTACCAACGCTGATTATCGCAGCAGCGATAATTCCGACGGCACCACCGATCCATCTTGCCCATCGATTACTCATGTACATCTCCACTAAAGCACCGATAGCGGCACCGACAGTACCGACTCCAAGTTCGTCAGCGAGGTCGGAAAACTCCACACTAAACCCGGTTTGTCCGTGTTCGTACGTGAATCCATCACAGAAGTCTTCATTACAGTACTCTCCTAATGAACGATCGATATTCGTTGATCGTTCGACGACAGCGAGGGAAGTAGTGGCAAAATCCTCTTGAATACTGTACTGAACGTTCGCTGCTTCGTTTGATCGGACACCTTCTACGAGATGTACATCACCGACCGGTCCGACTTCGGCAAGTTCGAGCTGTCCTTCCCTCCGTCCATTAGTGTAGAACTTTCCTAACCAGATCTTGCCGTCAAACGCAACCCTGACCAAATTATATTTATCAGTACGAGAGAGTACAGATGTTGTAGCGCTGACATCGTCAGTATCAGCTGCTCTTTTGAATTCCGACTCGAAATCGTCAGTTGATTTTGCCGAGGTCGTTGCTGGTATCGCACCTAGTGCAGTGAGACCGACACCGCACTTTAAAAAATTCCGGCGGTTATCATTGATCGATAATTTACTCTTGTCACCACATTGTTTTTTGTCTACCATATACACCACCAGTTATAATTCTATTCATATTAAAACTCCTGTTAACTAGATAGTTCAAATTCACAACTAGTAATCAAAAAATAAAGACCCATATATAGTTAGCAGATGATACTGAATTAGACGACTATGAAGCGTCTGCTAATAGATACGCTACTAATAGGACTAATCGGAATCCCGATCATAGCGATAATTTACTGGATAGCGGGGCAATCGATCACGTATACATCTCTGTTTGCCCTAGTTTTCGGGATTATGCTGGGCTTCCTGCTTTTCAGACTCCCATCGGTGATCAGTTCGCGGTAGACGTGTATCCAATCCATTCGGTAAAGAGCGGGAGTGAGCGCTCGTCTCGAACGAGAACCCGATGCCGGCTACGCGTTCGAGTCGAAATTGGAGGGGCGATAGAACGGGCTGGCGAACTTAGCTGAACTTCTGGACCGTCACGTCGAGCGTATCGAGGTCGACGATCGGCGCAAAACCGGCGTCGGGATCGATGTTGACGCTCTTCTGGAAGTCGGTCTGGGACTGCCAGCAGCCGGAGTTGATCGCGAGCACGTTGTGGTACTTCCCGAAGCCGAGTTTGTGGACGTGACCGGTGTGGAAGATGTCGGGCACCTCCTCCATCACGAGGAAGTCCTCCTCTTCGGGTGCGAGTCGCGTGTGGCCCCCGAACTGGGGCGCGACGTGGCGTTTCTTCAGGAGGTGGAACATCGCCTTGTGCGGGTCGTCGTAGCTCGCTTTCTCCTCGGGCAGTTCCGCGATCACTTCGTCCAACGAAACACCGTGGTACATCAGGACGGAGACGCCCTCGAGCGTCACCGTCGAGGGATTGCTGACGATCCGCGAGTCGTGAGCCGACATGATCTCCCGGAGGTTCTCGTCGAATCCGGGCTGGGGTTCGGCGAGACGCACCGCGTCGTGGTTGCCCGGAATCATCACGATCTCGATGTCGCCGGGCACCTGTTTGAGGTACTCGTTGAACACCTCGTACTGCTCGTAGATGTCGACGACGTCGAGTTCCTCGTCCTGATTCGGGTAGACGCCGACGCCTTCCACCATGTCGCCCGCGATGAGCAGGTACTCGACGTGTTGGGCCTCAGGGGTGTGTAGCCAGTCGGCGAAGGCGTTCCAGGCGTCGTGCATGAACTCCTGGCTTCCGACGTGAACGTCGCTAATCAGCGCCGCCTGCACGTGGCGATCGGCCGTCGACGGCTTGTGCGTCCGTGGTACGTCCGGGAAGTACATCGAGTCGACGAACGCGATCCCGGAGTCGTCGGCGAGGGTCCCCTCCATCGCCAGCACCTCGTCGCAGAGCAGTTCTTCCACCAGGTCGGCGTACTCCCGGTCTTTCATCACCAGCCACGGGAACGTTCCCGTCGCGTCCTCGAGTTCGATCAGCCAGTGGCCGCTCGCCGTCGAGCGGATGTCGTTGACTAGCCCGACCATCCCGACCTCGCCGCCGCCTGGCATCTTCTGGATGGCCGTCGCGGGTCGGTGGTTGACTCGCCCCCGCAGTTTCGACCCCAGCTTCTCGAGTCGATCCCGAAAGACGGCGACGAAATCCTCGTACTCGCCCGTTCCGGTGCTGTCACCGGTCATATCTCCCGCGATCTCGAGCGAACGCAGCTCGGGATCGACGGAACGGTTCGCGGTCCCCGACCCCTCTGTTTCGACTGGAGCGTCCCCATCCACGTCTGACGGATCGGCTGTTCGATCTCCAGTCGAAACGGAGGGGTCTCCGCTGTCAGCTGAGACCGGTGGTTGCTGCCCGCCCGCTGTCGGTTTCGCGTCCGCGTCGGTCGTCGAGAGGACGGCTTCGACGTGGTCGGTCCGAACGACCAGCGCGTCCGCCGGCAACTCCTCGACGACGCGCTCGAGGGTCGCGTGCGGGTCGTCGGCCGACGCGAGTTTCGTGACGGCCTCGCGTTCGGCGTTGTATCCACGACTGGTGAGTTCGCTGACGATCCGAGCGGAGGCCTCGAGTGGCACACGATTCGTATTCGCGAGCGGGGAGAAAAGGATATCGTAATGGGAGAGTTCTCGGGACCGTTCCGTTTCGCCGACCGGCGGACGAGACGGCGACCCGACCGTCCACTGTTCGCACCAGTAGAGTTATTCCCGTAACTAAAATAGCAACGCGGACGAGTGATTCAGGTGTGTCCGTCTTCCATCGCGCCGGTCCGGTCATCGTGCGAAACGACTACCGCAGTGTTCGCCGCGCTCGATCCGGGGTGTCGGAGCAGAAGGTTGATTGCAGGCCCCAGCAAAACGGGTGACGATGAGCGGTTCTAACCCCGGTGACCCGCCTGACGATCCCGACGAGCGTGGTGACTACACCGGTAAGCGGGGTGATCCGGACGGTGAGGGACGCCGGGATTCGGATACAAACACGGGTCGAGGTCCGGACGGTGACGGAGGCCAGAATCCGGACGCAAACACGGGTCGAGGTCCGGACGGTGACGGAGGCCAGAATCCGGACGCAAACACGGGTCGAGGTCCGGACGGTGACGGAGGCCAGAATCCGGACGCAAACACGGGTCGAAACCCAGTTGCCGACGCGAAGCGAGATCCGGCCAGCGGGACTCGAGAGTCGGCCGGCACCTCCGCCGGGACGGCCGACACGGCCGCCACCGACGACCGGGTGACGATCGAGGACGACGGCGTCGTTCGCTGGTTCCTGAAATCCAACGACGGGAACGTCGTCTTCGTCCGCGATATCCTGAGCAGCGTCGCTATCGTCGCCGTGATCGGACTCCTCCTGTTCGCGCTCAGCGGGGTCTGGCCGCCGCTGGTCGCCGTCGAGAGCGGCAGCATGGAACCCGATATGGAACGAGGCGATCTCATCTTCGTCATCGACGAGGATCGGTACGTCGGCGACGATCCGGCCGGTGACACCGGGATCGTCCCCCTCGAGAACGGCGTCGAAAACGGCCACGAGCGCTTCGGTCAACCGGGCGACGTCATCATCTTCCAACCCAACGGCGACGAGCGACAGACGCCGATAATCCACCGGGCGCACTTCTGGGTCGAGGAGGACGAAAACTGGGTCGACACGAAAGCTGACGAAGAGATCATCGGCGATACGACCTGCGACGACCTCCAGACCTGTCCCGCGAACCACGATGGGTTCATTACGAAAGGCGACGCCAACAACGGCTACGACCAGCAGTACGGCAACTTCAACGAGCCACAGAGCGAGGTCGTCGACCCCGACTGGGTCACCGGCAAGGCGAGATTCGGAATTCCGTGGCTCGGCCACATCAGACTGACATTCGACTCGATCCTCGGCGGGATGCTCGCCCCTTCGCCCGTAATCGAGATTGGTCCCACTGGGATGACCGAACTCGACTCGAGCGCCGCACAGGTCGGGCTCGTCGGATCCACCGGCGCTGCCGGAGCGACTGGCGGGATTGCCGTCGCGGTTAACCGGTACCGCGACTGAGCCTACGGATCCGACTCGACTGCGCTCCCGATTCGCCCGTTTTCTACGTTTCTTTCTACGTGAATGCAACGGCTTCGAGGCGAATCGCCACTACGGACCATCCGTTCGAGTGGAAGTAAACCGGAGGAGCGACGCTGAGCCGAAAACGAGGGTCAATCGTCGAGTACAGATCATCGAGCACGGATCGGTGAACGTGCAAATCGAGCGACGATCAGACGTCGGTGTCGATCTCGAGTCGGAGGTCGTCGCCGTCCTGGACCACGTACTCGCTCGGATCGACGGATTCGCCGTCGACCAGAAACGTCAGTTCGGTGTCCCCGTCGGTACCGTCGTAAATCGTTCCGTCGATGGTCACGACGTGGGATCCGTTCGCACGCGTACACTCGAGATGGGGGAGAAGATCGATCCCCTCGGCGAACGTCACCGGCTCCTCGCCCTCCATGTACCAGTACTCGTCTCGCTCGTGGAGGTGAAAATCGATCGAGTGGTTCTCGGCGTGTTCGGCCTGATATCGGTCGGCCTCGAGGTTGACTGGGTCCCCGTCGACTAGGACCTCGATCTCGCCGCGCTCGTACTCGACCTCGCCGTCGACGAATACACAGCCAGCGAGCGAGACGAGACCTGCCGTCGCACCGAGAACGGCCCGTCGTTTCATGTCGAATCGAAGTGACCGCGGCTATATCGGTTCGTCGGTAGCTCCCGGGAAGGTAGAGACCGAAGGGACAGCGGCGGCGAGCAGAATGGAGAGGGAAGCTCTAGAGTGGCGTCGAGAGGTGCGTCGGACAGAGCCGGGAGTTGCCGAACAGAGTGACCTTGAGGTTGTGCAGCCACGAACGAAGTCAGTTCTCGAACCGCGCCTGAACGAACGGCTGGACGTCGTCGATATCGGAAAGGCGGGAGTCAGAGAGGAGGACGGCCTCCGTCTCGTCGATCGGTACCGAGAGACTGATCTCCTTGGTCCGGCCGTATCGGCCCTTCGAGACGACGACAGCGTTGACAATGCCGAGCATGTCGAGTTCGCTGATGAGGTCGGTTACGCGGCGCTGAGTCAGGACGTCGGCGTCGATCTCCTCGCAGAGCCGTTTGTAGATGTTGAACACCTCGCCCGTGTTGATGCTGTGGACGCCGTTTTTCTCGAGCAGGATGATCGCGAAGAGGACGAGTTTCGACTGCGTGGGGAGGGTCCGGACGACCTCGACCACGCGGTCGAGTTCGATCTTGTCCTGGGCCTGCCGGACGTGTTCCTCGACGATCGTCTCCGTTTGGGAGCGCTCGGCCAGTTCGCCCGCGGTCCGAAGGAGATCCAACGCGCGACGCGCGTCACCGTGTTCCTGTGCCGCGAAGGCCGCACAGAGCGGGATCACGTCGTCCGACAGCGCGCCGGGCTTGAACGCGACGTTCGACCGGTGCTCGAGGATATCGCGCAGCTGGTTCGCGTCGTACGGCGGGAAGACGATCTCCTCCTCGCCCAGCGAGGACTTGACGCGCGGATCGAGGAAGTCGGTGAACTTCAGGTCGTTCGAGATTCCGATGATGGAGACCCGGGAGTTCTCGAGTTCGGAGTTCATCCGCGAGAGGTTGTAGAGCGTATCGTCACCGCTCTTCTCGACGAGTTTGTCGATCTCGTCTAGCATGATGACGACGACCCGTTCGTCGTAATCGACCGCGTCGAAAAACACGCTGTAGACCCGGTCGGTTGGCCACCCCGTCATG
Source organism: Natronorubrum amylolyticum (assembly GCF_052040145.1). Classification (NCBI taxonomy): domain Archaea; kingdom Methanobacteriati; phylum Methanobacteriota; class Halobacteria; order Halobacteriales; family Natrialbaceae; genus Natronorubrum; species Natronorubrum amylolyticum. The sequence goes on from NZ_JBPPFW010000005.1 coordinate 123,268, forward strand.
GGGACTTCCTCGAACGACTCTTTGTCCGCCTCGAGGTCCTCGATTTTCGTCTCGACCTCGCCTCTGGAGTCGAAGGGAGTCGACTCGAGCGGATGGGCCGCCGGCAACTGTCCGTTCGCGTCCACATCGTCCGCAGGGACCGCAGTCGCTCGATCGGAAGACTCCGTATCGGCGAACCGGTCTGATTCCGCGGGATCGTCGGAAACAGCCGTCTCGGCGTCGAGCTCCGGCTCGGCATCGGCGTCGGTCGTGTACTCGTCGAGAGCCTCGAGCAGCACCTCGAGTTCGGCGACCCGGTCGTCGATTCGGGCCTCGTTCTTCTCGATGAACTTGTTCGCGAGCTGTGCGAGTACGCGGTACTGCGTGTCCGTGACCTCGCAGTTGATGTACTCGACGTCACACGGAACGCTGTACTTCTGGGAGGTGCTCTCGAGTTCCTTGCTGACGAACTTTGCGCTGGCCGTTTTCCCGGTTCCGGTCTTACCGTAGATGAGGATGTTCGACGGCGTCTCGCCGCGAAGTGCGGCGACGAGAATCGTCGCCATCTTGTTGATCTGATCGCTGCGGTGGGGGAGTTCGTGCGGCGTGTAGGACGGCCGAAGCACTTCCTTGTTCTCGAAAATCGGTTCGCCGCTGAGCAGGTCATCGAACAGCCCCTGGCTCGACGCTTCGTCGTCGAGATCGGATCGCTCGAGGTTCGAGAACCCGGGACTCTCGTCGCTATCGACCTCCTCTCCGCCTCTCGGTTCTGAATTGTCGTCTGACATCCGTCGTGTACATACCCCCTTGCTTCGAGTGGAAGACCGGACCCTAAATCAGGAATATTGCGCGGTAGATAGCCCGACTGGGGCAACCTCCTATTCCAAGCACCCAACCTGGGTCCAGTTGATGCAAACGAAACAGAGGAAAACCATGCTATTAAATTCTTCCCTTCCATCCACGGCCGTTTTCGAATCTTCGGAGGAACGAGCCCGTTAGCCACTGAGAAAGGCGATTTCATGTAACGAGCGCGTCACGGAGCCGCTGGAGTGAGATAGAACGTGCGTTTCAGGTCGACAGAGCAGTAGTCAGAATTCAGACACCTTTCGAGCAGTCACCAGTGGGCGAGAACCGAGCAAAGAAGTATGAGAATTGTCATACTTTGAGGATCCTCCGGTGTTCGGTTGGTATCGACCGAGAGCCGGACGGGAAGCTGGAACAGCAGTCGTGCGGTGATTCCAGTGGAGAAGCCGGACCGGCACCAGAGTGGCGGCGTTGGTACGGATCGTCAGAACGGCGAGTTCTCGAATTCGATCCGCCGGAGCCGTTGACAACTCGGGACGGCGACGAGACTCGGGGGAAATCGGAAGCGATAGCGGTGACGTACCGTGGCGACCAACCAGGCAGGCCCTCGAGAACGGAGAACCGGTGGTTGTCGTACAGAAGGAAATGAACGATCGGTTCGGTAGCGAGCAAACGAGTGTCGGAGAACGCGAGGGCGAATTTCGAAGCGTGCGAACAGGACGGTAGAGCGAGTGCGATGTGGCTCGAGTGCACCGGTATGTCTGAGGTGGAGAAAAGAGAGGGAGGTCAGTCTACGAGTGATCGAACGACGTGAAAGAGCAGTGTGTTAGAGGATGACATGAGCCCTATGTTAACAATGTCTCGAGGAGGGGCTAGCCCCCCACCCCTTCGTTTCGGGTGGAACGAGTCAACAGAGGGGGTGGGGGGAGGGGGGTGTCTCTAGGACGGGAATCTTTAAGTTAGTAGGTGAGAAACACGGTCCGTAGCACTAGCAAAACGCATTTTTTACTAGAGAAAGTGGATATAGTTACTAGTCCCTACTAGAATTGTCTCTCTCACCGTCTCGAGTTACTAGATCGCTCCCTTTTGCCGAATTCCCTCCGCTGAACTCTTCTCGCTCCGGTCTCGAGGCGATCTTGCTTTCTTTCGACGGGATCGCGATCGATTTCGCCTACTCGCCTACCACCTCCCTCGACCGTCTCCAGTTGAAACGAAGGGGTGGGGGTGTCTCGACTCGGTTGTCTACTGCTATCGTTCCCCACACGTGGCTGCCGAATCCGTCGAATCCTCCCCACCGATTCACGTAGTCTCACAGTCACTCTGGTGTCGCGCTTTCTTCGATCCCGTGAAACTCACACACAACTGGCTCGCCGTCGTCGCACCGCTGTCGTAGCCGGACCAACACTCATCATCGAACGGACACACCGCCTACCAGTAGCCGTCCCAAATCCAATGGTTTCGCGCGTACCCGCGTGTGTCCGTGCAACGTGCGTAGTGTCCGTGCAACGTGCGTAGTGTCGCCCAGCTTGACGACTTCGACGAGCAATTACGACTCTCGACAACTCCGACGAGCAACTAACCGAACGGGGCCGACGCGGAACGCCGTACGGTATCCGATCGACCCCCTCACCGGGCGGGACGGACTCTTTGTCGCGTTGAATTGTCTACACGTCTGACGTAGGCTTAAGTGAATTCAGTTTGTAGTACGCGCAACTGCACCCCGCGGTGCTGGAGGGCCCCACTGATGGGACTGTTCACAGAACTCAAAGATAGTATCTCTCGGGTTACGGACCGCCTGTTTTCGGAACAGGAACCCAAACGAATCGGCATCTACGGTCCGCCGAACGCAGGAAAGACAACGCTTGCCAATCGTATCGCTCGTGACTGGACCGGTGACGCCATCGGCGCGGAGAGTCACATTCCACACGAAACGCGGCGCGCGCGCCGGAAGGAAGGCGTCGAAATCGAGCGCAACGGCAAGTCGGTGACCATCGACATCGTCGACACCCCCGGTGTCACGACGAAAGTCGACTACGAGGAGTTCACCGACGAGATGGAAGAAGACGACGCGATCCGTCGCTCCCGTGAAGCCACCGAAGGCGTCGCAGAAGCGATGCACTGGCTGCGCGAGGACGTCGACGGCGTGATCTACGTACTCGACAGCGCAGAGGACCCGATCACGCAGGTCAACACGATGCTGATCGGCATCATCGAATCTCGAGATCTCCCGGTTCTTATCTTCGCGAACAAGATCGACCTCGACGACTCGAGCGTCAAGCGGATCGAGGACGCGTTCCCACAGCACAAGACGGTCCCGCTGTCGGCCAAGGAGGGCGAGAACATGGACGAAGTGTACGAAAACATCGCGGAGTACTTCGGGTGAACGAGGATGCCAAAAGCAACTAACGCGGACGACCCGGACGCTCCCAACGGTGTCCAGATCGACCTGATCAGCGGCGAGCGCATGGAGAACATGGCGACGATGGAGAAGATCCGGATGATCTTGGACGGCGTCCACGACGGCAACATCGTCATCTTGGAGGAAGGGCTGACGCCCGACGAGGAGAGCAAACTGATCGAGGTGACGATGTCCGAGATCAGCCCCGACGAGTTCAACGGGATCGAGATCGAGACCTATCCGAAATCCACGACGCGTGACTCCTCGCTCCTCGGCCGGATCATGGGTGGCGACGAATCGACGGCTAAACTGACGGTCATCGGACCAGCGAACCAGATCGAGACGCTTCACAAGGACGAAACGCTCATCAGCGCGCTCGTCTCTCGAGACTGATGTCACACGAATAATGCCACACGAATGTACGAACTGCGGCCGCACGTTTCCCGACGGCTCCAAGGAGATGCTGTCGGGCTGTCCCGACTGCGGCGGGAACAAGTTCCAGTTCGCCCCGTCCGGACGGGCGACGAGCGGGTCGTCCGGGTCGACTGCGAGGAACGCAGCCGATTCGGGCGCGGGAACTGCAGAGTCACCCGACACAGCCGCGGACCCCGACACCTCCGGAACCGTCGGACGCGCCGCAGAAACCGTTCGTGGGTGGATGTCGTCGGAATCGGACGACTCGAGTACTGAACCGGAGTCGCAACCGACTGCGTCGAATCGCTCCGGATCGCCGACAGTCGACGATCGCTCCACACCGACGGCCGGAACTCGGACCGGATCGGCGGATGCAAACCGATCCCAACAAACCGAAGTCCAACAGACGGATCGGTCGTGGCCCGACAGCGACGGATCGGTCGACCCTGACGAGCGTTCCGAACCGGGCGAGTTTGCCGAGTGGCCGGAGACCGCCCGTCGGCCCGAAGACCGTTCGACACCTCCGGGCGACGCGTCCAGTGGAATCCAGGGGGACAACGCTGGGGCCGGCTCTGTGTCACCCCCTGCTGATTCGATCGACGATGGCGGATCGCTCGAGGACGATGGGACGCTGACGGACGGGCCGACGCTCGCGGAGAGCGAGAACACGGCACAGGCCGACGCGCGAAGCGAGGTCGTGTCGACGGACGACCTCCCCAGCGACGTCGATCGGACCACTGCACCCGAAACGGGGGCCGCTGGACCGTCGGGATCACCGGACCCCGCAGACGGTACTGGTGAGCAGCCGCCGGATCACGGCCGCGTCGTCAGCGAACCGTCGGGAGCCCAACCGTCGATCGAGGAACTCCGCGCGGAGCTCAACGAGCAGTTCGAGAGCATCAAAATCGTGAGCCCGGGACAGTACGAACTCAACCTGATGGAGCTCTACAACCGCGAGGAGTACATCATCTCGCTGCAAGAAGACGGGCGGTACGTCATCGACGTGCCGGACTCGTGGCGCTCGGACGACGACTCGTAGCGGTTGGAGGGCGACTCGTAGCGCTCGGACGATGACCCCTGGTGCTCGGACGACGTTTTGCCGGCCGTCCCGACTCTGTACGGTCTGGCGAGGGTTCGCCGATCGTGTCGCCTCCGATCCATCGTCCGACCCCCATTACTTCGACTGCAAAATCTACTGTCCAAGACTCTCATGGATAATAATACGAGATGCGTGTTCCAGGTGAACTACTGGTTTTCAGTCGTTGCTCTCGGTTCGAACGCGTCTCCGTCGCGGTCCGAGATCGTGACGGACGACGATCCGTGTTCCACTCGAGGGGCGAGACTCACCGGCGAATCGCTCGCCGTATTAGGCGAGAAAGATGGATTTAAGCGAGACGGCTGACTGTGTTCGCGTATGAGCACTCCCACCAAGGTCGTTCTCACCACGATCGCCGTCGCAGCACTGCTGTCGCTGCTGGTCATCTTCCAGACCGTCCTCGCGTAATGTTCGAGGCTCGCGATCTCTCGAGTCCGGTCGAGGCAGTTCGCGACGAGTACGCGTCTGACGTACAGGTACTCGACTGTGCACGCGATTTCGAGACGCTGGATCCCGCACGGGCGGAAGACCTCGGTCTCGTCGTCGACGCACTCGAGCCCGCGGGCTATCCAGCGGACTGGCTCCCTGCGGACGCCCCGACGCTGCTCGCGCGCTACGCGGGGTCGGATCTCACCATCGGGATGCCCGGCGACGGCAGCGTCGTCTGGACGCGCCAGACCGAGCCGCCGCTCGTTCTCGTGAAGGCTCGCGTCGAAGGCTCTCCGGAGGCGTTCGTCGACTTTCTGATCGCCGAAGCGCTCGTCGAACTCGCGTGTGAGGTGCCAGAACACTTCCTCGGCTTCTTCGAGGCGGACTACCTCGCGCTCGACGCAGCGACCGATCTCGAGCCGAACGACACCTATCAGGTTGCTGCGGCGCTGTTCGACGGCTGGGTTGGACTCCAGACCCGCGAGGAGTTTGCGGCGTGGCAGGACGATCACCCCGAACTCTTCGACGCCTGGCAGGACGCCGGCGACCGACTCGAGGACCGCGTCTCCGGCCTCTCTCGGGCCGTCGCTCGCGGCGAGACGGATTTCGCCGACGCGACGGAACTCGCGTGTGCGGCGATCAAACACGGCCTCGAGTTACCGGCTCCGTTCGCAGCGCTCGACACCGACGCGTACCGGGATCACGGCCCGGAGTACGCGGTCAAGTGGGCCGAGAAGACGTTCGATTCGCTCGCTGAATAACGGACACACGGCTGGTTGTCTACGCTCTCCTACGTTTCAGATTCGACAGTATCGGTAGCGGCAGTGGCCGTCATAACGCAGTTCCCCTCGCGTGGCCACTATCGTGACAACTGGAACCATTTACACACTGGTCGTACGTCCGCAGTTCTCGCTTACTCGGTTCGCTCACGGCTCCCGTCGGTCACCGTTCGCTATTCCGCGGTTCTCGCTCACTCCGTTCGCTCACGGCTCCCGTCGGTCACCGTTCGCTTTGCCGCGGTTCTCGCTCACTCCGTTCGCTCACGGCTCCCGTCGGTCACCGTTCGCTATTCCGCGGTTCTCGCTCACTCCGTTCGCTCACGGCTCCCGTCGGTCACCGTTCGCTATTCCGCGGTTCTCGTTCACTCCGTTCGCTCCGAACCGCGCTCTCGCTCCGAACCGCGCTCTCGCTCCGAACCGCGCTCTCGCTCCGAACCCGTTGCTGTCGTGCGATCAGGTGTGCATTGACTTCCGGTGGACACTAGGTTTTCCACGTCCTCCCCAGCCGATTCGCTCGTTCGCGGGCTCACGGCCGCCGGCCGCTCGCCTTGTCGCGGCGCGTTGCGCCGCGGTTTTGTTCACTCGCTCATCCACAGGAAGACGCTTCGCGTCTTCCAGGCTGCTCGAAAACGTGACGCGTTTTCGGCATCACGAAACGACAAAGCCGTTTCGAACGACGCCACTCGCTCGGCTCGCGACGACCTCGCGTGATTTCGAATCGCGCCTCGTTATACTCCACGCGATTCGGTACGCGCCGCGTGGTTCGTCGAGTTTAGCACTCGAGACGTCACTATCCACAACCGACTTGCAGCGAAAATCGGGGCCGGGAGTTAGAACTCGCTTTCGATGCTGCCGTCCTCGTCCAGGTCGATGGTGCCGTCGAACAGGGCGCGGAACTCGTCGACGAGGGAGACGTCGTGGGGCTCCTCCGAGACGTGGAAGAGGCCGATGGCGTCGTGTTTTTCGAGCAGTTCCAGGATTCGCTCGACGGCCTCGAGTGCGGCGTCGTCGCCGGCGTAGTAGGCGAGTTCGGTGACGGAGTCGAAACTGAGCCGGAGTTTGCCGTCGTGGGCCTCGAGGAAGCCGTCGATGTGTTCGACGATGCCGTCGACGTCGTCGGGGGCGGCGACGTAGTGGACGTTGTCGGAGGAGCGTCGGGAGTAGCCGCGTTCGATGCTGAGCGTGTCGAGAATTTCGGCGCGCTCTTCGTCGACGTCGTAGTACTCGAGTTTTTGTCTGACTTCGCGGGCAGTGGTTCGGGTGGAGATGACGAGGAAGTTGTCGGTGTCGGTTTTCAGAAAGTCGGTGTCAATGCGGTCCGTTTCGCCCGTACTCGGGTGGAGGAGCAGTACGCCCGTCCCACCCGGTACTGTTTCTGGCGTCCCGTCGATTGCAAGCGAATAGTCCATATTGACGTGAACAACTTTGGGCACCGACTTAATTGTGCGGATGTCGCGAGATACCTGAGTGCGAGAGGATCGGTTCGTCCTCAGCCGACGTCGTTTCCTTCCTGTCTGAGCAGGATCAGCATCGAGAGCCCGGAGATGAAGATGAGCAGGAGCGACGGGATCGCCGCATACCGATAGGCGATGGCGTCCTGGGCGTTCCAGATGATACTGACGAGCGTCTCCATGCCGATGGGCCTGAGCATCAGCGTGACCGGGAGCTCCTTCATCGTCGTCAGAAACACCAGGACACCGCCGGCGATCACGCCAGGCATGATCAGCGGCAGCGTCACGCGCCGGAACGCCTCGAGCGGACCGGCGTTGAGCGTCCGTGCGGCCTCGATCGTCTTATCGTCGACCTGGAGCACGGAGGACCGAACGGTGCCGACCACCTGCGGAAGGAACCGGACGACGTAGGCGAAGATGAGCAGCCAGATCCCCTGTCTGTACAGCGAGGGGAGGAGTCTGTTGCCCATGAACACCAGCGCGAGTCCGATGACGACGCCCGGAACGGCAAAGCCGACGTAGGTCGCTCGCTCGAGAATTCTCGAGACGATGGAGTTCGACCGTCCGGAGTAGTAGGCAACGGGCAGGGCGAACGCGCACGCGACCAGTGCTGCGATGAGCGCGAGATGGACCGAGTTGTACGCGAACTCCCACTGGAACTCGTAGGCCGGGATCCGGTCCCCTTCGCTGTAGAGCAGCCAGCGCGTAAAGATCGCGACGGGGACGACGAGCGTGAGCGCTCCGAGCAGCGAGACGAACCCCATTGCGGGCCACTTCCAGTGTCCGAGTCGAACCGTACTGCCGCTTCCACCCCCACCGGTGGCGTCCTCGTCCCGCCCGATGCCGGCCTCGATGACGAGCACGATGGCGACGATCGCGACCAACTGCAGTGCGAGCAATGCGGCGTACTCGCGTCCGAAACCGGTGGTTTCCCAGTAGATCCGGCTCGTGAAGACGTTCGCGCCCATGAACGCCGGCGTCCCGAAGTCCGAGATCGCGTAGAGCCCGGCGAGCAACGCCCCGGCGGCGATTCCCGGTCTGATCTGTGGAAACGTAACCCGTCGGAACGCTTCCAGCGGGCCGGCGTTCAACGTGCGCGCGGCGTCGACGATCGAACTGTCCATCGAGAGCAACGCGGCTCGAGCCGTGAGGAACACGTACGGGTAGGTGTAGAGCGTAATAATGAAGATCGCACCGGAGAGCCCGTCGATGGCGGGAAGCGTCGTTCCGAAGAGCGTGTCCACTTCGCCGCCCGAGCCGAACATCCCGACGAACGCGATCGCGCCGATGTAACTCGGGATCACGAGCGGGAGCGCGGCGACGACGGTCCAGAACCGCGGGTAGGGGAGATCGGTCCGCGTCGTCAGGACGGCGAGCGGAACGCCGAGAACGATCGAGAACAGCGTGACGAGGGCCATCAGGACGATACTGTTGACAGTAACCCACGCCGTGCGACCGGAGACGATGAGGCTGTACGCACGCGACGGTTCGACTTCCGTCGCTCGCAACAGCAGCCACAGCATCGGTGAGATGACGAGTAGGGCGACGATAGCACTCGAAATCGCCAGGGCGGCGCTCGAGCGATCCGTCTCGCGGACTCGTTCGCGAATCACCGCGAGCTGCCGTGAGAGATCGAGATAGTTCGTGAGTGATTTCATGGGAGGTGCTCGACTCGATCGGCGGAATCGCGAATCTGATCAGTCGCTTGGAGTTAGGTTCACCTAAATCCTCCGAAGCGATTCAGCGGGGTCTACAGACGGTGCAGGCCGAGCACCTCGGGACCGTTCGAGGCTCTCGAAACGACGAGGAGCCTTCGATCCCGAACCACTCGGTCCCGAGGTGGCTCAGGGTATCGAAATCTACCGCGAACGGAGTGACCACGAGTAAAGAAACTCCTGCTGGCGCGGGTGTGGCGGGTACGGTTGGCCGTCGGGGACGCGAGACGGTTCGGGTGTCGCTGTACGTCGATTGACGACCGTTTCAGACGCCCAGCCCTTCTTCGTCGATGAGATCTCCCGCCTCCTGGAGATCCATGTCGAAGTTGCTGAGGTCGAACTCCGGCGGATTGATCTCCTCGAGGTCGGGGAGTGGGCCGACGTAGTCGATACCTTCGATGACGGGGTACTCGCCGTTGTCGTCCATCATGAGCTCCTGTCCGTCCTCGGCCAGCAGGTGACGGACGAACTCGGCGACGAGCTCGGAGTCGCTGACTTCGTTCAGGACGCCGACGCCGGCGACGCTGAACAGACAGCCGGCGTCGTTCTCCGTAAACGTCGTTCTGATCGGGGCGCTTGAGTCCTCGTTGAGGATTCGGGCGGCGTAGTAGCTATTGCCGAGCCCGACGATCGGATCGTTATCGCCGCCCTGGTTGACGGCCTCTGCCTGCGAGGACCCGCCTTCGAAGAGCTGCGCGTCCTGGTCTTCGGCCATCGTTCGAACCCACTCGCGGGTTTCCTCCTCGCCCTCGAGTTCGACCATCGCCTGGATGAATCCGCGGAACGTTCCGGAGTTGGGTCGCGTCGAGATGATTCCCTCGAAGCGCTCGTCAGTCGCGTACTCCATGATGTCGGTCGGCAGCTCGTCCCAGTCGTCGAACTCCGTTTCGTCTAACCGGTCGTTGTTGTACAGAATTGCGCGCGTTCGGCCAGTAACGCCGGTCCAGTAGCCTTCGTTGTGCTGGTAACTGCCGGGGACCGCGTCGACGATGTCTTCCGGAAGCTCCTGCAGGATGTCGTTGTTGTAGAGTTCGTTCAGTGCACCCGGATCCTGCGAGTACATCAGGTCCGCCGGATGCGTTTCCTCTTCGAGAATCTGGTTGACCTGCACGTCGTTGTCGTCGTAATCGACGCTGACGGTGAAATCGTCGTACTCCTCCTCGATCGCATCGAACACCGCGGAGATCTGATCGGGAGTTCGACCGGAGTAGATGGTGATCTCCCCCTCGAGATCGCCGAGATCGTCCCAGCTGGCAACCGACGAGCCGAGCGGTTCTTCCATTGGATCGGTCTCGACGAGCGGTGTGTCGTCGATATCGTTCCCGAGACAGCCCGCGAGTCCTGCGATGCCGGCTGCAGAAACGCTCGCGGTCGCGAGAAATCGTCGTCGGTCCATTGCAGTTCGATGCGCCGGTGTGCCGTTTCGCTGTTCCATATCTAGTTTTAGGCCGACCTAAAACACATATAGCTTCCGATTATTCCCGGGATGTTGCACGAAAAATTGCGTCAGCGGGAGCTGTTTTTCGGCCTTCGTCCGATGCCCACGGAGTTTCGGCCAACCTAAACCTCTCCATACACACCTTTTTAGGCCAGCCTAAAGAGTCTGTCGATGATTCCTGCGTTCGTGGTCCGGAACGCCGCGCGACTCGAGTCGAACGCATTTTGGCTCCCGAGCGCCACATTGTGCGTATGAGCGTCCGCGAGGAGTTCGACGACTGGGCCGCCAGCGGCCGGGATCGAGGGATGGAAGATCGACACTGGCACACGGCGAAACACGCGCTCGCGCGCATGCCGGTCGAGCCGGGCGATACCGTACTCGATCTCGGCTGTGGCAGCGGCTATGCCGGCCGTGCACTGCGTGATACCAACGACGCGGGCCGCGTCTACGGGCTCGACGGCTCGCCGGAGATGGCACACAACGCGGCGGGCTACACGGACGATCCGCAGGTCGGCTTTCTGGTCGGCGACTTCGATTCGCTTCCGTTCGCCGATGACTCGGTCGACCACGTCTGGAGCATGGAGGCGTTCTACTACGCCGCCGATCCACACCACACCCTCGAGGAGATCGCCCGCATCCTCCGTCCCGGCGGCACGTTCTACTGTGCGGTCAACTACTACGAGGAAAACGTCCACTCCCACGAGTGGCAGGACCGAATCTCGATCGAGATGACCCGCTGGAATCGTCGGGAGTACCGCGAGGCCTTCCGCGAGGCTGACCTTCACGTCGCCGCACAGGACAACGTCCCCGATCTCGAGACGACGATTCCGCCCGCCGAGGAGTTCCCGACCGACGACTGGGAGCGCCGCGAGGCGATGGTCGAACGCTATCGCGAGTTCGGGACCCTGCTGACCGTCGGCGTCGCACCCTGACTCTCACGGCGGCTCCGGTTTCGTCGACGGGATGATTTTGGGGACGGCCGTCGACTGATCGACGGGCTGGCCTAGCGAACGGCCCCCGGTTTCCACTCGATACGCGCCGATCTTACAACCCCCTCGCTTCGACTCGAGTCACTCCTCTGTCGGGCGGTTTTGCGGCTGTGGCTCGACTCGAAGCCACCCACCCCTCACCCCCGTCACCGATCCGAACTCGTTTGGCTACTCGAACCGTTCGTCCTTGGACGTCACTCGAACCGTTCGCCCGCGGGAATCGTGATCTCGAGCCAGTTTTCCTCCGGTGGGAGCGGACAGTCGAACGTCTCGCTGTAGGCACAGAACGGCGTGTACGCGAGGTTGAAGTCGACCACGAGTTCGTCGCCCGAATCGAGGTCCCGATCCGGCGAGAGTTCCATGTACCGACCGCCGTCGTAGCTCTGCTGGCCGGTCGTCTTGTCCCGGAAGGGGACGAACAGCGGCTCCTCGTTCGGGCTCTCGAGCTGGTAGGCCGCGAGTTCGTAGGTACCGTCCGCGAGGTCCTCGTCGTCCCGGTCCAGTTCGAACTCGAGCGTCGCCACCCGCAGATACCGCATCTCCCGGCCCGCGGTCGTGTCCATCAGGACGACGTCGGGCTCGTCGTGGCGCTCGACGGTGGCGGTCACGCGGTAGGTCGCGTCCGGGTCGAAGTACTCCAGTCCGTCGAACCCGTCGCGCTCCTCGGGCGGAACCGGGGACTGGGGGTGCTCAGCGAAGAAGTCGTCTTTCTCGGCGCGTTTCGACTCGAGTTCCTCGCGCCAGCGCTCGACGTCGATGGATTCGCTCATATCGTGGGTAGTCGACCGAACGGGGAAGGCGTTGCGTTTCCGCCCGCTCTTCTGGAGCCGTCAAATCCGGTCTGGGTACTGGATCGGCGAAAAAACTGAGCGGCGTCGAACGGATCGTGTCGCGCGCCGGTCGCTGTCGGCGCTCGGAACCGAACCGTTACTCCTTGATCGTCAGCACGCCGTTGCGGGCGGAGACGTCGCTCGCCTCCGGCGGCAGTTCGAACTCGTACTGCTCGCCGTCGGCGACGATGATGGCCGTCGATCCGAAGATATCCATCGAGATGTCCGCGGCCGAGTTACCGAAATCGACCGCGATAACGCTGCCGTCGTCGTACTCGAAGGTGCGGACGACGATGTCGTCTCGGTCGACGTTCTCGAGGGAGTGGGGGACTTTCATAAGTGACGGTAGGGGCTCGGACACTTAAAGGAGCACGCTGGCAGCGTCCGGCCTGCGGCCGTCCCACTCTTTATTAGTGATGACGCGGCCACAGTCCGTCAAGGATATGCACGACCGCTGCGGAGTACGGAAAGCATGACGGACTGGCGATCGATCTTCGGCCACAGACAGCCCTACGACGAGCAGGTCGACGGTATCGAGACAACCATCGACACCGCTCGAGACGGCGGCTACACCGTCGTCGAGGGCGCCTGTGGCACGGGGAAGACGATGATCGCGCTCACCGCCGGGATCGACCTGGTCCGCGATCCCGACAGCGACTACGAGCGCGTCTTCGTCCTCACGAGCGTCAAACAGCAACTGCGCCAGTTCGAAGCCGACCTCGAGACGATCAACGAAAACCTGCCCGCCGACTGGAACCCGATTTCGGGACTCACGCTCGTCGGAAAGGCCGACGTCTGTCCGTATAACCGCGAAGGAGCGGCGGGGATCGACGACGGCAACGTCTACGACCGCTGTGAGACCTTACGGGATCGCACCCGGGACCTCACTGGCGAGGCCGGCGAGACGACCGCCCAGAACCTCGCTGCACGCGCCCGCAGCCAGCAGATCGGATTAGCCGACAGCGGCAGCCGAGGTGGAACTAGCAGTCGCTTCCTCGAGACTGCCGGCGAACCGACGCCGTACGCGCCCGACCTGCCCGAGTACGGCGAAGGCGGCCCCGTCGGGGCCGAAACCGAGTACTGTCCGTTCTACGCGCAGTACCTGGAAGATCTCCCCGAGGAGGGGAGCGACGGCGACGCGGTCGAGGCCGTCCCCTACGACTTCACCGAGGCGGGGATGATCACGCCCGAGGATCTTGTCGCGCGGTCGGTCGCCCACGGCACCTGTCCCCACTCGGTGATGGGAGCCGTACTGGGCCACGCCGAAGTGGTTCTCGGAAACTACTACCACGCGTTCGATCCCCGAACGACCGGCTCCTTTACCGGCGCGCTGCTCGACGACTCCACGTTCGTCGTCTGCGACGAGGCCCACATGCTGGAGCCGCGCGTGCGCGATCTGGTCAGCGACGGCATCAGCGATACGTTTCTGCGCGACGCAGAAACCGAACTCTCGCGCGTGATCCAGCCGATCAAATTCGAACGGGAGGGTCGCAACGCGCAAGGCGGCTCGAAGACCGCCGACGCCGACCTCGTGCGGGCCGAACTCAACGATACTGACGTCACTTTCGAAGAACTGAATCGCACCCTCGAGTTCGTTCAGGACCTCCGGAGCGAACTCGACCGTCGAGTGACGGCCTATCTTGACCGGAACCACAGGGGATGGGAGTCCGATCCCCACGACCTCCACGACGAGGAGATTCCGCTTCGAGACCCCGCCGAACCGGCCGAAGACGAGTTGACCGAGTGGGCGAGAGAGGCCGGCTACGGCGACGCCGATTGGGTCCGGGCCGACTCCGTCGGGGCCGTCGTCGAGCGAATCCTGAACGAGGCCGAAGACGAGGACCGAACCCGCGCGGCACCGGCGGTCGGCCGCGTCCTCGGCGAATGGTACCGCTGCAATCACACCGACTACTTCCGGGAGATCGAACTTGAGCGCACCTGGGACGACACCGAACCCGCCGACACCTGGCGCCGAGCCTACAACGCTCGCCTCGCCCTGCACAACTGCGTGCCGAGCGACGCCATCGGCGACCGACTCGCCGCCTTCGGCGGCGGCATCCTCATGAGCGCGACCCTCGAGCCAATGGAGGCGTTCACCGAAGTGACGGGACTCGACTACCTCGAGCGGGAGGAGGAGCGACCGGTCGTCGAACGACGCTACGGACTACACTTCCCCGCCGAAAACCGCGAGAGCTTCGCGGTCGCCGCGCCGAAGTTCACGTACGACAACCGCGGTCGTCCGGGTGCGGAGAATCCGACACGGACGCAGTACATCGACGCCATCTCCCAGGTTGGGGGACTTTCGGGCAACGTACTCGTCGGCATGCCCAGCTACGCCGAAGCCGAGTGGATCGCCGGCGTCCTCGAGGACCGCCTCTCGAAACCCGTTTTGGTCGACGCGGCGAGCGACGACGAGACCACCCAATCGCTCAAACGCGAGTTCTTCGACGGGGGCGGGAAGGTCCTCGTCACGAGCCTCCGTGGCACCTTGACCGAAGGCGTCGACTACAGCGGCGACCGCCTCTCCGCGGCCGTCGTCTGTGGCGTTCCCATCGTCAACACCTCGAGTCCGCGGACGAAGGCGGTTCGGCGGGCCTACGACGACGAGTTCGGGGACGGCTTTACGTACGCGCTGACGATCCCCGCCGTCCGCAAGGCTCGGCAGGCGATCGGACGCGTTATTCGAAGTCCCGAGGACGTCGGCGTTCGCGTTCTCCTCGACGAACGCTACGCTCGCGATAGCTGGGACTCCGTCCGGCCGTATCTGCCCGATGACGGCGAGTTCCAGCCCGTCAGTCCGGACATGCTCGAGATGGGACTGGAGCGGTTTCGGAGCCGACTCGAGTAGACACTCGCGAGTTGTCCTCAGTCGGATTGGCGAATCGTCACCGTCCTCGTTGCGGACGTCTCGGCGTACAGCGAGTACAGCAGGATTGCGAACCCGCCAGCGGTGAACGCACTCTGGATCGTCACGCCGAGAGCGACGTTACCGCCGACGAGGTGGGCGATGGCGCCGCCGACTGAGCCGGCGACGATGAAGCTGAAGCCGAGGGCGACCGCACGCAGTGCAGCGGATCCCGTTCGTCGAAACGCACGGTACGCGAGCGCGGCGACGGCGCCACCGGTGAGCAACGTCGCGGTGTTCGCGCCGGCGATGAGGAGTGTGTATTCATCCATGGTGATCGCGTAGTCGGTCGCTGTCTCACGTTCGAGCCACCGATTGGTCGCCGATTCGGTGGTCGAACGCCGCTCGGATGTCGTCCACTCCGTCGCTATCGCACTTTAGTGACAGTGGCAGTTCCCACTCTGAGGGAACGGCTGGAACGGAGCAATCGGGCCGCTACTGGTCCCCGAGGCGGTCGTCGAACCGTTCCGTCCAGTCTTCGAGCCACTGGTCGAGGTGGCCCCGAAGTTCGGTGTAACTCGTCGTCACCGGCTCCATGGGTTGGCGGACGGCTTCGCCGAACTCCGGCGAGAGGCTGACGTCCTCGATGGCCGGAAACTGGACGTTCCGCCTGGCGAGTTCCAGCTGTGACTCCGGCGAGAGTACGTGTTCGAGAAACGCGTAGGCCAGATCGGGCTCCTCGCTTCCCTCGAAAATCCCCATCCCCTCGGGAACGGCGTACCCCTCGTCGTTCGGGAACGCGACCCGGTGGCGTTCGGGCTCGTAGCCTTCCGTGGCCGCGAACAGCGGATCGGTCGAATAGGAGACGACCATCGGCCGCTGGTTCTCGAGGTACGCATCGTAGTAGGCGTCGCTCCAGGTGTCGTGAACCTGAACGCCGTTCGCGAGGAGTTCCTCCCAGTACTCGAATGCGGTCTCCGCGTCGGCCGACTCGATCGTCCACAGCAAAAACGCCTGCCCGGGGTTAGAGGTGACTGGATGTTGGGCCAATAGCGCGTTCTCGTACGCGAATCCGAGCAGGTCGTCGAACCCCTCGGGCGTCCCGAGTTCGGTTTCGTCGTAGACGAGGCTGACGTAGCCCGTATCGTAGGTCAGCGACCGATTGTGCGGATCCCCGAGTGCGAGGTCGTCCCGGATTCGTTCGTGGCCGTCGATTCGCTCGAGGTTGAGTTCGCGGAGGAGCCCTCCGTCGCCGATCCGGTCGTCGATCCGTGCCAGATCGCCGACGGTGAACCCGAAGAGCACGTCGACGTCGATATCGGCGTCGTACTCCCCACGCCGGATGTAGTGTTGAAGACCCGTGTTCGGAACGACCCACTCGAGTTCGGCGTCGGGATACTCCTCGACGAACGTTTCCTCGAGCCACGGTCCGGCGGGGTTCGGACCCGTGACCATCGAGCCGTAGGTGGCGATCCGGAGGGTGCCGTCAAAATCGGGTTCCTCGGGTTCAGGATCGCCGTCTTCGCCCCCGTTCGGTGGATCGTCGTCGCCGTCGCGAGTCAGACAGCCGGCGAGACCGACGGCTGTTCCCGCTCCGACGCCGATAGTTCTCACGACCGTCCGCCGTTTCATTCAGTGGGGATACGTCGTGAAGACGTAAGTTTCGTTCCCAACGTCTAACTGATCGTACACGTTCTCGGAATTTCTTTCGATCCGAACAGTTTTGCTCCCGCAGTGTGAGCCATAGCTGTGACATCGAACGCGACCGCTCCCAGGAACCGCCGGTACGTGCTCGCAGGTATCGTCGCGATACTCGGACTCGTTACGGGCGCAATCTTGCTCGAGGTTCTCGGGACGATTCTCTTCGCATTGACGGTGGCGTACGTGCTGATGCCCGTACAGGACTGGCTGGTCAGACGCGGGCTCTCGGAGTGGCTGGCGGCCGTCGGAGCGACGCTAATCGGCTTCGTCAGTGCGATCGCCGTCTTCGCACCGATCGTCGTCACGCTCTACTTTCGGATCGACCAGGTGATGGGCGTGATCGAGGGGATTCCACGGGAGGTACCGATCGAGGCGCTCGGCATGGCGTACACGATCGAGGTCGCCGAAGTACAGTCCATCGCACTCGACTTCCTGAGCGGGGCCGCCGTCTCCTTTGCCTCGGCGCTGCCGGTGCTCGCGATCAAGTTCGCGCTGTTCGTCATCCTGTTGTTCGCACTCGTGCTCAAGGGTGACGCGGCCGGCCGGGCGGCCATCGCGCCCGTCCCGCGGGAGTATCGCGACATCGTCTACGCGCTCGCCGACCGAACGCGCGAGACGTTGTATGCGATTTACGTCCTGCAGCTCGCGACGTCCGTCGCCACCCTGCTCATCGGCTATCCGCTGTTCTGGCTGTTGGGCTACGAGGCGGCCTTTACGCTCGCGATCATCGCCGCGATCCTCCAGTTCGTCCCGATTATCGGGCCGAGCCTGCTCATCGCGCCGATCGCCCTCTATCACGTCGCCGCGGGCGAACTCACCGCGGCCGTGCTCGTCGGCGTTCTCGGCATCACCCTCGTCGCCTGGTTCCCTGACATCGGTATCCGGCCGCGCCTCGCCCAGCACTCCGCCGGGCTCCCCGGCAGCCTCTACTTCGTCGGCTTCACCGGCGGGCTCTTCACGCTCGGGCCGATCGGGATCGTCGTCGGGCCGCTGATCGTCGCGGTCTTCGTCGAAGCGGTCGACCTGCTCGCCGACGAGGTCAACGGGAACGCGACCTTCTCCGAGATTATCGAGGCCGACCTCGAGGGGCCGCCGGGAGAGGACGTGTCCAGACCCGGCACCGAGACCACGATGACGTCGCCGGAGGAGCCCGGCTCGCGACCGGCCGACGACTGAGCCGTCTGCGATTCGGAACGGACCGGGCCGGGTTCCGACACCACCGTCACTTTTCTCCGTGCTCGCCGTTCGTTCGGTATGGTCAACAGCCGGACGCTCATCAACGCGCTCATCGGTGCCATCGTCGGGGTCGTACTCTCGTTCATTCCGCTCTCGACCGTTCTCGGTGGGGCCGCCGCGGCCTTTCTCGAGGGACCGGACACCCGCGACGGAGCGATCGTCGGTGCGCTGGCGGGAGCGATCACGTTCCTGCCGCTCGCCGGTATCGCGATTTTCGGCCTCGGGGTGCTCGGATTCGGGATGGGGATCGCTGCGGTCCCGTTCGAGGGGTTCGCGCTCGTGGCGCTCGTCGTCCTCGCCGCTGTGGCGCTCCTGTTTTTCTACACCGTCGGTCTCTCGGCGCTCGGCGGCTATCTCGGCGCGTATCTCGCCCAGGAGTATCCGGTCCATCGCGTTCGAACGCGAGAGACGATCGGACTGTCGTCGGACCGCTCGGGCTCGGAGGCGGTCGCCCGGACACGTTCGTCCGGACCGCAGTCGGACTCGCGGCAGGGACGGGACCGAGAGCCGAATCGTCCCGACGCGCGCGACTCGAGGCGCGACCGTGATGTCGAACGGGGCCGACGCTGACTCCCCACCACGCTGGTGATCCACGTCACGTCACTCGTATCTGAGCGCGTCGATCGGATCCGTTCGGGCCGCTCGCCAGGCCGGATACAGTCCGGCGGCGATGCCGACGAGCACGCCGACGGCGATGGCGAGCGCGACGTACTCGTAGGGGTAGACCAGCGGGAGTTCGATGTACCACGCGCCCAGATAGCCCGCGACGAGACCGAGCAGCGTCCCGAGGATCGCCCCGACGATACCGAGGATCACCGACTCGGCGAGGAACAGCCCCAGAATCTCCCGGTTCTGCGCCCCGACGGCTTTCATAATCCCGATCTCGCGGGTCCGTTCGGTTACCGAGACGAGCATGATGTTCGCGATGCCGATCGATCCCACCAGCAGCGAGATCGCCGCGATGCCGACGATGAAGTTCTGTAAGAGGTCCAGAACGTCCTCGAGTTGCTGGAGCAACTCCGCGCTCGTCTGCAGCGTTATCTCGAGGTCGTCGCCCAGCAGTTCGCTCGCGTCGGACTCGTCGCTCTCGAGGTAGGCGAGCGCGCTCTCCTTGGCGCGGTCGATATCCGCTTCGTTGGCCGATTCGGCCTCGACGACGATGGCGAGGAAGAGCGCGTCTCCGGACCCGTCGGCGTCGCCCGTCTCGCCCCCGTCGTCGGTATCGCCGTCGTCAGCGTCACCTTCTTCGTCGGTATCGTCCCCGTTGTTTTCCTCGTCGCCGTCGCCACCCTCTCCTCCCCCACCCGGAATGGCTCCAGCGGCGTCCTCGGTGTAGAAGGGGTCCGTCGGCACGTAGACCCGCGGCGACGGCTCGAATCCCTCGAACGGGCTCAGTCCTTCCGAGCTTTCGGTGATTCCGACGACGGTGACGGTCGTCTGCTGGCCGCCCTGCAACGCGATAGTCAGCTCGTCACCGACCTCGAGGTCCTCCTCGAACTGGCCGGCGACGGCCGGGTTGACGACGGCCTCGCGTTCGCCCTGTTCGAACTGGCGGCCCTCCTCGAGCGTGTTCTCCCTGATGTAGGGCGGCCCGGCCGCGACGAGAGCGTCGCTCTGGGGTGAGATTTCGCCCTCGTAAACGAGCGCTTGCGTCGACAACGGCATGTAGCCGTACGCGGCGTCGATATCCCCGTCGTCGTTCAGCGCGTCGAGATCGTCCTGGCTAAAGACCGGTTGCGCACCGGCGAGCGGCCCGCCCTCGGTGTCGGGGTCGGCGGCCCAGCCGTAGCTGTTGCGCTGGTCGTCGGGGCTGATATCCCCGATGATGCCCGCCTGCAGGCTCGCTCCCAGCGTGACGAACGCGATCACGGCCGCGATACCGATCACGATACCGAGCGTCGTCAGCGTCGAGCGCAGTTTGTGACCCCGAATCGATCGCCAGGCGAGCCGCAGACTCTCGGTCGGTCGCATCAGGTATCCGCCTCGTTGGAAACGTTCGCGCTGCCGAGGTCTTCGATCCGCTCGAGTTTCCCGTCTAACAGGTGGACGATGCGTTCGGCGCGCTCGGCGACGTGACGCTCGTGGGTGACGACGATCATCGTCGTTCCGCCGCCGTGGAACTCGGCGAAGAGCTCGAGAATGTCGTCTTCGGTGTCCGTGTCCAGATTCCCCGTCGGCTCGTCGGCGAGGACGAGGGCGGGGTCGTTGACGAGCGCCCGGGCGAGCGCGACGCGCTGGCGTTGTCCCCCGGAGAGCTCGTTCGGCAGGTGGTCGGCCCGATCCGCGAGTCCGACGCGCTCGAGGAGCTCCCCGGCCCGCTCGCGACGCTCCCCGCGACCGACGTTCTGAAACAGTTGCGGGAGGGCGACGTTCTCGAGGGCGGTCAGCCGGGGCATGAGGTTGAACGTCTGGAAGACGAAGCCGACCGTCGTCCCCCGAAGGGTCGTCCGCTCGCGGTCGTCGAGCGTCGCCACGTCCGCCCCGTCGACGATCACGGTCCCCTCGGTCGGCGTGTCGAGGCAACCGACGAGATTCATCAGCGTCGACTTCCCCGAACCGCTCGGACCCATAATCGCCGTATAGGAGCCCCGCGAGATGTCGAGGGAGACGCCGTCTAGCGCGTGGACCGGCTCGCCGAGCTGGTAGGTCTTGCGGACGTTCTCCAGGGAGACTGCCGTACCGGTGTCGTCAGTGTCGGGCTCGTTTCCGGTTCCCGATGTCGCCATAGGACGTCAACGACAGCGCCGGCGAAAAAGGTACAGCCGAACCAGGCAGCTCGGGCTCGCGGTTCTCGAGTCGTGATTCACGGATAAGACGGGTCCGGACGACCTCAAGAAGACTACCCGCGGATCGCGTTCACGAAGTCGAGCCAACGCTCGTGATCGTCGAGCACAGCCGAACTCGCTTCGGCACCGAAGCGCTTTCGGCGCAAGCTTCGGAGGGCGTTCTTGGCTCGGTCGAGCCCGACGATCGTCTCGACGATCTGCTCGCCTTCCTCACGGCCGATCGGCGCCGATTCGAGGCGCGCGACGAGCCGTTTTCGTTCGGCGGTCAGTTCGCGTTCAGTCTCTCTGACCAGCGGCTGGACGTCGTCCGGGATACCCTCGACCTTCCGGGTCTCGATGACGAACTCCTCGAGCGGGAGTTCGTCGTCGCCGACGGTGATCGTCTCAGGGAGCGTCTGGCCGATGGTCGCACTCTGTCGGTTCGCGCGCTCGAGCAGGTCGCGTCTCTCCGTCCGGGTCAGTTCGTCGCTGGTGGATGGCATGGGAGTAGGTCGGGTACCGGAGCGTTCGGATACCGGGTCGACGAGTCGTTACCAGTCGCCGCCGCCCGCCGCTTCCGGCGGTTCGTCCGGCGTCTCGTCGCCGCGGATGATGAAGTAGGCGATGAGCGCCACGAGTCCGAAGATGAACGTGAAGAACGTCAGTCCGGCGGTTCCGATCGCCCACAGGACCTCGTTGTTGTCGCGTTTCGAGGCGTCCTTGTACACCCAGTAGCCGATGACGACCGAGATGATCAGGAAGATCACGGTCGAGACGAGGATGAGCGTGGGACTCATGCCGAACTCCTCACCGTTGGTCTGTAACGGAGCGAGTGCGAACAGCATCAGTCACCGCCCTCCGATCCAACTGCCGCGGTTCGAGTGCCGACTCGCCGATACCGTTCGTGATCGGGCCGAGGTCGAGTTGCCGTCTGCGGGGATACTGTGAACATACTGTTGCTTCCCTCAAAAAATAAATGATGGCCAATATATTTCTTTTGATCGTTTTTGTCGGGACGAACCGACGGAACCGATCCGGTGGCGATTCCCGAAGTACCGACGGCTCGACCGTGCCATACTTTGACGATGATCGCTCGGCGGCTCTCCGCGATCAATTGTTAGATGAGAAAACCTATATGTGTATTGAGCCGAAACTAGTATAATTAACACCGTGACTGCTATCGATATCTCCAATGCGACGAAACGATACGGGACCGATACGGCCCTCGACGGTCTCGATCTCTCCGTCCGGCGCGGCGAGATTTACGGCTTCCTCGGCCCGAACGGCGCGGGCAAATCGACGACGATCAATCTGATCCTCGATTTCATCCGTCCGACCGAGGGCGAGGTGAGCGTCTTCGGTCTCGACGCTCGCGAGGACACGCTCGAGATCCGAACCCGGACCGGCATCCTTCCGGAAGGCGTCGATACCTACGACCGCCTGACCGGTCGCAAACACGTCGAGTTCGCCATCGAATCGAAGGGAGCGGACGACGACCCGGACGATCTCTTAGAGCGCGTCGGGATCGCCGACGCGGCGGACAAGAAAGCCGGCGGCTACTCGAAGGGGATGACCCAGCGGCTCATGTTCGCGACGGCGCTCGTCGGCGAACCCGACCTGCTGATTCTGGACGAGCCCTCGACGGGACTCGATCCCAATGGGGCCCGAGAGATGCGCGAGATCATCCGCGAGGAGAACGCCCGCGGCGCGACCGTCTTCTTCTCGAGCCACATTCTCGGTCAGGTCGAAGCGATCTGTGACCGCGTCGGCATCCTCCGGAAGGGAGAGCTGGTCGCCGAAGACACCGTCGACGGCCTTCGCGATTCGATGCCGGAACAGACCCGGCTTCGGGTCCAGGTCGACCGAATTCCCGAGGACTCCTCCGCGGCGCTCGAGGCCATCGAGTCGGTCGACGGCGTCTCCGAGGTGACGGCCGACGGCACGACGCTCGTCGTCACCTGCGAGGATCGGGCGAAGACGACCGTCCTCCGCACGATCGAGGAACAGGGCGTCTCGATCGAGGACTTCGCGACCGACGAATCATCGCTCGAGGACCTGTTTATGGCCTACACGTCGGACGATCGAACGGAGGTGGCCCAATGAGCGCGATCGCCGTCGCGAAGAAGGACTTCGCGGATGCGGCTCGCTCGCGCAAGCTGATGGGGCTGACGGCCATCTTCGCGCTCTTTACGCTCGGCGGCGCGTTTCTGGCCTCGTGGGCCGGAGATCTCTTCGCGGAGATGGACGGCGAGGGCGCGGAGACGACGCTCGACCTCGTCTTCGCCCTCCAGACGCCCGCGGGCTATCTCGTACCGATCATTGCGCTGGTGATCGGCTACGCCGCCATCGCCGGCGAGCGAGAGAGCGGGAGCTTGAAGTTCCTGCTCGGACTGCCTCACACCCGTCGAGACGTCGTGATCGGTAAGATCCTCGGCCGCTCGGCGGTCGTCGCCGTCTCGATCCTCGTCGGCTTCCTCGTCGGCCTGATCGGGCTGTTCGTCTTCGTCGGCTCGGTCTCGATCGTCGACTATCTCCTGTTTACGGTCGTGACGATCCTGTTCGGGTTCGTCTACGTCTGTATCGCCGTCGGGCTCTCCTCGATGACCCGGTCGACGACCCGGGCGGCGGCCGGCGCGTTCGGGCTGATCGTCTTCTTCTGGTTCATCTGGAGTCTCCTCGCGATGGGGCTGCTCTATCTCGTCGAGGGCTCGCTGTGGATGGACGAACACCCCGACTGGTACGTGAGCCTCCTCTCGCTGTCGCCGGACGCCGCCTACGGTTCCGCGATCGCCGCCGTCTTCGGCGAGGGACAGTTCACCATAGCCAGCGCGTACGGCGTCGAGAACCCGCCGCTGCTCGCCGAGCCCTGGTTCGGCTTTGTCTTGCTCGCAGCCTGGGCGCTCGTTCCGCTCGGAATCGGTCTCTGGCAGTTCGGCCGCACCGACCTCTGAGCTTCCGTTCGCCCCCTTCCTTCTGCGTTCGCCGTTTGAAGCCGATCACTCGACGCACTCGAACCCACCACCCGAACCGGTCCGCGAGATTGCAACGTTTTTCCCGTCGGCCCTCGCGAGAGTAGGCATGAAGACGGCAGGCGGTTCCGAGGCGGCGAAACGCCGTGCGGGTGAACGCGCGGCCGAGGAGGTCGAAGACGGGTTCGTCGTCGGGCTCGGCACCGGGTCGACGACCGCCCACGCAATCAGGGCGCTCGGTCGGGACGTCGACGACGGCCTCGAAATTCGGGGCATTCCGACATCGTTCCAGTCTCGCCAGTTGGCACTCGAGGTCGGGATTCCGCTGACGACCCTCGACGCGGTCGACGGCGTAGATCTCGCGATCGACGGCGCGGATCAGGTGGTCGACGATCCAGACGCCGAGGACGACGGCGCGCTGATCAAAGGCGGCGGGGGCGCCCACGCGCGCGAGAAATTGGTCGATGCGGCGGCCGACCGGTTCGTCGTCGTCGCCGACCCCTCGAAGCTCGCGGGAACGCTCGAGCGACCCGTTCCGGTCGAGGTGGTGCCGGACGCCCACACGGTCGTCGCCGACCGCATTCGCGCGTTCGGGGGTGAGCCGACGCTTCGCGAGGCCGGCGAGAAGGACGGGCCGGTCGTCACCGACAACGGAAATCTGGTCCTCGACTGCGCGTTCGGGTCGATCGACGATCCCGACGGGCTGGCCGGTTCGCTCTCCCAGATTCCAGGGGTGCTCGAGCACGGGCTGTTCGTCGGGCTGGCGGACGTGACGTACGTCGGTCGCGAGGACGGGGTTGAGCGTCGGGTGTACTAAGAATCAGGTATTCGCCGGCGACGCGGTCTCCGTTTTCAGCCCGGCGGCACGGACCGCACGCAATCCGACGACGAGGAAACAGCCGCCGATGAGACGCGTTACGGGACGGATCCAGGGCTTCACCTCGAGTTCGTCGGGGTTCTCGTAGGCGAGCTCGAGTCCGACGTCGAGGGCCTGTCGCGGCACCAGTATCATCACCAACCCGAGTACGCTGAGCGGCCGTTTGAGGATGGACGTGTGTTCGGGGTAGCGGCCGAGCAGCCAGACGAAGACGACTCCCTTGAATCGGCCCGCCTGCAGCGTCCACGGCCGCAGCCTGCCGTCGTCGGGGTTTTCGAAGGCGAGCCGTTCGACGGCGTCGACGATTCGGTTCGGTGCGATACTCAACAACAGTCCCAACGCGAGGGCGAGCGGTCGTCGCATATCGACCGTACGCGTGCGACTCGCAAAACGGTTGGCCGTGATCGTCGACGTTCGCGCTCGAGTCACGCCGTCTCCGTCGACTCCTCAGCGGTCGGCTCGTCGCTGCGCTTCGAGAGGACGACGACGAGCAGGTAGAGTCCACCCAATGTGCGCGCCGCCGGTTCGATCCAGGGTTTCAATTCGAGATCGTCCGTGTTCTCGTAGACCACTCGCTGGCTGAGTTCGACGGCCGGCTGCGGGAGCAGGACGAGGAACACACCGGCCATCCCCAGCAGGGTGCTGACGACCGTCGACCCCTCCCGACCGCGGACGAGCAGCCAGACGACCAGGAGGCCCTCGAGTCGCGCTCCCCAGAGCGCGTGGGGACGAAGCTGGGCTTCCTCGGGGTTCTCGAGACCGATGCGTTCGCAGGCGTCGATCACCGGCTGGGGTTTGAGAATCTCGAAACAGCCGAAGGCGACGAGGAGTGTCCGGAGCATGCGGCTTCGAACTACGCCAGCCAGCGTGAAAAAACGCGAGCTTGAGTACAGTTGACACGTCGGTAGTTGGGATCCGGTACGACAGCCGTGTGGCGTCGATGGACACCTTTTCAATGGTCTCACGCTATCGTCCGGTAGAGACGATCCGATGCCCGAAACATCCGACAGGAAAGACGATCACATCCGAATCATCGAGGACGAAGACGTGGAGACGTCCGGCGCGGGCTTTACCGACGTCGAACTCGTTCACGAAGCGCTGCCGGAGCTCCACCGCGACGAGATCGACACGACGACGACGCTGTTCGGCCACGAACTCGACGCGCCGATCGTCATCGAGAGCATGACCGGCGGCCATCCCAACACGACCAAGATCAACCGCGCGCTCGCCGAGGCTGCCCAGGAAATGAACATCGCCATGGGCGTCGGGAGCCAGCGTGCCGGGCTCGAACTCGACGACGAGGCGCTGCTCGAGTCCTACACCGTCGTCCGGGACGTCGCCCCCGACGCCCTCCTCTACGGGAACGTCGGCGCGGCGCAGTTGCTCGAGTACGACGTGGGAGACGTCGAGCGAGCCGTCGAGATGATCGACGCCGATGCGATGGCGGTCCATCTAAACTTCCTCCAGGAGGCCGTCCAGCCCGAGGGCGACGTCGACGCTCGGGGCTGTCTCGAGGCGATCGAACGGGTCGCAGCCGACCTCTCGGTGCCGGTCGTCGTCAAGGAGACGGGCAACGGCATCGCCCGGGAGACGGCCCAGCGACTCGCCGACGCGGGGGTCGACGCGATCGACGTCGCCGGACAGGGCGGGACGACCTGGTCGGGGATCGAGTCCTACCGGGCCGCCGCCGTCGGCGCGTCCAGACAGGAACATGTCGGAAAGCTGTTTCGCGCGTGGGGCGAGCCGACCGTCGTCAGCACCAGCGAAGCAGCGTCGGTCCACGACTGCGTGATCGCCAGCGGCGGCGTCCGGTCGGGACTCGACATCGCGAAAGCCATCGCCCTCGGTGCCCGCGCGGGCGGCCTCGCGAAGCCGTTTCTCGGCCCCGCAGGGCAGGGTACCGACGCCGTCGTCGACCTGATCGAGACGCTCGAACTCGAGTTGCGTACGGCGATGTTCGTCACGGGTTCGGCGTCGGTCGACGAGCTACAGTCCGCCGAGTACGTGATGCTCGGGCGGACGAAGGAGTATCTCGAGGCGCGGCGGCAGTAGTCGACGTTTCGCGTCTGTGGACCGATCCCGTCGTCCAGATCCCGAGACGTGACTGATTATCGACACACTGTCTGCTCGAGGGTGTGGAAACCAGTGGCTACGGGCGTAGCGTCGATAAAATGATTCTCGGTTGGCGTCCCTTACAGGTCGCGGGGCTGGACCGTCTTCCGGTCGTTTGCTTCGGCACGTCGGGCTGCGTCCTCGAGAAGCTCGTCGACTTCCTCGTCGAGCGCTTCGTAGAAGTCCGAGGCAACGTTTTTGTCATCGAGCGCTTCCTTCACGGCGGCTTTGACGATAAGGTCTGCCATACGATTTACGGATTCCGCGTTACCTCATATAAAGATTTTGGTTGTGGGCGGGGATACGGGGGTTGCAGGGGTTAACCCGCCCGTTTCGACGGCCGAATCCACCGGAAAGTATATGACTGATGAGTAAACGACAGGAATTCCGCCGCCGAAATCGGGGTCGAAATCGCTCGCGCGCGCTCTGTGGACGCTGTGGCGTCCCTACCGTCGATTGGGCGTTCGGCGGGTCCGGCCCGGCAGTTGCCGGGTCGGACGAGAGTGCAACTCGAGTCCCCGATGGATTGAGATCGACACACGAGTCGGTTCAAGCGAGGAAATCACTCAGCGCTCGAGTCGTACGGTCGCGGTGTGGACAGGGTGACCGCGTAACTGTCTACCAAGATGATCTAGAGTCCTCTGGCTCTGCCAATGTTGTCGCCATCTCTGGTGATGATGAGGATCAGGCTGGCAGTTTTGAGTGGGACTGGTAGTGATATCAAATTCCGAGACATTTACCAAACGATGTTTTGGCGGATCGTCGACAAAGATTAGCAGATAGTGTTGTCTTCAAGCCCTCGCTGGGCCACTTCTACTCTCCCTTGATTATCAATATTGAAACTAAGTTAGAGGACAAGACGTTCACGATCACAAGGATATATATGGGTGTAGTGAACTGATTGCTATCAGCACCAGGCCGAACGGCAGGAAGGGTGACGCGTAGGAAGGACGGACTCATCCAATCCCCCAATGCGTCAGACGGTGGTTCCATACTACCGCGAATAAGCGTTCCGACCGTTCAGGGTGCTACAAACAACTATGGACGGAAAACAACTTAGCAAGAAACTCGTCGGCAACGACGAGGAACGAGCAGTATCGCCAGTAATTGGAGTCATTCTGATGGTTGCAATTACGGTTATTCTCGCGGCTGTCATCGCAGCATTCGTATTAGACATCGGTGACGATATGGGTAGCGGAACGGTTGATGCAGCTGTAACAACGGATGTTAGTTATGATGGCGGTGATTTAGATGAGATTCAGATTGAAGTGACTACTGCAGATAACGTTGACCAATTCGACGTTAGAGGTGATTATGAAGAAGATGACATAGATATTTCAAGTACTGGAGATGTAACGACGATTGATGGTAGCTCCATATCCGAGAGTTCAGGGACGATTAATATCATTGCTATCTCCGGTGATGATGAATCTCAGGCGGGTAGTGCTGAATGGGATGAAGACTAAAGCGCAATAATATAAAAAATGGACGGAAAACAACTTAGCAAGAAACTCGT
Source organism: Natronorubrum amylolyticum (assembly GCF_052040145.1). Classification (NCBI taxonomy): domain Archaea; kingdom Methanobacteriati; phylum Methanobacteriota; class Halobacteria; order Halobacteriales; family Natrialbaceae; genus Natronorubrum; species Natronorubrum amylolyticum. The sequence goes on from NZ_JBPPFW010000005.1 coordinate 151,611, forward strand.
CGGAAACGACGAGGAACGTGCAGTCTCGCCAGTGATTGGAGTTATTCTAATGGTTGCAATTACGGTCATTCTCGCGGCTGTTATCGCAGCGTTCGTGCTGGATATCGGTGACGATATGGGTGGTGGATCAGTCGATGCTGTTGTAAGCACTGAAGTCAGTGATAGCGATCAAACAGTTAACATTGAGGTGACCTCTGCAGATAATGTGGACTACTTTGTCCTGCGAGGAGAAGGTCTCGAAGATACTAGCAACCCCGGTGCTGATTACAGTGAAGACGGCGTTGACGGCATAGTGTTAGACATAGAGAATACGGGAGATACAACGACACTCAGATACGGTGAGGTATACGATGAGGGTGCTGGGGAAGACGAGGATGATGGCTATGTCGAAACCGATGATGCGGTCTTTGATTCTGATAGTGGCTCTGTTAACGTCGTCGCTATCAGTGGTGACGATGAGTCCAATGCCGGTAGCTTCGAGTGGGAAGACTGGGATGACGACTTCGATCCCTAACCTCGAGTAAGTAGATTGTTATCGAATTTATTTTTCGCGTGAGTTTGGCCGTCTACTAGACACGCAGCGGCTGCTCTCACGCCGAGCACACAGAACCCAACACCTTCGAGTACGCCCACCTCCCAACTTCCCCTATGCGCGAACTCCTCGAGGCCGTCGCCGACGGCCACCTCTCCCCGTCCGAAGCCGAAGCCGAACTCAGGGGCTATGCAACCAACGACGCGGGCCGATTCGACGCAGCCCGCAAACAGCGTCGCGGAATTCCGGAGGCGATCCTCGCCGAGGGAAAGACGCCCGCCCAGGTCGTCGCCCTCACAGAAACTGCCCTCGAGACCACCGACAGAGCCCTGGTGACCCGCACCGACGACGACCAGCTCGACGCGCTCGAGACCGCACTCGAGGACTCCTTTCCCGACGCGACCCTCGAGCGCTGGGGCACGTCGGTTCGCGTTGTCACCCCCGCGTTCGACCAGCCGTCGCTGGACGCGACGGTCGGGGTCGTCACTGCGGGGACCGTCGACGGCCCGGTGGCCGACGAAGCCGAACTCGTGCCGCGCGACGCGGGGGCGACGATCGACCGCGTCGAGGACGTCGGCGTCGCCGCGCTGGATCGCACGCTGGATCAGGTCGACCGCTTTCGGGCCGCCGACGTGCTGATCGTCGCCGCCGGCCGCGAGGGGGCGTTGCCGACCGTCATCGCCGGCCTGGTCGATACGCCCGTGATCGCGGTGCCCGTCTCGAGCGGCTACGGCTTCGGCGGCGACGGCGAGGCCGCGCTCGCGGGACTGCTCCAGTCCTGTACCGTCCTCTCGGTGGTCAACATCGACGCGGGGTTCGTCGCCGGCGCGCAGGCGACGCTCATCGCCCGCGCCATCGACGACGCTCGCGACTCGAGTCCCTGATACCGACAAAAAATTCTCCCGTATCCGAAACGCCAAACAGTGTATGGGGAAGGCTTTTTATTGCACACCGAATAGTGTCGGGTACCGGCCGAGGCCGGTGTGACCATTGCCCAATGCCCACCTGTGATCACTGCGACGCGCACGTGTCCGAGCGCTTCGCACGCGTCTTCGCCGACGAAAACGGCGAGATCCACGCGTGTATCAGCTGCTCGGCGAACGCCGGGATCGCGGAAGCCGCGCGACACCGCGCTCGCGGTACCTGATCCCCGCTCGAGCATCGCGACCGACGACCACACGCCCCCACTCCGTCGCGCTTTTTATCGACTCTCTGCGTAGCGTGAGCCATGGCCGATCACGTGGTCTACGTCCTCGAGTGTGCCGACGGCTCGCTCTACACCGGTTACACGACCGACCTCGAGCGACGGGTCGCCGAACACGACGCTGGCGAAGGTGCAAAGTACACCCGCGGGCGCACGCCCGTCGAACTCCGGTATCACGAGCGCTACGACTCGAAGTCGGCCGCCATGTCCCGCGAGTACGAGATCAAACAGCTCTCTCGCCGACGGAAAGAACGACTCGTCGGCCTCGAGTGAGCCGATCGCCGTCGGGCATAGAATTCCGTTCGAACCCTCCCAAAAAATAGATACCGCGGCGGTTCCTGTTTCGAGACGACATGAAGATCGACATCGCCGAGCTCAAACAACCGGAGTACACCGGCGAGAATCGGTGTGAGCCGTGTACGATACTGAACCTCGCGATCGCCGCGGTCGTCGGGTCGCTCATCGCCCGCAAGACGAAACTTGGCGGGCTGGCCGCGGTCGGCATCTCGATCGGCCTCATCTACGTGCGGGGCTATCTCGTCCCCGGCACGCCGACGCTGACGAAGCGGTATCTGCCGCCCGAAGTTCTGCGCTGGTTCGGCAAGGACCCTGAACCCCAGGTTTCGAGCGGCTTCGGCGGCGTCGAGGCCGGAACTGAGGCGACCGATATCGCGATCGACGGGACCGACGGCGACGACACCGCGACCGACGGCGACGACACGGCGGTCGAAGCCACCGGTGCAACGGCCGAAGGCGACGGAACCGCGACCGAAGACGCCGATACTGCCGAATCGGAACCCGAACCGGAACCGCTCGATCTCGAGGATTTTTTCCTCGCAAACGACGTCCTCGAGCCCTGTTCCGACCGGGACGACCTCTGTCTCACCGAGGCGTTCGAAGCCGACTGGCTCGCGGCGATCGAGGAGGTGGACGAAGCCGGCGTCGACGCGACGGCCGTGATCGACGCCTTCGACTTCGACGCCGAACAGGAGGCGTTCGAGCTCGAGGAGCGCGACGAGGCCCGACTACTCGTTGGCGAGCGCGGTATCGCCGGCCGCTGGCCCTCCCGCGCTGCGGTGGTCGCCGACGTCGCCGCCAGTCGCGTCCTCGCGGATTGGGCGCCTGAGTGGGACGTACAGACGCCCGAGACGAAAGGACAGGTGCTCAACGGGCTGCGGATGTTCCTCGAGACCTGTCCGGGTGCCGGCGGCGAGATCAGCATGGACGAGGAGGTCGTCGAATCCTGCTGTAGCTCCCACGACGTGATCGCCGTGACCTGCGACGAGACTGGCGAGCGGCTGTTCGAACAGCGCGTCAATACGTCCACGAGTCGGATGCAGCGGTAGCGTTTCGGCTTCTGAGGGACCCGGTCGACGTGTCCTCAGTCGTCGGCTGCTGCGGACCGCGAGGACGTCACGCTCGGCTCGATGAACGCGTACTCGGCGAGGTTTCGCCCTAATTTCTCCACTCGTTCCTGTAAGTCCGGATCACGAAACCGACGGCCGTCGACGGCGTCGGAATCGGCTTCGAACTTACTCGAGGCGTTCCGAAGCCCCACCTGGTGGGGCAGGACCCAGCCGTGGACGCCGCGAACCGTAATCCGCAGGTGATCGAGCGTCGAGCCGTAGCTCCCACCGCCGGCGGTGGCCAGCAGCCCGACGGTGGTATTCTCGTACTCGTCCCAGCCGCAGAAGTCGTGAAAGTTCTTCAGGGCGCCGGAGTACGAGCCGTGGTAGACGGGCGTCCCGAGCGCGACGGCGTCGGCCTCGCGGACGATCCGCATCGCCTCCTCGGCTTCGTTCGGTGCGTCGACGTCGGGATCGTAGACGGGCAGATCGTACTCGCCCAGATCGAGTAGCGCCGTCTCCGCGCCGGCGTTGGCGGCCGCCTCGAGGGCGTAGCGCAACGCCGTGCGCGTGTAGCTGGTCTCGCGAAGGCTGCCGTTGACGGCGACGACGGAGGGTGTATCGGACATACCGGCGCTAAGACGTCCGTCAAGAAAACACCGTTGCTCGCCCGTCCGCGTGGATTCGTGTCCGTCGCGGGCTCTCGAGGCCTCTCGGATTCCGACGCGCGATCCACTCAGCCCGCTCGCTGCACGATCCGTATGAGGACGCCGCCTTTTTCGCGCCCGGCGACGAGACACGCGTATGGAGACGATCAGCTTCGGCACCGACGGCTGGCGGGCGACATTAGCGGAGTTTACCGCGCCGCGCGTGCGGATGGTCGGACAGGCTGTTGCGACGTACCTGCGGGACGAGGGGCTCGAGGCCCCCGTCGTGGTCGGCTACGACGCCCGCGAGACCTCACGCGGGTTCGCCGAGGAACTGGCTCGCGTGCTCTGTGCCAACGGCTTCGACGTGATCATGCCCGACCGAGACCGGCCGACGCCGCTGGTCGCCCACGCGATCGTCGAACGCGACCTGGCGGGCGGACTCGCCATCACGGCCTCGCACAACCCACCGGAGTACAACGGCGTGAAGTTCATCCCAGAGGACGGCGCGCCGGCCCTTCCCGACGTCACCGACGCCATCGCAGACCGACTCGCCGACCCCGATCCGCTCCCCGAGGACGAACACGGCACCGTCGAGGAGGTCGATCTCACGACCCCCCACGCCGACGCCGCCCTCGAACTGGTCGAGCGGATCACCGGCAGCGCGGACCTCTCGAATGCGGACCTGACGGTCGCCTACGACGCCATGCACGGCAGCGGCCGCGGGACGACCGACGCCCTGCTCGAGCGCGCCGGGGCCTCCCTCGAATGTCTGCGCTGCAGCCGGGACCCCGAGTTCGGCGGCGGCGCACCCGAACCGGCGCCCGAGAACCTCGAGGCGCTGATCGATCTCGTCACCGACGACGCGACGGACCCGGCTCTCGGGATCGCGAACGACGGCGACGCGGATCGGATCGCCATCGTCACGCCCGAGCGGGGGTATCTCGATGAAAATCTCTTTTTTGCCGCGCTCTACGACTACCTGCTCGAGGACGATTCGGGTGCCGTCGTCCGAACCGTCTCGACGACGTTTCTGATCGACCGCATCGCGGAGGATCACGGCGAAACCGTCCACGAGGTCCCGGTCGGCTTCAAGTGGGTCGCCGAGGCGATGGCCGACCACGACGCCCTCGTCGGCGGCGAGGAGTCCGGCGGCTTCACCGTCCGCGGCCACGTCCGCGAGAAGGATGGCGTCCTGATGGCACTACTCGCCGCGGTCATGCACGCCGACGAACCGCTGGACGACCGCGTCGATCGCCTCCTCGCAGAACACGGCACCGTCGTCCAGAACAAGCGCAGCGTGGCCTGTCCGGATCAGGAGAAGGCGCGAGTCCTCGCCGATCTCGAGGACGCAATCCCCGAGAGCGTCGCGGGCACTCCGGTGGAGGGTGTCAACACCGCGGACGGCTTCAAACTCCAGCTCGCCGACGGCTCCTGGCTCCTCGTTCGCCCCAGCGGAACCGAGCCCGTGCTCCGGGTCTACGCCGAAGCCGCAGACGAGGATCGGGTGAGCGAGTTGCTCGAGGCGGGCGAAGAACTAGTCGAGCCGCTGGTCTGAGTCAGCATCCCTTCCGTGCTGCGTTGGTGACGTTGCGTTTCTCCGGTCCGGGTTGCGTGCTCCGGGCCCTTCTTTACCGGCGTCGGCCCGCTCCCTAGAAGTATGAGCCAAGAGAACCGCGAGGACGTCGCGTTCACGGAACTCACGCCGGATTCGTGGCACCAGAACGATGAGGGCAGCTACTACCTCGACTGCCCGGAGTGTGGCTCCGCGGCGCCGCTGATGACCATCGTCAAACACGGTCGGTGTAACGGATACATGGACCAACAGGAGGACGACACCGAACTCGACGAGGCCGAACTCGACTGCACGGCGACGCTCCGCCTCGAACTCGGCTACACGTCCGATCCCGACCCCGAGGCGACCGGCTCGGACGCCGAACAGTCCGAAGACAGCGTCGAGACGGGCGAGGGCATTCCCGGCGAGGGGTCCCCGGCGGGCTCGGACGGGACGGTGAGCAACGAACAGCAGTGATCAGCCGGGTTACGTTCCGTATTGCTCTGCCCCGATTCGACTCGAGACGGAGCCGGTACGACCGTCAATCCACTCGCTCCGCCGGTACGCCGACGACGGTCGCCCCGGCTTCGACGTCCCGCGTGACGACCGATCCGGCGCCGACCGCCGCATCTTCGCCGACCGTAATATCGCCGAGCAGCGTCGCGTTCGCCCCGATCTGGACGCCCGATTCGATCGTCGGATGGCGCTTGACCGGTTCGTTCGTGTCGCCGCCCAGCGTGACGCCGTGATACATATGGACGTCGTCACCGATCTCGGCCGTCTCGCCGATGACGATCCCCATGCCGTGGTCGATCGTCACCCGCCGACCGATCGTCGCTCCCGGATGGATCTCGACGCCGGTCAGGAAACGCACGAACTGCGAGAGCAGCCGCGCGAGGAGTCGAAAGCCCCGATTCCAGAGCCAGTGGGTGATCCCGTGCGCCCAGACGGCGTGTAAGCCCGAATAACAGAGGACGACCTCGAGACACCCCGTCGCGGCGGGGTCGCGCTCGCACATCGTCCGCGCGTCCTCACGCATTCGCCGGAGCATCGGTCACCCGTCCGGACGCGGTAGTCACGGGACGATGCGCTCGGTGCGAACGCGGGCGACCGTTCGAGCGACAGCACCGGCCGGAAACGCGACGAGAGGAGTTCCTGCCGATGCGCGCCGTCTGGCCGGTAGATACCATACCCGGACCTACCGGCGAGTTGGCCTAAAAGGGTTCGTTTCCCGTCGATCGCCGCGCGGAACCCCCGGTTCCGACTTATTCCCCACGTGCGAGTCGCGTGCCGATCCGCTTGGGCAGGTCGGTCTCTCGAACCGCCTCCTGGACGGCGTCGATATCGTACTCCACGCGGTGGGTTTCGGCGGTCAGCGCGTCGAGATCGACGACCGCGTAGGCCGCTCGCGGATCGCCGTCTCGAGGCTGGCCCACGCTGCCCGGGTTGATGACGATCCCTTCCGCAAACTGCTCGACGCCCTGGACGTGGGTGTGGCCGAGCACGAGAACGTCCTCCTCGTCGAGCAGTCCGGGCGAGAACTCCCGCGGATAGGTGTATCTGGTGTACCGATCCGGATCGTCCGGATGGCCGTGGACGAGTTTCACTCGGCCGTCACAGGCGAGACGTTCATCAGGAAGCGACTCGAGCCACGCGAGTTGTCCCTCCGAGAGCTGTTCGCTGGCGTGCTTGACGCCCGCTCGCGCCATCTCGTTGAATCGGAACGGGGCGTCGCCGACGACCGCAGCGTCGTGGTTTCCCATCACCGTCGGCACGCTGCGCTCCCGAAGTACGTCGACGCACGCCGCGGGCCAGGGGTTGTAACCGACGACGTCCCCAGCACACAGCACCTCGTCGACGGGCGGCATGTCGTCGAGAACGGCCTCGAGAGCGACGCGATTGCCGTGGACGTCGGAGATGAGTCCGACTTTCATGTACGAGGACAACGGTCGCGAGCGGTTTGTAGGTTGGGCGCTCGCGTCGGCCGGTCGTCCGCATCGTTCGGCTTCGCACGTGATTCGCGGCCGCTTCGATCGTTACGCCTCGATTTCGTCTTCCTCCCAGCCTTCGGAGAAGACGTGTTCGTCCGGCACGCCGAGTTCCGCGAGGCGATCTTTCGCCTCGACGACCATCTCGGGCACGCCGCAGACGTACCAGTGGCGATCGACGTCGATACCGTCGAGGTGGCTCTGGACGTGGCCGGTGGGGCCGTCCCACTCCTCGTCGGACAGCGAGTACAGCACGGAGCAATTCTCGTGTTCCGTCGATAGCTGATCGAGGGTCTCGCGGTACATGATCTCCGCTTGACGCTGTGCGCCGTAACAAAACTGCACGTCGCCGGAACCGACCTCGAGATACCGCTTGAGCAGCGCCATCATCGGCGTGATACCCGTCCCCGTCGAGAGCAAGCCGATATCGGTGTCGGGATCTCGAAGGGTGAGGTTCCCCTCGAGTTCGCCGAGCGTGACGCCGTCGCCGACCTCGCGGTCGTGCATGTAGACCGACGCCGTCCCGTCGTCGTAGCGCTTGATCGCGAGCGTGATGGCGTTCGATCCGGGCGTGTTCGTCGGCGTGTACGGCCGGACCACCTCCTCGCCATCGTCGTCTTCGAACTGCACCGTCGTGTGCTGGCCGGGGTCGAACTCGAACGTGCGGTCGGCCTCGAGCACGAACTGTTTGACCTGTGGTGTCATCCGGTGAATCGACGTGATCGTCGCCTCGAAGGTCATACGTAGCCGGTCGGAACCGCGCGTCAAGTAGCTGCGGCCAGCACTGGCATCCCGGCCCGACCCGCGGCTCGAAAATCGTTCTCTGTCACGGAGCCGCGACTATCGCTGCCCTTGTCTCGAGGCAGCCCCCTCGCTCACTCGCCGTTCTCGATGGCCGTTTCGAACCCGTCGTCGGTCCGGGCGACGCCGGCCGCACAGACGGCGTGTTCGAACTCGAGGTTGTAGACCTCGCTCGCCGCCGCTTCGGCACTGTCGGCTTCGAGACCGAACGACTCCGGCGCGTCCTTCTCGTAGGTCGCCACGAGCGTCGGCTCCTCGACCGTCTCGACGAACAGGGCGTCCTTCCGGACGGTGCCGATCAGGGCCTCGCCGTCGTCACCGATCGTCGCTGCGATCCGTGGCGTGTTGTAGTCGTCCTTCTCGTAATCCAGCGCCAGCAGGCTCTCCGCGAGGGCGTCTCGAGCGGGATAGCCGAGTTCGAGTTTCTCCGCAATCGGATCGACGTGCGAGCCGTTGCCGAAGGCGGCCGTCTCGCCGGTCGGCGTCTCGACCACCCGCAGGCAGTTGTAGGACACGTAGGGGTTGTCCGTCTCGGGGGCGTCCGCCGTGGGGCCGACGGTAAGGGCGTCCTCTCGAGCGGTGATCTCCCGGTTGGGGAACGAGCGCGACGACACGCGGTAGGCGCCGACGTCAGGACCGACGACGACGAATCGTCCAACGTACATACGCGGGAGTGTGCGAGAGAGGGGAAAAGGGGTGTCGGTTCGACTCGAGCGGCCGTCTTCGCGGGCACCGTACCGCGATGTACTTCGACATCTGGTCCAGTTCGTAACACTCTAATACGGACACCAACTACTGGCTGGTACGTCGTCGGAAAACGAGCCCGGCGAAACATGTCAAGTCCATTGGGGTAGCGGCCAATCCTGAAGCCTTCTGGGGGCTTCGACCCTGGTTCGAATCCAGGATGGACTACTCCTTTCCGTTCTTCGACTCGAGCCCTTTGAGCCCATCCTCTCCGACTCTCCAGTGGAAACGAAGGGGTCGAGCCCGCGTCGTCGATCGTACCAGAACCCCTATCTGAGTTGCATTCGTACTGACTGGCAATGAATCGACGGCAGTTTTTCACAGCGGGGGCGGTCGTAACCGCCACGACCGTCGCTGGCTGTCTCGGTGGTGACGACGAGACCGATAACACGGACAATGGAGTCGACGACGTCGATCAGGGAGACGGCTACGGTCCGGAGCCTGACGACGAACTCGACGAGCGATCGATCGACACCGACGACTACGAGACGATGTCCTACGAGGGCGTCGAGGTACCGCTCGCCCCGATCGAGGACGTTTACTACTGGTACGCGCGACAGGAAGCCCGGATAGTCGACACGCGAGACGCCGGTTCGTTCGAGGACGCCCGAATCGTCGGTGCCGCGTTGAGTCCCGCACCCGACGGCGGCGACGACGATCCAGTCGCGGGCTGGGCCGAAGACGACCGAATCGTGACCTACTGCGTCTGTCCGCACGCGATGGCCGTCCAGCGGGCCGCGGGGTTGATCGATGACGGCTACGAGAACGTCTACGCGCTCGACGACGGCTTTCAGGAGTGGATCGAAACCGGCTATCCGATCGAAGGGAACGACGTCGACGACGCCGCCAGCGCGAGCCTCCCGGCGTACCACGTCGAAGGACGGTCCGATCCGGCCTACGCCGGCGAGTACGTCTCCGTCCGGACGCTCGACGACGACAAGCGGGAGATGAGCCTCGTCGACGCCGACGGCTCCTATGAACTAACACTGCATTTCACCGGACTGACCGACGACTCGCTGCTCGAGGTCGAGGCTCCCGACTACACCCGCGAACTGACGCTCGCGGAACTGACGAGCGACGTCGTCACGGATTCGGCCTGATCCCGTCTCCTCCACAAACCCCGGTTACGTCCGCTCATACGCGCCCTCGCGCTCGAGTTCGCCCCGTTTTCGCAACACGCTTGGCGTCCGGCAGATACCTGGCGCGCCGGTCGCCTGCGGCACCGTACAGTTGTTACAGTTCTCACAGAGGACGCGCAGGTCGCCGTCCGTCGGCGTCTCGGCGTCGGTACCGTTCTCGAGCAGCCGCGCCCCCAGCCGGGGTTCGGCGTAGAAGGGGCGGGCCATGCCGACCATGTCGCAGGCGGGCGCCGCTGGCGTCGCGCCGCCGTCTTCGCTCCCGGCGCCCGAGCCGAGCAACCGATCCATCTCCCGTCGCTCGCGAATCCCGCCCTCCGCGAGCACGGGGATCGACACCTGCTCGCGGACCCGCCGGCAGAAGTCCTCGTTCCACGCGGAGTCGAAATCGTACTGCAGCGACTGGACCCGGTTTGCGGCGGCGACGAGCCGTCTGCGCGTCGCGCCGCCGAACGCCGCGTCGTACGCCTCGTGCAACTGTTCGTTCCCCCAGGCTCGCTCGGGATACTCCCCGCGGACGATGCTCATGTCCCAGACGACCGACGTCTGGACGGGGACGACCGCGTCGTAGCCGATTCGTTCGAGTCGCCGGGCGATCTCGATCCCGTCCTCGAGCGAGAGCTTCCGGCGCACGACGGGCGCGGGCGGTGCGGGCGTCTCGGCGGGCACCTTGGTCATCAGCGGAACGTCGCCCGCCCGCTCGCGGATCTCGTCGTGGACGAGCGCGAGGAACTCGAGTCTCGCCTCCGGAGAGCCGCCGAACTCGTCGTCCCGCTGGTTGTAAAACGGCGAGAGAAACTGCTGGACGATGCCCATGTTCGCCCCCGAGAGATGGATGCCGTCGTAACCCGCTTCCGCAGCGGAGGCCGCAGAGCGTCCGAAATCGGCCGCGAGTTCGTACACCTCCTCGGTCGAGAGGATGTGAGGATCGTAGGCGAGAAACCCCAATCGATCCAGCAGTCGCAACTGCCAGGGTGGTCTCGAGACCGCCAACTGCTCCATTTCCGGATGCGCCTCGCGATACTCGGCGTGCCAGGTCTCCATGCTCCGCAGGCCCCCGTGCTCGAGTTGCACGAAGATCCGGCTGCCGTGCTCGTGAATCCGGTCGGTCAGCCGCGACAGTTGCGCCACGAACTCGGGGTCGTGGACGCGGGTCATCCCCGGCGCGGCACAGCCGCCGTCGCCGCGGACGATGGTCGCCCCCTGACAGAGGAGGCCGACGCCGGACTCGGCGGCCGGCTCGAGATCGTCGATCAGCGTCTCGACCGCGTCGGGGCCGTTGCCCGCACACTCGAGCACTGGCGCGCGATAGAGCCGATTGGGAACCTCGCAGCCGCCGATCTCGATGGGGTCCTCGAGGGTGGTCATACCGACGCTATCACGGGATCGTACAAGAGCGTGCCGTCCGTGCGCACGACGTCCCCGGCCGCGTCTACGGCGACTCGATCGCCGTGACGGTGACGGATGCAGTAGCGGTGGTGCGTTGCCGCCGTTCGGATGCAACTGCCGAGGATTGCGGTCACCGAAATCAACGTGTTTTACCGGGCTCATATCGATACGGCAGACGTATCAATTATTGTAAGAAAACGTCTCGTTGTTGGCCGTCAACGTGTCGACTGTATGACTCGTATACGCATGGACCCGACGAACCAGACGACGACTGCCATCGCTTCGAGACTCCTGCCCTGGTTTCGCGTGGTGTTCGGAGCGATCGGGCTCCTGGTTCCGCGCGTGCTCGGTCGGTGGTACGGCCTCTCGGCGAACGGCGGCTCCCTCGACGTCGCGCTTCGCTACGCGTGCATTCGAGCGCTCGGGCTGGGAATCGGCCAACTGACGGCGAGCGGGGCGACCCGCCGCGAGTGGGATCGCATCGCCCTCCTGATCGACGTTCTCGATACGCTCATGCTCCTCGAGGCCGCCGTCCGAGGACGGATTCCGAAACGAAGCGCGCTCGTGATGCTGAGCGGGACGGTCTCGGGTGTCGTGGTCGGACTCCTCGTACGGCGGGACGGTGCGCCCGCTCGAGCGTCCGACTGAGACCGGGATGGGACGATTCGACCCGATTCGACTCGAATCCGTTACGGCGGCGTCAGGACCGCACGCCCCTCGATCTCGTTGTGCTCGAGGCGTTCCGCGACCGTGTTGATGTCCGCGAGGTCGTGGGTCTCGGTTCGCAACTCGACGTCGCCGCGGTCGACGAGCGTGACGAGTTCCTGCAGTTCGGCGTACTTCCCGACCAGCGTGCCGCGAAACGCGAACTCGCCGTTGACCAGCGCCTGGCTGGGTTCGTGGACGTGGCCGCCGTAGCCGACGATGTGGTGGTCGCCGCCCGCGGCGACGATCTCGGGTGCCAGCGCGGTCGTCTCGTCTCTCCCGACGAAGTCGACCACCTGTTGTGCGCCCTCGTCGTCGGTCAGATCCGCGATCACGCTCGGAACGTCTTCGTCGGCCGAGTTGACGGTGTGGTGGGCTCCCAGCTCCGTCGCCAACTCGAGCGCTTCGTCCTTGATGTCGGCGGCGACGATGGTCGCGGCACTCGTGGCGTCGAGACACTGGAGGCCGATGTGGCCGAGTCCGCCCACGCCGATGACGACGCAGGTGTCGCCCGGATTCAGTTCGCGGACGGCCTTCTTGACCGCGTGATAGGCCGTGATCCCCGCGTCGGCGTGGGGGGCAATCTCCGTCGGATCGACGCCGTCGGGCAGCGGGATCACCGCCCGCTCGTTCGTCTGCAGGTACTCGGCGAAGCCTCCGTCGGTGGTGAGCCCGTTGAACGCGCTGTTCTCGCAGTACATGTCCTCGCCGAGCCGGCAGGGCCGACAGATGCCGCAGGTCTGGACGGGGTGACAGATCACCGGATCGCCCTCCTCGACCAGCGTCACCTCCTCGCCGGTTTCGGCGACGATGCCCGCGTTCTCGTGGCCGAGCGTCATTGGGAGCTCCTGGGGGGCGTACTCGGTCCACATCCCCTCGACGATGTGGTTGTCAGTCTGGCACCACCCCGCGCCTTCGACCTCGACCAGGACGCCGTCGGACTGGTCGATCTCGGGCCGGTCGACGTCTTCGATCTCCAGGGCCTCGCTCATCTCGTCGGTGTACTCGTGAAGTCTGGCTGCCTGCATGATACTGTCTCACATTCACCGTCCCCCACCAAAACGTTCCCCCCGCCTATCGCTTCTTGTGAATGTTTGAAAGCTGATATTGGTGAACTGAACCGATAATTTAGTCGGTCAAGAGTCGCGTATATGGGATATTCAAACGTATCTGAAAAAGAGTAACGTGGTATGGTAACAATGTTCATAATGCGATGTACGAGCACGACGGCGAGGACGTATTCGTAATCGACTCCCACGTTCACCTGTGGGACGCTACCGAGGGGAACATCACACACGAGGGCGGTGAGGAGTTCATCCAGTGTTTCTACGATTATCACACGACGTTCACGCCCGAAGAGCGTCAGTGGGATATCGAGGAGTATCGGCAGTACGGTGCCGACCGGATGGTCGAGGACCTGTTCGCCAACGCGGCCGCGGACATGGCGATCTTCCAGCCGACGTACCTCACCGACTTCTACGAAGACGGTTTCAATACGACCCAGCAAAACGCCGAACTCGCGACCGAGCATCCCGAGCGGTTCGTTCTCAACGGGACCTTCGACCCGCGCGACGGCGAGGAGGGCCTCGAGTATCTCGAGGAACTCCACGACACCTACGATATCCCGGGTGTGAAACTCTACACCGCCGAGTGGCGCGACGAATCGAAGGGGTGGCGTCTCGACGACGAGGAAGCCTTCGAGTTCTTGGAGAAGTGCGCCGAACTCGGCATCGAGAACATTCACGCGCACAAGGGACCGACGATCCGGCCGCTGAACCGCGACGCGTTCGACGTGGCCGACGTCGACGACGCGGCCTCGTCGTTTCCGAACCTCAACTTCGTCGTCGAGCACGTCGGCCTCCCTCGTCTCGACGACTTCTGCTGGATCGCCGCCCAGGAGCCGAACGTCTATGGCGGACTCGCGGTCGCCGCGCCGTTCGCCCAGAATCGCCCGGGCAAGTTCTCGGAGATCATGTCCGAACTGCTCTGGTGGCTCGGGGAGGATCGTGTGCTCTTCGGCTCGGATTACGCCATCTGGAACCCCGACTGGCTCGTCGAGGCGGTCCTCGAAGCCGAACTCACCCAGGAGGATCGGATGGAGTACGGCGTCGAGTGGGATCTCGAGACGAAAAAGAAGGTCATGGGTGAGAACGCCGCCAAACTCTACGATATCGACATCGAGGAGAAACGGCGGCAGTTCCGGGACGACGAGATTAGCCAGCAGTTCGACCTCGGGGACCACTACGCGAGCGAGGAACCCGCGGCGGCGGACGACTGATGACCGCGAACAGTCACGACGGCCCGACTCGAGCGGCCGTCCGCGACCGACTGGACCGGGTCGCCGATCCGGAACTCGACCGCTCGATCGTCGCCCTCGAGTACGTCGATTCGATCGATATCGACGACGGCCGCGTGAGCGTCGCGTTCACGCTACCGACGGCGTGGTGTTCGCCGGCGTTCGCCTGGATGATGGCTGTCGACGCTCGCGACGAAGTGGCGTCGCTGCCGACGGTCGAAGAGGCTCGCATCACCCTCCGCGAACACATGCACGAGGACGAGATCAACCGCGGCGTGAACGATCGACTGTCCTTCGCGGCGGCGTTTCCGGACGCCGACGGCGACGTCGAGGCCGTCCGCGCGGAACTCGACGAGAAGGCGCGGATCGCACGGCAGTACGATGCGGTCGAGGCGCTTTTGGACGCCGGCCTCGAGGCGGACGCGATCGTCGACCTCCGTCCCGATGATCTCCAGGGGATCGAGTTCGAACGCCTGACCGACGATCGGCCGTACCCCGCTGAAACGGACGCTGAAACGGCCGAATGGATCTCTGTCTACGTCCGCGATCGGTCGTTCGCCGTGACCGTTCCGTCGGAGCCGATCGAGCGGTATCTCGAGAAGACCCTCGAGACGGAGCTCGTCTCGAAACCGGACGATATCCTGTTCCGAACGCCCGAGGGCGACCCGATCGATCCCGACGCATTCGAACTCGTCCACCGCAGGGGGCGACTCGGCAAGGTCAACATGTCGAGCCAGGGCGGAATCTGTGACGGACTTCGCGAGTCTAGAAACGGTCGCCGCGAGAAAACTGCGGACGACTGATTGGTTCGGGGAGCTCCGCTGTACCGACTACTTTTCGACCTCGAGTAAGGCGACGCGCTCGCGGACCAGTTCCGAGAGCGTCGCGTTCGTCGCCGTCCGCTCGCGGCCAGCGATATCGAAGAAGGCACACAACGTTTCCTCGTCTCGGGAGTCGAGCGTTGGCTCCCTCCCGACGACGGCGTCCAGTTCCGCGAGTTCCTCGAGTGCCGCCGTCTCGCCGACGTCGGAGCCATCCGCTGCCGTGTCGTCCTCACCGTTCGCGCCGTCTCGACCCCCTTCGTTTCCGGTGGAACCCGTGTCAACAAGGACCACGGCTCGACTCTCACCCTCGCTGACGCCCATCTCGAGGGCGCGATCGATCTGTCGACGTCCGGCGGCGTAGAGCAGGATCTCGACGGCTCGGTCCCGGGCGACGTTCGTTCCGCGGGCGATGGCACGGTCGGCCAGTTCCACGGCCCGCTCGAGGTGGGATGGGTCGGCGACGTAGCGCGCGTCGAACGCCTGGATCGTCGCGCCGTGTCGGTCGCCGATTTCGCCAATATCGGCGACGAAGCCGTCGAGGTCGTCGACGGAGAGGGTGCACTCGAGGAGCTCCATCAGAAATCACCCAGGCTGGATTGGCCGTCGTCCGCCGCTTCGTTCGTTGTTTCCTCGTCGCCTCCGCCTTCAGTGCTCGAGCCGGCGGCCCCTGCGTTCGCCGCTGCGCCGACCGGTTCGACGCCCTCCATCGAGGGGTCCTCGCGGCCGGCGTTCTCGAGGATGTTCTCCGCCGTCTTCTCGCCCTTGAGTGCGCCGAGGACGACGCCCTTGTCGGCGCTCCGGAGATCGGCCGGTTCCTCGATGCCGACCGCGTAGAGCTGACGGGCGCGCTTGCGACCGACGCCGCCGACGGAGACCAACTCGAGTAATTCCTCACTCACGCCGTGCTCGACCCGAGCGCGGGCTTCGCGGACGGCGACGGTCCACTCGCTGTCGATCTCCGCGGCCAGCGACTCGGCCGCGCCGAGCAGCCACTCGGCGGTGTCGACCTTCCCGCGGAGGTCGCCCGGACCGATCTTGTACCGTTCGGTCAGGCGTTCCTCGTCCTCCTCGCTGGCCCAGTCCTCGAGCAGTTTGCCCGTCTTGAGCGCGGCCAGCCAGTCCTCGAAGCGGTCTTCCTCGTACTCGCTCGGCCTGTCGCCGAGCAGTTCGGCCTCCCGTTCGTAGTAGAGTTCGCCGAACGTCTCGTCCTCGCCCGAGCGCAGGTAGAGTTCGTACATGTCGGGCGTTCGCGAGACGAGTTGGTAGAGGCCGAGCGCGGTCGGCCGGTCCTCGGCTCGCTCGAGTCCGTGAACGATCTCGGCGGCGCTCATCGGATCGAGATAGAGCCGCGAGACGGTGTGGCCGAGACTGGTGGCCTCGAGAGTCTCCTCGCGTTTTGCTTCCCGCTGTGCCGCGAGGTCGGCCGCGGAAGTGAACGCACCGCCGTCGTCGCTTTCTTCGCTCGTTTCGCTACCGTCTCGCTCGCGCTCGATGAAATCGTTCCGCTCGAGGTAATCGAGGACGTCGTCGGTCACCCGCTCGAGGCGCCCGGCTTCGGTCGACTGGCTGGCATAGAGGGTGGCCTCGAGGAACTCGAGTAATCCCTCACGCGTGCGGGCGAAACCGGATGCAATCGTCGCGAGCACGTGCGTTCGCAGGGCGGGCTCGGCCGCGAGTTTCGACCGGACGGCCTCGGGGTCGGCCCAGACGTAGCGGTCGAACAGCTCTTCGCTCTCGTCGTGGCTCTTCGCCAGCAAGACGGCCTCGCCGTAGGGGTCGAGTCCCGGTCGCCCCGCTCGGCCCATCATCTGGTGGACCTCGAGGACGTCGAGCGGGGACATCCCGCCCGCGCTGGGGTCGAAGCGCCGCCAGTCCCGGACGATCACGCGGCGCGCAGGGGTGTTGACGCCGGCAGCGAGCGTCGGCGTCGCCGAGATCACCTTCAGCAGGCGGTCCCGAAAGGCGTCCTCGACGAGCGTTCGCTGGGTGCTCGAGAGGCCGGCGTGATGGAACGCCGCGCCCCGCTCGACGCAGTCGGCCAGATCCTTGCTGGTCTCGGTGTCGCTGTCCTCCCTGATTTCCTCGGCCAGATCGACTAACGCTTCCCGCTCGTCGCCGTCGAGTTCGCGACTCGAGACCTGCCCCAATCGGCTCGCGGCGGCCTCGGCGTTTCGCCGGGAGTTGACGAAGACGAGCGAGGAGCCGCCCTCCTGTAAGATGTCCCGAACGAGCGCGGCCTCCTGCTTCTCCGATCCTTCGACGGGTACCTCTCGCGTCGAGCCGTCGTCGAAGTTCAGGGCGTTGCCGTAGTGGACGCCCATCCGCAGGTCGATCGGTCGCCAGTCGGTGTCGACGAGCGCGGCGTCGAGCCAGTCGGCGATCTCGTCGGCGTTGCCGACCGTCGCGGAGAGCGCGACCGTCTGCATGGCGGGGTTGAGCCGCCGGAGTTTCGCGAGGGTGACCTCGAGCGTCGGTCCGCGGTTTCGGTCGTCGATCAGGTGGACCTCGTCGCTGACGACGCAGGTGAGGTCCGACAGCCAGTCGGCCCCGTTGCGGACGAGCGAGTCGACCTTCTCGCTGGTCGCGACGATGATGTCTTTCGTGGCGAGCCACTCGCTGGTGCTCTCGTAGTTGCCCGTCGTCACGCCCGTTGTGACGCCGAACTGTTCGTACGCCTCGAACTCCGCCTTCTTCTCGCTGGCGAGCGCTCGCAGGGGGACGATGTACAGCGCCTTTCCGCCGCGCTCGACCGCCGACAGCATCGAGAGCGCGGCGATCATGGTCTTCCCGCTTGCGGTCGGGACGGCGGCGACGAGGCTCTCACCGTCGGTCGCGCCGGCCTCGACTGCTTCGGCCTGTGGCGGGTAGAGCTCCTCGATGCCCTCGCTTCGGAAGTGGTCGACGGCACCGGCCGGGAGCCCCGACAGCTCCTCGATATTCATTACTCCTCCTTGGCGCGTCCCGTGGTTTAAACTGTCGTCTCGAGTGCCGTTGGCACTGTCCGCTCGAGCGCCGGGGTCGATCCGGCGTCTACGAAAGGCGTGCGAGAGGGTGCGTCTGCGGACCGACTCCGTCGGATCGTCAGACGACTTGCAGATGCTCCTCTTGCAGTTCCTCCCTCGTGACCTCTTGGTCGTGTATCTCCTTCATGTGGTTCTTGGCCAGTTCGACCGCCTCGTCTTCGTTTTCTGATTGAATGATGAATCGACACTCATCTGACACCGCTTCGCAATCGAGTTTGTGTGCTTCTGCCATCGGTTGAGTCACCCGCACTCCAGTATGATATTCGATCACATAGATTCACCTCGTGATCGATCCCCACTCCCTGCACAGCGTGCAGGGCGCGCCTCGATTCGAGAACCGGTGAGCAACACGTAGACGGAGAACGGGATTACTCGCCGGCGATAGACCGATGGGGGCGGCGACCCAAGACGGACCGATGGCCGACCACGATCACGTCCTCGTCCCGACGCTCGGTCGCCCGCGGGAGGACGAGGCGCTCGCGTACGCCCTCGAGACGTTTCCAGACGCCGGCGTCACGCTGCTCGCCGTCGCAACGCCGCTCGACGCGCGTATGAGCGAGGGCGGGATTCTCGAGCGCGACGACGAACGCACGACACTGGCACGCGAGCGAGCGACAACGCTCCTCGAGACGATCGACGAACCGACCGCGACCGAGCGGGTCCGTCTCGAGATCGCCGAGGGACGGCCCGGAACCGTCGTCCCGCAGTACGCGAGCGAGGAGAGCGTCGATCACGTCGTGCTGTACGGCCACCGAAGCGACACGAAGGGGTTCGTCCAGCGATTCCTCGGTCGCGGCATCGCGTCGACGGTCGTCGAACGGACCTCGAGTCCGGTGACGGTCCTCGAGTAGTCACTCTGGCGTTATCGACGGTCGAAAATGCGGAAAACGGTTGCGGAGCCGTCGACTCGGTTCCGCCATCGAATTCGGCTCGGCTGCAGTCGTCAGTCGTCGGCCGTGACGGTCGCGTCCTGTCGGGTGGTCTCGGTCGATCCGGACAGGTCACTGAGCGGCGAGATACCGCCCGCGAGGATCGCCGCGGCGACCAGCAGCGCCGAGGAGAGGACGACGTACTCGTCGCCGCCGTAGCCGGCAAGGCTCGCGCCGAAGTCGACGACGAAGACGACGAAGAAAAACGAGACGATCGCCAGGATAATCATCAGCACGAACGCGACGAAGTTCGAAACGAAGTCACCGATTGCCTGAGTGATGGTACTCATTGTCTACGGTTTCACTCTCCCGATCACTGAAAAGTGTACTGATATATCATATAGGTTTCATACGCATGACCTGTCCGCGGCCAGCGACACTCGTATTATCGTTCGGCCTCGAGTAGCCCACGATACGGAGTCGCTCCGAGAGCACCCATGAAACCGGTCTACTACTGCAGTCGCTGCGGCGACGAGATCTCTCGCCACGCTGAGGAGTGCCCCCACTGTGGCTATCATCCCCAGTCGATCGCCTGGCGGTTCGGTGCAGGGGCGCTCATCTTCGGCGGTGCACTGACGCTCGTCTCCCCACCCGTCGGACTGCTCGGCATCTTCGTCGGCCTCATCGCCGTCGGCGGGAGCTACCTGCTGTCGCCGGCCGAGTGACGTTCACTCGAGCGCCGAGCCTGACTCGAGGCCAACTCGGCGCTGATGCATCTCACGTGGCGATATCACTCCCCAATAACCATCGCGAGTAGCTGGTAGAGTCCGTAGCCGACGACGATCGAACTGCCGAGGGTCAGCAGCCAGAACGTGATCGTAAAACCGATCTTGCGTCTCGAGACGCCGGCCGACCCCGCTGCCAGCCCGCCGCCGATGACTCCCGAGAGGATGATGTTGTTGACCGAGATCGGGATCCCGAGTGCGATCGCGAGCTGTGCGATGATGAATCCCGGGACGAGCGCGGCGATCGACCGTCGAACGCCGAGCTGGGCGTACTCTCTGGAGGTGGCCTGGAGGAGCCGCGGCGCGGCCATCCAGGCGCCGGCGAGGAGCCCGGTCGCGCCGATCGAGAGCAGGACGATCCCCGGGAGCCCAAGTTCGACCCGAAAGAGGTTCTCGAGGGGTCCGGTCGCCAGTCCGACCTGCGAACCGCCAGAGGAGAAGGCGACGATACCGCCCAGCACGAGGAGGAACGAGCGGATCCCGGCCTCGACGGAGACGAGAACGCGCTGGCGGACCCAGTGAAAGGCGAGCGCGCCGACTCCGATCGTCACGAGGACGGTGCCGAGATCGACGCCCACCGCGAGCGTGGGGCCACCGCCGACCTGCCGGGAGACGAATCGCGCGATCGACCCCTGGTCGGCCGTCGGATCGGGGATGACGCCGAGCCGGATGTTCGCGACGATCGCGCCGACGATCCCTGCGAGCAACGGGACGCCGAGGGTTTCGGGAATGTCGTCGCGTCGCAGGGTGACCGCGGTCGCGTACGCCAGGCCACCGGACATGATCGGGACCATCAGCCAGAACGTGCCGAGTCGCTGGTAGGTCGCCATCGCCGGATCGCCGCCCAGCGAGAGCCCGACGCCGACCATCGCGCCCGTCGTCGCGAACGCCGCGGGGATCGGATACCGCGTGTAGATGCCGACCGCCATGAACGTCGCCGCCGTCAGCAGGCCTGCAGTAGCCGCAAGCGGTGTGATCGTGACGCCGTCGATGAGGTCCGCGCCGATCGTTTCCGAGATGCTCCCGCCCTGCATGAGCGCGCCGGCGGCCGCGAGCAGGCCGATGACGAACGCGGCCCGCATCGTCGAAATCGCGTTCGCACCAATCGCGGGCGCGAAGGGTGGTGAGTTGCTGTTCGCCCCGAGTACCCACGCCATGAACAGGCAGGTGAGAATGGCGGTCCCGACGAGGACGGCGAACGACAGTGCGACCATTCCGTCCGCTTTTGTTCTACGACGGACCGGAAAAGCGTTCCCTCGGTCGACTCGTTCGCCAGCCACCGAGTGTGGTCCGGAAGCGGTATGTCCCAGACGCCCGAACCGTCGCGTATGAGAGTCGAGTTCGACGAAGACACCTGTATCGGCATGTATCAGTGTGTGGCTGAGTGGGGCGCCTTCGAGAAGGACAAAGCGAGCGGGAAAGCGATCCTCGAGGACAGCGAGGAGGTCGAAGACGGGATCTTCGCCCGCGAGGTGCCCGAGGACGCGGAACTCGACGCGAAGTTCGCCGCGCGAACCTGTCCCGTCGACGCGATCAGGATCTACGACGACGACGGCGAGCAAATCATCCCCTAATTCTCGAGTCGACCGTCCCCAGTTCTCCGCGCCGTTATCGTCGCAACGCCGCGTCGACCAGCTTTGATTCGACCGTCCGGAGCAGGGTCGACGCCGCGCTCTCCGAACAGTCTAACGCCGACGCGACTTCCGCGAGCGACCCGCTGCGCGGAACGTCGTAGTAGCCGCACTCTCGAGCCGTTTCCATCGCTTCGAACTGCCGAGCGGTGAGTCTCCCCGCGAGCGTCTCGGCCCGGCGCTGGTGGTCGCTTACCCGTTCGACTTCGACGCCGACGTCCTCGGGGAACCGCTCGACCAGCCTCGCGAGCGCGTCGGGTTCGCCGAGGACGGTGACGTGGACGCGTTCCCGACCGGTGTAGACGATCGGCGGGACGATCACCAGGCCAGGTTCGTCGAACGCGCCCATCAGCGTCGCGTCGGCGGCCCGAACGTCCATCACGGCGTAGGCGTAGAACGTGTCCGCGTCGATCGGCGTGAGATCGAACCGGTGGACAACGTCCAGATCGACCGCCGTCTCCCGTATCGCATCACGATCGCCGACGATCAGCGAGAGAAACCGAACTCGTTTCGTTTCGGGGTCGACGTGCCACGAGAGCAGTTCCTCGCGGTGAAACTCGAGTTCGTCTTCGAGTGTTCGGACGGGAAGCTGCATTCGCTCGGGGAGCCGGAGGGTGAGATCCGTCGATCGCATACCGGTACATCGTCGGCCAATATAACAAGGTTCAGTGCTTCGGGAACACGCCGATGTTCACTACGGTCCTCGGTTCGACCATGAGCGAGACACCAGCGTTGCAGTCCGACGACGCGACAGCCCCGAAGCACGACCGCTCGAGTGCCGACCGGCCGCCGGAAATTCGAGGCCTTCCAGTGGTCGGGAGCACGCTGTCGATCGCCCGCGACCCGCTCGGGTTCGTTGAGTCGGCCCGCGAGTACGGCGACGTCGTCGCCTACGAGGGGTACGGTACCGAGTTCGCGCTCGTTTTCGATCCGCGCGCCGTCGAGACGGTGCTCGTCTCGCGCTCCGACGCGGCTCGGAAGGGCGACTTCGAGACCGAGTTCGGCGAACTCCTCGCTCCCGAGGGCGTCGCGTTCACCGAAGGCGAACGGTGGCGACGCCAGCGACGGCTGTTGCAGTCGTCGTTCACCCCGGACCGGATCGACGCCTACGCCGACGAAATGGTCACGGAGGCGACGGCACTCCTCGACGGCTGGGACGACGGCGAGACGATCGCGCTCGCGGACGAGCTATCGACGTACACCCTCCGCGTGCTCACTCGAACACTGTTCGATGTCCCCCTTGAGGACGCTCACGCCGAAACGGTCAGGCGGGCCGTAACCGCCATCGACGACTACGCGTCGCCGCGACGGCTCGCGCTCGAGTCGGTCCTGCCGTCGTGGCTGTCGACGCCCGCCGAACGCGAGTACGAGGCGGCAATGGCCGATCTCGAGGCCCTCGTCGACGAGCTAGTCGCGACGCGCCGCGAAGCGAATGCGGCCGGCGACGACCTCCTCTCGGTGCTGGCCCGTGCGGAGTATCCCGACGGCTCCCGGCCCACCGCCGAGGAGGTTCGGGATCAACTCGTCACCTTCCTCTTTGCCGGCCACGAGACGACCGCAACGGCGCTATCGATCGCCTGCTGGCTGCTCGCGGATAACTCCTCGGTCCGAGCCAGCCTCGAGCGCGAACTCGCGACCGTCTGTGGCGACGGGGAGCCTGGACTCGAGGATCTCGCTGATCTCGCGTACACGGAGGCCGTCGTCAGGGAAGCGATGCGGCTCTACCCGCCGGTAATCGGCGTCTACCGCGAACCGGAGTCGCCGATGGTGCTGTCGGGCTATCGCGTTCCGACCGGGACGACCCTGCAGCTCTCGGTGTACGGCATCCACCGCGACGACCGCTGGTGGGACGACCCCGAGACGTTTCGACCCGAGCGATGGCTCGCGGACGACCCCGGGGACGAATCCGAACCCGAGCGGACGGACGACGGTCGAACCCTCGAGTCCGATTCCGACCGACCCGAGTACGCCTACTTTCCGTTCGGCGGCGGGCCGCGTCACTGTCTGGGTATGCGATTCGCGATGGTCGAACTCAAACTCGCGCTCGCGACGATCGCCCGCCACGTCGAATTCGACCGCATCACTGACTCGCTCGAGCCGTCCGTCGGGATCACGCTCGACCCCGGGCCGCTCGAGGTTCGCGTCCGAACGTGAGCTGACTGCAGGGGCTCGAGGGCTCGGTCTACTGAGAAAAAACGCGAGTCGGAGAGGCGGCGATTACGCGATCTCGTCGTACTGCTCGGAGAGCTTCTCGGCGGCCTCGCCGAGCTGGTCGCGCTCGAACTCCGAGAGGTCCCACTCGACGACCTCCTCGATACCGTTCGAGCCGAGCTTACACGGAACGCCGAAGGCGGTGTCCTCGTGCCCGTACTCGCCCTCGAGCGGGACGCTCGCGGGGAGTACTTCGCCGGTGTCGCGGATGATCGCTTCGACCATGTGCCCGACGCCGGTGGCCGGGCCCCACTCCGTCGCGCCTTTCTTCTCGATGACGTTCATCGCCGAGGTCTGGAGCTCCTCGAGCAGTTCCTCCTTCTCCTCGTCGGTGAACTCGAGGTCGCGCCCGTCGACGCGGACCTTCGAGAAGACGGGAACCTGGGCGTCGCCGTGCTCGCCGAGGATGGTCGCGTCGACGTTCTGGACGGGCACGTCGAAGCGCTGGGCGATGACGTACCGGAAGCGAGCGGAGTCGAGCCGTCCGCCGAAGCCGACCACCTGCTCGCGGGCGCGGTCGCCCGCTTCGTAGAGGTGACGGTTGAGCAGGTCGACGGGGTTCGACGTCGTGACGGTGACGAAGTCGTCGTTGTGTTCTGCGAGCGAGGAGCCGATGTCCTCCATGATCGGCGCGTTGTCGCCCGCGAGGTCGATACGCGTCTGGCCCGGCTGGCGCGGGATGCCGGCCGTGATGACGACGACGTCCGATCCCGCCGTATCCTCGTAGTCACCCTGCCGGATCGTCGTGTTCGAATCGTAGGCCACCCCGTGGTTGGTGTCCGCAGCCTGTCCGATCGTCGTATCCTCCTGATCCGGAATGTCGACGAAGACGAGTTCGTCCGCGATATCCCGAAGTGCGATGTTGTAGCCTGCGGCGGCCCCGACCGTCCCGGCCGCGCCGACCACGCTAACTTTCGTCATACCACGTAATGATCCACCGCCCCACGCGTTAAATCCGTCGAAAACTCCTCCCTCGAACGATCTGACGAGAATTATGTCGACAACTGTCGAACTCGTTTCGATGCGCAGCTATCGTCTGCAGAATATCACGTTCCGGCGCGAATACCGCCGGCGGAGGCCGAAAAGTCGACGATCGTTTCGTCTCGAGCCCATGATTCGTCGCGCTTGCCCGAGACCGAACCGACCATTGTCCGTGCCCGCAGTCATTCCCGTATGCGAGTCAGCGTCATCGGCGGCGGAGCGATCACCGTCGAACAGTCGGCCCGCGCCGAAGCCGTCGGACGAGAACTCGCCGCTCGCGGCCACACGGTCGTCTGCGGCGGCCGCGGCGGGACGATGGAAGCCGTCTGTCGCGGCGCCAAGACCGAGGGCGGAACGACGATCGGGATTTTGCCCGGCGACCGTCCCGGCGACGCGAACGAGTACGTCGACGTCCCGATTGCGACCGGACTGGGCCACGCCCGGAACGCCCTCGTCCCGCTGAACGGCGACGCGGTGATCGCGCTCACCGGCGGCGTCGGCACGCTCACCGAAATCGGCTTCGCGGGCATCTACGACCGTCCCGTCGTCGGTCTCGAGACCCACGACGTCTCCGAGGTCGGGATCGATCTCGAGACCGTCGCAACTCCCGAAGCGGCCGTCGACGCCGTCGAGGCCGCAATCGAGGGCGAGCCCTGAGCGCCGGTGGCGGGAACCGAACCCGGAACCGTCTTTTTCGGCGCGCGAGTCGAGTGCCGTATGGCCGACGCCGACGACACCGACCCGTACCACATTCGTGAGGAACTCCCCGATCCCGAGGCGTTCGTTTCGCTGCGCGAGGCCGCGGGGATGCCGCCGCGCTCGCTCGAGGGGGTCGAACGCGGCCTCCCAAACTCGCTGTACGGCGTCGTGGTGGTCCACGAGCCGACCGACGAGCCCGTCGGGATGGGACGAATCGTCGGCGACGGCGGCACCGTCTACCAGATCTCGGATATGGCGGTCCACCCGGATCATCAGGGACAGGGGCTCGGCACGCGGATCATGACCGCTCTCGAGAGCTACATCGACGAAACGGCGCCGTCGCAGGCGTACGTGAACCTGATCGCCGACGTCGACGGCTTCTACGAGGGATTCGGCTACGAACCGGTCCGACCCGACTCGAAGGGGCTGTACCGGCGGACGGAGTGAGCTACCGCGGACTCGAGTGCCGATCAACGGCGCGTTCCCGGTGCGCGACCGTTCGCAGCTTTTTCGACGTTCCACTCCCTCTAGACGAGTATGAGCGACTTCGACAAGGAAGCCGAACGCGAGAAACTCCGGGAGAAGTACGAGCGCGACGAACGCGAGCGGGAGGCGACCCAGCGCATGAGCGACCTGCTGCTCAAAGGTGCCACGATGACGAACGCCCACTGTGGCACCTGCGGCGACCCGCTCTTTCAGGAGGACGACACTACGTTCTGTCCGAGCTGTCACGGGAATCCCGACGCCGTTCAGGGGACGGAGCTCGAGGCCCAGCCGGCCGACGAGGAGACTGCCGATACCGAAGCCCAGCAGACGGATCCCACACCGTCGACTCCGACCGACGCTGAGGTCGGTCAGACGGGCGCTGACAGCAGTCCGGCGGTCGACTCGGCGGCCGCCCCCGGGCACGACCCGGCCGACGCCGACGGACGAGACGACTCGAGCCCTGAGCTCGGTTCCGCTCCCGACGCCGAGTCGAGCACCGTGGACGAGCCGCGGCCCGAGGCCCCGTCGCCGACCCCTTCACCTCGGTCGTTCGACGGCCGTCGCCCGGCCGCCGGTCCCTCGCCGGCCGACGACGACCTCGAGGCCGCCCACGCCTCGCTCGTCCAGGCCCTCGAGAAGTTTGCGACGAAAGCAGCCGAGACGGACGATCCACGGTACGCAAAGGAGTGTCTCGAGGCCGCTCGCGAGGCGAGCGAGACGCTCGAGACGTTGCGGTGAGCGGTGGATGATCGGCCGTTAGCCGTTACCCGTTAGAAATCCGGCGGCTGGATCTCCTTCGGTTCGTTGTCGCCGCAGCCGTGCTCGTACAGCTGTGACGTGCGCGTCTCCCGGTTCTCGTGGTCGTCGATTGTGTCGTAGGTGATGTCCTCGTAGACGACGTACATGTTGATGTGGGTCAGTTCGACGCCGTACTCCTCCTGCCACGTCTCACAGAGGTGGTCGGCGAGGATCGGCGGCACGTCGTTGTCGCTGAACCCGCCGCTCCGGACGCTGTTCATGTAGAACCGGTAGCGATAGGTGTCGTACTGCGTGTGCAGTTCGTCGGACGGTCGCTCGTAGGTCAGCGGTCGGTCGTTGTAGACGTCGATCCGATCACCCTCTGCGGTCTCGGCGGGGAAGACGTAGTAGCGGTCCGTCGTCCGCGGATTCGGCGCGAAGACGCTCCAGTTGGGTTGATCGACGCCGAAACTCGAGGCCACGTCGTCGACCCGTTCTTCGGGCGTCGAGTTCCCGTCGATGAGCGCGACGGCCGGGACGTACGACAGAATAGACAGCAAGACGAGCGAGCCGAGGACGACGCCGAGGGTGACGCTGTAGGCACCGGTTCGAATCTGGTCGAACGACGGTGCACTCACGCGGGGGTACGGGACGGCGGCGGCGACCGACTCGAGTCTGGTCTGCGTTCCGGTGAGTCGTGACGTATCGAACTCGACGAGCGCGGCGACGGCCTTCAGATCGTCCCAGAACTGCGCCTGCAGGAACAAGAGCAGGCCGGCCATCGCGACGTAGGGGAACGCGCCGATGCGGACGGTGAGGATGAACGAGGCGTGGCCGCCCGCGAACAGCGCAACGAGGAACATGCGCTTTCGCCCGACCAGCACGAGCAACAGCCACGAGAACATGAGCATATAGTACCACATGTAGCTGCCCAACTCGAGCAACACCGGGAACTGCCGGGCGTACCCCACGAAGAGGAACGTCATGTCGTCGAGGCCCATTATCAGCTGCGTCGCTTCCCCGCTGGTCCACAGTTCGTTCTCGGACTTGTGGTACCAGTTGAGGAAGTACATGTAGACCATCTGGCAGAGAATCAGCGCGGACGCGACGCCGGCGACCGACGGTCGAGGCTCGCGGCCGGCGTGGACGGCGTCGACGGACCAACGCTCGCCGAGTGGCAGAAAGATGGCCCAGAACAGCAGGAGCCGAAAGAGCGTGTCGGCGTAGCTCAACACCAGCGGGTTGTGGTGGTCGAGCGAGACGACGAACAGGAACGAGAGGATCGTCGCGATCCGGGTCTTGTAGCCGACGATCAACTGGACGGCGATCAGGATCTGGATCCCCATCAGGAGGGCAATCAGCGTGGGATCCGTCGTCAGGTGGTAGAACGAGAACGCGCTGTCCGCGCTCAACTCCATCGCGAGCGACCGCGGAACGACTCCCTCCTCGGTGTAGAAGTGCGTGAAGTTACGCGCCCGCAACAGCACGTCCGCGATAATGAGCAGCCCGACGAACACCCGAAAGACGGCCAGCGTCCGCGTGTCTATCCGGACACACTGGGCGACGTTTCGCTGCACTCGCCGTGCGAGCGTCTCGAGTCGGGGTTTCACGGAGCCCTCCATTCGATACTAGATGTCAACAACGACGAAATAGTCGTTTCGGTCACGGTCCGTGGATCGACTCCGGACGAGGGGTGGGCGGATCTGGCAGGTGCGTTGGCGGTCATCGTGAGGGCGTGGTGACGTCGTCCGCGAGAGGGAACGGCTCCGATTCGTCGTCAAGTCGGGGTGGAGGAGACTGTCCAGCCGTCGCGGACGACGGTCGACGTCTGCTCGCAATCGAGAGGCATCCGGTATATGTTTTCTGTTCAGCACGACTCCGCTCGAGACTACTACGCTCGCACCTGGCCGCGGCTCGAGTTTCGCAGATCAGCCGTCGGATCGCCACTCAGCGGCTGTATCGGCCGCTAAACGTGCGGGGATTCGGAGTCGCAAACCGGTGCTCAGGAGAACCGGAGGAACTGTCGGTCGTCGGCTCGCTCCTCGGTGGCCGGATACATCACGACGAAGTTCCCGTTCGTGAGGGTGGAGATGCTCTTCGGGAGCGTCTGCAGTCTCGGGTCCCACCCGATATCGTTCCGGCGTGCGCTCATACAGACGACGAGGTCGTCCGAGCGGACGTCGTCGCGGAGCGCCGCGAGCAGCTCGTCCCAGTCGGTTAGGTCGACGAACTCGCCGGGTGCGTCCGGCTCGACGAGGCCGAACAGCCGTTGACACTGCGCTCGATCCCCATCGATGACGAGTCCCCGAATTGGCGCACCCGTCTGCTCGGAGATGAGCTTCACCGTGTGCAACGCCTCGGAGAAGCCGTCGTTGTGGTCGATCCCCGGCGGAAGGACGAGAACGATCCGCCGAGTCGTGTTGAGCCGTTCTCGCACGCGGCCGACCAGCGCCAACTGGGTGGTTCGACTGAGCACCCGGTCGATGGTGTGGCCGAACACCTGCTGGGTTCGTGATCGAGCGCCGTCCCAGCCGATGACGAGCGTGGTGATCCGGTTCTCGACGGCCGAGTGGACGATGCCGGAGGCGATGTTGTGGTTGACTCGAGTGTGTTCCTCGATCGGGACCTCGGCACCCGAGGCGTAGGCCTCCATCTCGTCGAGCAGCGCCTCCGCTTTGGCGACTTTTGCCTCCGTTCGCACGTTTGCTTCGGGACGGACGACCGCGACGGTGTGGATCGGTTCGTCGTCGCGCTCGTTACGGATCGTAAACGCCAGATCCAGCAGCGACTCTCTGTACTTCGAACTCGCCGAGACGGGGACGAGGATTCGCTGTCGCGTGTCGCTCGGATCGTACTCCTCGTGTTCGCGTGCGCGAACGAGTGCGCCGCCGGCGCGTTCGACGAGCGCCGGACTGACCAGACTCACCACGAGGATCATCAGTACGACGGCGTTGATCATGTCCTGATCGAAGCCGGGAACACCCGCCTCGAAGCCGATCTGGACGATTGCGAGGGCAGCGGCGGCCTGGCCGACCGAGAGACCGAACATGCCGAGCACCTGGTCGCGGTCGTAGCCGTAGACTCGCCCCGTCGCCCACGCGGCGACGTACTTCGTCGCGAAGACCATCACGATCAGCGAGCCCGCGATCACGAGGGTTCCGGCTCCCTCGAGCACCACTCTCGCGTCGACGAGCATCCCCACGGAGAGCAGGAAGAAGGGAATAAACAGCGCGTTACCGACGAACTCGATGCGGTTCATCAGCGGCCCCGATTCGGGAATCAACCGATTGAGCGCGAGACCCGCGAGGAACGCCCCGATGATGTGTTCGACGCCGACGAGTTCGGCGAGGAAGGCACAGATGAAGAGGACGGCCATCACGAACAGGAACTCGAAGTAGCTCTCATCGCCGTGGATCCGGAAGAACCAGCGTCCGAGTCGGGGGACGAGCAACCAGATACCGACGAAAAAGAGCGTCAGTCCGACGCCGAGTTGCAGCCAGAACGCGGCGTCCAGGACCCCGTCGACGGAGGCGATCACGACCGCGAGCACGAGGAGGGCGAGCGTATCGGTCAGGATCGTGCCGCCGATCGTCGCGGTCATCGCCTCGTCCGTCGCGATGCCGAGGCGGTTGACGACTGGGTAGGCGAGCAGCGTGTGGGAGGCGAAGATGGCCGCGAACAGCGACGCCGCGCCGAGCGAAAGCCCCAGCACGTAGACGCCGACTACCGTTCCGACCGCCTGCGGAATAACGAACGAAAACAGCCCGAAGACGATGCTCCGATCCTTGTACTCGATGAACTGGTTGAGATTGATCTCGAGGCCCGCGATGAACATCAGGTAGATCAGCCCGACTTCGCCGAGCAACTGGATCGTCGCGTCTCGCTCGAGCAGGTGGACGCCGTTCGGGCCGATCGCCGCCCCGATCAGGATGATGCCGACGATCCCCGGGAGCCGGTAGCGTTTGAGAACGAGCGGGGCGACGAGGAAGATCACCATCGCGAGCCCGAAGATGAGCACGGGATCGTCGAACGGCGGGGTCAGCGACGGGCCGGTCGCCAGCGGCGTCGCTGTCTCCGTGGTCGTCGTCGACTGCATCGACGAGGCTCCTCCCGGGTTGGCTCCGTTCATCGCGTCACTGTCGTTCGATCGTCGTGGAATCTGTCACTGGTATCCGATCGCCGCGAGGTCCGTCACTCAATGTCCTCGCTGAGCGCCTCGTCGCGCTATCGTTTCAGTAGTTCGTGGAAACAGCCGTCCGCTCGAGTCGTAAGCGGTCGGTAATTCGGTCCCCGATTACTTCGATCCCGTGTACTCGGTCCCGATGACTTCGCGCATCCGTTCTGCCGTCACCGCGCCGACGCCGTCGGCTGCCTGCAGTTTGTCCTCGCTCGCGATCATCACGGCTTCGACGGTGCCGAACTCCTCGAGTAGCGACCGCGCGGTGACGGGACCGATCTCGGCGATCGAGGAAACGACGTACTCCTGCTGTTCGGCGACCGTCTTCGCTCCCTTCTCGCCGTGGACCGACACCTCTCGGTCGGACGTCTCCTGCTCGCGGCCGGCGATCACCGCGAGCAGTTCGGTCGTTTCGTCCTCGCCCTCGGTTCGCAACACGCTCGCGCCGAAGTCCACGGCCAGACTCGAGAGCGCGCCGCGAATCGCGTTCGGGTGGATGTCTCGCTGTTCGTAGATGCCGTCGCCCTCGACGATCACGATCGGCCGGGAGTAGTGGCGGGCCATCGCGCCGACCTGCTCGAAGATCGACCGGTCGCCGCCGACCAGCGAGTCGACGAAGTCCGCGACGGACTTGCGCTCGACGACGACGCGGTCCGAACAGACGTAGTCGCCCACGTCGAGCGTCTCGAGGCGGATCTCGATCTCCTCGCGTCTCGAGAGATCCCGCGCGATGTTGGCGTCCATCTCTCGCTGGTCGGCGACGATCTCGATCCCGTCGCCCTCGGCGTGGGGTTCGTGGGTTTCCACGGAGTCGGCTTCGTCGTCGACGGCTTCGCCCTCGAGTTCGCCGTCTCCGTCACCCGATTGCTCGTTTGCAGCGGCCGCTTCATCGGTACTCGCCTCCGAGTTGTCGCTCGAGAAATCCTGCAGTCCGGGCTGTGCCGAAACCCCCTCACTTCCACTGGAAGAATCGCCGACTGCGGTCGAATTACTGTCTCTTCCGTTCACTTTCGCTTCGCTGTTGGAGCCGCCGTCGAAATCCGACAGCGCCTGCTGAGAATCGTCGAGTTCCTCGGCGAGCGTGTCGGCCATCCCCTTCAACTCGCGCAGTTCGGACTCCATCTCCTTCTCGCGTCGCTGGGAGATCCAGAAGTAGGCCTCGTCGCGGGTGTCCTCGGCCATGAGGACGACGACGCGGCCCTCGGACTGGCGGCCCGTTCGTCCCTTGCGCTGGATGGACCGAATTGCGGTCGGGACGGGTTCGTAAAAGAGCACGAGGTCGACTTCGGGGACGTCCAGCCCCTCTTCAGCGACCGACGTCGAGACCAGCACCTCGAACTCGGCGGCGCGGAACTGGTCTAACACCTCCTGTTGCTGGTTCTGGGTCATCCCGTCCGACCCCTCGCGGTCGCCCTGGCCGACGAAGCGCTTGGCGTCGAAGCTGTCGTTCAAAAACTCCGTCAGCGCCTCGGCCGTGTCGCGGGACTCGGTGAAGACGATGACCCGTTCGCCGCCCTCGAGCCCCAGCGTCTCCGCCAGCAGCATCCGTGTCTTGCGGTACTTCGGGTGCAGTTGGTCGAAGCTCTCGGCCTTTCGCATGGCCTCCCGAACCCGCGGATCGGAGACCATCCGTTGGCTCGCCTTCGACGCGCCCGACGACCGCGCCTGATTGCGCTGGCGGTCGAAGTACCGACAGACCGCCTCAACGCTCTGGGTCTCGACGAGCGTGACGGCCTGCCGGAGCTTCATCACCTCCGCGTGGACGGACATTCCCTTGAACCCCTCCGACTGGTCGTTGTTGATCAGCTGCTGGAGCTCCGCGCGCATCCGATTGAGGTCCTTCTGGGACTGGTCGGGCTGGGTCGACTTCGCGACGCCGAGTTCCTTGAGTTTCTCTAAGCGGTCTTTGATCACCTCGTTCAGCGCGTCCCGGATTTCGATGACCTCCTCGGGGAGGTCGATACGCTCCCACTCCACGTCGGTGTCGTGGGTGAACTCGCTGACGTCGGCGTCCTCCTCCGTCATCACCTCGACGTCCTGGATGCCGAGGTTGGCACAGACCTCGAGGATGGCCTCCTCGTCGCCGCCGGGCGAGGCCGACATCCCGGTCACGAGCGGCTGGCTCGCGTCGGCGTGGTAGCGCTCGGCGATGTAGTTGTACGCGTAGTCGCCGGTCGCGCGGTGACACTCGTCGAAGGTGAGGTGGGTGACGTCGGCGAGCGAGATCCGGCTCCCGACGAGGTCGTTCTCGATCACCTGCGGGGTCGCCATCACGACCGTCGCTTCCTCCCACGTCTCGGCGCGGTCGTCCGGGCTCACGTCGCCGGTGAAGACGACGATCTCCTCGTCGGGGATCTGCAGCGCCTCGCGGTAGAAATCGGCGTGTTGCTGGACGAGCGGTTTGGTGGGGGCGAGCATCAGCGCCTTGCCGCCGACCTCCTCGAGTCGCCGTGCCGTGACGAGCAGGCTCACCGTTGTCTTACCCAGACCGGTTGGGAGACAGACGAGGGTGTGTCCGTTCGCGGCCGTACCGGCGAGTTTGAGCTGGTAGAGTCGACGCTCGAGGAAGTCGGGCTCGAGGAGTGGATGCTCGATTGAGGGGATCTCCGTTCCCTCGTCCGTAGCTGCCATTGGCTGTGGTTCATCGTCGGCGCGAATAAGGGTTCTCGTACCGCGGCGGAAGTGAAATCCCGCGCTGTTCGAGAGACGGTCGCTGTTCGTGCTATCTGTCGACAAAGATTCTGAAGCAGCATCGACTAGCGTCACCCATGGACGACGCTGTTCGTGATGGAGTCGGACTCTGGAGCGAGTCCAACGCGGCGCAGAGAGCCAGAGCGGCACGGAGCGCGATGAAACGGCAGATCGGCGATCGATAATCGTCTCAGGGTAACGGTACGTTCGCTATCGATCGTGCGACGGACGAGCCTCACTGCTGTACGCGTCGAACCGCCTCACTCCGGCGGCTCGATCACCTTCGGCTCGTTGTCGCCACAGCCGTGGCGGTAGATCTCGAGGTACTCCCGATCCCGATTCTCCGGGTCGGTAATCGTCTCGGACGTCACGTCTTCGTGGACCGCGTACATGTTGACGTACGCAAGTTCCTCGTCGTGGTCTTCGGCCCACTGCTCGCAGATGTTGTCGGCCAGGTGTTCGGGGACCGCGTTCTGGACGCTGCCGCGGCGGACGCTGTTCATGTAGAACCGGTAGCGATAGGTGTCGTACTGCTTCTGTAACTGGCCGTCGTAGGGTCGCTCGTAGGACAACGGTCGCTCGTTGTAGGCGTCGACTAGCTCACCGTGTTCGGTTTCCGCGGGGAAGACGTAGTAGCGGTCCGTCGTCCGCGGATCCGGGCCGGCGAAGACGCCCCAGCCGATGGGTTGGTCGACGCCGAACCTCGAGGCGGTCGATTCGACCTGACTCACGCCCCTCGTCTCGGCGAGCGTCTCCTCGACCGTCCCCTCGACCCGGTCTTCCATCGGCTGGTCGCTCTCGTCGTCGGCCAGCGCGGCGCCGACGTTGAACACCATGACGGCCGCGACGAACAGGAGCGTGACGACGACGGCGCCGAGCGCGAGGGTGTAGGCGTGGCCGCGGAGCCGCACCGCTCGGTCGGAGTCCAGTCGATAGTTCGGGAAATGAGTGGCGACCCGCTCGAGCGACCCGGCGCGAGCGGAGAGCCGCTCGAGATCGATCCCCGCGTACCGTCCCAGCCGCTGTAGGTCGTCCCAGAACGGCGTCTGGAGGAAGACGAGCAGGCCCGCGAGCGCAACGTAGGGGAACGCGCCAATGCGAACCGAGATGGCGAACGAGAGGTGACCGGCCGCGAACAGGCCGATCAGGGGGTATCGCCAACGGCCGGGGAGGAAGATCAACAGCGGCGAGCACAGGAGGATGGTAAACCAGATCAGGCCGCCGAGCTCGAGAAACACCGGAAGCTGGCGGATGGTGTCGCCCAGCAAAAAGGTGATTTCGTCGATGCCGAGCACCAGCGGCGCGGCGTCGCCGCTCGTCCAGACATCGGACTGGGATTTGATGATCCCGTTCGTGAGGTACATGTAGACCATCTGGCCCATGATCAGCGCGGTCGCAGCGTTCGCGACGACCGATCTGGGCTCGCGGTCGGCGTGAACGGCGTCGACCGACCAGCGCTCGCCAAGCGGGAGGAAGACGGCCCAGAACAGCAGGAGCCGAAAGAGCGTGTCGGCGTAGCTGAGCACGAACGGATTGTGGTGGTCAAGCGAAACGACGAACAGGAACGTCAACACCGTCGCGAGTCGCGTCTTGTAGCCGACGATCAACTGGACGGCGATCAGCCCCTGGAGGACGAACAGGGCCGCGATCAGCGTCGGATCCGTCGTCAGATGGTAGACCGAGAACGGATCGCTCGCAGAGGCCTCCAGCACCAGCGACCGCGGGGCGACGCCGTCGTCGGTGTAGAAGTACCGGAAGTTCCGCGACCGGAGCAGCAGGTCGGCGACGACGAGCAGCCCCGCGAAGATCCGGAAGACGGCCAGCGTTCGCGTGTCGATTTGGACACGCCGGTGGAGAGCGGTTCGGAGCCGGCGTCCCGACTCGAGGAGGGCGGGACGGAGAGCGGGACCCATCTGTCAACGTGATTCTAACCGAACACTATAGGTATTTCTATCGGGAGAGTCGCGGTTCGGAACCGTTCGCGTTCGGATCGCTCCGCGCGCTGATCGCGTCGGTATCGTTCCCGTACGTCGACGGCGCCAGCGCTTTCCGGACCCGAGTCGTACGCGCGCTATGGTCGCCGACTTCGCCCGCGTCACGCGTCGACTGCCCGATCGCGATCCGCTGCTTCAGGCCGTCGGATTCGTGCTCGCGATCAACCTGATCGGGAGTCTCCCCGGGGTCCTCTCGTCGCCCGATACGCCCTGGTTTCGGAGTCTCACGAAACCGTGGTTCTACCCGCCCGGAATCGCGTTTCCGATCGTCTGGACGGTGATCTTCACCCTCCTCGGCGTCGCACTGTGGCTCGTCTGGCGCAGCGACTCCTCGGGTCGACGGCTCGCGTTCGGCCTGTTCGGAGTACAGATGGCGTTCAACGTCACGTGGACACCGGCATTCTTTACGCTCGAGGCGCCGCTGGTCGCTCTCGTCATCATCTTCGTCCTCTGGGGGCTGATCGTCGCGACGATCGCCGCCTTCCGTCGGGTCGACCGTCGCGCCGCGGCGCTGCTCGTGCCGTATCTCGCCTGGGTGACGTTCGCGACGGTGCTCAACTTCGAGCTCTGGCGGCTGAACGCCTGACTCGAGTCAGACGTCGTCTCGCCGATCGACCACTTACGCCGCTTCGTCGGCGATCTTCGCGACAAGCTCGTCGACCCGCGGCGACGCGCCGCTGGCCCGCTCGCCGGTGAGGTTCGCAGCGAGGACCGCGAAGCTCGCAATCGGCTCCTCGTCGTCCTCGACGACGCCCGCGAGACACGTCACGCCTCGAAGCGAGCCGCTTTTGGCCCGCACCGTCGGCTCGACGTCGGTTAAACGGTTCCTGACCGTCCCCTCCTCGCCGGCGATCGGGATCGTCTCGCGGAAGGTGTCACTCCACTCCGCCTCGAGCCCCCACTCGATCATCGCGACGACGTCTCGCGCGGACGCGAGGTCGTGTCTCGAGAGGCCGGAGCCGTCGCGGATCTGTGCCGTCTCCGCGCCGGCGTCCTCGAGTGCCGACCCGAGGATTCCCTCCCAGGCGGCCCAGGAGCCGACGCCGTCCCGTTCGGTGGCAACCGTCCGAGCGATGTTCTCGGCCACCATGTTGTACGACCAGTCGTTGAGCCCGTCCGTGATCGCGGACAGCGGTCGCGATTCGTGAGTCGCGAGCTCTTCCGTGAGTTCGATCGGTTCGTCGGTGATCTCGACTGCGGGTTCGGGCCCATCCCCGCCCGGGGTAATGCTGACCCCTGCCTCCTCGAGCGCCCTGACGAAGACGCCGGCCGCGTGCTCGTTGGGCGTTCCGACGGGGACGTCGGCCGTCGCCTCGTCGTCGGGCACCATTCGCCCGCCGACCTCGACGGTGTTCGTCCAGTGGTCGGGCGTCGTGATCGTCACGAACCGGTCTTCGTCGACGCACTCGAGGTCCACGTCGACGTCGATCAGCCCGGAATCGGGTTCGACCGCGACGTCGAACTCGCAGTCGTCTCCCTGCCGACTGACCGTGACTTCCACTTCGTTGTGATCGACGACGAACGCCGAACTCTTCGAGCCGTAGGAGTTCACGGCGTCGCCGAGCGTCCACGCCGGCGCGTGCTCGCCGTCGTCGAACGCGGAGACGTCGACGACGAGTCGGTCGGTGACTCGCCGGACGCCGGTCTCGGCGACGGCTTCCGCGAGCGCTTCCAGATCCGCCGCCGTCACGTCCGGATCGCCTCGAGCGACGATTCCGAGCGATTCGACGACCCGCTCGTTTCGCCGGTCGCCGACGACGCCGACGGTCGTCTCGTACCGGTAGTCGGGGCCGAGTTCGTCGAACGCGGTCGCGGTCGTCACCACCTTCGTCGTCGATGCCGGCGGCACGGGTCGGGCCGAGCCGCTGTCGGCGATCGACTCGCCGGTCTCGAGATCCCGAGCGAAGACGCTGATCGCCGCCTGATCGAGGTGGTCGAACACGTCACCGGCGTCGACCGGCGGCTCCCCGGAGTCAGAGTCGGTTGCGGCCGACACCTGCCCGCTCGTCGCCGCTCCCGCGATCATCGCGAGTCCCGTCGCCTGTACGAATCGCCGCCGTCCAAGTCGAAACGTCTCGAACATGGTTCGTTGCACTGTTCCAGACTCGTTGTTCTAACGTCCACACCTATTATGATAGAGTGTAACAGTCACACGAATCCAACAACGTTCGAACGATTCTCCGTCGATCGCTCTCGAGCGCTCGTTTCTCGTCGCTTCGAAGGCGGTCGATTTCGACGGTGAAAACTTCGATCTTCTCAGAGCGGGCGGCTTCGATCTCGATTTAGAGGGGGACGAACTCGAGGACGAGCCACGCCAACAGCCCCGCGTAGATCGGGATCGTCAGGTTGTCATCGACGATGTAGTCGCCGATCCGAACCTTGACTCCGTCGGCGATGGTCGCGCCGAGCGCCGCCGCGAGGACGGCCAGCGGGGTCTCGTAGAGAAACGGCGCGGCGATAATCGCGCTCACGACGAACATCGTGACGAGCACCTTCGGTCCCTTGATGAACTTGAGACTGTCGTCGGAGACGGCGCCGCTGATCGGGTCGCCGATCGCGAGCATCAACATCGCGGGGAGGGCGATCTGTGGATCGAACAGGAGCACGGCGACGGTCATACTCACCATGTAGTAGCCGTAGCCTGCGAACTGGTTCTGTTCGTAGTCGCGCGTTAGCTTGTCGTAAATCGTCCAGTCGAGTCCGACCTGGAGGCGGAGGAACTCGAGGCCGATCGTGCCGACGGCGAGGACGACCATCAGGACCTGAAACCGGGGCCACGTCAGTCCGAGATCGACGTAATCTGCGAGGAGGTAGAGGGCGACGAGCCCCGCCCCGCTCGAGTGGACGAGTCGTCGCTTCAGTTCGTCAGCCATCACGTTTCCCCTCGGACAACGGGACCTTCAGTCCGTCGGTTGTGTGCGCCGCGGGGTCGTCGGTTGTGATTATCGGTGAGCCCTCGAGCGATCGGACGAAGCCGGTTCCGGCGGAGCTGTTGACTAACCGATAGCTATTCGGTCCAGCCGCGATAATCGGGACTCGAGAAGGATGCGACGCTGGTACGGATTCTTTCCGGATCGGTCGCCGACGAAGGTCGACCTCGTGAGCGCCGTTTGTGGTGTCCTCCTCGTGGCGCTCAATGCGTCCACTGTCCGCGACTGGCGCTGGGTCGCCGTCGGAATCGTCGTCGGTGCGATCGTGCTGGGACCGCTCGCCCAGTCGCCGATCGGTCGGCGGATCGGATCGGCGACCCGCAATCTCGGGATTAACGGGCGCTTTCTCGTCATCGCGATCGGAATTGTCGCCGTGCTGGCGCTCCTGTTTCTGCCGCCGGTTCCGACCGAAATCGCCGTCGACGGTCTGGTCGGTGTCATGATCACGGTTCCGCTCTACGTTCTCGGTCACCTGCTCGTCGCTCGTGATCTCGGCGACTGGAGCCCGGACTGAGACGGACGTCCGTGCGTCGTTTTCGATTCGGCAGCGACCCGTCTGCGATTGTATCGGTGTGTCGGGACAGCAATCCGCACGAAGCCGTTTCGAAACCGAACCTGGCGCAGAAACTGAATCGAACCGCTACAGTTCGTCGAACTCGAGGTCGCCCTCCCGAATTTCGGCCAGCGTCTCGGCAAGGCCCTCGACCGGCAGGCGCTTCTGGTCGGTCGTGTCTCGCTCGCGGACGGTGACCGTGGTTTCCTCGTCTTCGATTGTTTCGTAATCCACGGTCACGCAGAACGGCGTGCCGACCTCGTCTTGCCGACGGTAGCGTCGACCGATGTTGCCCGAGTCGTCGTAGGTGATCGACAGTCCGGCGTCACGGAGATCGGCGACGACTTCGTTCGCCTGGGCCTCGAGTTCCGCGTCGTTCTGCAGCGGGAAGACGCCCACAAAGGTTGGGGCGACTTCGGGCTCGAGGTCCAGATACGTTCGCTCCTCGCCGTCGACCTCGTCCTCCCGGTAGGCGTGGTGGAGGACAGTGTAGACGAGGCGGTCGACACCGAACGAGGGCTCGACGACGTGGGGGACGATGTGCTCGCCGGCTTCGGTCTGCTCCTCGACCGAAAAGCCGGTCTTCTCGACGGGGAGTTCGTGGGTTTCGCCGTCGAGTTCGATTGCGACGGTGTCGCCGTCGAAGGCGCTTCGATCGCGGCCGGCGAGGGACTCGAGTTCCGCCACGACGGCCTGCGCGTCGCCGCCGAACTCCGGCCCGAGGTAGCTCATGTCGGGGTCGACGGTAGCGCGTTCGACCGTCTTGGGCTCGTCGTACTGCTTGAAGACGGTAAAGCGGTCGCCGGAGTGCTCGGCGTGTTTCGAGAGGTCGTAGTCGCCGCGGTAGGCGAAGCCGGCCATCTCGATCCAGTTGCCGTCGATCTCGCTCTCGGCGTCCCAGCAGTCGCTGGCGTAGTGGGCGCGCTCGCCCGAGAGGTGCTGGCGGAACCGGAATCGGTCCATGTCGACGCCGATCGCGTCGTACCACGGCTTGGCGACGCCGAGGAAGTAGGCGACCCACGGACTCGCAATGATGCCCTCCTCGACGGCGTCGCCGATGGTCGTCTCGATCTCGTCGCCGTCGTCTTTGTTCTGTTCGCTGGCCGGGTAGAGCGTGACCGCGACGTCTTCGACGGCCTCGAGCTCCGGCTCGTCCTCCTCGGGGTCGACGAAGTACTCGAGTTCGGCCTGCGTGAACTCCCGGGTTCGGATGATCGAGCGCCGGGGGCTGATCTCGTTGCGGTAGGCCCGACCGATCTGGGTGACGCCGAACGGAAGCTGATTTCTGGCGTACTCCTTCAGCCGCGGGAACTCGACGAAGATGCCCTGTGCGGTCTCTGGCCGTAAGTAGCCGGGCTGGGAGTCGCCGGGGCCGATGTTCGTCGCGAACATGAGGTTGAACGCCTCGACGGCCTGACCTGCGAGGCCGGCACCGCAGGACGGGCAGACGAGCTGGTGTTCGGCGATGACCTCCTCGACTTCCGGAATCGGGAGGCTCTCTGCGTCCTCGTACTCCGTGTTGTCCTCGACGACGTGGTCCGCGCGGTGGCTCTCGCCGCACTCGGGACACTCGACGAGCATGTCGTCGAAGCCGTCGAGGTGGCCCGAGGCCTCGAAGACGGGTTCGGGCATGATCGTCGGCGCGTCGATCTCCATGTTCCCCTCGGCGACGGCGAAGCGGTCGCGCCAGGCGTCCTCGACGTTGCCCTTCAGCGACGCGCCCTGCGGACCGAACGTGTAGAAGCCGCCGACGCCGCCGTAGGCGCCCGATGACTGGAAGAAGTAGCCCCGCCGTTTGGCCAGTTCGACCAGCTGCTCGCTCGTCGATTCGTCCGTCGTCGCCGTCGTCTCTGCGTGTTCGTGTTCACTCATAGAGTGCCTCCAGAAGGTCGACGTCACAGACGATGCCGACGAGCTGTTCGCCCGTGAGCATCGGAATCTGCTCGATATCGTTACTGATCATCTGTTGGGCGGCGTCCTGAATCGATGTCTTTGCTGAAACCGTCACTACGTCGTCGCTCATGAACTCGCTGACGGGTCCGTTCGGGATCTCGATGTCCCGCGTGGGCAGGTAGCGACTCCCCACGCCTTTGATCCCCTCCCACGACCACTCCGAGTCCTGATCCGGGAAGTTGTCGCCCGTTTCCTCCTCGCCCTCGACGATGCGAGCGACGTCGATGATGTCGACTTCCGTGAGGACGCCGCTCA
This sequence comes from Natronorubrum amylolyticum, assembly GCF_052040145.1. Taxonomy (NCBI): domain Archaea; kingdom Methanobacteriati; phylum Methanobacteriota; class Halobacteria; order Halobacteriales; family Natrialbaceae; genus Natronorubrum; species Natronorubrum amylolyticum. The sequence continues at coordinate 192,754 of NZ_JBPPFW010000005.1, forward strand.
TTTTCCCCTCCTCGTCCAGCGCGACGGTGTAGGGGACGTTCGCGTAGTACAGTTCGCGCTCGGCGACCGGGAGCGGCGCGCCCTCGTAGCTCGTGTTCACGTCCGTGCTCGCGTAGCCCTCGACCGTGCCGTCGGTCTCCTGGTCACCCGTCGCGATCGCGTGGATCACGTCCGTCACGGTGACGATTCCTTCGAACTCCCCGTCGACGACGGGGACGCGGCGCGCGCCCTCGTCGACCATCAGTCGCGCGACGTCCTCGAGCGCGGTGTCGGCCGTCGTCGTCGGCACGTCCTCCATCAGCATGACGAGCTGGTCCTCGTCGGGCTGTTCGATCAGGACGTCCCGCGAGACGAGTCCGCGGTACTCGAGGCCGTCCTCGGTCGATTTGACGACCGGAACGGAGGAGAACGACCGCTCCTGTAGGTACTCCAGGACGTCCGAACGGGTGCCTGGGAGTTCGACGGTGACCACGTCCTCGCGGGGCGTCATGGCGTCGGCTACGTTCATATCACCACGATACGGCGAAAATGAGTATAAACCCAGTGTTTCGGACGCCCGCGATGGCGGGTGCCGATCAGTCGGCTGGCGAGATAGTCCGATTCGACGAGTTTATATGTGAGTGGGAGACACTCTCATACATGGCGACGAACCCCCACGCCATGGCGTCCGACGACACCGTCGTCGGTTCGATCGACTCGAGTAGCTCGAGTACTGACTACGTCATCGCCGATATCTCGGCCGACGATGCCTGGCTTTCGATGCGGGTAGACGACGCGCCGACGCTTCCGGCCTGGCGATAACTGGGGGTGGGGAAGAAACTGCGGACGGCTCGAAGCACCGATTTTGTACCGGTCCTCGATCGTGAACGGCTATCGGTACTGGTGAGAAAACCGGCGTTAGCGTCTCCTATTTGGCGTATACACGCGCGAATGTACCGCTGGAATTTCTACCAATTTCAGAAGATGCTTGCGACGGCGTGCAAGATCCAAGGCGCGAGTGTAACAGTGGGCCCCGAAAGCTACTCCGAAAGCAGACGACGAAAGACAAAGAAGCCACCTGCCCAGAAGACACCCCAAGCAATTCCACCCGCAACCGCGATTTCCGTCGATTCGCCGAATCCGAGTTGAATGACACCATAGAGTGAGCCTGTAAGAAGAGCCAGCGTAACGAACCAGACGATAGGATGGGTACGCAACCAGTCGCCTATCGCTCGCGTATCGTTCATAATTACTATCATTTAGGTTGAAATATATGTGTTGTGGGGAACTCCCTGCTGATACACTCACGCTCTCTATTCAGCAGGTCGTTTCTGACGCCTATCCGAGAAGTAGGTGGCTACTCGGGTAACGCCTCAGCCTATACAGAACGCTCTTTCACGAGCGCTCGTGCGATCGGAACGAGTTCAATTGCGACGGACCCATCGCACGAACTGCCGCCCGGCCCCACAGTTTAGTGGGTGAGCGTTGGACTGCCACTCGATGGTCGGTCCGCAACCGCGAGACGAGCGAGGGACCGATGCGGACGACGAGTTCGGTTTCCAGACCGATGACTCGCGCTACACCGTAGCGACGTTCCTCGCCTCACTCGTGCCGACGGCGCTCGCCCGGCGGTCGATCGCCGTCTCGATCGACACCGACCGCGACGTCTACGAGCGCGACGACCCCGTCGAGATCACCGTCGACTTCAAGAACCGCTTCCCGCTGCCCGTCTCGATCCAGACGCCCCGACAGCGCCGCTGGGGGTGGACGTTCGACGGCGAACTCGAGGCCAGCGACGAGCGCCGGTACACCCGCAGTCGCCCCTCCGAGTTCCGGTTCGGCGGCGGCGAGCGCAAACAGGCCACGTTCACCTGGAACGGCCGCCTCGAGCGCACGACGGATCGCGGCATGGACGAATCGATCGTTCCCGACCCCGGCGAGCACGAACTCCGCGCGTTCGTCGCGACCCACGACGACCGCTATCAGCCGAATGACGCGACGACGATCCGACTCGAGTAGTCGTCCTCCGGTTTCCGCCACCAGTAACCGTTTGGGCATGTGTGTCGTAGTCGCACACATGTCCCTCGAGCAGGTGTTTGCCCGGCTGCCGAACCCCAGTTCCCACACCTTTCCGGACTACTCGCTTCCGCGCGGCGAGCCAGTCTTGCCGATCGCGGTCACGCACGAGGAGCTGTCGACGCTGCTCGCGCTGTACGAGCGGTTTCGAGCCGTCGATCCGACCGGGATCGATTCGAATCCGATGCTCGAGGCGGCGACGACGTTCATGCAACAGTCGTTCGGCATCCCGCAGTACCGACCGGGCGAACAACTGGCGGACGACATCGCGGCGCTGCTCAACGATTTCTCGGACGACCTCGGCGGGCGGTCGCTGGGCGTGGTCGACGCGACGCCACACCACCACCGGACGCTGTACTTCTTTCTGGTCAGCTGTCGGGGCTATCACGCCGCGCCCCATATCCAGTTCGAGCCCGACGAAGCGGCCGTCGAAACGCTGTACGACGTCTACCAGCGAGTGGTCGAACAGGACGTCTATCTCAAGCATCCGGCGTCGGTACTCGAGTAGTTGTAGTAGCCACTGAACGTCACTGCGCACCCGATTGCTGGAGTGAGCGCGGTTCGGAGCGTACGCGGTTCGGAGCGAACGAAGTGAGCGAGAACCGCGGCAAAGCGAACGGGGAGCGAAAGCGACCCGTGAGCTATGCGATCGGTGTGTAAATCGTTTCAGTTGTTACTATAGTATCTCGTCTCTCTTTCTCTCGCAGATGTTCGTTGCTGACTCGAGAGCTTCGAGGGTTTCTCGGCGCCGGTCGATAGAACTCTGTGGAGACGGAACATACTCGCCAGTCGATGCCTCTGACTGGCAATTTCCACTCAAGAAAACACTTTTATTGTGATTTTACCTCTTTGGTACACAACATGGCCTCCACGCAAGAACGGGCTGATCGGGAGGACTCGGTAAATGTAGACTGGTCCGTTTTTGTTTCGTTATTCGTTGCAAATCTGATCCCGATTGGAGGTGTACTCGTATTCGAGTGGAATCTTGGTATCGTTCTCTTCATCTACTGGATCGAGTGCGGTGTCGTTATCGTCCTTACCAGCAAGCAATCACTGACCGCAAGGCGAATTCAGTTGCCACTTCCCGGTAAACGACGCAGATTGAGACTTCGAACAAAACGGGGGACAATTCAGGTTCCGTTTCTTGCAACCGAATTTCCAGTACGGAATAGTGTTTGCGTAGCACATCTCTCAGCCGTCTTCTTAATGTGGGTTGGGTCCGGGATCCTATTCGTCCACCCCGCATCATATGTTTCGTACTCGACGTTCAATACGCCCAGCGCTTTCGTGATCGGTATTCTTGCTGTTTCACTACCGCACATCCTCTACAACCGAACGTACGTCCAACAGCAGCAATATGTGCATTCGTCTCCGGAGCGACTAATGGACGTTCCGGCGTGGTATTTCGTCCTGTTTTGTGCTGGTTGTACGCTGCTACTGACAAACATCAACGCTGCCGACGTCTCACTATCAGACTCGCGATTGCGGTTTTCCGTTGTCGCCGGACTGTTTGTGTGGCTCATCATTCGGTTGTATCTATATCGGAACCAGGGTCGATTGTCTGATCCCCTCGACCAAGGTGTGGACCCGTTCAGTTATCAGCAACAGCACCCATCCGATGCGTTCAATGCGGAGGCTACGCTTCCGACTGTGGATCATCCATCAGACCGTCCACAGTATACATTCCAACCAAACCCACAGTTTTCGATTAGCCTCGTCCCCAGTACGGTGTCTCGAGCAATTTCACGACTGGCTCTTTTTGGTCCACTCTTTTTCGCAGTTGTCGGTCTGTTGTTCCTCATAGTGTCTTTCGCAACGTCGGATACGAACTTCTTGTTCGTGGCCGCGGTTGCCTTCGCTGGCGCGTATTTTATTGTACCAGTTCCGGCAACGATTCATGAATTGCTTACCAATTGGATATTACAGTACGAGTGCTACGAAGATCGGCTCGTTTGTTACGACCACTGGCTCGGCCAACCCCAGTGGGAACTGAGGTACGACGAAATCACGCAGATCAGTGTGCAGAAAAGCTGGATGAGTGATCTGCTTGGATATGGAAATCTACAACTCGAGACAAAGCAGGGCCAAACAGCTGAGTTAGCTTACTTGATGGAGTACGAGGAGGCTGCGAAATCATTCGAAGCACTTGTGGATGGGAAGTCGTTCCATGCTGCACAATGTGCGGCAGTAGACAAGTAGTGTCGGCTATCTGTGGGAAAACAACTCACAAGAGACGGAACCACTAACCAATTCTCCTCGGAGGTAGATTGTTGGGTACGTAGAGTTGCCGCTGTAGAAGCGTGTACATCGAGTTTCAGTGGCTACTACAGTCGGTTTTGATCGAATGAAAGTAGGGAAGATCGCAGTCGCACTGAGAGTCATCGGTTCGTCCTCACCCGGTGAGGAAGCCGCCGGGTGGAATCTGTCCCGATGGGCTGTAACCGTCCGTCTCCTGATCTCCACCGAACTGCGGGGAGTGTTCGATCGTTCGTCGTGCCTTTGCGACTCGTCGGGTGCCTGCCGTGACGGTGGCGAGTATCTTACTCATACAAGAGTAAAAAGACGCGGCACGCATATAAGTATTTCCGAGATGAAAGATTGTGTTAGTCAACCGTCGACGTCCACAGGATCGACCATATCACTAACGGGCACTTCAGAGCTCCTCGATACGGATCTGTGCCGAATATTCCAGACGGACGCTCGAGTCACGAGGTCATTTCACAAACATACAAAATCAGACAATACGCCGTTCGAAGCCGGATGACTACCGGTGTAAGTGACACGCCGCGAAGTGCGTCCCCGACCCGTGTTCGGACTCGAGGTCGTAGGCGGGCCGTTCGCGCGCACAGATGCTCTGTTCTGCGAACCGCTCGAGCAGGAGGTCCGTGGCCTCCTCCCAGTTCTCCTCGACGTCGTCGTCATCGCTGTCAGGGTCGCGGGTCCCACCCTCTCGATCGGTTGCGATCAGGTCGATCGCGTCCTCGATGATCTCGCCCGCGCCGCCGCGTGGCAGGTCGCCCTCGAAGAACTCTCGGCGAATCTCGGCGGCCGGCATCGGCTCGAACGTTCGGCGCTTGACCGCGCGCATGAACGCTCGAGTGTGCGACCACTCCTCGTCGCCGATCTCGTACTCCTCGGGGGCGATCAGCCGCGGGCAGCGCGTCCGAAACCGACAGCCCGAGGGCGGATTCTGCGGGCTCGGCACCTCGCCCTCGAGGACGCCCCGAACCCCCGACTGTCGCGGGTCGGGGACGGGAATCGACTCGAGCAACGCGTTCGTGTAGGGGTGTTGGGGGTTCTCGAACAGTTCCTCCTTCTCCGCGAGTTCGACGATGTGTCCGAGGTACATCACCGCGACGCGATCCGAAATGTGGCGAATCACGGAGAGGTCGTGGGCGATGAAGAGGTAGGTGAGGCCGAACTCCTCCTGGAGTTCCTCCATCGTGTTCATCACCTGGGCCTGAATGGAGACGTCGAGCGCGGAGACGGGTTCGTCACAGACGACGAAATCGGGGTCGACCGACAGCGCACGCGCGAGGTTGATCCGCTGGCGCTGGCCGCCCGAGAAGGCGTGGGGGTGTCGGTTGTAGTGGCGCGGATCGAGCCCGACCTTCTCGAGCAACTCCTTTGCGCGCGCCTCGCGGCCCTCGTCGTCGAACATGTCGTGGGCACCCATTGGCTCCTCGATGATCTGGCCGACCTTCATCCGCGGATCCAGCGAGGACTGCGGGTCCTGAAAGATCATCTGGATCTCCGAGCGCTTCTGGCGCAGTTCCTCGCCGCTCAGATCGGCCAGGTCGTCGCCCTTGAAGCTGATCGTCCCGTCGGTCGGATCGAGCAGCCGCAGGATCGTCCGCCCGAGCGTGCTCTTCCCGCAGCCCGATTCGCCGACCAACCCGAGCGTCTCCCCCTTCTTGATCTCGAAGGTGACGTCGTCGACGGCCTCGACCTGATCGACGCCGAAGCTCACCGGCGGGAACTGATCGGTCTCGAGGTTGATGCCCGCGAGCAGTCCCGAGTCGGCAGCGAAATGCTTCGTCAGGCCGTCGACCTCGAGGAGCGTCTCGCCGTGGGCGATATCGCTCTCGCCGAAGCCGATGGGGTCGTCGGGTGTGCTCATCGCCGTCGGTCACCTCCGCCACTGGAGTCTCGACCCTGGGCACGCCCACCGTCCGTCGAGGCTTGTTCTTCCTCGACGGCCGACTCCGCGCTCGCGCTCTCCTCCGTCCCCGTTTCGCCGACTCGAGTCTCGGCCTCGTCGCCCGCCTCGAGCGGCGCGCTCTCGTCGTAGCCCACGTCGAAGACGTCGTGTTTCACGCAGGCCGCGCGGTGGGGGTGCCCGTCGGCGCGGTCGATTTCGAGCGTCTCCGGATGGACGCGAGTACAGACCTCGCGCGCGTCGGGACAGCGGGGGTGGAACCGACAGCCCGAAGGCGGACTGATCGCCTCGGGCATCACGCCCTCGATGGGGTCAAGTTCGTCGACGGTCCGGTCGGGCCGGGGCATCGAGTCGAGTAGGGCGTCCGTGTAGGGGTGTTTGGTCTCGTAGAACAGTTCGTCCACCGGCGCCTGTTCGACGATCTCGCCGAGGTACATCACGTTCACCCGGTCGCAGATCTCGGCGACGACGCCCATGTCGTGGGTGACCCAGATGAAGCTCGTGTCGTAGCGATCCTGCAGGTCGTCGACGAGATCGAGGATCTGGCCCTCGACGGTGACGTCCAACGCGGTCGTCGGCTCGTCGGCGATGATGAGATTCGGCTCGCACGCCAGCGCCATCGCGATTAGCACGCGCTGGCGCATCCCGCCCGAGAACTGGTGTGGATACTCCTCGTATCGGTCCTCGGGGTCCGGAATCCCGACTTCGCGAAGCATCCGGATCGCTTCGGTCTTCGCCTCGTCTTTCGGGAGGTCGCGATTGATCTCGATGAACTCCCGGAGCTGACCCCCGACGGTAAAGACGGGATTGAGCGACTCCATCGGGTCCTGGAAGATCACCGCGATCTCCCGGCCGCGAATCCGCTCGCGCATCTCGGATTCGGAGAGCATCTCGTCTCGCTCGCGGAGCTCCCCGTCGGGACCTTCCTCGAGGCCGAAGATGGTCTCGCCTTTGTAGGTGACCTCGCCGGCGACGATCTCGCCGGGCTCTTCGACGAGGCGCATGAGGCTCATCGAGGCGACGGACTTGCCGGCGCCCGACTCACCGACGAGTCCGACGATCTCGCCCTCGTTGACCTCGAAGGAGATGCCGTCGACGGCGCGGACGGTCCCGCTTTCGGTGAAAAACTGTGTCTTCAGGTTCTCGACGCGAAGGAGTGGTTCGGAGCTCATAGTTAGTTCTTGATCCGCGGATCGAGCGCGTCCTGCAGCCCGTCGCCGAACAGGTTGAATCCCATGATGGTCACGAGGATCGCCAGCCCGGGCCAGATCGACAGCCAGATGTTCGAGTGCATGTACCGCCCGTGGGCGATCCGGAGCATCTCTCCCCAGTCGGGCGTCGGCGGCTGGGCGCCGTAGCCGAGAAAGGAGAGACCGGCGACGATCAGGATCGTGACGCCGATCTGCAGCGTTGCGTACACCATCACGGGTGCGAAGCTGTTCGGGATGACGTGTCTGCGGATGATGTTGCGGTCCTTTACCCCTGCAGCGCGGGCGGCCTCGATGTAGTCCATCTCCCGGACGGACAGCACCCGGCTGCGAATGATCCTGGCGAACACCGGGATGAAGGCGATGCCGACGCCGATCACCGCGTACTGGATGTCCGGACTCCCGCCGCTGACGAAGACGGTGAAGACGATGATCAACACGAGCGGCGGAATCGCGTACACCGTTTCGACCGATCGCATCAGCACATCGTCCACCCAGCCGCCGTAGTAGCCCGCGATCGAGCCGATGATCGTCCCGCCGATCAGCCCGATCGCCGTCGCCGCGAGCCCGACGCTGACCGACACCTGCGAGCCGTAGACGATGCGGGTAAAGTAGTCACGGCCCTGCGGATCGGTCCCGAGTGGCTGGGAGAGCGTCCCGCCGTCGAGGAACATCGGCGGCTGATTCGGGTTCCCTTCGCCCGGCGGCGGGATCCGCGTCGGGTGGTCGAAGAACGGGAGCGCCTGCGCGGCGGTGTAGTCCGACAGCGCGCCGAACGTCAGCCGCGAGAGGTTGCTATCGATCGCCGCGAACGCCGCGATGAAGATGACGAACGCGACGATGTACAGCCCGATTCGGGCGGTCGCGTCCCGCTTGACTTTCTTCAGCGTGTAGCGCCAGCCGACGCGCGCCTCGAACTCCTCGTCGGCCGATCCGCCCTCGGCGTCCGGTTGCTGGTCGTCGAGTTGTGATTCGGTCGTTGCCATGTGTTATGTCCCTCCCATCGTCAGTCACGCTCCCCGTAGGTCACGCGCGGATCGATGTACGCGTAGGAGATGTCCGTGATGACGACGCCGATGACGAACATGAACCCGAGGACCATCGTGATCCCCATGATCAGCTGATAGTCGAGTTGCTGAATCGCCTCGATGAACAGCCGTCCGATCCCGTTGATCGCGAAGACGGTCTCGACCAGGACGGCGCCGCCGAGGGCCGTCGACAGGTTGAGACCGATGATGGTGATGATCGGCAGCTGGGCCGACCGGAAGGCGTGTTTCCGGAGGATCGTCCGCTCGGGGACGCCGTACGCGCGAGCGAGCTTGACGTACTCCTCCTGTAGCGACTCGATCATCTGGGTCCGTTCGACTCTCATAAGCGTCGCCATCTGGAGCGTCCCGAGCGCGATCATCGGCAGTATCAGGTGTCTGATCGTCTCGGTCCAGTGCTCGAGGTAGCTGCCGTGGCCGGCCGCTTCCGGCGGTTGCCACGGGTAGACCAGCCCCGCAGACGGCAGGACGCCGAGTTTGACCGCGAAGACGATGATCAGCATGATGCCGATCCAGAAGGATGGCGTGCTGACGCCGATCAGCGCGACGATCCGCGAGATGTGGTCGGTCGGCTCGTTTCGGCGCTTGGCCGCGATGACGCCGAGCGGAATGGCCGTGATGATCGCGAACAGGTACGCCGACAGCACGAGCAGGAGCGTCGGCCCGGTCCGCTCGAGCATCAGTTCGGCGACCGGACGATCGCGGTGAATGCTGTAGCCTAGATCGCCCTGTACGAGGCCGGTCATGTAGTTCCAGTAGCGAACGTGTAGCGGCTGGTCCAGCCCGTAGCGCTGTTCGATCGTCCTGATGAGTTCCTCGTCGGCCTGCTGGCCCTGTAGCATCAGCCGAACGGGGTCGCCCGGTGCCAGGTTCGCCAACACGAACGTGATCACGGAAATCCCTATCAGGACCGGAATCGCCTGTATCAGTCGGTAGATCGTGTATCGGAGCAGTCCCATGTGTTCGTCTCTGCGATTACGGTGTCCGCGCCATCGTCCTGTGATCTGTCTCTGGTCGCTGTCGGTGCCGATCCCGAAACGTCGCCTCGAGGATTACTCGTCGAGGCTGACGTTGTTCTCGTCGGAGACGAGCTCCGGGTTGTACGAGACGTTCGGGTGTGGCTGCATGTCGTTGACGTAGTCCTGTGTGGCGATCGTGTTGTGTTCGGAGTAGGCGGCCATGACGGGGAGTTCCTCGACGATTTCGTCGATAACGTCGACGTACAGTTCGCGTCGGTCGTCCTGATCGGCCGTCTGACGGGCCTCCAGAATGGCGTCGTGGAAGTCGTCGCTTCCCTCGTAGAAGTGCCCTTGCGTGACGCCGGCGTTCTCCTCGTGGAAGAGGTTGTAGAGGTAGACGTCGGGGTCGGGGCCGCCGGTCCAGCCGAGGATGTACATCTCGTAGTCGTCCGAATCGCCCGAGATGTAGGTGTCCGTTAGCGTCGCGAAGTCCAGACTCTGCACCTCGGCGTCGTAGCCCAGTTCGTCCAGCCGCGAGGCGATCAGTTCGCCCAGCGCGATGCGGACGTCGTCCGGCGGGACGATGATGGTCGGACTCCAGTCGTCCGGATCGTCCAACCCCTCCTCGAGTAACTCCTCGGCTTCGTCGGGGTCGTACTCTGGCGTCTGGTCCGCCCAGTCGTCCATCGGGAACTCCCAGCCGAGTTCATCGACGATCGGCGGGATCGGCGCATTCAGCGGCGTTGCGCTCTCACCCAGGTTCGCGTCGACGAACTCGCTCATCGAGAACGAGTGAGCGATCCCGCGGCGGACGTCGGGATCCGTCGTCTCTCCCTCGTTGCAGTTGAACGCGACGTACATGTACGACGGGCTCTCGGTCCGATGGACGTTGATCCCCTCCTCGCCGTCGATCTGGTCCCAGTCTTCCGGCGGGACGGTCGCGATCGCATCCGTGTCGCCCGCGAGAATCTGTGAGACGCGGCCCGCGTCGTCTTCGGCCGCCTCGAACCGGACCGACTCGAGTTCGGGCTGGGGGTCGCCCCAGTAGTCGTCCCAGGCCTCGAGTTCGACGAACTCGTCGGAGGTCCAGTCTTCGAACGTGAAGGGACCGGAGCCGACGGGGTTCGTGTTGTACTCGCCCGGATCGTCGGTTCGGACCGACTCGTTGACGACGTACGTTGCCACCGTCAGCGTCTCGAACGGCCCGTACTCGTGCTCGAGATCGATCTGCACCGTGTGCTCGTCGATGGCTTCGGTGCCGTCGACGTCGATGAAGTCGTACTCCGGTCGGTTGTCGGTGTCCTCTTCGACGGGTGCGGTAAACGAATGGGCGACGTCCTCGGCGGTGACGGGGTCGCCGTTGTGGAACTCCGCGTCGTCGACGATCTCGATGATGTATCGTTCGCCGTCTTCCTCCTCTTCGGGCTCGCCCGCGGCGAGTTTCGGCTGGAGCTCGAGGTCGTAGTCGTACTCGTAGAGCCCGTCGTAAACCTGGTGGATGACCTGGGCGCTGTAGGCGTCGTTCGACACGATCGGATCGAAGTCACCCTCCGGATTGACCTCCTGCGTATAGAGGAGACCGTCGTCTCCCGGCCCTCCGTTCCCACCGATACACCCTGCAACCATCGCAGCACTGACCGCTGCACCTGATGCGAGAAGCCGCCGTCGCGTGGCGGTGAGCTGATCTGATACCATCCCGATATTCTATCACGTCTATGTACATTGGTAGCAGGGGCCTACGATTTTCAAGGGAATTTTACTCTACACATACGGATTCGGTCTCCGACACATCTCTACTTGCGTGATGTCGTTATTACATCAGTGAAGGTTTCCGAACGGTAATGCGATTACCTTGTCACTCGTCCGCTCACACGCTCATTCGTGGTGATACCGACACATTGCTCGGTACTGCCACCCCACTCGGTACTGCCACCATCCCACACAGTACCGACACGCCATTCGAACGCGTTCGCGTCGGGACCTCCGTTCGTCTCAAGAGCGCCCGACGTTCGTCGGCAGTGTACCAGTGACATTTTTGTCGTAGCACCAGTGATATCTGGTATGAACTACAGGGCGGTCGAGACGGAATCGGAGTATGTCGCCCGCCTCGAGACCGGCGCCGACTGGCGGGCCGAAATCGAGTCGCTCGCGGCAGAAGTGGAGGCCGACGCGGCCTGGTTTCAGGCCCTCGGAGCGGTCCAGGACGCCGAAATCTGGTTTTACGATCAGGACGACTGCACGTACGAGGCCGTCGAGTTTGACGAGCCGCTCGAGGTCGCCAGCTGCGTCGGCAACGTCTCGTGGCTGGATGGCGAACGGTTCGCGCACACCCACGCCGTCCTCTCGGACCCCGACGGCGACGCCCTCGCGGGCCACCTGAACGAGGCGACGGTCTGGGCGGGCGAAGTCTACATGCGCGTCTTCGCCGACGAACTGGTGCGCGAGTACGACGAGACCACCGAACTCGACCTCTGGCTCTGACATGCGCGAGGAAGACTCCCGGTACTTCCAGCGACTCGAGTCCCAGTTAGACGAGGCGTTCGACGTCGCCGAGCGCGCCAAAGAACGCGGCGCGGATCCCGAACCCGAGGTCGAGATTCCGGTCGCCAAGGACATGGCCGACCGCGTCGAGAACATCCTCGGGATCGACGGCGTCGCCGAACGGGTCCGCGAACTCGAGGGCGAGATGTCTCGTGAGGAGGCCGCCCTCGAACTCGCGAAGGATTTCGCGGAGGGCCGCGTCGGCGACTACGAGACGAAAGCCGGGAAGATCGAAGGGGCAGTTCGGACCGCGGTCGCCCTGCTGACCGAGGGTGTCGTCGCCGCCCCCATCGAGGGAATCGACAGGGTCGAAATTCTCACGAACGACGACGGCACCGAGTTCGTCAACGTCTACTACGCCGGGCCGATCCGCTCCGCGGGCGGGACGGCACAGGCCCTGTCCGTCCTCGTGGCGGACTACACGCGAGCGCTCGTCGGCATCGACCAGTACGGCGCGCGACAGGAGGAGATCGAACGCTACGCCGAGGAGCTCGCGCTCTACGACAAGGAGACCGGCCTCCAGTACACGCCGAAGGCGAAGGAGGCCAAGTTCATCGCCAAGAACCTCCCGATCATGTTAGACGGGGAGGCGACGGGCGACGAAGAGGTGTCCGGATTTCGGGACTTAGAGCGCGTCGACACCAACAGCGCCCGCGGCGGGATGTGTCTCGTCATGGCCGAGGGGATCGCGCTCAAGGCCCCGAAGATCCAGCGCTACACCCGCAACTTGGACGAGGTCGACTGGCCGTGGCTGCAGGACCTGATCGACGGCAACTACGCCGACGACGAAGGGGACACAGCCGACGGCGATGCGGACGGAGACGGCGACGGGACGGACGCGAACGCGGAGACGGACGGGAGCGACGGCGACGCTGACGACGCCGACAGCGAGACCGCCGAAGAATCGGCCGGCCCGCCGCGAGCCGAGCCATCGGGGAAGTTCCTCCGGGATCTGATCGCCGGCCGGCCAGTCTTCTCTCACCCCAGCGCGGAGGGGGGCTTTCGACTCCGGTACGGCCGCGCGCGCAACCACGGCTTCGCGACCGGTGGGGTCCACCCCGCGACGATGCATCTGGTCGACGACTTCCTCGCGACCGGCACCCAGATCAAGACCGAACGACCCGGGAAGGCCCACGGCGTCATCCCCGTCGACAGCATCGACGGCCCGACGGTCAAACTGGCGAACGGCGACGTCCGCCGGATCGACGACCCCGAGGAGGCCCTCGAGATCAGAAACGGCGTCGAGAAGATCCTCGATACCGGCGAGTATTTGGTCAACTACGGGGAGTTCGTCGAGAACAACCACCCGCTCGCCCCGGCCTCCTACGTCTACGAGTGGTGGATCCAGGACATGGCGGACGCCGGTGCAGACACGCAGGCCCTCGAGGACGACCCCCGAATCGACCTCGAGTTTCCCGACGCCGACGAGGCACTCGAGTGGGCCACCAACTACGACGCGCCGCTACATCCGCAGTACACCTACCTCTGGCACGACATCTCGACCGAGACGTTCTGTGACCTCGCGGCGACCGTCGCCGACGGCCGCGTCGAAAACGACGCCGACGGCGACGGCACCCTCGTGATCGAGTACGACGAGTCGACCGCGGTCGCCCTCGAGACGATCATCATCGAACACCGCCAGCGCGCGGACGAGGATCGGATCGAGATCGACGACTGGCGGCCGTTCGCGCGAACGCTTGGGTGTGAACCACGACAGGCCGTCACCGACGGGGCTGCACTCGACGCCGACGGGCAGGATGGGACGCCCAGCGTCGAACTCGAGCGCACCTGGAGCGACGCGGACCTCTCCGAGCGCGCCCGAACGTGGGGCCACGAGACCGAGGGCGACAACGCCATCGAGGCGGTCAACGAGGTCGCCCCCTTCGCGGTCCGTGAGCGGGCCCCGACCCGGATCGGCAACCGGATGGGCCGCCCCGAGAAGTCCGAACGCCGAGACCTGAGCCCGCCCGTCCACACGTTGTTCCCCATCGGCGAGGCCGGCGGCGCACAGCGCAACGTCGCCAACGCGGCCAAACACGCCGAGACGATGTCCGACACCCCCGGCGTCGTCGAGGTCCAGATCGGCCGCAACCGCTGTCCGGACTGCGAGACGGAGACGTTCAAGAACCGCTGTCCGGAGTGTGAGGCCCGAACGAACCCCGACTACCGCTGTCCCGACTGCGATACCCGAATCGAACCTGACGAGGCCGGCCGCGTCGAGTGCGGTCACTGCGAGCGCGAGGCCACTTGCGTCGAAAATATCGAGGTCGACATCCACGAGGAGTACCGCAACGCCCTCGAGTCGGTCGGCGAGCGCGAGAACGCTTTCGAGATTCTGAAAGGCGTTAAGGGGTTGTCCTCGAACACGAAGGTCCCCGAACCGATCGAGAAGGGAATTCTGCGGGCCAAACACGATGTCTCGACGTTCAAGGACGGCACCGTCCGCTACGACATGACCGACCTGCCCGTCACGTCGGTCCGGGCCGCCGAACTCGATATCGACGTCGGCCAACTGCAGGCGCTCGGTTACGAGGAGGACATGCGCGGCGATCCCCTGACCCACGAGGACCAGCTAGTCGAACTCAAAGTGCAGGATATCGTCCTTTCCGACGGCGCGGCCGAGCACATGATGCAGACCGCGGACTTCATCGACGACCTGCTCGAGCAGTACTACGGACTCGAGCGGTTCTACGAGATCGACGACCGACAGGAACTCGTCGGCGAGTTGGTGTTCGGGATGGCGCCGCACACGAGTGCGGCAACTGTCGGGAGAGTGATTGGTTTCACGAGCGCAGCAGTCGGATATGCGCATCCGTACTTTCACGCGGCTAAGCGCCGTAATTGTGACGGTGACGAAGATTGCGTCATGCTGCTAATGGACGGGTTACTGAACTTTAGTACCAGCTTCCTGCCAGATCAGAGAGGCGGAAAAATGGACGCACCTCTCGTCATGTCCTCCCGGATCGATCCCTCCGAGATCGACGACGAGGCCCACAACATGGATATCGTCTCCCAGTACCCTCGCGAGTTCTACCTCGCGACCTTAGAGCAGGCCGACCCCGAATCCGTCGACATCCAGATCGGCGAGGACACCCTCGGAACGGACGGCGAGTACACCGGCTTCGAGCACACCCACGACACCACCGATATCGCGATGGGCCCGGACCTCTCGGCGTACAAGACGCTCGGCTCGATGATGGACAAGATGGACGCCCAGCTCGAGCTCTCGCGCAAACTCGAGTCGGTCGACGAGACGGACGTCGCCGAGCGGGTCATCGAGTACCACTTCCTGCCGGATCTCATCGGGAACCTTCGGGCGTTCTCCCGGCAAGAGACCCGCTGTCTCGACTGCGGCGAGAAGTTCCGGCGGATGCCCCTGACCGGCGACTGCCGGGAGTGTGGCGGTCGCGTCAACCTCACCGTCCACAAGGGCTCCGTGAACAAGTACATGCAGACGGCGATTCAGGTCGCCGAGGAGTACGACTGTCGGGACTACACGAAACAGCGCCTGGAGGTACTCGAGAAGGCCCTCGAGAGCATCTTCGAGAACGACAAGAACAAGCAGAGCGGGATCGAGGATTTCATGTAGACCGAAATGTTGCTCTGTGGTCTGCCGAGACGGCGTTCGCCGTCTCGGCGTCCCTCGGCAACATTTCGATAAAAAGCACCCGAAGACGTTCCGACTCGCTCATTTCGTTCGCTTCGTGGGCTGGGACTTCCGAGCCCTCGTTCGCTCAGTCTTCGGCCTCACTCGCGATGAGCGTCGGTCACCCGCCTGCCTCCCCGTTGAGCGGAAGCAAAGCTTCCGCGAGGTCGTCGGCGCGAAGCGCCGACTGCTCGAGGGACCGCTGGTCCCTCCCCGCTCGAAAGAGCTTGCTCTTTCGTAGAGTCGCATGACTCTCGTGATACTCGAGCCCTGCTCCCGGCCAGTTCGCTGAAAACGTAGACGAAACCGATCAGTAACTCGCTCGAGTAATCCCGGGCATCTGTGCTTTCGGATACCGTGGCTTCGGAACGCGTCGATAGTCGGGCAGCCAGTTTCGGAGACTCTCGTTGAACCGCTCGGGCCGCTCTCGAGGCGTCCAGTGGCCGCAGTTTCTGACCAGATCGAGTTCGGCATCCGGAATCCGGCGCGCTGCGCGGGCCGACCACTCGACGGGGACCAGTGGGTCCTCCTTCCCGTGGACGAGCAGCGTTGGCACGGCAAGCGAGTCGAGTTCGTCGACGAAGTTCGTCGCGACGCGGCCGTTGAACGAGAGTTCGTTGTTCTGGAACTCTTTGAACGCTTGAATCGAGCCCGGTTCCATCAGTTTCTGCCTGACGTCCTCGACGAACGGATCGGGAAGCGCGCTCGAGTCGGCGACGAGACTGTCGAGCACCATGCGGACGCTATCGGTCGTCGCGCCGGCGGCGATTTTGCCGAACTCGGTCATTCCGGGGACCTGCGAGAGGAGTTTCCAGGGGAGCGCGTTCGGGAGTCGACCCCCGAGCCCGTAGCTGTCGACGAGCGCCAACTGCTCGACGCGGTCGGGGTGCTCGAGCGCGTAGCCGAGCGCGGCCCCGCCGCCCATCGAAATGCCGGCGAGCGAGACTCGTTCGTAGGGAATCGTCTCGATGAACCCCTCGAGGACGTCGACGTACGTCTCGATGGTGTGTGTGACGTCGCCCGTACTCCGGCCGTACTCCGGCCAATCGAGGCCGTAAACGCGGTACTCGTCCGACAATGCGTCGATGGCGTGTCGCCACGAAACCGTCGCGTCGTCGATGCCCGCCCCGTGACAGAGGACGACGGGCGGACCGCTCGTGCCGGCCCGCCGATAGGCGATCCGACAGTCGTCGATAGTCGCGACGCCGGTGCCAGTCATGGTCGGATCACGCCGTTTACGGGACGGCAGAGCGGTGAACCGGCGATCGAACTGCGACGGCGTCGTCGCTCCGCAAGCGCCGATGGAGGGCACATAGCCGCCACTTTGACTCGCCCGTTGTCGGCCTTTCTATCACCAGTCACCCATCGAGGTTCGTTCCCGGGCGGTACGAAACGGTGTGGGTTGACTGGGAACGCACCGGTGGGTCCCCCAGTGGTGCGACGATCTATCATGGTCCGAGTATCTGCACGGGGGCTGTATATTGTTTTCTATTACCGTGTGGTACTCTGACATGGGGTCGGCGGAAGTCGGAGCCGTCACCGCTGATGTTGCGCATTTGGTATCGCGGCTATTCATTTATCACCTACTCGCCCACGTTTCGGAGAGAGTCCCACAACCGCGTTAGTCAGCCGATCTGAACACCGTGACGGCTTTATACCGCTTCGAAGCGTGAGCTATCGACATGGCCACAGAGCAAGATCCCCCGCGACTCGGCTTCGGAACCACACTCTACACCGAGGACGGCGAACAGGTCGGCCACATTCGGGGTTTCGACGAGGATGGCTTCTACGTCACCCTCCGCGACGGCTTCGAGGGGCTGAGCGTAGACCACGTTCGGTCGGGCCACGAGTTCGGTGAAGCACACCTGATGTGGCGCTGTCTCGAGTGTGGCGAAATGGACGAACTCGACCAGGAGTTGCCGGAGAGCTGTCCCTCCTGTGGGACCGAACGCGAGAACCTCTACTACTGGACCGAGGATTAGGACAACCGTTTTTATCGCGGTGGCCCCATCCTCCGATATGAAGATCGTGGTCTTCGGAGCCGGCAGCCTCGGCAGTCTCGTCGGTGGGGTCCTCGCGCGCGAGTCACGACACGACGTCACGCTCGTCGGACGCG
This sequence comes from Natronorubrum amylolyticum, assembly GCF_052040145.1. Classification (NCBI taxonomy): domain Archaea; kingdom Methanobacteriati; phylum Methanobacteriota; class Halobacteria; order Halobacteriales; family Natrialbaceae; genus Natronorubrum; species Natronorubrum amylolyticum. Next base: position 210,484 of record NZ_JBPPFW010000005.1, read on the forward strand.
ACCCCCACGTACGCGCCGTTCGCGAGACGGGTCTCGAGGTCGTCGGCGAACTCGAGGCGACGACCACTCCCCGTGCGACGACCGACGGTCGCAACCGCTCGGCCGACCTCGCGATCGTCACGGTCAAATCGTTCGACACGGCAGCAGCCGCCGAAACCCTCGCGACTAGGTCGTACGACACCGTCCTCTCCCTCCAGAACGGGATGGGAAACGAGGAGGTACTCGCAACCGCGCTCGAGTCACCCGTCCTCGCCGGAACGGTCTCCTACGGTGCCCTCCTGCGAGAACCGGGCGTGATCGAGTGTACCGGCATCGGCGACGTCGTCCTCGGTGCACGAGACGGGGGTTCATCGGAGCGAGCCACCCGGATCGGCGACCTGTTCTCGGCGGCCGGCCTCGAGACCACCGTCGCCGACGACATGCCCCGTCGCCTGTGGGAGAAACTCGCGGTCAATGCCGGAATCAACGCCGTGACAGCGCTGACCAGAACTAAAAACGGCGCCGTACTCGAGCGCGAGGCGAACGACGTTTCGCGCGTGGCCGCACGCGAGGTGGCCCGCGTCGCCCGCGCAGATGACGTGGAGCTGTCGAATCGTGTGGCTATCGACGCGATGGAGTCCGTCGCCGCCGATACCGCGGCCAACACCTCCTCGATGCACCAGGATATCCTCGCCGAGCGACGCACCGAGATCGACGCGATCAACGGCTTCGTCGTCGACCGAGGGTCTGAACTGGGGCTCGAGACACCGACGAACCGCCTTCTGACGGCGCTGATTCGGACGTGGGAGCGAGGACGCGGGCTTCGCTAATCGACCACCCGTACACTGCATGTGACGATACGAAATCGATAGTGATCGACCGACGGCGAGCGTTTGCGCTGTTCGACCACGATGTCCGCCGTCGTTGGTTTCAAAAGTAGCTCGCGGCCGTACCGGCGGCTCAGTGATTGTGACCTCAGTCGAAAACAAACGAATCGAACGTTCGAGAACTTAGAACGGGGCTTCGGGACCTTCGTCGGCGTCGCCGTCGTCATCGACGGTTTCGCCGGGGAACGATGGACTCATGCCGCCACCGCCGCCCATGTCGGCTTCGCCTTCCATGCCGGTGTGGGCGTTGACCTTCTCGATTTCGGGAATCTCCTTGACCATTCGGCTCTTGATCGCTTGAATCGTCATCGGCGAGATGCCACAGCCACTGCAGGCGCCACCGAGCGCGATGGTGACCTCGCCGGTCTCGCGGTCGAGGTCTTGGATTGCCGCACTACCACCGTGCATCTGAATCTGCGGGAAGTTCCGACGCAGGAAGTTCGCGACGCGGTCCTCGAGGTCGTCCCCGTCGTTCTGGGTCTCGGTACTCATACGATGCGCTTGGGTACGAGACCCCCTAAACCTTCCGTCATCTATGTTCGTCTGGGAACACGTTATCAGTTCTGGCTGGTCGATCAGGCGAATCCGAAAACGCGCTCGAGTTCGGTTTCGATCTCCTCGACGTGTTTCTCGAGAACCTGCTCGAATCGCTCTTCCTCGACGAGGACGCCCGACAGTCGTCCGTGAGGGTTGTCGGGCAGTTCGATGCGGAACTCCCCCTCACCCTCGTAGAACGGTTCGCTCTCGTTCAACACCTGCTGGTCGATCGCGTGAACGAGTTCGGAGTCGTAGTTGTCGTTCATTCGGTTGAACGCGTTCTTGTACGCTTGCTGGAGTTCGGGAAAGTAGTTCGCGTACTTGTCTTCGAATTTCTCGGGATCGAAGTCGGCCATACGCGAACCGAAGGCGAGCGGAGACAAAAGTCGGACGATCGGTCGGCAGTCGCGCCGTGATTCGAGCGGTTGATTTCTACGCCACGGGACTCGTTCTCAGAACGTGACAACCAGCTAACTCGGTAGGGGTGTCCTACATACGGAGGATGCGTGCGCAAGCGGAACCAACACTCCTTCGACGCTCCTCACGAGGCACATGTCCCCGGATAACCCCCCCATTCCACGCGAAAAGCTGCCACCGGGATGGGGAGCCGTGATGTTCTCTGACGGCCAGTTCGCGTATCGTCACAGACAGCCGCCGATCGAGCTCGTCGCGGATCGAACGGCGGCTAATCGGTCTCATCCCGGACTCGGACTCAGTCGATGCTGGGAACTCCAATACCAGTACTCGCTCGGTGATCAGACGATCGCCGAGTCGATCGGCCGCGTCTCGACTCGCCGAGCAGCCGTCGAGGGCGTGCTTCAATGTATGCACCACATCCACGAATCCGTCGGCGAACTGAACGGGCCAATCGAGATACAGGATGTCCTCAACCGGGTTCGGTTCTCGGACGTCGTTCCGGACGGGCAGTTGCCGACGAAGTAAGCGCCTACTACCCGGTCGGCGGGGCGATAGCCGATTCGATATCGCGAAATGCGATATATCGCTTCTCTCTACGATCTGCGGGTCCCGTAGGGAGGCTGCTGTTGTCCGTTTGTGAGTCGAGTCGCGGGTAGTTCCAGATCGCCGGCACACACCAGCAAACGCGCTCTGCTGTCTCTCTTTCGACCGGCATCGTGACTGTCGGATTTCGGCACAGCAGATTTCGATGTAGCTGCCCCGTCCACCGCCGGTTCGGGAGGCGTTTGCTGAACTGGCATGAGGATTATCAGCGGGTGGATCTCAGGAACTCGCGTGACTTCTGTTCTCAGTCATGCCACGGTAGCAGATCGATCCCACTATTGACTCCCGCTGATTCTGGTTCTCGAGCGCACGGTGATCCTTCTCGTTTCGGATCGGGTACTCTCGTTGTACAATTCGTTTTCCCGAGATGTCTCATCCGGTACGTCGGTAGAGCAGCGTTTAGACTGGATCGAACCCCAATCGCTGTAATCGACTCTCACCGACCCGAGCTGCGTCGATCATCTCGAACGCCAGCGTTCGATGTTTGGTGCTCGAGTCGAGTGTGTAGTCTCTCGGGCGGAGTGGACGCGTTCGACGCTCCGACTCGTCCGAACCGCTTTTCCGTTATCCGTCGATCGAACTGCCGAGTAATCGTACGATATACCTCATAGTGCGATATTGAATCGCGCCGATCCGTCGAGAAGATATCCAGCGGAGCGCTTATGCCCTCGTCTGCGAATGGGTAGGCACGGAAGCCACCCGATGGTCCTATGATATCTCAGATTCCCTTTGCTATCGACTTCCACGTCCACTCGGACGACTCGTACGACGGGCACGAACCGATCGAACTCATCCTCGAGCAGGCGGCCGATATCGGACTCGACGGGGTCGTTATCACCGATCACGACGAGATCAGCGAGTCGATTCGGGCCGCCGAACTCGCGCCGGAGTACGGCCTGATCGGCATCCCCGGTGTCGAGGTCTCGACTCGTCACGGCCACCTGTTGGCGATCGGTGTCGAACAGCGACCCGACCCCGGTCAACCGTTCATGGAAACCGTCGAAACCGTTCGTGAACTCGGCGGAATCGCAATCGTCCCCCACCCCTTCCAGCGCAGTCGTCACGGCGTCCGCAAACGGCGAATCGAGGACGCCGACGCGATCGAGACCTACAACTCGATGGTCTTTACGGGCTATCGAAACCGTCGCGCTCGCACGTTCGCGCGCCGTCGCGACTATCCGGAGATCGGCGCGAGCGACGCCCACTACCTCCCCAACGTCGGCAAGGCCTACACGGAAATCCTCGTCACGCCCGACGCCGAAAACCCGACCAAGGCGGATATCGATGGCGATGAACTCGTCGACGCCATCCTCGAGGGCCGAACACAGATCCGCGGCAAGCGCACGCCGATCCATAAGAGCACGGTCCAGTACGCCAAGGGGGCGGTCCGCAAGTCGACGTATCTGTTGACCAAACGCGCGCCGCTGGTGCCGACGGTGCCGGCATCGATGGATCGATCGAGCTAACGATCGCGACGCGCCGTTCAGGAGAGTTGCTCGCCGACGATCTCGTCGGCCCGCTCGATAAACGTCTGTTCTTCGCCTTTCGGCACCGTCGCACCGGCGGCAACGTCGTGTCCACCGCCGTCGCCGCCGACGGCTCGAGAGCCCTCGCCCATGACGACCGAGAGGTCGAGTCCCTGGCGGACCAGATTGTGGGTCCCGCGGGAGGAAACTTTCACCTCGTCCTCGTTTTTCTCCGCGAACGCGAGGATCGGCTTCGATCGGCTGATCCTCTCGTTCCCCATCGCCATCCCGGCGACGATGCCGACGATGGTCTCGCGGATCTCGTCGCCCGCGTCGAACCACTGGAGGTGGTCCTCGTGCGTGACGCCCTCGCGCGTGACGAGGTCGATTCCGTTCGAGAGGTTTCGTCGGTGGTCCCGGAGGAGTTTTCGGGCCCGCTCGAGTGCGTCACCCCGATCCCCGAGACAGACGCCGAGGCCGACGTCGGCGCGTTCGTAGCGAGCGGTCGCGTTGAGCAGCGTCGAGAACTCGCTGGCGTCTCGGAGTTCGGTGCCGACGGGTTCGGCGGGCAACACGTAGGCGGTGCTGACGAGTTGGTCGATCTTCGACGCGGGAACGCCTTTCGAGACGGCCCGTTGGACGAGTGCGCTGGCGACGGTCTGTTTCTCGTCGTTCGAGAGACCGGACCACCGGCGCCACTCGCCGTCCCGTTTCAACTCGAGGTCGAGGCCGTCGAGGAATCGAAGCGCACCGCCCTCGCTGTTGGAGATGCCGGGGATGTGGACGTCGGTGGCGTACTCGAACAGCTTGGGGAGGGGGCGAGTTTGTTTCCCGTAGAGTGCGAGATCAGTGCCGGTTTCGACGACGCCGGCCTCGACGCCCTCTTCGACGATCTTGGCGTTCGCACCGTGGAGTTCGCCGCTCGAGGCCTGCATGTCGCCGACGGCCCCGACGACGGCCAGCGCGGCCAGATCGCGGTTGTCGGTGCGGGCGTCGCTGGTCCCGCTCGCAGTGACGATCCCGCCGTCGGATCGCGGGTCCGTCCATTCACTGTCTGCCGACGTCTCTTCAGTCGAACGCAACTCTCCGTTTTGAACCTCCGCGAGCGCACGCGCGAGCACGTAGCTCGCGCCCGCACCCGAGAGTTCGGAGGCGCCGTTGATCCCGAACAGGAGCGGATTGAGGTGGTACTCGGTCTCCCGGTCGGCGGGCTGGTGGTGGTCCGCGATGACGGGCGTGAAGTCGCCCCTCTCTTCGTGTTCGCCGATGATCTCGAGCTGGCCGCTTCCGAAGTCGGTAAAGAGTACGGTCTCGTAGTCAGTCGCCGCGATATCGGCGATAGCAGTCTCGTCGAGCTGTTTCTCGAATACCGTCTCGAACGGGATCTTGGCCCGCTCGAGCGCGCTCGCGGCGATTGCGGCGCTGGTCAGCCCGTCGGCGTCGATGTGGGAGGCCAGCAGCACGCGGTCGGCGTCGGACAGCCGCGTTGCACACCGAGTCGCACAATCCTCGAGTTCGGGTACTGGCCCAGCCATGGAGGTATCGTTGGTGCGGCTTCGGTCATAAAGTTGCGGTCTGGCTCAGAGAAAGAGCATCTCGACCACCGGTTCGCGGAACAGGAGTAGGAGGATGTTGTTGACCGCGAACAAGGTGTACAGGACGACGACGACTCCGACGAAGCGGACGTCCATCGGGTCCGAGAGGACGTGACCGATCAGTACGACGGCGGCGGCGTAACAGAGCGCCGCGAGCAGGACGCCGGGCAGGCCGAACAACCCGTAGAAGAAGACGGTAACTGGGTTGAGTTCGGTCGCGTACGGAACCAGAAAGAACAGCGTCGCTGCGATGGCGTCGATCGCCCAGAGGACGAGAAACGCGGCTCGGAGCCCGACGGAGTTCGGCGGATCCAGGCTACCCTTACGGAACGTTTCTACTGCCATTGATAGTAGATAGAAGGGGGTTCGCGAGGGTAGACGTTGACCTTGCCAGCGCTGGTTGTGTGCGACTCTCACGCGCTCTGCGCCCGTCTGATCGCTTCGATCGCGTGACTAGCCTGTTACTCGTTAGCGCGTCGAACGGCTTCGAGCGTCTCCCGCGCGAGCGCCTCGAACGTGGCCTCGTCGGGTACTACGTCGACGCCGAGTCCGTGTGCGGCGGCGGTTTCGGCCGTGGGCGCGCCGATAACGCCGACGGTGGCCTCGGCGAGTCCCTCGAGTGTCTCCGAACGGAGTCCGTGGTCGGCCGCGGCCTCGAGGAAGTGTTCGACGGTCAGCGACGAGGTGAAGCAGACGGCGTCGAGGTCGCCGGCGGCGGCGAGAGCGGCGGATTCGCCGCTCCCCTCGGGTCGCACCAGTCGGTAGAGGACCGTTTCGTGGACGTACGCGCCCGCGGCCTCGAGCCCCTCGAGCAACACCGGGCTACCGTGGTCGCTGCGGGCGACTTCGACGCGCGCGCCGTCGATCTCGTTTGCTAGCGCGGCGACGAGTCCGCTCGAGGTGAACTCCTCGGGGACGATGTCGACTGCGTACCCTTCCCCGCGGAGCGCGTCGGCCGTCGCGGGACCGATCGCACAGACGGTTTCGCCGCTGGGTTCCCAGCCCGCCCCGGAGACGAGTTCCGCACCCGTCTTGCTAGTGAAGACGACGTACTCGGCGTCGGTTCGGGGCGTCGCGTCGGTCGGTTCGACGGCGAGCATCGGATCCGCTACGGGGTCGGCGTCGAGGTCCTCCAGCAGGCTGACAGCATCTTCGATCCGTTCGTCGTCGGGGCGGAAGACGGCGACGACGGGGGTCTCTGGTATCTCGCTCATCGTGGGTCCCTCTCAGTCGTCCTCGCTGACGTCGCCGTAGTCGTTTTGCAGAAAGTCGACCACCGACTCGCGACTGCCGGCGACGTCGCCGATCACCGTCACAGCGGGTGGCGAAATATCGGCCTCGTCGCGGGCGTCGACGATGGTCTCGAGCGTTCCCGTCGCGACCTGCTGGCCCGGCCAGGTGCCGCGTTCGACGAGGGCGACGGGCGTCCCGGGGTCCATGCCGGACTCGAGTAAGGCCGTCGTGTAGTCGGGAAGCCGACCGACGCCCATCAGGACGACGATGGTGCCGCCGGTTGCGGCGAGGGCGCCCCAGTCGACGGCGGATTCCTCCTTGGTCGGGTCCTCGTGACCCGTGACGAACGAGACGGAGGAGGCGTGATCGCGGTGGGTGACCGGGACGCCGGCGACCGCGGGCGCGGCGATGGCAGACGTGACTCCGGGCACGACCTCGAACGGTACGTCGTGGGCTGCGAGATACTCGGCCTCCTCGCCGCCGCGGCCGAAGACGAACGAGTCGCCGCCCTTGAGCCGAACGATCGACTTCCCTTCGCGGGCGAGTTCGACCAGTCGCTCGTTGATCTCGGACTGGGGCGTGCGCTCGCCGCCGGCGCGCTTGCCGACGTCCTTGCGGCGGTCCTCGGGGAGCATCTCGATGATCTTCGGGCCCGGAAGCTTGTCGTGGAGGACGACGTCGGCCGACTCGAGCAGCCGGTGGGCCTTGACGGTCAGGAGTTCGGGGTCGCCGGGACCGCTGCCGACGAGGTAGACGGTGCCGGGGTCGACGTCGATGGATTCGAACTCGGTGGTATCAGTCGACGTGTTCGCGTTCGTCATCTACTTCCCCTCCGGCTTGTCCGCCTCGGAGACGCCGTCTTTGTCGCCCTCGTCGTCGGTTTCCTCGCGCGCTCGCTCGATCAGCTCCGCGGCGCCGCGGTCGGCCAGATCCTGCGCGAACTCGCGAGCAGCCTCGGCGTGGCTCTCGATCGGCAGGTCGCGGCCCGCGACGACCGACTCCTCGCCGTCGCGGTCGAAGACGCTGACGTTCGCGTGGACGTACTCGCCCTGGACGACCGCGTAGATCCCGATCGGCGCGATACAGCCGCCGCCGAGTTCCGCGAGGATCGTTCGTTCGACCGTCGTCTCGACGCGGCTTCGCGGGTGGTCGATCACCGACTGGATCTCGCGGGCCGTCTCGCCGTCGACCGCGGTCACCGCCAGCGCGCCCTGGCCCGGGGCGGGGACGAACGCGTTCGTCGGCAGCTTCCGGTAGTCGACGTAGTGGGCGAAGCCGCTGCGCTCGAGGCCCGCCTGGGCCAGCACGATGGCGTCGAACTCGGTCTCGACCTCGCGGCCGAGGGCCTGTCGTTCGAGTTCGGAGAGGCCGTCGAACCAGTCGTCGACGGGCTGGTCGAACTCGGGTTCGAAGTCGTCGTTCCCGGTGTTCCCCTTGCGCTCTTTGTCAGCTTCCGTCCGCTCCTCGTGTTCCGCCTGCAGCGCGGGCGCGAGCAGCTTCTCGAGGCGCGTATCCACGTTCCCGCGCAGCGGCTCGACGGTAAGGTCGGGTCGCTCGGAGAGCAGTTGCGCGCGACGGCGGAGACTCGAGGTGCCGACGGTCGCGCCGTCGGGCAGGTCCTCGAGCGTCGAGCCGTCTGGCGTGACGAGGATATCGCCCGGTTTTCCGCGTTCCGGCACCGCGGCGGTCACCAGCTCCTCGGGCTGTTCTGTGGGCATGTCCTTCATCGAGTGGATCGCGCCGTCGAGGTCGCCCTCGAGGACGCGCTCGTCGAGTTCCCGGACGAACGCGCCGGTCTTCCCCAGTCGATGGATCAGTTCGTCTCTGATCTGGTCGCCCGTCGTTTCGACGGTGACGAGTTCGACCTCGTACCGCCGATCCTCCAATGCCTCCTGTACCAGCGAGGCCTGCCGCCGAGCGAGTGTGGACCCCCGTGTCGCCAATCGAAGCGTCCCGCGCGTTCTCATAGAGATGAGTCGTCGCCTCGGGTATGAAAAGCGCACGCTTGTCGGACGCTGACTGGTCGACCCGATTATATGTCTCTACGGACCTCCGTTACGAACCACTCGTGGCGAGATCTGACTAATATCGACGATATATCTCTTCCGGGAATTCCGGTGGGAACACGTTCGGACGGACACTTATACACCCGCCATTCGTAGGACCGGCCGGATGAGCGAAACTCTGTACGACCGACTCGGCGGCGAGGACGCCATCGCGGCAGTCGTCGACCGGTTTTACGAACGCGTGATTGCAGACGAACAGGTTGCCCACTACTTCGACGACGTCGATATGCAGAAACAACGCGCCCACCAGACTCAGTTTATCAGCGCGGTCGCGGGCGGTCCCGTCGACTACTCCGGTGCGGACATGGAGGCCGCACACGACGACCTAGAGATCACGAAACCCGACTTCGACGCTATCGTCGCCCACCTCGAGGCCACCCTCGAGGAGTTCGATATCCCGGCGGACGACCGGAACGCGGTCCTCGAGGCTGTCGGCCAGTACGAAGACGATATCGTCACGGCGACGGCCTAAGTCACGAACCGACGGTCGACTGCTATCGGACCCGAGGTCTTTTCATCCCGTCGCGGGTATCACCACGCAATGGCTGCAGTTACGCTGGGTCCCGAAGGAACCTACTCGCACCGGGCGGCGACGGCGGTCGCGAACGGCGACGAAATCGACTTCCGCCAGTCGGTGACGGCGATCGTTGACGCCGTCGCGGGCGGCGAGTACGACCGCGGCGTCATTCCGATCGAAAACAGCATCGAGGGCTCCGTCACGGAGAGCCTCGACGCGCTCGCGGAGTACGACGTCGCCGTCGTCCGCGAGATCGTCACCCCCATCAAACACGCGCTCCTCGCACAGGGGCCGGAGTTCGACACCGTCGCCAGCCACTCGCAGGCGCTCGCCCAGTGTCGCTCCTACCTCGAGCGCGAGTACCCCGACGCCACGCTCGAGGCCGTCGCGAGCACGGCCCAGAGCGTCGAGTTCGCCCGCGACGACCCCTCGATCGCGGGCATCGCCCACCCGGACAACGGCGGCGACGGCATCGAGGTCCTCGCCGAGGACATTCAGGATCAGGATTCGAACGCGACGCGTTTCTTCGCGCTCGCGCCCGCCGAGGAGCGCTCGAAGGGCGGCGGCAAGAGTTCGCTCGTCGTCTACCCGAACGCGAACTACCCGGGGCTGTTGCTCGAGTTACTCCAGCCCTTTGCGAACCGCGACATCAACCTCACGCGGGTTGAATCCCGCCCGAGCGGCCAGCGACTGGGCGACTACGTCTTCCACGTCGACATCGAGGCCGGCCTCTACGAGTCCCGGACGAAGGAGGCGATCGAGGATCTCGAGGAGTTAGCGGAGAAGGGGTGGGTCCGGCGGCTGGGATCGTACGACACCGAGCACGTGGTCGGGTAGGTCGGCGATTCGAAACTGAAATAGGGCAGTCTCGAAACGATTTGCTTTAATTTCGTTCGTCAAGCGGCGTTGCTGCGACTCTACCAGTCAGCCTCGTCGGACCGCAAACGGTTTTCCGCATCCCCGCGGGAGTACGCATATGACACTCGACGAAGGCGACGACGCCCCCACCGTGACCGCACCGAACCAGGACGGCGAGGAGGTCAGCCTCGAGTTCGACGAACCGACGGTCGTCTACTTCTACCCGAAAGACGACACGCCGGGCTGTACGATCGAAGCGAATCAGTTCCAGCGCGAGCACGAGACCTATCAGGATGCCGGCGTGACGGTCTACGGCGTCTCGCGGGACGATGTCGACTCGCACGAATCCTTCTGCCAACAGGAGGGCCTCGAGTTCGATCTGCTCGCCGATCCGGACGCCGAGATTGCCGACGCCTTCGGCGTCGAACTGCGGGATAGCGGCGTCACTACGCGAACAACCTTCTTCCTCGCCGACGACGAGGTGAAAGCGGTCTACGACGGCGTCGATCCGGACGGCCACGCGCGTAACGTCCTGTTAGACGCGCTCGAGGACGGACTGGTATCGCTGCCGGAGTAGGACTGGTGTCACTGCCGGAGTAGTCGGTTGTGACCTTCTACCGCGGGCAGAATTTATCCTGCTTGAACCCGTAGCAGCGAGTATGCGAAAGAACCCGTTCGAAGATATCGAGGAGATGCTCGACCGCGTCAGCCGGCAGGTCGAATCGGGGATGACCAGCGGCGGTCTCCAGGTGCCGGGATCGGTCCCGGCCGACGTCGTCGACACGGGTGAGGAGTACCTCGTCACGGCCGATCTGCCCGGCTACGAGACCGACGACATCGAACTGACGCTCTCGGAGGGAACGCTGCGCCTCGAGGCCAGCCGCGAGGACGAGGAGGCCTCGGCGGAGGGGCGCTACCTCCGGCGCGAACGGACGCGAACGTCGGCGAACCGCCGCATTCGGCTTCCGGAACCGGTCGAGGAGGAGGAGGTGTCGGCCGGCTACGAGAACGGCGTGCTGACGGTTCGACTGCCGAAGGTTACCGGCGGCGAGACGTCGAAAGAGATCGACATCGAGTGACGGAGCTTCGGATACGTCGATCGTCCGTTTCAACCGTTTTTTCGACCGGTGCCTCTTTCGACTGACGCCTCGAGACGACGATTCCTCGTCCGAGCGTCGATTCGTTTGGACAGCATGACGAAAGCTATAGGGCGGCGACGCCCGGACACGTATATAAGAATGAGCGACGCGGGATACGACCACGCGGCGGTCGAACGGCGCTGGCAGGAGGCGTGGGACGACGAAGACGCCTATCGGACGCCCGACGACGCCGAGGATCCGACGTACGTCCTCGGCATGTACCCCTACCCGTCGGGCAAACTCCACATGGGCCACGTCCGAAACTACACGATTACGGACGCGTACGCGCGATTCCGACGCATGCAGGGCGACGAGGTCCTCCACCCGATGGGGTGGGACGCCTTCGGTCTTCCCGCCGAGAACGCGGCCAAGGAACGCGACACCAATCCGCGAGACTGGACGTTCGACTGCATCGACACGATGACCGACCAGATGGAGTCGATGGGCTTTGGCTACGACTGGGATCGCGAGATCGCCACCTGCACGCCGGAGTACTACCAGTGGAACCAGTGGCTCTTCTCGCGGTTCCACGAGGAAGGACTCGTCGAGCGTCGCGATGCCGAGGTCAACTGGTGTCCCCACTGCGAGACCGTGCTGGCCGACGAGCAGGTCGAGGGCGAGGCCGAACTCTGTTGGCGCTGTGACACGCCGGTCGAACAGCGCGAACTCGAGCAGTGGTTCCTGCGGATCACCGAGTACGCAGACGAGTTGCTCGAGGATATCGACGACCTCGAGGGCTGGCCGAACTCGGTGCGCCAGATGCAGCGCAACTGGATCGGGCGGCAGTTCGGGACGGAACTGGAATTTCAGGTCGCAGGCCATGGCTCCGTCGAGGCCTTCACCACCCGCGTCGACACCATTCACGGGGCGACGTTCTTCGCGCTCGCGCCGGACCACCCGATCAGTGAGGAGTTGGCCGAGGCGGACGAGGACGTTCGCCACTTCATCGAACACGAAGCGGATCCCGAAGGCGACGAACCGAACGGCGTCGCGACCGATCTGACCGCGACGAACCCCGTCACGGGCGAGGAGATTCCCGTCTACGTCGCCGACTTCGTCCTCTCGGACGTCGGGACGGGCGCGCTGATGGCCGTCCCGGGCCACGACGAGCGCGACCACGCCTTCGCGACGAAGATGGACGAGGAGATCGTACCCGTCATCGCGCCGAAGCCGGACGACTGGGACGGCGAGACCGTCCCCGACGCGCCGGACGTCAGCGAGGAAGCGTTCACCGACGACGGTATCCTCGTGAACTCGGGCGAGTACTCCGGTCTCGAGAGCGAGACGGCTCGCGAACGGCTGACCGCCGATATCGAGAGCGCCGCGGAGTCCACCCAGTACCAGCTTCGCGACTGGGGAATCTCCCGGCAGCGCTACTGGGGGACCCCGATTCCGGTGATTCACTGCGAGGACTGCGGTCCGGTTATGGTTCCCGACGAGGATCTCCCGGTCGAGTTACCCGAATTCATCAACACCACCGGAAATCCGCTTGACGCCGCCGAGGAGTGGAAGCAGACGACCTGTCCCGACTGCGGCGGCGACGCCACTCGCGAGACGGACACGATGGACACGTTCGTCGACTCCTCGTGGTACTTCCTGCGCTACGTCTCGCCCGGCCTCGAGGACGCCCCCTTCGACCTCGAGCGAGCAAACGACTGGATGCCCGTCGATCAGTACGTCGGCGGCATCGAACACGCCGTGATGCACCTGCTCTACTCCCGGTTCTTCACGAAGGTGCTGGCGGATCACGAGGGGCTCGAGCACCGCGAACCATTCACGAACCTGCTGGCCCAGGGGATGGTCCAACTCGAAGGCGAGAAGATGTCCAAGTCGAAGGGGAACACGGTCTCGCCCCAGCGGATCGTCGAGGAGTACGGCGCCGATACGGCCCGCCTGTTCGTGATGCAGGCCGCCCAGCCCGAACGCGACTTCGACTGGAGCGAGGAGGGCGTTCGGTCGACGTACGCGTTCCTGAGTCGACTGCAGGAGATGGTGGATGGCTACGTGTCGGACGATCCCCAGGGCGAGGACGACGCCATCGCCAGCTACGTCGACGCGGAGATCGACGCGACGATCGCCATCGCCAGCGGCGAGTACGACGAGCTAACGTTCAACCGAGCGCTGCGCGAGACGCAGGATCTGACGCGGACGCTCCGGCAGTACGCCGACTACGCCGAGCCCCACGCCGAAACCTACGAACGCGGACTGTCGGCCGTCGTTCGCCTGCTCGCGCCGGTCGCTCCCCACCTCGCCGAAGAGCTGTGGGACGAACTGGGGTACGACGGGTTCGTCGTCGACGCCGAGTGGCCGACCGCGCAGGTCGACCGCGACTACGTCGCCAAGCGCCGACGGCTGGTCCAGAACACCCGCGAGGACATCCGCGACATCGTCGAGGTGGCCGGCATCGAGGACCCCGAGGCGATCGACGTCGTCGTCGCGCCCGACTGGACGTACGACGCCCTCGAGATCGCGATCGAGAGCGACGCCGACAACCTGATCGGCGAGCTCATGCAGGAATCACACATCCGCGAGCAGGGTGACGCCGCCGCCAGCTACGGACAGGACCTGCAGGCCGAACGCGAGGCGCTCTCGATGACGCTCGGTCCCGAGGACGAGCACGCGGCCCTCGAGTCCGCCGCGTGGCTGATCGAACGCGAGTTCGACGCGACGGTGTCGGTCGTCCACGCCGAGGAGGCCGACGACAGCGTGCTCACAAACGCCGAACCCGGTCGGCCGGCGATCGAGATCGAGGACTAACCGCGGTCGGTGTCGAACCACCACCACTTCTGACAGGCGACTGTCTACTTTATATCGTTTCCCGCCGTACCGTGACGTACAGCCCTCGCGCTGATTCTCGAGGATGACACAACACAGACAGCAACGGACGCGGACACGACGACGGACACGAACCGACCCGTTCCGATGGACGTTCGCCGACGGATCGTCGCCGGCCGCGCCACACGTCGCGTCGATGACGTGGCGCGACGGATCGTTTCTCAACTGGCCCGTCGATCCCGACGCGCTTCGCTCGCACGTACCCGACGAGTTGACGCTCGAGACGTACGACGGCGACGCCTGGCTCAGCGTTTTGCCGTTCGTGCTCACGAATGCCGGTATCCGCGGATCGCCGCCCATCGCCCGAACGGCGGTCGCCGAACTCAACGCCCGGACGTACGTTCGCCACCGCGGCGATCCCGGCCTGTTCTTCTTCAGTATCGACGTCGGAAGCCCGTTGGTCGCCGCGACCGTCGGCCGAACGACCCGGCTGCCGGTCTACCACGCCCACATGCGAGTCGGTGCCAACGACGAGGGCGTCGCGTTCTCGAGCACGCGGAGCCAGACCGCCGTCGGTGCTCGACCGCGGTTCGACGACGATCAGTCCACAGCGCGGTTCTCCGCGACGTATCAGCCCGACGGCGACGTCTTCACCCCGGAGCCGGGGACACTGGCGCACTGGCTCGTCGAGCGGCGACGGTTCTACGCCGCCGAGGAGAACCGGGGCGTCCTGTCGGGCGAAATCGCACACGACCCGTGGCCCTTGCAGCCGGCGACCGTTACGATCGACGAGAATACGATGTTCGTGGCGAACGACCTGCCGGCGCCGACGGGCGACCCCGTCGTCTACTACTGCGACGAACTCCGGATGACGGGATCGATTCCCCGGCGACTCCGCGATCGACGATAGTCCGACGCGGACGCGATTTCAGTTCGCGTCGCCGACGCCGACGAGATCGAACGGCTGGCCGTCGTCCGCCGCTCGAGCGTTCTCGTAGACGACGTGGGCCGCGGCGACGTCCTGGATGGCCAGCCCGGTCGAATCGAAGACGGTGACGCCCGTCTCGTCCGTTCGGCCCGGTTTCGAGCCGACGACGACCTCGCCGATCTCGGCGTGGATGTCGGCGTCGGTCAGGGTGCCTTCGTGGTAGGGGACGTTGATCTCGCCCGAGTGAGTGCACTGCTCGTGGTCGTCGATGACGATCGTGGCCGCCCGCAGGAGGTCGTCGGCCAGTTCGTGTTTTCCTTCCGCGTCGGCCCCGATCGCGTTGATGTGCGTGTGGTCGCCGACGTCGTCCGGGCTGACGATGGGGTCCTTGACGGGGGTTACCGTCGAGAGGATGTCGCAGTGGCCGGCCTCGGTAATCGAGCCGGCGCGAACATCGAACCGATCGTCGTAGGCGTCGACGAACGCATCGACACGCGCGTCGTCGGGGTCCGAGACGACGACCTCCTCGATCGATCGGACCTCGCTGATCGCCTCGAGTTGCGTGTACGACTGGACGCCAGCGCCGACGAGCCCGAGACTCGAGGCGTCGTCGACGGCGAGGTAGTCGGTCGCGACGGCCGCTGCGGCACCGGTGCGTTTCATCGTCAGCGTCGTGCCGTCCATGATCGCCTTCGGGAAGGCGGTCTCGGGGTCGGAGTAGATCATCGTCCCCAGGACGGTGGGCAGGTCGTGGTCTCCGGGGTTGTCCGGGTGGACGTTGACCCACTTCAGGCCGGCGGCGTCCCACTCGTCGGTCTCGAGGTAGGCCGGCATCGACCGGAAGTCGCCGTTGTATTGCGGGAGATCGATGTAGGACTTCGCGGGCATCTGCGTGTCTCCGCGTTCGAACGCGGCGAATGCTTGCTCGACTGCATCGATGACGTCGCCGAGTTTCGCGTAGTCGTCGACGTCGCCGCTGTCTAGGAGAAGCGTGTTCATAGTGGCGAATATTGCGGCACCGTCTTAGTAGGTTCGAATTGACAGGCCGACGCAGTCGCAGTTTCAGTACCGACACACGGCGAGTTTCCACCGGACTTGTTACTCGGACAACTCGACCGAACGGCCGAAATACGACCAGTTAAATATCGATAGCGGGTGTAGTATCGCACTGAACGAACTGTGTTCGGACTTCCCGACAACGATCGAGCGATCGCGAACTTCACGATGCTGGGTCACTCGTTGGTCCACTGGTTCGAGACCTCGATTCCGATCTTTCTCGTCGTCTGGCTGACCGAGTTTCCCGACGCCGGCGTCGCGGTCTTCGGCCTGATCGTCGCGCTTGGCTACGCGCCGTTCGGCCTCGGTGCACTGCCCGCCGGCGTCCTCACGGATCGCTACGGACCCAAACGGCTGATTCTCATCTGCCTCGGTGGGATGGCGCTCGCGTTCGTGGCGCTCGCGTTCGCGAACTCGATCGCCACCATCGCCGTCGCCCTCGTTCTGTGGGGAATCGCCGCGAGCGTCTATCACCCCGCCGGACTCGCGCTGATCAGCACCGGCGTCGAGGAACGACCGACGGTCTTCGCCTACCACGGGATCGCCGGCAACGTCGGCATCGCGCTCGGTCCGTTCGTCACCGCGACGCTCCTGATGGTCGGCCTCGAGTGGCAACTCGTCGCCGCCGTTCTCGCCGTCCCCGGCTTCGTCGGCCTCGCGTACGGACTCAGCGCGAACTTCGATCCGGCGGGCGCGGTCGACGCCGACGACGTCTCCGACGCCTCCGAACCGCTCTCGCTCTCGGAGTTCGTCTCCGGGTCGCGCGCCCTGTTCGCGAGCGCGTTCGCCGTCGTCTTCGCCATCGTGACGTTCGAGGGGCTGTTCTACCGCGGGATCCTCACCTACCTCCCCGAGATCCTCCACGATGCGCCGGCGATGGCCGTCCTCAACCTGCCGACCGGCTTCGAGGGCATCGAACCCGCGGACTACATCTACGTCGGCCTGCTCGTCGTCGGTATCGCCGGCCAGTACGCCGGCGGAAAACTCACCGATAGGGTTCGCGTCGAGCGCGGTCTCGCCGGTATCTTCGCCGTCCTCGCCGTCCTCGCGGTCGCCTTCGTCCCGGTGCGGGAGATGGGGCTCGGCCCGATCATCGTCCTCTGTGCGATTCTCGGTTTCTTCCTCTTTGCGATCCAGCCGTTCTACCAGGAGGCCGTCGCGGTCCACACGCCCGAAGACGCCCGCGGCCTCTCCTACGGCTACACCTACCTCGGCGAGTTCGGCCTCGGCGCGGGGAGCATCGCCCTTGGCGGCTTCGCCCTCGGCGTCGGCCTCGAGGCCTTCTTCGGTCTCTTAATCGGCTTCGCGCTCGTCGGCATGGCGCTCTCCTGGGGCCTGCTGGTCGCCATCTCGCGGTTCGGCGCGTGGGAGGGTCCAGGGGCTCGAGTGCAGAGCGAGGACTGATCCGGTCGTCACGCTGCCCGCCGTTCTGGACGCTGAGAATTGATGTTAATGGGTCTTGGTTGTCGAACTCGAGTCTTCGAGTACGAAGCTGATCAGGATGGGAGCGACGACGAAAAGGGCGTGGGCCGACTCGAGCCAACGATTCGAGCGGTAGTTCCTTCCGTTTCTCACCGCGAGGGCCGAAGGCCCGAGCGGGCCGACGACCGATGTGGAGGTCCCGGAGGGACCGGAACGGAGGGAGGAGTGCTTTTATACTAAATTTTGCCGAGGGCCAGCTCCGCTGGCCCGTGGTTCGAAAGGCGCTTCGCGCCTTTCGTCACTAAGCGGGAGCAGAGCTCCCGCGAGGTCCGCGAACCCGAAGGGTTCGCTTGATCACGAGAGAGCTTCGCTCTCTCGAACGACAGAGCAAAATTTAGTTCTGGCTCGCGGGTCGCATACGCTCCCCGCTCGCTTTCACGAGGTTCTCACTCGCGTTGCTCGTTCCGAACCTCGCCTACATCATGCCGCCCATGCCACCGCCCATGCCGCCCATGCCGCCGCCCATGCCACCGCCGCCTGGCGGCATCTCGTCGTCACCGTCGTCGTCGGCGACGGCGAGGTCGCCGGCGGCGATGACGTCGTCGATGCGAAGCAGCATGACGGCCGCCTCGGTGGCGGACTCGATAGCCTGGGTCTTCACGCGAAGCGGCTCGTAGACGCCTTCCTCGGCCATGTCGATCGTGTCGCCGGTGTAGGCGTCGAGGCCGGACGTGGTCTCGCCGGCATCGTGGTCGGCGCGGAGTTCGACGAGCGAGTCGATGGGATCGAGGCCGGCGTTCTCGGCGAGGGTGCGCGGGATGACCTCGAGGGCGTCGGCGAACGCTTCGACGGCGAGCTGCTCGCGGCCGCCAACCGAGTCGGCGTAGTCGCGCAGCGCGAGCGAGAGTTCGACTTCGGGGGCACCGCCGCCCGCGAGGACTTTGCCGTCCTGGAGCGTGGTGCGAACGACGCCGAGGGAGTCCTCGATGGCGCGGTCGACCTCGTCGATGACGTGCTCGGTGCCACCGCGGAGGATGAGGGTGACGGCCTTGGCGTCGTCGACGTCCTCGACGAAGATGCGCTGGTCGCCGGCGATCTCCTTCTGGGCGACGCTGCCGGCGAAGCCGAGGTCGTCCTCGGTCAGGTCATCGACGCTCGAGACGGGCGTGGCGCCAGTCGCGCGGGCGAGCTGGCCCTGATCGCTGGATTTGACGCGGCGGACGGCGATGATGCCCTCCTGTGCGAGGTAGTGCTGGGCCATGTCGTCGATGCCGCCGTCGACGAAGACGACGTCGGCGCCGACGTCGGCGACCGCTTCGGCCATCTCGCGCAGCTGGGTCTCCTCCTGTTCGAGGAACTGCTCGAGCTGGTCTGGGTCGGTGACGTTGACTTCGGCGTCGATCTCGGTCTCTTTGATCTCGAGGGCACCGTCGATGAGCGCGACGTTCGCGTCCTCGGCGAAGTACGGCATGCTGTCGGAGACGCGCTCCTTGTCGACGATGACGCCCTCGACGAGCTCGGAGTTGTCGATCGAGCCGCCGACGACCTTCTCGACTTTGATGTTGTCCGTGTCGACCTCGTCGCCGTCGGCGACCGAGCGGACGGCCTCGACGACGAGTCGGGAGAGCAGGTCGCGGGCGTTCTCGGCACCCTTGCCCGTCATCGCGGTGGCAGCGATCTGCTCGAGAATCTCGGTGTCGCCCTCGTCGACGTCGATGGCGATGTCCTCGAGTACCTCGGTGGCTTCCTCGGCGGCCTCTCGGTATCCCTGCGCGAGCGTGGTCGCGTGGATATCCTGCTCTAAGAGGTCCTCGGCCTGGCTGAGCAGTTCACCGGAGACGACGACGGCGCTCGTGGTGCCGTCGCCGACTTCGTCCTCCTGAGTCTCGGCGACTTCGACGATCATGTCGGCAGCGGGGTGGTCGATCTCCATCTCCGAGAGGAGCGTGACGCCGTCGTTCGTGACGATGACGTTGCCCGAGGAGTCGACGAGCATCTTGTCCATCCCCTTCGGACCGAGCGTGGTCCGTACGGACTCGGCAACGGCCTTCCCGGCCTGAATGTTCATCGACTGCGCGTCTTTGCCGGATGTCCGCTGGCTGTCCTCCGAGAGAACGATAAGGGGCTGGTTGCCCATCTGCTGTTGTGCCATAGTCAAGCGAAGGATTGTTTGTGATTCTATATAAATCTTTCGAGAACGTGCGAGCCAAAACCCACTACGAGGGCGTAGTACGGCAGTTCGCTGCCAGCCGTGCTACTGGTATTTATAACAACCTTCCGCCGTCGGAGCGTGAGAATTCACGGTGTGACGGCCGGTGGCTCCGCTCGTGTCGTCCCGGGCACGTTCACCATCGCGCTCTCAGCACCGTAGTCGCACTCTCAGTCCCGTAGTCGGTCGGCACCAACGGTCGGGAGCGGTCACGGACGGCAGTATATTTGGGGATCGCCGAGGTCGAGTCGAAACCGAAAACGGAGCGAACGGATCAGGACTGGCCGCCGGGGAATCGGTGGTACTGCATGCCCTGGTGTTTCATCTCGTTGTGTTTCTCCTCGAGGAAGGAGTAGACGGCGCCGTGTGGCGCGCCGTCGAGGAGCATTTCGGCGGCCGTTCGGACGACGTCGACCTGCTGGGGGGCGCCGATGATCCCGAGCGTCGAGCCGTAGATGACGACGTTGGCGCCCGACAGCTCCTCCATGAGCTCGCGAGTGCGGCCGCCCTCGCCGATGAGTCGCCCCTTCTTGCGTTTCATGTCGTTCGTGTTGCGCGCGGCGGCGTCGATGTCGACAACGTCGAACATGATCATATCGTCCTCGAGCAGTCGCAACGCCGCCTCGGGGGCGAAGCCGCGGCCGATCGCACGGACGATATCCGGCGCCTTGAGACCGAGCACGGGATCGCCGACGGTCTCGACGGCGACGGAGCCGTTCTCCGAATCGATGTCGAGTCGCACCTCGGCTTCCGCCTCGATCTCTCGCATCGTCTCGCCGCCCTCGCCGATGAGCACGCCGATGCGGTCCTGCGGAATCTTCACGTGTTGCATACGAAACGGTACTAGCTGAGCGAGGTTAAGCGCTTGGTCCGCGCGTGAGCGCATCGGTTACACGTCTCGAGTGTGCCGCTCCCCCACATCAATATACGCACCGCAGTGGTGTGAGTCCACATGTCCCCAGACGTTCGATACGAGAGCTCCGTTTCGACTGCCGACCGACTGAGTGGCACGCTCTTCGTCGCGCTCTCCAACCTCGGCGTCGCAGGTGTTACGGCTCTCGATCACCTCGTGACCGCTCGAGGTTGCGATCAAATCGGCGCCGTCCGATCCCGCGGCGTTCCACAGATCACGCCGGTCGAAAACGGCGAACCGAGACACCCGATACGCGTTTACGCGTCACCGGAGACCGATACCGGAATCGACTACTGTGCCGTGCTCAGCGAACTGTCGATACCCGTGTGGGCCGCCGCACCGTTCGTCGACGCGATCCTGAATCTGATCGGCCGAACCGAAGCCGATATCGACGAGATCGTGATCTTTCACGGAATTCCCATCCCCCACGACCCCGACGAACACGAGGTCTACGCCGTAAGCACTCCGGAGTACCGAACGCGACGACTCGAGAACACCGACATCGTCCCCCTCAACGGAGGCGTTCTCGACGGCGTGCCGAGCGAGCTAACCCTCCGGAATCTGGACGGCGAGACGCCTCCCGTCGGAACGCTCGTCACGCCGATCCATCCGCCGGGACCGGACTTCGACGCGGCGCTTCGGTTTCTTGCGTTCGTGCGCGAGGTCTACGCGCTCGACGTCGACGACGATCCGTTACGCGAACGGTCCGTGGCGATGACTCGCTACTACAGCGAACTCGCCGAGCGACTGGAGACGCTCGAAGCCGGCGACGTGCCGATCGGCACCCAGTCGTGGCCCGAGGACCGAATGTACATGTAGCACAACCGGCGAGAACGCGATGCAGCCACCCGAAACGCACGGTCGACGGATCACTCGAGGAGCGACCGGAACCGCACCGACTCCGAGAGGGTATCGACGATCGCGACCGTCCGATCCGCTTCGGACTTCGCCAGCACGTGTGCACCGGGATTGAGCACGGTCGTTCGCCCCTCGTCCGATAGCTCGCGTTCGTGGTGGTGGCCGTAGCAGACGAAGTCGTACGTCTCGCCGGCCGCGATGGCCTCGACCTCCTCGAGGCTCTCGCCGTGGAGAACGGCGACGGAGAGGCCGTCGAACTCGAGGCTCGCGAAGCGGCCGTGGAGTTCGCTCTCGCCGCCCAGCGCGTCGAATTGCGATTGAAGGTTCGCGACGTCGCCGTCGTTGTTCCCGAGAACGCCGTGAAGTTCGAAGCCGTCGAAGTAGCCGATCATCAACGGGGCGACGAAGTCGCCGCAGTGGATTACGATCTCAACGCCCTCCTCCTCGAAAATCTCGGTCGCCCGCTCGATCGCCTCGACGTTGTCGTGGGTGTCCGAAATGATCCCGATGTTCATACTCTACGACGCGACTGCGAGACCCAAATGCGTTCGGGGGTTCGACTCGAGTCGTCCTACGATTCGAGTCCCGACGGCACGCCGGCTCGTTCGAGTGCCCGTCGCCGCTCACTGTTAGTCAGTTGGTAGGGCTCGAGGGCCTCCTCGAGCGAGCCGAGTTCCGCACGTCGCTGCTGGTGGGCCGTCAGAAACTCCGTGATTCGGTCGATCGCGATCTCCTTCAATTCGCCGCTCAGCAGGTCGCCCGATCGGTAGTCGGCAGCGATTCGCTCGAGCCGTTCGTCGTCATTCTCGAAGAAGAATCGCAGGTACTGGAAGGGAACGTCGACGGCCGGATCGCCGCCGTGATCGCGGTGTTCCTCGAGCGTCGCTCGTCCGCCCGTATACGCGTGCGTTCGAATCGTCTCCGCGACGGTTTCGGGGTCGTCGGTGAGTTCGATCGACGGCGCATCGCTGGAGCTACTCATCTTCCCCGGGCCGTCGAGACTGGGAAGGAAGCGTCCGAGTAGGGCGCCCGGTTTTTCGACGGGCAGGGCGTCCTTCGCGGCCACGTCGCGACAGACGCGAACGTGGGGGTCCTGATCGACGGCGATGGGGACGAGCGTCGGCTGGCGGCCCGCGACGAGTTGCGGGAGCAGAAGGTGGGTCGCTTGCACGGCGGGGTAGAATTGCAGTCCGACGGTATCCTGTTGGCCGTAGACGGCTTCGACCGTCGCGGGCGTGAGGTACTTCGCGAGTCGAACGGCGATCGGATAGATCACATCCGCATCGGCCGTATCGACGACGATTCGCGTCCGTTCGGGATCGAAGCCGACGGCCAGGATGTCCCGCAGGTTTTCGCGCGTGTGGGCGCCGATCGACTCGAACGACTGCTCCTTCGCGAGAAACTTCTCGTCGTCCGAGAGCGGCACGTAGACCGTCGCGCCGGTCGACTCCTGCAACCGCTTTGCGAGGTACAGCGGCAGAACGTGTCCGAGGTGCATCGGCCCCGACGGGCCTCTGCCGGTGACGATCGCGTGCGGTTCGCCCGACGCGACGGCCTCGAGATAGCGATCGACGTCCCGACCGGCGTAGAAGGTGCGGCGGCGGAGCATCGGTTGGTCGGGGAAGCGTTCGATCTGGTCGTCGGTCAGCGGGTCGGCTCCGAAGCGCTCGAGCAGTTTTGCGTAGTCGATCGTCCCGTCGACAGCGTAGGGTGTGACGGTGAACTCGTCGTCGGTGTTCGGTTCACTCGAGCGGGCTGTGCTGGTGTTGTCGGTGCTGTTTGAGGGGTCGTCTGGTTCTGTCATTCGTCTCGAACCGTAGACTGCAGCGGCTGGAAGTCGGTACGCACGAAAACGAGCGAAGGGAGCGTCCGCCGCGACAGCCGACGGGTTAGGCCGCGTCGCCAGCCGCGAAGGTACTGTCCGCTCTCGAGGCGATCTGCCAGCGCCACTGCCACTCGAGAGCGGCCGTCATGACTCCATTATTTTTGCGAGACGGTAATGAAGATTTCGTCGAGATCCGTCCGTCACTCACTCAGTCTCGAGACGGGTCCGGCTCTGGACTCGTCACGAACTCGAGTAACTCCTCCTCGCTCGTCTCCAGCCCCTGCCGCGAGAAGAAACTCGCGACGTTTCGGCAGTCGCGCTCGAGGAACGTCCGGCTGTTCGGGTGGTGGACCGTGACGGCCTGCCCGACGTCGATGATCACGAGCTGGCCCTCGTCGAAGACGACGTTGTACTCGCTCAGGTCGCCGTGGATGATGCCCGCGGAGTAGAGCCGGCGCATGTACTCGCGCATGACTTCGTAGGCGGTTTGGGGGTTCTCGATGTGAACCTCGCCGAGCCGTTTCGCGCGGCCGTCGTCGTCGCCGATGTACTCCATGACCAACACGTTTCGCTCGGTCGCGATCGGCTCCGGAACGCGAACGCCGGCCGCTTTCGCTCGCTTGAGATTGGCGAGTTCCTTCTTCGTCCAGGCGAGGACGACGTCCTTCTTCTTGCCGCCCAGCCCTTCGAAGCGGGGGTCGCCCTCGAGGTAGTCGCGCATCTGCCGGAAGTTCGAGGCGTTGATCCGGTAGATCTTGACCGCGACGTCGCGGTCGTCGCCCAGCGCGTGGTAGACGTTGGCCTCTTTGCCCGTCGAGAGCGGCCCGCCGAAGGCCTCGACGTAGCCGTCCTGGACGAGTTTGTAGAGCGCCGCCAGCGTCGCGTCGTCGAACACCGACTGTTCGACTTTGAACTGGTCAGCGTCTTTGATCCGCTCTTCGAACTGCTCGAACTCGCGGTCGCGCTTGCGAGCGATCCGGTCGGCCTCGGTCTCCGAGACGTCGATCTCCTCCCACTCGTCGCCCGGCGTTTCCACTTCCTCGAGGTCGACCAGTCCGAACTCCGTATCCGTTCCCTGTCCCATCTAGTCGGCCTCTACGAGAGCGGTGCGGGTAAAGACTGGGTATCGGTGTTCGGTCGCGGTTCGCTGCCCCGCACTCGGCCCGTCGGACGCTGCCACGCCCACGCTTTTTTCGTTGTGTCCCCTACCAGTCGTATGAGTCGCACAGCAAATCGGCGAGCGGCGGGGCACGAGCGATGACGGGACACGACGTCACCCTCGAGTGGCCGGACGGTCGCACCGAGCGCGTCGCGGTCGGGCCGCGGGAGACGGTGCTCGAGGTGGCCGGCCGGGAGGGCATTCGACTCCCGTACGACTGTCGAAAGGGCACCTGTACGGCCTGCGTCGGTCGACTACGCGCGATCGACGAGGACGGATCCGAGCCCGACGCGGCCGCGGATCACGGCGACCGCGCGACCGATCCGATCGACGCCGCGGCGGCGTTCGACTACCGACGCGCGCCGACGGCACTGACCGACCGAGAGCAGCGAGAGGGGTACGTCCTGCTGTGTATCGCGCTCGTCCACGCGGACTGCCGCGTCGAGGTCGGTCCGAGGGTGCGCTCGGAAGTCGGGGGCAGCCCCTGGAGTTAGTCGCTCGAGCCGGCGTTCGCGATCCGGTTCCGTCGCACGGCTTGACCGGTTCGGTCTCGGTGGCGGTTGCGGTCGCTCGCCGCCGAGCGTTGTCCGCCGGGCCGATAGCGAGCGCGGACCGTCGGGCCGACGGTGGCGACGCCTCAGTAACACGACGGCGCGTCAGTAACGTTAACGGGGCCGCAACGTAATCCTCGAGCAACGAATGTCCCTCACTGACGAGAACGCGGACGAAGACAACCCGTACCTCCGAGACCCGCCGACGGAGTTCGAACCGCTCGAGGCGCTCTCGGCGGACGAGGCCGAACAGCAGGTCGAGTTACTCCGGGAGGCCATCCGCGACCACGACCGCCGCTACTACGTCGAGGGGGATCCGATCATTGCCGACCGAACGTACGACGCGCTCTTTTCCCGTCTGCAGGATCTCGAGGACGCCTTCGATCTCTCTCACCCCGACAGCCCGACGCGAAGCGTCGGTGGCGAACCGCTCGAGGCGTTCGAGACGGTCGAACACGTCGCGCCGATGCTCTCGATCGACCAGAGCGGCGAGGCCAAGGACGTGCGGGAGTTCGACGAACGGGTACGCAGGGAGGTGGGTGAGGTTCGGTACGTCTGCGAACCCAAGTTCGACGGCGTCTCGATGGAATTCGTCTACGAGGACGGCTCGCTCGACCGCGCCGTCACCCGTGGCGACGGCCGCGAGGGCGACGACGTCACGCGAAACGCCCGCACGATCGGATCCGTTCCACAGCAACTCCACGGCGACTACCCCGATTTTCTTGCGGTTCGCGGAGAGGTCTACATGCCCAAGGACGCGTTTCAGGAACACAACCGCGAGCGGATCGAACGCGGCGAGGAGCCCTTCGCGAACCCCCGGAACGCGACCGCGGGGACGATCCGCCAACTCGATCCCTCGGTCGTCGCCGACCGGCCCCTCGAGGTGTTCTACTTCGACGTGCTCGAAGCGAGCGACCTCGAGGACAGTCACAGCGCGGAACTCGAGCGCTTCCCGGAGTGGGGGCTGCGGGTGACCGAGCACGTCGAGTTCGCCGAGGGCGCGAAACCACGTTCCGCGAATCAGTCGAGTAGCGCGGAGCAACGCTCCGCGGACAGTCAAGCGGCGAAGCCGCAAGACAGCGGCGACGAGCCGAGAGACGCAATCGAAGAGGCCATCGACTATCGCGACCGGATGCTCGAGGCGCGGGACGATCTGGGCTACGAGATCGACGGCACCGTGATCAAGGTCGACGACCGCGAGGCCCGCGAGGAACTGGGCCGAACGGCGCGCCACGACCGCTACGCGTTCGCCTACAAGTTCCCTGCCCGCGCGGAGGTAACCCCGATCGTCGACGTGGCGGTACAGGTGGGCCGCACGGGCCGTCTGACCCCGGTCGCCCTCCTCGAGCCGGTCGACGTCGGCGGCGTGACGGTCTCTCGAGCGAGTCTGCACAACCCCGAGGAGATCGCGGAAAAGAACGTCAACGTGGGGGATACCGTCCGCGTCCAGCGCGCGGGCGACGTGATTCCCTACGTCGAGGAGGTCGTCGAGAAGGGCAGCGAGGGACACTACGAACTGCCCGAACACTGCCCGGTCTGTGACAGCGCCGTCGAGCGTGACGGGCCGATGGCGTTCTGTACGGGCGGGCTGGCCTGTGACGCGCAGCTTCGACGCTCGATCGAGTACTACGCCAGCGACGACGGGCTGGATCTCGAGGGACTGGGCGAGAAGAGCGTCCGCCAGCTCGTGGATGCGGGCCTGCTCGAGTCCGTCGCGGACCTCTACGACCTCGAGCGCGAGGAGCTGACCGAACTCGAGGGCTGGGGCGAGACGAGCGCCGAGAACCTGCTGTCCGAACTCGAGGAGAGCCGCGAGCCCCCGCTCGCCGATTTTCTCTCAGCACTGGGAATTCCCCACGTCGGCCCGTCGACGGCCCGTGAACTCGCCCGCGAGTTCGGCACGTTCGCAGCGTTTCGCGAGACGGCCGAGGACGATCCGGAGCGACTCGAAGGCGTCGACGACGTCGGCGAGACGGTCGCCCAACAGCTCCACGACTTCTTCACGAGCGAGGCCAACGCCGCGGCCGTCGACGACATTCTCGAGCACGTCTCGCCGCAAGAGACCGAACTCGAGGCCGGCGGCGACGAACTCGAGGGGTTGACCTTCGTCTTCACCGGCTCGCTCGAGGGCGTCACCCGCGGCGAGGCTCAGGAGACCGTCGAGGCCCACGGGGCCAACGCGACGGGTAGCGTCTCGGGCAACACGGACTACCTCGTCGTCGGCGAGAGTCCGGGCCAGACGAAACGCGACGACGCCGCGGACAACGACGTGCCAATCATCGACGAGGACGAGTTCCGAGAGTTGCTCGGCGAGTACGGGATCGGGCTCGAGTGATCGGTGATCGGATATTCGGACCGGATCGAATGAAGAACCGTTATGAGTTGCGATCAATCCACGCACAGAATTCGTCGAAGTCCTGTGCACCTGCGCTGTCGGCGATCGTTCTGAGTGGTCCCGTTCGAAGCTCGTCGTGTAACGGGACCGTTACGCGCCGTTGGTCCTCCTCGTTCGTCGGGTGTTCGTAGTACAGTTGCGCGTGATCGCCGGTTGTTCGACGCCACTCGAATCCGCCGGCGTTGACCAGCGCTTTCACGACCTCTTTCCCGGAGAACGTTCGCCGCCCCATTCCTACTCGAGGACGTCCGGTGGATGCTGGTCTCCAGTCGTATTCTCCGCAGGGTCGATTCCCAGTTCGCGAAGCTCCGCATCGGTCGGCTCGCTCCCGCTGTCGCCCTTGTAGAGTGCAACTGCGTCGTCGAGGTTTTCCAGTGCAGTCTCTCGAGTCGGGCCCTGGCTAGTGACTCCCGTCTCGACATCCGTGGCGACCCACCAGTCCTCCTCACGCCAGAGGCGGATTTCGCCATCGTGGGTGTCACCGCCGCTCGCTGAACTGGCCATTATGTCTCTGAATTGGGGAACGATTCGCATAAGCGTTCGGCTCCGGCTCGGCTGCGGCCGTCGAGACCAACGCCACCAACGTGACGGGCAGCGTTTCGGGCAACACGGACTACCTCGTTATCGGCGAGAGCCCGGGCCAGACGAAACGCGACGACGCGGGGAAAACGAGGTACCAATCGTCGACGAGGACGAGTTCCGAGAACTGCTCGGCGAGTACGGGATCGACCTCGAGTGAGCCTCGAGAACTCCCGGCCAGACGGACGCGCTTCCGACGGCTTTAGTACCGACGACCGTAATGAGAGCGCACCGTGTTGACTCTGCTCAGACGATTGCGCGACGTCTCCCGTCCGAGAGCCGTGGGTTCGATCACCGTCGGCCACGGGGTCAACGAGTTCTTCGCGATCGTGATCCCGCCGATTATTCCGCTGCTCGTCGCGGACCTCGGGATCACCTACGGGCAGGCGGGCTTTCTCGTCACCATCTTCTTTCTCATGTACGTCCTCTTCCAGCTTCCCGCCGGCATGCTCGCCGACGTGATCGGGAAGGAGCGCCTCCTCGTCGGCGGCCTGTTCGGGATGGCCGGAGGGATCTTTCTGGCGAGCACTGCACAGAGCTACGAGACGCTGCTCGTCGCCCAGACCATCGCCGGGATCAGCGGCAGCGCGTTCCACCCGACGGGGATGGCGCTCGTCAGCGACTACGAGACAGAGGCGACCGAGGGGAAGGCGATGGGCGTCTTCGGCTTCGGCGGTGCGCTCGGGACGATGTCCGCGCCGGTGATCGTCGGCGGCGTCGCCGCGGTCGCGGGCTGGCGGCTCGCCCTCGCCACCGGTGTTGCGATCGGACTCGCCGTGAGCTGTCTGGTCGTCTACCTCTTTCTCACGGCCGAGGCCCCGGACGACGCGGAGTCGGATGGCACCGACGACTCGCGGATCGACGACCCACGGACCGACGGTGGCGAGCCCCGAAAGACGATTCGGCAAGCGATCCGCTCGGCGGATCTCTCGTTCGATCTCACTATCACGAAGAGCGTCGTCGTCCTCTTTTTCGTCACGCTCGTGCTGTCGATGCAACACCGCGCGATACAGACTTACACGACGGCCTACGTCGCCGCGGAGACCGGAACGTCGGCGTCGGTCGGAAACGTCGCGTTCTTCGCGCTCCTGGTCGGCGGCAGTCTCGCCTCCCTGTACGCGGGTGACCTCGCCGATCGGTTCGACCGGGTCGCGCTGGGAATCGGTGCCTCGCTCGTCACCGCCGTACTGGTCGCCGCCACGCTGGCGCTGGCGGCCGTGTTCGGCGAGCTACCGATCGGCGTCCTGACGGTGATTCTGGCGGTGTGGTTCGCCGTCATCGGCGCCGGCATGTACACCAGCTACCCGGTCAAGAACGCGATGGTCTCCCAGCAGGCCGAGACGGGCTCGAGCGGGAGCCTCTTCGGTGTCATTCAGACCGGCTCCGCCATCGGCAGCGCGAGCGGGCCGGCGGTGTTCGGCGTCCTCTCGACTCGCTGGGGTGTCGTGGCGGCGTTTCCCGCGATCGCCACGGTGAGCGTCGTGTTGGCCGGCTCGTTCGCGTTGTTGTGGGTTATCGGCGACTGATCCCGACGGCACTCACGCTGTGGGCCATCGCATCGCTCAGATACAAGCGACAGCCGCGGCGCTTCGGCCGAGTTCGGCTACGCCGCGGCCGGCAGCCGATCGGCGATCGACCACACCGCCTCGAGTCCCTGCACCTCCCCCTCGCGTTCGGGCAGCGTAACGACCTCGAGAGCCGGAAACGTCTCTCGAACCTCCGAGACCCGCTCGGCGTGTCGTTCGAACCGAGACTGACAGCGCGAACAGCCCTCGTCGGGATCCTCGAAGACGCGGTTCACGACGAGTCGATCGACCCGCACCTCGGCATCGCGGAGTTTCTCTACCAGTCGCTCTGATTCGGCAATCGCCATCCCCTCCGGGATGAGGACGATGCGAAACTCCGTTCGCTCGGGATCGGCCAGCAGGTCGCGAGCGCGCTCGAGACGGTCCTGAAAGGCCTCGAGACTCTCCTCACCGTCGGTACTTCCGGTCATCATCGACATCGGTCCGAACACCGCCGACTTCGCGGCGGTGCCGATCCGGCTGGCCTGTCCGCGAAGCGACTGGAGGGTCTCGAGGGCGGGTCCCAGCACCTCCGGCGTGTCGAACAGCCGGAGGGTGTGCCCCGTCGGCGCGGTGTCGAAGACGACGACGTCCCACTCGCCCGAATCGACGTACTCGACGAGCAGGTCTAACGCGGCAATCTCGTCCCCGCCGGCCGGCGCGCCCGACGCGAAGATCCGTTCGACCTCGTCGTCCGAGAGACGGATGCCGGCGCTGCGGAGATCCGCGGCGAGCGCCGTCGCTAGCTTCTCGTAGCGTTCCTGCTGGGTTTCGGCGTCGATCTCGACGGCCCAGAGGCTGCCGCCCGCGTCGAGCTCGAAGTCGCCCTCGTCGGTCGTCTCGAGTCCGGGACCGGCTCCCAGATCGACCTCGCTCGGTTCGGGCCCGAGGTCGGCCTCGAGCGAGTCGGACAGCGAGTGTGCCGGGTCGGTCGAGACGATCAGCGTCTGGCAGCCCTCGGCGGCCAGCTCGAGACCGGTCGCCGCCGCACAGGTCGTCTTCCCGACCCCGCCTTTCCCGCCGTAGAAGATGCAGTCAGTCACGGGTTTGTATAGGCGGGACGGCTACCTAAACCGAGTGCCGGCGAGTGAGACGCGTTTCCACCGACAGCTGAACTCCTGAGGGAGGCGGATCGAACGCAAAAACCAGCGCACGAACGGAAACGCTCTCAGAGATCGACGCGATCGAATCGGTAGAGCGCGATCGCGATCGGGACGACGATCCAGCAGAGCAGGATGACGAAGGAGAACCAGTTCTCGAGGTAGAACGGCACGCCGTTTGCGAACCACTCCGAGGGGTAGGTCGTGCCCATGTCCTCGCCGCCGAACGAGCCGAGGAAGGTGATCGTGTTCTGGAACGCGTTTCCGGGATCGATCATGTCGATGAACAGCGCCCAGTCGGGGAGTCGCTCGAACGTGAATTGTTCGGTGGTTCCGTCCGGCCCCATACCCTCGGCCGTGTAGCTGACTCCTTCGATCGTTCCGCGATTCATCAGGAGCTGGAAGACGGACTGGATCGCGTTCCAGACGACGTAGAACAGGATGAAGATGCCGAACATCGCGGCGCCGGCGACGGTCGTCGAGCGGGTCAGCGACGACAGCGAGACGGCGATGCTCGTGTAGGCGATACCGTAGATGATCGCCATCAGGAGCAGGCTGAAGTAGTCGACGACGTCGAAGCCGCCGAGTAACACCGCGACGATGACCGCGGCGAGCACGAACCCGACGACGAGCGACAGCGAGAGGACTGCCGACCGGCCGATGAGTTTCCCGAGCAGCACGTCCTTTCGGGAGTGGGGCAAGGAGAGCAGGATCTTGATGCTCCCCGTCTCGCGCTCGCCGGCGATCGCTTTCCAGCCCAAGATCAGCGCGATCAGCGGGATCACGAGCCGCGTGATCTGACTGACGAAGAGAACGAGCACTTCCGTCGTCGCTCCCTCCGCGGCGATATCTTCGCCGAAGTACGAGATCGTTCCCGTGACGGCGACGAGTAACACGAAGAAGAAGACGCTCAGGCCCCAGAACATCCAGGACCGGACGGCGTCCTGGAAGTCCTTCCTCGCGATCGCTCGGACGCTCGTGAGATTGATCGAACTCGATGTCGACTCCGAACTCGTTGCGGTGCCGGACTCGGTGCTCATCGGGCTTCTACCTCCGTTCCCGTGGTGTACGATTGGAAGACGTCCTCGAGCGAGGCTTCGCGCGTCGAGAAGTCCTGAACCTCGATGCCGCGGTCCTCGAGTTCAGTGAGGACGGCGGTTTTCGAGCCGCTGACCTGTACGATCAGTGTCGGCGGGCTCTCGCCCTCGATGACGGCATCGCTGACGTCGGGCAGCGATCGAACGGCCTGCAGCGCGTCGTCGTCGATCCGATCGACGGTGACCCGCAGGCTCGTTCCGCCCTCGACGGAGTCGCGCAGGCCGGAAACGGTGTCGACGGCGACCATCTCGCCGTCCCGAAGGATGCCGACGCGGTCACAGACTGCCTCGACCTGTTCCATGATGTGACTCGAGAAGAACACCGTGGCACCGCGGGCGTTCTCCTCGCGGACGATCTCGCGCATCTCGCGGGCGCCGTTCGGGTCGAGCCCCGTCGACGGCTCGTCCAGAATCAGCAGGTCGGGTTCGCCGACGAGGGCCATCGCGAGCATGAGTCGCTGGGACATCCCCTTCGAGTAGCCGCCGGCCTTTTTGTCGATGGCGTCGACGAGACCGACGCGCTCGAGCAGTTCCCTGGGGTCGTCGTCGGTCTCCTTCGAGTCGATGGCGAACTCGAGGTGTTGGCGGGCGGTCAACCGGTCGTAGGTTTCGACGCCCTCGGGGAGGACGCCGGTCCGCGAGCGGATCTCGCGGCTGTGTGCCTGGGCGTTCATCCCCAGCACCTCCACCCGGCCGTCGGTCGGCCGGATAAAGTCCAGAATG
The DNA here is from genome assembly GCF_052040145.1 of Natronorubrum amylolyticum. Classification (NCBI taxonomy): domain Archaea; kingdom Methanobacteriati; phylum Methanobacteriota; class Halobacteria; order Halobacteriales; family Natrialbaceae; genus Natronorubrum; species Natronorubrum amylolyticum. The sequence goes on from NZ_JBPPFW010000005.1 coordinate 242,936, forward strand.
ACGTTGATCGTCGTCGATTTGCCGGCTCCGTTCGGACCGAGAAAGCCGAATACTTCGCCCTCTTTGACCTGGAACGAGAGGTCATCGAGCGCGAGTTCCTGACCGTAGGATTTGGTCAGGCTATCGACTGTGATAGCTGGCATGGCTGTGTGGTCTCACCGTTCGCCGATAAGAGTTGTTACTTCGTTGTATTGATATTCCGTTTTGTCCGGAGGAACAAACTGTCTCTCTATGGAGGGTCCGAGTCGAACGCCGTCTCGGAGCCGTCTTCGACGCAACGTTCGACTCGCAGTCGCCGATTTCGTCTCTATAGCGGATCGTCGGGATCGTACTGCTCGGCGGTTCGTTCGGCTTCCTCGGCGTACCGTTTTCGGGTCTCCTCGTCGGGAACCGGCTCGAGTTCGGTTTCGGGAATCTCCGTCGCTGCGGTTACCTCGCCGCCAGTTCGTAGCGACGTCGCGGAGCGTTCCCGCTGCTGGTAGCGTGAGCCGTCGGGCGTCGCGTAGACGATGGTCACGAGATTGCGGTCGTCGAACGTCCGTTCGACCAGCCAGCACTGGACCGTCGAGTCACTCATGCTCCGGGTTTGGGTGCCGAGACCCGAGAATGTACTGTGTTGGGTGGTACCATATCGGGTTCTCGATTTGCGCGAGAGGGCACGAGCTACTTGCCGGACGATGTGGAACCTCGAGACGGAATGCTCGGAGTCTGGAGCGAGCACGTCGACGAGTTGCTGTACGACGGCGAACGCGTGAAGCGACGCGTCGACCTCGAGGGGGCGACGTTCGTGGTCACGAACGATCGCGTCCTCGTGTTCACGGAGGGCGGCGACGGACCGAACTACCGGACGGTCGAGCGACCGAACGTCGCCCGGGTCTCCATCGAGACCGAAGATTCGATCGCCCCGCTTGTCTGGGGGTCGGTCGTCCTGTTTCTCGCGCTGGGCGTATTGCTCGTCGCGATGACCTACGACCTCGCCAGCATCGCCGACAACTTCGACGTCGAAGGCACAACGGGGATCGCCGGCGGCGCACTCGAGACCGTCGAAACCCTCCTTACGGTGTTCGATCTGACCGTTCTCGCGATCGGCGTCCTCCTGTTGCTGATCGCCGCCGCGTTCTTCGTTCAGTACATCGGGTCGCGCTCGCGCCGACTCCTCCTTCGGGTGAGCGGCGACGACGATATCTCGGTTCCAGTCAGCGACGACGATCTCGAGGCCGAGCGGGAGGTCGACTTACAGGAGGCGATCGCCCCGGGTCCGGGACCCGTCGGGAGCGACGCGGTCGTCGAAGCCGACGCTGACGGGAGAGGTAAGACGACCGACGAGCGAGGCGGAGCGACCGCTCCGGTGGACGAGACTGACGCCGACGCGGACGAAGCGAGCACACCCCCCGACGGGGCCGAGACCGACCCGACGAACGACCCCGAGGAGTCAGGCTGAAAGCCACTGAGGTTCTAGGGCCGCCGATGAACGCCGAGGGGGTTCGCGACCGAGCCGGATCGTTACCGCGCGAGCCCGGCGTCTACCAGTTCCGGCTCGAGGGCACCACGCTCTACGTCGGGAAGGCGGTCGATCTCCGGAGCCGCGTCCGATCGTACGCGGATCCGCGAAGCGCGCGCATCCGCCGGATGGTCGACCGCGCCGATGAGATCGAGATCGCTGTCACCGACACCGAAACGCAGGCGCTGCTCCTCGAGGCGAACCTGATCAAGCGCCACCAGCCGCGGTACAACGTCCGGCTCAAGGACGACAAGTCGTATCCGATGGTGCAGTTGACGAGCCACGAGGCGCCGGGGATCGAGATCACGCGCGACCCCGACGAGTCCGCGACGGTCTTCGGCCCGTACACGAACAAGGGGCAGGTCGAGACCGTGGTCAAAGCGCTCAGGGAGAGCTACGGCATCCGCGGCTGCTCGGACCACAAGTACGCGGGCCGGGACCGACCCTGCTTGGACTACGAGATGGGGCTCTGTACCGCGCCCTGTACCCGCGAGATCGACCTCGAGAGCTACGCCGAGGACGTGACCGCGGTCGAGCGCTTCCTCGAGGGCGAGACCGGCATCCTCGCGGATCCGCTGCGCCGGGAGATGGAGGACGCTGCTCAGAACCAGCACTTCGAGCGCGCGGCCAACATGCGGGATCGACTCGAGACCGTCGAAGCCTTCCACGGCGAGGGCGGCGAGGCGGTCCAGACGCGGAGCGACGAGCGCGCCGTCGACGTCCTCGGGGTGGCCATCGAGGGCGAGGACGCGACCGTCGCCCGCCTGCGCGCTGAGACCGGTAAACTGGTCGATCGGGACCGGCACACGCTCGAGGCGCCGGGTGCGGACGTCGGAGCGAGTACCGAAGACGAGGGCGGCGTCCCCGCCGTCCTCGCCGCCTTCATCGTCCAGTACTACGCCGAACGCGACCTGCCCGACGCCCTGCTGCTGCCCGAACGCCACGGGGATAGCGAGGTCGCCGCCTGGCTCGAGGCAGAGGGCGTCTCCGTCCGCGTACCGGGTGCCGGCCGCGAAGCGAAACTGGTCGAACTCGCGCTCAAGAACGCCCGACGGAACGTCGGCGGCCGCGACGAGTGCGGGATGCTCGCTGACGCCCTCGAGATCGATTCGGCCCGGCGAATCGAGGGCTTCGACGTGAGTCACGCTCAGGGGAAAGCCGCAGTCGGCAGTAACGTCACGTTCGTCGACGGCAGCGCCGAGAAGGCCGACTACCGACGGAAGAAGCTGACCGATCAGAACGACGATTACGACAACATGCGGGCCTTACTCGAGTGGCGCGCCAGCCGCGCCGTCGAAGGCCGGGACGATCGGCCGGACCCCGACCTGCTGGTGATCGACGGGGGCGAGGGACAACTCGAGGCCGCACGCGACGCGCTGGCCGACGTCGGCTGGGACGTGCCCGCCATCGCGCTGGCGAAGGCCGAAGAGCGCGTGATTACCCCGAAACGGGAGTTCGCCTGGCCTAGCGACGCCCCGCACCTGCATCTCCTCCAGCGGGTGCGCGACGAGTCCCACCGCTTTGCGGTGCAGTACCACCAGACCGTCCGCGACGAGGTGAAGACGGTGTTGGACGACGTTCCCGGCGTCGGTCCCGAAACCAGAAAACGGCTGTTGGGGCGGTTCGGGAGCGTCGAGAACGTCCGCGAGGCGAGTCTCGAGGACTTAGCGAGCGTCTCCGGCGTCGGGGAGAAGACGGCTGAGACCCTCAAATCACGATTGTGAGCGATAGCCGTCGTTCCCGAACCGAACTGATTACTCGCACTCGCCGACCTCGTCTTCGCCGTCACGGTCTCCGTCGGGAGCAGCTATCTCGTCGAACCACGGCCCTCGCGTTACGACGTCTCTCCGCCGATCGAATCGAATAACGCCGTTTCGGGCTAGTTCGGGTAGCTGGACGTGATGGAGTTCGTAGACGAGCGTGAGGTACTCCTCACAGCACAGGTTTTCGTCGCCCCGAACGATCGGGGTTGCGTCCAGCGTCTCGTTGTCGGCCAGTGCAGCGACGATCCGTCGCTTCTGCGCTCGAAGCGCGGTGGTCAGTTGCCCATCACTCTCGGACGTTCGTTCGGGTACTTCCATGTGCTACCGCTCTCGGCGTCCGTCTCGACGCGGTTCGAACGGGTCGGGTTTCACATCGCCACCCGTTGACCGCGTTCGGTCGAGACGGGGCGTTCCACGGTCGGAATACGGACTATGCGCTGGAACCATCATTACGACTCTCTGTTCCGCATCGGGACGGCCTCGATCGCTCCCGCGCTGAACACGGTCACCGCAAATCCTTCGTAACGGAAGGACGTGCTGTCAGGCTCCCGAACACCGCCGGGAGACGGCGCGAACAGGTCCTCGAGCGCCACCGTATCGATGGCGGAATGGAGCGGGGACAGTTCCATCGGATCGCTGTTCAGCGCGGTCGCTACCACCGCAACGACCGCCAGACTCGCCGAATCACGGGTGCTATCGTACGCCGCTCGAAAGCGTTCCCTCTCGATATCGAATTCGACGGCCGCCATCGAGTCGACGATGTCGACGCTCCCGAACGTCTTACCAGGTGTTGTCATCTACTCGATGAACGGCTGCTAGCGGATTGTGGCTGACTTTTGCTCGCGCAACACGTTTTTATACGTTCTTTTTATTGGTCCGCTTGAGACGTTATCAACGTGCTCGCGACGAGGCGCCGAAGACCGCGCTGTAGCCGTGACGAAACCGCCTGTCGACTGATCTCGAGTTCGTCGGCGATAGTGTCTTGCGTGGCGTTTCGCGGTGAGTCGAAGTAACCGCGGGAGTACGCTAGAATCAGCGCCGTCCGTTGACCGTCGGTCAGATCGTACTCCCGATCCGACCTGAGCGCCGAGAGCGCGTGCAGTTGGGTGAGCTGGATGGGAATGCCGTTATCGTGGCAGTACGACTGAAATTCGGAAATTTGTTTCTGGGTGCCACTTCTCACCTCGAACGTCCACTTCTTGTCGTCTCCGATTCCAGAAAGGAGGGTAACGTCGGTGTTGACGATCGCGGTTAGCACGCTCTCGTGTTCGAGATTCCAGTCAATTCGGACGAGCATTTGATCCGACAACTCGTCTATCACTTTCACATTATCGACCCCCTTATCACCGCTCAGATCGGTCGTGAGTTCGGCGACGTTTTCCGCGTGGATCCAGAAGTAGGGGATAACGGCATCGCTTGTCGGGACGACTCGATCTAGTTCGATGGTGGCGTCGGGTAACGCTTCGAAGACGGCGTTCAACGGGAATTCGGGCTGATCGATGGTAAACGATGCCTCGATTGCCATAGTCATGGTTCTCGGCGAGCGTTCTTGAGTCACTAGTCCTCCATGTGCCGACCGGAGACTCCGTACACGTTCTTACGCCATCCGTTGCGACGGCAGGGACAGGGCTATCCCCCGCAGCGTCTTATGGTATTCTATGGCAAACGACGACGATCTCGACGACCTGCTCGACGAACTCGACAGTCAGGGCGACCTCGAGACCTCCCAGCAGATGCTCTCGATTCGGACGGAAAGCCGCCGGTACGACAAACCGGTGACGATCGTCGAGGGGTTCGATCTCGAGTCGGACGAGATCAAATCGATCGCCTCGGATCTCAAGAGTTCGATGGGAACGGGCGGGACGGTCGACGACGGACGAATCGAACTGCAGGGCGACCACCGCGACCGCGTTCCCGATCTACTCCGCGAGCGAGGCTACGACGTTCGGGAGTGAGTCGAAACCGACGGCTCACGAACCGTCGTCCCATGCGTAGTCGAAGTCACTTTATGCCAGCCCTGTCACGTAATAGCATGAACATCCGTCCAGCGGATCCCGAGGATTTCGAGGAAATCAAAGCTGTCGCGCGGGAATCGTGGCACGATACCTACGACGAACTCGACTCCGACCTGATCGATCGAACCGTCGACGACTGGTACACCGACGATTCGATGCCTCTCAAGGCCCCCGGGACGGTCGTCCTCGTCGTCGAGCGCGACGACGAGATTATCGGCTTCACGCACGCCGTCGCCCAGGGCGACACAGCCGATATCCTCCGAATGTACGTTGCACCCGACGCGCAGGGTACGGGTATCGGGACCGACCTGCACGAGTTTTTGATCGAGCGACTCGAGATGTACGACGTCGACCGCGTCCGCTCGTTCGACTTCGCGTTCAACGACGCCAGCCGACGGTTCTACGAGGGACTCGGATTCGAACGGACCGACACCGGCGAGGTCACGATCGAGGGCGAGCGGTACGACGAAGCGGTGTACACGCTGGAACTGTAGGCTCGGCAACGCTGCCGTCAGCTCTCGGCAGTTAGCTCAAAACGGACTCGTCGCCGGTCGCTGAATGGGTCTCTTTCTTCGTCAGCCAACTCGCCGAATTATCGTCAGTCGAACGCGACGAGGCGGCCGTCGTCCGTGCCGACGAAAACCGCGCCATCGGCGACCGTCGGTCCGGTCGCGACGCCGCTCTCGAGCGCTTGCGACCACAGTCGATCGCCGCTCTCGAGGTCGAGCGCGAGTAGTTCCGGCCCGATCATCGTCGCGTAGACGGCGTCGTCGGTGACCGCCAGCCCGGTGATCGAGTAGCGTCCGACCGAGACATTCCAGCCCGCTTCGAACTCGTCGTGACCGATGGTTCCGATGCGGCCGCCGTCCGTCCCGTAGACGATCGACTCCGGCGTCGCCGCGGGCGAGGAGAGGACCTGCCCCGTGACGCCGACCTGCCGATGCGAGTCGTCGTCGGGTGGAAGGATCTCGATCGTGGTCGCTGGCGCCAGAACGTGATCCCCGGCTCCGGTCGGAGACTGCATCCGGGTTCCCTCGTGGACCCAGCGTTCGGCGCCGTCGATCGGATCAAGCGCGTGTACCCTGCCGTCCCACGCGTCTTCGGCACCTGCGTAGACGCCGTCGCCGGTAACTGCGGGATAGTCGACGGCGTCTACGGACAACTCTGTCGACCACAGTTCGTCGCCGTCGGCCGCGTCGATGGCGTACGCGGTCGGCTCGTCGCTCGTGCCGACGTAGACGATTCCATCGGCTGCAGTCGGTCCCGCGACCGGACCCGCTAGCTCGGTCGTCCACTCCCGCTCGCCCTCGGCTGCGTCCAGCGCGATGAGGTGGCCCTCGTCGGTGCCGACGACGACCAGGCCGTCGACGACGCACGGACACTGCGACCGGCCGCCCTCGAGCGACTCGGTCCACCGTTCGTCGCCGTCGGCCGTATCGAGCGCGTGGACGGTTCCGGCGTCAGTCGCGGCGTAGACGGTGCCGTCGACGACCGCGACCTGACCGTCGATGCTCCCCGCAAGCGTCGTCGACCACCGTTCGGACGGCTCCGCTGTCGGGGCCGTCGACGGAGTGTAGCCGTCGTTCGCCGGCGTTCGCTGGAAGGACGGCCAGTCGTCGGCCGCGATTTCCGGATCGTCCTCACCGGCGCTCGGTTCGTCCTCGTCACCGTCGCCACCGTTTCCATCGTCTTCCGTTCCCCCGTTCTCGCCGTCCAGTAGGCTCGTACAGCCGGCGCCGGCGCTTACCGTCGCCGTAGCGCCCGTCAGGAGAACTCGACGCCTCGAGTGTTTCATGATCCCTACAGCTCAGCAATGAATAATAAGTACGGTGAATGTGATCGACAACTGACGGGACGCGACGATCGCTCGGTTCCGCGCTCAGAACTCCAGGCGCTCTCTCGTTGGTTGCGCTCCTAATCGTTATCAGGCTACCCGGGGACTGTCTCTACGTCAGTTAAATCGAGTCGAGAGGCCGTGACGGTTACCGTTGTCCCTGGCTCGATCTCTTCGAGACGTTCAGCTACCACTGAATTCACTGCTACTATAACTGTCCCGATACCAGTATCTAGGCAGAACGACGACTGCGGATCTCTGGCAGCGGTATCGACCTTCCTGACGATACCAGTAATGTTGTACCCGTCGTCTCGTGGTGTAATTCCTGCTTGTGCACGCGGGCTTCGGTCAAGAGCGACGGGTTGGGCCGTGATTTGCAACGCTACCGATTCGCCGATGTGCTCCTCGGTCGCCACAGTTGCTGTCCCGTCAAACAGTTCCATAGTGGTATCGTTGAATTTGACGACTACGGTTTGCGTGTACACTGTCCCCTGATATTGGGCGTTCGGGTGTATCTCTTCTATCATTCCGGATATCATATATCGATGTTCTTTGGGGTATCGATCCATCCTGTTTCACGCCAACACGCATCCGTTCAATTCCTTCTCGAGGGATCGGCGTAAGCATATATTCTGTTTTCCCGATAGCACTACTACCTGAGGGATCACCGTTTTAATAGCATCGTACATTAGATCATCAATTTCGTTTGGAGTCATTTTATTTGTTAGTTCTTCACCCTCTATTTTTAACCTAAAGGACAGAAGCTTGTTATCCCATCTTCAGAGACCGCATCTTTTCCCACGCCCTGGATATGGCGTTGTTCAATATGTCTCCACCCGAAGTTACCAAAACATCGAGGAGAAAGCCCACGACTTCAGTCGTATGGAGGATGTCAATATGACTTATTCACCACTCCGAATTAGGGTATTCACTTTCTCGCGTATTTGTTCGATTGTCTCGTGATTGCTGAGACTGGGGTTAATATCTGTGACTTTATCTGAGAATTTTCGAGAGAACTCAAGGACTGCTTCTTCCCAAGCCTGTTGTGTCACTACTGTAGTCCGAGAAATGTCTAATCGATTCTTTGGATTCTTTGCACCTTTCAGTGTGTGGCAGGCTGCGATTTCAACAGTGCTCTCATCGTACTTAGCGATCGATAACCACGAAGGTCCATCGTCAAAAGTAATGATTCCTCTATCATTAGAACGAATTGCTTCTATGGAATCCAACAAATCAAGCACGATAACACAGGCAGAACCCGTCACAACACCACGTGACCCACCATAGATGTCTTCACCAGCAGCTGACAATGACATATCTATCCAACGGTCGGGACTACCCTCGGAAACATGTTCTCGGTATTGTTTATCGTAGTGAAAGTTTATTTTCACGTTAGTATGTTGGTTAGGGGAAGTCATGTTGTATCGACAAACCCTCCTTGTCCATCATTTAGGTCGGGTACCCATCTCTTTACCGCACTTCCAGAGTTCGGATAAGCAGTCTCAATAGTTCCATCTGACAGCACTAAGACCTGCATGTCGTCAATTCCACTATTTGGATAGCCCGCGTCTACCGGTTCGAAATAATATCTTGTCTTTTGTCCCTGCTGGGTTGGTGTACCCCTTTTGATCGCGTCGTACGTCATATCTATGACCTCATTTTGTGAGATTGTATTCGGCATTCTCTCTCCTTTCACTTCTTTTCCAGTTGGGAAAATACTAGTTGCGTCTTTCTCGTCGATCTTCTGCGTTCCTCTAATATGCCTTGCTTCGATATGTGTCCATCCTCGATCAAGATCTCCATTTTCGAGCCATCGGACCTGAAACGAGCCACTCTCATCTGGCCCTCTGGCCATTAACCGTGTCTCAGACACGTCTCCGTTCCGAGCGACATGTACAAAGTCGCTCGCCTCGAGATCCGGATCGATATTCCGATACGAACCCGGATTCGCATGCCAGTCGACGAGCCGGTTTACTGACGCCTGATCCTGATCGAGCAACCGACGCACGTTATCCACGGTATCGAGTTCGTCGACGAACGTCCGCGTTGCACTCGAGTCCTGACTCTTTGAGATCCGTGCGCCCAGGGTTGCCTGCTCACTCGCCGAGAGATCGTCGACGTGCCGTCCGCCATCTGCCACCACGTGCGATTGACCTGCTTGGTCCTGGTCGTCCTCCCATCGCGCACTGCACGGTCGAAATCGATATCGTCGCCGGCCTTACGAACGGCCGTTATGATATTGCTCGCAGTCGAGACCCACTTGACAGTGCCTTTCGTTCCGAAAACGGTATCGAGAACGAGGTGGCTACCATACCCCTTGTAGTGGCCGATCGCGACCTGAATTCATTCCTATCAATCTCGTTCCGATTGAGTATCTTCGTGACTCGAGATTGTGCAGCAGTCGGCCGGATTGGACTGAGTAATTGCTCATCAGCCTCTTTGGTATCCTGAATGATAGCGCTTTGATCTTTACTTCTCCAGAACCTCTACGTCTTTCAAATACACATTCATTATTTTTTTTAATTCAACCCAGCTATTTGCTTCTGGGGAGAAGTTTGGCGCATCGTTCTTAAATATATGACAACAAATCAGCCCACACCCAACGTCAATACCGATAACGTATTTTTTGGCTGTGTTTTCATATATATTGGATATCTTACCTCGTAGTATAGTAATACCACACGTTTTTCCATGAGGTGTGAGTCTATATTCCTCATAGTTAATTTCATTCACTTTTTCAACATCACTGGCTTTTAATTTCACATCAACTTTCCTATCTATGAGTGAATCATCACAATACATATTCGCGTCAGATACACGTAGCTCCGTACCGGATGCTACCTTTAGGAAGATATCCTGTGTATACACTTTTCCCTGATACGTCGAGACTGGTTGTATATCAACTAGTGTTGCTTTCATCGTATATCACTCGGAATTACAGTGACAATAAAACCATTATCACCGACAAGAACGGATACATGTCTGCCATCCGATCCTGGGACTTGGTGCACAAAGAAGAGGGCCCCATCATCTGTGACAGGTTGGCCATTCTTTACGGCAGTCATAATTAACTCTTTTACATTTTGTGGATCAGAGTACTGGCTTCCATACCGTAGGAAGTCGTTTTGTGCACCTCCATCTGCCATCATATGGTTGTGTCGAATATGCTCCCAGCCCGCTCCACCTTCATCACGTATCCACTCGTCGCTTCGCTTTGTTGCGTCGCTGAGATCTCCTTTCTCTAACCACACACGATCAACAGCATTTCCATTGACGGTAGTTGGATTATTAGGACGAATAGCAGCTTGAATTTGCTGGATATCTCCGTTTCGCTGTGATATTGTTATTAGATCCTCGGGTGATAGTTCAGAATCAATATGACGATATTGGCCAGTAGTTAGATCACGGTTTTTATATATGTCTATCATTCGGTTCGTCGTGGCTTGATCTTGGTCCAGCAGGAATCGCAGATCCTCCACATCGTCGAGTTCGTCGACGAACGTCCGTGCTGCGCTCGGATCCGAACTCTTCGAGAGCCGTGCGCCCAGCGTCGCCTGCTCACTCGCTGAGAGCTCGTCGACGTGACGCAGTTCTTCTAGTTCACCAAGCGCCTGCTGTATTCCACCAGCAGTTTCGATCCCATGCTCTTCTCGAAGTTGTCGCGTGACGGCTGGCGCATCGATATTCGGGTTTCCTCCGTCAGTGACGATTCGGTAGGTAATCTGGCCCGTTTTCGTCTCCGGGCCATCGATCCGGCGAAGTCCCTGTGCGGCGTCGAAGTTGTCACCAGCGTCGTCGAGTACCCGCCGCACATCGTCGGCACTGGAGGCCCCCCGCAGCGCTCCCTTGGAGCCGGCTACCGTCTCGACGACAATGAACAGCGAGTATCCCTCGTACCAGCCGGCCGCGAACTGGCAGTACTCAGAGGCTACCGAGCCGTCGACATACTGGTCGATACAGTATTCGATGTCGTCAGTGGCCGTGTCGGTCGGCTGTGCTTCGGGATTGTCCCGAGCCTGGGTCTGGTGGATGCCCGCACCCATGCTGCGGGCGACGTCGATCCAGAACTCGTTTTCGGATCCGAGTTCGGGATCCTCTTGTGCTGCCATGTACTCCTCGGAGAACTCAGCGATCGCCTCGCCCAGTTGTTCGTGATCACCGACGAGGAGGCGAACGAAATCGGGAAGCTCCGCCCCACCGTGGGTGAGCCCCGACAATCGCCCCAGATCGCGCTGACTGGCCAGCGGCGCCTGTGTAGCGAGCCGTCCGGCCATCGATCGCTCGGAGCTAATGATCTCACCGCCGCTGTTGCCGACCTCGTCTTCGGCCGTCACGTCCGTCTCGGCTCCACGGAACTCCGTGAGAATCCGTTCGCCTTCGCCGTAGAACGAAATGTTCTCTTCTCGAACCTGCGACACTGACGGGTAGGTTTCCGAGAACTCGGTGACTCCGGATTGTCGGAGTTCGACACGATCGATCCCAAGCGAGTCGACGACGAGGATGTCGAACTCGTAGAGATAGCCGGGTCGATCAACATCGACCGGCGTCTCCCAATCACGGGGATCCTTGAATCCGATATCGAATTCGCCGTCGCTGTCCACACTGATATCCCCTTTCGTCCAGCTACGGTCCGAGTCGAGCAAAGACACGTCCGGCGGATCCGTGGAGAACACCGTCGGGTCCTCGTGTGGACGATCGAGTGCCTCGGTGTCGGAGATGCCATCGGCGATCGTCGTTACCTGTTCGGGGTCGGTCCCGAGGGCGAGTTCTTCAGCGTCGCTCAGTCCATTACCGCTGGTATCGGACACCAACGGATTCGCAGAAACGGTCCGCGGTTCGAAGTACGAGGATGTCTCACGGTCGTCTTCGGAAGCGGGCGTCTCCATCAGCTTCTGGGCATCGGTGGGATCCTCGATGACCTCAATCTCCCAGCCTTCGACCTGCTGTTTGTCCGTCAACCCGTCACCGGTCGTATCGATCCGTGCCGGATGTGACTCGGCGTAGGTGACCTGTGCAGTCAGTTTCGTTTCGTTGTTTTCCTCGTGAACGCGGTAGTTGATGTCGACCGTCTCGTTGTCCCGAATGCCGTCACCGCTGGTATCGAGAGCGATCGGATCGAGGTCGAGCGGTTCGCCGACGACGCCGGGTTCGCCGGTCGGCATCGAGAGGTCCATCTCGGCGACGAGATCGGGGATTCCGTCGCCGTTCGTGTCAGTCAGGCCGACGCCGGTCTCGTTCTCGGCGACGCGGTCGAAGGTGTCCGGCAGGTCCTCGGAGTGTTCGACGTGATAGAAGTCACCGTTCGCCTCGCCGGCGATCGCGCGGAGTTCGTTCTCGTCGATACCGCTCCCGAGTCCGATCGTACTGATGTCGATGTCCTTTTCGGCGGCCTCGCTCGCGATACCGACCGGATCGGAGCCGCGGTTTGTCCCGCCATCAGCGAGCAGGATGATCGTCTTCGAGCGGTTCTCCCAGCCGTTGGCCTCGAGTTCGTCGATCCCGTCTTGCAAGCCGGCACCGGTGTTGGTCCCGCCGCCGACGGAGAGTGACTCGATGCTGCTGTTCAGTTCGTCGTGATCGGTGGTCAGTCCCTCGACCAGCCTGGACGAGGACTCGAATTCCACGAGCGCGCCGCGTTCGTCGTCCTCGAACGCGCCGACGAACCGCTGGGCGGCTTCCCGGGCGTAGTGGATCCGGTCGCCGCTCATCGAACCGCTGACATCGATCACGAACGCGAAGTCCGCTTTCTCGATACTGCCTCCGTTACCGATGTCACCGTCGGTTTCGTTTCCGTCGAGCGTGATCGTATCGCTCGTCTCGTCCTCCCAGTCGTCGATCCAGAATACCGAGAAAAAGGAGAAGTGATCGACATCGGCGGTCGCGACGCCGGCGTCACGATCGATTTCGGTCTCTACGGCCGTCCAGGGCTCCTCACTGCGAGGGTCCCACGTCATGACCGAGAGGTTCCCGTCCCGCTCGAGGTCGGCTTCGTCGATCGGAATTTCGACGGTCGCCTCGTCGAACTCCTGCTGGCTCTCGATGCGAACTATCGGTCCGGCGCGGTACGCGTCGTCGGTTGCCGGCGTCTCGTCGGTCACCGAGATGTCGGTCTCGTGAAGGCCGTCACCGGCCACCTCGACGGCGACGCCGGCGGATTCGTTCGAGACCTCGACCTCCTGGAACTCGTCGGGGTCGGGTCGATCCCAGATGACGGCGTCTTCGTCGACCCGAATCTCCGCCGTTGCCTCGACCGTTCGATCGGCGTCGTGCGTCGACGTTGCGGTCACCGTGGCGTTCACGTTCGCGGGATCGGCACCGATGTCGACGAGCGTCACTCCGCTCGCGGTCGCACCGGCCGACTCGCCAGCGATCAGCGAGAGGTCGTCGGCCTCGCCGTTACCGTCGATCGTGACCGCGGCCTCGTCGTAGGCGTACGGACGGACGTCGTCGAGGGTCGCCCTGAGCGGAACGAGGATCGTGCCGTCGCGCTCGAAGGCCCGTTCCTGCGAAACCGAGAGAGTCGGTTCGGTGTTTTCCTCGACTCGATCGAGCGCCCGCTCGCCGTGTTTCCAGGCGTTCTCGAGGTGGGTCAGCGCTTCCGCGCGATCGGCCGGCTCAGCGTCCGTTCCGACGGTGTCGTCGGCTCGCTCGAGTGCGTCAATCGCATTCCCGACCTCGCTCTCGGCCGACTGTCGCTGACCGGGATTGCGGAACTCGTCGTCGGTTGCGGCGACGACGACCTGAGCGTCGACGACAGTGAGACGTGCGTTCCGATCGCTCGCCGTGTACAGTTCGCGGCTGATCTCGTCGACGATCGCTTCGTCGTCCTCGTCGACGGCGTCTGCAAGGTCTGCGAGCGATCGCTGGGCCTCGGCGAACTGCTCGAACGATTCCCGTGAGTCGGCGTACTCGAACTGCCGATACTCCTGCAACGAGGCGTTGATCGCGGCGACGGTCTCGTTTGCGGCCGTCGACGCAGCCTCGTCCTCGAGATCGAGGTCCCCGAGCCGTTCGGTTGCGTTTACTACCGCCTCGATCGACGTGTTCGCCTCGAGTTCCGGCACCGTCACGTTCGCGTCGCCGCGATCGTGTCCGGGCGGTCCATCACCGTGACCGGGTGGACCACCGCCGTTCTGTCCCGGTGGTCCGTCACCGTGACCGGGTGGGCCGTCAGCCTGCCCGAGTAATCCGGTCGATCGGTCGTTCACCGTGGTCGCACTCGGCCCAGTCGCGAGTGCTGGCATGGCGATCATCGAGGTCGCCATGAGGACGGCGAAGAATATTGCAACCCATTCCTGTCTAGTGTCCCACATACCCCGAGATATAATGGACAGTATTTAATTATTTATATAAAGGATAAAAATACTATTTTATTATCAGTCTAATATGGGTGGTATATTATAAATGCACTTCGGGAAGATAGTTAAAAATATAAACAATCCACACCAGGAATTTTCAGATTGTTACAATGAGCTAGAACCGGGACCGTTCCGCTCGTACTCGTCCCGGACTCGAGACCGTCTCAGACCGCCCCACTCAGAACTCTTCGGACGGCGGCGCGATTCCCTCGTCGCCGCCCTCGAGTTCGAACTCCTCGCGAACCTCCCGAATCCGGTCCCGAATATCGGCCGCCAGTTCGAACTCGAGGTTGCCCGCGGCCTCCTCCATCCGGTCCTCGAGTTCCTCGATGTAGCGGGCGGCCTCGGTTTCGTCCGCGAGGTCCTTGCCGGAGACGCTCGAGGTGTCCGTTTTGCTCCCCGGTAAGTTGGTCTCGCTGACGTCCTTTTCGATGGTCGTCGGCTCGAGGCCGTGTTCTTCGTTGTGCGCCTGTTGAATCTCTCGGCGACGCTGGGTCTCCTCGATGGCGGACTCCATCGCGTTCGAGGGCTCGTCGGCGTAGAGGACGACCTCGCCGTTGACGTTCCGGGCCGCACGACCCATCGTCTGGACGAGCGTGGTTTCGCTCCGGAGGAATCCCTCCTGGTCGGCGTCGAGAATCGCGACGAGCGAGACTTCGGGGATGTCCAGCCCCTCCCGCAGGAGATTGATCCCCACGAGCACGTCGATCTCGCCGAGTCGGAGCGAGCGGATGATCTCGTGGCGCTCCAACGTGTCCGTCTCGTCGTGCATGTACGCGACGTCAACGCCGGACTCCTCGAGATACTCGGTGAGGTCCTCGGCCATCCGCTTCGTCAGCGTCGTCACGAGGGTGCGCTCGTCGCGTTCGATACGGTCGTCGATGCGGTCCATGAGATCGTCGACCTGGCCGCTGGCGTCCGCGACTTCGATTGCGGGGTCGACGAGATGGGTGGGCCGAACGATCTGTTCGACGATCTGCTCGGACTGCTCCTGTTCGTAGTCGCCCGGCGTCGCCGAGACGTACAGCGTCTGGTCGGTCTTCTCCTGGAACTCCTCGAACGTGAGGGGGCGATTGTCGTACGCCGTGGGGAGCCGAAAGCCGTTCTCGACCAGCGAGTCCTTTCGGGACTTGTCGCCGGCGTACTGGCCGCGGACCTGCGGCAGGGTCACGTGGGACTCGTCGACCACGGTCAGGAAGTCATCCGGGAAGTAGTCGAGCAAAGTGTAGGGCGCCTCGCCCGACTCCCGATCCGAGAGGTACAGCGAGTAGTTCTCGATCCCCGAACAGTACCCCGTCTCCTGCATCATCTCGAGGTCGAACGTCGTCCGCTCGTCGATGCGCTGCGCCGAGATCATGTCGCCCGCGCGCTCGAAGTACGAAATCCGTCGGTCGAGGTCGTCCCGAATTTCGTCCATCGCGTTCTCGAGTTTCGTCTCCGGAATGGAGTAGTGCTCGGCGGGGTGGATCAGCACGGCCTGCTGGTCGCCCTGGGTCTTCCCCTCGAGCGGGTCGACCTTGACCATGCGGTCGATCTCGTCGCCCCACAGCTCGACGCGGACGGCGTAGCGGCCGTACATCGGGTAGATCTCGACGGTGTCGCCGCGAACGCGGAAGGTGCCCTGCGTGAAGTCGACGTCGTTGCGCTCGTAGTTCAGGTCGACCAGCCGTTTGAGCAACTCGTCGCGGCCGACCTCCTCGCCGACTTCCAGACGGAGGGACATGTCGATGTAGTTCCGCGGGTCACCGAGGCCGTAGATCGCGGAGACCGAGGCGACGACGATCACGTCCTCGCGCGTCAGCAGCGATCGGGTCGCGGAGTGGCGCAGGCGGTCGATCTCGTCGTTGATCGAGGCGTCCTTGTCGATGTAGGTATCGCTCTGCTCGACGTAGGCCTCGGGCTGGTAGTAGTCGTAGTAGGAGACGAAGTACTCGACGGCGTTCTCCGGGAAGAGATTTCGAAACTCCTCGTACAGCTGGGCCGCCAGTGTCTTGTTGTGGGCGATGACGAGCGTCGGCTTCTGGACTTCTTCCATCACCCAGGAGACGGTGTTGGTCTTCCCCGATCCGGTCACCCCGAGCAGGGTCTGTTTGTCCATCCCCGACTTGAAGCCCGCGGCTAACTGCTCGATCGCCTCGGGCTGGTCGCCCGCGGGGTCGAAGGGCGCGTCGACCTCGAACGGTCTGTCGACGTCGGGACGGTCCGGCTGGAGAGGGCCTCGAGTCTCACTCATTGTCGGAGTCAGGGGTTCGAAGCACTTTACGCGCTCGCATGTGGATCACGATCCGTCTTCGCGAAACCCGCACGTGGCCAATGCTCGCCCAATCGTTATGCGTCGTCTCGTGGTGGCCGGACGTATGACAGAACAACTCCAGCAGGCGCGCGACGATCTCGAGGAAGCAGCTAAATCCGCAGACGACGACGTCCGTGACGACATTCGCGAAACGGCCGAGGCCTTCGCCGACTACACGATGAGCGATACGGCACCCGACCACGCGATCCTCGACGAGCGACTCAACACGCTCCGACAGGTCAGCCAGCAGGCTGATGGGAACACCAAGGACAAGGTCGAGTCGGCCATCGAGACGACCGAGGACTACCGCGAGACGATCGATCAGGCCTGATCGGCCGTCGACGACCCGCCGACAGCCGACTCGAGCGCTTTCGATACCGGACGACTCGAGGCGCCAAGCCCCCCCTCGGCCCGGCGTATCACCGCACGACCCTTTTGCATCGCTCCGTAGAGGATCCGTCCATGAGTCACGCAGCCGGTTCATCGTGGGAGTACACGGTCATCGAACCGCCGCGCGGGCCGACGATGGAGGAAGCCGTCGACCCCTCGAAGGAGTTGAACGAGTTGGGCGCCGACGGCTGGGAACTGGCGTCGACCATCGAGTACACCGGCGGCGGGACGAAGTACCTCGTTTTCAAGCGACCCGGGAGCGCTACCGATGAGTGACGAGGTCAGCACGCAGGACACCATGCGCGAACGGGCCGACGAGAGTCGGCTCAAGCTCTGGTTGCTGCTCGGTGCGAACCGAACGGTCGTGACCGTCGTGCTCTCGGTCGTCTTTTTCGCCCTCTTCGTCGGCGTCGGCTCGCAGCTCGAGCCCCCGCTCTCGGTGCTGCTCGAGGAGCGCGGCGTGATCGAGACGCTGTTCTCGGCGATGATCGGGGCGCTCATCACCGGCGTCACGCTGGTCGTCACGATCAGTCAGCTCATCATCTCCGAGGAAAACGGCCCGCTCGGGGAGCAACACCGCCGAATGAGTGAGACGATGGATTTCCGGGATCACGTCACTGATCTTGTCGGGAAGCCGTCGCCGGCGGATCCGTCGTCGCTGTTACGAAATCTCATCAACGCTACCGACTCGCGAGCGGAGCAGTTTCAGGCGTCGGTCGATGGCGTCGATGATCGAGAGTTGGCCGACGAGGTCGAGGAGTTCACCGAGAGCCTCACCGGCAACGCCGACACCGTTCGCGAAAAGCTCGACGGCGCGCAGTTCGGCACCTTCGAGGTGCTGAACGCGGCCCTCGACTACAACTACTCCTGGAAGATCTTTCAGCTCGAGCGCTTAGAGGACGACTACGAAGACGCGCTAAACGACGACCATCGGGACGCCATCGACGAACTCCGAACGGCGCTCGTCATGTTCGGACCGGCCCGCGAGCACGTCAAGACGCTGTACTTCCAGTGGGAGCTGATCGATCTCTCGAGACTCATCCTGTACGTGGCGATTCCGGCACTGTTGGTCGCCGGAGGCGTGTTTACGTTCGTCGACGCGTCGACGGCCCCCGGCACGACCGCCGGCGTCGAGAACGTGCTGTGGATCGTCGCGGTCGGCTTTACGATCACGCTCGTCCCGTTTTTCCTCCTCACCGCGTACGTGTTGCGGATCGCGACCGCCGCGAAGCGGACGCTCGCGATCGGGCCGCTGATCCTCAGAAGCTCCCAGCGCTGATCCGGGTCGGTGGTCGTTTTCCGCCTGCTGGACGTGTTTTTCGTCCGCTGATTATCGTTTGCGCAGCGAGCGCTCGCTGGTACCGACATGGCATCCGCCGCGCCGAGTAGCGTCTCGAAGCCGTAGTCTTCGAACTGGTCGACTCCGTCCCGTCCAAGCGCCAGCGCCCGCTCCCCCAATACGCGCACGCTCGGATGTCGCCGGCGCTCTCGCTCATCTCACATTTATAGAAAATGGTGCGCAGATCTATTCCCGTCGATCCGATCCTGAACTATCGATACAACGTCCACAGCTTATTCATTGATCGAAGAAAGTAATAACATATGATATCATAACACACTTGATAACACTGGGATAACGCACGAGCGTATGTCAGAGCCTATTTCGCGACGACGACTTCTGGAGGCCACGGCGGCTTCCGGCGTCGCAGTCAGCGTAGCAGGATGCACTGGAAGCCTTCTCGGCGGGGACTCGGCGTGTGACGCCGGCGAAGGACTGATCGTCGCACTCTTCGAGGGCGAGTATGACGAGGCCGCCGAGTACTATCCCTACGAGTACTCGGATGAGGTTGACCGAGACGAGATCGCCGACATGTACGAGATGCTGTACTCGATGGGCGAACCCGGGGAACTCACCGCCATCTCGTGTGAGTGTTCCGAGTCGATCGACGAGGACGAACTCGAGGAAGCGAACGAGGACGACGAGTTCTCCGGCGAGATCGGCGACGCAAAGGAACTGCGATACGAGGCGACGATCGAGACCGACGACGAGGAAACCACCGAGTCATTGTACGCCGGTGCGATGGAGATCGACGGCGACTGGTACGCGTTCCCCGCCGACGGCTCGGACTTCGACCACTGCGACTGAGTCGGACAGCGGGAGCGTAAGACCTCGGTTTGTCCACCTGTTCTCGGAACTGTTCGAATCTCGCCCGGCCAGAACGTGGTCCAGTCCGCAGCCGACCGTCTCCTCGGCGATCGGAAGCCGACGGACCCGTACAAGCCGTCGCGTGGATGTGTGGGATACTCGCACGATCGTCACTTGGCGGGGAAGCGTCGGGCCAGCAGTGCTCTCGCGAGTGCTGTGAGCCGAGTCGGTCGAATGCGAGCTCCTCGAGTCGCTCGACGACGCTTCGACCCACACATGTTCGATCGGCGCAGCCGAGAATACGCACCCGAAACATAGATTTACCGACGGCAGACATACACCACGAATGACTGATAGCCGTCCTCCGGAGCGCGTACAATGATCGGTGCGGACGTTCCCGCAGGTGCGCTGGTGGTGTTCGGACTCATCGCCGTCGCGCTCGTACTGTTCGTCTCGGAACTCATCCCGAACGACGTGACGGCGATCGGGATCATCGTCGCGCTGGCCGTCCTCGAGCCGTTGACCGGCGTCGGTCACCGGGAGGCGATCTCGGGCTTTGCCAACACGGCGACGGTCACGATCGTCGCGATGTACATGCTCAGCGCGGGCATCCAACGGACGGGCCTCGTCCAGCGCCTCGGGCTCTCGCTCGCGGCGTTCACGAAGGGAGACGAAACGCGCGCGCTGGCGGCGACGGTCGCGACGACGGGGCCGATCGCGGGGTTCATCAACAACACGCCGGTGGTCGCGATCTTCATCCCGATGATCTCGGATCTCGCCGAGAAGACCGGCGTCTCTCCGTCGAAGCTGCTGTTACCGCTCTCGTACGCGGCGATCCTCGGCGGCACCCTGACGCTCGTCGGCACGTCGACGAACCTGCTCGCCAGCGAGTTCGCCGT
This sequence comes from Natronorubrum amylolyticum, assembly GCF_052040145.1. Lineage (NCBI taxonomy): Archaea > Methanobacteriati > Methanobacteriota > Halobacteria > Halobacteriales > Natrialbaceae > Natronorubrum > Natronorubrum amylolyticum. The sequence goes on from NZ_JBPPFW010000005.1 coordinate 263,135, forward strand.
CGACCTGCTCGGACGGGGCCCCATCGGCATGTTCGAATTCACCCTCCTCGGCGTCGTAATTCTGGCCGTCGGTCTCGGCTACCTCATGACCGTCGGCCGGTGGCTGACGCCCGCACGGATCCCGGTCGACGCGGACCTCGTCGAGGAGTTCGACCTCGAGGACCACCTCGCTCACGTCCGCGTCGGTGCGGATTCGGAACCGGTCGGACTCACGGTCGACGAACTCGAGGAGCGAACCGAAGCGGACGTTCGCATCCTGCAGGTCCGTCGGAACGGGGGCCACGACGTGCGACCCGAGAAGAACGAGCGCGTGCTCGAGTACGATGATGACGGCGCAGCGCCGAAAGACGACACCGCGCCCCTCGGTGAAACGGCCCGCGACCAGCAGCGCGCTCATGACGGGAGCGTCGAACTGCGAGCCGAAACCGACGCCCCCGTTGAGCGACCTCACCGGAGCGACGAGACGTTCGTCGCGATCGAAACGGACCGCCGAATCCGGGAGGGCGACGTGCTCGCGGTCCACGGCACGTTGCAGGCGATCAACCGTTTCGCCGGGAACCAGGGCGTCCACCAACTCCCCCGAAAGCCGGTCACTGAGGAGACGTTCGACGAGTCCGAGGATGAGGGGGTGCTCGCCAAAGCGATCGTTCCGCCGGAGTCGTCGTTCGTCGGGAAGACGCTCTCCGAGACGCGTCTCCGCGAGGTCTATCGGACGACCGTGCTGGCGATCCGTCGCGAGGGCGAGTTGCTCCGGACCGATCTCGGCGAGGTCCGGCTTCGGGCCGGCGACCTCCTTCTGGTTCAGACGGTTCCCGAAACGATCGAACACACGACCGAGACCGGCGATCTCGTCGTCGTCGACGAGGACGTTGTCGACCGCCTGCTCGAGGAGGGAGCCGACGACGTCGCGCCGTTGTCGCCGAAGACGCCCATCGCGCTCGGAATCATGGCCGGCGTGGTCGCCACCGCCGCGCTCGGTCTCGTTTCCATCGCTATCGCGGCGTTCGCCGGCGTCTTCCTCATGATCGTCACCGGCTGTCTGTCGACCACCGATGCGTACGACGCCGTCTCGTGGAACATCGTGTTCCTGCTCGCGGGGGTGATTCCCCTCGGCGCCGCCCTCGAGGCGACCGGCGGCTCCCAGATCATCGCTACCGCGCTGGTTTCGACCGCCGCATTCCTCCCGCTCGTCGCGGTCCTGTTACTGTTTTCCATCGTGACGGGACTCCTCGCGAACGTCATCACTCCCGTCGCGACGGTCGTGTTGATGCTCCCCGTGGCGGTCGACGCGGCCGGGAGCCTCGGCGCGGCGCCGTTCTCGTTTCTCCTGGTGGTGATGTTCGCCTCCGCGACTTCGTTCATGACGCCGGTCGGCTATCAGACGAATCTGATGGTCTACGGCCCGGGCGGGTACAAATTCACCGACTTCCTCAAAGTCGGCGGACCGCTACAGCTCCTGCTGGCGGTCGTGACGACGATCGGTATCGTTCTCATCTGGGGCGTTTAGGAACAGTGTCGGCTCACTCGAGGCGATCCAGCACCGCCTCTTTCTCGTAGGACAGCGAGAGCGACCGCGAACGCCCGCGGCCGTCGACGTCCGCGTAGTCGGCGTCGATCAGCCCTAACTGATCGAGTTTGTTGACGATCTCCGAGTAGCGCGTGTAGCCGAGATCGGTCCGGTCGCGGAACGCCTCGTAGACGTCGCCGGCCTGATCGCCGTCGTTGTGGGCGATCACCTCGAGCAAGGCCTGTTCGGTGTCCGTCAATCCGGAGAGGCTCCGGGAGAGGTTGATGTACTTCGATTTCTCGTAGGCGTCTTCGACGTCCTCCATCTCGACGGTGCGACTGGCGCGCATCTCGGCGTTCAGCCCGGCCCGTCGGAGCAGGTCGATGCCGACTCTGAGATCGCCGCTGTCGGCGGTGAGATCGGCGACGTGCTCTAACGTTTCTCGGGAGATGACGCCGTCGTGGAAGCCGCGTGTTACGCGTTCGGAGAGGATGTCGACGATCTCCGGCTGGTCGTACACCTGGAAGTAGACGTCTTCGGGCCGGAAGACGCTCTGGACTCGCGAGTCGAGTTCGTCGATGACGTCCAGTGCGGGATCGGAGGAGACGACGACGACGCCGATTTTCGCGCCCGGATACTCTTCGTGAGCGCGGAGCAGCGAGTACAGGGTGTCCGAGGCCTCGTTCTCGTAGAAGAGGTAGTTGACGTCGTCCAAGGCGACGACGAGCACCTTGTCCTCCTCGACGAGTTTCTCGGCAATCTGGCCGAACAGCTTCTTGAAGGAGATACCCGAAGAGGGCGGTTCGTAGTCGAACGTCCCCTCGAACAGCCTCGAGAACACCGAGTAGCGCGTCGCGTTGACCTGACAGTTGACGCGAATCGTCCGGACGTCGCTGGTCTGGGCGCCGACCTCGTCGAACAGTTTCTGAATGGACGTGGTCTTGCCAGTTCCAGGCGGTCCGCGGACCACGACGTTCAGCGGCCGCGACCCTCGAACTGCCGGACGCAACGCGTACGTCAGGCTCTGGGTCTGGCCCTCGCGGTGCTTGAACGTCTCGGGAACGTAGTCGATTTCGAAGACGTGTTCGTTCTTGAACACGGACTCGTCCCACGACAACATCCCCCCGTCGGGGTCATCCACCATCACTTTCACCACGCTCTCGTAGCTACTTAGTTCTTCGCAGCGAACCGAACGCGCCGCGTGAGGAGGTGCTGGACGCACGAGGCGTACTGTCGGATTACTCGTTCGCGGCGGCGATAGTAGCCACTGATCCGGGGGACGATTGTCTACAAACAAACCGGTAAATAACAGGTGTTCCCTAGACCTAGCGAAAATGCTTAACAATCATCGGTACAATGGCACTCATAGCGGGGTAATGTTCACGTTTCGTCCCTCTCCGAGGAACGATCCACACTCTCCAAACCGTTATCCCGCAATTATGTGACCGAGACAGCCCCTCTCGGGGCTGTATCGACTCGAACTTCATAGCCTGCCGTTCCCGCTGGTTCCAGCCGGTCACCGTCGGTCCGCTCGTCCTCCTCGATTTCGACTGACGATATCGGAGTCCTCACGGCCCGACCCGGCTCAGGCCAGTTCGATCCGTTCCATGCCGCGCTCGAGATCCGCCGAATCGATCCGGCCGCCGTGGGTCATCCGTACGTGCGCTCGGACCAATCGTTCAACCTCGTCGCGGCTGCTCGAACGGATCAGAAACTGGCAGCTTCCCTCCGAACAGTCGAATTGATAGGGCATAGCATAGCATCGGCCGTGGACGGTGGTAGGCATTGCACTTGCATAGTACAGATCGCCTGGAGCGATTTGCGGTCCGCAACGGCGAGTGCTTGCTCCTCTCAGAGCCAGCCCGTCCCGACGCGTTCGACGAGCCTCGAGTCGGCGCGTCGCCACGCGTCCGCCGCTCGATCGAAGACGGCCGTCGCGCGGTCGTTCGCGGCCTCGAGAATCGCATCCTCGTCGGCCGTGACGACGTCGCCGCCGTCGAGGACGAGGTCACCCTCTACGATCACCGACTCGACGACGCCGGCGTTCGCGCCGTAGACGAGGTTCGGCACCGCGGTGTGCAGGGGCCGCGAGACGGTCGGTGCCGTCGAGGGGTGATCGAGATCGCAGACGACGAGATCGGCTCGTTTGCCCGCCTCGAGCGAGCCGACTCGATCGTCGATACCGAGCGCGCGGGCCCCCTCGATCGTCGCGACGCGAAGCGCCACCCAGGCCGGAAACGCCGTCGGATCCCCGCGTTCGGTCTTCGCGAGCAGCGCCGTCGTCCGAAGCTCCCGCAGGAAGTCGTGACCGCCCGGTCCCGGTGCCTGATCGGTGCCGATCCCGGCGATCCCGTCGTGTTCCCGGTACTCGACGATCGGCGGCGTGACGCCGTCGATGGCCGCGATCGAACTCGGGTTCGCGACCATCCTGACCCCCGCCGCGGCGAGTCGCTCGCGTTCGTCGGCCGTCGCGCCGTGCAGGTGGGCCGCCAACAGCCGCTCGGAGACGAGTCCGAGCTCCTCGAGCACCCCGACGGTCGTCTCGCCCGCGCCGTAGCGTGCCTCGATCTGGCGGCGTTCGCGCTCGCCCTGTGCGACGTGCATGTGGATTCCGCGGTCCCGTTTCGCGGCCCGGTCGCGGATCTCCTCGAGGAGCGCCGACGGAACCATATCCAGCGCTTGCGGGCCGTACAGACACGAGACGCGCTCGTGGTCCGCGTAGCGGTCGAACAGCGCCTCGGTTCGCTCGAGCGCGCTCTGTCCCCGTTCCTCCTCGAGCGGATACGGTTCGTCGGGGCCGAGATCGCTCGCGTCGTCGCCGACCGCGTTGATCGTCTCGGCGGCGACGACGCGGACGCCCATCGGCTCGTAGACGTTCTCCACGAGTCCGCCGACGTTCGTCGCGTACTCGCCGACGGTTGTCACCCCCGAACGAAGCGCCTCGAGGACCCCCAACCGGGCGCCGGCGACCCGGTCATCGGCGGTCATCGCGTCCGCAAGCGGCCCGAGCGAGCGGTTCATCCACTCGATCTCGGGGACGTCCTGTGCGCCCCCGCGGAGGAGGGTGAGGTCGGTGTGTGCGTGGCAGTTCACCAGTCCGGGCATCGTCACTTTGCCCGAGCCGTCGATCGTTCGGTCGGCAGCGCCGTCGAACTCGCTCGAGGGGCCGACGAACGCGATCTCGCCGCCGTCGACGGCGATCGTCGCGTCCCCGAGTACGCCGAGTCGATCGTCCGCCATCGTGAACGCGAGCGTGTTCGTGATCGCGAGGTCCATAGCTCGGCCCACGAGCGCTGCTCCCAAAAGCAGTCTCGAGTCGGCAATCGTCGACCGACGTCAGAGACGCCCGCTGCCGACTCTGCCGACTCAGTCGAACTTCTCGAGCAGCCGATCGTAGAAGACGGGTTCGGCCTCGCCGGTCGGCGGCTCTCCGCCGTTTGCCGCCACCGGTTCGCCGGCTTCGTTCGCCAACTTCTCGACGATCAGCTCCGGCGTCGACCGCGCGAGGTGGTCTTTGACCGGGGATCGGTTCACTTCGAGTTCGCCGTCCACCAGCCCGACGGCCTCGATGCCGTCGATCGTCACCGCGAAGTCGGCCATCTCGCGGATCTCGCCCGCCAGGTGGGAGACGAAGACGGCGGTCGCGCCGTTGTCGGAGAGCGCCTCGAGAATGCCGGCGATGATCTTCGCGGACGCGCCGGGTTCGGTGATGCTCTCGAGTTCGTCGACCAGCACGAGCGAGCCCTCGCCGCCCTGTGCGAGGTCGGCGAACTCCCGGACGGTGGACTCGAACGCGCCCGCGTCGAGCGTCCCCTGGGTCTTCGCGTGATAGTGCAGGTCGTCGAACCGTCGCAGCCGCACTCGTTCGGCGGGAACGGGCAGGCCCATGTGGGCCAGCACGACGACGCTTGCGACCAGATCCAGCGTCGACGTCTTCCCGCCGCTGTTGACGCCGGAGAGCAATGCTACGCCCGACACCTCGTAGTCGACGGGATCGATTGCCTCGAGCGGTTCGTCGAGCAGCGGCGAGCGACCGCCCTCGATGGCGAAGCCGACCGCGTCGTCGGCATCGCTGTGGGAAGTGTCCTCGGCAACGAACTCGGGCATCGTACACTCGAACTCGCGAGAAAACCGGGCGATCGCCAGCTCGACGTCGAGCTCGAGGGCGTCCCGAACCAGCTGTCGGGCATCCTCGCGCTGGTCGGCGAGATCGGCCGCGAGGTCGCGCTTGAGCCGACCGGCGCGTCGCTCCTTCGCCGCCGTCAGCTCCTCGCGCAGCCGGGAGACGACGGCCTCGTCGCGCTCGACGGGGAACGTCGGTTCGTCGCTGAACGCCCGGCGGGCGATCTCGGCCTCGCCCTGATCGAGATCGATCGCGTCGACGAGGTGGTCCCGAGCCGCCTCGACGGCCGCGGCGTACTCGTCCGCCAACTCCCGCGAGAGCAGGGAGTCGACGCCGGCGCCGCGTTCGACCAGCGAGAGCAGATCGGCCCCCTCGATCGTGACGTCCTGTTCGCGAATCGCCTGTCTGAGGTGGTCGTTGGCCACGTTCTCGGCTGCGCTTGCCGCCGCGTCGAGGTCGTCGACCGCCGTCGTCAACCGATCGAGTTCGTCGTCGCCCGCGACGGTGCCGTCCTCGTCCAGTCGCGCTAAGCCGTCCTCGAGGGCTTCGAGGTCACAGGCCGGCTCGAGGCCGGCCGCCTGGTGGACCTCGACGGCGGCCTGCAGTCGGTCTCGATTGCGCGCGAAGAAGGCCAACGGTCGCTCGGGGACGACCTCCGCGGGGTTCTCGAGCGCGTCCGGCCGAACCTGCACGTCGCCCTCGACGGTGACGCCGGCGAACGATTCGTCGAGCGCGAACACCGTCGAGTAGCCCCGCGCGAGTTCGGCCAGCCCCTGTGCGTCCTCGACGACCTCCACGGAGAGCTCCGGGATCGCCTCCCGCGCCTCTGAGTAGCGTTCGGCGTCTGTCGTCGCAAGACAGCGCTCCCTGACCCGGACGTCGCCGGGCTGTCGGAGCGGTTCCACGCCGTCGAGGGCCTCGAGCACGTCATCATCGTAGTCGCGCTCGACGGCGTCGCTCGCGAACGCCTGCACCTCTTCGATACGGGATCGCCGCGGACTGGGGTAGATCGTCTCGAGTCGCTGGGCGGCGTAGTCGGTGACGGTTCGCGCCTGGAGCAACGCGAGGACGTTCCGGTAGACCTCGCGCGCCCGATCGGTCGCGAGGAAGCCGCCGGGATCGTCGTGTTCCTGCCGGATCGCGCCGCGCGCGATGCGCGCGGCCCGCCCCTGGGTGATCCCCGGCGCGGTCGCGATCGTCGCGACGTCGCCGCTTCGCAGCGCGCGCTCGGGTTCCTCGAGCGCGTCGAGCGCCCGAGCCGTCTTTTCGCCTACGCCCGGGATCGACTCGAGGTCCATAGCTTCGTGACGAGCGTATCAAACCGGAGCGAGAAAAAGTTCCCGCCCGGTGGTCGAGACTCGACATGGTCGCGTGACGCACGACACCTGGCACTCGACGTCGTCTATGGGAGTCGCTACCGAGAGGAACAACTGAAACGATTTCTCGTGGCCATCACAGCGGCTGATGGTGTCGTTGCACTTTTATACGGCCGGGTGGCGACCGACTACGTACGCAGACGAACCGGCGACCCGGTCGAACAGGCTCGGATCGGTGGCGGCCAGCGGGGTCGGCGCGGAACGCGAGTCCGGGACGCCACGAGTGAATCTATGGAATACGACCGAACCGATCTCTCCCTCGACCGCCTCGAACTGCTCCGGATCTACGGCTACGGGCTCTGTATGGGTGCAGCGGACGCACTCCCCGGTGTCTCCGGCGGCACCGTCGCGCTCCTGCTCGGGTTCTACGGGCGACTGATCGCCGCCGTCACCGCACTCACGCCTCGTCGAGCCGCCGCCGTCCTCAGGGGATACCGGTCCGACCGGCGACCTCGAGCGTTGGAGGCCCTCGTCGAGATGGATCTCCAGTTTCTGATCCCGCTGGGTATCGGGATGGTCACTTCGGTCGTGCTCATCGCTGGGACCGTCTCGTCGCTCGCGGCGTCCCATCCGGTCGCCCTCTTCGGCTTTTTCACCGGTTTGATCGCTGCCTCGGCGATCGCCCTCGGTCGGAGCCTCGAGTGGTCGTCGTCGAAACACGTCGGCGTTGCGATCGCGGGCGCGACGCTCGCGTTGCTGGTCGCCGCCGACATCGTCCAGTTGCCCGGCGGCGGCCGCGCCGTGATCTTCGTCGCCGGCGCGATCGCGATTAGCGCGATGATCCTGCCGGGAATCTCCGGCTCGCTGATCCTGATCCTGCTCGGGCAGTACGTCTTCCTCTCCTCGGAACTGAGCGCGTTCGTCCGCGCGCTCGGTGAGCTCGTCACCGGGGGGTCGATCGGGGCCGCCGTCGGTCCGGGAACGACCGTCGCACTGTTCGTCGCCGGCGGCCTCGTCGGCCTCGTGACGATCGCTCGCGTCGTCCGCGCTGCACTGGCCCGTCAGCGCGAACTGACGCTCGTCTTCCTGGTGAGTCTCATCGCCGGCTCGGTGCCGGCTCCGTTGCACAACATCGGCGAGACACACGCCTGGACCACGGAGACGATCGCGCTGACGGCCGCGTGGGCGCTCTTCGGCGCGATCGCGCTGTTCGCCCTCGAGTACCTCGTCGGCGGCTTCGATCCGGAGTGATCGGGCGGCTGAACCCACCGATCGACACGCTTGCGCGCTCCGGGGGGTTCGTTATCCAGTCGGCTTCCCAAGGACACGTATGATACTCAAGAAACTCCTCGGCTCGACGGCGACGCGGTCGCTGACGGTCTTCTCGGTGCTCTTCGAGGCGAAGAAGGCGTTCAGCGAGGGCCGGCGAACCCGCGCGCTCTTGTTGCTCGGCGTCGCCGTCCTCGCCTGGAAGTGGATGCTCGTCGGCTTGGCCGCACAGGGTCTCCTCAAACTGCTTCGCGGCGGGCGCTCGTCGAACTCGAGTCCGGCGTAGCCGTCCAGATCGTTTACCTCCGGTTCGATCGGTCGATTGCAGGTCGGCGACTGCGCCGGACTCCCGTTCGGCGAAATCGATTTGAACCGTCGTCCACACGAGAAATCGGCTCACCAGTCGTGAACGCAACGGCCTCGAACCGAGCGGCGCAGGTTCCGTTTCGCGTCTCGGATCGATCGTCGACGCTCGCTGATCGACCGACACTGCTATTTTCGGCTCGACCCAACGTCCACCAATGGAATCGCCGACGATCGTCGTCGTTCGAAGCGAGGTCGACCCCGACGCCGAGTACCACTGCGACGCGCTCGCAGGATTCGTCTCGAGCGCCGCCCCCGGCACCCGAGAGATCGATTACCCCGCCGGCGAGCGTCCGGACCTCGAGCGCGCGGACGGCGTCGTCCTCACGGGGAGCACGGCGGGCGTCTACGAGGTCGACGAGCGGCCCTGGATCGCCGACCAGCAGCGCCTCGTCCGCGAACTGATCGACCGCGAGATCCCGACGCTCGGGGTCTGTTTCGGCCACCAGGTCGCCAACGCGGCGCTCGGCGGCACCGTCGAACACGTCGGGACGACCGCGCGGCCCGTCGACGCCGACCTCGCCGACGACCCGCTCTTCGACGGCGTCTCTTCCGTCGTCCCCGTCACGCACGGTGACGTCGTCACCGAGGTCGGTGACGAGATGGAAGTCATCGCCTCGGCCGACTACTACCACGCGTTCGCAACGCGCCACCGAACGGCCCCACTGTGGACCGTCCAGTTCCACCCCGAGTTCACCGCCGACCTGCGCGAGCGACTCGCGGCCGATTTCGACTGGACGGAGGACGACCACGGCTTCGAGGACGTGAACGCGACTCGTGTCATCGAAAACTTCGCGTCGATGGTCGCGGACTCGAGCGACTCAGACGAGTAATCACGCGTCAAGCGTCGACTCGAGCGTCGCTACGAGTCCGATTCTCCGCCCGCGAGCGCCGACTCGAGCGTCTCCGCCGCGTCGAGAACCGTCGCGTCGTCGAACCGCGAGCCGACGAGCATCAGCCCCACGGGGAGCCCGTCGACCTCGCCGACTGGAACGCTGACCGCGGGGTGGCCGGTCCGGTTGAACGCGGTCGTGTTGGCGGGGACTTTCTCCGTTTGCAGCCGATCGTACTGATCCAACTCGGGCTCGTGTTCGGGCGCGGTCCGCAGCGTCGTCGGCATCGCCAGCAGGTCGTGCTCCGCCAACAGCGCGTCGTAGCGCTCGGTGAGTTCGACGACGAGGTTCATCCCGTCGGCGTAGTACCGCGAGTGGTAGGCGTCGTTCGTGTAGGCACCGACGAGGAGGGAGAGTTTGAGCGGGGCCGGGAAGTCGTCGGCCTGTACCCGCCGCGCCGAGCCGAAGAACTCGATCCAGGAGGTGTTGTACCAGGCCTTCCAGCCGTGGCCGAGCCCCTCCCCGATCATCGCGTCGAGCAGGCCCTCCGCCGTACAGACGGTGTGGATGTCCTCCGCGTCGCGGTGCATCGGTTCGGAGACGTCCTCGAGGCTCGCCCCTTGCTCCTCGAGTGTCTCGAGGCCGCCGTGGACGCGCTCGAGGACGCCCTCGTCCGCGTCGGGATGGTCGAACCCCTCCTGGAGCAGCCCGATCGAGAGCTCGGACGCGTCACCGTCGAGGTTTTCGTGGTAGGGTTCGACCGGGACGGGGCTCGCGTCTCGCAGGTCGCGTTCGTTGCTCCCAGCGATCACCGAGAGGATTCGTGCGGCCGTCTCGACGTCCCTCGCCATCGGTCCGGGATGGTCGATGGCGTGTGCGAGACCGATACAGCCCGTGTAGGGAACCAGTCCGTAGGTCGGCTTGTGGCCTACCACACCACAGAGTGCGGCCGGAATTCGGACGCTCCCGCCCTGGTCTGAACCGATCGCGGCGTCAGCCTCGCCCGTCGCGACGACGACGGCGCTCCCGCCGCTCGAGCCCCCCGCGAGGCGGTCGTCGTCGTGGGGGTTCGTGATCGTCCCGAAGGCGCTGTGGCCCGTCGTCGTCATGGCGAAGTCGTCCATGTTCGCCTTGCCGGTGATGTCCGCGCCGGCCTCCAGTAGCCGGGTAACGATGGTCGCGTCGACGTCTGGGACGTAGCCCTCGACGACCTGCGAGCCGCAGGTCAGCTCGACGCCGGCGACGCAGACGTTGTCCTTGACAGCGATCTCCATCCCGTCCAGTTCGCCGCCGTCGTCGCCGGCCACGTAACAGCGGCTCACCCACGCGTTGTGTGGATTGTCTTCGTCGGGGACGCGAACGCCGGCGCTGCGCTCGCGGCGTTCGCTTCCGCCGAGACGCGAGACGGGGTCGTACGAGCGGACCGTCTCGTAGGCCTCGGCCCGTTGCTCGGCCATCTCGGCGAAGAACTCGAGTTCCTCGTCGGTGAGATCGAAAAACAGCGAGTCACCGAGCGCGCGGAGGTCGTCTTTCGTCGGCGGTCGAATCGGCATACTGTGGCCGACACCGCGAGCGACAAAGGGCGTAATCCTCCGCTCGGAGACTGTCGAACGCTCGTGAAAATCGATCAGCGCCGCCGGATCGAACCTGAGGTGGTGGCCACCTGTCTCATACGGTTTGCTGTACCGATTTGCCGGTGGGACCGTCGGACGGGTCACGGGCCCACCGGAACTGACGCATAGCAGACAGTATCAGTCGTCGCTCGTTGCGTTCGCGGCGCTCGAGGTCGCGGCCGGGTTCTCGGAGACGAACCAGCCGTCTTCGGTCGCGTTCTCGGCGATTTCCGGCTGGAACACCCAGGCGGTCAGCGCCAGAATCGGGATCATGGTGAGCGCGACGACGGCGTACCCCATGTGCAGGTTCGGGAGGAACGGCGCGGCGAACAGCAGCGGGTAGACCGAGCCGCCGACGGTTCCGATACCGCCGACGATGCCGGCGACGGAGCCCGAGTTGTCCGGGAACATCGCGGGCACCTGCGCGAAGATCGCTCCCTCGGAGAACGCACAGCCCACGCCGACGAGGAAGCCCGCGGCCACGGCGATGTAGATGTTACCGGTCAGTCCGGCAGCGGTCATCCCGAACAGCGCGAGAACGACGAAGGCCATCGTCGCGAACGTCCACTGCTCGCGGTAGCGTCCCTCGAACCAGGGGAGGATGTCTTTCTCGTTGCGGGCCATCACGTCGCTGATGTAGCCACCGAGTGGCCGGAGCAATCCGGCTGCGATCGAGAACGTCGCCGCGAACGTCGCCGCGATGACGAGGTCGCCCTGTCCGAACCCTTCGCGGTAGTAGGTGCCCAGCCAGCCGTTCATCGCGACCTCGAGACCGAAGGTCATGATGTACGCCGCCGAGAGTACGACCGCGCCGTGGCGGGTGGCGATGTAGATCCACTGCTGGAGGCTGACGCCCTGTTTGGCTGCCTGGCGTCGCTCCTCGGTCTTCGCGGCGTCACCGACCACGAAGTAGATAATCCCGAGCACGATGGCGATGACGCCGGTGTAGAAGAACGCGGCGCGCCAGTTCGACGCGAACAGCGCGTCGGAGTAGCCGTCACCGAAGATCCGCGGGAGCGTGAAGTACGCGCCGAGGCCCGCGCCGGCGTTCCCGACCCCGGCGAAGATCCCCTCCGCGAGACCGAGATTCTCCTCTTCGAACCACTGGGCGACGTGCTGAATGCCGATGACGAAGGTGATCCCCGCCAGCGAGGCGATCACGCGCGAGATGGTGAAGATCTCGTAGTTCGGTGCGAACGCGCTGATGATCGAGAAAATCCCGACAATTACCAGCGTGAAGCCGGCAGTGACCGGCGCGCCGAACTTGTCCGTGAGCGGACCGATGATGATCCGGCCGAGCGGGACGGCGATGACGGCCGCACTCGAGACGAGCCCCAGTTGGGCCACTGAGAGTCCGTACTCGTCCGCGATCTCGCCCGTGAACGGGGCGAACGAGAACCAGATCACGAACCCGAGGTTGAACATCGCCGTCGCGAGCAGCAGGTTGATCCACTTGCGGTCGATCATACGTCTCCCTCGCGTTCTGTTTCGTCACTTGGGCGACCGATCGACCGACCGGGCGCGCCGGTGGTCGCCGTCTCTCGCGTTTGGATGACGGCCCGCTGGCCGTCTCCGGATCGTTTACCCGTACAGACACTCTCCAAAGGAGGTCCGCAAACGTCTTTTCTCTCCTTGATTTTGTGACCGATTGACCTCATATTACGAACGACTCTGGATGCTCGAATCCATATAAGCGTATTTCTTAGTCGGACCTAACAATAATACGCAGTGGGCATTACATTAGACCCTTCTGCTGACCCTTAAGGACGTGACAGATGTCGCTATTGCCGGGAGAAACAACCGAATTTTTTCTACGTACTCAGAAAATTAGACATTCGGAACTCGAGGGGTGGCGAACGAGAAAACACGATCGTCGGCACGTCACTCCTCGAGGTGTTCGATCCCTTCCTTCGAGACGTTCGCTTCCGTGATCTCGTTGGGCATCCAGTCGGGCTTGTCGTCGGGGGCCGTCTCCTCCCACGCCCAGCCTTCGTAGATGTGTACTTTGCTCGTCCCTTTCTCTCGTAGTCTCAGCTCTACGCGTTCCGCGTCGTCTTCACTCGAGCCGGGCTCGAGTCGTCGGGCCGCCTTGAGGGCCGCCTGACGGGGAGTGTTCCCCGAGAAGACGCTCGACTCGTCGCCGCCCGACTCGCGCAGTGCAAAGTTTCGTTTACCGTCTTCACGTACCATGGTTTTCGACTCCATGCTACTTCAGCACACGATCCGACATAAAGATATCCCCGAAAACCGACCGACTGCGCCGGTATCTTTAAGTGTATGGCCTACGCCATTTTCCCGCAATATCTGCAGCTGTCGTCACAACAGCGGCGGCGGACCGAATTCGCCGGTCCCATGCGTGACACGGTCACTCGTCGAGGCGTCGAAAACACTTAAGTATATCCTACGGCGAAGTTCGTCATAGAATCCCGCGATGGTACGGAAAAAGAAGCTGAGTCCAAGCGGCGCGAAAGACGAAGACGGCAACTATCACAACGTCCACCTCAATCTCCACGAGGACGAACTCGAGGTCGCGGGCATGGATATCGGTGATGAAGTCTTCGTTCGAGTTCGTGACGGGAAGATCATCATCCAAAAAGCGGACGAAGAGGACGTCGAACACGAATTCTAAAACGACCTTTTACTCTGCAGTCTGTTGCGCTGGCGGCAGCGTAGCTGCCACACAGCGCAATGTCCTTCGGTAAAAGCTCGATCAAAAGCACTCCTCCTTCCGTTCCGTGACGCTTCGCGTCACTCCACATCAGTCGTCGGCCCGCTCACGGCTTCGCCGTTCGCGGTTTCGAGGCGGCACTGCCGCCTCGCTTCGCTCGCTCACTTCGTTCGCTCGCGGTACAACACGTCGGACTACCGCCGTGGATCGCCTCCGAATTTGAGACGAAAACCCGACAGCCGACTACCGCAGCGCCTCAAGATCGAACTCGAAGGCCGCCACGGGCACCTCGAGATCGTACTCGATCAGCGCCTTCGGATGAACCTCGCCGACGATCCCGACGTCCTTGCCGTCGATCACGACCGAGGCTGTTCGACCCGAAATGAAGGCGGGGTGCTCCGTCGGTGGGGTCTCGAGGTCGACGTCGAAGTTACGCGCGAGCGCTTGTAGCCGCGCCTTGGCGTCCTCGTAGCCCGCGTCGTGGTTCGCGAGGACGGCTCCGACGTGACGGCTCTCGCCGACGCCGGTGTTCTCGCTGTCGTCGAGCGCCGCGCGGAAGCCGATCTCCGAGAGGTGTTGTGGGTACGAGCGGTGGGTGTTTCGCTCGAGGACCATCATGAGCGAGGGCAACAGCCACGTCCGAAGGATGGTGTAGTCCTCGCTGTAGGGCTCCTTGATCGTCGCGGGCTCGCCCGCGCCGTACGCGTCCGACCCCGGTTCGATCTCGAGGCGTTCGTAGTTCTCTTCCTCGTTGCTCATGTGGAAGTTCAACAGGTCCTCGAAGCCGAGGCCGACGAGTTGGGTGCGCACGGCGCGCTCGAGACGCGAGCGCTCGTGACGGCCGCCGACGGTCCCCACGTCGGGGTAGGTCGGTTCGAGGTCGTTGAAGCCGTAGGCCCGTCCGAGGTCGTCGATGACGTCCAGCGGGTGGAGCACGTCGACGCGGTAGGGCGGGATGGTGACCTCGTAGACGAGGTCGCCGGCTTCGCTCTCTTCTTTGACGGCCTCGAGACCCGACCGCTCTGCCAGATCGATCACTTCCTCCGGATCGAGGTCGATCCCGAGGATGGTCTCGATCCGACTGTGGGCGACCGTCTTCGTCTTCATCGAGAGATCCGGCCGGACGAGTTCGTGATCTGGATACTCGACCGTCACGTCCTCGATCGTCGCGCCGCGCGCCGAAAGCGCGTAGCAGACGATGTTCAGCATCTTGTCGATCGTCCACTGGTCGGTACCGGTCATCTCGACGAACAGGTCTCGAGAGTCCGTCGAGACCTCGGTCCGGCGACCGTTGATCACCGGCGGGAACGAGAACAGCCCGATGTCGTCGTAGATCGCGGGGTAGCGATCGTAGCCGCTGACGAGGTCGGCGTACGTTTGGCCGGTCTGGTGGTTCTCGAGGACCTCGGACGGGGTCATCTCCTCATCGGAGTCGAGGGGGACGAACCGATCGCCGTCGGGTTCGACGCCGACGTACTGGATGGTCGAAGCCCCTTCCGTCGCGGAACCGCCTTTCAGCATCGTCAGGTCGTGAATTCCGATCGCACCCTTCGCACGCTTGCGCCCCATCGTCGCGTGGAGCTTCTCCTGTAACTGGATGAGCGAGTCGAGGGCGTCCTCGTCGAGGTTCACGTCGCGAATCACCGCGCCCGTGACGTAGGGTCGCTCGTCCGGAACCGACTCGTCGACCTCGATGGTCCACTCCGCGGAGTTCGGCGACGGGACGTGGACGCCGCGAGCGTCGCCGTACTGGTAGCGCATCGAGCGCGCGACGCCCTCGACCGAGAGGCGGTCGAGACGGTCGGGCGCGAACTCGAGTTCGAACTCGCCGTCCTCCGTCAGTCCCTCGAACTCGAGGCCGAGGCCGAACAGATCGTCTTTCAGTTCGCCGTCTCCCTTTTCGTCGTGGCCGGTCAGCTCGCGCAGTTCGTCGGGGTCGATATCGACAGTGGGCATCAGTAGGTCACCTCCGCGTTCCGCAGGAACTCGAGGTCGGCGAGCGTGCCGTGGAGGTCGCGGATGTCCTCCGCGCCGGTGGTTAGCATCGCGAGTCGCTCGAGTGCGAGCCCCCAGGCCATCACGTCGCACTCTACCCCGAGGGGTTCCAGCATCTCCTCGCGGAAGATGCCGGAGTTCCCGATCTCGATCAGTTCGCCCGTCGTGGGGTGGGTGCCGAACAGCTCGAAGCTGGGTTCGGTGTAGGGATTGTAGTGGGGTTTGAACTGGATGTCCTCGATCCCGAACTGGGCGTAGAACTCCTCGAAGGTACCCATGAGGTCCCGAACCGAGAGGTCCTCGGCCATCACCCAGCCCTCGATCTGGTAGAACTCCAGCAGGTGGGTGGCGTCGAGCGTGTCGTTTCGATAGGCTTTCTCGACGCTGAAGTAGCGCGCTGGCGGCTCGATCTCGCCGATTTCGGTTCCGGAGAGATACCGAGTCGTCAGTGACGTCGTGTGGCCGCGCAGCGCGAGCGCGCGGGCGAAGTCCTCGTCCCACGGCGAGTGATAGCCCTCGCTATCCTCGCCGATACCCTCTCTGTGGGCGCGCTCGACGCGTTCGACGAGGTCTTCCGGAAGCTCGTCGATGTGCGTCGGCTGCTCCAAGGCGAATCGATCCCAGTGCGTGCGCGCGGGATGATCCTGCGGCATGAACAGACAGTCGTTGATCCAGAAGTCCGCGTCGGCGTGCGGGCCGTCCATCTCCTGGAAGCCCATGCCGACGAGGACGTCTTTGACGCGCTCGGACATCTGCCGGAGGACGTGGACGTTTCCGCCCTCGAACGTCTCGGCGTCGGCCTCGACGTTGTACTCGGCGAACTCGACGTCCTCCCATTCCCCGCTGGTCAGGAGTTCCGGCGTGACCTGACCGACCGTCTCGGCGGTCTCCAGGCCGGCCATCAGTTCGGTGACGGCGCGCTCGGTCAGCGTCACCTCGCGGACGGTCGACTCGGTGCGCTCGAGGAGGCCGCGCCGCTCGAGTCCCTCGAGGGTGTCCTCGTCGACGTCGACGCCTTCGACGGGTGCGTCGTCGGCTCCCGAGAGCGTCTCGAGTGCGTTCGCTTCCGCGTCCGCGCTCGGGTCAGCGTCCGGGTCGGCCGTGATCTCGCCGCTGTCGATGACGCCGTACCCCTTGCGGGCGTAGTTCGAGAGCGCGATGTCGACCTGCGGTCCCTCGAGTCCGGAGGCGCCGATGACCCGCCCCATCTGAACGGGATCGGTGTCGCCGCCGGCCTCGAGCGCGGCCTCGTAGAGCCGAACCTCGGGCAGTCGTTCGTCCGCATATTCGACGCCCTCGTCGGTGAGGGTGATCGTTTCGTCGACCCGCTCCGCGACGGCGACCAGCCCCGCCTCCTCGAGTTCGAACACCGCGCCGGTGACGGTCTCGGGAGGGAGGTCGGTCGCCGCAGCGAGGGCGTCGACGGACTCCGCCTCGTCTGCGCTCGCGGCCTCTACGACCGCGACCTGTTGTGCTGGAAGTTGCATTCGCTTGTTCGTATGGCTGCGTGTCGGTCAGTTAGCGGTTCCGATACTGCCTGCGGTTCGTTCCGCCGACGGGGCGCGTCGAACGGTCGGTTTCGCGGCGAGGACACGGTGTGTGCGCTCGCGGCTCCACCGGCCCGGAGTCACCGGGTAAAGAAGAAGCCGAATCCCTGATTGCAACGCAACGGTCGGTCACCGATACCGGCACGAACGTGGGATTCGGGTGCCATACGTTCCGTCTCTCGACGGCGGGCGAAAAACTTTGCGCTCACTGTGGTTCTCGTACCGCGGACCGAACCGATAACCGTCCGTCGACGACTCACACCCGAACAAAATTCATTCGGCTAATTCACTGAAACATACTTTCTTGTCATTTTACACATCCTATCTGGAGTCGGGGTTGGCAGTTCAATCGTCCACTCTCAGCTGTTAATGTAACCATTGTGCAATCCATACGCATATCTGTTAGCATAGACGACACATTCAGTACAGAGCCGCCACCGGACGGCCGCTCTCGAATACTACCGCAACTATGGCACGAAAAAATCACACGCTCTCAGACGAGAGTCACACGACAGTAGCGCGACGCAGTTCGCTGCTCGCTCGGCTTCCATCGAGTATCGGCCGGTTCTGGAACGCACTGGTGTACAGTTCGACGTATCTGGCGTTGATTGCGATGACCGAGGTGGTCATCGTCTCGGTTCTCCTCTCGCTGTCACTGACCCCGGCGGCGGTCGTCGTCGGACTGGTCGTCTTCGCCGTCTACACCAACGACCGCCTCGCGGACGTCGACACCGACGCGGTGTCGAATCCCGACCAGGCGGGGTTCGTCAGGCGGTACCGGGACGCCCTCTACGTGCTGGCATCGATCGCGTACGGACTCGCCGTCGCGCTCTCCGTTCTCGGTGGACCAGCCGCGCTCGCGATAACGCTGCTTCCGGGGGTGTTCTGGGTGTGTTACGCCACGGACTGGATCCCGGACACTGGCATGCGCGTCCGTCGGTTGAAAGACGTCTTCCTCGTCAACACGATCGTGGTCGCACTCGCGTGGGCCGTGACGCTGACGTTCCTTCCGCTCGCGTTCGCCGGCGGCGCCGTCACGATGTCGGCGCTGTTCGTCTTCGCGTACTTCTTTCTCCGGGTGTTTACGAACACGGAGATTCCGAACGTCCGTGACGTCGAAGGCGACCGGGCGATCGGCGTCCTGACGATTCCGGTCGTCTTCGGCGTCGACCGGACGCGCAGGATCCTCGCCGGGATCGATTGCTGTACGGCCGGACTCGTCGCGTTCGCAGTCTACGCCGGGTACATCCCATCCGTGCTGGCAGTTCCGCTGCTCGCCGGAATCGCCTACTCCCTGGGCATCACGTCGTTGGTCGGCCGGTACGAGAACGAGCGACTGCTGGCGAAGGCTGCCGAGTGCGAGTACCTCGTCGTCTTCGTCGTCCTTGCGTTCGTCGTACTCCTGATCTGACTCAACTGACGGGCTGCAAACATCTTTTGATGGCACGATTTTTCCGCACGTTTAATAGCTAACGGAGCCTCTCTCCTGCATCGGTGTTCTCTCTTACACTTTTGTCGGGAATATTACTTGCAACCGTGGCGATCGGCACAGCGGCGGCACTCCTCGCCTGGCGAGAACGACCCGAGCCGGGCGCCGTTCCACTCGTCGTGATGCTCACCGGACAGTGCATCTGGTCGGCGCTCCTCGTTTTCGATCTGGAGGCATCGACGCTCGGCGGGAAAGTCTTCTGGGCGAATCTCAGGTGGATCGGCGTCGTCGCCATTCCGGTCGGCTGGCTGCTCTTCTCTCTGGAGTACACCGGCCGAGATCGGTACGTCCAGCCACGCTACGTCGCGCTCATCTCGATCGTTCCGGTCCTCACCGTAATCTTCGCACTGACCGATAGTAGCCTGCTCTACACCGACTCGAGACTGGTGTACGAGGGCGATATGCTGTTGCTCAGCCGGACTCCCGGTCCCTGGTTCTGGGTGATCGCCGCCTACACCTACCTGCTCGGACTGCTCGGAGCTGTTCCACTCTTGGAGCTGATTCGGAACGATTCGCTGCCGTTCAGAGGGCAAAGCGCTGCACTTCTGGTCAGCATCGTGGCGCCGTGGGCGAGTAACCTCCTCTTTCTCGTGGGCGCGATTCCGATCCCGGGTCTCGACCCCACGCCGGTCGCGTTTTCGATCTCCGGGGTCGCCTGCCTCGGCGCACTCACGCGGTTTCAGCTCTTCGGGACGAGTCCGTCGCCGAACCCGCGTGCACGCCGACTGCTCTTCGAGCGGATGCCGGACGGTGCCATCGTCGTCGACGGACACGACTACGTCGTCGACATCAACGAAACCGGTGCGGCGATTCTGGGAACGGTTCCCAGTGCTGTGCTGGGGAGTCCGCTTCGAGAGACCGTTCTCGACGACTCGCTCGTCTCGTCGGACGGATCGGTCTCGGTACAACACCCTTTTCGAAGCAGAGACGACGAGCGACTGTACGACGTGACGGCGACGCGTATCACCGACGTCCACGATCGAACGATCGGCCACGTCATCACGTTTCACGATATCAGCGAGCACGTGCGACAGCAACAGCGCCACGAGGTCCTGAACCGCGTCTTCAGACACAACATCCGAACGGAGACGAACGTCATCAGCAGCTACGCAGAACTGCTCGCAGACGGTGCGAATCAGGACGTCGCCGACGAAATCACGGCGAGTGCGAGACGTATCGAATCGCTGGCGACCAAAGCCCGCGAAATCATCGACGTCTTCGAACAGGGACGCGAATCGATCGAGCCGGTCTCACTCGAGGTGCTCCTCTGCGATGTGAGCACGGCCATCCGTACCGAGTACCCGAACGCTCGCATCGAACGGGAGTCGAATCTGGACGGGATCTACGTCGCCAACGTTCTCGAGCCCGTGTTCGCGAACCTCGTCGAAAACGGCATCGAACACAACACCGGCTCGGACCCGTTCGTTCGCATCGAGGTCGAGGCGGACGACGACCGGGTGCGGATCCGTATCGTGGATAACGGTCCCGGAATCGACGCCTACGAGCGATCGTCGGTCGAACGCGGGACCGAGACGCCGCTCGACCACGGGAGCGGCCTCGGCCTCTGGTTGGCCAAGTGGGGCGTCGAAATCGCGGGCGGCTCGGTGACCTTCGGGACGAACGAGCCGACCGGGTCGGTCGTCACTATCGAGGTCCCACTGTTGTGCCCGTCCGGCGAATCGAGCGACGAGTCGAACGGAGTCGCGCCCTGAGTGCAACGAGAGACTACCCGTTCGGGAGCCGCGTCGTCTCGAGCGAGCCCGAATCGACCCACTCGAATCCCGCTTGCTCGCCGGCCGCTTTCGCCGTCGTCACCGCGTCGGGATCGAACGACTCCGCGAACTCGATGCGGGTCTCCTCGGGTTCTATCGCGGGCAGTTCGGGGAGGAACTCGTCGTCCTCGAGCAGCCCCTCGACGCTGACGGCGCCGCCGGCGCCGAGGGCGACCCCCAGCGCGCTGTAGCGGTCGTGCTCCGTCGCGAACTCGTCGTCGGTCCCGAAGGAGTCGTTGCCGACTCGAGCGGTCTTCGAGGAGCCCGAGAGCGTGCCGAATCCGTCGTCCGACGACTCATCGTCTTCGTCGGCTCGCTCGCGTCTGTCGCGTCCGTCGCGTCGCTCGGCCGTTCGCTCTCGCTGGTCCTCGAGCATCGCGTCGGCGACGTCCTGCGGCGACGGACCGGAGCTCGAGTCGCCGTCGCTCACCCTCGAAACCGTCGGTGAACCCCCTCGGATCTCGAAGCTGTCGGTTTCGGGCGACGGGGACGGCGTCGACGGTGCCGAGGCCCTCGCGTCCCCCTCGTTCGCTGCGGTCTCGCTCCCATCCGGTTCGGCTTCCTCGATGAGCGACGCGACCGAGGACTGGGTGCCGTCCGTCTCCGGGGTAGCAGCGTCGCTCTCGCCGTCGAGGAGCGACGGTCGCCGTTTCGCTCGCTCGAGCGCCCACGCCGGCCACGGACCCGACTCGAAAGCACCGTTCGGACCGTCGATACCGCTGTCTTCGCTGCCATCATCTGCTTCGAGATCGTCGTCCGCGGGAACGTACGCCTCGAGGCCGTGTTCGGGCAACAGCGGCCGATCGAACGCCGAAATTTGTTGGCCGTACCGTTCTCGAAGACGCTCTAGCTCCTCCGTTTCGACAACTGCGGCCCGCCAGCGGTCGGCGCCGGCCGACAGCAGGACGACCGTCGCGCCGGTGCCGGCGAGCAGTCGTTCGTCGACCGCGTGCAAGACGGCGGGCAGGTTATCGTCCGCGAGCGGCGTCTGCGGGTAGGTAACCGTCGCCTCGCGGGTGCGCCCTTTCGGATCCGTGGCGGTCAGTTCCAGTCTATCGCGTCCGGTTTCGGCCGGTCCCGTCCGCGTCCACTCGAGCGACCAGCCGATCGACGCGAAGACGGCCTCGAGTTCGCGCCCCAGCGCTCGCTGGGCGTAGCGCGCCGAACACGTAACGCCGCGGTCGCCGTGACAGATCAGCTGTCGAACCGTCGCCGTTCGGTCGCGTTCGTCGGCGAGCACGTCCGCGATGATCGCCTCGAGGGAGGCGTCGCCACCCGCACGGCCGGGCGGGACTGTGGTGTGATACTCCCGGCGCTGGGCGCGCACGTCGGCGGGCGTGACGCCGAAGGAGCCGAGAATATCGGCACAGCGCACGACGTCTCGATTCGGGGCGCCGGCTCGGCCGGTCTCCATCGACCCGGGCTACATCGTGACTACTGATATGCTTTCTCCTCGGGTTCAGTGACAAAAAACGAACGAACGCGATCGCCCGCCGCCGACGCCGTTTCCCCGTTGAATCGTCGCTGCTGCCGTCCGGAACGGTTTCCGCTCCGTCGTCGTTACCGCCGCCGGGGCGACTCGAGTTCGATGTCGGCGTCCTCGAGCAGTTCCTCGACCTCTGCGCGTTTCTCCTGGTGGTCCGCGAGGAACTCCTTCATGAGTTGGGCGGCCTGCTCCTTGCAGTCGCCACAGAGGCGTTCGCCGCCGACACACTCGTCGTAGACGCGCTTGGCGAACTCGTCGTCGTCGCCGGCGAGCAGGTAGGCGTACAGCTCGTAGACCGGACACTCGTCGGCCTTTCCGCCCTTCTCGCGCTGCTCCTCGGCCGTCTCGCGGCCGCCGGTGGTCGCCGACTTCACCTTGTCGTAGCCGTCCTCGGGGTCGTCGAGCAGCGAGATATGACTCGCCGGCACAGAGGAGGACATTTTCCCGCCCGTCAGCCCGGTCATGAACCGGTGGTAGATCGACGACGGCGGCTGGAAGCCGTAGCCGCCGTTGTCGACTTCGACCTGCCGGGCGAGCTCTTCGGCCGCGGCGCGGTCGATCTCGAAGGCGTCGACGTGGCTCTCGTAGACCCGTTTTTCGCCCTCGACGGCGTCGATGAGCGCGTCGAAGGCATCGTCGGTCGCCCGCCGATCGAAGAAGCGGGTGCGCGGGCGGACCGGCTCCATTCCTGCTTCGTTCAGTTTCGTCAGCACCGAACTCAGCGTGTCGGCGTCCGCGTCGATATCCGACAGCGGCGTCTCCTCGAGCGCCTCGGCGACGTGGACGCAGCGAAGGTCGTCGTCGTCGAAGTCCGCAGGATCGAGTCGGTCGTAGAACCCAGCGACGAGGTCGCGCTCCGCGGGCTCGAGTTCGAAGCTCGCGTACGCCTCGCTCACCTTGAAGAATCGCATTCGTTCGGCCAGATCCCGGGCCAGCCGGACGTGTGGGTCCTGATCCGGCCCGACGGGGATGACCGTGGGCTTTGGCTCCTCGAGTTGCGGGTAGAGGATGTCGGCCATCTGGGTGACCACGCTCTGCATGTGGGAGACGTCGGTCTCGCCGTCGAAGCCGTAGATCGCCTGGAACTCCGAGAAGTTGGCCTCGGCGCCGAGCTCGAACGCGAGGTCCTGCACCTCGCGGTTCGTCGACTGGCGGTAGAGCGTTCCGTCCTCGGGATCGAAGCCGAGCGCGAGCAGGGAGAGCAGGTAGCTGCGGGCGTGCTCGTCGATCTCCGCCCAGCTCATCCCGCGGGCCGAGTTGGCCTCGAGGTCGGCGATCAGGGCGTAGGCGTCGGCCCCCTGTTGCTGGTGCCAGATGATCTCGTCGAAGACGAGCTTGTGGCCGATGTGGGGGTCGCCGGTCGGCATAAAGCCCGAGAGGACGGCCGCGGGCTCGTCGTTCTGCAAGGCTCGTGCGACCGGGCGATAATCCCGGTGGCCGAAGATCACGCCGCGGCGCATCAGGTAGTGCGGGTGGGGCACTTCGTCCAGCACTTCGTCGAACTCTTCGATGCCGAACTCGTCGAAGAGTTTCCGGTAGTCGGAGACGGAAGAGGAGCCCCAGGGGTCCAGCGCGACGTCGTCGGCACCGGCAGCGCCGCCGTCGGCTCGAAGCGCCGACTGCGGTTCTGCGGCATCCTCACCTCCTTCGGTCAGCGGTTCCCCTGACTCGGACTCCTCGAGTGGGTCGTCTCCGGTCATTACTGGTTTGTTTCGCGCGCCACCGCGCAAAAGCCTTCGGCTTCGCGGCGCTGGACCGTCACGAGAGGCGACAGCGACCGATAGCGCTGCGGAACGAGTATTCGGCAGCGCTAGTACTTCGTTTCCGCGCCCGTCGCCGCGTAGATGTCGTCCATGATCGAGTTCCGTTCGGCCTGCCACGCGTCGAAGCTGTCGGGGGATTTCGGGTAGGTCTCGTAGTGGGCGAGCAGGCGGTCGGCGAGCCCCTTCGTCTCGTAGAGATTCTTCAGCGTCCCCCAGTGGCCGACCGTCTCGTACAGCACCTTCAGCTTCAGCCCGAGGCCGACGTCCGACGAGCCCGAGTACAGCGCCTCGGAAAGCTGTTCGCCGGGCAGCGCCGCCAGCAACGAGAGCAGGTCGTCGAGGTCGTACGCCGTCGCGAAGACGTTGTAGACGTCGAGAGCGGCGTACCGGCCGCCGTAGTGGTCCATCACGCGCTCGTTGTACCGCCAGAGGATCTCCTCGCTCGCATCCTCCTCCTCGAGCGCCCGTATCGCCTGTTCGCCGGCGTACTGGCCGGCGTAGGCCGCGCCACCGATCCCGCCGCCACTGATCGGGTTGACGTGTGCGGCCGCGTCTCCGATGGCCATGTAGCCGGGGGCCGTCGCCGAGTCGTACGGTCGACGCGTCGGAAGCGCCGCCCCGAGCTTGTCTTTCACCGTCGCTCCCTGCAGCTCCGGCCGCTGGCTGATGTCCTCCCGGAGGTCGCTGACCAGGTGCATCGGCTCCTCGTTCATCTGGAAGCCGAGACCGACGTTGATCTCCGTCGGCGTCCGCGGGAAGTACCACAGATACCCCGCGGAGCGTTTCGTCGGTTTGACCACGAGCGCGTCGTTCCACTCGACCGGTTCGTCCACCTCGATGATCTCGCGGTAGGCCGAGGAGAACTGCGAGTACCGCACGTTCGTATCGAACGTCGTCCCGTCGAAGTCGATCGCGTCCTGAAGGATCGACAGCGCTCCGGCGCCGTCCAGCGTGACGGTCGCCTCGTAGGACCGGCGTTCGCCCGCCCGCTTTGCCTCGAAGCCCGTGACGCGGCCGTCGTCATCCTGGGTGACGCCCTGTACGACGGTATCGTAGTGGAAGTCGACACCCGTGCGCTCGGCCGCGTCGATGAGCTGTCGACCGAACTCCCAGCGGTCGATGACCGCGAGCTCACCCGGGACCGGAATGTCCAGTACGGCGTCCTCCTGTGGAATCTCGAAGCGGCCGTGGTCGACGGCCGTATTCGTAAACGCGTCGGCGATCTCCGATTTCGGAATCGCCTTCGGGAACTCGTCAGCTCCCTTCAGTGCATCACCACAGGCGATGTGTCCGGCCTCCTCGACGTCCTTTCGCTCCACGATGACGACGTCGTATCCAGCCTTCGAAATCGTCGATGCCGCGTAACAGCCGGCGGTGCCAGCACCGACGATCGCGACGTCGTACTCGAACGAGGTCATGGTACCACCTTCGGTTCAGCGGGGAAAAATACTCATACTTCGGCGCTTCGCGTGACGCCTCCGCCGAAACATAGAGTAAAGCAGGCGGGCGACGAACGGCGCCACGAATGCAGATCAGCATCTTCGGCCGGGACCGAGAGATAGCCGCCTCGAGGATCGACGCGGAGCCGGAGGCGATCCGCGAACAGCTCCGCGAGTACGAGACCGGCGAGCGGACCGCGTTCGATCTCGAGATCGAGTATCCCGACGATTTCACAGGACGGGTCATGCAGGCGATGACGGAGATTCCGGCCGGCGAAACGCGAACGTACGGTGATATCGCGCGGGAGCTCGAGAGCGCGCCGATCGCGGTCGGACAGGCCTGTGGCCGAAACCAAATTCCGATAATCGTCCCCTGTCACCGAATCGTCGGCGTCGACTCGCTCACCGGGTACGGTGGTGGGTTGGACCTGAAACGCGAGTTGCTCGAGCACGAGGGGGCGGTGATTCCCGGCGAGTCGGCGTAGGCCGCACGACTTCGAGCGATAGGTCATCGATACGGCGACTCAACCGGGGCGCCCCTCCGCAGACGATTCGTCCCTGTCGACGAGCGCGATCGAGCACTCGGCGACGGTCGGGGCAGCGTCCCCGGACCTCGACACAGTGACTTGCAGGCCGACGCGAGTGCCGGGAATCTCGAGGATCCGATCGCGCCGGAGTCGTCGGACGAGCAGAATCCCGGCGATGACCACCGCGATGGTGGTGACAGCGACTGTCGGGTAGTCGACGGCGACCAGGACCGCAACGAAGCCGGCGACCACGAGGAAGCCGGCGGCGATCGAGCGGCCGGTGACGGGGTCGGGATGCGGCGGGTTGTGTCTCCACATACTGTCATAGAGGGTGTCGCCCGCCATAATTGTAATCTGAAATACATTTCAGTAAGGCGGCTTACCGAACTCGAGTTCAGTCGTCGGTGACACAGGTCGTCCTCGAGTCTCCGTCAACTGTTATCTCGGTCGCGGACGTCGGTTCGATCGTGCCCAATTTCCCCATCCTGACCGACGGAGAGGTCTACTCCCAGTTCGACTACGAGACTGTCGTCGACGCAATGTCCGACGCGTTCGCCGAACGCGCCGCCGGAACGCTCGAGGCCCCGCCGCGCTGGCACGTCGACGCCGGCGCGGGCGACCTGGTGTTCACCGCGGGCGCTGCGACCGGACCGACGAACGCCGCGGGATTTCGCGTCTACGAGACCTACCCCGAATCGGGCGCGGACCACACGCAACTCGTCGCGGTCTTCGACGCGACGACGGGCGCGTTCGAGGGTCTCGTCGTCGGTCACGCCGTCGGCGGTCTCCGAACGGGCGGGATCGGCGGCGTCGCGATCGACTGCCTCGCGCGCGAAGACAGCGAGACGCTCGGTGTGCTCGGCAGCGGCTTTCAGGCTCGAGCGCAGGTCGGCGCGGCCTGTGCGGTTCGGGATTTTTCGACGGTGTTGGTCTACAGTCCAACGGAAGAGAACCGAAACGCGTTCGCGGAGACGGTCGATGACGAGGTCAAACCGGCCGTTCGCGCGGTGGACGATCCGGAATCGGTCGTCCGCGAGGCCGACGCGCTCGTCTGTGCGACCGACAGCCAGGAGCCCGTCTTCGATCCCGACTGGCTCGAGTCCGGGACCCACGTCACGACGATCGGGCCGAAGTTCCGGGACGCCCACGAACTGCCCCTCGAGGTGGTCGAGCGGGCCGACGTCGTCGCGACCGACTCGCTGCCGCAGATCGACGCCTACGACCGGCCCCACCTCGTTTCGGGTGAGCACTACGACCGAATGATCGAACTCGCCGACGCGCTCGAAGACCCGACTCTCGGACGGACGGACCCGGACGACGTGACGCTGTTCTGTTCCGTCGGGCTGGCCGGCACGGAGGTCGTACTCGGGTCGCGATTCCTCGAGACGCTCGCGTAACCATTCGTTGCGGTGAACGACGCCGCTCGAGACGGCGCGCGTTCGACGACGACAGCACTCGCGCACTCGACCGCCGCACCGAGTGACTGTTGCGCGACTCGTCTCGACACCCTGCCCCATAACATCTCACTACGGCTCGAAACGTCCGGCGCCATTTTCCTTCTCGCTACCCGCCCACCCGGCATGGACACGAACGTCCGCCGCCGCGAGTTTCTCGCGGGTACCGGCGGGATCGGTGCCACAAGCGTGGCTGGGTGTACCGGGTTCTCGGTCGAGGAGTCCGACGAAGCCCAGAACGGATCCGGATCCGTCGCGGTCGTCTCACAGCACGAACTCGCGACCGAGGCCGGCCTCGAGGTCCTCGAAGACGGCGGTACGGCCGCCGACGCGGCCGTCGCCGTCGCCGCCGCGTTGAGCGTCGTCGAGCCCTGGTTCTCCTCCGCGCTGGGCGGTGGCACCTGGGCGCTCTACTACGACGCCGACGACGAGGAGATCACCAGTCTGGACGGCGTCGGTCCCGTCGGCTCGGAGGCGTCGCCGGAGGAGTACGAAGGCCGTGCGGAGACCGCGGGCGTGCACCAGGCCGTCGTTCCCGGCGCCTGGGACGGCTGGATGCTCTGGCTCGAGGCATACGGCGAACTGGATCTCGATACCGTGCTCGAACCCGCTATCGAGACCGCTCGAGAGGGCACCCCCGTCAACCCGGACATGCGCGGCTGGCTCGAGAACGAGGCCGACGAGATCGACGACCGGCCCGACGCCGCCGAGATCTACCACTCTGACGGCGATCTCCTGGAGGAAGGCGACACCGTCTATCAGGAGGCGATGGCGGACACGTTCGAGGCGCTCGCCGACGCCTACGACGACCACGCGGACGAGGACCGCAGCGAGGCGATTCAGGCGGCTCGAGACTACTTCTACCGCGGCCCGATCGCCGAGGCGATCGTCGAGTTTAGCGACGAGCACGACGGCTACCTCGCGCTGTCGGACTTCGAGGCGTTCGAAGCCGAGATCGTCGACCCCCTCTCGATCGAGTACGACGAGGACGTCGACGTCTACCAGAACCCGCCCAACAGTCAGGGGATCACGCAGCTACTGGCGCTGAACACGCTGAAGGCGTTCGACTTCGACGACCTCGAGTCCGAGGATGCGGACGCCGTCCACCTGCAGGTCGAGGCGATCAAACTCGCCTTCGCAGATCGCTACCACCACGTCGGCGATCCCGAACGGGTCGACATCCCCGTCGAGGAGTTGCTGGACGACGAGTACGCCGAAGCACAGACCGACCGGATCGACATGGACAGTGCGATGGAGTGGCCGTTCGATTCGGGGCTCGAGGACGAGGAATCAGTTTCGTCCGTCGGCGACGCCGATCACACCACCACGTTCCACGTCGTCGACGGCGACGGCAACGCGGCCGCGGTGACGACCAGTCTGGGCGCGCAGTTCCTCGTCGTCGGCGACACCGGCATCCACCTCAACAACCGGATGCGGATGATTTCGGTAGCGGACGACGATCCGAATCGGCTCACGCCGGGATACAAAGTTCGACACACTTCGAACCCCTACATGGCCGTTCGAGACGGCCAACCCTACATTCTGGGCGGGAATACGGGCGTCGACACCCAGCCCCAGGGCCAGACCCAGCAGTTCCTTCACGTCCACGAGTTCGGCCACGGCGCCCAGGAGGCCATCGACCACCCCCGGTTCGTGAGCACGGCGTTCCCGTCGACGGCCGTCCCCTGGGAGGCCGAGAACACGCTCGAGATGGAGGCCGAGTACCCCGAGGACGTCCGCGAGGACCTCGAGAATCGCGGTCACGACGTCGTCGACGCCCCCTCGGTCGGCTCCGCGACGATGATCGTGCTTGAGGACGAGGAGTCGCTCGAGACCGGTGCCGAACCGCGGATCTCGGCCGCCGAGGGTGAGGTTACGGAGTTGGAAACGGACTGAACTGACACGTATGCTGCCCGATCTGGCTACGTACGGTGGCGCGCGCTGTGTCTCGACGAGCGAACAGCGAGTCGCGACGCGAAGTTGCGCGAGGTCGTCGCGAGTGCCACGAGCGACTGCGTGGAAGACGCGAAGCGTCTTCCTGTGGATGAGTGAGCGAGGGCGACGAGCGAACGAATCGGTTGGGGAGGACGTGGAAATCACCGTTGCCAGTGCGAGCAAACTGTTCATCCCTACCGGAACACGACAGCACCAGCCTCCCCATTTGAAAACGGTGCGTCTGAGTTACGTCGAGCGGTCCGCAGCTGATCGCAACTCCTCGAGCCGGTCTACTGGTCCAACGTCGGCCAACACGACACCCGCGAACACCGTCTCGCTGTCGGGTCGCGGCGCGTCCCCGCCCAGAATCCCCGAACCGCCGATAGCGGACTCGAGCGTCCGCCGGCCTTCGGCGATCGCCTGCCGGTTGAGCCACGCGGGCGGGCCGCCGACGATCAGGAGTCCGCGCGCCGCGGTTTCGGGCTCGCACTCGAGCGTGAGCTTTCCGCGAATCCCCTTCCGGACGACGGTCTCGACGGCGCTGACGGCCTCTCTGGTTTCGACCTCCCGCTCCGTCGGCAGCAGTCCGAGTCCGAACTTCGAACTCGTGGTCTCGACGGTCTGTTCGGCGTAGCCGAGCGTCACGATGGCCGACTCGCTGCCAACGATCCGCTCGATATCGCTCGCGTCGATGACGGTTTGAGCGACGGGGCCGTCCGACTCGCCGCCGCCGGCGAAGACGGCCGCGACTCGCGTCGCCAGCGCTCGATTCGACCGGTCGCGGGCGTCTGCGAGCTCCTCTCCGGGTCGGAGCCACGTCTCGTTGTCGAACGGAACGATCGCGCTCGCTACTCCCTCGAGTCGCTCGAGCGTCTCGACCGCGTTCGTCGCCGCGTCGGGTCGCGGCGGCGTATTCTCCCCGGCCGTCGCCGACGCCCGCTTCGAGCCACCGCCGAGGCCGGACGGCTCGCTGGCGTCCGAGTCGAACTCCCGGTCGGCCGGCAGCGTCGCGAGGACGTACACCGACTCGTCGTAGGTTCGCTGGAGCGCCGCGACGAGCGCGGGGACCGTTCCGCCGCCGGTCACGCCACCGAGACCGACCGTGACGAGGAACGCGTCGGCCTCGGCGGGGGAGCCACGCTCGAGTACCTCGAGCAGTTCCGCGGCGTGTTCCTTCCCGTCCTCCGTCGCGGCCTCGAGCCCGCCGTCGAACGCCGATTCCGTGCCGTAGCGATAGCGGTGTGACTCGGGGAGCACCGTCCGCTGCAGGTCGGCCTCGTTAGTATCGAACGCGAAGACGTCCGTGAGAAACGAGCCTCCAGCCGGCTCCGCGGCCCGGATCGCATCGGCGATCCGACAGCCCGCGCCGCCGACGCCGATCACCTCGAGTTGCATACGGCTACCCTCTCGCGTCGGGGTTTTTATGGTTACGCTCGCGCGAGGCCCCGAATCAGGGCGTCAGCCGCTCCACCGACCACCAGTCGATCTCGCCCTCTGCGTCGACCAGCGCGAACACCATCGTCTTGCGGACGCCGTGGGCGAGACGTACGTCGAGCGCGAGGTCTCGCGGCTCGAAGACGTGGCCGTCGGGGTGCACCCGGAGCAGCAGCTCGGAGTGACCCAGGTTCTCGACGGAATCCACGTCGGCGTAGGTTCGGAAGTCCGCGCCGAACTTGTAGCCCGTCTTCGGGACGACGTCCCGCTCGCGCAGTTCGGTGTAGACCGCCAGCCGTCGAGCGAACCGCTCGCCCTCGACCTCGTGGCCCCGGTCGCGAACGGTCTCCGGGTCGAGATCGATCGCGCCGCGTTCGGCGAGGAAGGCCGCCTCGAGCAGCGACAACTGGAGTGTCGGCTCGTCGTACTCCCGACCCTCGAGCGGTTGGCCGTAGAACGTGGTCTCGTAGAGGGAAAGCGGGGGTTCCCAGACGACGACCCGATCGGCCAGCAGGTCGGCCTCACAGTTGTCGGGCAACGCGGCGTCGGGGGTCGACGACCCCGACGGATCGCGGGGCGAGACGTCGAAGTACGTGATCTCGCTCTCCTCGTCGACGACAGCGAGAACGCCGTCCTCGAGGTCGTTCGCGGGCACGTCGGTTCGCTCGCCGATCACCCGCAGCGCGTACTCGACCTCGCCGTCTCGAGGTCCCTTTCCGCGGGGGAAGACCGCGAAATCGACCGTTCCTTCGGGCAGGTCGGGAACCCACGGCTCCGCGGCCGGCGAGAGGTAGAACCCGCGCGAGCGCAGGTCGGCGTAGACCAGAAACCGGACGCCGAACTTCTCGCCGGGTTCGCGGGCCGCGAAAGCGCGGAAGTCAAGACGGTTGCCGGTCACGTCGTCGACGACCGCCTCGAGGTCCCCGCGATACAGGAGGTGAGCCGCCTCGATCGGTGCGAGGGCGATCTCGTTGCCCTCGAGCGGATAGCCGTAGCCCCGCGAGTCGTGATAGCGCTGCCGCGCGTCGCTCCCCACGCGAACGACGCCCGCCTCCGCGTCGAACCGCCCCTCGAGTGTCATACGCGGGGTTCGGCCGGCCGGGACTAAGGGGCTACGGATCGGTTCCTGGTCGAGTTTCCCGGGTGGACTGCGGAAATGAATAGCTCGAAAGCCCCTGGCACGCTCGACTCCCGCGACTTGCTGCGGTCCTCGTCTCACTGCGTTCGACTGCGGTCCTTGCGTCGTCGGGGTTCGTCGACCGCGCCAGCCCCTTTCAGTCCCGCCCGCCGCAGCGGTTGGCCGGGCGGCTGTGGTGCGTGGATGGGTGTCCGCTCTGGAGCGCGTCGTTTGGCTAGTCCCCCGCCGTGGATTCGGCCTCGAGCGGCCGTTCTAACACCGCTTCACACGTCGCGTCGAGACACCGCGTCCCGCTTTTGGTTTCGAACGTCGGCAGTCCACAGCCGCACTCGCCGTCGACGACGCCCGCGGGGACGGCGAAGCCGGTGTCGCAGTCGGGGTAGTGCTCGCAGCCGGCGATGAGTCCGCCGCGGCGGAGGATCCGGAGGTCGCCGTCGCAGTTCGACTCCGGACAGGCCCACTCGCGGTCGAAGGCTTCGCGGACCGCGTCGTCGAGGGACTCACAGGAGCGGTCGAGACAGACGTTGAACGCCAGCCCGCGCTCGACGCGCATTCTGGGGAGGCCACAGTCGCAGTCGCACTGCTCCTCGCGGATCGTCGCATCTCGAGGCACCCCGTAGCGGTCCCCGCAGCCGACGCAGTGGACGCCGTTCGAGCGCACTAACGCGCCGCCGCAGTCGGGACAGTGCCCGACGGGCGTTCCGGCTGCAGAGACCGGATAGTGCGCGAAGCCGTCCTGATCGTGGGCGGCGATCCGCAGCGTCTGGGTGTCCTTCTTCGCCACGAGCGTGAAGTCGCCGTTCCGGTCGCTCGAGACGCTGTCGGCCCGCGTCAGCCACGCCACGGGCTGGTAGCCGTCGCTGTCGTGGACTAAGACTGTGTTGTCGGGTTTGACGATCGTGGTCACTCGGCCGCGGTACTCCTCGCGGTCTCCGGTCTCGGCGATAACGGTACAGTCACCCGCAAGCACGCGGATCGCGTCGTCGATCATGAACGGTCTGGCCGCGGGTTGGTATATAAACTCGAGGATGCGATTACTGATTCTCGCCCGCGGCCTCGAGCGCGGTCTCGACGCCGTTGACCATCGTGTTCACCGTCGTTCCGCCCTCGTCGCCCCAGTGGACCTCGCCGGTGCCGTCGATGGCGATCGTCGTCGGCCGGAGCGTGACGTCGTAGTGGTCGTCGAGCGCGCCGGTTTCGTCGTTACCGATCGTCCAGTCGCCGTCCTGGTCGGCCCACCAGTCGGCCAGTTCAGTCGCCGAGGGCTGGGCGCCGACGCTCCCGTCGATAACGGAGAGCACATGGACCGTCCCGTCGGGACCGACGTCGACCGTCTCCTCGAGGCGGTCTCTGGCCTCCGCGACGCGCGGGAGTAGCGCCTTGCTGGTCGGACAGTTGAGTCGGGTGAAGTTGACCAGTTGGACCTGACCGTCGGTGGGGACGCTGACCGTTCCGGCGTCGCTGCCGGGCCCGTCGACGGTCGTCACGTCGAACGGCGGCTCCGCCCGATCGGTTCCCGTCCCGCCCTCGCCGGCGGTCGACCCATCCCCGTCCGGGCTCGAGCCGCTCTCGTTACCGTCGAGACAGCCGCTCAGCACCGCCAGTGGCGTCGCCGCTGCGATGAAGGAACGTCGGTTCATCTGATTGGGGAGCCGGATCGTCGGCTGTCGAGACGACGACGCGGAGTCGGGTGTGTGTTACCCCTGCGTACTGGGCCGTCCGATCCATCACGCACCACTTTTGATACCCTCACCTGAACGTCACCTATGGACGCTTTCGACGACGAGGACGCGGCGCTCGAGACCCAACTCGAGCGCCTCGAGGGCGAGGTCGCGACGCTCGAACGGACGATCCGGGCGACCGACGAGGACGTCGACGCCGAACTTCGGTCCCGGTTCGAGGCCGTCGCGGGCGAGCTACAGGCGGTGCTCGCCGAATCGAACGGCGGCCACGGGACAATAAACACCCGGACCGGGGGGACGATCACGCCGCTGGCCGCCGATCCCGCCGACGTTTCGCTCGCGGATATCGCCCACGCGCTCTCGAATCTCACCCGCTTTACGGGCCACGGGATGGAGTTCTACAGCGTGGCTCGACACGCGGTCCACGTCAGCTACGAGGTGGAAGCCCGCGGTGGCAGCCCCGCCGCCGTCCGCTGGGGACTGCTCCACGACGCCACGGAGGCCTACATCGCCGACGTTCCCGCGCCGGTCAAGCGGAGCCTGCCCGGCTACACCCACGCCGAAGCCGAACTCGCGGCGGTGGTCCGCGAGGCGTTCGGCCTCGACCTCTCGAGTGCGGACGAACGGCTGGTCGATTCCGCCGACGGCGACGTCGGCCGGTACGAACTGGCCGTCCACTTCCCCGACAGCGTCCACGAGAAGCCGGCCCTCGAGTGCGACCCTGCCGATCTGGAGCGACGACTGGGGACCGACAACGGCGACGAGTTGTTCCGTCGACGCGCTCGCGAACTGGGCTACGAGTGAGTCGGTCGCTCGAGTCGGTTCGACTGGTGGGTGACTCGAGTCGGCCCGGCTGGGAAGTCGACTCGAGACCGGCCAGAACGCGGCCTTCGAGACGCGTTTTACAAATCGTTCGGATTTAGTACCCTTCCTGACAGAGTGTGCAGCGTGGCTCGTCCAACGCTCCTCGTCTACTGCGGGCTGCCCGGCGTCGGCAAGTCGATGGCCTCCGGCTACACCGCCGATCGGCTCCCGGCGACGCGGTACCGCAGCGACGAAATTCGGAAGACGCTGTTTCCCGACCCGACCTACTCGTCCGCCGAGAGCGACGCGACCTACGCCGAACTGCTCGAGCGCGCCCGCGAGGACCTCGAGACCGGCTCGGACGTCGTCCTCGACGCGACGTTTCGCACGACCGCCCGCCGCGAGCAGGCGGCCGTCGCCGCTCGCGAGGCCGACGCGGACGTCCGATTCGTCCACGTGACCTGCGCGCTCGAGGTCGTCGAAGACCGACTCGCCGAGCGGACAGATTCGATCAGCGACGCCGAGTTCGAACAGCATCTGCTGCTGCGCGACTCGTTCGAACCGATCGATCGTGACCACGTCGTCGTCGACAACTCGGGGACGATCGAGGAGACCCGCGCACAGCTCGATCGACTGGTGTTGTCCGCGCCGCGCGAACAGTCACAGTCGACTCGGTGAGTACGCGTGCGCAGCCGGCAGCGCGATCGCACAACTGGGGACCACCACTCGCCCAGCACACCGCCACGCGATCGGAACCGCGGCGGCTAAGACGCTACCCTCTCGAGAGGCTACATATCCGATGACGACGATCAAGGACAGCGTTCACGACTATATCGAACTCGATCCGACCGCAGAGGCGCTGCTCGATACCGCCGAAATGCAGCGGCTGCGGTCCGTTCGACAGCTGAGCACCGTCCAACTCGTCTACCCTTCTGCGAACCACACGCGCTTCGAACACAGTCTCGGCGTCTACCATCTCGCCTCGCGTGCGGTCGACCAGTTGGACCTCGAGGCCGACCTCGCGGATCGACTGCGCGCGGCGGCGTTGGTCCACGACGTCGGTCACGGTCCCTTCGGCCACCAGACCGAAGCCGCCATCGAGCGCCACCTCGGCCGTCACCACGACGAGATCGAGTGGCTCCTGACCGACAGCGACCTCGGTGACGTCCTCGAGGCGCAGGGACTCGATCCCGAAGCCATCGCGGCGACCGTCGACGGTCGCGGCCCGCTCGGCGAACTCGTTTCCGGGCCGCTGGACGTCGACCGACTGGACTACCTCGTTCGGGACGCCCACCACACCGGCGTCCCCTACGGCACTATCGACCACGCGCGCCTGCTCTACTCGCTGCGAATCGTCGACGGTGAACTCGCACTCGAGGCCGGCGACGTCGCGACCGCCGAGAGCGCGCTGATCGCCCGGACGCTGATGAACGCGACCGTCTACCGCCACCACGTCTCGCGAATCGCGGGCGCGATGCTCGACCGGGCGAGCGAACGCATCCTCGCCGACGGCGCCGTCGACGCCGACCGATTCGCTCGGCTGACCGACGCCGAACTGCTCGCGACGCTCGAGGACCACGCGCCGACGGCCGACGTCGCCACCCGCCTGCGCGAACGGCGCCTCTACAAGCGAGCGGTCTGGCTCCCCCGCGGCGACGTCCCCGATCGGTTCGTCGGCCTCGAGTACGACTCTACGCGCGACCTCGAGCGCGAAATCGCCGTCGTCGCGGACGTGGACCCCGCGGCCGTCGTCGTCGACAGCCCCTCCGAACCCAGTTCGCCCGAATCCAGGGCTCGCATCGTCGTCGACGGCGACCTGCGGCGACTCGAGGAGCGCTCGTCGCTCGTCGCCGGGCTGGACGCCTGCGCGCGAGAAATTTGGCGACTGGGGGTCTACGCGCGGCCGGATGCGGTCGAATCGGTCCGGGAGGCGGCGGGGGACGTGCTCGAGGTCGACGCCGACGTCGTTCCGTAGTTTCGGATCGGTCGTTGGCTGAGCGTCGCTGCAGTCCGATCGAATCATCTGCGGTGGCGCGCGCTGACGGCGAACCTGAGCAACGCGAGGGGACGCCGTCGACACTGTGCGAGGTCGTCGCGAGTAGTGCGGGATCTTTGATCCCGCAAACCATGCGAACGGGCGCGTAGCGCCCGTGAGAAGGTGCCACGAGCGACTGCGTGGAAGACGCGGAGCGTCTTCCTATGGATGAGTGACCGAGCGACGCGAGGGAACGTTAGCGCGGGACCGAAGGTCCCGCGAACCATGCGAACGGTGCGCGGTTCGGAGTGAACGAAGTGAGCGAGAACCGCGAAGTGAACGGGGAACGGAGTGACCCGTGAACGGGTGCTCCGCACCCGTGAGCAGAAACCGGTTGGGGAGGGCGTGGCGAACCCATGTTGGCAGGGACAGAGCGCTCCTCCTTTCCTCGACCGTAAAAGGAGAACGCAGGGATCGCTACCGTCGAAATCGATCGCGGAAGTCAGTCGTTCTCGAGTGACACTATCACCGGAATGGGAAGCAGTGACTCGATCAAAAAGATATAGTCGTACGGACACAATATGGCGGTATGCCGTCGTTGGACGGTTTCAAAACGTGGTTCGACTACGACATCCTCATCACGGCGTTCGCCGTCGTCCTGGTCGTCGTCTTCGTCGGGCTGGAACGATTCGTCGGGGTGGCAGGACGGCTGCCACTCGAGCGCCCGGCGTTCGCGCTCGCCGTCACGGGTGTCGGTTTCGGGGTGGTCCTCGTTCTGCTCTGGGTTGCGAGCCGACTGAACACGCAGCAGTGATCGATACCGAAGACCCGTTTCGAGTCGATGGCTCGTATCGACGGCGTACCGCCGGTCACTCGCCCGAACCGGGCGTTTCGTTGGCGTCCATCCGTCGTTCGTACTTCTCGAGCGCTTCCTCGAGTGCCTCAGACGCGTCGACCTCGAGCGAGTTCGCGAGCGCGAGCGTCGCAAAGAGCACGTCGCCGATCTCGTCGGTTTCGAGGGTCAGTTCCTCGGGTTCGACACCGTACTCCGTCGACGTGTTCGCGTCCTTCGCGAGTTCGCCGACCTCCGAGACGAGATCGAGCAGGCGGAACTCGGGCGGCGTCTCGAGGTCGTATTCGTCCACGAACGCGGCGACAGCGGCCTGCTGGTCGTCCATACGGCTACGTGAGTTCCCAACGTCAAGAACCGACCGAAACGCGATTAGTCCAACCGAGAACTGGTCGGGGAAGAACAACGACCAAGTAGGGATCGGCCGTACTCGAGTGCCATGACGACCCTCGAC
Source organism: Natronorubrum amylolyticum (assembly GCF_052040145.1). NCBI lineage: Archaea > Methanobacteriati > Methanobacteriota > Halobacteria > Halobacteriales > Natrialbaceae > Natronorubrum > Natronorubrum amylolyticum. The sequence continues at coordinate 300,571 of NZ_JBPPFW010000005.1, forward strand.
GAACTCGAGCGAACCGCGATCGAGGCTTGTGCCGCCGGCGGTGCGTACCTGTGCGACGCCTACCGCGCGGAGGACACGGACGTCGATGCGAGTGCCCACGACGTGAAATCCAGCGCGGATACGGGCGCGGAGCGACGGATTCTCGAGGTGATCCGTGCCGAATTTCCCGACCACCCTATCATCGCCGAGGAGTCGGGCCGCCACGAGGGGTCGGGCGAGTACACCTGGCTCGTGGATCCGCTGGACGGGACGAACAACTTCGAGTCGGGACTCCCGTCGTTCGCGACGGCGGTGACGGTGCTCGAGGGCGCCGATTCCGGCTCGTCGACTTCCGACTCGGAACCCGTTCTCGGCGTCGTCTACGTCCCGCTGCTCGACGATCTCTACGTCGCCACTCGAGGCGGGGACGTCCGACACAACGGGCAGCCGGTCTGCGCGGACAGCGACGCCAACCCCGAGACGGCCACCGCTGTCTCGGTCATTGGCCACGATGTGAAACGCCGACCCGAGCAGGCGGCCGTCTCCGCGTCGATCAACCGGGCGCTCGAGGACCGCTGCAAGCGTCGCCTCGAGAGCTGGTCCCCGACGGTCCACTGGGGGCTGCTCGCCCGCGGGCGACTGGACGGGATCGTCTGCTACCGGCCGGACGCGGAGGAACAGCTGTTAGGTGAGCTGTTTGCGGCCGAAAGTGGACTGCTCGCGGCGAGTGGCGGCGGTGATCGCGCGGGTCGCGACGGCCGGGACAGCGAGGTCCGCGGCGAGTGGTTCGTCGCCGCCGGAAACCGAGCGGTGTTCGACGCGCTCCGCGAGGTCGTCGACGAGACCGTCGAGCGATAAGTGTCTGCGAGCGCGGCTTCTATCTCGTCCTGCCGATTCTGGCACAATACGTTTTACCTCCCCAGCCCTCCGTCCGGGTATGGCCGAAACTACTGCCGAAATCGTGCTGTTCGAGGGCTTCGACGAACTGGACGCGATCGGTCCCTACGAAGTGCTCGAGAACGCCGCCCAGGCCGGCGCCGACCTCGAGACGAGTCTGGTGACCCTCGAGGAGACGGACATGGTGACCGCGAGTCACGACCTGCGCGTCGAGTCCCAGGGAACGCTGGGCCAGCCCGACATCCTGATCGTCCCCGGCGGGGGCTGGACGACGGCGAACGAGGGCGTCCGTGCGGTCGTCGACGACGGAGCGCTGGGCGACGCGGTCGACGAACGGTTCACCGAGGGCTCGACCGTCGCCTCGGTCTGTACCGGTGCGATGGTGCTCGCCGAAGCGGGGCTGCTCGAGGGCCGGCCCGCGGCAACCCATCCGGTCGCGGAGGACGACCTCGAGGCGTCCGCGGCCAACGTGGTCGACGAGCGGATCGTCGACGACGGCGACGTGCTGACCGCGGGCGGGGTCACGTCGGGGCTGGATCTCGCGCTGTGGCTCGTCGAGCGCGAGTTCGGCGAGGAGATCGCGAGCGAGGTGAGTGAGTTGATGGAATACGAGCGCGGCGAAGTGTTCGGCTGAGGCCGCAGCCCTCCGCCGTGAGTTCGACGCCGAGAACACGCGACATCAGTTCCGAGTTCCGCATGCCGTCCCGACTCGTCCCGCGACGAGTCGGCTACGTGACGTTCCTCGGCGCGGCGATCTCCGTGTGGCGGGCTCTTTTTGCTACTCCTCCTGTCCCCGAACTCGATCGAGCGTCACCGAGACGATCGTTCCACGCGGATCGTTGTCGGTGATCTCGAGGTCGCCGTCGAGGAGATCCAGCACGGTCGTCACCAGGTAGAGACCGGTCCCCATTCCCGAGTCGGCGTCGAACCTGGCGTCGGGATCGCTAAGGAGGTGTTTTTGGGAGTCGGGGATGCCGACCCCATCGTCCGCGACGACGACCGTCGCCCGATCGCCCGTCGTCTCGAGTGCAACCGTGATCGACGCGGTGGTCCGATCGGTGTGGACGGCCGCGTTCGAGAGCAGTTGCGCGAATACGGAGCTCAGCGTCGGCGAAGCGGAGACGACGACGGACTCGTTCGGCAGCGCCGTTCGGTCGACGGCGACGGCGTCGCCGAACTCGTGCTGGAGGCGGTCGAGTTCCGTCTCGAGAACGGCGGCGAGGTCGCAGGGCTCGCGTTCGACGTCGATATCGGCGGCGAGGACGTCCATCAGTTCGGCGGCCGTATCCGTGAGCTCGAGGGTGTGCGTCGCGGCCTCGAGCAGCGCCTCGAGGGCCGGTTCGTCTCGGGAATCGACGCCTGACCGGAGCTGATCGCCCCAACCGACGACCATACTCAGGTCGTTACGGATGTCGGTCCTGACGAGTCGATTCAGCAGGGCGAGTCGATGGTTCCTGTCGAGAAGCTGGCGCTGGGTTCGCGCTCGCTCGATCGCGTACCCGATCGTTCGCAGGAGCAGTTCGGCCGTGATCGAGCCCTTGACGAGGTAATCCTGTGCGCCACAACGGATCGCGTCGACGCCGAGATCGCCTTCGTCGTGTCCCGTTAGCACGACGATCGGGACCGACGGTGCACGGTCGACGAGCCGATCGATCGTCTCGAGACCGGCGCTGTCCGGCAGCGTGAGATCGAGCAGGACCACGTCCGGCGATGTGGATCCGACTCGTTCGATGGCCTCTGAGAGCCGACCGACGTGCTCGATCGAACCGATTCTGACCGCAGTTTCGCGCCCCCTCCGCTCGAGTGCGGTCTGGTGCTCCGTGACCAGCCGGTCGACGAACCGAGCGTCGTCGGGATCGTCCTCGACGAGCAGGAGGTCGACCGCACGCAGGGAGTCCATTTCGCACACCATGGGGTGCGATCGTTCTATTAGTTCCGGTGCTAGTCGACGAAGTGTTGCGTTCGGCGGCGCCGAACCGACTCGAGCGAGCTGCCCGATCAGCGCTCCGGAGCGGCCGAGCGACGCGGAACGTTACCCAACGGCGTCGTTTCCCCTCCCGAGCGAATGCGCCACGAGACCGAATAGCTAAGCCCCTGCATTCGGACGTTCTCACATGACTCGTCGCGAACTCGACGTTCCACGGACGACTCATACGGCGCTCGACGCGTTCACGCTGCTTTCGAAGAAGTGGCATCCGGTCGTCGTCGCTGTGCTCCACCACCACGAGTCGCTCGGGTTCAACGGGCTTCTCGAGGCGATTCCTGATCTCTCGGGGAAGGTGTTGACCGACACGCTCGAGGCGTTGCGGGATGCGGGGCTCGTCGAGCGGACGGTCGTCAGCGAGTCCCCGCTCAGAGTCGAGTACGAACTCACCGAGGCGGGGGCGGAGCTCGAGCCGGTCTTCGACGACTTGGGTGCGTGGGGCGAGCGACACCTCGAGGCGGCCACACCGACGATCCTGCTCGCCGATGCCGATCGACGAATTACCGATCTGTACGGACAGTGGTTAACCGATCGGTACACCGTCGCTCGAGCCCACACCGCCGATGACGTTGATCGCTACCTGCGGGAGTCGATCGACGTCGTGGTCTACGACGAGGGGCTTCCGGGCGTCAGCGCAGCCGACGTGCCCGCCGCCGTGGGAGCGGGCTGTCGGACGATCTTGCTCGTCGGCGACCGACCCGAACTCGACCTGCTCGAGATCGAGTGCGACGACGTGCGACGCAAGCCGATCGTCCGCGAGACGCTGCTCGAGGCGATCGACGACCAACTGCGCCGACGGGGAGAGTCGGCCGACGACCGCGAACGCGGCTCGTTGGTTGCCAAGCGGTCGCTTCTCGAGTCAGTGTACTCGCAGGACCACCTCACACGGCAGGCGGCCTACCGCGACCTCGAGTCGCGACTCGAGGCGCTTGTGGACGGGCTCGAGGAGTGACCGACTGAGCCGCCCGCGACCGAACGCTGTCATATCACAGAGGAGATCTGTGTCGCCCTCGAGTTCGGAACGCCACTCATCTGGCGACGAGTTCGTGATCGGTTCGCCGTCGAACTGCTGCGTTCGCTTTTGTCGGGTAGCGGGCGGGCAAGACGGAGTCGACTGTGAGGAAGGTTACTCAACGGTAACGTTCGCGGATACGTTCAGCTCAGATAACCGTTAAGCGGCGATGCAGTGAGCCAACTGTACGAGCGACTCCCGATGAAAGCTACTGAAACGGAACTGGCGGCTGGCGGAACCGACACTGACCGCGTAGAGACCGAACCGATCGTCGGTGGACTCGACGAAAACGTCGCCGGGGCGCTGGCGTACCTCTTCGCGCCGTTTACCGGCTTCGTACTCTACCTCCTCGAGGGAAACAACGAGTTCGTACGGTTTCACGCCGTCCAGAGCATGATCGTTTTCGGCGGGCTGTTTGCGACCGTCGTCGCGCTGCTGATCTTCCAGACGATACTCGTCCAAATCTCGTTCGTCGGCTGGATATTCGCCATCGTGGTGAGTCTGGTCTCGCTGCTCCTCGCGCCGGTTATCTTCGTTCTCTGGCTCTTTCTCATCGTCAAAGCCTACAAGGGAGACCGCTACGGCCTGCCGATCGTCGGTGGCGTCGCCGAGGAGTACGTCTGGGTGGCTGCCGAGGAGTACGTCTGAGTGGCTGCCGAGGAGTACGTCTGAGTGGCTGCCGAGGAGTACGTCCGAGTGATTGCCGAGATTGGCGCGGAAATCCGTTCTCAATAGGTAGGTTACAGTGACGTAACTGATCGGGGTAACTTCCCGGTCAGCTAACTGTTATCTCTGTTGGCCGTTTTCCCGAGTTATGTATCAAGGGTGGCCATAACGTTCATGACGTTCGAGCATTCGAAACCGAGCGGACATGTTCGGCTCCTCGCGGTTTTCTTTTCGGTGTTACTGATCACATCTGTCATCGCTCCGGTCGCCGCGGCTGGTGGCCCTGACGCGGCGGTGGATTCGACGGGCGATACGGAACTTGCCTGGGCGAGTGGTGACTCGACACAGCAAACGTCGACGACTGACGATGGGTTGCGTTCCTCGGACGGGGACGAAGAGCCGGTTGGTGGCTTAACTGCCACCGAACAAGGGTCGACGATATCCGCCACCGATGTGTCGTGTAACCTGACTGTTGAATCCGGTGGGTCTATTCAATCGGCGATCGCCACGGCTGAATGGGGTGAGACGGTCTGCGTCGACGCCGGAACCTACGAGGAGGATCTGTGGATCGACACCGGCGGGCTAACGCTGGTCGCGACGGGGGACGTGACGCTCGTCCCCGACGACGAGACGCTCACCGGTATGCACGTAAACGCCAGTGGCGTCACGGTCAAGGGCTTCGAGATTCGGGAGTTCTCGCGAGGCATTCACGTGGCGTCCGAGACGAGCAACGTCGAAATTCGGAACAATCTACTGACGGCGAACGACATCGGTGCCCACCTCGCGGCGGTCACCGGAACCGTCGTCGACGCCAACACTATCACAGCAAACGCCGAGAACGGAATCGAATTCCATGAGTTTTCATCTCAGGAGGGTGTTGAGATCACGAACAACACGATCACGGACAATGAGTATCATGCGATCAACGCGATCGCCTCGTTGGGCTCGAACGGTGCATCCGGAACCCTCGTCTCCGGCAACACCATCTCCAACAACACCGGCACCGATTCTTCGCCGGCGATCACCTTTGAGCGCTCGAGCGATACGACCATCGTCGACAACGATGTCCGGCACGACGGTCAGATCGGGATCGACATTCGGGACTACTCGTCCGACGCCCTGATCGAACGGAACACGATCACGAACACCCCGCGGGGCATTCACCTCAGTGAGGTCTCTTCGATCGAGATTCGGGACAACGACATCGAGGGACTGTCAGCGTCCGCCATCTGGATGCGAGATTCGAGTTCGATCGATATCGTTGACAACCGGCTTGACGGCAACGGACAGGGAATCACCTCGAGTGGGCTAGATACGCTCCTCGTCGAAACCAATACGGTCTCGAGCGAGGGATCCGACCTCAGTCTGTCCTCGACGACCGACGCGACGGTCCGCGATAACGCGTTCGCTCACGGTGTTGCCATATCGAGTGGGATGAACGAACAGGAACTGATCCACTTCCTCCACGAGTTCGAGGACAACACGGTCGGGGGCGATGAGCTCGTCTACGTACGCGACGTAGACGGCGAGACGATCACCCCATCCAGTCATCCGGACGCCGGACAGATCATCGTCGCGAACTCGACGAACGTGGAGATTTCGAACTTCGACCTCGATGGGACCGTCGCCGCGATTCAACTCGGGGTGACCGAGGGAACGACCGTCGCGCACAACACGATCGCCGACGGTGTCGACGGCGAGAGGGGTGGAATCGTCGATATGGGCTCGACCGGTTCCGTTATCGAGCACAACGACGTGTCGACCGTGCAGTACGGTGTGAAACTGGTCGGTGGATCCGAAAGCGTCGTCCGAGATAACACGGTGAGTGACACGTGGGGTCCTGGCGGGGACGGGTACACCTTCGGGATCCTGACCGAACGATACGGGACGGATCACGCGATTCGCAACAACACAGTTACCGGCACCTACAGCGACGGCATCCACGTCCGACAGGGGGTCGAAAACACGTACGTAGCGGGGAACACCGTCGAGAACAGCGGCCGTGACGGGATTCACGTTCGATGGGGATCGGAGAACGCAACCGTCGTGGCCAACACGATCGCGAACAACGGCGACCGCGGCGTGTACGTCGACGCCGAGGACGTAGTGGTCAGGAACAACAGCATCGTCGGCAACCCCACTGGCGTGCAAAGTGCCGGCGACGAGGTTGACGCCCGCTGGAACTGGTGGGGCGCCGAGAGCGGCCCGAGCGGGGGCGTTGCCGATCCCGAAACCGGAACCGCCGCGAGCGGTTCCGGCGACTCCGTGAGCGCCGAGGTGCGATTCGACCCGTGGACGGAGACCGAACCCATCGACGACGCGCCGCAGTTCGCGGTGTCGGTCGAGGAGACGAACTCGCCGATCACCGCCGGAGAGACGCTCACCATCGATGTCACCGTCGAGAACACCGGCACCGAGGCGGGAACGCAAACGATCGATCTCGAGGCCTTCGACCGCTCGGTCGTCGACTCATTTGAGGACTTGGCACTCGGCCCCAGCGAGAACCACACGGTCACGCTCATCTGGGAGACCGACGCGAGTGACGCCGGCAGCGGTGAGGTGACGGTTCGCAGCGATGACGATGACGCCATGGCGTCGGTGTCGGTCACTCACGACGGCCCCGTGACGATCACCGAGAGTACGGTCATCTCGGCGCCCGGAACCTACCTGCTCGATGCGGATCTCACCGACGATTCGACGGCCATCGAAATTACCTCAAGCGACGTCGTCTTCGACGGGCAGGGCCACACCATCGCTGGCGTTGACGTGGACGGCGACGGACCCCAGTACGGGATTCACGTCAACGGCGCGGACAACGTCACCGTCGAGGACGTGACGGTCGACGGCTGGGACACCGGATTGTACTTCTCGGGGAGCGACGGCGTGGTTGCGGACGTGCTCGTCGAGAACGGAGGCACCGGCGCCGAGTTCGCCAACGCGCACGACAACGAAGTGACGAACCTCACGGTTCGACACACCGAGAACCGGGCACTCACCGTCGGTGGGTTCACACACATTCCGGCGAGCGGGAACATCTTCACGAACGTTACCGCGTACGACAACCAGCAGGGTGGCGGCGGCTTCGATCCGGGTTCGGTCAACCTCGGATGGGCCGCGAGCGACAACGAGTTCGTCGGGGTGAGCGCCTCCGGTGGCGTCGCCGGCATCCGCACGGCCAGCGGTTCGTCCGGAAACACCTTCGTCGACGTCGAAGCCCACGACAACGATCGGTACGGCTTGAACCTCGAGTCGTCGAACGGAGACACGTTCGACATGGTCAACGTTTCCGGCAATGGCTGGCACGACATTCGAATTGGTGAGGGAGGCGGAAACACGCTGACGAACGTGACCGCGGGCGGCGAACACGGAACCGCGATTTATCTCGTCGGCGACCTCTCCGGCGGTCCGGCCGCCAGTCACAACACGTTCGAGTCGGTGACCGTCACCGACACCAGCGAAAATGCCATCGGGCTCAGTAATGCCGACTACAACGAGTTCACCGACGTCACGTACGCGGACAGCGATGGACGCGCGGTTAGCGTCACGAGCCGCTCGGAGAACAACGAGTTCACCGACGTGACCGTCACCGGTGGAACCGCGAGCGCCGCCTACCTGGCGCCAAACGATAACTACGACAACACGTTCACGAACGTCCAGGTCACGGGAGCCCAGGACGGGCTGTCGATTTACGGCGACGGGACGACCGTCACGAACCTGACAGTCGAAGACGTCGGTGGGACCGGCCTCGGCGTCTCCGGTTCGGCAGCCGACAGCGTCGTCTCGGGCGTCACGGTTCGAAACGCAAGCACTGGCGTGAGCATGTTCGGTTCGCCGACGAGCAACACGATCGCCGACCTCACCATCGAGGACACCAACACCGCGATCGTGGTGCGGGGCTTCGACAACATGATCGCCAACGCGACGATTCTCGACAGCGCGACCGGCGTCGAACTCGGTAGCGGTACGAACAACTGGGTCCAGTCGATCACGCTCGGGAACACGATCGTCTCCGCGACCGGTAGCGACGTTCGCCTGAACGCAACGGCCGACCCTGGCGAAGTGCCGACAGGCGTCGACGCAGCTGGCCACTATGTCGAGATCACGAATACGACTGAAGAGGGTGTACTCGACCAGCTACGACTGCACTACGATGCGGATGACCTCGGCGACATTGAAGAAACGTCGCTGCGCGTCTGGCACTTCGACGCTGACGGCGCGTGGCACGCGCCGGCGAACGACACCTTCGTCTCGGGGCCCAACCTCGACGAACAGTTCGTCGGGGCCTACGGCGTCACCGAGTTTTCAACGTTCGGTGTCTTCGGCGAGACCGACGTTGACGCGCCCAACATGGGTGCGCTCGAGGGAACAGTCACTGGCGACGGTTCGCCGCTCGAGGGTGCGCAGGTGCTCGCTTTCGACGCCGACGGCTTCGGTATGCTGGCCGAGACGGATATGGACGGAAATTACGACCTCGTGCTCCCGGTCGGCAGCTACGACCTGGTCGTAAACGCTGAGGGCTATCTCGACGACTCTCTCACCGGCGTCGAAATCGAGGACGGAGAGATGGCGGTCGAGAACGTCGACCTCGAACCGGAACCCAACCCGGGCACGTTGGTCGGCAGCGTGACCGACGACGAGACGGGCAACATCATCAACGGTGCGACGATCTCCGCTGAACACGTCGACACCGGCGAAGTGACGACCGGGTCAACCAGCCACGGAACGTATTCGATCGATCTCATGCCGGGGACCTACACCGTCTCGGTCTCCGCGACTGGATACGAATCGACAACCGCTGAGGGTGTCACGATCGAGGAGGACGAGTCGACCACGCACAACGTCGCCCTCCTCCCGATCCAGCACGCGATCTTCACGCACGACCCCGCGACGGCGATCGTCGGCGAACCGGTGACCTTCGACGCGAGTGCGTCGACGCCGCCCGCCGGAACGTCGCTCACCTACTTCTGGGACTTCACCGACGACGGAACGTACGTGGAGACGACCGACCCAGTGACAACGCACGTCTTCGACGAACCCGGCGACCACGAGGTGTTCCTCGGGGTCCAGGACGACGCGTACGAATCCGCTTCGACGACCCAGACGATCACCGTCGAAGAAGCACCCGAGGCGAACATCGTCGTCTATGGCGCGGACGTCGACCCCGAGCCGCTCCCACACGGTGACACGCTCTCCGTCAATGCCCACCTCTACAACAGCGGGGAGATTGCGGGTAACGAAACGCTCGAGCTCGTCGTCGACGGCGAGGTCGTCGACAGCCAGACCGTCACCGTTCAGACGGGAATCACACAGGGAGCGGCCACGCTCGAGTGGGACTCCTCGGACTTCGAGATGCCGGAGGGCGAGCTCACTGCGTCGGTCTCCCTCTCGCTCAACGGCTTCGACCTCGGGACGCTCCACGTCCAGAACGCCTACACGGACGTGCAGGTGATCGCCGCCTCGTCCTCGGAGACCGAACTGATCGAGGGCGAGGAACTGTCCGTCGTTGGCAGCGTTTATCAGGCGGGGACCACCGAGGGTCCACAGGAGATTGCGCTGAACGCGACGAACCTCGAGACGAACGAGACGACGACCGTCGGAACGCAGACCGTGACGCTCCAGCCGGGGTACTACCACCTGGGTGGGGTGAACATCACCTTCGAACCCGAACCGGGAACCTACGAACTCACGCTCGGTGACCGTCCGGTTGGTATCGTCGAGGTCGAGCCAGCCGAGTCGGACATTCAGGTGATTGCAGCATCCACCTCCGAAGTCGAGCTGATCGCGGGTGAGGAGGCGTACACGATCGGCAGCATCTATCAGAGCGGCAATGTCGAGGGAACGGAGACGATCGAGTTGACGGCGACGAACACCAAGACGGACAATACCAGCATCGTTGGCAGCCAGGAGGTAACGCTCTCGCCGGGTTACTACCACCTGGGAGCGATCAACATCACGTTCGAACCGGAGACCGGCGGAACGTACGAACTCGAGTTAGGTGATCGTCCGGCTGGCACGGTCGAGGTCGACGATGCCGAATCGGACATTCAGGTGATCGCGGCGTCGACCTCCGAAGTCGAGATGGTCGCGGGCGAAGAGGCGTACACGGTCGGGAGCATCTACCAGAGCGGTAATATCGAGGGAACGGAGACGATCGAACTGACAGCGACGAACACCGAGACGGACAATACCACGGTCGTGGGCAGCCAGGAGGTAACGCTCTCGCCGGGTTACTACCACTTGGGAGCGATCAACATCACGTTCGAACCGGAGACCGGCGGAACGTACGAACTCGAGTTAGGCGATCGTCCGGCTGGCACGGTCGAGGTCGACGATGCCGAATCGGACATTCAGGTGATTGCGGCGTCGACCTCCGAGGTCGAGCTGATCGAAGGCGAGGAAGCGTACACCATCGGGAGCGTCTATCAGGCCGGCAATATCGAGGGAACGGAGACGATCGAGCTGACGGCGACGAACACCGAGACGAACGAGACCGAGGTCGTCGGCAGTCAGGACGTGACGCTCTCGCCGGGTTACTACCACCTTGGTGCGCTGAACATTACGTTCGAACCAGAGACGGGCGGAACGTACGACCTCGAGTTGGGCGATCGTCCGGCTGGCACCGTCGAAGTCGAGGATGCCGTCTCGGACATTCAGGTCATCGCCGCGTCGACCTCCGAGGTCGAGATGATCGAGGGTGAGGAAGCGTACACCATCGGGAGCGTCTATCAGGCCGGCAATGTCGAGGGAACGGAGACGATCGAACTGACGGCGACGCACAACGAAACCGGCGACACAGAAGTCGTGGGCAGCCAGGAGGTCACGCTCCAACCTGGCTACTACCACCTGGGAGCGATTAACATCACGTTCGAACCGGAGACCGGCGGAACGTACGAACTCGAGTTGGGTGATCGTCCGGCTGGCACCGTCGAAGTCGAAGACGCGATCTCGGACATTCAGGTGATAGCGGCTTCGCCGGACGGATACAACCTTACCGTCGGTGAAGAAGTCAACGTCATCGGGAGCGTCTACCAGGCGGGGAACGTCGAAGGAACCGAGGAGATCGAACTGACGGCGACGCACACGGAGACAGGTAACACGACCTCGGTTGGCAGCCAGGAGGTGACGCTCTCGCCGGGGTTCTACCACCTTGGTGCGCTCAACGTCACGTTCGCACCCGACGAGGCGGGCACCTACGACCTCGAGTTGGGTAACCGAAGCGCCGGTTCCGTCGTCGTCAACGAGTCGCTCTCGGACATACAGGTCGTCGGTGCCTCGGTCGCCGATGTGGAACTGATCGAGGGTGAGCAGACCCACGTGATCGGCAGCATCTACCAGGCCGGTGAGGAAGGCGGAACCGAGACGATCGAACTGACGGCGACGCACAACGAGACCGGCGAGACGGAGGTCGTGGGCAGCCAGGACGTCACGCTCTCGCCCGGCTTCTACCACCTGGGCGCGATTAACATTACGTTCGAACCCGAAGCGGCGGGAACGTACGACCTCCAACTCGGCGACCGCGATGCGGGATGGGTCGAGGTCGAGGAGGCGGTCTCTGACATCCAGGTAATCGCGGCGTCGACCTCCGAAGTCGAGATGATCGAAGGCGAGGAGGCCTACACCATCGGCAGCATCTACCAGAGCGGCAATATCGAGGGCACCGAGACGATCGAACTGACCGCGACGCACACCGAATCCGGCGAGACGACGACCGTCGGCAGTCAGGACGTGACCCTCGAGCCCGGCTACTATCACTTGGGGGCGCTCAACATCAGCTTCCAGCCCGATATAGCAGGAACGTACGACCTTGAACTCGGTGGGCGCGCTGCGGGCACGGTCGAAGTCGAACCGGCTGTCTCGGACATCCAGGTGATTGCGGCCTCCACCAGCGACGTGGAGATTGCGCTCGGACAGGAGACGTACGTCATTGGAAGCATCTATCAGGCCGGCACCGTCGAGGGAACCGAGGAACTCGAACTCACGGCGACACACGACGAAACCGGCGAAACCGAAGTGGTCGGTAGCCAGACAGCTACGCTCGCACCCGGCTACTATCACCTCGGTGCGCTCAACGTCACGTTCGAACCCGGCCAGACGGGTACCTACACCCTCGAACTCGGTGATCGCACCGCCGGAACGGTCGATGTCGTCGAACCCACCGTTGATCCATCGATCACGGACGTCGCAGGTCACTCGAGCGGCTACGACGTCGACCTCGAGGCCGACGTCGTCTACACGAGCGAGAACGCGCCCGTCGAGATCGACGTCGAGTCGGATCTCGATATCGAGTCGGTGACGCTGCTCGTCTCCTCGCTGCAGACGACGTACTCGATCAGCGCGGACGCGGAACACAACGGTGGCAATAGCTGGAGTGTCGAGGTTCCCGTCGACGACATCCCCGACGACGGGGTCTACGAACTCTCCGTCGTGGCCGTCGACGCGGTCGGAACCGGCGGGTTCGCGGACGCTTCGGAGCGCTTGGTGATTGACCGCGAGGAACCGGGGACCTCAGTCACGCTCGAGGGCGTTGACGGCGAAGACGCGACGGTCGTGATCGAGAGCGACGAACCGCTGACGGGTGCCCCAACCGTCTCGGCCGAGCTCGTCGAGCCCGACGGCTCGACCAGCGACGTGCCGGTCACGATCGAGAGCGACGACGGCACCGGGACACTGTTTACGGGCACGCTCGAGTTCGACGAGTCGGGCAATTACACCGTCACCGTGGCCGGAACCGATCGCGCTGGAAACGTGGGCGAAGACACAGCATCGGTCGTCGTCAACACGGCGTTCACGCTCGGCGACGGAGAGATCATCGTCGCCGACACCGGCACCTCGATCGCCTTCGACCTGATCGACGACGTCGACGACGCCATCGCAACACAGGAGCTGTACGTGGCGCTCTCCGAGAACTCGTTGAACACCGACCTCGATGGTGGGAAACTCGGCGTCGGCTTCCTGACTGCAGACCTCGACGACTTCATCAACCACCAGCTCGGCGAAGAGGACGGGTTGATCGAGAGTGCGACGATCACGATGGCGATCGACGACGGCGCGTTGCCGGACGGCACCGACGCGACCGACGTGAGCCTGTATCACTACGAGGGTGACAGCACGTGGGATCCCGTCGACTCCGAAGTCATCGACGTGGGCGGCGATCCGTTCGTGACCGCCACGGTTCCTGGCTTCTCAACCTACGGCGCGCTCGTCTCCGACGAGCAGGACCCGGTCGTCACGAGTGTCAGTCCGTCCGACGGCTCGACGCTTGCGGCCGGCACGGACGAGACGACCGTGCGCTTCGAGTACGAAGACGACCTCTCGGGCATCGACGTGGGGGCGGTGACGCTCACCCTCGACGGCACCGATGTCACGATCGCCGACGGAACACAGATCACGTCGGCGTACGCCGAACACACGTTCGCCGTGGTTGACGGCGATTCCCACACCGTCGCCGTGACAGTCGTCGATGAGGCGGGGAACGAAGCGAACGCGATGACGAGCTTCACCGTCGGAGACGATTCCAGTTCGTCACCGACTCCGGCACCACTACCGTCTCCATCGCCGGATCCCGAGGACGACGCAGGTGATGACGATTCGACCGACAGCGATGTGACTGATGATGACGACGGGACGGCTGACGACCCGGATGGCAAAGAGGACGGCTCGGATGACGGTACCGCCGAAATAGAGGATGGCTCGGATGACAGTGCTGCCGAAACAGACGACGATTCTGACGCCGGGAGAGACGACGGCGATGCAGGTGACGAGTCCGGCGACGGAATCCCCGGATTCGGACTCGTGGCAGCCCTCGTTGCACTCCTCGCTATCGCGCTGTTCCGAACTCGGTAACGCCGCTCGGAACTCGATTTTTAGGTCTCGATCTCGAAGCGAGCACCGCCGCGCTTGCTCTGTCCGACGCGAAGCGTCCAGCCGTGGGCGTCGATGATCGTCTGGACGATCGACAGCCCCAGCCCGGTCCCGTCGTCCTTCGTCGAGTATCCCTGCTCGAGCACCGCGGCCTCCATTCCAGCGGGAATCCCCGGGCCGTCGTCTGCGACGTAGAACCCGGTTCCATCCTCGAGTGCGCCGACCTCGATCGTGACGGTCTCGCTGTCGTGCTCGTCGTCAGCCTGCGGCCGACTGCTCGTTGCGTCGCATTCTTCACTACCGTGCTGAGCCTGCGAAGCAGAGCTTGTGGAGCTGTGCTCCACAGCGTTCCGAAAGAGGTTCTCGAACACGCTGTGCAGGTAGGCGTCGTCGGCGGAGAGCGTCAACTCGTCGGCGAGCGTGAGCGATGCCCCGGTGGTGTCGACGTGGTCCCAGGCGGAGCACGCGACTGCCGTCAGCTGACACGGTTCGCGCTCGACGCTCTTTCCGTGGAGCCTCGCGAGACCCAGGAGATCGTCGAGGATCGCCTCCATCCGCTCGAGGCGGTCGCGCACCGCTTCGAAGTCCTCGTCGTCACCCGTCTCCTGGGCGAACTCGAGATAGCTCGAGGCGATGCCAAGCGGACTTCGCAGGTCGTGGCTGACGAAGCGCGTAAACTGATCGAGCTGTCGATTCGTTCGCTCGAGCGCCAGTTCCTTGCGCCGGCCGTCGGTCACGTCGCGGATGGCGACGACGTCGCCGACGTACTCCTCGGGACGGCCCATCAGCCGGGCGGACAGCGTTCTCGGGTCGGTGTAGACGGGTGAGAGACGCAGATCGTAGTGTCTCGTCTCGCCGGTCCGTTCGACGGTACACTCCGTCGTCGTTTCGACGCCCGCTCCGACGTGATCTCGGAGTATCGGGAAGGTGTCGAAGGCGGCGTCACCCGGACGGCCGACGACGTCGGAATCAACCTCGAGGATGTCCTGTGCGGTCCGATTGAGTTCGATGATCCGACCCTGGGTGTCGAGCGCGATCACACCGTCGCTCATGCTGTCGACGAGCGTCTGGCGAGCGACGGGCGCGACTTCCAGGAAGTCGGCGTAGAACAGCGCCCACAGGAAGACGCCGCCGACGACCGGTCCGGCGATCGAGAACGCGCTCGAGCCGCCGGGAGCGAGGTCGGTGATGTAGGCGACCGTCGTGAGCACGAACAGGCCCATCGCCCAGGCCATCGCGAGGGCCTGCCGGCGATAGATCCCTCGAGAGCGCCGGTACTCGTCGAGAACGAGTGCGAGTCCCGTTACGATCGCGAGGGTCGCAAGTAGCGCGTGGACGTAGAACAGCGGTCCCGGTTCGACGACCTCGAGCGTCGCGTAAAACAGTCCGTGTTGCGGGTTGGTCCACTGGACGAGCTGATCGAGCAGGGGGACAGCGACCAGTAGCGGTGCCATCGGCGGCAGCCACGCTAGTTCGCGACTCGAGTACTCGACGGCGATGTAGAGCCAGGCGACGACGAGCAGGTCGATGAAGACGTAGCCGAGGATCGTCCCCCAGTAGACCCAGCCGATGCCGAGCGCGACGAACGCGAGATCGGGAACGATCGCCCAGCCCGCGCTGGCGAGGCTGAACACGACGAGGGGGAGCCCGGCGGGTTGCTCGCGGTGGCGCCACGCCACGACCGCGATCGCACTGAACAGGACGACGCCGACGACGTTCAGCCAGAGGTACGGTTCGAAACCCTGAATCATGCGTTCGCTCGGTAGCCCCGCTCGCCCGACGAGACGTCGGTTCGGTTCGCTCCCAACGGAGCGTCTATCGCCACCGTTCCCGACACGAGGCTGTGCGAGTTACTACCACTCATCAAATACGCGGTGTATAACCGTACCGGTCTCTGGAGCGAGTAGGCGAGGGTTTTCACCCCGAAACCGACTGCTTGCCAAACGGCTATCCGTGACGCCCGGGTAGCCCGCTCACATGAGCGACACGAGCGCAGTGCTGTTCGATATGGACGGCGTCCTCGTCGACAGCGAGGACTACTGGGTCGAGTTCGAACGCGAGGAGCTCTTTCCCGACGCCGTCCCCGACGACGACGTCGACCTCGCCGAGACTAGCGGGATGAACTTCCGCGAGATCTACGACTACCTCGAGAACGAGTACGAAACCGCCATCAGCCGCGAGGAGTGGATCGACCGGTTCAACGCCGCGGCCGAGGAGATCTACACCGAGCGCGTCGACCTCCTCGACGGCCTCGACGACCTGCTCGACCGACTGGACGAACAGGACGTCCCCACCGCGGTCGTTTCCTCCTCGCCCCACGACTGGATCGGGATGGTCACGGAGCGCTTCGACCTCGAGAGCGAGTTCGACCGCGTGATCAGCGCCGACGACATCGACGCGGCAAGCAAGCCGGAACCCGACGTCTTCGAGCACGCGGCCGACGAGATCGGCGTTCCCGCCGAGGAATGCGTCGTCGTCGAGGATTCGGAGAACGGGATCGAGGCGGCGGCTCGAGCCGACACCGTCGTCGTCGCCTACCGGATCGACGCCCACGGCGACATCGATTACTCGCTGGCGGACGAGGTCGTCGATTCAGCCGACGGGGTTCGGGAGGCGGTGCTCGAGCTGGCCGTGTGAGATAACTGTAACGCAGCGGTCCGGGACCGAACACCGTCCGCTCGGCGCACTCATACGGTCCGCTGTAACGATTTACCGGTGAACCGCAGGACGGTCACGGTTGCACCGGAAATGACTTACAGCAGACGTATCAGACGACGTCGACGGTCCGCCGTTCTCGGATCGGGAGCAGCGGCTCTTCGGGAAAGACGATACTGACGGTGTACTCGAGTTCCTCGGCGTCGGCCCCGAAGACGCCGACGGGAACCGTGTCCTCGTCACGAAGGTAGCTGCTCGTGCTGGTCATTTCGACCCCGTTGACGGTCACCCGAATGCCCGCCCGCGCGGGCTCGCCGACGTTGCGGATCGTCACCTCACAAACTTCGTTCTCGCCCGTCGCGACGGTCTCGGGGAACTCGCCCCAGTCGATTTCGATGGCGGGGAGCGACTGAGCGCCCTCGTAGACGCGCTCGGCGACGCCCTCCGAGAGGTCGGCCGAAATCAGTCCGTCGAGTCCCGCGTCCACGATATCGCCAGGCGTCGACAGCCCCTCGCTCGACAGCTTGCTCGCCCGTCCCGGCCCGACGCCATCGATGGCGGTCAGGCCGACCGCGTCCTCGGCGACGCCGTTCTCGATCCGGGCCTCGACCCGGCGGGCGAGGTTGGCTTCGTGGGGCCCCGCGAGACGGTCGAGAAACGCCCCCAGCGCGGAGATCAGTCGCGTCGCGTTGCGACGGATCACCCACGCGTCGCTCGAGAGCTCCGTCGGCGTCGAGCCGTCCGCGGCACCACGAAGGATCGCGAGAACCTTCCGCTGACCCGCCTCGAGATCGTCCGTCTCCCGGCCGACGAGCACCGCGTTGATCGCGTCGCGTTCGGACTGGCGGGCCGAGACCGAGTCGAACTCCTCGGCGGTCGCAACCGCCTCGAGGATGTCGTCAGCCGCGAGCGTCTCGCCGTCCTCACCGGCGCGGTCGCACAGCTCCGCGAACGTGACGGCCGTCGCGAGGCGCAGGTAGTACTTCGAGGCCAACACGCCCCGCGGCGTCGCCTCGATCGAGAGGGTCTCGGGGTCCATCTCCACGAAGCCGCGCCCGACCAGCTGCTCGAGGCAGTCCCGGACGCGCTGGCGGAGGTTCGGGAAGTCGTACTCCTCGGGCTTCGACTGGCCGCGAACGTAGTAGAAGGTCGTCTCGAGCCAGTCCATCACGTCCTCGAGATCGGTGATCGTCCCCATCGCGATCTCGGCGTTGAGGTGGGTCTCCAAGGTCTCCGCGAGGCGGGATTCGATCTCCTTGCCGTCGCGAAGCAGCCGTCGGTACTTGTCCGCGTCCGAGCCGTCGCAGACGACCCAGCCGTAGCCGATATCGTCGTAGCCCGGTCGGCCCGCGCGGCCGAGCATCTGGAGCACGTCGAGGGGACTCATGTCGACCTCGCCCTCGAGGGGGTCGTGGATCTTCGTGTCCCGGATCACGACGCAGCGCGCGGGGAGGTTGACGCCCCACGCGAGCGTCGAGGTCGAAAAGAGGAGTTCGATGTGGCCCTCCTTGAACCACTCCTCGACGAGGTCGCGGTCGTTCTTCGAGAGGCCGGCGTGGTGGAACGCGACGCCGTCGAGCACGGAGTGATAGAGCGTGTCGTTGTCCAGTCGCTCCTTCAAATCGGTGTGGAACTCGTACTCGCCGCGAACGCCCATCGGAACGTCGCGCTCGGCGATCTCGTCTCGGGCCTTCTTGGCCGCCTGGACGGTGTCCTGCCGGGAGGAGACGAAGACGAGCGACTGGCCGTCCTCTCGGAGGTGTGGCTCCGCGAGGTCGATCGCCCGGTAGAGGCGACGGTACTTGTCCGCGAAGGCGTTGTCGCCGTGTGTGTAGGTTTTGACCCCCGCGTTCAACTCGACGGGGCGGTACTCGTCGCCGAACTCGAACGTGGTCTCGTCGGGCGCGTCGAGCCACGCGGCCACGTCGTCGACGTTCGGCATCGTCGCCGAGAGCGCGACCACGCGCGGGTCACAGAGCCGTCGGAGTCGAGAGATCGTGACCTCGAGCACCGAGCCGCGTCGATCGGCGTCGAGCAGGTGAACCTCGTCGATGACGCAGACGTCGATATCGGTGACGAAGTCGTAGCGTCGGGAGTCGTGTTTGCGGGTCGCCGAGTCGAGTTTCTCGGGCGTCATCACGAGGATGTCCGCGCGTCGCGCTCGTCGGGGATTCAGATCCCGCTCGCCGGTGACGACGTACACCGAGTAATCCAGCTCCTCGAAGCGGTCCCAATCGTCTTCTTTCTCGTTCGTCAGCGCTCGTAACGGGGCGATAAACAGTGCGGTCCCGCCGTCGGCGAGCGCCTTACAGATCGCCAGCTCCGCGAGCGCGGTCTTGCCCGAAGCCGTCGGCGCGCTCGCGACCACGTTTTCGTCGGACTCGAGCAGCCCTGGCAGTGCCTCGCGTTGCATCCGGTTGAACTCCTCGAAGGCAAAAGCGTCCGCGAATTCGGGAAGAACCTCGGCGACCTCCATCACCCTCACACGGGGAGTGACGGGTCAAAGGCGTTTCCTTCGAGGCGCGTTTCGGCGGGGTGAGGGAGAAACGGGCGACTCGAGTTTTCGCTTACCGCGAGCCGAAAACGGCCACGAGCACGGCCCCCGCGGTGGCGAACACGAGCGGGTAGAGGATGCCGCCGAGCACGATCGCGGGCAGGAGCTCCGGTGCGACCGAGCCGCTCGCTTCGATGCCGAAGAACGACCCCTCGGAACTGGATTCAGCGACGAGTGCGCCGAGACCAACCACGACGGCGTAGCCGATGGTCACCGGCGTGCCGACGGTGACGGCCTCGCCGATATCGGCGACGTTCCACTGTCGGGCGAGCATGGCTCCCATCCCGAGTAAGACGAGCGGCGGGACGACGTACAGCAGCGTCGCGCTCGTCGAGCCCGATTCGGCGATGAAGTCGACGGTGCTCGAGCCGCTGAACCCGCCGAACGAACCCGTCGTCTCGACGTCGACCAGGTGGGCGTTGTAGAAGTACCAGGCGACGCCCTTCCAGTCGGCGACGTCGCCGCCGAAGGCGTCGCGGACCTCGTCGACGATCAGCACGTAGCTCACGAGGTAGCCGATCGCGGCGGCCAGGACCCCGAGTCCCGCACTCGCCGCGACGCTCGAACCGCGCGATACCGCGCCGTCGTTGGCCGTCGACAGTTGTGACGCCATTGTGTCGACCCCGGAAGGGGGTTGAACTAATGGGCTTTGTGGTTCGACTCGAGAACTACGGGAACGTTGTCACTACGGAACGTGACTGAACGCGACGGAGAGCGCCGACGAGGGAGGTTAGACGGCCGACTCGTCGGTCGACGTCGCCTCGAGTTGGTCGCTCAATAGACTCGAGGCCCGCTCGGGGCTGGGGACTCGTTCGAAGGTGAGTTCGGGGTCGCCCGAGCCCGCGGTGAAGACGGTCAGGTCGCCGTAGCCGAGCGCGCGGCCGACCACGCCCTGGCTGAGGCTGGTGTTCTGGACGCGGTCGAGACGAAACTGGGTGACGTCCCGCGAGACGACGCCGTACTTCTTGTACAGCTCGGAGGTCGTGATCACGTAGCGGGTGTTCGTCCAGACGAGGTAGCGCGCGAACGCCAGCCCCGCGCCGCCGAGGGCGACGAGAACGCCCACGATCGTCAGGAGTCCGACGCCGTCGCCCGCGGTCCAGCCGGCCAGAACGAGACCGAGTAGCGCGACGACGACCCCGACCGGGAGCCCCGCGCCCATCGTGATCGGGTGTGGACGGCTCTCCCAGACGACGTCGTCGTCGTCGCTGATGTGGAACCAGTCGGGAGTCGTGCTGAAGGCCATCGCTCGAGGGTATTCCGTTCGCTCGGATAACGCTATCGGGGGTACGAGGGCCCTACTCTCACGTAACCCGGACATACGCGACACTCGAACGGTCTGCGCAATCTCGAGGTCGCGCGGCGGGGGATGTCAACCCCCGGAACCACCACGGTTTTTCACCGAGGGCCCCTTCGTACGGGTATGAGCAGCGCACGCAAGCCCGACTGGTTGAAGATGCGGCCGCCGTCGGGCCGGGAGTTCGCGGGCATCCGAGAGACGCTGCGCGAGCGCAACCTCCACACCGTCTGCGAGGAGGCCAACTGTCCGAATCTGGGCGAGTGTTGGTCCGGCGGAGCGGGAACCGGGGAGAGTGCGGGCGGGACGGCCACGTTCATGCTGATGGGGGATCGGTGCTCTCGAGCCTGCAACTTCTGTGACGTCCAGACGGGCGGGATGGAGCCGCTCGATCCCGACGAACCCGCAAACGTCGCCGACGCCATAGCCGAGATTGGGCTGGACTACGTCGTCCTGACGAGCGTCGACCGGGACGACCTGCCGGATCAGGGCGCGGGCCACTTCGCGGAGACGATCCGCGAGATCAAGGATCGACATCCCGGGATCCTCGTCGAGGTCCTGATTCCCGACTTTCAGGGCGAGGAACGGCTCGTCCGGAAGATCATCGACGCCGATCCGGACGTGATCGCCCACAACGTCGAGACCGTCGAACGCCTGCAGTTTCCCGTTCGGGACCGACGAGCGGGCTACGAGCAGAGTCTGGGCGTGCTCGAGCAGGTCGACCGCGAATCCGACATATACACCAAAACCTCCGTCATGCTGGGCCACGGCGAGTACGATCACGAGGTCTACCAGACGATGGCGGATCTTCGCGAACGCGGCGTCGACATCGTCACGCTCGGGCAGTATCTCCGTCCGTCGACGGATCACCTCGAGGTGCGACGCTACGACCACCCGGACAAGTACGAGACGTGGCGTCGCGTCGCCGAGGACGAGTTGGGATTCCTCTACTGCGCGAGCGGTCCGATGGTGCGCTCGTCGTACAAGGCCGGCGAACTGTTCGTCGACGCCGTGCTTCGGGAGGGAAAGAGCGTCGAGGAGGCGAGAGCCGACGCACGCGATTCGAACGTGCAATAACTCGAGCCAACGGGATCCTGAACGACAGAGGGCGCCTCGTGCCACCACCGATGGTTCTTGTCAACCCACCACCCGATACTAACCTCCTGTTTGTCCAGTATTTACTCTCCTCTCGAGCCAAAATTAGACGAATGAATTATAATATCCACACATGAACAACTCCGTTCGGATTTGGCGGGGAGCGGACGGTATTTCTGTGCGTGGTTGGCAAGAATCTCTCTCATAGTAAACTTTTTTGGGAAACTCCTTTATCCCGAGCGATAGTTCCCTAGACTATGTACAGGTGGGTCTTTCCGTGAGTACGTTACAGCGAAACCCCCGAGACCGAGTGCAGATACTCGACGAGGGCGGTCGGGTCCTCGAGGGCGCCGAGGTGCCCGACCTGAGCGCCGAGGAACTCGTCGAGATGTATCGGCAGATGCGCCTGATTCGTCACTTCGACGAGCGGGCGGTGAGCCTCCAGCGCCAGGGGCGGATGGGAACGTATCCGCCGCTGTCGGGACAGGAGGGCGCACAGATCGGCAGCGCCTACGCGCTCGCAGAAGACGACTGGGTGTTCCCCAGCTACCGCGAGCACGGCACCGCGCTGGTTCGCGGCATGAGCCTGAAACGCACGCTGCTCTACTGGATGGGTCACGAGCAGGGCAACCAGATCCCTGCAGACGCCAACATCTTCACCGTCGCCGTGCCCATCGCGACCCAGATCCCTCACGCGACGGGGGCCGCCTGGGCCTCGAAGCTCAAAGGCGAGGAGAAGGCCTTCCTCTGTTACTTCGGCGATGGCGCGACGAGCGAGGGTGATTTCCACGAAGGGCTCAACTTCGCCGGCGTCTTCGACACGCCGAACGTCTTCTTCTGTAACAACAACCAGTGGGCGATCTCGGTTCCTCGAGAGCGCCAGACGGCCAGCGCCACCTTAGCGCAGAAGGCCGAAGCCTACGGCTTCGAAGGGGTCCAGGTCGACGGGATGGATCCGCTGGCGGTCTACAAGGTCACCCGCGACGCCGTCGAGAAGGCCAAAAATCCGGGCGAGGGCGAACTTCGACCGACGCTCATCGAGGCGGTCCAGTACCGCTTCGGCGCCCACACGACGGCCGACGACCCGTCCGTCTACCGCGACGACGACGAGGTCGAACGCTGGAAGCAGAAGGATCCGATCCCGCGCCTCGAGAGCTACCTCCGGAACGAGGGGATCCTCGACGACGACCGCGTCGAGGAGATCGACTCGCAGATTCAAACGGACGTGGCCGACGCCATCGACGCCGCGGAGGCCGTCGAACGCCCGGATCCCGAGGAGATCTTCGCACACGTTTACGAGGGGATGCCCAAGCGTTTACAGCGACAACTCGAGTACTTCGAATCGATTCGCGAGCGACACGGCGACGATGCGCTCTTAGAGTGATACCATGGCTGCAGAGACAGATACACACGCACACGCAGACGCGGACGGAGAATCGGAGAGCCTCACGCTCGTACAGGCGGTTCGTGACGGCTTGCACACCGAGATGGAACGCGACGACGACGTCGTCGTCATGGGCGAGGACGTCGGGAAGAACGGCGGCGTCTTCCGCGCGACGGAGGGGCTGTACGACGAGTTCGGCGAGAATCGAGTGATCGACACCCCGCTGGCGGAGTCGGGCATCGTCGGCACGGCCATCGGTATGGCTGCCTACGGGATGCGCCCGGTCCCCGAGATGCAGTTCCTCGGGTTCATCTACCCCGCGTTCGATCAGATCGTTTCTCACGCCGCGCGCTTGCGGACGCGCTCGCGCGGACGATACACGTGCCCGATGGTCACGGCGGATTTCAAGATAGGGTCGCCCGTGTGGATCTCCGAGCGCCCTACGGCGGCGGCATCCGAGCCCCCGAACACCACTCCGAGTCGACGGAGGCGATGTTCGTCCACCAGCCCGGACTGAAGGTCGTCATCCCGTCGACGCCGTACGACACCAAGGGGCTGCTCATCAGCGCGATTCGCGACCCGGATCCCGTGCTCTTCCTCGAGCCGAAACTCATCTACCGGGCGTTCCGCGGAGATGTTCCCACGGAGTCCTACGAAGTGCCCCTCGGCGAGGCGGCCGTCCGCCGCGAGGGCAGCGACATCTCGGTCTACACGTGGGGGGCGATGACCCGACCGACCATCGAGGCCGCCGAGAACCTCGCCGAGGAGGGGATCGACGCCGAGGTGGTCGACCTCCGGACGCTCTCGCCGCTCGACGAGGAGACCATCGTCGAGTCCTTCAAGAAGACCGGCCGCGCGGCGGTCGTCCACGAGGCCCCGAAAACGGGCGGACTCGGCGCCGAGATCACGGCGACCCTCCAGGAGGAAGCGCTCCTCTATCAGGAGGCCCCGGTCGAGCGGATTACGGGCTTCGACACGCCGTTCCCGCTGTACGCACTTGAGGACTACTACCTGCCGGAACCGGCACGAATCGAGGACGGCATCCGTAACGCAATGGGGTTCTAAGATGGTCAGAGAGTTCGAACTGCCGGACGTCGGCGAAGGGGTCGCAGAGGGCGAACTGGTCTCGTGGCTGGTCGAGGAGGGCGACGAGGTGAGCGAGGATCAGCCGGTCGCGGAGGTCGAGACCGACAAGGCCCTCGTGGAGGTGCCGTCGCCGGTCGACGGCACGGTTCGCGAGTTACACGTCGAGGCGGGCAAGGTCGTCCCGGTCGGGACGGTGATCATCTCGTTCAACGTGGAAGGTGAAGAGAGCGAGGCGCCACGCGCCTCGGAAGCGAGCGGTGAAACCGCGAGCAAGGATGAAGAGCCGACGGAATCGGCACAAGAACAGGCGAGCGAGCCTGCAGGTGTCGATTCACCCGACCACGCACAGGTTCAAGCCGACGACGGCGAAGCCGCCGGCAGTTCCGGCGCGCTCGGTGCCGAGACCGACGAGGTCGCGACGCCGCAGGACCGCGTCTTTGCGCCCCCGCGCGTGAGAAAAATGGCCCGCGAGGAGGGGATCGACCTCACGCGGGTTCGCGGCAGCGGTCCCGGCGGTCGGATCACCGCTGCGGACGTCCAGGCCGCCGCTGGTGGCGGTCCTACAGGCGGCGGACAGGCACAGACGCAGGAATCCGGTGGAACGACCGCGACCGCGGACGAATCGGCCGCGGCGGACGACGGCGACTCGAGCGACGCGGGAACTGAGGAAGGGACAGCGGACGCGGCCTCGAGTCAGGCCCAAGCGCAGACGGCAAGCGAGCCGCCAGCGAATATCGAATCCGCCGATCGCGAGAAGACACTTGCTGCGCCCGCAACCCGACGGATCGCCGAGGAGGCGGGCGTCGACATCGACGCCGTTCCGACGGACGAGGAACGCGACGGCGAGGCGTTCGTGACGCCCGAGGCGGTTCGGGAGTACGCCGACGCCCAACAGCGGGCCCAGGAGGCCGACCGAGCGGCGGTCGAGGCCGGCGAGCCGGTCGGAACGAAAGGGACCGACTTCGCCGAGGGCGAACGCGAGCGCCGCGAACCGTTCAAGGGCGTCCGCAAGACGATCGCCGACGCCATGGTCGAGTCGAAGTACAGCGCGCCTCACGTCACCCACCACGACGAGGTCGACGTGACGGACCTGGTCGAAGCCCGCGAGCAGCTCAAGCCTCGCGCAGAGGATCGCGGCATTCGGCTGACCTACATGCCGTTCGTCATGAAAGCGGTCGTGGCAGCGCTTCAGGAGTACCCCGAGATGAACGCGGTCATCGACGAGGAAAACGAGGAGATCGTCTACCGCGACTACTACAACATCGGGATCGCCACGGCGACCGACGTCGGCCTGATGGTGCCGGTCGTCGACGACGCCGATCGGAAGGGGCTCTTACAGCTCTCCTCGGAGATGAACGAAGTCGTCCAGAAGGCCCGCGAACGGACGATCAGCCCCGACGAACTGCGCGGCTCGACGTTCACGATCACCAACGTCGGCGGCATCGGCGGCGAGTACGCGACGCCGATCCTCAACTACCCCGAGGCGGGCATTCTCGCGCTCGGCGAGATCAAACGCAAACCGCGCGTCGTCGTCGACGAAACCGGCGCGGAGTCGATCGAACCGCGATCCGTGCTGACGCTGTCGCTGTCGTTCGATCACCGACTGATCGACGGCGCGGTCGGCGCCCAGTTTACGAACACGGTGATGGAGTACCTCGAGAACCCACACCTACTATTGCTCGAGTGAGCGTAGAGTCTCCTACCAGCAACCACCACGATTCACTATGTACACAGTAACACCACACACGAGGGAGGGACCGAACTGATGGTCGTCGGAGACGTCACCACCGGGACGGACGTGCTGATTATCGGCGCCGGTCCGGCCGGCTACGTGGCCGCGATCCGGGCCGGACAGCTCGATCTGGACGTTACGCTCGTCGAGAAGGAAGCCTACGGAGGTACCTGTCTGAACCACGGTTGTATCCCGTCGAAGGCACTGATCACGGCGACCGACGTCGCCCACGACGCCGCTACGGCCGAGGAGATGGGGATTCACGCCAACCCCGCGATCGACCTCTCGGGGATGGTCGCGTGGAAAGACGGCGTCGTCGACCAGCTCACCAGCGGCGTCGAGAAACTCTGCAAGGCGAACCAGGTCAACCTGCTCGAGGGAACCGCCACCTTCGTCGACGAAAACACCGTCCGCGTCTCTCACGGCGGTGAGGGACAGGGATCGGAGACGCTCGAGTTCGAACACGCGATCGTCGCGACCGGCTCGCGTCCCATCTCGATTCCGGACTTCTCGTTCGACGACGAGCCGGTCTTGAACTCGCGACAGGCGCTCGCGTTGGACTCCATCCCAGACTCGATGGTCGTCGTGGGCGCGGGCTACATCGGCATGGAACTGGCCAGCGTCTTCGCGAAACTGGGGACCGACGTAACGGTGATCGAGATGCTCGACTCGATCCTGCCGGGCTACGACGACGACGTCAAACGACCCGTCAAACAGCGCGCGAAGGAGCTGGGGATCGAGTTCGAGTTCGGCTACACCGCCACAGAGTGGTACGAACCGGACGGGGGCATTCGCGTCATCGCCGACCCCGTCGAGGACGCTGCGACGGATGGTGGGAGCGCCGAAGCCGCAGCAGAAGAACGCCTCGAACTCGACGTCGAGAACGTGCTCGTGGCCGTCGGCCGCAGCCCCGTCTCCGACACGCTCGACCTCGAGGCGGCCGGCGTCGAGACCGACGAGCGCGGCTTCATCGACACCGATTCGCGCGCCCGCACGAACGTCGATCACATCTTCGCCGTGGGCGACGTCGCGGGCGAGCCGATGCTCGCCCACAAGGGGAGCATGGAGGGACAGATCGCCGCCGAGGTGATCGCCGGCGAGCCGTCGGCGATCGACTACCAGGCGATGCCGGCGGTCGTCTTCACCGACCCCGAGATCGCCACCGTCGGAATGACCGAGACCGAGGCCGAGGAGACCGGCTTCGAGACGGTCGTCGGCCAGTTCCCGTTTCGGGCCAGTGGTCGTGCGCTGACGACCGGCGAGTCCGACGGCTTCGTCAAAATCGTCGCCGAGGAGGACGAAGGGTACGTCCTCGGTGCGTCGATCGTCGGTCCCGAGGCCTCCGAACTGATCGCCGAACTCGGACTCGCGATCGAGTTGGGTGCGACCCTCGAGGACGTTGCCTCGACGGTTCACGCCCATCCGACGCTCTCCGAATCGGTGATGGAGGCCGCCGAGAACGCGCTCGGGCACGCGATTCACACGCTGAACCGATAGCGGACGAGTTACCGCGTACCGAGTCAACGAATCTCCCGTTTTTGGCCCGAACAGGGTCTCACCGGCCGAAAGTCGTCGACTGAGTTCCCGCCCGGCGGGAACTACCTTTACCACCCTTCATCCGTCGGCCCTTCTCTTCAGCTGTGACCATGACAGCTACCACCCCCCGCCGCATTCGACGGCGAACCATCCTCTCGGTCGCCGGCACGGGCGCACTCGGTGCGCTCGCCGGCTGTACGGGTCTGCTCTCGAGCGACGATGGCGACGGCGAAGACGACGAAGACGACTCGGACGGCGACGACGGTCCGCTGACCGACTACGAGTACACCGACCCACCACAGGTCGTCGATTTCGCCGAACAGGGCAACGAGGCAACGCTGCGAACCGTCCCCGCCCGCCACCAGCTCGTTACCGAGGCGGCCAGCGGCGGTCCCGTCGAACTCCCCGAAGTGTGGGCCTGGCAGGCGGACGATCTCGCGCCGTCGGTTCCCGGCCCCGTCTTCCGCATGAACGAGGGCGAGACGGTCGAACTCACGTACGACAACAGCGAACACAACCGGCCCCACACCGTTCACGTCCACGCCGTCGGCAAGACTTGGGCCGACGACGGTGCCCCGGTCACTACCCGTACTCGCGTCAAAGGTGGCGAGAGTCACACCTACACGCTCGAGGGTACCGCTCCGGGCACTCACGTCTATCACTGCCACTACCAGACGCACAACCACCTCGATATGGGCATGTACGGGATCTTCCGAGTCGATCCCGAGGACTACGAACCGCCGGATCGGGAGTACTTCTTCACGCTGCGCGACTGGGACAGCCGGCTCCACGAGCGAGAAGCCGGCGGTGACGCCGACTACAGTCCGGTCGATCGCTCTCCGGACACCTACACGATCAACGGTCGGAGCGCCCCGACGA
Source organism: Natronorubrum amylolyticum (assembly GCF_052040145.1). Lineage (NCBI taxonomy): Archaea > Methanobacteriati > Methanobacteriota > Halobacteria > Halobacteriales > Natrialbaceae > Natronorubrum > Natronorubrum amylolyticum. The sequence continues at coordinate 329,188 of NZ_JBPPFW010000005.1, forward strand.
CGTTCCACCCGGAGCTGGGGACGCCGCTGATCGTCTCCGAGGGTGACACCGTGCATCTCAACATCGCGAACAACGGTTACGAGTCACACCCCTTCCACACGCACGGCCACCGGTTCACCGTCATCGAGAAGGACGGCTCGCCGATCCCCGAATCGGCCCAGCACGAGGAGGACGTCGTCAACATCGCTCCCGCGGAACGCTACACGCTCGAGTTCGAGGCCACTGCCGACCCGGGTATCTACCCGGCTCACTGCCACAAGGTCCACCACGTCACGAACCAGGGCAGCTACCCCGGCGGCATGGCGACCGCGATCGTCTACGAGGACGCGATGGAGACCGACGAGTTCGGAGAAATCATGGACGACGCCGGCTTCGAGGGCTGAACGGAATTCCCGTTTCCGGCCCGTACAGAACGCCGACTTTTCGGCTCGTATTCGAGGCGACTCACTCGCTTCTGCCGATTTGCCGACGGGAGACAGTTCGGATCGACCCATCGCCTTCGCAATCGCTTCGCAATTCTGATCGGCTGAAAATCACTCACCACTTTTCGAACGGCTACAGCGGTTGCCGGCGGGAATCGACTCGATTTCGGCACGCGGGTATGGAGAGAGGACGCTGATCTTCAGCGACGTGGTGTGTCGAAAACAGGGTGCGGAGTCTACTGCACGTACAGCGAGTACGCGATCACGAGGAAGCCGGCCAGAACGAGCAAACTCTCGAGCAGTATCCCCAAGGCCAACTGGACGTTGAGCAGTTCGTAGAGCATCCCCGCGAGGACGAGTCCGAGCGTCACGAGCCCGAACCCGAGTGCGAGCATTCCGAGCGCGCGCTGTCGTGTCCGCCGATACGCCTTGAACGCGAAGTACGTGATGACGCTTCCGACGACGAGCACCAGCGTCTTGACGACCGCGAGTGCGAGTGCGATTTCGGTCGCGCCGGTGTGATGTGGGCTCATGTCTCCTTTCGCACCTCCGACCACAGTTCGGCCAGCCGTTCGTCCGCCGTCCGGGCCGGTCGCTCGATCTGCACCGCCAGCGACCGATCTTCGTCCAACACGAGGGTAATCTCGTCGAACGCGACCGCGTACTTGCTCGCGTGGTGACCGTCCTGGCGAATCTCGGTCGACTCCTCGAGTAACGTCGAGTCGGTCAACAACTCGAGCTTTCGATACAGCGTCGACTGCGGGATCTCACACCGTTTCGTCAGCTCAGAAGCCGTCATGGGTTCCTCGAGATTCCGGATGATCTCTCGGCAGTCGGGGTCGTCGAGCGCGGAGCAGATCTCCTCCGCTGACGGCGTTGACTCCGAAGCGATCGGGTCCCGGACCATTCGTCTACCTCTTACGACGCACGTGGTTTATTGGCATCGATGCATTCGCTCCTCGAACCCCGTTACGTCCGAACTCGTTCGGTTATCCGGTGACAGTCGCTCGAATCACGACAGGTTCTTGCGCGTGCACGCTCGAACAGAAATTACGCGGGTCTCATTCGGCCCGACCGCGCCTGCAAGGGCGGAATGACCGGCCGACCTCCGCCCGCGTGATATTCTACTCAGGAGTCGACCGCTCGGACCGACTCGGGCTCGAGCAGCGGCTGCGTATCGTCGTGTAACTGCAGTGATTGACTGGTGGAAAACCGTGCCATGGTAGCGGGTTCCGATGGTCGAATCGTTCGACGGCCTTATATACCAACCCGGCACTCGTTACTAATGCGAACAACGTGGCGCACGACGCCGCGTTCCCTCTGGCCGTTTCCCGGCACGGAGGTAGACACTCCATCCACTCTCGCACGACTGCCGTCGGGTCGATCCGATGGCCTTATCCGTATACGGGCGTTCGAAACGTGATGTGCTCGTGGCCGGCTTCGCCGGTCGCGACGATCCGTTGCCCTTATACGTTGCTGGGCGTTCAGTTCGGATCGCAACCGATCCGCCGGATGCGGTTTTCGGCGATCTGCGATCCGACGCCCTTAAGTGTACGAGGGCATTCGGATGGATTGCAAACGAATATGTGATCGACGGGGCGTTCAACTCGCTCCGTCATCTCGGATCAACAGGGTTCGAAGGGGTTATGTACCCCAGACGACCTAGGAATAGATCCGAAGGAAATGAGGATCCTTCCCCTGCGGTCCGCCGTACAGAAGGGATCTGATGTTAGCCTTGGTAGTTCGGTGACGCTCGACCGGTCGCGGTCTGAGGTCGCCGAACGTGGACCCATTTATGTGTGAGTGTGTACAAGAATTTACATTCACCGCCAAATGAACCC
>NZ_JBPPFW010000006.1:0-221363 GCF_052040145.1 Natronorubrum amylolyticum
CGGGAGGATCCCCCGTTCGCTCGAGTCCGCGGCGGCTGCCGGTTCGGCTCCGGTCGAGTCCGCGGTGGCTGCCGGTTCGGCTCCGGTCGAGTCCGCGGTGGCTGCCGGTTCGGCTCCGGTCGAGTCCGCGGTGGCTGCCGGTTCGGCTCCGGGATGGTCGAACTCGGTGCCGTCCTCACGCACGCCGGACTCGTCGAACGAATTCGCCTCCGCGCGGTCGGATTCCGGCCTACCGCCGGAACGCGCAGTCGCTTCGTCGGATGTCACCGCTGCTGTCGGCTCGTCTTCGGACGCTGTTGTGGCCGACTCGGCCGCTGAGTCGCCGGTCTCGGCCGTCGGTGCGTCGATCGGTGATTCGGCAGTCGCTCCGGTCTCGAGGCTTGCTTCGAACGTGTCCGGTGAATCGGGGCCGAAGTAGTACGGTTCTCTGGGGCTGAGGTACTCTCGAAGCTGGTGGTTGGCGTAGCCTGCGAGCACGATCGCGGGAACGACCAGCGGCTCGACCCCGAACAGCGTCGGCCCGGCGGTCAGGATGACGAGAAAGACCGCCAGCGGCGAGTAGACGAAGTACGCGAGCAGCCGGAACCAGGCCCCGACGTAGCCGTCGGTCACGTAAGCGTACAGCCCGTACGCACCGATCACGAGACCGACGTCGGCGTACAGCGCGACCAGAAACCCGACGTCGCCGGCGACGAAGATGTGCATGTGCGTGGCGATGGCGCCGGTCAGGATCGTCGTCCGATTGACGTAGGTTTCGTCCAGTGCCATCCCGACCACGAGCACCGCGATTTGGAGCAGCGGCGCTGCCAACCACCAGGGGAGGGAACTGACGAAGAGGCCGAGAGACACGTCGATTACACCTATCTGTGTGGGCCAACCCCTCCCGTTCGCTTTAACGTTCGTTCCGTTTCGAGACTCGATACGAGCCTCGAGTGTCCGTCGGATTTGCCCGAGTTCCCTCCCTCCCCGTCTTCCTGTCTCAAAATCTACAGCTGTTCGAAACAGTAATGAGCCAGGAGTGTGCACTGTGTCGATATGGCGAAAGATACCGTCAGATACCCGGACGAGGTCGTCGAGGCGATCGACGAACTCGTCGACGACGGTATGTTCGAGAGCAAATCCGAGTTCTATCGCTTCTCCGCGGAGTACGTACTGACGCTGATCAACTCCGACCACGAGGTGGAGACGTTCAACTTCGACGAGATCAAGTCCGAACTCGACATCAGCGAGCAGGATCACGCGGCCGTGCTGGGCACGGACGGCGGCACGTTCTTCCTCGACGCCGTGATCAACGTCCGAAAACACGGTCTTCGCGGCGACTACGAGGCCGCGGAACGCTTCATCGACACCCACTACGACTCGACCGATCAGGAGTGTATTATTCTCGAGGAGCTGCTCGGCACGTACAGAAATCAGTCGGCCTAACCCAACTCGACGCCGCGCTGCAGCGTCACGGGTCGAGCGCCTCGTTGACCGACTTCCCGATCCCCTCGTCGAACGGCTCTCCGAGCGCCTCGAGATCGAGATTGTCCCGAACCAGTGTCGCGGCGCGGTCGTAGGGCGTCGTGCTGGCTGCCGTCTCTTCGTCAGCTACTGTAGCTGAGTCGCTACCTAGCGGCGGCCACTCGATTCCGGCGTCGGCGGCGACGTGTGCGAGAAACGCCGACCGCACCGGTTCGTTGTCGAACAGCCCGTGGAGGTACGTTCCAAGCACCCGTCCGCGGGCCGCGCTCGAGTCCCCAAGCGGCCGAGCGACGTCCTCGAGCGCCCGCGTTCGTCCGGCGTGGATCTCGTACCCCGACGCCGACCCCTCGGCGCCCGCGAGCAACGGCGTCGCGGTCCCGTCGACCGGAACCGACGTCTGTTCGAGCCGTTTGCTGCCCTCGAACTCGGTTTCGACCGGCAGCAAGCCGAGGCCATCGATCACGTCCGCCTCGCCCGTTCCCTCGAGCGAGGCGTTCGTGATCCGCTCGCCCAGTAGCTGGTAGCCGCCACAGATGCCCACGGTCGGCCCGTCGAAGTTCGCGAGCGCGTCGCCGAAGCCAGCCCGGTGGAGCGCCAGCAGATCGTCCACCGTGTTCTTCGTTCCCGGCAGGACGACCGCGTGGGGGTCGATGCCTTCGAGCGCCGCCGCTACGTCCGCCGCTGCGTCTCCGCCTTCGTGGGTCGGTCCGCTCTCGCTCTCGACCGGAACGAAGACAACCGAAACGCCGGGTTCGGCCGCCAGCGCCTCGAGGTCCGTTGCGTTCGAGATTCTGGGGAGTCGGGGGACGGCGATCCGCAGCCGCTGGTCGGCGGGCACGCCGTCGTCGTCACCCAGCACGCCGCGTTCGGTCGTCGCCGGCAGGCCGACGCTGTCCTCTTCGGGTAGTCCCGGATCGTCGTAGGGGAGCACGCCCAGAATCGGGACGTCGGTCTTCGCCTCGATTTCCTCGATACCGGGCTCGAGCAACGTTGGGTCGCCCCGGAACTTGGTGATGGCTGCGCCGACGACGCGCTCGCGCAACGAGTCGGGAAGCAGTTCGACGGTGCCGTAGAGGCTGGCGAACGCCCCGCCGCGTTCGATATCGACCAGCAGGAGGATATCGGCGTCCGCGAACGCGGCCGTCTCGACGTTCGCGAGGTCCCGATCGTGGAGGTTGATCTCCCCGATGCTCCCCGCACCCTCCGCGACGATCACGTCGTGATCGGCCGCGAGACGTCGGAAGGATTCTTCGGCCGCGGCGCGGGCTTCGTCCCAGTACTCCTCGTAGTAGGCCCCGGCCGGGACGTGCTCGTGGGCTTCCCCCTGGAGCACGAGTTGGCTCTCCCCGTCGCCGCGGGGTTTGAGCAGGACCGGGTTGCAGTCGGTGGTCGGCGTCGTGCGGGCCGCTCGAGCCTGGACGAACTGAGAGACACCGATCTCTCCCCACTGGTCGGCGTTCGTGGCGTCGTCTGGGCTGTTGGTGGGATTATTATCAGCGTCCTCCGCTCGCACGACGACGCGAGCGTTGTTACTCATGTTCTGTCCCTTGAACGGGGCGACCGAAACGCCACGGTCGGCGAGCAGCCGGCAGAGTCCGGCGGCGACCGTCGACTTGCCGACGTGGCTTGCCGTTCCCGCAACGAGAAGCGTTCGTGTCATCCGCGTTGGCGCTACTCGCACGCCGTGGAGTATCGTCCTATCGGTTCGGTCTGCAAGGGCTCGAGTGAGCGGTGTGACGGGACTCGAGTGAGTCTCGCTCGAGGTGGTCCGCTCGCTATTCGTCGTCGTAGCCGGGTTCCGGCGGCTGGCCGCCTTCGAACTCGACCATCTCACCCTCGTGCGGTTCGATGTGGCTCAGAATCTCGTGGGGGACGTAGCCGATGTTGTAGCCCTCCTCGTCGTTGAGGACGATCCCGTGTTCGTACTCGCGGAAGTCGAAGCAGTTGATCTCCTCGTAGGCGTTACCGGGTTTGTAGACGACTTTCATGGCAGACTCATCAACACAGTTCCCGTTCCCGATACTCCTTGCAGACGAAAGTCACTTTCACGATGGGTGATCCGTTCTGGTTCGCTTCGGATCACGATTTACCGAATCTGCGGCAGATGCAGCTGCCCTGGTGGTCTTTACTCGAGTGCCAATTTCGTCCCGTTCTGCCTCGATCCGGGAGCGGCCCACTGCCGTACCTAATCGGGCTTCTTTCACCGCGTCGAACGGAAGCTCATTCGAGCACACATTCCGATCGATAGTGTCGTACAATGATATGTATTAAATAAGGTACTTTTATAAAATTACCAATAAAATTATATTCCAGATACTGTCCAAACCCTGTGTTTTTCGAATCGGCATTCGGTCTCCCATCGGTGAACTGGTGGCTGATGATGTTCCCTATCGACGAGACACACGTTTCCGTAAGCTGCTCGTGTGTCGTCTCTCTTGAAACCCTCTCTCTATTTCTCGAGCGACAGACCCATCGGGTATTTCGTCCGGATATCGAACAAAGACCGATCGGAACGATCGATTCGGTCGGAACGTACCCGTACAGAGTGTTATTTCCTCAAGATAGTGATAACGGCCTAAACCGGTACTGAAATTGGCGGTCGCTCTCGTGTCTTCGTCGATCGTCGTGCGGGTCGGTGCCATTCCGTCGGTGGACTCTGTATCGTATCCGTGTACTGACCAGAGACGATTCTAGCGCACTATCATCTGACATGTACTATTATTATCCTGTATGTCAAATAGACAACTCGGAGCGTAACTGTGTTTACTGGGTGTTTTCGGCTAGCGAAGTGCCAGGTCGATCCACGAAATCGGTCCACCGGTTTCGCGCGTTCTCACCGCTGACGCCGTTCCGGCACGAGGTTTTTAGTTATCCCGGAAAGTGCGGTAGGTATGGCAGTTGTAGGTCTCGAGACCATTCCCATAGCGGTCCCGGTCAAGCCGCTCGAGGACGGCGGACTCGCACCGTACAGTAGCAATCACGACGACGTCGAAACGGTCGGCCGAACGCTGGTTCGTCTCGAGACGGACGACGGCGTCACCGGCTGGGGTGAAATGCTGACCGCGATGCAGTCACCGGCGGTGACGGCCGCCGTCATCGACGACGTGATCGCTCCGGAACTCATCGGTCGCGAACTCGACGAGATCCGTGGATTCGTCGACTCGTTCTACTACCCGTACGTCAAGACGAGACCGTTTCTCGGAGCCGTCGAAACCGCCCTCTGGGACGCCCTCGGAAAAGCCCGAGGCGCCCCGGTTTCCGAACTGCTCGGCGGCGGCGTTCGCGACACCGTCGACGTCGCCTACTGTCTCGGCATGCTCTCGGAAGCGGAGTCACGGACGTACGCGACGCGGGCACTCGAGCAGGGCTTCGACGTCCTCAAAACGAAGGCCGGACCGGACTGGAAGGCGGACGTCGAGCGCGTTCGTGCGATGCACGACGCGACGGACGGGGCCCTTGAGTTCCGTCTCGATCCGAATCAGGGCTGGACGTTCGACGAGGCGGTCCGCGCTGGTGCTGCGCTGGAGGATGCGGGAATCTATCTCCAGTATCTGGAACAACCGTGTCGGATCGACACCTACGGAACGTACGAACGACTGCGACAGCGACTCAGACAGCCGATCGCCGCCAACGAGGATACGTACTTCCCTCGCAATCTCTACCACCTCTGTGAGCGGGCCGCCGTCGACGTCGCCGCCGTCGATCTCGTTCCGGCGGGCGGATTGCTCGCCGTCCGCGAGCAGATCGCCCTCGCGGATAAGGCGGGACTGTCCGTCACGCATCACAACGGATTCGATCTGGGAATCAAACAGGCTGCCGTCCTGCACCTCTATGCGAGCACACCGGCGCTGAACCTCCCGCCCGACTCGGTGTACTACGGCTGGGCGGATCACGTGCTCGAAGATCCCCTCGCCGTCGAGGACGGATCGATACCCGTTCCCGACGGTCCCGGGCTTGGCGTGACTGTCGACGAAACGGCGGTCGAACGGTATCGAGTGGAGTGATGGATCGTCTACAGCAACAGCCGTGGCCGTTCTTTTGTCTTCCGTTTGCGATCAGAGAGTAGCTGCGAATCGAATCGACGGCGCCCGGGGCAGTGATTCGTCGGTGGTGCTCGCGCCTCAGTTGTTGGGTTCGCGTTCGACGCCCGCCGCTTCGTCCTCGATCGGCTCACTCTCCCAGTAGGGGTGATCCTCGGGATACTCCCTGAAACACGCCGCGTGGTGGTCGGTGTGATCGTCGTGGCTCAACAGCGGGTCGTCGGTGGTGCAGGCTTCGCGCGCGTCCGGACAGCGGGTGTGGAACGAACAGCCGCTGGGCGGGTCGATCGGATCCGGAATATCGATCTCGCGGAGGGGCGATTCCGTCACGTCTCCGTCCGTATCGATGTCCTCGGTCGACCACTTGAGAATCTTCGTGTACGGGTGTTTCGGGTTCGAGATCACCGATTCGCCGGGACCGATTTCGACGATCTTTCCGAGGTACATGACGGCGATTCGCCCGTCGACGCTCGCGGACAGGTAGCGCGCGTTCGAGAGGTTGTGCGAGGTAAAGAGATAGGAGGTGTCGAACACCTCCTGTAGCTCGAGCATGAGATCCATCATCTCCACGCGGAGCGAGACGTCCAGCGCGGAGACCGCTTCGTCGGCGAAGATGACTCCCGGATTCATCGAGAGTGCACGAATCAGCGCGACGCGTTGTTGTTCGCCACCGCTCAGTTGGTGCGGGTACCGATGGGCGTAATCCTGCGGCGGCGACATGCCGACGTGTTCGAGCATCGCGAGGATTCGCTTCTCCCTGTCGCTGTAGTCCATCTCGGAATGCCACTGTTTCAACGGAACCTCGAGATTCGCCATCACCGTCCGATTCGGGTTGAGCGAACTTCCCGGGTCCTGGTGGATAATCTGCAGCGACTTTCTGATCTCGTCGTACGGAATTTCGACCGGTCCGTCGCCGTCTTTCGCGGCCCAGATCTCTTGTCCGTCGTACGTGATCTCGCCGCTCGTCGGGCGCTGTGCCGCGACGATCGTTTTTCCGAGCGTCGTCTTTCCGCAGCCGCTCTCGCCGACCAGTGCGACGACGTCGTTCTCGTAGATATCGAGCGAAACGCCGTCGACCGCCCGGACCGGGCTCGGATCGTTGAACAGACTCTCGAGGAGCCCGACCTGCTGCTCGAAGTGAACCTCGACGTCCGACAGCGAGAGGATGGGTTCGCTAGACTGCTCGCCGTCGATCTCGGTCGGCGCGGTCGGCCCCGTCGCCTTCGAGAGCGGAATTTCGTCCGCTGCGTCCTCCCAGTGGAAACAGGCAGTCCGGTGGTTCTCGTCGGCCGTGACCTCGTGGAATTGCGGCTCTTCGACCTCACACTGATCGTCCGCGAGCGAACACCGCGGATGATACGTACAGCCACTCGGTAGGGCCACCGGGTCGGGACTCGCCCCCTCGATCGGGGTGATCTCCTCGAGCGGCGTGTCGAGCGTCGGCACGGCCTTTAGTAACGATCGCGTGTACGGATGGGACGGATTTTCGAAGATGTCCTCGGCGACGCCGACCTCGACGAAATCGAAGGCGTACAACACGGCCAGTCGATCGGCCAGCCCGGTCACCAGCGGGAGGTCGTGCGTGATGAAGACGATCGTGAGATCGTACTGGTCTTTGACCGTCTCGAGCAGGCTCAGGATCGATCGCTGCATGAGCAGATCGAGTGCGGCCGTCGGCTCGTCCATGACGAGAACGTCGGGTTCCAGGACGAGACTCAGCGCGATGAGCGCTCGCTGGGACATGCCGCCGCTCAACTCGTGCGGGTAGGAATCGAGGACGCGATCCGGATCGAGATAGAGCGCTTCGAGGAGCTCTCGAGCGTGTTCCATTCCGGATCCGACGTCGTACTCGTGTGCAGCGAGCGTCTCCTCGAAGTGTCCCCGGATGTCCATCGTCGGGTTGAACGAGTTCATCGCACCCTGAAACACCATCGAGACGCGTTCCCAGCGGAACCTCCTGAGCGACTCCTGGTCGAGGTTCAACACGTCGACCGGGGTGCCGTTGTCGTCGTAGTAGGTGATCGAGCCGTTCACCTGGCCGGGGTCGACGACTGCGTCGAGGAGGGCGTCCGCGAACATCGACTTCCCGGAGCCGGACTCGCCGACGATTCCGAGGATCTCGTTTCGACGGATATCCATACTCACCGAGTCCAGAACCCGTGACTCTCCTCGGTCCATATCGAATCGAACCGTCACGTCGTCGACGCTCATGATCACGTCGTCAAGCCGAGTCTCGGTCCGAGTTCGTTCCCGCGTCGCCATTACGCCCACCGCCGTTCGGCACGACCCGGTCTCGGTTGCGGTCGTGATTCGGTGACGATACGTCTATATACCGAGTGCATGCGACGACGTGGGTCGTCCAGTTACTTGAAATTTGTGCCGTGGGAACGAATCGCTACCCGAACGCGTCCGCCCGTTCTCAGCCCGGACGAGATCCGACTCTGGTCTCGCTGTCCACAATTATTATACGCTCTCCGTCGGAACCTGTGTGCTAATGACCGAAACAGGCTGGGACCGGCTCTGTAAGTACGAGTTCGCCGCTCGAATCCTCAGCATTCTGGTATTCACGCTGGGGATTCTCACGCTTCTCTCGTTCCCGTATCTCGAGCAGGGAACGGCGGAGTACGCGATCGCATCGTACAATCTAATCGTTATCACGGTGTTCATCGGGTTGATCCTGCTCTTCCGGTACAAGTGTCGGTAACCGTTCGCGGGGCGGGTTCGGGCCGAAACTACTCTCTGACGTGTCCGATCACCGAGCGGTCGTCTCCGCCGGCGTCTTCGGGTCGTGGTCGACGTCGTCCGCATCGCTCGCTGTCGTTTTCTGGTGACGGGCGCGGATTCGCGGGTTGAATAGTTTGTCCGCGGCCTGTGCAATCAGGATTAGGCCGAGCGAGAGCAACACGACGGCGAGCATCGGGGCGAGCAGCCAGTGGGCTGCCCCCCATGAGTACAGCGCCCCGCCGCTCGAGTACGCCGTGTCCATGGTGACACCCCAGTTCGGATCCGTCGTCGGAAGGACGCCGAGGAAGTACAGCGCAACCGAGTCGAAGACGATCCCGCGGGAGGCGCCGACGAAACTCACGAGGATGTAGGGCATCAGGTTCGGTGCGATGTCTTTCAGAATGATCTTCCACGTCGAAATACCCATGAGTCGGTTCGCCTCGACGTACTCGACGTTCCGTAGCGGAAGCATCTGCGAGCGAATCGAACGGGCGAGGACCGACCAGGCGGGAATAGCCAGGATGATCCCGACGACGTAGGGGTTTCTGGGCTCGAACAGGAACGCCAGGACGATGATCAGCGGCAGTCCCGGAATCGCCATGAGCGTGTCCGTAACGACCATCAGCGCCTGATCGGTGCGCCCGCCTTTGTATCCCGCAACCATGCCGACGATCGAGCCGACGGTCACGGCGAAAACGCCGCCGGCGGCCACCATCTTGAGCATCGGCGGTGTGGCGTGGACGACGTCGGCGAGAATGCTGCGACCGGAGCTATCGGTTCCCAGCGGGTACTGCCACATCTCGAAGGGGCCGACCAGCATGTTGGCTGTGTCCGTCTCAGGCGGTGAGATCAGGTACGGGCCGGCGAGACCCATAAACAGGTAGAGCGCGATGATCGTCACCCCGACTTTTCCGCGCCAATCGCTCAGGATGATCCGCGCCGGTGCCAGTACCGTTCGATCGACCGTGCGCGACCAGCGCTCTTTCCGCGTCGTTTCGCCCGTCGTCGGCGTCTGGAACGGGAACTCGCCGCCGCTCGAGGCTTCGTCAGAATGACTCATCGATCCCTCCCTCCTGTGCTCGCGGATCCAGTTTCCCGTACGTCAGTTCGGCCAGGAACAGCGCCGTCACGACGGCGATGGTGATCACGATAAACGCCCCCATCATCAGCGGGAAGTCTCGCGCTTCGATCCCCCGGAAGAGGTAGTAGCCGACACCCCGGTAGACGAAGATCGTTTCGAGGACGACGGCGCCACCGAACGCGTATCCGATGACCACCATCATGTTCGTGTACAGCGGCAGGACGGCGTTTCGCGCGACGTACCGCAGCGTCAGCCGCCGCGTCGTCAACCCTCTGAGCTGGCCGACGCGGAGGTAATCCTCGCCGAGGATGCTGATGCTGTTCGCCCGCATGGCTAACGCCCAGCCGCCGAGACCGGCGAAGGCCCAGGAGAGCGCCGGAAGCGTCGCGTGATAGATCACGCTGGACATGAACGGAATATTCACCCCGGGGGTCGTCCGGTCGTCGTAGCGGCCTGTAACCGGGAACAGATCCAGTTGGTGGCCGAGTACGTACACCAGCAGGATCGCGATGATGTAGTACGGAATCGAGTTGCTGACGATCGCGAATATCGTCGCCGCGTTGTCGAAGCGACTCCCCTCCAGGTACGCCATCAGTGCGCCGAGCGAGATACCGATCACGAACGAGATCGCGATCGCGTTCAACATCAGAAAGACGGTCCACGGGATCGCCGTGGCGAGTAAGCTGGCTACCGACTCGTTGAAGTAGATCGAGGTGCCGAGATCCCCGGTGAGCAGCGAGGACATGTAGTTGACGTACTGTTCCCCGAGCGACGCCTCCGGGTGCATGTTGAGATACACCTCGGCCATCGCTTCGATTTCACCCTCGCTGAGACCCTGCTGTCGCGATAGCTGGGCTTGGAGGTAGTCCATCGGGCTGCCAGGGAGGAAGTGAATCAACAGGAACGTGAAGTGAACGACGAGAAAGACGGTGAACCCCGCTCTGGCTGCCCGCTTCAGTACCCAATGCATGCTACATTGTATGCGATATCTCCACACTCAAATAGGTACCGATTACCACACTTTCCGTTCGAACGTGACGCGGGGCAGAATCGCCGGCGTGGGCCGAATCGTCGTGACTCGACGGTGTCGAAAGCGAACGATACGCCCGAAAACCGACGAGGATGCACAGTTCCGATGATACTTACTCTGATCTCGCCTGCAGGTCTCCCGTTCGGGTGAGATACATCCACGGCTGCTCCGAACGGATTTTCGGATCGTCCATCTCGACGCCCCAGTCCCATTCGTCCGTCGCCACGTAGTTGAGGCGGAACTCCGTACACGTCTGGATGCCGTGGACCCACTGATTGTAGATCCATCCGAGCTCTTCGACGTACTCGATCACTTCGTCTTCGTCCTGTGCGTTGTTCAGCCCCTCGATCCGATCGTCGATGTTGACTGTCTCGATATCGTTATCCTCGTCACCCGGCGGCCAGGGAACGTCGACCTCCGAGAGCTGGTTGTTCCACCGGTCGGTGTCGGGGGCGGAAACGTCGCCCATCGTATTCCGATAGGAGCTGACTGCATGCGGTGCTGCGGGCCCCGACGTGTACACTGCCACTTCGAAGTCGTGTTCGGGCATCAGTTGCGTCTGGAGCGTCGTGAAGTCCTCTCCGACGCCTTCGGCTTCGATGCCGAAGCGATTGAACTGCTCGACGACGTTCTCGTACGACGGTACGTTGGCGGCGAAGTCGACCGGGTAGAGGACTTCGACCTCGAGTACGTCGCCCGTCTCCGAATCGACCCACTCGTCACCGTCTCGTTCGTAGCCGGCGGCTTCCATCCGTTCTTCGGCGAGGTCTTCCTGCACCCACCCGTCGTCGCTGTTGCCGTAGCTCGTGAAGTCGCCGACGACGTCGCCCAGCCACTCCTCGTCCATCGGCGAGTTCAGTCCGGTGACGTTGTTCGGGTCCGGATAGTCCATGATCTCCTCGCCGAAGATGTCGACGAACTCCGTTGGATCGTACATGTAGGCGATTGCCTGCCGAAGTGCACGACTCTCGTCGCTGTCTTCGCCCCAGTCCGATTCGGGGCTGAACTGAATCGTCTGGAATCCCTCCTGCGGACCGGTCATGATCTCCCAGTGGTCTCCCATCGAGCCACGGACCTCGTCGGGCGTGTCCCCGGTGAACCCGTGGATGTTGTCGGCGATCGCCGCCTGATGGAAGTCGGACTCGCTGTCCCCGAAATCGACGATCTCGAAGCCGGACCAGTTCATGTCGTTGTCGCCCTCCCAACCGATCGGATAGTTGTCGTACGGCTCCAGGACGATTCTCGAGTCCGTTACGTCGACCAGTTCGACCGGCCCGTTTCCGAGACCGGCGTCGATCGCCTCCTCGCCGCTGATCGAGAAGTTCGCGAGGTCCTCGTTGATGTCCTGTAACTCCTCGTCCGTCGTCGCGTCTTCCGCGCGCTCGATGAAGTCTCGGTGTAGCTCCGGGTGCGTGTAGAGCCACCGGCTGAACATATCGCCGAGGAAGACGTGCTCGATCAGGCTTTGGGCGACGCTATCGACCTCGAACTCGAGCGTGTGTTCTTCGGGTGCGTGTACGTCGGTCGCGAAGTCCCAGACCGAATCGCCCCAGACCTCCGCCAGTCGGAAGTGATCGACGGCGTGGTCCGCCGTGACGGTCGTTCCGTCGTGCCACTCCAGGTTGTCCCGGAGGTCGAACGTCACGGTTCCGGCATCCATGTCGAAGGTCCAGTCCTCCGCGAACTGCGGGTACCAGTCGGCCTCGTCGGCGGAGAAGTACGCGAGCTCCTCCCACAGCAGTCCGGTCTCGAAGAAGAGCTGGTTGTCGAGACTCCAGACGTTGAAGTGTGCTTGTTCGAGGTTCCCGACCGCTGGAAGGACGAAGTAGTCGTCGTCGCCATCGTCCTCGACGCCGAGACAGCCCGCGATCGATCCGACCGCGCCACCGACCGCGACCGTTTTCAACCACCTTCGGCGGGACCAGTCCGTACTGGCCCCACCTGTGTTATTCTCCTGCATACATACTATGATTATCAATACCAACATTATAAATCTGCCGACGGTTTGACAGTGAACGGCGAGTAGTGGGCACGATGCGTCACCGGCTCTTGGGTCGTTCCGTGGCGTGTTCGGGCCCGACGAACCGACCGTTCGGATTCCGAATGACGAAAACGAGCGTCGGCTAACGACGGCGATAGATCGAAGCTACATCGTGTGCTCTGTTATCGTGCATCGTTTCCGCCGTCGGTAGTGTCCTGAACGGTCTCGTCTCGAAGAAGACGAGAGACGTGGTACTTCACTTATACAAAATTGGAATTCGTGCCGAATATTACAGATGTACGTCTGTAAATGGATTGGTATCGGCTCAGTGGCTTTCTCGGCTACTGACACGAGCGTACTCCCTCGAGACAGTGTTTCGTGCTAATTGGAACCATTCCCCGTTCGGATCGAGAGTCCGTTTCAGTATCGCTGAAGATCCCTGCCGACCGTCGCTCTCTACTCGCGGCCGACGGATCAGCCTTACGGCGGTAGACTAATGTTCACGGGTTCCATCGAAACCGATAACGAATGACACGCGAGGCGAAAAATCCGGTGAAAGCGACTCAGCGCTCTCTGGCCGTCCTCGAGATGCTGTACGAGCTCGGGACCGCTCGCCTCACGGAGCTCGCCGAACGACTCGAGTTGCCCGACAGCACGGTACACAATCACCTCAGCACGCTCGTCGAGGGCGGGTTCGTGACGAGAAACGACGGCGTGTACCGCCTGAGTCTCCAGTTTCTAACCTACGGCGAGTTCGCCCGAAGTCAGTACAAGATCACCGACGCCGCGCGGAACGAACTCCGGCACCTGGCCTCGGAGACGTCGGAGTCGGCGAGCATGTGCGTCGCAGAATCGGGACTCGGATACTTCATCGCACACGAGCCCGGCAACACGGACCTTCCGCTCGACTTGTATCTCGGGAAGCGCGTGCCGCTCCACGCGACCGCGTTCGGCAAGGTACTGCTGGCCGATCGACCCGACGAGGACATCGAGACCACGATCGACCGACACGGGCTCGCAGCGTGTACGTCGAACACGATAACCGACCGCTCGGCGTTACTGGAAGAGCTCGCGTCCGTCCGTTCGAACGGTCACGCGGTCGGCGACGAAGAGCGCTTGCGCGGTGTTAGATCGGTCGCGACTGCCGTGCGAAACGAGAGCGGTATCGCCGTCGGAGCCGTCGGCGTGACGGGCCCGACGAGCCGGCTGACGCTCGAGCGACTCCGGGGTCCCGTCCTCGAGGCCGTGATCAATACGAAGAACGTAATCGAACTGCAGATTACGTACTCGTAGGCGGAAACGAGGTCCCCCGTGGCAGGTTTCGACCAGAGAGCCGGTACAGTTATCACCCGCGCTCACACTCCCCACGATATGAACGTCACCAACCGTCTCACAGGTGCGTTGCCCGCTCGTTGGCTGTGGTTCGATGGCTAACCTCCCGCTTCTGTTCGACGTCGACGGCGTGATCCTCCGCCACCACCGGTCTGGACCGTCGGTCTACGAGTCAGCGATCGGCGACGCGTTCGCCGAGTTCGACGTCAGCACGACCGACGCGGAGCACCGATCGTTCGTCGGAGACGTCTCCGCCGATCGAATGCGGGAGATCTGCCGTCGCCACGGTCTCGAACTACCCGACGTGTGGCCGGTTCGGGAACGGCACGTCTCCGAGCATCAACGGGAGTTGTGCAGAAACGGGGAGCGAACGTTGTTCGACGACGTCGACGTCCTTTCGGAGTTAGCCGCCTCACACCCGATCGGATTCGTCAGTAACAACCAGCAGGCGACGATCGACTTCGCCGTCGACCACTTCGGACTCGAGTCCGTCGTCGAGACGGCGTACGGTCGCGAGCCGACGTGGGACGGCTTCGAGCGCCGGAAGCCGGATCCATACTACATCGAGCAGGCGCTGGCCGATCTCGGCGGCGAAACGGGATTGTACGTCGGCGATCGGGTGACCGATATTCAGGCTGCCCACCGAGCGGATCTCACGGCGGTTTACCTCCGTCGAACCGAGGCCGACTCGACGTCTGCGGCGGTTCGTCCCGACGCGATCATCCGATCACTGAACGATATCCCCGCGGTTATCGAACGGCTCGCGTAAGACTCTCGCGCCGTTGCGGCCTCGATACGTCACTCTTCGGAGAAATAGTTATAACCTAGAACGTTCTTTTACTCAACTACGAGGTGAGAGCACTGAACACGGCTCGGCCGGTGAGCGACGCGAATCGAGGCATAACAGACGGACATCGAACCGAAGACGATGCGTTACAATGACACGACACGACCTACCGGATATCGACAGACGAACTGTTCTCAAAGCGAGCGGCGGGGCGGCCGCACTCGTCGGTCTCGGCGTTCCCGGAACGGCGACCGGCGCCGAGGAGACCGCTGACGTGGCGCAATTTCGCGCCTACTGGGTGGACGGCTTCAACGAGGGACTCTACGATGCGGACGAGGTTCGTAGCCTCGTCGCGGCCGCGAGCGACGCGAATCACAACGCAATTATCGCCCAGGTCGTCCGTCGAGGCGACTGTTTCTGCGACGACGCGCTCCCGCCGCGAACCGATGCGCCCATCGCCGACGACTTCGATCCGCTCGAGTCGCTCGTCGAGGAGGCCCACGAGGCCGGACTCGAGGTCCACGCCTGGATGAACGTCAACACGATGTGGAACCAGGAGACGCCGCCGGAGGCGGACGACCACCCGTTCAACACGAACGGGCCGGGAAGCGACAACCCGTGGCACAGCGTGCGCGAGGACGGCGAAGAACACGTCGGTCACAACTACTTCTTCGACCCGGGCCACCCGGCCGTCGCGGACTATCTCGTCGACACGGCCTGTAGTTTGGTCGAGCACTACGATATCGACGGGATCAACCTCGATTACGTTCGGTATCCGGATCACAACATCGAGATCGGTACCCCGTCGTGGGGGTACAACGAGGTCGCGCTCGACCGGTTCCGGGCCGAAACCGGCCGCGACGACGTGCCCGACGCGGACGACGAGGAGTGGGCGCAGTGGCGGCGCGATCAGGTGACGAACCTCGTGCGCCGAATCTACGTCGAGACGTACGCCACCGATCCCGAGATCTGTCTCAGCGCGAATACGATCACCTACGGATACGGTCCGGAAGCACAGGGTGGTTGGGAATCGACCCGGACCTACGCGGAGGTCCTGCAGGACTGGCGCGCGTGGATGGAAGAGGGCATCGTCGACCTCAACGTGCCGATGAACTACAAGCGCGACTGGGACGACGATCAGGCGACGATGTACCGCCAGTGGAACGAGTTCACCGCTGACCACCAGTACGATCGCCACGCCGTCGTCGGCTCCGCCGTCTACCTCAACGAGATCGAGAACACGGTCGATCAGATCCGCGCCGCGCTGACGGAGACGGACGACGGAAACCGGGTCGTCGGCTGGACGGGATACTCCTACGCGACGCCGGACCTTTCGACGTTCGAGGGCGAACGCGGGGCCGACGAGGCCCGCGAGGACCTCGCGCACGCACTGACCGAGGAGAGTCCGGACGGCGGCGACCCGGTCTTCGCCGACGCGGCGAGCGTTCCCGAACGAACGTGGAAGACGGAGCCGGAGACGGGCCACGTTAGCGGTAGCGTCTCCGTGCGCGACGACGGACCGGTCGACGGACTCGAGGTCACCGTAAACCAGCGCAACGAGACCGTCGCGACGACGACCACGACGGGGAACGGCTGGTTCGGCGTCGTCGACCTCGAGCCGGGACGCTACCGGATCGAACTTCCGGCCGGTGAAACGCGTGGTCGTCGCGTGGCGAACGTCTCGATCGAGACCGGCTCGGTCACCGACGTCGAGTTCACGCTTCAGGGGATGATGTAGCGCACAACCGATATGTGAGACCGAACCTCGACTCTCCCCTGTCCTGACACCCTGAGACTCCTTACGGTGGCTTCGAGAGCGTTCCGAGGACGGCCGGTTCGTTCGCACCCGTGACCGAGGGCAGCGATCCGGCCCGTTCGGTTCGGAACAGTGCCGCGAGCAGGCCGAACAGGACGGCTTCGCGGAAGTCGGGATCGATTCCGTGCGCTCGGCTCGTCTCGACGGGACACGGCAGCCGACTGCCGAGCCGCGAGCAAAGCGTCTCGTTCCACGCGCCGCCGCCGGAAACGATCACGCGTTCGGGGTCGAACTCGACGTGGCGTTCGTACGCGTCCGCGATCGAATCGCTCGTCAGCGCGGTGACCGTCGCAACGAGGTCGCGTTCCGCGAGGTCTCGGCGTCGCGCCCGCTCGAGCACCTCGTCGGCGTACGCGTTTCCGTACCGTTCCCTCCCGGTTGATTTCGGCGGGTCGCGCTCGAAAAACGGATCGTCGAGCAACGATGCGAGCAGTTCGCCGTCGACGTCGCCGGCTGCTGCCAGCTGTCCGCCTTCGTCGAAGCGCCGATCGCCGTCCGTGACCGATTCGACCACTGCGTCGATGACCATGTTCCCGGGTCCGGTGTCGAAGGCCGTCACCGCCTCTCGCGTTCCTCCGCCCGGCAGGACGGTGCAGTTCCCGATCCCGCCGATGTTCTGAACGATTCGCCCCTCCGATTCGTCGCCGAACTGGATCCAATCGAGGAGCGGCGAGAGCGGTGCGCCGTGGCCGCCGGCCGCGATATCCGCACGACGAAAATCGGCGACGGTAGCGATTCCCGTCTCGGTTGCGATCACGCTCTCGTCGCCGATCTGAAGCGTCGTTCGCGTGGTGCCGAGTTTCCCGGGGAGCGCCGCCAGCTCGGGTGCGTGCCACACCGTCTGGCCGTGGCTCCCGATCAGATCCACGGTTTCCGGGGTAGTGTTCGCTTTCGAGAGGAGCGTCTTCACCGCCCGGGCGAACCGCCGACCCACGGCGATGTCGGCTCGAGCCAGCTCGTCGATCGTCGTCGTCTCGGCACAGACCGTCTCGAGGTACGAACGGAACCGTGGCTCGTACTCGTCGGTGATCGCCGCTTCCGTCTCGATCGTCGCTTCCGTGAGCGGTGCGTCCGGATCCGGAAGCTCGATTCGACAGAGGGCCGCGTCCACCCCGTCGAGGGACGTACCGGACATCAGTCCGATGGTTCGATACGAAGTCACGTCTGCGTTAACGAAGAGCAGTGTCAAAACGATACTGGACGAATCGACGCGTCTGCGACGCTTATCGGAGACTCGTCGGCGGGCTGCCGCGTGGGGACCGGTCGCCGAGGAGCACGTCGACGAGTGCGCTCAGATTTCCGGGCGACGGATCGTACGTCGTCAGGAACGTCTCGGCGGTCGGCACGTGGTGGCTATCGTACGGATTCGTGAGCGACACGACGACGGGCGAGTGGCCGGCTTCGATCACGGTTTCGACGGCGTCTCGCTGTTCCGGGTTCCGCGCGACGTCTGCGGTACAGCACAGCACCTGGGCCCCTGCCGGAATAGCCGTTCCATCGACAGCCGAGGCGTCGCCGATCTCGAGCAGCGTGACCTCGAGTCCGCGTTCCTCGAGCGTCGATCGGAGAACGGCCGACGCCGACTGGGTTTCGGCCGCTGGCGAGCCGCCAGTTGTCCGCGGAGCGACGACGTACAACTGTTCGTCGGCGTCGATCTGCCGCTCGTCGAGCCGACCCCGAAGCAGCGTCACCGACGCGTGCGAGATATCACGAACTGCAGATAGCTCGCGCTCCGAGAGTGGTGAGCAATCACCACTACTGGCTGCGTCTGCCGGTCGAAGGTCGCGTCGGTCTTTGAGTTCGAGAATCCGGTTGACCGAGTCGTCGATCCGTGTTTCGGAGAGCGCTCCGCTTTCGACGGCCTCGATCACGGCGTCGATCGCACTGCGCTGTCGGTCGGCCGAGTGCGAGACCAGCACGACGTCGGCACCGGCTCTGATGGCTTCGACGGCCCCTCGTTCGGTCCCGACCGTCTCGGTAATCGCGTTCATCTCCATGCAGTCGGTGATGAGCACGCCCGAAAATCCGAGCCGGTCTCGCAAGAGGTCGGTGAGAACGGCCGGTGACAGCGTCGCGGGCTTCGTCTCCGAGCCGGTGATCGCCGGGAACGCCACGTGTGCGGTCATGATCGAATCGATACCCGACTCGATCGCCCGGACGAACGGTCGAAACTCGACCCGCGCTAATCGGTCTTCGTCCGCGTCCACGATCGGAAGTTCGACGTGAGAGTCCGTCGCGGTGTCGCCGTGTCCCGGAAAGTGTTTCCCGCAGGCGACGACGGACTCGGACTGTAACGCCTCGAGGTACCGGCTGCCGAACGCGGCTACCGTGTCCGGATCCTCGCCGTACGAGCGAACGCCGATCACCGGGTTCGCCGGATTGTTGTTCACGTCGAGGACCGGCGCGAGGTTGAAGTTGATCCCGACGCTTCGGAGTTGACGCGCCGTAATTTTCGCGACGGTCGCCGCCGCGGACGGCTCTCCGGTCGCCCCGACCGCCATCTGTCCGGGTACGTCGGTGTAGTAGGGGAGCCGGCGGACCGTCCCCCCTTCCTGATCGACGGAGAGAAACAGGGGAATCTCGGCGCCGCCCTCGAGTGCGCTTCGCTGCAGCGACCGAGAGAGCGTCCGCGTCTGTTCGGGCGTCTCGAGATTGCGCGAAAAGTAGATGACGCCGCCGACGTGGTACTCCCGTATCAGCGACTCGAGTTCGGCCGTCGGCTCCGGTCCCGGAAAACCGACGTGAAACAGCTGTCCGACTTTCTGCTCGAGCGAGAGCGAGTCCACCCCGATCATTGGTACAGCACGTACTCGTCGGTGACGTCGGCGAACGCCGCCCGGTCTTCGGCCCACTGCCGGTCGAGCCGGTCGTACACGTCGTCGGCGTTCTCCGCGGGGTCCACGTCGGTGATCGTCTCCCGAAGCGACGGTCCGCCGCCGAGTTTGTCGATGAAGTAGTCCCCGTTCGACTCGACCCAGTCAGTCTCGGGATACAGTTGAAACGCCGTAATCAGCATCTTCATTCCGATTTCGACGGGCGAGATCTCGTTTCGGTCCATCACGTGAACCTGGACGCCTTCGACGTCCTGGCGTTCGTGTTTCGAGAACATCGGGGTAAAGTAGGCGGGCCGGAACGCCCCGCCAGCGATCTCGAGATCGTTGAGGGTGGCGGCCCACTCTTCGGCATCGACCCAAGTCGCGCCGAGCAACTCGAACGGCTTCGTCGTCCCGCGCCCCTCGGACAGCGTCGTCCCCTCGAACAGACAGGTTCCGGGATAGATCGTCGCGGTATCGAGGGTCGGCATGTTCGGCGACGGCGGAACCCAGGCGTGCTCGATTTCGTCGTACCAGGTGTCTCGCGTCCAGCCGTCGAGTTCGACGACCTCCAGGTCGGCCTCGAGTCCGAATTCGCCGTTGAAGTACCGAGCTAACTCGCCGACGGTCAGGCCGTGCGTGATCGGTAGACGGCGGCCGCCGACGAACGATTCGTGCTCCGTCGGAACTCGATTTCCGTCGATGCCGAGGGGGGCGATCGGGTTCGGTCGATCGAGGACGACGAACGAGGTGTCAGTCTCGCTGACACCCGCAAGCGCGTATGCGAGCGTGTAGATCAGCGTGTAAAATCGGCAGCCGATATCCTGCATATCGTAGATGACCGTGTCGAGATCGGCGACCATGTCGGGATCGAGCCGCCGGTTGTCTCCGTACAGGCTCGTAACGGGAATTCCCGTCCGTTCGTCGACGCTATCGGCGACTTTGACGCCGGCCTGCTCGTTTCCACGAATGCCGTGTTCCGGCCCGAACAGCCGGACGAGTTCGACGCTGTCGTGGTTATAGAGTGTATCAATCGTTGGAACGAGGGCCGAATCGACCCCGGACGGATTCGTGATGAGGCCGATTCGGTCTCCCTCGACCGCTTCTAGGTCTGTCTCTACTAACGTCTCGATGCCCACGCGAACCATAGTCTCGGTTACCGAGGGCGAGATTATAAATATGTGGGTGGCTGCCAATTCCTGACCCGGTCTCTCACCCGATGCGTGGCATCACGTCGTTCGCGATGGCGTCGATCGTTCGCCGTGGATCGCCGACCTTCGAGACGAGAATCACGCGGTCGACGCCGGCGGCATGGAGCCGTTCGATCGTCGGAATCAGCTCGGTCGCGTCGTCCGTGACGTTGTTCAGCTCGCGCAACTCCGCATCGGAGACGTCGGACAGGTGGTCTCGTGCGATCGTCTGAATCTCCCGCGGATCCGCGGTCCCGAGCTCTTCGTGCGGCGTGTACTCGCCCTTCGATCTGAGTTCGTCGACGAGGGCGGCAGGGTCGCCGACGTGTGCAGACAGCTGGACGGAAATCGTTCCGCCGCCGGCGTCGTCGCCCTCGCGTTCAGACATACCAGCGTCGAACGCCGGTTTCAGCGTCTCCTCGATCAGGTCGGCGTCGCCCGCCGTGATGAGATTGCCGGCGTACCTCCCGGCACACGTCGCGGATTGGGGCCCCCAGGCGGCCCAGTGAAGGGGGATGTTCGACCGGGGCTTCGTGTACAGTTTCATATCGTCGTACTGGTAGTGGGTACCCTCGTGGGAGACGTACTCGTTGCTGTCCCAGAGCGTCTCCATCAGATCCAGGGACTCGATGAGCATTCCCGCGAGCGTTCCCCAGTCGGGCCAGTCGTCGTCGTAGAATCGCGCCTCGTTGAGCGCTTCGCCGGTTCCGGCGCCGAACTCCAAGCGACCTGGGTAGGCGTTGTCGATGGTGGCCAGTGCCTGTGCCAACACCGGCGGCTCGTATCTGATCGTCGGACAGCTCACGCACGTTCCGATAGTGACGTCCGGCACCCGCTCGGCGAGGGAACCGAGCCACGGCAGGACGTGGTGTGTGTACGGTCGGTTGTCGAGCCAGGGAACGAAGTGATCGCCGATCCAGATCCCGTCGAAGCCCGCGTCTGCCGCGTATTCGGCCAGTTCGAGATCGTCCCCGGGAGAGCGAAAGCAACCTGCGACGTTGTAGTGCCACTCCATTGGTACGTATTCACAAGTTCACCGGACCATACTAAAACCTTCCTGCGATCGACCGATCTCCGCTCAAAACCGAACGTGCCGGCTCCGCTCACACCATTTTCGTCCGTGCGTTGCCGTCCGTCCGCGCCCGCCTTCTCACGTGACCGTCGTCGTTCCGTGTGGCGCGATCCAGTCGAGTTGGGTCTCCGTCAAGAGCGCGTGGTTGTAGACGAACACGTCACCATCGATTCGCGAATCCACGCGATCGAAGAGCCGATCCCACTGCTCGCGCCCGTCGACGATCGCCGGATCGAGTGTCAGCCCTGCGTCGACCGAGTGCTCGAGCGACTCGTCACAGGCCGTCAGGCGCGCATCGATCTCGTCGAGATCGTCCGTATAGCAGAGGACCGTCACGTCGTCGACGTACGCGTCGAGCAGTTCGGGGGTGACGCCGCTCGGCCAGAGCGTCGACGGCGTGTAGCCGCCGCCGTCCGCGAGGTAGTACGACAGTCGAACGTCGCCGCTGGCGACGGCGAGGGCCTCGAGTTGCGCCCCGACGACGGCTTCGCGGAACGCGAACAGATCCGCGAGGACGGGTTCGTCCGAGACCAGTTGCGACAACGGCGGCATCTCGGCGGCGGTCGTAAGATATCGATCACAGCAGTCGGCGACCGCCGCTTCGGCCGCCTCGAGGTCGACGATATCACGCGTTTGCGCCTCGTGCTGACAGGCGTCGCAGAAACACTGCGAGGCGAGAAACTCGGCTGCGCGGTCCGTGATGACGTTGTCTTTGTGGTGACCGTACGCGGTTCCGTGTCCGTGAACGACGCTCGGAAATCCGAGCGATTCGAGGTCGATCCGGTCGATATCGTACTGTGCCAGGTTACGAACCAGTCCGGCGAAGTAGCGCCTGACGTTCGGATTGGACGGACAGAGCGCGTGGTCGTGTGCGTCCCCGAACGCGTCTTCGATGCGGTAGGCGGGCCACTCGCTCGCTAATCTGGTCCCGTGGTAACAGACGAGCCACGCGTCGACGGCGATTCCGTGATCGCGCGCCGTCGTCACGAGATTTCCAAAGGCGTCGGGGCGGCGGTGAATCTCGTTCGGTGGTGGTTCGATCGTCGTCTGTTCGAAGTAGCGCTCCTCGGGGTCGAACAGGCAGCCACCGGGAAACGTGTAGAATCCGAGGGCGTCGTCTTTCGGATCGAACGTACGGACTGAGTGATAGTGTGCAGCGACCTTGAGGTGATCGATGCCGGCCGCTGCTAGCGCATCCACCGCAGTTTCGCGATCCGAATCCGCGAAACTCCATGGATAGGTCCACAAACCAGTCATTGAAGACACTTGTCTGGCAACAAATAAAACTCTTTTCCACAGACGGACGTCAGTCGGTCGGCCGTCGCTCTACTCGGTGTGTGGGATCGTGGCACGATCCCGACGTTTATGCCGATTCGGCTGCACAGTTCGGGTATGCGACGGTACGAAACGACGTTCTCGGACGGAACCTTCTTCCTCGAGACGGGCGACGATTGGATCGAAGTCGGAACGGAGGAGGCGCTCCTCGAGTTGCTCGGGGAGACCTACTCCATCGAGTACTCCGAGAAGGAACGGGCGAGTCCGTGGCTCGAGACGGACGACGAGGGGGTGTTGACGGTGGACGTTCGGGAGACGCTCTCGGAGCTGACGTTTCGGAAGGAGTTCGTCGAACAGATCGCCGACTGCGAATTGTCGGCCACGACCGAGGACGGTGTGCCGGTCCGGACCGCCGTCTTCGCGGACATGATACAGTCGATCTGGGAGGCGAAGGGGAACGTAGACGAATAGGACGAGTACGAATCGACTCGGAGCGGTTCGGACGGACGCTGTGAAACCCGAACGGCCGCTCGGGGCGTCGAGTTCGACGGCGTATATTTATTAGCCGTCTCCGTGAACACCGCTCACGGATGCAACCGATAACGACGGACGACGCACCGGAGAGCATCGGCCCGTTCTCGCAGGGGATCCGAGACGGGGATCGAATTTACGTCTCGGGCCAGGGTCCGGTCGATCCCGACACCGGTGAGATCATCGACGGCGATATCGCGGCACAGACTGAGCGAACACTCGAGAACATCGAGGCGGTCCTTCGAGCGGCGGACGCGTCGATCGACGACGCGGTCAAAGTCACCGTGTTCGTCCAAGATATGAATGATTATGACGCGATCAACGAGGTGTACGGGAGCTACGTGAGCGAGCCGTACCCGGCCCGCAGCGCCGTGCAGGTCGAGGATCTGCCGATCGACATCGGCGTCGAGATCGAAGTCGTCGCGTCGGCGTGAGTCGCCGGACCTGACGATCTCTCGCCCCGACCGCAGGGACGGCCAGCCCGTTTCACGAACGCTTTTGTAGATGTACCGAGAGTCACCGGTCGTGATTGGTGATCAGCTCACACACCCGAGTTCGTGGTTTAGTAAGACGGCCGAAGAGATTCGCGAAATCGGTGACGCCGACGGATCGATCCTGCTCGTCCCGATCGGAAGCGTCGAACAGCACGGGACTCACCTCCCCGTCGGCACCGATACGTTGCTGGCCTCGGCGGTCGCGATGCGGGGTGCCTCGCTCGTGTCCGATCTCCCGGTCGTCGTCGTCCCCCCGATCTGGAGCGGCTACTCGCCACACCACCTCCACTTCGGCGGCACGCTCACGCTGTCGTTCGAGACCGCGCTCGCCGCCGTCACCGATATCGTCTCGAGTGCTCTCGAAAACGGCTTCGATTCGGTCCTCCTGGTCAACGGCCACGGCGGCAACGGCCCGCTCGTCGGCGCGGCCGTCAGCGAAATCGGGGCTGCCCATCCCGACGTCGAAGCCACCGGAATCACGTACTTTTCGCTGGCGGAGCCGTTCGTCGACGACGTTCGCGACAGCGACGCGGGCGGGATGGCTCACGGCGGCGAGTTCGAGACGTCGTTGATGCTTCACTGCTATCCCGAACTGGTCCGCGAGGACGGGCGGAGTGAAGCGACGCCACTCGACGAGCCCTACGAGCACGGCGACGACGACCTGATTGAACCCGGTCCGCTCTCGGTGTACCGCCCGTTCGAGGCGTACTCGTCGTCGGGTTCGATCGGCGACCCGGACCTCGCAACCGCGGAGAAAGGACGCGAACTCTTCGACCGGCTCGGCGTCGAACTCGAGTCGATCCTCCGTGCGGTGGCCGAGCACGTTCGAACGGAGTAACGGGAATTCGAGGCGATAGACGGTGTTTCGTACGCCCACCTTGTGGTCGAAGCCATCATCCCCAATAAAATATCGACCGCCGTCTCAGCCCAGTTACGGACGACTCGACGAACTTTCGGTGGCGTTCACGCGCGTTACTGCAGGGTTTCCTCGGCGACCTCGTGGTGGCGGCGAAACCCTTCGGCGAACGCGACGCCCGCTTTCGTTCCGAGCACCTGTGCCTGCGCCCGAACGCTCTCGATCAGATTGTCGAACTCGGCGTCGATCCCGCCGTGTTCCTCGAGGAATTCGACCTGCGACTCGTGGTGGCTGATCGCGTCCTCTTTTTGCTCCTGATAGTCGGTGGTATCGATATACAAGTCCGGTTCGAACTCGGCAGTTGCCTTTCCGAAGAAGTAGACGTTCTCCGGGTCGTGAGCGGAGTGTTCCGTCTCGACCATCGGGAGCGACGCCATGTAGTACGCGTCCGTTACGAGCAGCGACGTCTCGCGATGATCGGGATGCATATCGTCGTCGTGGTGCGTGACGATCAGCTCCGGTTCGTACTCGCGGATCGTATCGACGATCTCGAGTCGGTTCTCGAGGGTGTTCTCGATGCGGCCGTCTTCGAATCCGAGGAACGTACAATCACAGCCGAGCGCTTCGGCTGACCGCGTCGCTTCCGCTCGTCGGACGGCTGCGATTTCCGCTTCCGTGGTATCGAAGCCGCCGTACTCGCCGGCCGTCAGGTGGGCGATCGTCACGGTATCGCCTCGGTCGGCGTGCTTGGCGAGCGTTCCGCCACAGAAGATGTCGGCATCGTCGGGATGTGCCACTAACGCGAGTACACGCATACTGTTCACAATTCACTCATCGCTATTAAATCCGGACGGTCCGCTCGGCTGGCCAGTCGATCGCCCGTCGCCCCTATTCTTATCTATCGGGTACCCGTACGGTTCCGGCATGACGGATTCGGTCTACGACGAGATCGGCGTACCGACTGTGATCAACGCGACGGGGACGAAAACGCGGATCGGCGGCAGCCGAATCAGACCGGAGGCGGCCGAGGCGATGCGCGAAGCCGCGGCCGGCTTCGCCCGGATCTCGGATCTGCAGACACGCGCCTCGGAGCTCATCCAGGACGTTACGGGTGCTGAAGCCGGCTACGTCTGCTCGGGCGCCAGTGCGTGTCTCACGCTGTCTGCAGCCGCGACGATCGCGGGCACCGATCTCGACGCGATGGCACACCTCCCGGAAACCAACGGACTCGCGGACGAAATCGTGATTCCCCGCACACATCGGACCGGATACGATCACGCGTACCGCGTCGCCGGTGCGACGATCGTCGACGTCGGAACGAACGACGCGCATCTCGGCACGGGGGCGGTAAACACCGAACCCTGGGAGATCGAACGCGCGATTACGGACGAGACTGCCGCCGTCGGCTACGTACAGAAGTCGTACACCACGCCGCCGCTCGAGGATGTCGTCGACGTGGCACACGAACACGACGTCCCGGTGATCGTCGATGCCGCGGCGGAGGTACCGCCCGTCGACAACTTCGAACGGTTCGTCGATGCCGGTGCCGACCTCGTCGCGTTCAGCGGCGGAAAGGCGATCCGCGGACCGCAGACGACGGGGATCCTCGCCGGGCGGGCGGATCTCGTTCGATCGGTCGCAGCGCAACACCTCGACATGCACGCGGCCGAAGCGGTCTGGACCCCACCGGCGGAACTGATCGATGTCGACGAACTCGGCGGCGTCCCCAGACAGGGGATCGGTCGCGGCATGAAAGTCGGGAAGGAGGAACTCGTCGGCGTGATCACGGCGCTCGAGTCCTTCCTCGAGGAGGATCACGACGCGAACGCGTCGGCGTGGCGCGGTCGCGCCGAGACGATCGCGGCCGACCTCGCTGAACTCGCGGGTATCGAAACGACGCTCACCGCTGCAGAAAAAACGTCAGTCGCGCCCGAGGTCGTCGTCTCCGTTGACGAGAGTATTGCCGATGCGACAGCTACCGACGCCGTCCGTGGTCTTCGCGAAGAGCGCCCGCGTATCTACGTTGGCGCCGATGATCTCCATCGAAACGCGTTCACGATCAATCCGATGTGTCTGACTGATAACGAAGCGACGTACGTCCTCGAGCGGATTCGGAGCTATTTCTGAGCGGACGGGACGAGAACTGTCGAGGGCTCACAGTTCGAACTGTCGTCCGCGTTCGCCGGAGTCGATTTCACGACGCGACCTACGGCCGGAGCACGGCTTTGATGACACCATCGTCACGGTTCGTCACCGTGTCGAGTGCGGATTCGTACTCGGCGAGATCGAACTCGTGCGTGACGATTCCGTCGACGGACAGGTCGCCGCGGCGGAACAACGCCGCGACGTCGTCGACGGCGTGTGCGGCAGTGACCCCGCCGACGACCTCGAGCTCCTTCGCGACGATATCGTTCGGATCGATCGCGCGACTGCCGTCGAAGACGCCGGTCAGGACGACGGAGCCGCGCTTCTTCGTCGCTTTCAGACACGTGTTCACGACGTCGCCAGCACCGGCGGTCTCGACGCAGAGATCGACGCCTTCACCGTCGGTATACTCGAGCAGCGCCTCGACTGGGTCGGTGTCGTGAACGTGTATCGTCTCCGTCGCACCGTACCGTTCACCAACCCGCAATCGCTCGTCCCGCGTCCCGGTCAGTACGATGTCTTCGACGCCCTGTGCGCGGAGGAGTTGAACCCCGAACAGTCCGAGCGATCCCGGTCCTAACACGGCTGCCGTATCGGTGAACGTCGTTTCGACTCGGCTCAGGGCGTGTAGCGTACAGCCGGCAGAGTCGATCTGCGTCGCTTCGACGTCGGAGATATCGTCCTCGAGCGGCCGAAGCGTTTCGGCGGGGAACGACGCGTACTCGCAATACCCGCCGTCGATGGTAAACCCGATCTCTTTCAGTTCGTCACACTGGTAGTACCGACCCGTTCGACACGGCGTACAGCCGCCACAGTAGATGAATCCGTGGAGGGAGACGCGCTCTCCGACCTCGAGCGAGTCGACGCCCGACCCGAGTTCGACGACCTCCGCACACACCTCGTGACCCGGGACCAACGGATACCGCGTCCACGGTGGTCCCTCCCCGTGAATCAGTCCGATATCGCTCCCGCAGATACCGACGGCTCGAATACGGACGAGCGCTTCACCGGCAGCCGGTTTGGGTCGATCACGCGTTTCCTCCCAGACGGTGTTACTCCCGTCGGTAACAATCGCTCTCATCAGTACACTGCTGAGTGCGCGCCGTCAAAAAACATTCTCTCCGATCTGAACAAGTGACTCGTTCGAATCGGATGTAGTGTTCACATGTGCTGTCACACTCTAGTGTGGGTGGACTGTCCCGACAATCCTCGAGGCCGTCGCCTCAAGACCGGTCTGTGTAGGGGGCTGAACAACGAAATAAACGAAGCTTAGTTTTCAATATTGAGTTGTATATTATGCCGAGAACGCAGTCGCACCGTTCAGGGGCTATTCATGAAATATAATAATATCATTAATTCCACGATAGTATCTGGAACGAGACATTATCGATGGTGAATGTGGACTTTTGATGGCTATAAGACGATGATCGAATGCGTATAAGGATAAAACCGACCATCATGTGAGTTATGCCAACTCTTTCCTGCCTGTTCGACTGGTATCAAAAGCCACTCGCCTGACTCTGGATCAGCGCCGGAGCACTGTCAGAACTCAGACTCTCAGGGCGAATTACGGGCGTATCAGCAACAGCATAACAGGGATCGAATCGTGCCATCAATCGATTTCATGAGTTTCATAATAACTCTCAAACTGACTAGTCAGTCCTAACCATCTGCATTCAGGGGAGTGTCGAAACGATTCTTGCAACTCAAAACTGTATCTTTGAATAGAAACTAATTACAAGTTTCCTCCCTCTCCCCTCTGGCCGGTACTCGTATTGAGGTGAGTCGGTTCAGCGCGTACTCGGAAAGCGCCTCCTTCGCTTCGTCACTCCGTTCGAAATCGACGTTCCCACCGCGGCCCGGCGCGACTCGAGAGCACCACCCCGACCACACCGAACCCGACCCCCGCAACGCCGAGTACGAGCGCAACGGTCCCAGACGGCGGCACGACGACAAATCCGGCGACGAGCGTCGGCACGAGCGCGACCCCCACACCGACGGTGAACATCGTGAACCGAACGGCGTCGAAGAGGAACTCGTTGGGATCGAAGCCGGCGATGTAGACGGTCAGGCCGTAGTAGTACAGCGCGTAGCCCGCGAGCAAGAGAGCGCCGACGACTGCATCCAGCACCGTCGCCTCGAACCAGATCACGGCCGCCAGGTACGGCACCGCGACCGTCGGCGCGCCGACGAGGACGAACGCGATCCGTTTCGCGCGGAAGACGTCTTCGATCGAGACGGGGTAGGTGAGGTAGGCCTCGAGCGAGTCGAACTGCGTCAGCCAGTTGTACGTGGTGAAGGCGGTCAGCCCGAGCACGCCGCCGAAGAAGATCCCCGGCGCGGGCGCGATGCCGGTGATCGAGTCGACGACGCCGACGAGGGCGGCCACGAGCGCGAACAAAATCGCCGCGGAGACGAACGGCTTCGCGACGCCGCCCGACGAGCGCGCCAGATCGAGTAGCGTCTTCGAGACGAGTGCGCTGCGGTTGTCCGCCCCCAGCGGTAGCGAATCGCTGAGCCGTGCGAACCGGTCGCCGGCAGTCCGCGAGGGTCGGCCGTAGGTCGGGTCGTACAGCGCGAGCGATGCTACGCCGACGAGAACCGTCCCGGCGGCCAACCCGAGCGCACCGCCGAGCGAGCCCTCGATCGGCACGAACAGGGTCCAGCCGTCTCGAGCGGTTCCCGT
Source organism: Natronorubrum amylolyticum (assembly GCF_052040145.1). Classification (NCBI taxonomy): domain Archaea; kingdom Methanobacteriati; phylum Methanobacteriota; class Halobacteria; order Halobacteriales; family Natrialbaceae; genus Natronorubrum; species Natronorubrum amylolyticum. The sequence goes on from NZ_JBPPFW010000006.1 coordinate 29,318, forward strand.
CAGCCACGATCCGCCCGCGACGACGACGATCGTTCCGGCGATTGCCCACGTCGGCACACCCCGCGTCCGAACCGCGATCATCGCGACGGTCAGCGCCATGCCGGCCGCGAACGACAGCGATAGCGAGAGCCACAGCGTGCCGATGGCAACCGGTGCGGCGGCCGCCTCCCCGACGAGGACCGCGTTGGCGAGCGCCATCGGGAGCACGAACGCGACCGCGTAGAACAGCGCGTCTTTCACGAGGAAGATGCCCAGCAACCGGCGTCGGGACAACGGCAGCGTCGTCGCCGTCGAGAGAACGAGTGAGAGTCGACCGAAGACGTTCTCGAGCATGTCCGACCCGGCGAAGCCGGCCGTTCCGCTGTAGAGGCCGAAGCCGAGTGCGAGGACGTGCAGCCCCGTCACGATCGTTCCGTCGGCGGTTCCGGTCTCGAGCAGCGCGACCGTCGCGCCGACGGTGAGGGCGGCGATGACGACCGGAAAGAGTACGAATCGCCAGCCGCCGAACAGCTGCGTGTGCAGCCGCCACTCCTCGCGGAGGAGGAGCGCGAACAGACGCCACGTCGTCGATCGCGGTGAGCGCGAGGCCGTACTCATTGTTCCGGCTCAGCCTCCAGGCGCTCGAGGGACGGCGCGTCGCGCACGTCGGCGCCCTCGACGCGCTCGAGGAACACCTCGAGCAGCGATTCGTCGTCGCCGATACTGTCGCCGCGGCCATCGCGGCCAGCGACGTCACCACCGTCACCGCCATCACTGCCGTCGAGCGATTGCTCCGTCACGATCTGCCCGTCGGCGACGATGCCGACGCGGGTACAGATCTCTTCTGCGACGTCGATGTTGTGCGTCGAGACGAAGACGGCGTTGTCACCGGCGGCGTAGGAGACGAGGAACCGCTTGACCTGCTCTTGAACCAGCGGATCGAGGTTCGCCAGCGGCTCGTCGATGAAGACCACGTCGGGTTCGTGAACGAACGCCTGTGTGATCATCACTTTCTGCTGTTGACCCCGCGAGAGGTCCGTATGAAGCGTGTCGAGCTTGCTCTCGAAGCCGAGTCGGTCGGCCCAGACGTCGGTCTGCGTCGCGACTCGATCGGGCTCGAGCCCGCGGACATCGCCGACGAAGTCGAGGAACTCCCGCGGCGTCAGAAAGCTCGGCGGCGATCCCTGTTCGGGCAAGATCCCGACCCGGTGTCGCGTCTCGATCGGCTCGACAGTCGGATCGGTCTCGAGGACCTGCACCCTTCCCGCATCCGGCCGGAGCTGACCGGTCAGGACGCCGATCGTAGTCGTCTTCCCGGCACCGTTCGGCCCGAGAAAGCCGTACAGCTCGCCCCGCTCGACGGAGAACGACAGTCCGTCCACTGCGTCGACATCCCCGTACGATTTCACCAGTCCGTCGACCTGTATGACACCCATCGGCTGCGTGATCGTTCACAGTACCCGATAATAATTGTGCTGGCGACGACTGTTGCGGGCGTTGACCGGTAGCGAATCGCTGGACTGCATCGCATCGACTGACGCCGTTCCCCGTCAGAAGACGCCGTTACTCCGTCAGCAGCAGGACGGGGAGCATGATCGCGACGCCGAGGACGATTCCGACGACCAGTTCTCGGCGACCGCCGCCTCGAAGCTCCGCGCCGTGATCCAGTGCTTCTGGAAAGATGTCGTGGAGCACGAGGTAGATCATCGCCCCCGCGGCGAAACCGAAGCCGAAGGGGAGAAACTCGCGGGCGACGCTGACGAACACGAACGCGACTCCCGCGCCGATCGGCTGTGGAATACTCGAGAAGACCGCCCAGCCGAAAATCTTCCAGTTCGGGAGCCCGTACGTATGCAGCGGGATCGCGACGGCGAGCCCCTCCGGAATGTTCTGGATCGAGATCGCCACCGTGATGAAGACCGCCAGCGCCGGCACCGCGAGTCCCGCGACGACGAGGTCGCCGTCGACGCCCAGATCGGCGAACGCCACCCCGAGAGCGACCCCCTCCGGGAAGCTGTGGACGGTCAGAATGCCGACGATGAGGACGAGTTTTCGGAAGTCAGCGTCGGGGATCTCTCGCGGCTGGAACTCGTAGTCGGAGATGAGTCGATCGGCGACGATCACGAGTCCGACGCCGACGAGGAGGCCGGTTCCGACCTGGGTTAGCGTGCCCTCCTCGAGCCCCTCGACGACGAACCCGAACAACGAGGCGAACAGCATGATGCCGCCCGCGAGCCCCCACAGGACGACGGTCACCCGATCGCTGATATCGTCGACGAAAAAGAACGGGAGAGTACCCAACCCGCAGACTACGGCTGTGAATATTCCGGCGGCGAGTACGAGTCCAAGGCCTTCGACAACCATACTATCTCTCGCTGTCAGAACACATTACGGTTGTCGATTCAGCGGGTAGACGCATCGACAGCCCACTTCACTCCGTAGCTGACGACTGCCCGCTCTTCGCATCATCTGACGACCGTCACCGGGGCCGTTGCGCGGCGGACAACGCGTTCGGCGACGCTCCCTAGCAGGACGCGCGAGACGCCGGACCGACCGTGGCTCCCGATGATGATCCCGTCGACGTCGTGTTCGTCGGCGAACTCGACGATGCCTCGAGCGGCCGGTCCGCCGATGGTTTCGGTCGTGATCGTCACGTCGTGCTCACTAGCGAACTCCCGCGCGCGCTCGAACAGCGCCTCGGCTTTCTCCTCCTCGATTTCGAGGGCCCGTTCGACGTTGTACGCCGTGTCGCCCCCGTACATCGCCATCGACGGATCGACGACGTGCAACACGGTGATGGTCGCGTCGGGAAACGTCTCAAGGGCGTGTTCGAGCGCCGCGCGCGCCGGTTCGGAGTCGTCCATCGGAACGAGTAGGTGCATAGCTACCGGTTCGACGACTGGCCATATATAAGACGGGTGACAGTCCCAGACTGTGGAAATACCTCCCCGACAGATCGGGAGCGAAGACGACCGTGGAGCACGCCCTCGAGTGAGCCCTCACTCAGAACTCCGTGCCGCGTCGCGCCCGCTGGCCGTCGTCGATCGGGTGTTTCACCTTCCGAACGTTGGTGATCAGGTCGGCTCGCTCCTCGAGATACGTCGGTTCGGCGTGGCTCCCCGAGAGCACAAGCTCGAGATCGGCCGGCTTCGCGTCGATGAGGCCGTAGATATCGTTTTCGCTGAGCAAGCCCCGATCCGCGGCATAGAGCACTTCGTCCAGAATCAGCATGTGGACTCCGTCTTCAGGGGGCCCGTCGAGATCGATCGACGAACCCAGATCGACCCCGCCCGCCGCCTCGAGCAACTCGCGGGCGCGCTCGAGGCCGGCCTGGGCCTGGGCCGCGTGATCGGCCTCGTCGCTGCCGTCGGCCATGCCATGCCAGCCGTAGTGGCCGAGGTTCTCGTAGCTGATTCCGGGGAGTGCGGCCATCGCGTTGTACTCGCCGCGGACGGCCTCGACGCTCGAGGCGCCGCCTTTCATGAACTGGAGCATGTGGACGCGGTAGCCGTGGCCCGCGGCGCGCATTCCCATGCCGAGCGTGGCCGTCGTCTTTCCCTTTCCGTCGCCCCACCAGATCTGGACGAGACCGAACTCCTCGGGCGCGGCGGGCTCGATGGTCTCGGCTTCGGGACTCCGACCCCGCCCCGGCGTGTTTTCGACCGTCGACTCCGACGGGTGATCGTCGCTCATACGGTGTCCGTCGGCCCGGGCGCATATGTAGGTAAGCACATCGGGCGATCGACGTCGGGCGATCGACGGCGGACGAAACGGGGGCGGCGGTATCGACCAAACGTGTCTTTAGGCTTCGCTCCTAACGTGGTCGCAGTTATGCCACTCGAGTTCTCGTCGTCCGGCGACACGCCCGGTCTCGAGCGCATCATCGGCGTGTTGGACGACGCTGACTGTCGGGAGATCATCTCGCTGCTCGAGGCGCCGAAGACAGTCCCGGAAATCGCGGACGAGGCCGAGTTGCCGCTCTCGACGACCTACCGCAAACTCGATCGGCTGACCGAAGCCGACCTCGTCGAGGAGACGGTCGGCGTGCGACAGGGCCGCCACCACAAGTCGCGGTACGTAGCGAACTTCGACCGGATCGCGATCAGCCTCGACTCGGATCGCGAACTCCGCGTCGACGTCGACCGATCGAACGACCAGTCGCTCGGCATCTGGTCGAACGCGACGGAGAAATTCTAACGATCTCGATCGATCCCTTCGTCCAGTTACCTCCTCAATCTCCGTTCTGAGTCGATCGCTGGTCCCGCTCTCGACTCGCCGCTTCGGACAGCTAGCGATCGGAGCGAGACTCGTCGCCGGAGTCGACGTCGGGTTCAATCTCGGTCGCCGTCGCGGACGGCTCGGTCTCGCCGCCGATGTCTTGACCTTCCTTGATCGCCTGGGCCTCCGCCTCCATCGCTTCGACGTCCATCTCGGTCTGCTCGATCTCGCCGATGATCTCGGCGATGTCGTCGAGCCCGATTAGCTCGCGCGTCTCCTCGTCGAAATCGAGACTCTCGAGGTCGGTTCCGTCCGTTCTGACGTCGCTTCCCGAGAGGTGTTTGCCGTAGCGGCCGACCATCGAGGTGAGCTCTTGGGGCATGACGAACGTCGTCGACTCGCTCTGGCCGATCTCCTCGAGCGTTTGCATCCCCTTGTCGATGATGGCGCGTTCGCCCATCGATTCGGCGGATTTCGCGCGCAGGACCGTCGAGATCGAGTCACCCTGCGCTTCGAGAATCTGGCTCTGCTTTTCACCCTGTGCGCGGATGATCTCGCTCTGTTTGGCCCCTTCGGCCTTCTCGACGGCGCTGCGGCGTTCACCTTGGGCCTCGAGGATCATGGCGCGGCGTTTGCGCTCCGCGGAGGTCTGCTGTTCCATCGCCCCCTTGACGCCCTGGGACGGCGTCACCTCGCGGACCTCGACGCTCTCGACGCGGATCCCCCACTCGTCGGTGGGCTCGTCGAGTTCCTGGCGGATCCGCTCGTTGATCATCTCTCGGCGGCTGAGCGTGTCGTCGAGTTCCATGTCACCGATGACGGCGCGCAGCGTCGTCTGAGCGAGATTCGAGACCGCCCGCTCGTAGTTCTCGACCTCGAGGAACGCGCGTTTGGCGTCCATCACCCGGATGTAGATGACGGCGTCGGCCGTCACCGGGGAGTTGTCCCGCGTGATCGCTTCCTGACTCGGGACGTCGATCGTCTGGGTCCGCATGTCGAAGGTGTAGACCCGCGAGACGAACGGCGGGACGATATTCAGTCCCGGTTCGAGCAGTTTGCGGTACTCTCCGAAGACGGTCAGTGCGCCCCTGTCGTAGGCGTCGACGATTTCGACCATCTGCCAGACGGTGATGACGACGAGCAGGAGGACGACGACTCCCGCGGTCAGCATCGGATCGCCGAGTTGCAGGGGCCCGAGTGACAGGAGGTTCATTGTGCATAACAGGGGCGCTGGCCCAATAACCATTGGGTTGCGTTAGCGTCCGTTTAGTTACGAACCATTGATACAAACGGTCTACACGAGGAGTTGGACATCGGATTCGGCCATGTGCTGCAGCGCGGTCGCTGCGCCCACGCCTGTCGTCACATCGTCGTAGAAGTCGTCTTCGGCGTACTCCATCAACTCGATCGTCATCTGACAGGCCTGTAGATCGACGCCGGTTTCCAACGAAAGGTCGATCAGTTCCTCGATGGTGGCCGTCCCGTTCTCGTCGATTTTCTTCTGCATCATCTTGGTGGCCATCGCGTCCATCCCCGGGAGCGCGGCGAGCGCGTTCGGCAGCGGCATGTTGGGATTGCCGACGGCGCTCAGCTTGAGGTTCTTCGATTTCTCTTCGTGGAGGATATCGAGTCCCCAGAACGTGTGGAAGACGACGACGTCCCAGCCGAAAGCGGCGGCCGTGCTCGCAAGGATCAACGGCGGATACGCCATATCGAAACTCCCCTGTGTGGCGATGATCGTCAGCTTTTGCTGGTCCTCGCTGGTCTCGAGATCGGCCAGGGCCCCTTCGAGTTCCTCGACGCGCTCGCGGAGCGCCCGTAGCTCTGCGACGTCGATCTCGCTCTCGCTCCCAGCGCTTTCGGCCGCCGACGGGAGATCGTCAGTACTCATGTTAGGCCGTTTTCTTCACGTAGTGGACGTACAGCTCGTAGTTCTCGACCTGGTCGAGTAGCTCGACGCCCTCGGTCCCCTGCGCCCAGCCTTGCATGTCGCTCATACTTCCCGAATCGGTCGAGAGGACTTCCAACACCGTACCGTCCTCGAGGCCGTCGATAGCTTGCTTGGTTTTGATAATGGGCATCGGGCAGGACTGTCCTTTCACGTCGAGCGTCTCCGAAACGGTGTATTCCGAACTCATGATCTATTTGTGTGCTCTGTATTGGAGCTAACGCACAATATTATGTGGCGCTATAAAAGAACATCGGTTATTGCACACTACACGAACATCCGCTGTAGCCATTTATTGCTGAAGAGCGGCTATCACTCCTTCAAACGAGCTTTGTCCGACAGACTGTGAATTCCTCCTCCCTTCCATATTGTGTGAATGTGGAAATACCATACAAAACCTTATGTGACCGCGGCCGATAGTGGGGAGTATCCCACATGAGCGAGATGGACCTTCCAACGCCGAACGTCGAGGTTGAAGCCGTGACGCCGGCCGAGCTGAAGAACCGAATCGACGCAGGAGCGGAACGCACGATTCTCGACGTCCGTATGGAATCGGAGTACGAGACGTGGCGTATCGACGGCGAATCCGTCGATTCGATCAACGTTCCCTACTTCGAGTTCCTCGAGGACGATATCGACGCGCACGTTCTCCAGAAAATACCCGACGATCGCGAGATTACCGTTCTCTGTGCAAAAGGTGGTGCCAGCGAATACGTCGCTGGGCGACTCGCAGAACGCGGCTACGACGTCGACCACCTCGAGGAGGGGATGAACGGCTGGGCGCGCATCTACGAGGCCGTCGAGGTCGAGGGCTACGACGGTTTGGGGACGCTGCTCCAGTACCAGCGTCCGTCCTCGGGCTGTCTCGGCTACCTCGTCTTCCACGATGGCGAGGCGGCCGTGATAGACCCGTTGCGGGCCTTTACCGACCGCTATCTCGAGGACACCGCACAACTCCGTTCTTCGAGCCTTGCCTCGCACACTCGGCAGGACGCCGCTGAACTCGGCGTCGACCTAAAGTACGCCATCGACACGCACATCCACGCGGACCACATCTCGGGCGTCCGCACCCTCGTCGAGGAAGGTGTCGAGGGCGTCATTCCGGAGGCATCGGTCGATCGCGGCGTCACCGACGCTGACGAGATGACGCTGGCCGCGGACGGTGACGAGTTTCAGGTCGGGGACGTCACTGTCGAGGCGATCTCTACCCCCGGACACACCTCCGGGATGACGTCGTACCTGATCGACGGGGCGCTGCTCGCAACCGGCGACGGTCTCTTCGTCGAGAGTGTCGCCCGGCCCGATCTGGAGGAGGGAGACGACGGCGCCCCCGAGGCCGCCAGACAACTTTACGAGTCGCTCCAGGAACGCGTGCGCTCGTTACCCGACGACGTGCTCGTCGGCGGCTCCCACTTCAGCGACGCGGCCGAACCAGCCGAAGACGGGTCCTACACGGCACCCATCGGCCGGCTCGAAGAAACGATGGCCGCGCTGACGATGGACGAAGACGCGTTCGTCGAACTGATCCTCTCGGAGATGCCGCCCCGACCGGCCAACTACGAGGAGATCATCCGGATCAACCTCGGCCAGCAGGAGACGGACGACGAGGCGGCGTTCGAACTCGAACTCGGCCCGAACAACTGCGCCGCCAGCCGGGACTCGCTGGCCGATGACTGAACGTCCCCGTATCCAGTCGAATGACAACTGAGCTTATCGATCCGACGCTGTACGAGTCGCTCTTTCCCGAGGGTATCTCGCGGTACGCCATCGGGGGGTTGTTCGTCGGCCTCGGCGTAGCTGTCATCTACCTCGGCACCGGCATCACCGCCGGTGCGAGCACGTTCCTCGAGTCGACGCTGACGTACGTCTCCGACCGATCGCGATTTCAGCGGTACCGCGCGTCGCGCGATTGGCGCGTCGTGTTCACGCTCGGAATCGTTCTCGGAGCGGCGGTCTACGCCGTCATCTGGCAGGGCGAGGCGTGGACGACGGACGTTCAGCCCTGGCGGCTGCTTCTCGGAGGCATCCTCGTCGGGATCGGCACTCGAGTCGGCAAAGGCTGTACGTCGGGCCACGGTGTCTGCGGCGTCGGCTCGGCCTCGAAGACGTCGATCGTCGGCGTGGTGACGTTTCTGGCGGTCGCGATCGGCACGGCCCAGCTGATACAGGCACTGGGGGTGACGCCGTAACGTGAGTCGAGATCGCCACCCACTGTTCGTGCCGCTGATCTTCGTCGGCGGTGTGCTCTTCGGCTTCGGTCTCGGTTTCAGTCATATGGCCCGCCCCGAGGTCGTGCTGAACTTTCTCCAGTTCGAGGACTTCGGGCTGTTGTTCGTGATGTTCGGCGCGGCGATCGTCTCCGGTCTCGCTTTCGCGTCGATACCCCAGTTGCGCGACCGTTCTCCACTCTCCGGGGAAACGTACGGACGCCGGCTGAAGTCGCTTGACCGAAACGTTCTGATCGGCGGCGGCATCTTCGGTGTCGGCTGGGGACTCTCGGGAATCTGTCCCGGCGCGGCGTACGCGAGTCTCGGCGTCGGTAACGTCACTATCCTGTGGGCGCTCGTCGGCATGTTCGTCGGCGCGTACGTCCAGGGTTTCTGGCGTAGCCGTCGAGCCGCGTCCGGCTCCGCGCCGACGAGTGCGGACTGATCCGATCGTACGCGCCGACACTGCTCTGATTCGGCGGCCGTCGATTACGCCGTCCGTTCTGGCGGTACGAGCAGCACGTTTCCGTTCGCTCGAGCCACGACGTCCTCGGAGACGCTGCCGAGAAGCAGTCGGCGCAGCCGGCTGTGGCCCCTCGAGCCGATGAGGATCGCCGTCGGTTCGTGGGCCGCTTCGGCAGCGAGAATTTCCTCTGCGGGATCACCTTGACGGATTTCGGTTCGGGTCTCGATGTCCCACTCCTCGAGCCGTCCAGCGAGTTCTGTCAGTCGCGATTCGGAATCCTCCCCCTCCCCGAGTCCGGGATCTTTCGGTGTCTCGACGTGGACCAGTGTGGACTCCTGGGTAGCGTGGCGGAGGTACTGGAACGCTTCGAAGGCCTGATCGGCGTTTCGGGAGAAATCGGTCGCGTAGAGCACTCGCCGAAACAGGTGTTCTCGGAGAACGGATGGCTCCTCGGTCTCGCGTTCGATCCGGTTGACCAGTAGCGGCACGACCGTCGTTCGAGCGAGATTTCGCGCCGTCGAGCCGATGACGCGGTTCTCGAGCGGACTCTTCCCGCGCGAGCCGACGATCGTCAAACTCGCTCCGACCGTTTCTGCGACCCCGTTGATCCGACGGTGTGGCGTCCCGCGGACGACGTGGGTTTCGACGTCGAACCCGGCGTCCTCGATGACGCGTCGGTAGCGCTCGAGCGCGCGTCGGCGTCGCGTTTCGAAGTCGATTCCCGGCATCCCCGCGTGGACGTTCGACGGGATTACCGTCACCAGGTGGAGTTCGTCGACACCAATCCGGCCCAGACAGTCGAGACACGTTTCGCTCTCGATCGTCGCCTCACTCGCCGCCGACAGATCTGTCGCACAGACCGCTTTCATACCTGGCGTAGGGACGCGCGGTATAATATTGTTTGGAATATTCAATATTGGGGCGAGTTCGGACGGTAAAACACCACGACGGTCGAATTCGCCTATCGTTACTCAACGGGTGGACCACCACGCTTCAACTAGTATCCGACCTCGAATACAGACGGCACGCGTGAGATCCCTCTCCAGTTTGTCGCTGCTGTCGCGGTGATCAATCACTCCTCTTGGCGGGGATTTACTCGCGGCCCTTCGCCGTGCCAGCGGCGATGAAGTGATCAGTTCAGCCCGCTGTATTTGAATAACGTATCAGAATATCCCCGTGGGATAAGGGTAACATCCCTCTCAGTAATATTGTATAGTAGTCCCAAAAGCATTATACGCACACTCCGGCTAGTAGGTCGTAAGTAGTAATCCATGAACTGCACACAACTGGGCACGAGCGGGGGTCGATACGCGTGATCGATGTCGCAGCGCTTTCCGCACCGGTACAGGCAACGTTGCTCGTCAGCGTCGTGTTTCTACAGGCGGTCGCCCTCTACGTCGGCTACGGGCTCCTCGAGCGAGTCGCATCACTACTGATCGAAGCGATCACGGGCGCGTAATCGATGGAAGTGCTGGGACTCGATCCGGCGCTGGTGGTGCTGTTCGTGAGCTTCGGATTCATGGTCGGTGTGCTGTTCGGATTCTTCGGAATGGGCGGTTCGTTCCTGATCACTCCGACCCTGCTCATCCTCGATTACCCTGCATCCGTCGCGATCGGCAGCGGCCTGGCGTTTTACTTCGGCACGTCCGTGATCGCGGTGTTGAAACACTACGACGTCGGGCAGGTCGACTACAAACTCGGGGCCGTGCTGTTCGTCGTTCTCTCGATCGGGATCGAACTCGGGAGTATGCTCGTGTTCGGTCTCGAGGAACTGGGGATCGCCGAACTCGTCACGGGCATCGCGTACGTGGTCTTGCTGGCGGGGATCGGGCTGTTGTTCCTGCATCGGGCCTACTCGCTCGACGACGGCGACGGGGGCGAGGACGACGTCGCCGACGACGAGATTCCGCCGGTCGCCCGGCGGATTCAGTCGTACACCGTTCCGCCAATGATCACGCTGACTTCTGGCGGACGGGCGTCGCTGTGGACGATCGTGGGCGCCGGCGGCAGCGTCGGTCTCATCTCGGGACTGATCGGCGTCGGCGGCGGATTCATCCGGATGCCGGCGATTTACTACCTCATCGGAACGCCACTGACGGCCGCGGTCGGGACCAGTCTGTTCGCCGGACTCTTCTCTGGCGCGTTCGGCACGTTCACCTACGGGATGTCGGGGGGCGTCGACCTCGTGGTCGTCTCGCTGTTGCTGGTCGGGAGCGCGCTCGGGGCGCGCATCGGCTCGGCGGCGACCACGGTTGTCGACGAGGACGAGTTGATCGTCTACTTCGGGCTGATGATGATGTTCGCCAGCGCGGGGATCGCCCTCAGCGAACTCGCTAACTGGCTCGGGACCGGTTCCCTCGACCTGTTGAGCGTACTCTTGCTCGTCGGTTCGTCGTTCGTCGTCGCGTCGATGATTCTTTATCACGTCCTGCAGTCGGTCGGTGCGGACGAACCGAACGCGTCGGCAGCCCCCGATGTCGACGACTGAGGCCGTCGAGGAAATTCGGGACAGCGACTCGATCCTTGGTAACGGACAGGTCGGCGCGGCCTACGGACTGTTCTCAGTACGGATCGCTCACTAGTATTGTAGAAAAACCACAACAACAACGCTTCCCTGCTGTAACACTCGAACTACCAGTGAGAAATATGATCTACGGAACGTGCGATTAACCCGCCTTCCTGATCGATAAGCCTTCTTCGCACCCCAGAATCCCCTCATTGGACTTGTGCAATATTGTAACCCATATACAAAACTGTTAAGTTGAGGCGGCGCATACGCCAACCTGTAATGACTGAAACCGTTACCGGGTCGACGACGTCGCAATCACACGGTCCACAGCAGTACGTCAACAAACTCCTGGGTGCGTTCCTGGGAATCGCGGTGATCGGCTGGGGAGCCAGCGTCTTCCTCACCGCGGTTCACTTCTGGGCGCTGCCGCTACCGTCCGGGATCGAACCCGAGGGAAGTATGGCCGTTATCACGAGCACCTGGGCGTATATCGGCCCGATCCCGCTTGCGTTGCTCGGCGCGGGCTACTACGTGACGATGCTCGTACTGGGCGGGCTCTGGCTCGAGACGAAACACGAACTGTTAGAGCGGGGGATCTTCCTGATCACGCTGGGCGGACTCGCCGCGTCGGCGTACTTCGTCTACCTCCAGCTGGGCGTGATCGGTGAAATCTGTCCGTTCTGTATGCTCTCCGCCGCGGCGACGACGAGCCTGTTCGCGATCGAAGCGACTGTGAAGTCCCTCGGTGGTGCAAGCGCCGCGCCAACGGTTTCGAGTACGCGAGTCTGGCCGCCGGTGATCGTTGCAACGGTCGGTATCACGCTCGTCGCGATGTACGGAATCACGCTCGCTCCCATTCCGGGGGTCTAACGTCGCTGGCCGAAATCTCTGAGACGTTCTGTACGTGCCGGTGAGTCGGTATTCGGGTCGAACTCGGAATTTTCGCTCGAGTCGGGTCGACGAGTCCGACTGCTGGCTTCGACGCTCGCTGTTCGATCGCGAAGCAATCGTAGAACCCTAGCGCTGGTCGTTGAGACGCTTATACAGCGTAATTGCGCAATATTCACACAACCCTTATACCGACGCGGCTCCTCTCTCGGGACAGTACAATGGCTAACTCGATGGCAGAACAACTCCAGCAGGATATGGAGTGTGAGGGACTGTTGGAGTGTATTCACGGTCTCAAACAGCTCGACAAGGAGTGTTTCCGGGCGATGGTCGAAAGCGATGAACCGCTGACGATCGACGAAGTCGCAGAGCGGGTCGATCGCGAGCGCTCGACCGCCTATCGATCGATCCAGCGCCTGCTCCAGAGCGGCTTCATCCAGAAAGAGCAGGTTAACTACGATCAGGGTGGCTACTACCACGTCTACTACCCGACGGATCCCACTCAGATCTCGAACGACATGCAGCGGATGCTCAACGACTGGTACGCGAAGATGGGTCAGCTCATCCAGGAGTTCGAGGACAAGTACGAACACGTCGAGGACACCCCCACACCCGTCGAGGGATAGCCCCCGGCTCTCTCCAGAGCCGTGCTGATTTCACGACCCCGATCGAGTTCCCACGCGGTTGTGTGTTAGTCATACACGTCTGTCGCACACCTCACTCGACTCATCTGTGGTGTTGCGTTCGTCCCAACATTCGTTCGGAAGATGGGGTATGCTTCGATACCGCGTCAAATCTCGATGTATTCCTCGAAACCGGCCGCTGTCGACGCAATCTGGTTTACTGACTGCTACGTGACCAGTACTTTCGAGAACCATCGACGGCTATCTCTCCCAACCAATATTGTGCAATATTCACAAAGAACTTAAATACTCGAGGGCTGTACGAGGACGTGATGACAGTTGATGCATACGGCGGCTCACCCGAACAGTCGATCGACGAACCAATCCACATCGACGGCAAGCGTCATCTCGACGAGATTGTCGACGAGCACGACGTCGTACTCGTGGACTTCTTCGCGACGTGGTGTGGCCCGTGCCAGATGCTCGAGCCCATCCTCGATGGGCTGGCGGCCGAGACGGACGCCGTGATCGCGAAAGTCGACGTCGACGAACACCAGCAGCTCGCGGGCGCCTCCGGCGTCCGCGGCGTTCCGACGCTCGCGCTGTTCGCGAACGGCGAACAAGCTGAACGATACACCGGCGCACTGCCGGCGGACCGGCTCCGAGATCTGATCGAGGGATACACCGAATGAGCGGGAACTCGGAATCGATTGAGGCGTCCGCGACGTGGTGATCGTCGGCTCCGGTGTCGCCGGGCTCTCGGCGGCGGTGTACGCCGCGCGGGTGGATCTCGAGCCGCTCGTCCTCGAGGGACCGGAGCCAGGCGGATGGCTCGGGCTGACGACCGAGATGGAGAACTTCCTCGGTTTCCCCGGAGCGAGCCGTTTCGCCGGAGACGCACCAGTGTAGTCCTCACCTCGTGTCGGTTCCCTCGACCAGATCCGCGTCCGTCGGTCCCTGTCCGTCGAACTCGCGAACGAACCTGTCCAGCGTCGACGACTCTGCTGCGCCCGGTAGTTCGTTCGTTGCGGTGGTACACGCACGGTCCACGCCGAGCCTCTCACAGACGCGATCGGCCGTCACCTCGGCCATCCGCCGGTACGTCGTGAGCTTTCCGCCGACGACGCTGGCGAAGTTGTCCACGCGGCCGTCGGACGCGTGGTCGAGCACGTGGAATCCTCTGGAGATTCCACGTCCGCCTCGCGCGGCCTCTTCCGGTTCGTACAGCGGCCGAACGCCCCACCACGTCCGGACGTGTTCCGCGTCGGCGACGTCGGGGAGTATCGTCGCACACTCCGACACCGTCTCGTCGACCTCCCAGTCGGCGGTCTCGTACGCGTCGGGGTCGTCGACCGGCACGCTCGTCGTTCCGAGGACGACCTCTCCGTCATGGGGGACGATAATATCGCCGTCCGCGGGATCTCGACAGCGGTTGAGTACGGGCTCGAGTCCCTCGTAGCCGACCGAAATCATGACGCCTCGCGTCGGCCGCATCTCGACGTCGACGCCGGCCATGGCGGCCAGTTTGCCGGCGTGAGCGCCGGTCGCGTTCACGACGTACGTCGGTTCGACGGTCTCCGCGACGTCGCCGCCGAGCGAAACCGCAGCGATTCGGCCGTCTTCGACGGTCATCGACGTCACCGGCGCGTGGGGGAGGATTCGTGCGCCGTGGTCTCGAGCGTCCGCCGCGTTCGCGGCGACCAGTCGCGACGGAACGACGACGCCGTCGGGCACCCACATCGCGCGTTCGACCGCGTCCGCGAGGCCGGGAACCGCGTCGCGAGCGGTATCGCCGTCCACCACCTCGACCGGGATTCCGATCTCCTCACAGGCCGCGCGTTTCTCCTCGAAGTAGTCAGGATCGTCCCCGGCCAACTGGACGAACAGGCCACGCGTCTCTCGGACGCATTCTCCGCAGATCTCTCTAAGGACTCGGCTCTCCTCGAGACACTCGAGGGCTCCCTCGGCGTCGCTCTCGGCGTAGCGAGCGCCGCTATGGAGGAGCCCGTGAGACCGCCCCGTTGCACCGGCCGAGAGCCCGTCTCGGTCGACGAGCGTAACGTCCACTCCGCGCAGTGCGAGGTCCCTCGCGATTCCCGTCCCGGTCGCGCCGCCGCCGACGACGAGGACGTCCGGCTGGCTGTTCATACGAGAGCAAAGGGTTCCGTACGGAGGTACCTTTCACCTCACGAGTGAGGGGTATCGATGTGTCGGGTCTCGAGAACCGTCGCTATCCGTCTGGAACGTACTCTGGATTGACGACGTGGGAAGCGACTACTCGTAGCCGTTTATCGCCGTCGGAAAAGCATACGCCGAGGATCGTGGCATGATGATCTGGGATTGACGTATTCCATTGTGTCGGTTTCGCAGAACCACACAGGGGTAATGTCACAGATTCACAATGGTTAGGGTCGGGTTTCGGTCGGTGTGTGTCGAGTTCGTATCTTCATCACCTCATCTACAGTTACTGCACGTCCAATAATAAAGGTTATTGTGCGGACAACATCTGCTATTGGTGCTAACTTGTGGTCAAAGACTCATAAAAACTCCCCAAAAATATTCTATCGTCAAATTATTATATGTGTATTCGGCTGGTTTGTGGTCGGTTCTGGTCGAAACCGTCGCCGCGGTCGCGTCGGTCGTAATCCGGACGTCCGGGTCGAATCTTGGCTCGGGAGATCGTCGTCACTGTTGGACTCGAGGACGAATCCACAGTCGTCGTACTCGGAGAGGGTCCCGACTGGACCGCACGGGTACTCGGATCGAGATCGTCCTCATGCGATGACTGCCGGATCGACTTTCGAAACGACGTTGCCGCGCGCACTACCGGATGGCCTTCTCGGACGAGCGGTAGTAGCGGACGAAAGTGCCGATAGCGGCTGTTCCACACGCCGGTTCGATTTCTCGATTCCGGGTCAAAAACTGAACGATCGAAACCCCGCGGTCGACTCGCGTCTCAGGGAGACGGCTGTTCGCTCTCGACGCTGTCGGTGAACTTCTCGCGGACCTTCTCGATCTTCGGCGCCGCGTGCATCGTGCAGTAGGCGTCGTTGGGGTTCTTTTCGAAGTAGTTCTGGTGTTTCTCTTCGGCCTCGTAAAACGTCTCGAGGGGCTCGATCTCGGTGACGACGTCCTCGTAGAGCCCCTCGTTCTCGAGCTCCTCGGCGAACGCCTCGGCGGTCTCGAGTTGCTCGTCGTCGTGGGCGTAGACGGCCGACCGGTACTGACTCCCGACGTCCGGCCCCTGCCGGTTCAGCTGGGTCGGGTCGTGGATCGTAAAGAACACCTCGAGGAGGTCCTCGTAGGCGATCCGGTCGGGATCGTACTCGAGTTGAACGACCTCCGCGTGGCCGGTCCGTCCGGAACAGACCTCGCGGTAGGTGGGATCCTCGGTGTCGCCGCCGGCGTAGCCGGAGGTGACCGACTCGACGCCCTCGAGTTGTTCCATCGCCGCCTCGACACACCAGAAACAGCCGCCGCCGAACGTCGCGCGTTCCATGAGTGTTTGTAGGGGTCGCTCGAGGAAAGGTGTGACGGGTACCGACGCCGTTTGGTCGACGCTTCATTCATCACCGTCGGCTTCGTCCGCACTCGCTGCCGCGGTGCCAAGGGATTTCACGGGGGCCGATGAACGCCGGGGTATGTCCTGGGACACTGTCCAGCTCGATTGGGATGGAGACGTCGCAACGCTAACTGTCGACCGTCCGGAGGCGCTCAACGCGCTGAACGTGGCGACGCTCGAGGCGATGAGCGAGGCGCTCGCGGAAGCGGCCGACGAGGACGCCCGCGCGCTGATCCTGACGGGTGCCGGCGACGACGCGTTCATCGCCGGCGCGGATATCGAGTACATGAAGGACCTCTCGACCGCCGAGGGACAGGCGTGGGGCGAACTCGGCCACGACGTCGCGGACGCGCTCGAGGCGTTCCCCGCGCCGACCATCGCCGCCGTCAACGGCTACGCGTTCGGCGGCGGCTGCGAGATGGCCATCGCGTGCGACCTGCGCGTCGCGAGCGAGTCGGCCGTGATCGGCAACACGGAGATCGACCTCGGTATCATCCCCGGCTGGGGAGCCACCCAGCGACTGCCGGAACTCGTCGGCGACGAGACCGCGCGGCGGATGATCTTCCTCGGGGAACGCCTCGACGCCCAGTCGGCCGCCGAGGCGGGTATCTTCGGCGAAGTCGTAGCTGACGAGGACCTCGAGGCTACCGTCGACGAGTTAGCCGAGCGGATCGCGGCGAAGCCGGCCGTCGCGATGCGCGCGGCCAAACAGGCGCTCAACCAGCGCCACGAGGGATCACAGACGAGCGGGCTCGAGTACGAAAAACGGGCCTTCGCGAGCCTGTTCGGTACGCCGGATCAGCGCGAGGGGATGGAGGCGTTTGTCGAGAAACGGGATCCGGAGTTCGAGTAGTCTTCGGTGAGGGGGAGTGAACGGTAGCATCGACCAGCGTTTTGCGTAATTTTGCACAAGACACCCCTCCAGATGTCGACTGTAGCTGGTTGAAAGGGTGTGGTGAGGTCAAAGACGGCCTACTATCGAGTCTCGGAGTTTCGGACGATTGTCTCACGCGTAGGCAACAAAGGTCACACTCGTACTATTATAACAACTGAAACGATCTACACACCGATCGCAACGTCGTTCTGCGATCGGGTGCGCATTGACTTTCAGTGGCTACTATAGATCACTCGATTCCTGAGGTGGCTGAGCGTATCGATTCGTCTTCGTTCAGCGGGTGGTGGACAGGTTACTGGGTCGATCTAGAATATTCGGCACGCCCAGAACTACCGTTGAGACCGAGCGATAACGTCCGTGATCTCGTCGAATCGATTGTCCTCTGCCAGCACATCGATCGTCGTCTCCAAATCCGTACTCAGTTCCCAGTAGTACTTTGGACCGCCCCGAGATCCACCGCTCCGTTTCGTCCCGGATACGATCCCGATCATATCCAGTTCGTGCAGGTGACTCCGCACTCGCCGCATCGCGATCGCGTTCGTCTCTACTCGCTCTGTGATCGTCATATATCTCGAGTACACCTCCGGTGTCGGTGCTGCGGTGTCACCGTTTGCCGCCAGCGATGTCAACGAAACCAGTGTCAGTTGATCTTGGATCGTTAGGTCACGGATGCTTTGGGCCACGTTCGTTCGTTCGACGTACTCTTCTGCCTCCCGCACGTGGTCTTCGGTAACCGATTCGTCGTCATCGATTGCTGCGAACTCCCCCGCTTTGTACAGATACCGGATCGCCTGCCGCGCTGATCCCAAGTCTTGAGCAGCCAGTGCTGCACACAACGCTATCGCTTCGTCTGTAACTACCCCGTCGACGAATGCTTTCTCCGATCGGCGCTCGAGAATACTCCGCAGTTGGTTCGCATCGTACGGCGGGAAATGGATCTCTACCTCACAGAGTGAATCTTTCGCCCGTGGGTCCAGTTCGTCGTAAAACGTCATGTCGTTACTGATTCCGATCACACTGACGTCCATGTCTTCGATGTGACCGTTATCTCGCGCTCGTGGTAACTCGTACAGAAGCATATCCTTCTTGCCGATGTTATCTACTTCGTCGAGTACGACTACGACGATACCACCGATTTCCTGCAGCGCTACATACAACTCATCAAACACCTTTCGCTTCGGGTGTCCGTTCGGATTCTCACCGCTCAACTTCTCTACGAGATCACACGCAACCTGATACGACGAGTGATGTCCCTTGCACGTCTGGAAGAGCGTCGTCAACTGCACTCCACGACCCTCTACTTCCGTCTCGAGTTTCTCGAGTAGGAACCGCGCAGCCGCCGTTTTCCCCTGTCCCGGTTTCCCGTATAGGAACGCATTGTGTGGCGGAGCGTCGTTGAGAACGGGAGAGAGAACTTCTAATCCGAGCCGCTTAAGCTGTTGCTCTCGTTCTGGAAGTTCGTTCGGCGTGTAGCTCTCTTTAAGGACACGTTCGTGTTCAAAGATAGTCGATCGGTCCTGAAAGTACTCTCCCATAATGGGGCTGTCGAACCTCTCTCATATAACTGTAATGTCTGGAAAACCCGGGTATGTCCAGAAAGAACGACAGAGCGAGGACTGAACTACTCTCACCACACCCCCACCCGGGGGCGTCCGGAATTAATCGGACATATCGAGGGTAGGTTCTGTAGGATGGGACAGAACGTACCGTTCGAAGGTCAGTTTATCGAAGTGGTGGAACCGATCAGAATCGAAAACCAGCAGGGAACGATGTATCCGGGTCGTTTTGTGTCTCTCGCAAATAAGGGGCTACTAAATCTCTTTTGAACTTTTCTATACCTGCATTATTCACGACTTCTGTCCATATCCTTCTCGACCGCTTTTCTGGACGTCCCCGGGTGGACCCCCTACGCCTCGATCTGCACTCGAATCTCCTCGACGAGCCACGTGAAACGGGGGTAGTTGACGAGTACTGTGATAACAACTGAAACGGTTTACACACCGATTGCACAGCCGTCCTGCGATCCGGTATGCATTGATTTTCGTGGCTATCATATACCACGATGTCCGAAAGACCCGGGTACGTCCAGAAAAGACTAAACTGGTATACCACTGGGCCCGGGTGCGTCCGGAATTGGCTGAACGAACGGATCTAAAGCGGTGAGTAGTGTGGGATTTAGTGATTAACTATGTCTACGCGTTTTTCCCTCCTCACCTTCGACCGGTTTTTCTGGACGACCCCGGGACCCCCTCTGTTTCGGTGATCTTTCCGGACCCGTGGTACTGGGTTGGGGTCTTGCGAACGGTCAGCTATCCACCGTCCACCGCAACAACGCCCCGTCGTCGATTCGCTTCACGCTCTCGAGGCTCAACAGCGGGAACTCATCGACGAACCCGTCGCCGTCGGCCAGCGTCGGCGCGTCGCGGCCGCCGATGATCTTCCCGCCGACGTAGACGCTGAGCTCGTCGACCAAACCGGCCTCGAACAGCGAAAAGATGAGTTCGCCGCCGCCCTCGACCATGAGTCGGTCGAGTCCCTGTTCCTGCAGCGTCGCGAACGCGCGCAGGAGGTCGACTCGATTTTCGCCCGCGGTCACGAGCTCGGCGTGATCGGCGAGATCCATCCGCGAATCGATCGGTGCGGCCTCGCTCAGACAGACGTACGTCGCCGCCCGCGCGTCGAGGACGGCGGCATCGGCCGGCGTTCGCGCCCTCGAGTCGACGACCACCCGGGCGGGCTGGGCCGACTCGCCGCGCTCGAGTCGCCGTTCACAGAGCGTCTCGTCTTTGACAGTGAGACTGGGATCGTCCGCGAGAACGGTGCCGACACCGACGACGACGGCGTCGCTGTCGGCCCGGAGTCGATCGACGCGAGCGAAATCCTCCTCGCCGCTGATCGCGAGCTGCTCGCGACGGCGCGAGGAGAGTTTGCCGTCCGCGCTCATCGCTGCGTTGACGACGACGTGCATACACCTGCTGTGTGGCCGACCCTAAAGAAGATACTGAGGCGTCGCAGGCACGGGACTGCCGTTCGGCTGGAAAACGCGCTTTGCTCGATTGGACGTCCGGCTCGAAAACGTGCTCGCTACGCAACCGCGATCGACTGCGTTCGATTACGCGACTTCGATGTCGCCGACCATCGTTCCGGCGTGGGGTTCACAGACGTACTGGGCCATCTCGTCGGTGACCTCGTCGATTTCGAGGGTCTGTGTCTCTCCCTCCTCGTCGACGATGTCGGTCTCGTAGTCGTCGACGACTTCGTCGTTGTCGTCCCGGATTTCGATGTTGTGACCGACGCCGTCTAGGTTCTCCCACGTGATTTCGTAGGATTCGCCCTCCTGCAGGGTGAGCGTCGGATTCTCTTCGTCGGCGATCTCGTCGGGTGCGACGCCCTGCCAGGCCGACGTTTCGCCGCCGAGTTCGATCTCGCCGGGCTCGATCGCGTCCCCGTTACCGTTGTCTTCTTCGTCGCCGTTTTCTTCCTCTTCCTCACCGTTGGCGGGTTCCTCTTCCTCCCCGTTCGCGGGCTCCTCTTCGTCCTCGTCACCGGGTCCCTCGTCGCCGCCACAGCCAGCCAGCACCGCTGGCAGGACCGCGACGCCGGTCAGCTTGAGAATTCGTCGTCGGCTCTGTGAGTTGTCGGCTTTCATGTTGCGTCCTGACCTCTCTTCTCCGTTTGCATAACCTGCAAGCTGGCACTCTCATGGACGCAAACTCTGGCGTTTCGGGTGTGGGAGAGTGGATGAATCGAGCCGACAACGAGACCGGGAAAACGCGTCCTGGAACCGGGTCACCGACACCCCGGACTCCTCGTGCGAACGTTCGAGAGGCACACCGCTCGATCGAATTTCGAACCGCTCGTGTGCCGGTTCGGTTCTGGAAACTCAGCGATGGTCTCGTTCGTCGTCAGTCCCGCTCACCGACGCGCGACGACGGCGAACGTTTCGGGGCGATCGCGAACGGCGTCGATCGAGAACCCTGCCTCCTCGAACTGTGCGACGACCGCATCGGAGCCGAACCGTTCGTCCAGCGGCGGACCGTCGTCACCCGATCCGTCGGCGGACCAATCGACCGTGACCAGGCGACCCCCCGGGCGGAGCGCTCGAGCGAGCTCCGCGAAGGCCTCCTCGTCGGCGTACTCGTGGTGGGTGTTCACCGAGAACGCGCCGTCGAGTTCGTCCTCGTCGAACGGGAGCGAGGTAACGTTCGCGGTCACCAGGTCGACGTTCGCGGGCACGCCGTGTTCCCGAAACAGATCGTGCATTGCTGCTTGCACGTCGACGGCGTGGAGCGTCCCGACGAACGGGGCGACGTCTTTCGCGTAGAATCCGGTCCCCGAACCCAGGTCGGCGACGGTGGCGTCCGGCTCTGGATCGAGCAACTCGAGCAGTTCCTCTCGCGAACAGAAGCGATAGCGCGACGGATCGTCGAGGGCGTCAGCCCGTTCGACCGGGAACGTGTGAAATCCCATACCGTCGATTGGCCGGGGAGGGGCAAGAACGCACCCCTCTCAGACAGCAAGTCCAACGTCGACGATCACCATCACGACGAAGCCGACGACGAACGTGAGCGTGGCGGCGTCGGCGTAGCCGTGACCGTGGCTGGCCGGGATCATCTCCCGGAAGATAACGGCGATCATCGTCCCGGCGGCGAACCCCGCGGCGAGGGGGAAGAGTCCGGTGACGAGGGCGACGAGCGCGAATCCGAGCGCCGCCGCGATCGGTTCGGGAACGGCCCCGGAGAGAGTCGTGTACAGGATCGTCTTGGCGTTCGAGAGGCCGGTTCGACTCGCCGGGACGGCCATCGCGAAGCCGTCGGGGACGTTCTGGATCGCGATGGCGATGGCGAGCGCGATGCCGACGCCCTCGAGCCCGCCCGCGAACGCGATGCCGATCGCCAGCCCCTCCGGGACGTTGTGGATGGTGATCGCGCTGCCGACCAGCAGCGCTCGACGGCGGTTCTCGTCGGCGTCCTCACTGTCATCGTCTCCGTTATCGTCGGTCTCGCCACCGGCTTCCAACGTCACCTCGTCGGCCTTGATCGTCTCCTCTGCCTGCGCGGTCGGCGGATAGGTCCGGTCTCCTTCGTCCGCGATCAGCAGGTGGACGTGCGGGATGAGTCGGTTCGCGGCGAGCAAAAACACGCCGCCGAGGAGTATTCCGACGACGACCTCCCACAGCGAGCCGAACTCGAGTCCCGGGACGACGAGCGCGAAGACGGCCGCGCCGAACATGATCCCGGCGGCGAGCCCGAGCGCGGCGTCGTAAAAGCGGTGGCTGATGCGCTCGGTGACGACGATCGGTAGCGCACCGAGTCCGGTCGCCGCACCTGCAAGCCCCGCAATCGCGACGACTTCGACGATCGAAACCACAGTGAGTCCGATATTCACAGTGAGCGTCAAAAGCGTTCGTGTCGGCTGTCACCCCATCAATCGATCCGTCGGGGGTCGTCGCTCGAGCCCAGCAGGATTCGGTAGACGACGTAGCCGATCAGCAGGGCGAACGCGAGCGTCGCGACGGTTTCGGCGAACCAGATCGCGACGTACAGCGCTCGGGTGAGTATCCTGATGACGACGATTCCGCCGAAGATCGCGACGACGAACGCCAATCCACCGACTGCTGCGCCAACACGCTCCATACGATTACGTTCATTGCCACCGAAATGAACCTACTGTTGGTCGATCGATGACTGCCCGCTACTGTCCCAATCTGTTTCGTTTCATTTCGTCTCGTCCGGTTTCGTTTCTTTCACTTTCGCCCCGGTGCGGGAACGCTTTTTACACCCCCGCGCGAATATCCGGTGATGGAACTCGACAATCATGCCGAGGATCTTGCCTCCGACCTCGGTGTCGACAAAGAGGAGGTCAAAGCGGACCTGCAGAACCTCGTGGAGTACAGCGTCCCCATCGACGAAGCCAAACAGAGCCTTCGCCGGAAGTACGGCGACGGCTCGAGCGGCGGCGGTGGGGCTCCCTCGAGCAAGGATATCGGCGACATCACACCGGAGGACGGCAACGTCACCGTCACCGGCGTCGTGCTGACGGCCGGTAAACGGTCGATTCGGTATCAGGGCGACGACCTCGAAATCGTCGAGGGCCGACTCGCCGACGAGACCGGCGTGATCGACTACACCTCCTGGGAGGACTTCGGACTCTCCCCGGGCGATACGATTACGGCGGGCAACGCGGGCGTCCGCGAGTGGGACGGCGAACCGGAACTCAACCTCGGCGAGAGCACGTCGCTGTCGTTCGAGGACGAGTCGTTCGATGTCGACTACGAGATCGGCGGTGAGGCCCAACTCGCCGACCTGCAGACGGGCGACCGCGCGGTCACCGTCGAAGTGACGGTCGTCGACTGCGAGCGCCGGACGATCGACGGCCGTGACGGCGAGACCGAAATTCTGAGCGGCGTCTTCGGCGACGAGAGCGGCCGACTCCCCTTTACGAACTGGGATCCGGTCCCCGCGATCGAAGACGGCGGGACGATTCGCATCGAGAACGCGTTCGTCCAGGAGTTCCGCGGCGTCCCCGAAGTCAACGTCTCGGAGTTCTCGACCGTCTCCGCGATCGACCGCGAGATCGACGTCGGCGCCGACGCGACGACGATGGACGTCGGCGAAGCCGTCCACACGGGCGGCATCTACGACGTCGAAGTCAACGGTAACGTCATCGCCGTCCGCGACGGCTCGGGACTGATCCAGCGCTGTCCCGAGTGCTACCGCGTCATTCAGAAGGGCCAGTGCCGAACCCACGGCAGCGTCGACGGCGTCGACGACCTTCGCGTGAAGGCGATCCTCGACGACGGCACCGGAGCCGTCACAGTCGTCCTCGACGACGAACTGACCCAACAGGTCTACGACGGGACGCTCGAGGACGCCCTCGAACAGGCCCGCGAGGCCATGGACCAGGAGGTCGTCGCGGACACGATCCGAGAGCGTATCGTGGGTCGCGAGTACCGCGTGCGCGGACACCTCTCGGTCGACGAGTACGGCGCGAACCTCGACGCCGAGGACTTCGAGGAGAGCGGTGACGATCCGGAAGCCCGTGCGAGTGCCTTCCTCACGGAGGTGGATGCATGAGCGCAACGGACGAGAACGGCGAGGAGATTCCCACTCGAGAGATTGCCTACCGGCTGTTCGCGGCTGAGTACGACGACGCCTCGTTCTCCTACGCCGAGAGCGATGAGGAACGAGCCCCCAACTACGTCATCTCGCCGACCGGCGCGCGACTCAACCGGCTCTTCGCCGTCGGTACCCTGACGGAGATCACGTCGGTCAACGAGGAGATGGTTCGCGCCCGCGTGGTCGATCCGACGGGCGCCTTCGTCGTCTACGCCGGCCAGTATCAGCCCGACGCGTTGGCGACCTTAGAACAGCTCGAGCCGCCCGCGTTCGTCGCGGTGACGGGCAAGGCCCGGACGTTCCAGCCCGACGACTCGGAGCAGGTCTACACCTCGATCCGGCCGGAGAGCATCGCGACGGTCGACGCCGATACCCGCGACCGCTGGGTCGTTAGCGCGGCCGAACAGACCGTCGACCGCATCGGCACGTACGCCACCGCAGCCGAGAGCGACGCGAGCGGCGATGCGTTGGCCGACGCACTCCGCGAAGCCGGCGTCGAATCCGGCCTCGCCGCCGGCATCCCGCTCGCGCTGGATCACTACGGGACCACCCCAGCGTATCTCGAGGCCCTGCGTGACTGCGCTCTCGAGGCGGTCGAGGTCGTCGCCGGCGAGCGCGATCAGGTGACGCCGCTGTCGCTCCAGCCGGGCGACTCGTCCGACGCCGACGCGACGTTTTCGTCGCTCGCGGCGCACGCTGACGTCGATCTCTCGAGCCTCGAATCGGCCATCGAGGCCGAATCCGACGCAGAAGCACAGCCGGCGGAACCGGCCGCGGCAACAGCTGGCGTCGGCGATGCCGAGACGGACGGAAGCGCGGGCACCGGCTCCGAATCGATCGATGCCGGATCGGCGGCCGGAACGGCGACCGGGAGCGAGCCCGACGCTGCCTCCGACGCGGCGTCCGCGGCGGCTGACGAGGCGGCTGATAGCGCCCTCGAGTCCGAGTCGGCCGCCGATACGGAGACGGATACGGATACCGGCGACTCGGCGGCAGCAGCTGATACCGACGAGACGACGGCGACCAGCGAGGCGACGGCGGCCGACATTGTCGACGAGACCGACGAGCAGACCCCGTCGTTCGACGAGTCGTCCGACGTCGACGAGACCGTCGACACCGACGATTCCGCTGGGACCGACGTCGTGGAGGCGGACGAGGGAGCCGAGGACGACCTCGGCGACTTCGACGCGGGTGACTCGGGCATGTACGAGATGGACGACGAGGAGCGCGAACAGCTAGAGGAGGAGTTCGGCGCCGAGTTTACGACCGGAAGCGAGGTCGAAGAGCCCGGCGAGGCGGGAATCGACGTTCCCGAACCCGACGACGAACTCGAGGATGCTGCTGACGCCGAATCCGTCGGTGACGCCGACTCCGCTGACACCGGGGCCGAGCCCGATGACGACCTCGGTGAACCGCCGGCGTCCGGCCTCGAGACCGAATCGGAATCCGATGCTGCGGCGACTGACGACGGCGACTCCGAGGCGGACGACGAGACCGACGTCGAAGCCGACGACATCGATGCGACCGACGATACGGCACCGTCCGAATCGGACGCCGAATCCGAAAGCGACGCGGACGAGGAGCCAGCCGAGGACGTGGATCTGGAGGACTACGTCGTCGATACGATGGCGGATCTCGACGGCGGCGACGGTGCCGACCGATCGACGGTCGTCGAGACGGTCGCCGACGAGACCGGCGCGTCCGAAGACGAGGTCGAAGACGCCATCCAGGACGCGCTGATGGGCGGCCAGTGTTACGAACCGAACGACGAGACGCTGAAGCCGATCTAACGCCTCGAGCCCACGATGTCCGAGGAGTCCCGTCGACCGGCCGCGGCGCGCGTCGAACCAGTTCCCGACGAACCGGCTGCAATCGCCACCGTCGGAACCGAACGCGCGCTGCTCGTCGCCGACTACCACGCGGGCTACGAGGCCGGCCTGCGGTACGAACGCGGCGTCGACGTGCCGAGCAAGGCCCCCGAGCGCCGCGAGCGACTGCTCGACGTACTCGAGGACTCCGATCCCGATCGACTCGTCGTCCTCGGGGACCTTATGCACTCCATCGGCGACCCGGGCGGGGCCGAACGCGGCGAACTCGAGGTGCTGTTCGAGGCGTTTCCGCCGACGCTCGCCGTCACGGTCGTCAAGGGCAACCACGACGGCGGGATCGAGAGCTGGCTGACCCCCGAAACCCCAGGCGAGGCGGCCGCACTCGAGTTCGACACCGACACCGTGACGGTCGTCCCCGGGAACGGGATTGCGCTCGGGGATCGAGCCCTCGGCGTCTGTCACGGCCACACCTGGCCCGCGCCGGCCGCGCTCGAGTGTGACGTGCTCTGTCTGGGCCACGAACACCCCTGCGTTCGCCTCGAGGACGAGGTCGGCGGGAGTCGCGTCGAACGGGCGTGGCTCCGGGGGCGACTCGATCCGACGCCGTTTCGAGACCGCACCGAGTACGAGGGACTCCCGTGGCTCGCTGATTCAGACGTAACGCCGCCACGAGTCGTCGTGGTGCCGGCGTTCAACGACCTCGTCGGCGGGACGTGGGTGAACCTGGCGAATCAGTCGTTCCTCTCGCCGTTTTTGCCCGCAGGGCTCGCCGACGGTGAGGCGTATCTGCTCGACGGAACGCGACTCGGCGCGTACCAGTTGGTGTAAGGTCGCGCTCCGACTCCGGTGAACGGACGTCGAATCGCTATCCCGCAGTGCCGAGAACGCGACGTCCGGCGATGGAAACCTACCGCCTCGAGGTGTGCGAAACTGAGACCAGCGGATTCGAGCTTCGACTCCCCGGCGACCGAGACGAACTGACGCGTGGCTCCGTTGCCGACGACGAGTGGGACCTGAGCCGAACGAGTGCTAGAATCCGACGACCGACCGTCACCGTACGTCGATTCGGGACCCGACAATCAGTGATCCGGGAAATTGAGTTTCCGGGCGACGCTGCTGCTGAGCCGATCGGTCAGTGGACTTCGATCGACCGCGAGCCGCTGGTGCAGTCGGTGCTGCACGAGACACGGAAGCGCGGAGACGGCGGGCAGCAGTATGCCGGCGGTCCAGACGTTTCCGCCGCCGAGAATCCACGCGAGGCTGGCGAGCCCGACGACGGACAGCAGGAGCCCCGAGCCGAAATACGCTCGGACGAGTCGTGGCGCTCGAGCCCGCTGCTCGTCGGTGTACGAGCGCGCATCGTACGCACAGACGACGCCGCCGAGGACGAAGCCAAACGCGAGGAAGCCGTACAACGCGGTGAGCATAGCCGATTGTTACTCGTGCTGTCATATAGTCGTTCTCCATCCGACAGCTCGAGCGACGGTCGGTACGACCGACGAGTTCGTCCGCCGACGCGACTGATGGAATCGACCGACGGCGTTACCGCTCGACGGTTTTCGACTCGATTCGGTCCCCGTCGCGCCACTGGTAGTAGTGGTAGGTTGTCCCGGCGATCTCCTTGACGGTGACGCTCGCTCGCTCCGGGACGTCCGACGGGTACTCGAGTTCGTCGCCGACACTCGTCTCGCTCTCGTCGCGATCACCGGTGTCATCGCCGGGTGTCGCTTCCGCACCCGGCGGTCGCTCGTCGTCGAGTTCGGCCGTTTTCCACGCCGCGAGATCGTCGAGGTAGCTACCGACGGTGCGAAGCGTGTCGGCGTCTCGACGCTCGAGTTCGTCCAGCAGGTCGTCGAGCTCTCGATCGATATCGGTCGGCGGCTGGGGTCGATCGCGCGTCGTCATCGCTCACCCGCGGATTCGGAGTCCGATCCCAAACGTCCACCGGTCCCGTTCGAATCTCGCCTCCGAATCCCGATCGCGTCGCGTTCTCCCGAGGCTGACAGTCCGCCGGACGGCCTACTAGAGCCCTCCGTGGGATATATACACAATCCACGCGGGAATTTATGTACACGAGCGAGGACGGTGTTGGTGACAATGAATCCACAGCAATACCGTCCGCGGCCAACGATCGAACCGATTCCCGACGACCTCGAGTCGGCGCAGGCGAAACTCGTCTACGTCTACCTCGAGGCGACCGGCGGTGCGACCGCCGAAGAACTGTGTGCGACGCTGTCGCTGCAGAAACTTTCGATTCTGAGTATTCTGAACGCGCTGTCGAGCGCCGGGTTCGTCGAGCGGCAAGCGAACGAGTACGTCGTCGCGAACTGAAAACGGCGCAGCGGGTGACGGAGTCGGCAGTCGTCGGTACGTTCCTCGACACTCGAGACTCGCTTCCGCACTATACGCGGGACGTTCGTGGAGCGACTGGGCTGGCGATCAGAACGTCTCGAGGTAACGGTCGAGTTCCCAGTCGGAAACGTCGACGAGGTAGTCCTCGAACTCCTGGCTCTTCGCTTCGACGAACTTCGGCCCGATGTGCTCGCCGAGCGCGTCGTAGATGACTTCGTCCGCCTCTAAGGCGTCGACGGCCTCGCCGAGGTTCGACGGCAGCGTCTCGATGCCGTACTCCTCGCGTTTTTCCTCGTCGAACTCGTAGATGTTCTCCCGAACCGGGTCGGGTGCTTCGAGGCCCTTTTCGATACCCTCGAGACCCGCCTGGATCATGACGGCGAAGGCGAGGTAGGGGTTACACGACGGGTCCGGCGAGCGCAGTTCGATGCGCGAGGCGGCCGGGACGCGTGCGGCCGGCTTGCGGACGAGCGCCGAGCGGTTACGGTCGGACCAGGCGACGTAGACGGGCGCTTCGTAGCCCGGAACCAGGCGCTTGTAACTGTTGACTGTCGGGTTCGCGACCGCCGTGATCGCCGGCGCGTGCTCGAGGATGCCGGCGAGGTAGGAGTGGGCGGTGTCGCTGAGGTTGAACTCGTCGTCCTCGTCGTGGAACGCGTTCTCGCCGTCCTCGGTCATCAGCGACATGTGGGTGTGCATGCCCGAGCCGTTGATTTTCGGGATCGGTTTCGGCATGAACGTCGCGTGCAGGTCGTGTTCGGCCGCGATGGCGCGAACGACGGTGCGGAAGGTACCGACGTTGTCGGCGGTCGTCAGCGCGTCGTCGTACTCGAAGTTGATCTCGTACTGGCCGCGAGCGACCTCGTGGTGGCTGGCTTCGATCTCGAAGCCCATGTCCTCGAGGCCGTAGATGATGTCGCGGCGGACGTCGCTGGCGAGGTCTTTCGGTGCGAGGTCGAAGTAGCCACCGTGGTCGGCGGTCTCGGTCGTCGCGCGACCGTCTTCGTCCTCTTGGAACATGAAGAACTCCGGTTCGGGCGCGAAGTTGATCTCGTAGCCCATCTCGTTGGCGCGCTCGATCGCCTGTTTGAGGACGTGACGTGGGTCACCTTCGAACGGTTCGCCCGTCGAGGTGTCGTAGACGTCACAGATCATTCGGGCCGAGGCGCCGTCCTCGCGCTGTCTCCACGGGAGAACGGCGAACGTGTTCGGATCCGGAACCAGACGCATGTCCGATTCCTGGATGCGCACGAAGCCTTCGATCGAGGAGCCATCGAAGTAGATGCCGTCGGTAAACGCCTTCTCGGCCTGCCGTGCCGGCACCGAGACGTTCTTCACTGTTCCCAGAATGTCGGTGAACTGGAGTCGCAGGAAGTCGATATCTTTCGATTCGATCTCGTCCAGCACGTCTTCTTCTGCGGTGGTGAGATTTCCGCTTGTCATCTTTTTCTCGACTCGAATAATGGATTCTACTATTAAAGCTCTGCTGTTGTGGGCGAATATCACTATGAAGTATAATCGATGGACGAATGTCGTTTAATATAGGGCGTATGAGGGTGTGTGGCTGACAACGACAGGAAAACTGTCGGAAAAATGGATGGCTGTACGCGTCGCCGCTTGAGGCTGGGTGATCGGGACCGGTGGGAGAGCGGCATCGCCGCTGGGCTCACTCGCTCTCGAGGTGGTCGGTCGGTGACGACGGACGGCGTCTTACCGACCGTTTCCGATCGGATAGGGGGCCATCGCTTCGACGCTCGAGACGCTGATATCGACGCTCGCACGCCAGACGCGCATCGTGGTTCGAACCGCTCGGTGCCACGACGCGGACGGCCGCGGCGGTCGACGGTCGCGCGTGGTATCGTCGGGGAGGGGACGTTTCGAGATCGTCGTCTCGCAGACGGGACAGACGTACTCCTCGTGGCGATTCCGCGTCCAGCGGACCCAGTCGCCGTCGATCGGGCTCGCGTGATCGCACTCCCAGCAGAAGAGGGTGGACTTTCGGGGGATTGGCGTCCGCTCGTCGTGGTTGGTTGTGTGTCGAGTCATCGCGCCTCCCTACCGGCTCGGGATATAAAGCCACCTGCTATGTTTGTGGGTGGTCCGATCGAATATACGACCGATTACGGCCGAAACGATGCGCCTGTTGGAGGCGAGAACGGGCTTCGACGCGAGGTCTGTCCGGCGTTCAGCGTGTCGATGACGGATCGTTCGAACTGCCCGTTCTGCGTGACGTTTCAGGTGAGTTCACTCGAGTGGATCAGCCGGTAGTTCGTTCTGCACAGCAAATCTGTCGGCGTCGTCGCCGACAGTATCGATTTTAGGCTCCAGCAGCTACGGGGCGTATGGACGCTAACAGGCCGACTCGGCTCGAGGACCGTGCCGATCTCGATGCGTTTCTCGAAGACCATATCGTCGCGCTCGTGGAGTGCTACACCAGCGGCTGTTCGAAGTGCCAGGCGATGGAGCCGGTGTTAGGAAACGTCGCTCGAGCGACCGGGATTCCCGTCGGGTTGGTGAATCCCGGCGACGATCTCTCTCTGGTCGACCGGTTCGAGATCGACTCGGTGCCGACGCTGTTGTGCTTTGAGAACGGACAGGAGGTCGGACGGCTGGCCGAAGGGTTCGTCGGTGCGGGCGCCGTCGTCGCATTCCTCGAGGCGACCGTTCCAAGCGCTGTCGAGATCGAGGCAGCCGATACCTGATACTCGAATTGGGTGCGTGAGCGCTCCTCGCCGAACGGATCGTTACTCGTCGTCGGCCTCGAGTTCGGTCGGATCGACCTCGCCCGCGAGATACTGTTCGCCCAGCTCCGTAATGTCGTACATGCCGATCGCTTGCTTCTTCAGAAGCCCACGTTTTGCGAGCTCTCGACAGCGGTAGGCGGCGTCCGGAGCGCGGCAGACGTCCTCTTCTTCGATGTGGTCGGGGTCGAAGATGTGGTTCTCGGTCATCAACTCGAGGATATCGTCGTCGACGGGAGTCATCCACTCGGCGGGGACGTCCCACTCGTATTCGTCGGGATTCGTGTCGTCCATACTGTCTCTCCGTTCACCAGGGGTGGCGTTGTGCGACAGAAGGTCGTCGTGCTACATGATCCTGTTGGATCGACCGCTCGAGTGGGTCCTGCCGATCGTGATCCGGTCTACCTGCTGTCGGCGGTATCGTACGTTCTACCGGAGGGTATCGTCCGTACCGTGGCCGATCGGAATCGCCTCGGCTCAGGGGCGTGACTGTTTCGGGGCGGAGTAGTCCACGTGGACGTTCGGGGCGGCGGCGGGTGACAGGCCCGTGATCTCGCGATCGACGAAAGTCACGTCGGTGAGGTCGCCGGTGAACTGGAATTGGATGGTTTCGGCTTCGACCGTCCCTTCGACGGTCGATCCCGAGACGACGGTCGCGTTTGTGCCACTGTCGTCCGTGAGCAGTTCGATCTCGCCGTCGACGGTGATCTCGAAACTCGAGGGGGTGTCGCGACCGATGATCGTCAGCGTGTTGGTGCGGTCCTCGCCGTTTTCGGTCCTGCTCGGTCTCGTCGCTGCGATCGTCGCCATCGGCGTTCCCGCGAGCGTCGGCGAGACGGCTCGATCGACTGCACCAGCCTGCTCGTCGGATTCAGTCTCGGAATCGATCGTCGCGTTCGTGCGTCCCATATACTGGATGAAGCCGAGTATGACAGTATAAGCCTTCTCACTGAACTAACGGTTAGCTGTTGTGAAATATATACTCTTGATACACTCTTTGTTAGTACGTTGGCCGGTTGCTCGCTCGAGGAGCCGGCTCGAATACTCGATCACGAAACACTTATACCAAAATCGATTGAACAATCGGTAAGCCCATTCTATGAGTCTTTCTCGTCTCCTCTCCGGTCTCTTTGCCGACTCGGAACCGAGTACCGAATCACCCGCGACGACACAGAACTCCGGCGAGCGCGAGGAGTCAACCACGGTCGTCCACGAGTGTCGAAACTGCGGAACGAACGTCTCGGAAGAGACGACGTGCTGCCCGGCGTGCGAGTCTGACGATATCGTCCGCTATTCGATCTAGGTGTCGGCTGAGGACTGTAACTGTTTTCTCAGCGTGAAAGCCGTCGAACTACCGGTGATCCGGTAGCTGCTCGCTACTGGTCCGTTCGGTGCTATACTCGTAGCCGGTCACCTCGAGGTCCTCGTCCTCGTCGGCGTCGAGCCAGATGCCGATGCCGAGCGCGACGACGCCGACCAGGAGCGTCGCGAACGACGCCATCGCACTGGTGAAGCCGTCCTTTCCGCGAAGGGTTCGGAAGAACGAGCCGGCGATACCGGCGGTGCCACCGGCCAGTCCGGCGGAGCCGGCGCCGTAGAAGACGACGCTCGGGTGGAACTCTTGGACGACGAACCGCGTTTTCAGCCGCCAGATAAAGCTCCGGAGCAACAGTAATGACACGAACCGAATGAACGGGACGTATCGAATGCTGCTCTCTTCCTCGCCGTAGACCGCCGTCATCGGCACATCTGCAACGCGCTGTTCGTTGACGTTGAGGTGGGTGAGGATGTGGTTGAGGAAGCCGTACTCGTCCGTAACCGAGTCGAGATCGAGTTCTTCGATCGTCTCGCGCGAAATCGCCGTGTAGCCGTTCTGCGGGTCGCTGATCGCCCAGTAGCCCGAGGCGAACTTCGAGAGCCCGGTGAGCATGGCATTGCCGACGAATCTGAACGTCGACATATCCTGTCGATCCTCGGGATCGAGGAGGCGATTCCCCTTCGCGTAGTCGGCTTCGCCTTCGACGACGGGATCGATGATTCGATGGAGGATATCGGGGTCCATCTGCCCGTCGCCGTTCATTACGGCGACGACGTCCATCTCGTCTTCGACGGCGTGTCTGTACCCCGTCTTGACCGACGCGCCGTAGCCCCGGTTCTCCTCGTGCTGGATCGGGACGACGCGTCGTCCCTCGCCGCCGTCGGTGACCGCGAGTTCGGGTCTGGGTTCGGCGGTCTCGTTGATTTGCGATGCGACCTGCTGGATCACCGCCCAGCTATCGTCGGGTGACGCGTCGTCGACGGCGTAGATTCGGTCGACGAAGTCGGGAACCGTCTCGATGACGGTTCCGACGAACGCCTCCTCATCGTAGGCCGTGACGACGACGCCGATTCGGTTGCCCTTATACATCGTCTCCTCCGTCGGTTGTCGTGCCGTCGACCGCGTCCGAACCGCTCGCTCGTTCGATCGTGCCGCCGTCCGCGGTCACCGACTGACCGTCCGTCGACACCGCGTCGCTTCCATCTGCGTCCGTCGGCGGTCGGCCGCTCGCTGCACCGCCGAGTGTGTACGCTCGGTGGTGCGTCTCCGAGAGGTCGACCGCGTCTCGGCCGTCGACGACGACCATCGGCTCGAGATCGGCCCACGGAATCTCGTCGAACTCCTGGTGGGGTGTGACGATCACGGCTGCGTCGAAGGTCTCGTTAGCGAGGTCGTCGATGCCGACGGCTCGAGCGCCGTACTCCTCGGGATCGACGAGCGGGTCGACACCGGCGACGTTCGCGCCGCGATCGGCTAACTCGTCGATGACGCCGATCGCGGGTGAGGCGCGAGTCTCCTCGACGCCTGGCCGGTACGTGATGCCGAGGACGACCACGGCGGCGTCCGCGAGATCGGTACCGGTGTTCGACAGTTCGTGCTCGAGTCGCTCCACGACGACCGCCGGCATCTCGTCGTTGATCCGTCGGGCGGTCCGCGTGAGATCCATCGGCTCTTCGTTTTGCGAGAGCAGGAAATGTGGGTAGTAGGGGATGCAGTGGCCCCCGACGCCCGGTCCCGGATCGTGGAGCTGACACATCGGCAGATCGTTGGCCGTCTCGATCGCTTCGCGGACCGAAATACCGAGTTCGTCGGCCAGCCGCCCCAGTTCGTTGGCCAGCCCAATGTTGACGTCGCGGTAGACGCCCTCGAACACCTTGACGGCCTCCGCAGTTGTCGCGTCCGAGACGGGATGGACGTCGTTGTCCGAAAGCTCGTCGTAAACGACCGCGGCGGCTCGCGTACTTTCGTCGTCGATGCCGCCGACGACCTTCGGGTACTGGCCGCGGATGTCACGCAGCGCCGTACCGGAGGAGGTCCGCTCCGGACAGAACGCGAGGCCGAACTCGTCGGCCGCCAGCCCGCTCTCCTGTTCGAGGTGTGGCTGGATTACGTCTCGGCAGCTCGTCGGCGGCAGTGTCGACTCGGCGATAACCAGATCGCCGGGCTCGAGACCGGTCGCGATGTCGTCGACTACCGACTCGACCGTCGTCAGGTTCGGTTCGTCGTTCTCGTCCAGCAGCGTCGGGACGATGATGACGTGGATCCGGGCGTTTGCAGCCGCTTCGGCGCCGTCAGTCGTCGCCTCGAATCGACCGACTTCGACCTGTTCGGCGACGAGTTCGCCGAGTCCCGGCTCGCCGATGACGTGGCTCTCGCCGCCGTTGATCGTCTCGACGACGTCGGGATCGATGTCGACGCCCGTGACGTTGCCCGTCGTCTCTGCGTAGACGCCCGCGAGCGGGAGCCCCATCTTCCCGAGGCCGTAGACCGCAACCGGGAGCTCGCCCGACGTGAGCAGTTTGCGTTGCTGACTCGGGGAGTCGCTCGAGTCGTAGAGACCGCCGTTCGAGTCGATCTCGGTTTTAGCGCCGTCGTCGGTTCCTGGCCCACCGGTTGTCTCTCGGCTCACTGGACTTGCACCTCCGTTTTCCTGACGTCCTCCTCGACGAGTTTCTCGATCGTCTGGACCGTCTCGAGGGCTTGGATCCCGTCTTCGGCGGTGACGACCGGTTCGGAACCGGTCCGAACGGCATCGACGAACGCCTCGAGTTCGTGACGGAGCGGTTCGCCGTTATCGACCCGCGGGCGTTCGATGACGCTCTCGTGTCGGTACCGGCGCTTGCCGTCGTCGACAACGTACTCCGGATAGGAGTTCCGGTGGATCAGTACGGACTGCTCGAGGTAGTCGACTTCGACCAGACACTCGCGAGCGGTCACGGTGAGTTTTCGGACCTTCTTCTGGGTCACGCGACTCGCGGTCAGCGAGGCGACGACGTCGTCGTACTGCATCGTTGTTGTGGCGTACTGGCCGTTTTCGGCACTCATTGCGGTCATCGTGTCCGGCTTCGCGTCGAGCACGGAGCCGACGACGTCGATGTCGTGGACCATCAGATCCGAGACGACGTTTCCGAGGGCGTCTCGATCAAGCGGCGGACCGAGGCGTTCGGCCTCGAGGCTGATGACGTCGAGGTCGTCGATCAGGTCGGTTACCGTCTGGACGGCCGGGTTGAACCGTTCGATGTGTCCGACCTGAAGGACGAGCCCTTCTCTGTCCGCCTGCTCCGCCAGCGCTCGCCCTTGCTCGGTCGTTTCGGCGATCGGCTTTTCGACGAGGACGTGGAGGCCCGCCGCCAGACAGTCCGAGACGACGTCGTAGTGTGCCTGCGTCGGGACGGAGACCGTCACGACGTCACAGCGATCGAGGACGGTTTCGAAGTCGACGGCCTCGGTGCCGTACTCGTCCGCGACTCGCTGTGCGATCGCTTCGTCGTGATCGGTGATGCAGGCGAGATCGACGTTTTGTAGTTCGCTATACACGCGCGCGTGGTTTTCGCCCATGGAACCGACGCCGATGACGCCGGCTCGAATCGGCCGTGAGGAGGGTGTTCGACTCATTGGGGGTGGAAGTGGTCCTGTACCGCGTCGACGACGGTTCGTCGATCGCACTCCGACAGTGACGGATGGACGGGAAGCGAGAGGACCGTCTCGGCCGCCCGTTCTGCGTTTGGCAACGTTTCTGCAGCCGTACTCACTGTCTCGTAGGCCGGCTGACGGTGAATCGGCGTGTCGTAGTAGACGGCGGTGTCGACGCCATGTTCGTCGAGCGTTGCTGCGATGGCCTCCCGATCGTCCGTCCGAATCGTATACTGGTGGTAGACGTGACGGTACCCTTCGGGAGCTGTCGGCGTCTCGATCGGTAGCTCCGCCAACTGCTCGTCGTAGTAGGCTGCGTTCTCACGACGCTCGCGGTTGAACTCGGGGAGTCGCTCGAGTTGGGCGCGGCCGACCGCGCCGGCCATACTCGTCATTCGGTGGTTGTGGCCCAGCTCAATGTGTTCGTAGCTTGCATCGTCACCGACGTCTCGACCGTGATTGACGTAGCCCGCGGCTCGGTCGGCGACGTCGTCGCGATCGGTGGTAATGATCCCACCTTCGCCGGTCGTCATGTTCTTCGTCGGATAGAACGAGAAGCAGGCCGCGTCACCGAGGGTGCCGACGCGGTCGCCGTCGATCTCCGCGCCGTGTGCCTGACAGGCGTCCTCGACGACGAAGAGGTCGTGTTCGTCCGCGATATCACCGATCGCGTTCATATCGGCTGCCAATCCGTAGAGGTGGACCGGCATGATGCCGACGACGTCGTCACGCTCTGTGAGCACCCGTTCGACGGCGCTCGGATCGAGGGTGTACGTCTCGGGGTCGATGTCCGCGAAGACGGGGGTACCGCCGGCGAGTCTGATCGCGTTTGCGCTCGCGACGAACGAGAACGGCGACGTGATGACGGCCTCGCCGTCCTCGAGACCCAGTGCCTCGAGTGCGGCGTGGAGGGCGGTCGTCCCGTTCGACGTCGCGACGGCCCGCTCGGCGCCGCAGTAGGCGGCGAATTCGTCTTCGAAGGCTCGCACTTCGGGACCGTCGGCGAGCATACCGCTCTCGAGAACTGACTCGACCCGATCGATGGCGTCCGAACTGATGTCGGGAGCGGCGATCGAGACGGATCCGCCCGCTTCACCGTCGGCCGCTCCGTTCTCGGCCGGTTCAGTTTCCGAGGTGTCGGATTCGGCGACGCCGCCGTCCGTCTCGGCGTCGATGTCTCTCTCGGAATCGGTTTCTGGCTCGGTCATGCGATCTGATTCGCCCCCTCGAGCGGTTTCGGAAGTTCTCGAATCGACGCCGGTGTGCCGACGGCGAGCGTATCGGGCGGGACGTCGTCGGTGACGACCGATCCGGCCGCGACGAAGGCGTTCTCTCCGATCGTGACGCCGGGTAGCAGCGTCGCGTTCGCACCGATCGACGCGCCGTCTTCGATGGTCGGTCCCTCGAGCCCGTCGTCAGTCCTGATCGGGTACTCGTCGTTGGTCAGCGCGGCGCTCGGCCCGATGAACACGTTGTCCCCGATCGTCGTTTCGGTCGGGATGTAGACGTTCGTCTGCAGACTGACGTGCGACCCGATCGTTGTCTGGCCGTCGATGACCGTCTTGGTGCCGACGAGGACGTCGTCGCCGATCGTCGTTCCTTCTCTGACGAGTACATCGTGGCCCGTGGTGAACTCGTCGCCGATCGTGACGTCACCGTAGACGATCGATCCGGCTCTGATCGTCGCGCCGTCGCCGACTCGGGTCGGCGCATCGAACTCGCCGTGGCCGACCGTCACGTCGTCGTCGACCGTACAGTCGTCTCCACAGACGAACCGGCTCACCGCGGCTCACCTCCCGAACTGAAGCCCGCTACGTGTCGTCGAAATCTTGCGTGTCGTCGTTGATATATCATTGATACCTCGATACCCGTGTGGGCAATCATCCAGATACAGCCGGTAACACGGCTTTGTTATCCCCGGCCTGCGAGACGTGTAGCCAGGAGCTATACTCTCGACGAACCGGAGTATTGCCGAATTGTCGAGAACCAGCCGTTCACTCCGCTGTTCGATCGCTCCGGGTCCGTATTCGTGAGGAAATATTGGATTATATGTCGGTCATGGCAACCGACTGGTACAGATACCTTTCGCCAGGGTAGTCGAGTGATAGTAAAGTGCCACAGTCTGGCATTCGGTATCGTGAGGTATCCGAACATACCCGTGACACGGGAATGGGAGCCACTTCGGGAACGCGAGGACGCTTATGTCTAAACACGAACTGACGCAAGCCGAACTGTTCGACGTCTTTAGCAACGCCCGGCGACGCCGAGCCGTCCAGTATCTCAAGCGACACGGAGGGAGCTGCGATCTCGCTCCGCTGGTCGAGCAGGTCGCCGCCTGGGAGAACGGTATCGACTCGGACGATGTCACGCGCACGCAGCGACGGCGCGTCTACATCTCCCTGTACCAGACCCATCTGCCGATGCTCGAGGAGCACGGCATCGTCGACTGGGATCCGGACGATCACGCCATCGATCTCCTTCCGGGCGACGATGTCTTCGAGCCGTACCTCGATCATCGACTCGAGAATCAGCGCCCCTGGCATCGGCTCTACGCGTCGGTCACGGCGCTTGGCGTGATCGGGGTCGCGCTGTCGTGGCTCTCGATCGGTCCCTTGACGGCGACCGTCGCACCGGCGATCGCACTGGTCCTGTGTCTGCTCGTTCTTGCGGTTTCGGTCGCCCAACACGTCTCGCGTCGCCCCGAATTCGACCTGCAACTGGCACTGTAACCGAGCGTGCCATCTCGCTCTGGGTCGACCGGACTTTTCGCTCACCGAGAGCGGCGTCTCCGGCTCGAGACCGGTTGCATCATCGATCTGGGTTCTCGTGACTGCCCTCGTTCGTGGTTTGGAGCGGTCGCTCTCGTCGAACTGATACTATCGAGCGAGACGGTTTTCGATCCATCGCGCAACGACCGTGCCATCGGGAGCGGACGCTACTCACGACATTGACTGAGACATGACGTATCCGCCGCGACGGTCGTCGTTTTCGTCTCCGAGCCGATGTGCGGGTAGTGGGCGTCTCGAGTTGGCTGTCGCGGAACGCTGCGGACGTGAACCGGTTCGACCGTTGTGGCGTCCCCTCGGCAGTAAAATCGGTGTTTCGTCCGGTCACAATTGCGGTGCTGTGTCGGATCAACACGATTGCGTCCCAGTTCCAGCTTGCGACGGCTGCCCAGCCGTTCCGCCTGGTAGCGACTGTCCAGTGTCGGTACGGCTCGGCTTGGGCCCGAAGAGCGGTGGACAGGACCGAAGAGACGGCGACGGACGTTACTCGGTCGTCACCCAGAAGAAGGTGTCCTCGTCGGCGTTGTCGTTCGTCGGTTCGTCGGGCGCGTCACCCTCGTACATGAGGACGCTGATACGGACCGTCTCTCCCTCGCCCGCCGTCGGCGTAATTGCTAGCTCGCCGGTCCCGGTCGTGCCGTCGTCGAGCGTCGTCTCGAGCTCGTCGAGTTCGGTTCGTTCGACGACCTCACCGTCCTCGATCACCTGTTCTTGGACGACGACCGTGTAGTCGGTCTCCTCGCCCTCCTGGTTCTCGATCGAGACGGTCACCGGAACCGACTCGCCCGCCTCGATCTCGTCGTCGATTCCTCCGGCGACCAGGTCACCGTCGTCGTTCTCGCTGTACAGTGCCAGTTCGCTGAACCCGCCCGTCGAGACTGGGGCAAGAAACCCGATGAGAAGGGCCCCTACAGCCAGCCCGATCGCGAGGACGAGCAACGCGGACGAGACCGTCGCGACGGCGCTTTCATCCTGCCGAAGTCTCGAGACCGACGCGAGCGGGGAGACGACGAATCGCTCCGGCTTCGGTGTTCGGAGCCGACGAAGGGCGCCGAGTTGTGCCAGAACGACGGTGGCGATCACGAGTGCAGCCGCGATCGAACCGGTTGCGAGACCCCACTGAGTAAACGGCAGCGCGATCACGAGCGCGGGAACGATCGCGAGCGACACCGCGAACGACAGTCCGAGTCGTTCCACGACGTCGATTCCGCGAGGCCGCGTTTCGATGGACGCTGATGTCGTTTTCCGCGCGCTCCGATCTCCCGCCGGAAAGAGCACCGAGATGAGTGCGTATCCCGGAAGGAACAACGCGAGCGGGAACGTCACGAACAGTCTGAGGACGTTTCCTTCCGGAAACCACGTGGCTACCCCGTACGCCAGTACTGCGGCGACTGAGACGACCGCGAGATCTACCGGATACTCCCGGACGACACCGAATCCCGTCTGTGTACTCGTTTCGTGGCTCATCGATCGACCACTAGATGGTGCTGGTCAGTCTTTCGCCTGGCTCGAGCCGACACGAATATCATTCTCGAATCGTTATCTCAAAGGACTCTCTATTGCTTTGTTATGCCCGGGTTACCGCGATATCGGCCCCGTTCGGTACCGGTGGGACGTCAGTCTCACTCACGCTCTCGACGCCCGTTGTCGATCGACGATACTCGTCTCGTATCGCACTTTTAGAAGTCGACGTACTGTGCTTCCCACTCGCGACGTTCGTCGATTCGCTCTCGACCGTCGTCCGTAATCGCGTAGTAGTTCGTTCGTCTGTCGAGCTGTCCCTTCTCGACCAGCTCCTTATTCACGAGTGTATCGAGGTTCGGATAGAGGCGACCGTGATTGATCTCCGAACTGTAGTACTTCTCGACTTCGTCCTTGACGGTCTGTCCTGAGGGCTGATCGGCACCTGCGATCACGTACAGGAGGTCGCGTTGGAAGCCGGTCAGATCGTGCATTGTTCAATCACAGTGACCATTCCACTGAATAGATATTTGTTATCCGTATCATACAGCAGTGTTAGAACTCCTTTCAAGACATGTTCGACGAACTAAAGTGAACGTTCTCGAGACAGTCTCGGACACTACTATTCGAACCGATAGAGTCGCTCATTCGGATTGTACGTCCGACGCCGGTTCGTCAGTTCAGTCCGGATCACATCAGCACTACCGCGATTCGGAACGCGTCAGTCGTCGATCTCCGACACCGAGACGTCGATCCCGTCCCCACCGATCTGGACCTGCAGCGTCTCGATCGTCGCCTCGTACGCCGTCGTGTGCGAGCCGTCGTCGTCGAACCGAACGCACTCCGAGAGGAGATCGCTCTCGAGGAGGTTGTTGATTCGTCGGTACACCGTCGCCGACGAGCTATCCGTTCGGTTGGTCAGTTCCTTCGCCGTCTTCGGTCCGTCACTCGTCGCGACGAGGATCGTTCGCGCACACTCGTCCCCGAGGACGTCGAGTTGGGCGGACGGTTCTGGCGTCGGTTCGGATCGCGTATTACTCGCTTGCATTGACATCGTCGAAATCACTCAGTTGTGGCGGGTTGGAGCCGTTCACTCTCACGAGCGGGGGATCGAGACGGGTCGACCGGGAATACGGTCCATCCCCATCATGGGCACCAGTATGTTCCAGCACGACGATGAGTAAGCGATAGTGGTATTTTATAACGATGTACCTTATATCTCGAAACAAGATCATTCTTTAGCGAAACTCCTAATTTCTATCTGGAAATGGGAGCTTTCGGACGGTATGGGATAGGTCAATCCGCTGTTTGCCCGTCGAATGCAAGGCAAGCCATCTAAACTCGGTGTGGAAACCGTCCTGTCGAACTATCGTCATTCGGTGACACACCGCTGTTATCGTAGGGTACAGGGCGGAAACCCCGTATTTCGCGGTTCTCACGGCTGTGCGTCGGGTGAACGGTCGGCGTCCTTTATCCACGTTTGCTCCCCTCGATAGAAGTGATGCCCGGACGACTTCGGCGATGTACCGGTGTCTGCGCCATCGCTGGTCGGTCTCGACGACCGACCGACGTCGGTGACCGACGCCCACTCGCCTCGTCCGAGTACCCCCCCATCCAACCATGAAATCCACCCAACAAGATTGGAAGCCCATGGAATCGTCGACCGCAGGCGCACGATGTCGCAACTGTGGCACCCATGTAACCCAACAGTTCGCACGCGTCTTCGGTGACAACGGAGATATCGTCCACGGCTGTCCGGCCTGTACGACCTATCGTGAGATGCAGTCCGGTAACCATCTGCCGGGTAAGTGAGGGCGACACGATTTTGCGGTCCGATTTCGTTGCGCGACACCCCGATTCGGTGATTACGAGCGACCGCCCGCCGAACGCCGTCGACTCCTTCCCGGACCGAAATCGATCCCGATTCGTGTTCTCAGCCAGTTCGTTCGGCACCGCGCTGACAAAACGGTCTCGTCAGCGATACCGCCGACCGCCTCATCGACGTGTCGAGAGACACCTGTGTATCCCGAACTTACTGCTATTCTGGTCGTGCTGGCCGCGTCAGCGGCAGGTCAGGTGGGATCTAGTCTGCAAAAGTTAAAGTTAGTGGTCTGCGAAACGACGATGCGTATGGTACCTGGTGGTGGACTGCTCGTCGACAATACGCGCTCTTCCTGATCG
The DNA here is from genome assembly GCF_052040145.1 of Natronorubrum amylolyticum. Taxonomy (NCBI): domain Archaea; kingdom Methanobacteriati; phylum Methanobacteriota; class Halobacteria; order Halobacteriales; family Natrialbaceae; genus Natronorubrum; species Natronorubrum amylolyticum. The sequence continues at coordinate 72,032 of NZ_JBPPFW010000006.1, forward strand.
ATGTCTGTCCAGACCAATCGTTCCGAGTCACTCGCCGAAAGTGAAGTGTTCCACATCCTCGGGAACGACAGACGGCGGGCTATCGTCCAACTCCTCGCCGAGGAGGCCGGACAGGTCGACGTCTCCGACATCGCATCGGAGATCGCTGCCAACGAAACCGACACGACACCTGTTCCGAACAATCTGTACAAAAGCGTCTACGTCTCCCTCCAGCAGACGCATCTTCCACAGCTCCAGGAGGATGCCGTCATCGAGTACGATTCCGACGCGAAGACGATCCAGCGGGGTCCGAACTTCGACGATGTCCTGCAGTACATCGACGGCCACGGGGAGACCGAGTCGACGGCGCTCCGGTTTCACTTCGCCGTCTGTCTGCTCGGCCTCGCTGTGATCGCGTTCGCCGGGCTCGGGATTCCGCTGCTTTCGAGCGTCGATCCCGTTCTCTCGAGCGTCGTCGTGCTGTTGGCCGTTGCTGCGAGCAGCCTGTATCGGCTGCTCGCGTGACGCCACTATCGGCTGTCGTGTGGCGCTGCTGTCAGTGAGTGACTTTTGAGAACGCGTTTCGGTCTGCGGTTCGATAGCGCCGAGAAAAGCGGCTGTTCGACGGGGTGATCCGACGAGCTGTGCCTAGAGCGCGCTCGCGATGGCGGGCTGGATGTCGGCACCGTCGTCGTCGCCAGCATCGTCGTAGTCGTCGGAGTGCTCAGCCGATCCGTCGTCGATTGGGTGGTGTGGTAGCTCACCGAGATCACCGACGAACACGAAGACGGACGCGTGTTCGATCACGACGTCGTACTCGTCGTGGTCGGCTGCATCGTGTGCGTCGTCAACTGAATCCGCTTCGACGCCGTCCGTTCCGTTGTCGGCGTCGTGGTGGTCGCCGTCGGCATGGTGGTGACCGCTGTCGGCGTCGTAATGGTGGTCGTCACCGTGGTGATCGTAAATCGGCACGATCGTCACCGTCTCGATAGTGACGTTGAGTTCGATATCGGTGAACGTGTAGCCGAGTTCGTCGAGATCGTACGTCTCGTTCGCACCGTCGTGAGCCGCATCGTCACCGGCAGTCGCATCGGTTTCGGCTGCGTCGCCGTCGATTGCAGCGCCCTCGAGATCGTCGTCAACATCGACATCGTTCGCGTCGACGTCGACGTGGTGGCCGTCGGCTGGCTTGTCGTGCGGTAGTTCATCGAAGAACACGAAGATCGTCACCTCTTCGATGAGAACGTCGACGGTATCGTCATCGACCGCTTCGGGTTCCTCTTCAACTGGTTCGTCGTCGGCGTCTACAGCCTCTTCGTCAGCCGGCTCCTCCGCTACCGGTTCATCTTCGACTGCGTCAGGCTCTTCTTCGGGTGGTTCGTCGTCAGCATCGTCAGGGGCCACGTCGGCTGGCTCCTCCTCAACCGGTTCCTCGTCGACGTCTACACCCTCTTCGTCAACCGGCTCCTCCGCTACTGGCTCTTCTTCGACCGCTTCAGGGGTCTCTTCGGGCGGTTCCTCCGATTCCGCGTCGACGGTGACGACGGCTTCGTCGGTCACCGGCTCGTCGTCAGCAGTGAGGTACGGACCGTCTTCCGCACCGTCGGTCTCGACGAAGTCGTACTCCTCGTTGTCGTTCGTGTCGAAGTGGGGCATCGCGATGAGCGTCTCGTCCTCCTCGAGCGGCTCGTCGAGGGTCACTTCGACGTTCTCGTGTGTCCCCGCGTCGAGATACTCGGAGACGCCGATGACGCTCTCGAAGACGTTGCCCGCGAGCAGGCTGCTGTCGTGAATCACGACGAAGCCGCCGTCATCGACCGTCACTTCGTCGACGACGACCGTGTCGTTCTCGAGTTCCTGGTCGGTGAACGTCACGGTCGCTTCGGCGTCCTCGTCGACGCCGTCCTCAGGTGGATCCACCTCCTCGTCAGCGTCGTCGGGATCCGCGTCATCTCCGTCCGCATCTGTGTCCTCGCCCGCGTCTGAATCGTCGTACTCGTCCTCGTCGTGCTCATCGAGGGTCGCGGTCGGCGCCGCACCCGCGACCATCGCCCCGCTCGAGCACACCATCATCAAGGCGGTGAGTACTACGAGTAGCTGATTGCGTGTAGTCATGTCTGTCTGCCGTAAGGCACCGGCTAATGGCTATTAGCCCGCATAAACCGCCACAACCATTGCGGCCGGAAATCGCATCCTACGGCCGGTAGGGATTGCTTCAGGCAGTGCTTCGCACCACGAAAGCAATAGTTGCTGATACGTTTGCTACGGCTGTCAGCGGTGGCCGTCACTCGCTTTTCGGTTTCTCTGGTGACTGGGAGGCCGTCGGCTCGTGACCCGGGAGACAGACCAGGTTCTCCCGACCGAGACGAAGTTTCGTGACTCGGCCTTCCTCCTCGAGTTCGGCGAGCAGTCGACTGACCTTCGCTTTCGACCAGTCGACGGAGTCGACGATTCTCGATTGCTTCATCCGACCGCCGTTCTCGCGGACGAGTTGTTGAACTCGCTCTCGGTCGGTCAGGAACTCCTCGCTCCGTGGCTCCGACTCGGTGACGAGCGTGTCCCGCTCGTCAAATCGGTTGCGGGCGGCGAGGACGCCACCGAGGAGCGCGAGTGCCAGAATGCCGATCAGCGCTGCGAGGTGTGGGCTCCACCCGATCTGGGCCGGCTGTCCGTGGCTGGAGACGATAAGTGGGATGAGTGTCTCGACGCTCGTGCCGGTGGGGACTGATGCGGTGCTGACCGTACTGAAAGCGGCGACCGCCGCGACGGAGGCTCGGAACTGAATGCTCATGTGGGCTGGGTGTGGCTGGTTTCACTCACGTTTCTCTATACCGTCGTGACCGCTCCTCAAAATGTTTTTTATCAATCATTTATTCGTACGATATCGTATCTCATGGGAGGTGATAGATCGTGCGCTCGTCTCCTGTCGCGATGTCGTGGACGGACGACAGTTAGATCGCGTACAGTTCGGGCTCGTGCACAGCAGCGCTGTACAGTTGTCGCACACGATCCGCTCGCTCGAAACCCCGTGCCGATTGCGTCGGTTGTGTTCACTGGTGCTTCTCCACCACCGAAGCTGCCGCATTCACCGTGGGAGTTGGTGGCCGCGACGGCGATCACTCGGTGTTGCTCCGACGATACGTAGACCGAGGGTTCGAATAAACTCGGTCGGACGTTCGCAACGACTAGCTCGGATTCCACTCGATTTAGTCGGTAAGTAAATACTTCCGTGAGTCTCTCGAAATCCGTTCAATTTATCGCTACCAACGGGTCGGTCGTGGCGGCAGAGAGCGATTCTGTCAGTGGTATGTCGGCCGTGGCTGTCGTTGCTGTTGTGAATCAATCTGTTGCTGCCATCGTCAGTCGTGGCGGTCGGCGACCGACGACGACCGCCAGTCCGTCGGCTACTTCGAGTGGGGGGCAACTGGATTACACGCCATCTCCGGACCCGGTCCCGCCGAACTGGCGGGCGAGTTCGAGGACAGAAGTCGTTCTCTGCTGTCGCGTTACGAGCCGATGCCCTCCGGAGGGGTAGATGAGGAGGGTGCTCGAGCGATCGCTGTTCCACAACGGATCGGTTCCGAACACCGTCTCGAGTCCGGTGTGGTCGCCATCGTCGGTCGAAACCACAGTGATCGCGAGCACGCGTTCGGGTGACCAGTGAACGTGATGGCCCACTGAGGCCGATGGGACATCCGGCCGCAATCCGTCGCTCGCGACCGAGCGAACTGTTCGGTCATTTCGACGGCTACCAACTCCGAGTGATAGCTGCTATCGAGCCCGAGTGGTGGCTGCTACCGATGCGTCGTCTCCGTTTGCAGTCCAGACTGTGACGACGGTTCCGTTTGGCTTGAGCGAGAAGCCGGCTCCCGGATCGACGTCGAAGTCGAAACGACGCGCCGGTGCGAGTTCGTCACGCGGTGCTCTCGTCACGGAAGCCGCGAGAACAGTGTTGTTGAGCGCCCGATTCCGCAGTGACGTGGCTGGCCGTCGCTCACGTTAGACGCCCGGCACACCAACGGCGTCGAATCCGGTCACGCCGACGAGTGCGAGGACGTAGAGCACGATCAGGACGGAGAGCCAGGCGACGATCGTAATCGCGGCCGCGTCGACCCAACCGCCCGGGTATCGGGCGTTGATGATTGCGAGATAGGCGACGAAGACCAGGAGCGGCCCGAGCAGCGGGATCCAGCCGAAGAAGAACCCGACGACGCCCCAGATGATCGCCCCTAACAGGGCCGTGACGAGTGCGTACGTGTAGTCTTCGGAGTCGACGATCACCTTTGCACCGGCGTAGATGCCGATAGCGCCGATGAGTAGGCTCACTGCGAATACGATGAGGCTTTCGATCATACGTCCCTTCGAGGCTGCGGATACCGTTAGTTATCTTTCACCTACACTCATGAAAACCGTGTTGTACGGCCTCAGAAGTCGGTTTTTGAGACACTCACCGGTTATTTAATCCCAACACGACATCGGTCGTGGCTCCGCCGCCACGGATCGGATTCCGATGGCTGTCACCTTTTCCGTCGCTTCAAAACGGGTCTCACACCCCTCACTCAGCGGTCGTGCGATCGGACGAACGATTGCCCGGATGCTAGCGACTGTTCGTCGCCGACTCGAGGAGGGTCTCGGTGTCGTCGACCGGTGCGAGCCGCGTTCCGTCGACGAGCGATTGAATCCCGCACTCGAGGCTCACTCGCGGCTCGAACCCGAGCGTCCGCTTCGCCCTGTCGATATCCGCCCCACTGTGTCTGATATCTCCGGGGCGGGGGTCGCGGTGCACGATCGACGACGACGAATCGGTCGCGTCTCGAATCGTCTCGGCCAACTCCTCGATCGAGATTCGGGTCCCCGTCCCGATGTTGTACGCTTCGCCGACGTCGTCGGTGGTTGCCGCGTAGAGGTTCGCTCGGACGATATCGCTCACGTGGACGAAATCGCGGGTCTGCTCGCCGTCGCCCTCGACCGTGATCGGGTCGTCCGCGCGCGCCTGCTCGAGAAACGTCGAGATGACGCCGCTGTAGGGGCCCTGCTGGCGCGGTCCGTAAGCGTTGAAGTACCGTAGGGCCACCGTCTCGAGACCGTACAGGTCCTCGTAGAGTCGGGTGTACTGATCGAGCGCGAGCTTTTGAATGCCGTACGGTGACGACGGCTCGGTCGACGCCGTCTCCGAAACCGGAAGCTCGTCAGGATGGCCGTAAACCGCCGCGCTCGAGGCGACGACGACCCGTGCGTCCTCCTGGCGGGCCTGCTCTAAGACGAGCAAACTCGCGTCGAGATTTGTCTCGTTGCTCTGGCGGGGGGCGTCGACGCTTCGGGAGACGCTGACGACGGCGGCGTGGTGGAAGATGATATCGACGCCGCGGGCCGCCTGCTGCAGGGCGATCGGATCGCGGATATCTCCCTCGACGATCGTCACGTCCTCGGGAAGGTTCGTCCGGTCGCCCGACGAGAAGTTGTCGAGTACCCGGACCTCGTTGTGCGGGGCCAGAGCCTCGACGAGGTGACTGCCGATGAAGCCCGCCCCACCGGTCACGAGCACCGTCTTGTCACGAATCGCTGGCGAATCCATCTACTCTCCGTCCCACTTCCCCGCCGTTTAGTATAGCACTCGTACCCTACCGTATTCGGTCCCTACGCGCGCTAGTAGTTCGCTACTGAGCCGGCTTCATCTCCGGACTGGCTCCCCCCATCGAGACGCTTCGGGTTCGACGGCCCGCCGGGAACCGAGAGGCCCAGTCGACACGTTCGAGCGCCCGCGGGGCTCGAGGCAACTGTCGCTCGGGAACGCGGCCTCTGCGCTCACCGCCCAACAGAAGCTATATGCGCCGCGCTCGGCAACTCCCGGCAATGACCGTCGACCTCGTCGTACGCAACTGTACCGTGGTGACTCCCGCCGGGCGGACGCCGAACTCGGGCGTCGCCGTCGAGGACGGTGAGATCGTCGCCGTCGGTCGGAGCGACCGTCTGCCCGACGCGGATCGCGTCGTCGATGCCGACGAAAACGTCCTCGTGCCGGGGATCGTCGACTGCCACATTCACAACCGCGAACCCGGCCTCGAGTACAAGGAAGACTGGGAATCCGCGACGCGAGCGGCCGCCGCCGGCGGCGTGACGACCGTCGTCGGGATGCCCAACACGGATCCCGTCATCGACCGTCCCGAGCACCTCGCGTTGAAGTTCGAGCGCGGCGAGGCCGCCGCGCACGTCGACTTCCAGAGCTACGTCGTCGTCACGAGCGAGAACCTCGATCTGATTCCGGCCATCGACGAGGCCGGCGCGCTCGGCTACAAAATCTTCCTCGGATCGACGGTGGGCGACGTGCCGCCGCCGAACGACGGCGAGATCCTCGAGGCGATGGAGCAGATTCGGGAGACGGGCAAGCGCCTCGGCTTCCACGAGGAGAACGGAGAGATCATCGATCACTACACGGAACAGTTCCAGGCTGAAGGGCGGAACGCCCCGATCGATCACTCCCACTCCCGGCCCGTGATCGCCGAGCGCGAGGCCGTCGAACGGATGATTACCTTCGCCGAGGAGACCGGCGCGAAGATCCACATGTACCACGTCTCTTCGGGATCGGCTGCCGAGGCCGTCGCCCGCGGGAAGGACCGGGGGGTGGACGTGACCGCCGAGACGACGCCTCACTACCTCTGGTTTACCGAGGAGGTCATGCGGGAGAAGGGGAATCCGGCGCGGATTCAGCCTCCCATTCGAAACGCCGAGGAGCGCGAGAAGCTCTGGGCGGTCGGGATCGACGACGGCGCGATCGACTGTATCGCGACCGATCACGCACCACACACCCCCGAGGAGAAGAAAGTCGACGATCCCTTCGGCAACACTTGGGAGGCGATTTCGGGATTCGTTGGCCTCGAGACCGAAGTCCCGGTCATGCTCTCCTTCGTCGATCAGGGTCGCCTCACGCTCGAGGAGTGGGTCCGCCGCCACTCGACCCGACCGGCACAGGTCTGGGGCATGTACCCCCAGAAGGGATCGCTGCAGGTCGGCACCGACGCCGACTTTACGATCGTCGACCCCGATCGGGAGTGGACGCTCGAGAGTAGCGACGAACTCCACTCGAAGAACTGCGTCACGCCGTTCGTGGGCGAGTCGTTCACCGGAAACGTGGTGTCGACGGTCGTCCGCGGCGAGGTCGTCTACGAGGATGGCGCGGTCGTCGGCGAGTCGGGCTACGGAACGCGTGTCGACGTCGACTGAGAACCACGGCTTCGTTCCCGTTTGATCGATTTTTCCGGCCGAACGGCTATTCGGTGTCGTTCGCCGTGACGATTCTCACTTTCTGAAAGCGGCGATCGGCTTATATTCGCAACCGGCACCACTGGAACCGATGAGGATCACGAACGATGACAGCTATCGACTCCGAGACGGACGAGGCCAGCGAAGGGGATAAGACGGAACAGCTTCGGTCGGTGTACCTTTCCGTGACCGACGGCGACGCGGAACCCGTGGTCGAACCCCAGCAGGAGGATTCCGGGAGTCGTGAGATTCACGAGGAACGCACCGACGAGACCGTCGGTCCCGCGGAGATGCACGGGCTCGACGACGCGATCGACGATCCCGAGCCTGCGGACTGATCGATGTAGTTACGCAGATACGGCCGTTTAGTCGAGGCCCGAACCAACAGCTTCTTCGACCGACGCGAAGCCGTCTCGCTCGAGTAGCTGTACCAGCCCTCGGTTGATCCGTTTCGCCGTCGACGGCCCCTCGTAGACGAATCCGGTGTACAGCTGGACGAGCGAGGCGCCGGCCAGAATTTTCTCGTAGGCGCTTCCCGGCGAGTCGACGCCGCCGACGCCGACGATTGGGAGCTCGCCGTCCGTGTACTCGGCAACCGTTCGAATGACGTCGGTCGACCGGTCCTGAAGCGGGGCTCCGCTGAGACCACCCCACTCTTCCCGGGTCGGCGACTCGAGACCCTCGCGGCTCGTGGAGGTGTTCGTCGCGACGATGCCCTCCAGATCGAACGCCTGGACGATGTCGACGAGATCGAGTACCGACTCCTCGGGTTCGTCGGGACCGATCTTGACCAGGATGGGGGCGTCCGCGTCGTTTTCGTCCTCGAGCGTCTCGAAAATCTCTCGCAGGTGGTCGGGCGAGGCCTCGTCGAACTCGTCGGGCGTGTTCGGACAGGAGACGTTGACGACGACGTAGTCGGCGAACGGCGAGAGTCGGTCGAAGACGCGCCGGTAGTCTTCGATCGCCTCCCGCTCGTTCGAGGAGTTCATCTTGCCGATGTTCACGCCGAGCGGGAAGTCGGGCGTGCCGTCGGTCTCGACTCGCGACTTCACGCGCTCCATCCCCTGCCCGTTGAATCCCATCCGGTTGACCATCGCCTCGTCTTCCTGCAGCCGGAACAGCCGCGGCCGATCGTTCCCCGACTGGGGGTAGGGCGTCACGGTACCGATCTCGACGAAGCCGAAGCCGAGCGCCTCGAGGGCGTGGGTCACTTCGGCGTTCTTGTCGAACCCCGCGGCGACGCCGACGGGGTTCGGAAACGTGGTGTCGAACAGATCGACCTCGAGGGCCGGATGCTCGTACTGATACGCAGCCGAGAGGGCCGTTCGCGTGGGCCACGTCGACTGAGCGGTCCGGAGCGTCCGCTTGCCGAGGTCGTGGGCCGTCTCGGCCGGTAGCTTGAACGCGAGGGGGCGAACCCGCGAGTACAGCGTCATTGACGGACCTTCGGAACGGCTGCTACCTAAACGTCCCGAAGGGCTTGAGCGACGAACCGCGTCGTCGGTTCTCGACTGGGAGTCAGTACTCCTCGAGCAGCGCCATAATCGCGCCGCCGCCGCCGATGCTCATGCCGACGAAGCCGCGGGAGACGTCCGGATCGTCTCGAAACTGGTAGGCGAGGCTGGCCGCGAGCATCCCGCCGGAGGCGCCGATCGGGTGACCGAAGGCGACCGCCCCGCCGTTCGGGTTCATGTTCTCCCGCGGAATGCCGATCCGGTCCATGACGTACACCGCCTGGGCGGCGAACGCCTCGTTGATCCAGTAGGCGTCGACGTCCTCAACGGCGAGGTCGTTTCGCTCGAGCAAGTCCGCGACCACGTCGCCGACGGCCTCGTTGAACCGATCGGGGTCCCGATAAGCGGTCGCATAGTCGACGACGCGCGCCATCGGCTCGAGACCGCGATCCGCGGCCGCGGCCTCGTCGGCCAGCAGGACCGCACCCGCACCGTCGCTGAGTTTCGAGGCGTTTCCAGGGGTGATCGTGCCGTCCTCCGCGAACGGTGTCGGCAGTTCAGCCAGCTTCTCCAGCGTGGAATCGGGTCGCGGTCCCTGGTCGGTGTCGACCGTCTCGCCGTTCGTCTCGACGGGGACGATTTCGTCGTCGAACGTGCCGGATTCGATCGCTTCGGCGGCGCGCTGGTGGCTTCCGAGGGCGTACTCGTCCTGTGCTTCGCGCGAAACCGCTTCGCGGTCGACCAGCCCTTCGGTGATCTCGCCCATGTGAACGTCGAGGTTCACGTCCCACAGCGAGTCGAGCAGCATCGAGTCCTCGAGTTCGACGTTCCCGTAGCGGCGGCCCTTCCGGTAGCCCGGCAGGATCCACGGGGCGTTCGACATGGATTCGAACCCGCCGGCGATCGCGAACTCGTCCCGGCCCGCCGCGATTCGGTCCGCAGCGAGCGAGATGGCGCTCACTCCCGATCCCGAGGCCTCGTTGATCGTCGTCGCCCGCGTCTCGTTCGGGAGCGCGGACTTCACGACGACCTGTCGACCCGGAACTTGCCCGATTCCGGCCTGGATCGCGTTGCCGAGGGCCACCCAGTCGACGTCGGTTTCGTCGATGGAGACTCGATCGAGGAGTCCATCTACGGCTATGCGACCCAACTCGACCGGTTCGACGTCCGCGAGCGATCCGAGGAGCGTTCCGTGTGGCGTTCGTGCGCCGTCAACGAGGACGATGTCGGTGTCGGAGTCAGTGCTGGACATAGTGGGTCGACCACGCGGGTTCGGATCAATGTTGGCGTGAGGCCACAATTGTTCGGAAGCGATGTGGGTCTGCTTTCTGCAGTGCGAGCAGTGTCGGTAGAAAGGACGGATACTGATGGTACGAGTGGAAAACTGATTCGACGGACACACCCCTTGCCCTATACTGACCGATGGGTGGTCTCAACCTATCATCTGATGAAAATTTCAATAGAGCCATTACGTTGGATTTGCTCCCGATGCTCTGGGTGTTTACCGTTGATTTCTATCGCGTCGAAGTCCGCGTCGCTCTCCCGAAGGCGACTGTTCCGGAACGGGTGGGCGACGATTGTGACGCAGTCGTGCTGGTGTGCGAGTTCGACGGCTTCTTCGGGAGAAAGGGTACCGGAATACGTGCGTTCGGGTGGCTTCGGGCCGATAGCGAGAAGATAGCCCTCTGTCGTCGATATCTCAATACCGGGGATACAGGCATCGCTAATAGGGTTTCGCGCCGAAAGAAGTCGTGATTCGTAACTGCGACTCCGTCGAGTCCGCGTCGGCGTGCTATCCTGAGCGTTGCCCGTACGCTATGAGGGTCGTAGCCAACCGCGAACTCGGGAGCGCGGTGAAAGAACCGACTGTGCGTATGCAGGTCGCGATCGAACACAGTCGTTCTGGTCACGCTCTCATGATAAAATACTAGTGTTTGTTGACAGAATCTTGACCATAAGTAGTGGATGGTAGTCATATGATAAAGGCGTCGTCGCCATCCATTTCAGGGCGTGGCGTCACGGTGTGGTATGAGTGGATCAGGTGCGGTCGTCGTCAGAAATCCCCGTAGTGGCGACGGGAAGCGAACCCAGATAGCACGGGAGATGGCAATCGAGCGCGGCTGGGAGGTCCTGGATAGCGAGGGGGGCGACCACACGGTCGAACTTGCGGCCGAGACAGCGAAGCGCGCGGATACAGTCGTTGCCTGCGGCGGTGACGGAACTCTGAATGGGACGCTCACGGGCGTACTCAAAGCGGAGAAGTTAGACGAGGTCTCGCTGGGCGTCATCCCGGCTGGGACTGGGAATGATTTTGCGGACAACGTCGGCATCCGCGGCGTCGAGCACGCTTTCGAGGTAATCGAATCCAATGAACCGCGTGGGCTTGACGTAGGGATGGCGAACGGTCGCCCGTTCCTGAACTCGTGTGTCGGTGGTCTGACGGCAGATGCGAGTGCGAAGACGACGCCCGCCCGCAAGCGACGACTCGGCGTGTTGGCGTACGTACTTACGACGATGTCGGTGTCTCAGGACTTCGAGAGTTTGAAACTACACGTCTCAGTGGGGCCCGACCGCGACCCTGCTTGGACCGGAGATGCGCTGATGTTGCTGATTGGGAACGGTAGACGGTTCCCCGGCGAACGAATGCGTCAGGCGAACATGGAGGACGGGCAGGTAAACGTCGTCATTATCGAGGACGCGCCGACGCTCAATTACCTCGCGGCGGGTGCTGCTGACAAACTGCTCCGTCGCAACGCCACGTACCTCACGCGACTGAAGACGTCACACCTCCACGTAACGCACGAGGGGGCGCCAGTCCAGTTCAGTCTCGACGGTGAGATGATTGACGAGACGGAACTCACAGTCGATAGCCAGCCGGGAGCAATGGAGTTCTTCGTCGGCCCCAGTTACGATCCGAATCCGGAGGAGTGGGGTAAGCGCACGACAGAATAAGGTCCCCAAGGTTGTAGTCCGCGTCTCGCCGTCCTTCGTTTCACCGCTGCATGACTGAACTGGTTGATAGGAGAATGCTGGTATTACAGTGACCAATTTGGGTTTGCTATCTTTTGCAAACGCTTTGAGCCTGTTAGAACGATCCGTCCATAGTGTGGAAACTGCTGAGCCAACACTACGACTACGTCGTGGTCTCCGACGGGCCTGAAGAAGCCGATGTAATTCACGAAAGGAAGATTCGGGTCTCCCTCAACGGCTGGGTTCAACCCCAAAACGGTGACTCTTCTTACCGAACACCGTTTACCGTATAGAAGACCAGACTTTCCCCTAAAATCTCATCAGATATTTCCAACTACTCGATTCCTCCCAATCAGATGCGAACCCAAGCCAAGGCGATACGCGTGTATTCAGCACGGTAGCTGAAAACTATCATCGATTGAGGATTTCAACAAAGCTGATTGTTTGAAAATGCTACTGATGCTGCTTTTTAGCAGTCCTCCGGCTGCGTGCCGATCCCCTCGAGCCATCCCGGCGGTTTCGCAGCCGACGGCTCGGCGTGTTCGCGTTTCAGCACCATTGGCGTTCGCTCTACGCTCAACACGTGCTCACCGTCCTGGTTGTACGCCCGGAGTTCGGTTTCGACGATGCCGACGTGGTCGCGGGACTCGAGTTCCCGCTTGCTCAGGACCTCGCTTTCGGCGTAGATGGTGTCGCCGTGGAAGACGGGTGCGCGATGACGAAGGTGTCGTCGACGAGGCCTCGCCGAACTCCGTCTCGGCGGCGTAGGCCTCGTTGAAGTGCATCGGGTTGAGGTTCATCGTCACGTTCGTCAGCCAGACGTTGTCCGTCTCGGTGACGGTGCGGCCGAAGGGGTGTTTGTAGATATCCCCCACTTCGAAGTCCTCGTAGTAGCGGCCGTGCCAGCCCGAGACGAGTCGTTTGTCAGTGGACTTGTCGTCTGCGCGTTGCGTTTCGTCCAGTTCGTCTCCTCCGTCCGCCTCTGGGGTATCCATCGTGTATCTCACTCGGTGAACCGGTCCTGCACTCGTTCTCGCAATAGCGTTTTCTGTACCTTCTCGCCGTTCGGTCCCTCCGTCGTCGGGAACTCGTCGACGAACTCGAACGCGGCGGGCACCTTGTAGTCGGCCACGCGGTCCTCGAGGAACGACTCCAAATCCGTTGCGAACACGTTGTTACCTCCGTTCCCGTCGCTTCCGTCACCGTCACGTCCGTCACCGTTGGTGATAACGAACGCGACCGGCACTTCACCGTGCCTGGGGTGGGGTGCGCCGACGACTTCGCAGGAGCGAACGCCCGGGTGCTCTTCGACGGTAGCCGCAATCTCGCGAGGCGCGACGAGAAAGCCCCGCGTTCGGAGCGCGTCGTCGAGTCTCGAGCGGTAGTAGACGGAGCCGTCGTCGTCCACGGTCGCGAGATCGCCGGTGTAGAACCAACCCGACTCACTGAAGGCTTCGGCAGTCGCCTCGGGTTTGCCGAGATAGCCGTCCGCGAGCAGGTAGCCCCGGAGGGCGAGTTCGCCCTCCTCGCCCGTCGGTAGCTCCTCCCGGGTTTCGGGGTCGACGATCGTCGCGTCGATCGCCGGGTGGATCGGCGGCCCGCCGACGCGTTTCCGGCGGTCGATCGGATCGTCCGGATCGCCGACGAAGATCTGGCTGTTCGCCTCCGAGAGCCCGTAGGGCTGGACCACGGGGAACCCGAACGTCTCCTCGATGCGCTCGAATAGGGGCTCGTCGTATCCCTTACTGATAAAGCCGACTACCCCGCGTTCGATCGTCTCAACGCGCGACCGCGCGAAGGACTCGTGCTCGAGCAGCCGTTCGAACATCACGCCGAGTCCGGTGAGGGCGGTCGCGTCGTACTCGTCGACCAGTCCGAGGGTCGTCTCGGGATCGAAATGGGTCTGTGCGACGACCGTCGCGCCGGTCGCGAGGTGACTGAACAGGGTGTTGTACCCCCAGATCCCGCAGAACGGCAGCGTTGCGACGCCGGTGTCGCTTGCAGTGACGTCGAGGTGGTCCGCGACGTGGGCGGAGTGGTTCAACAGCGACCGACTCGACTGCAGACAGCCCTTCGGATCGCTCGTCGTGCCGCTGGTGTAGAAAATCGCCGCCGGCGCGGTCGGATCGGTCGCTGGCTCGAGCGAGTTTTGCTCGCTTTCCAGCCGATCACATCCCGTCCCGAGTACCGTATTGTACCCGCGCAGTGCCGATAGGTTCGACGACGAATCGAGGCTGACGACCGCCTCGAGCGCGGGGATCGAGTCGGGAGCGAACGAATCGGGCGACTGTTTTGCCACCTCGGGGACCGTCGTCTCGAGCATCTCGTGGTAGTTCCGGCCGAGCAGCGACTCCTCGGTGACGAGCACGCTCGCCGCCGAATCGGTGAGCATGTACTCGAGTTCGTGGGTTCGGTAGCGCGTGTTGACGGCGACCATCGCCGCGCCGAGAAACGACGTCGCGAGCTGACAGACGATCCACTCGGGCCGGTTTCCGAGCCAGACGGCGACGACGTCCCCCGCCGAGACGCCCAGGTCGGCGAGCCCGTGAGCGAGCGCGCGACTCTCCTCGAGCAGCTCCGCGTAGCTCCAGGCGGATCCTCGAAAGACGACGGCCGCCCGGTCCGGTCGATCCGCCGCGACCGACGCCACGCCCTCGTAGATGGTTTCCTCCGGCCAGGCGAGCATTATCGTACGCAACCAGTCGGAATCGGACGACAAAACAGTTGTGACGGGTGATCAGTTCTCAATCGCCGGCTGCGTGCTTGCCGTCACCCGCGTCCTCGCTGAACGCCTCGCCGACACGGTCGGCGTTCGGACCGAACTCGCGCTCGAGAAGCGTCGGAACGTCTTCGGGCTGAATATCCGAGTACCACCGGTTTCGCGGCTGGATCGCGATCGCCGTTCCCGCCTCGCTGCAGAGGCCCAGACAGCCGGTTTCGGTTACCGAAATCGGGCTCCAGAACGCGTTGCGCTCGCGAAGCCAGGATTTGATCGCCTCGAGGGTCTCCTGGCCGCCGACATCGGCACAGCAGGCGTACTCCGAGTCGCGGTCGTTCGTGCAGACGAACACCTGTGCGGCGAGTCGGTCGCGCTGTTTGTCGGTTCGGTCCTGCATTGGTTATGGACTGATCGTCAGGGCTTCGTACGAGTCACCAGCGTCAGTGGACGGTTCCGAACGCCGTCGACCGGGGTTGAACGAGACGGCGACCAGCGCCCAGATCACGGCCCGGAGCGGCGTCAGTCCGGTGCGGGCGGGTTCGAATCGACTGCGAACGGTATCGTTCGTCTCCATGCTGAAAGTTAGGTTGAGATAGATCAAATGCGATTGTAAAGATACCGGTCGTTCGTTCGATTTATCTCTCGAGCGATACTCTCGTCGTATCGAAAACCAAATTCCGTTGTTACGATTCGGCCGATACAATTCGCTGAACCGTCAGTTCGTCTGGCGGATAACGAAATCGTTTTCCTACGGCTACCGCTTGACTCGACTAACGACGAGTGACATGAATATCTATCGACTGTCTCGAGGAGGGACGCGCCGTGGCGGTTGAACGAGTGCTCGTACCGCTGTCGGATACGGTGACCGTTCGACAGACGGTCGGCTACGCGGTTCAGTCCGGTCTCGAACGAGCGGACGAACTCGAGGTCCATCTGGTGGTCGCGTTACCCCACGAGGCGGACCTCATCGAGGGCCAACAGGAGACCGAGGCGGCCAAAGAGATCCTCTCGAAAGCGGCCAACTGGGTTCGAGAGGACGCCGGCAGTGCGTCGGTCACGGTCGAGACGACGCTGCTCGGCACCGACGAGTATCTCTTCGGTCCCCGCGACTTTGCCAGTGCGTTCGACGACTACGCGCGCGAACAGGACATGGGTCTGGTCGTGCTCGACCCGGAGTATCAGCCGGGTGCGACGGCCCAGATGCTCCAGTCGATCGAACGCGAACTCGACGCTGTCGGGTTGGCGTACGACGAGGCACCGGTCGAACGACCGGCGCGCCACGAGCGACTGGTCGGCGACGGGACCGAACGCTTCGACCGACTGTTCGCCCTATTCTGGATCTCCTACGGTTTCTATCTGATCCTCGGTGATCCGACCTACTGGTTCGATCTCGTGACGGGCGCGGCGGTTGCCGGCATCGTTTCCGTCTCGCTCGCACACATCACGTTTACGTTTCCGCTCGATCGGATCCAGTCGCCGCTCCGAACGCTCCGCTTTGGCCTCTACGTCCCGTATCTCATCTGGGAGATCGTCAAGGCCAACCTCGCGATTTCGATCGTGATCCTGCGGCCGTCGCTGCCGATCGATCCCACGATGACCCGTCTTAACGCCCGAGTCAGAGGCGGACTCCCGCTGCTCGCGCTCGCGAACAGCATCACGCTCACGCCGGGGACGCTCGTGGTCCGCGGCGACGACCAGCGGCTGATCGTTCACACGCTTATCCCGTCTGCCCGTGAGGATCTCTTCGACGGGTCGCTCGAGCGTGCCGTCAGATTCGTCTTCCACGGCCGCGAAGCGGCTGCGATCGCGACGCCGAGAGAGCGCGGTGACACCGAGATTCTCGGGGGTGAAGAGCAGTGATCCCCAGCGGCGTGACGGTCGAGGAAATTTTCCTCGGCGCGGCGGCGCTGTTCGTCGTCCTTGCAATCTTGATGTTCTATCGGGCCGTCGCGGGGCCGACGACGCAGGACCGACTGCTCGCCGTCAACGTTCTCGGGACGAACACGGTCGTCATCCTGGCCCTGCTCGCGGCGGGACTCGACGAGCCGTGGTTCCTCGATATCGCGTTGATCTACGCCCTGCTCAACTTCCTGATGGCGGTCGCCATCTCGAAGTTTACGGTCGAGCGAGGTGGTGTGTTGTGATCGAGTCGATCCGGTTCTGGGCGATTATCGTCCTCATCGCCTTTGGACTGTTCTTCACGTTCGTCTCGGCGATGGGCGTGCTTCGATTGCCCGACGTCTACGCGCGCGCACACACCGCATCCCAGGCGGACACGCTCGGCGCGGGACTCGCACTCGCAGCCGTCGCACTCGCGCTCGGCTGGCAGCACGCGACGGTATACACCGTCTTGTTGCTGTTTTTCGTCTTCATCACGAATCCGACCGCGGCCCACGCGATCACCCGCTCGGCCGCGGAGAGCGGCATCGACCCGTGGACGAAGGATTCGGAGGAGGAGGGTGAGACCAAATGAGTCCGTTCGCCCTCACCCTCGCCGTGTTCATCCTGCTGACCGCGATCGCCACGGCCCTGTTCCGGGACGTCCTCTCCGCGATCGTCGTCTTCGGCGCTTACAGCCTCGGGATGGCGATCCTCTACACGTACCTGCTCGCGCCCGACGTCGCGATGACCGAAGCCGCAATCGGCGCCGGCGTGACGACGATTCTGCTCCTCCTGACTATCGCGCGGACGAGTCGTCCGCCGACCGATCAGCTGTTCGAACGAGTGAGCGTGCCCGCCGTCGTCGCCGTGGGCGCGTTCGTCCTCGTGACGCTGACGCTGCTTCCGGATATGTATGCGGTCGGCACCGAGGACGCGCCGATCTGGGGCGGCGGCGTGCTCGAGCAGACGCCCTCGCTGTACTACCTGCAGGAAACGTACGCCGACACCGGCGCGCAGAACGCGGTCAGCGCGGTGTTGGCCTCCTACCGTGGGTTCGACACTTTCGGCGAGGCGGTCGTCGTCTTTGCCGCCGGCGTCGCCGTTCTCCTCGTCCTCAAACGGGAGGTGTTCACCTAATGTCTCAGACCGACTCCTACGACGATACTTACACCGAGAGTCAGGTGATCATGACGACGGTCAAGATCATCGCACCGTTTACGCTCACTTACGGGATGTTCATGAGCCTCCACGGGGCCGACACGCCCGGTGGCAGCTTCCAGGGTGGCGCGATCATCGGCGTCACCGTGCTTATGCTCGCCTTCGCCTTCGGAATCGAACCCACCCGCCAGTGGCTGAAAAACTCCTTCGTCGTCGGACTCGTCACCGGTGGTGTCACCATCTTCGTCGCAACCGGTCTCGCCACGATGGCCCTCGGGGGAAGCTTCCTCGAGTACGATACATTCACCGAGACGTTCGGCATCGCCCACTACTGGGGGATGGAGGCCATCGAGGTCGGTGGCGTCGCACTGATCGTCGCCGGCGTCGTCATCACGCTGTTCTTCGCGACGGCCGCGGGCTTCGTGCCCGAACGCAACAGGCGCGAAGACGAGTCGCTCGAGGGGGTGAGCGACGATGATTGAGGGCACACTCGACGTCCTCACGACGCGCTACGCCTACGCGCTGATGTTCGTCCTGATGGGGATCGGGATCTACATGATCATCGCCAACGAGAACCTCGTGAAGAAGTTGATCGGCGTCAATCTCTTCCAGACCGCGATCTTCCTGTTTTTCGTCGCGGTCGCCTACGTCGAGGGCGGGAAGGCGCCGATCGTTCCGTCTGACGGAAGCGATCCCGGTCTCATGGCGAGTCCGCTCCCGCACGTGATCGTGCTGACTGCAATTGTCGTCGGGATCGCGCTGACGGCCGTCGGTCTCGCGCTCATCGTCCGCATCTACGCGGAGTACGGGACGCTTCGCGAGGACACCCTTCGGGAGGTGCGTGCCGATGAGTAGTCTCGCCGAGATGCTACCGGCCCTGCTGGTCGCCGTGCCGATCCTGCTGGCGGCCGTACCGATCGTCCTCGGACTCCGGTTCGAGCGCACGGGCTGGTCCGTCGCCGCGCTGACGACCACCGCGCTGACCGCGGCTACGGTCTACCTCGCGGCCGCCGTCTACGAGACCGGCCGCGTCGTCCACGTCCTCGGCGGCTGGGGCGAAACGGAAGACCGCCCGCAAGGCGTCGGCATCGAACTCGTCGCCGACGAGTTCTCCGTGTTGATCGCCCTGCTCGTCACCGTCACCGCCGCGGGCGTCCTCGCGTACACGCGCGTAGGCGGGCCGCGCGGGAACACGTTCTATACCGGCTACCTGCTGCTCATCGGCGGCCTGCTCGGGCTCTCGCTGACCGGCGACGTGTTCAACATGTTCGTCTTCCTCGAGATCGTCGGGCTGGCGACCTACGCCATGATCGCCGCCGCCGACGGTCCCGAGTCCGCAGTTGCGGCCCTGAAGTACCTCATTCTCGGGACGATGGGGGCCTCGTTGTACCTCATCGGCGTCGGCTTCCTCTTCATGGCGACCGGCGCCCTGAACATGGAGGTTCTCGGCGAGGCGATTCCGCTGGTCGCCGAGGAGGGCGGTAGCGATCTGACGCTGCTCCGTGCGGCGTTCGCCTTCATCTTCATCGGCTTCGCGCTGAAGGTGGCCCAGTGGCCCCTGCACACCTGGCAGCCCGACGCCTACCAGCACGCCCCCGACGGGGTGACGCCGGTGATCGCGGCGCTCGTCTCGACGGTTTCGGCGTACGCGCTCGGCCGAATTATGTACAACGTCTTCGGCCCCGAGTTCCTCACGGCGACGCCGTATCTGACGGAAGTCGTCGTCACGGTCGGCTGCGTGAGCGTCCTCGCCGGCAGCACCCTCGCGGTGATCCAGCGAGACGTCAAGCGGATGTTCGCCTACTCCTCGGTCGCGCAGTTCGGTCTCATCGTCGCGGCCTACGGGCTCGTCACGCAGACGGCGTTCGTCGGCGCGGTGATCCACCTGATCGGCCACGGCGTCATCAAGGCCGGCCTGTTCGTCGCCGCCGGCGTCGTCGCGCTCGGCTACGGCGCTCGGACCGTCAACGAGTACGCCGGTCTCGCCGAACACAGACCGTTCACCGCCGGTTCGATCGCGATCCTGCTGATCGCGCTGATCGGCATCCCGCCGTCGGCCGGCTTCATCGGCAAGTGGTACGTCGCCGTCGGCGCGGTCGAGGCCGAGGTCTGGCCCGTCGCCGTCGTCATCTTCCTCAGCACCATGCTCACGCTGGCCTACTCGGCCCGGTTGCTCGAGAAGATGTACTTCACGCCGGCGACGCCGGTCGAATCACCCCATCCGCCGGGCCGAGTCGCTGCGGACGGCGGAGCTGATACCGGCGGCGATACCGGACACGAGGGCGCAACGGCCCTCGATCGTGATTCCATCCGCCGAGGATCTCCCGACGCCGTCTCGATCGGCATGCTCGGAATCCTCGTCGTCATCGCCGTCGTCGCCGTCTTGCTCGGCTTCGCCGGCGGTGCGTTCTTCGAGTGGCTCGAGCCGTTTACGTCGGAGGTGTTTACTGAATGACTGAAGTTGCAGACCCACGTCCGTTAGCCGCCGTCCTCGTCTCGGCGCTCGCGATGTGTCTGATCATCGCGTCGTATCGCTACCCGAACGTCCGCGAGAGCTGGTCGGTCGTCGCCGCACTGGCGAAGTTCGGAATCATCCTCAGCATGCTCCCCGGTGTGATGGACGGCACCGTCTACGAGTGGAGTCTCGCGGACTCACTCGGCGTCGAGTTCCTCGCGGGAATCGACTTCGTGTTGCGCGCCGATCCGCTGGGACTGCTGTTTGCCTTGCTCGCGAGTTTCCTCTGGATCTTTACCTCCTTTTACGCCGCGGGCTACATGCGGGGGCTCGACGAACACGCGCAGACGCGTTTCTTCGCCTCCTTCGCGGCCAGTCTCTCGACGGCGATCGGGATCGCCTTCGCCGGCAATCTGGTGACGATCTTCATCTTCTACGAGCTGCTGAGCCTCGTCACCTACCCGCTGGTCGCCCACAACGAGGACAACGAGGCCCGAATTGCGGGACGGAAGTATCTCGCGTACACGTTCTTCGGCGGCGGGGTCTTCCTGCTCGCCGGGACCGTGCTGGTCTACTGGCTCACCAGTAGCGCCGACCCCGCGGGCGAGGCGCATCTGGCCTTCGAGTCCGGTGGTATCGGGATGCTCGCCGAAGCCGCACAGGCCGATCCCGTCTTCGCTCAGGCCGCCTTCTACCTGCTGATCGCCGGCTTCGGCGTCAAGGCCGCGGTGATGCCGCTTCACTCCTGGCTGGCCGACGCGATGGTCGCGCCGACGCCGGTTTCGGGACTGCTCCACGCGGTGGCGGTCGTCAAATCCGGCGCGTTCGGGGTGGCACGCGTCATCCTCGATGTCTTCGGTCCTGGACTCATCTACGATCTGCCGTTGAGCGTTCCCGGTGTCGGGGAGGTCGGGCTGAATATCCCGCTCGCGATACTGGCCGCGTTCACGCTTACGGCGGCGAGTATCATCGCCCTGCGAAAGGATCACCTGAAACGTCGGCTCGCGTTCTCGACGACGGCACAGCTGTCCTACATCGTACTGGGGCTCTCGATGCTCCATCCGCTCGCGATCCTCGGGGCCCTGTTCCACATTCCCGCCCACGCGTTCGGGAAGCTCACCCTGTTCTTCTGTGCGGGGGCGGTCCACGTCGAGACCCACACCGACTACGTCAGCGAGATGGCCGGCATCGGCAAGCGGATGCCGCTGACGATGTCCGCGTTCGCTATCGGCGCGGCCGGGATGGCCGGCATGCCGCTGATCGCCGGCTTCGTCAGCAAGTTCTACATGCTGATCGGCTCCGGCTCGGTCGGCGGCGGCTACTGGCTGTTCGCCACCGCGCTGATCGTCTCCGGAATCCTCAACATCGCCTACCTCTGGCCGGTCGTCTACACGGCCTTCTTCGAGAGCGAGGATCGCCACGACGCGAAACCGCTACTCGAGTTCCCGCCGGGTGGCAAACGCGAGTCCTACTTCGAGAACGAAGAGACGGTCGCGACCGACGGTGGCGATCGATCCGACGAGAAGCCCGAAAGCGGCCAGCCACAGCCTGCGGACGAACGGGACGACGAAACCGAAGCCAAAGGCGCCGGCACGCCGGAGACAGTCACCGACGAAGACGAACCCGAATATGCTGTCGACAAGTATCCGAGCGACCACACCGTTCCCGAGGATGCAGAGACCCACGACGATCACGCAGAGGACCATCACGACCACGGCGACCACCACCACGGTGGGCCGCCGGCCGGCGGCTGGGAACGCCACTCGCCGTTCACCGAGAGCACGTGGCTCATGATCTTCCCGATCAGCGTCATCGCGACCGGCGCGGTCACGCTCGGCGTGATCCCTGACTACGCCGTCTTCCTCGACCTCGCGATGTACATCGTCGAGGGCGTCTTCGGCGTCGACTCGTTTAACGAGTTACACGATCTTTCGCTCGAGGAGGCTATGGAGGTGATCGATCGATGATCGAAGCAGACCTACTGACGATGGCCTACCCGCCGCTGATCGTCTTCGCGGCGGCCCTGCTCGTGCTCGTCCTGCCGCGCATCCTCGGCTTCGCGATCGGCGCGCTCAGCCTCGCTGCTGTGGTGGCCATTGCGGTCTTCGCTCCAGAGGGTGCCCACCTCACGGGGACCTTCCTCGGATTCTCCGATATCCGGCCGTTCTACATCGACGAGTTCACCCGGATGATGGGGATCGCCCTCGGCTTCCTCGGTACGTTCGCCGTGATCTACGCGTACTCGAGTGAGGCCACGAAGACGATGGCCGCGTTCGCGCTGGCGTACGTCGCAAGCGCGTTCGGCGTGGCATTCGCAGGCGACTGGCTTGTCCTCGTTTTCATGTGGGAGATCATGGCGCTGACGAGTACCGTCCTGGTCTGGCACTACGGCGGCGACGCCGTCCGCGCGGGCTATCGGTACGCGATCGCCCACGGTATCGGCGGCAGCTTAGTGCTGTTCGCGGTGATCGCCCACTACGCCCAGGTCGGGACGTTCGTCTTCGGCGAGGGCGTCGACTATCCGAACGCCCTGCTGGCGGGCGGGTTCGGCGAGGGGCTGCCGATGTTGCTCGCGATCCTCGGGATCGGCGTCAACGTCGCGTTCGTCGGCTTCCACACCTGGCTGCCGGACACCTATCCGCGGCCACATTTCGCCGCGTCGGTGTTCCTCGCGGCCTTCACGACGAAGACGAGCGCGTACGTCCTCCTGCGTGCGGTTCCGGAGGGCAACATCTATCTCGCCTACATGGGCGGGCTGATGGCCGTCTACGGCGTCGTCTTCGCGCTGCTCCAGCACGACATGCGCGCGCTGCTGTCCTACCACATCCAGGCCCAGCTGGGCTACATGGTGGCTGGGATCGGTATCGGGACCACGATCGGTGCCGCCGGCGCGATGGGGCACCTGTTCAACAACGTGCTCTACAAGAGCCTGCTGTTCATGGCCGTCGGGGTCGTCATCTACCGCACGCGGGAGAACGACCTCTACAAACTCGGCGGACTCTGGCGGGAGATGCCGCTAACCGCGATCGCCTTTTTCATCGGCGCGCTCTCGATTACCGCCGTCCCCGGCTTCAGCGGCTTCATCAGCAAGGGGATGGTCCTCGACGCCGCTGATCCGCACTACTACGGCGGATCCGAGTATCAGGCCCTGTACTGGCTGCTCTTCATCGGTGCGATCGGGACCTTCCTCTCGTTTATCAAGCTCGGCTTCTACGTCTTCTTCCATGGCGAGAGCGACCGGGAGGTCAGAGACGCAAAACCGGGCCAGATCACGGCGATGTTCTCCGTCGGTGGCGCGTGTGTCGTCCTCGGTCTGCCGATGATTGGTTGGCCGGTCTTCACCGATCTGTTGCCGTTGATCGACGGGACGGAGTTCCTCGGTCCCGGCGGCGAAGATCAGACGTTGACTCCCTACAGCGTCGGGCACTTACAGGACGCGGCTATCCTGATCGCCATCTCGGCTGTCGGCTTCAAGCTCATCCGCAAGCCGCTCTCGAAGCTCGACTACTCCGATCCGGCGCTGATCGTCAACCCCGTCACCTACCACGTCGGTCGTGGGACGATGCGAGCGACCACGGGGACGTACGCCGCGGTCGACAACGCGGTCGTCAGCTTCGTCAAGCGCTGTTACTGGGTTGGGAACAACCCCGTGCTGGCGGTCGATGCGGCCGCTCGTCGGCTCCCGATGGTCGACGCCGAGGAGCGCCGGCCGGCCGACGGCGGCCGTCCGTCGACGATTCACCTTCGGATTAGCATCGGCACGACCGTCCTGTTGCTCACGATCGTACTCACGGTCGTCCTCTGGCTGCTTATCAGCTGAAATCCGCCTCGGACGAGTTCCTGTTTTCCGTCTCCGCCAGAACTGATTCACCCCTCTCGAGAACCGTCAGTCAACGTTCGACGCCGGTCGCTCGAGAAACCACTCACGCATCAACCCCACGTCGAACAGTATTTCCTATCGACAACGGCACTCATCTGAGCTCCGATATCGTCTCAGTCCTGTTCCGACTGCTCGTCACGGTCGCTCGAGCCGACGTCGATGATCGAAGGCGGCGATTCCGGGACGGCGATCGTTCGCTCGAGGACCGACGCGCGGAGCGCGGGCTTCGACGTCGTCGCTTCGCGCCGGTACAGATCGCTGTCGCCGTCGGCCGTCTCCCGGACTCCTCGCGGCGTCAGGTAGTCGCCGTCGATGTTGACGTCCGCGTCCTCACAGAGCCGTTTCAGGACCGAACGAGCACCTTCGGTAGTGATCGTCGGTGGCGCGATCGAACGCTCGCGAGCGAGTTGGGTCGCCGTCGTCTCCGCGAGAAGCGCATCAATTTCGGACTCAGTGTGGCCCCGTTCCGCTAGTACGCTCCTGACGCGACGAGCGATGGAGGGCGCATGACGCGTCGGAAACAGCGGCCAGTCGTTCGACGGCGGATCGAGAACGACCCGGTAGCGTCGCAGCGGTGTCCGGGCGGATGCCGGCAGCGGCACGTCCTCGAGTCGCTGTGATTTCCCGAGCACGCGGATCGTTCCCGTATAGAAGTCGACGTCGTCCCAGGTCGCCCCCGTGCGTCGTTCGTCGTCGGGGACGCGAAACAGCTCGGAGCCGCGAACCCCGGAGTGAGCCAGGAGGGCAACCATCGCGTACTCTCGCAGTCGGCTGCAGCGTTCCTCCCGGTCGAGTTCGCCTGCCGAGGCCTCGAGTGCGCGTTCGCGGACGTGCGTCCGGAGCCGTCGGCGCTGTGCGGCCGTCCAGAACTCGTCGCTGGATCGATCGTCTCCGGAGGGGAGGGCGGACTCGGCGGCGTCGGCCGCGGCCGGATTCGACTCGAGGATACCGCCGCGGACACACCACGAGAGAAACGCTCGGACGACCGCGTAGTAGGTCCCGGCGGTCGATGCCGCGTACTCGCCGCGGTCGGCCCGGGATCGCAACTCGACGGCGTACGCTCGCATCTGTTCGATCTCGAGGGAAAACAGCGAGACGACGCCGTGTTCGGTCTCGAGCCAGTCGGCCCAGCGCCGCAGGATCGACTCGGCGTTCGAGGCGTAGGTTCCGGCACCGGGACCGTCGGGGTCGCCGACGGCCTTGCGCTGGAGGTAGGCGTCGACCGCGTCGACGACGGTGACGCCGTCGGCGTTGCTCACGGTTCGATCACCCGCTCGACGGCTGGTTCGATACGCGAGATCCGATTGTGGCGCTCACCGTCACGGGACGCCGTTCGCTCACGGCTGCCGACGACACGGCGAGTACGACCGGTGGGATCGACGCCGCGAATCATCTGTTCGTACGGTACTGGTCCACCACCCTAAATCTGTGTTTCGGTCTCCCCTGTCCGGAAAGAAACGAGAGCAATCGAACGAACTGTCGTTTCGAACGGACTCTCGCTCGTCGTGACGGTCGCCATTATGGCCGCTGGCAGCGTACGTCACCATATGACACGCCAGGCGTCACGGCGCTCCGTGCTGGCCGGCGCCGCCGGTGGGGTCCTCTGTGGCGTCGCCGGCTGTCTCTCGAGGAGCCGAGACGTCGAGCAAACGGTAACGAAGACACACACCACGGACGAGCTACGGGCGGTAACGGTCTCGACGACGCTCAGCGATGTCGACGTTCACACGGCACCGACGGACGCGATCGACATCGAGGGCCAGAAGGCGGCCGTCAGCCGCGACGATCTCGAGTCGATCGGGCTGTCGACGACGACCGACGACGACGTCCTCGATATTTCGGTCGACCGAGACGACGCGCGGACCGTTTTCGGGCTCCGGCCCGATCCGGTGCTCGACCTCTCGGTCGCCGTTCCGGACCGACTCGAGGTGCGGCGACTCGAGTCCAGAGCCGGTGATATCGACGTGGAGAACGTCAACGGGGATCTACAGATAACCTCCAAAACGGGAGCTGTGAGTGCAACAGCGGTCGAGGGGGTCGTCTCGGCCGCGACGGAAACCGGCGACCTCGCCGTCGAGGATCCCGCGTCGATCGACCGACTCGAGACCGACACCGGCGACGTAGACGTTTCGCTGTCCGGGATCGACGACGACGCGACCATCGTGTCGTCGACGGGTTCTATCGATCTGCGCGTTCCCGACGAACTCGATCTGACGCTCGAGATCACGACCGAGACGGGCCAGATCGAAGTCACCGACGTGGAAGACCTCCCGGAGATGGCCGGCGATTCGTTGATCGAAGCCGTCGTCGGTGACGGGGCGAATCGACTCGAGGTTTCGACGGAAACGGGGGGCGTGACGGTGAGGGGTCGGTAGCGATTGACCCCCGATTCAGGGAATTATCCGCGAACGCGGTAAGTGCGTGCGTTCGACAGATGTTCTTTGAGTAGTTGATATCAGTTCTGTCGAGGAAATCGATAGAATACGTACTATGGAGTCGATGCTGCCGATATTCTCTCTGCCTACTGTTACCCCCACAGCGTTTCGATTCGCTCTTCAATCCGATTGAGGACGAGGCGGCTCACGTCGCAATGGTCAGTTGGCCACTGTTCGTTTTTCGCGTCGCTGCGACTCGCGGCTGGCGGCGGGTGGAAGTGATCTCTCGAGTTGTGCGCGTTCGGATGCCGATCCCATCGACACTTCCACGCACTATCTGGCCGTTCCTCTTGATAGTGGACGTTGAAATCGTCGTTTCGGTACCAGCGAATCTCGAGACGAGCGGACATCTCGTTCGGGTAGTATTCGTCGGACAGGTCGACACGAAGGTGTAGCTTCCCAGTCGTAACGATTTCCGCCGAATGAAACATTCGACTCCCGACAAATTGGGATCGAAGTCGCTCTAACACCGATCGGTCGATCGGCGCAGGACTCCGACCGTCGTTCGACGGTACCATGTCAGCTGTGGGACGGAGCCGTTGAACTGGCAACCTTTCTCCGGGCACGTTCGTGATGACGACGCTCCTCAATAGCGGTGGCCCAATCACCGAGTGCGACGTACACATCGTCGATCCGCTCCGCATCAAACTCGAGGACGTCGACCTCGGCGGGTGAATCGACGCCGTATTCGTCACAATACGCTTCGATTCGATCAGTCAACTCTGAGACGCGGCCCTGCAACTCGTCGACGGTATTCTTCTGCGCTAACTCGTTCACTCGACGCCACTCGAAGTAGTCGTCGTTGCGCTCGTACCTGACTGGTCGTCCCTCGTGTCGAATAACGATGCCGAGATCGGCGTAGAACGACAAGTGGGTCCGTGCCGACTCCGCCGAGCAGTCTGCTTGCTCGGCGATCTCAGCGGCCGTCATCGGCTCTCGAGCGTGCAAAACTGCCCCATACACGCGCTGCTTCGTGTCCTCATCCTCGAACGGTCTGTCGAACGGAGGTGGCCCTTCGCGTCGGGTGTTGTCTGTCATACTTCCATCAATGGCCCTAACCCATATATTCCTTTCTTCGCCCAAAATATATCGTCCAATTTCCCGCTTACCACATAAATCTACGCGTACCGTTCCAAGGAACTCACAGCCCAAGAGAGGACTTTACGACGACATTTTCGACTGATTATCTCATTTCCTCGAGGTTCCGAAGCATCTAAAACGCAATTTGATTATTGTTCCTTAATTGACATAGTATGTCTAAATAAGTAATTGTAATCCAGTAGTTTGTAGGATTCCTTCATCCGAACCTCTGCTGAGTTACAATCCTGTTTCGTATATCATTATAAGATATATGGGCGTCTCCAAGAACATCTAATCTCCTGATTCCTGCACATTCACGGGCTAAAACCACGGTCTAATCAACTCCAATAGTACACAGTACATTAGCCCAATAATGTACGGTGGATTTAGGAGGGTCGCCGCCGTCGGCGAAGCTACGTCGATGGTGGATACCGAATCCGGGGGTTCGTCCGGGGAAACGCCGCTCGAGAACGCGATAGCCGAGTTCGTCGCCGAACGCGACGGCAACTACGCACAGAACCTCGAGTACAGTCTCGAGAACTGGATCGACTGGTGTGCCGACCGAGACGTCGATACGCTCGAGGGAGTGTCGCCACTGACGATGCGGAACTACGCGTCGCATCTCAAGCGCCGGGTACACGCCGATGCGATTAGCGCTTCGACTGCGCAAACGTACTACAACTACGTGTCGGCGCTGTTGGCTCGATCCGTCGAAGTGGGTACCCTCGGCGAGAACCCCGCCGAAAAACGCGAGGCGAGAAAGCCGCTTCCGGCGGCGACGACCGACAGCGGCGACCAGCAGTTCTGGCATCCCGAACAGCGAGCGGCGATCGTCGAGTACGTCGACGAACGCGCTCGAGCGGCGGTCGACAAACAGGGCAGCAACGCCGTCGAAGCGGTTCGCGATCGCGCACTGATCACCGTCCTCGCGTACACGGGCGTCCGCGGATCGGAGGTGGTAGCCGATTCACGACACGATCGCCGAAACGGACTGCGGTGGTCCGACGTCGACCTCGAGAACGGGGTGATCCAGGTCTTCGGCAAGAGTCAGGACCGGGAAGCGGTCGGACTGACGGGACAGACGATCGACCCGCTTCGCCGACTTCGGTCGCTCGTCGATCCATCGAACGAGTCCTGGCCGGTGTTTCCCTCGAGACATCCGCCCTCGTTGTACGAGCGTATTCGAAACGCGGGATACGACGTCCCCGACGCTGACCCGTGGACGTTCGTTCTCGAGAACGCGATCGAACCGCCGTCGGTGACCATCTCTGGGACGCGAACGCTGTTGAAACGACTGTCGGACGAGGCCGACGTACCCGGCCTTACGGACGGCGAGTACCTGACCCTCCACGGCGCTCGACGAGGCGTCGGTGAAACGTTGTACAGGGAACACGGCGCACAGCGGGCCCAGCGAACCCTTCGTCACGCCGATCCGAAGACGACGTCGACGATGTACTCCCACATCGAAGCGAGCGAGTTGGGTGCGGACAATACCGAAGTGTTCGACGACGAGTAATCTTCCGTTCGCTCCGGGGCTTCTCGCTCGAATGCGGTCCGTCTTCAGTCGGTCCGTTCGGTCACGAATCCAGCGATCGCTTCGAGTGACGTGAGAACTGCCAGGAACACCAACAATCCGATAGCGATCGATTCCAGGTGGAGGAACGCGACGGCGCCCCACAGTACGGAGGCAGCGGCTGCGGCTCCACCCGGCGAACCGGGCGGCGCCAGTCTGTCTCTTTGAGCAGTTCCCGATCGATCCGGACCGCCGTCGCCCTGACGTTGCTCGTCGGTCATACTCGCGCGATACGTCCTGACGATACTACTACCTGTGCACGTGAGCGCTCTCGATATAACTCTCGGCCAAATGCAGGCGACAATGGATCGCGATTCGGCTGTTCGCGTTCACGCAAAGGCGGTCACGAGTACTGATGTACATTCGGAAGCCGAATTTCGGCGTTCCATCGAGGAGAGAGACTGATGGGTGACGCGACGCTCCAGCGACGAGGCTGGCTCCTCTCCGCGGCCTGCCTCGTTCTCTGGGCCGCGAGCACGCTCTCGTTCGCCTGGTACGCCTTCGTCGTGGGTCTCTCGGCGGCTCAACGGCAAGCGCTCGAGCAGTCCCTCCACCGCCCTCTCGAGACGACGATCGAACCGGTGGTCGCGTTACTACTCTCGACCATCGCGCTGGGTGTTCTCACCGGTCTCTCGCTGGTGTACTACGGATATGCGCAATGGCGATACGCACGAGGCCGGAGGCTCGCGCTCGAGTCCGAACTCGAGACCGACCGTCAGTAACGATCTTCGACGTGCTCAGTTATCGTCGTCGTCTTCGTCGGGAGCGCCGCCCGTCGGCTCCGCCGCGTCATCGGCACCGGCGTCGCCCTCGTCACCGACCTCGTCGGGATGGTCGGCCTGTTCGTCGTCGCCGTTGTCACCGTTTGCAGCGTCGTCACCGTTCCCCCCATCGCCGTCGTTCTCGTCCGGTTCGTCGCCGTCCGGCTCCTCGTCACCGGGGCCCTCGTCGCTACACCCGGCGAGCAGGGTTATCGAGCCGACTGCGGCGATTCCCGTCAATTCGAGCATGCGCCTTCGGTTGCGATTCATCGTGTACGCTGGCTGTCTCCCCTTCGAGACATATCGGCGGTGCTTGCAACGCCGTGTGCGGACCGTGTCGAACCGGACGCGTTACGCCCTTCGATCGAGGCGGGACGGGGATCAGGACGGATGCTGGTGGCGGACCTTCTCGGCGATCTGTCCCGGAACGGGCGTCCCGCAGTCCGTACACTTCCAGCTCCGCGTCGCGATTCCGGACTCCTTCTCGAGATCCTGCGCGAATTTCAACAGCGCGCCGCAGGTACATCGATAGGTCGTGCGGGTCATACTGAGGGGGTCGCCGCGTCGGTGGGTAAACGGTGTGCCAGCGATGGAAGCCGCAGGTGCTAATCGACCACGAACGACAACGCCTACGGTCGCGAGCCTCGAGAGGACACACAATGGCCGAAACGGACCATCGGATCCCGGTCGACGACGGCGAATCCGTCGCCGCCGTCCACCACGAGGCGCCCGGAGACGACTGGCTGGTCTTCTGCCACGGCTTTCTGAGCGACAAGTCGGGGAGCTACGAGCGACGCTGTCGGCGAGCGGTCGAACGGGGGTACAACGCCGTCCGGTTCGACTTTCGGGGCTGTGGCGAGTCCGACGGCGCGTTCGTCGACCAGACGCTCAGTTCGAAGCTCGCCGATCTGGCGGCCGTCGTCGAGTGGTTCGAACCGCCGTCGTACGTCCTGTTCGGCTCGAGTTTCGGCGGCAAGGTCGCGTTCCACGCCGCCGTGCGTGACGACCGAGTCGACGCAGTCGTCACCCGAGCACCCGTGACGTACAACCGCGTCTTCGACGAGTATCGGACGGTAGTCGAGCGCGAGGGCGAGTATCGGTTCGAGACCGGCGATCGAATCGATCGTCGGTTCTTCGACGATTTCGCACGGTACAGTTTCGATACCGTCGAACGCTCGCTCGACGTTCCGGTCGCGATCTTTCACGGCACGCAGGACGACTCCGTCGACGTGGCTCACAGCTTCGAGGCGGCCTCGCAGTTCGAGACGGACATGCTCCTCGAGACGTTCGCCACGGAGGGCCACCTGTTCTCGTCAGAAGCCGAAGAACGGCTCCTCGAGCGGACGTTTCACTGGCTCGAGACGCAGTGATCGCCGCATCACGATAAATCACATGTTGATATACCATTCTTTTCGGCCGCTCGAGCCGGTTTTCCCGTATCGATATCAGTCCCAAATCGCCACCGATCGGCCTCGAGAGCGGATTCTCTCGGTCAGAAAAACCGGACCGTTTTTCATAGCGTTGCCGGAACGAACAGGTAGCAGTGAGTGAGGATACCGATCTGTCGACAGTGCTCGCGGTGCTCGACGACGAGTACGCACGCAAAATCCTCACCCATACGAGCATCGAACCCATGTCTGCCAGTACCCTGAGTGACCGGTGTGATGCGTCCCTACCGACGATTTATCGTCGACTCGACCGCCTCGAGGAGTGCCAGCTTGTCACCGAAGAGACGGAGCTCGCACCCGACGGAAATCACTACAGCGTTTACAGCGCGAACCTCGAACATCTCGAGCTCTCCCTCGAGGACGGCTCGTTCGAACTCGAGGTAACGTATCGCGAGGAAGACGTCGCCGACAAGTTCACCCGTCTGTGGGAGGGGATGCGATGAGCCAGGACATCGTCCGGATCGACGAAGCGCCGTTGTTCGAACTCCTGACCGTAGCGACGCTCTTTCTCGTCGCGCTGTTCGGCACGGTCATCGCCTACCAGGCCTACCGCGGCTACCGTCGCAACGACGCGGGATCGATGCTCTATCTCGCTACTGGATTGCTCTTGCTAACGCTTTGTCCGTTCCTGATCAACGTCACGGTCACGACCATCGCCAGCCCGGGACAGGTCGTCACGGTCTTTCTCGAGAACGTGAGTCGACTTCTCGGACTGGTGGCGATCATGTACTCGCTGTACGGCCATCACTGAGTTGACGGCACGCTGGGTCCTACTGGCTGCAAAATCTGAGATGAGCGTCGGGTTCGTCGGGCCGAAGCGGGGGCGGGGACTGCTTCGTCGGAGAGACTGTCCGGACGACCGCGGGCCGGCACGTGATCGTCCGCCGGGGACAGCAGTTCGTCAGCGGAGTGGCACCGTTGGGATGATCGGTTCCGACGACACACGCCGTTCGGAGGGAGGAACCCTCCCGCTCCCTCCTTTCGACTAGCACGTAATAGTGATACGAGCGAATTTTCTGAGTCGGAAAATCCTCACGAGGGATCGACCCGGTCGCCTCGCATTCGAACCGTTCGTGATCGAGACGCGAGTGTCAACACGTTCTTCGTACCGCTCTCCGAGGGTTCGATATGCACTATCTCGTTGGCACGGCGTCCGTGCACACGACAGCAGCGATCTGTGACTACCTCGACGAGCGCGCAACGAGCAACGATGATGCCACGATCGTCGCCGTCGCACCGGCGGACGACCCGACGGCACGGCGGGACGCACAGGAGGCGTTGAACGTCGCTCCCGTCAGATTAGTTGCACTCGGTGACGTTGAAACGAAGCTTAGAACCGGCGACGAGCCTGTCCAAACGCTCCTCGAGACCGCAACGGAAGTCAACGCAGACGAGATACTGATCGCCGCTCACGACGGGCTCGCCGACGAGTCGACATCTGTCGAGTCGGCGACACGACGGCTGCTCGAGACGGCGTCGCTGCCGGTCGTCGTCGTGCCAGTCCCGGACGCGTAGACGAGTTCGAGGAGCGTCGAAATTTCCCTAGAAGGTGGGAAGAACCGTACTCATAATGACTGTGCAGGAAGTTGCAAGCATCAAAATAGTCAAATGATTGTCGGTAGCGAACGGCTACTTAATCGGCAGTCCCGCGAATCGCCGCTCGATGAGTGACGAGATTCCGTTGTTCGAAATTCCCTGGGACGAAGACGACGTCGCGAACGCCGTCGACTCCATTACGCGGGGTTCGTTCTGGGCGAACGGGCCGTACATCGAGGAGTTCGAGGACGGACTCGAGGGGTATCTGGGGGTCGAACACGCTGTGACCGTCAACTCGGGGACGACGGCACTGGTTGCCGCGCTAACGGCATACGGTATCGGCGAGGGTGATGAAGTGATCGTCCCCTCGTTTACGTTTATCGCGACTGCGAACGCCGTTCGACTCGTCGGCGCCACTCCGGTGTTTGCCGATATCGAGCGGGAGACGTACGGTCTCGACCCCGAACGCGTCGAGGCGCGGGTAACCGACGACACGGCGGCAATTTTACCGATCCATCCCTACGGCGCCGCCTGTGAGATCGGTCCTCTCGAGGAAATTGCCGCCGACGCGAGCGTCCCGTTGATCGAGGACGTCGCCGAATCGTTCGGGGCCGATTATCACGGCAGGGCGCTGGGGACGATCGGTGATGCGGCGATACTCAGTTTCTGCCAGAACAAGGTGCTGCCGACGGGCGAGGGTGGGGCCGTCGTCACCGACGACGACGATCTCGCTCGCCGCCTCGAGCGCTACCGCTCGCACGGTCGCGCCTCCTCTGAGTATTTCGACTCACCCGACAGCGGCGAATACACGGGCGTCGGGACGAACGTACGAATGTCGGACCTCGTGGCGAGTATCGGCTGTGCACAACTCGGGAAAGTCGAAGACCACATTGCGAACCGCCGGCGCGTGGCATCACGCCTGTCCGACAGTTTCGCTGCTGTCGACGGTGTCGATCCCCACGGAACTGCCGGTCGTGGACGCCACGTCTACCAGCTGTACACGGTCACGCTCGACGAACGGGTCGACCGAGACGCCGTTATCGATACCCTAACCGAGCGAGGGATTGCGTCGAAGGTGTACTGGGATCCGAGCGTTCACCTCACGCAAGCGTACCGTAGCGAGTACGGCTACGAATCGGGTGCGCTTCCCGTCACCGAAGAGATCGCGGGACGGGTCCTCTCGCTTCCAATTCATCCGGGACTACGCGACGACGAGATCGATCGGATCACAACCGGCGTCAGAGACGGTCTCGAGCGTGACAGGGCTACGGGTTCGGTTCAGTCAAATACGACGCAGAACTGATATTTCTCAGACCTGCTGCAGTCGACGAACTCCGACACACGTCACGACAACCTTCTATCAATATTAGCTGACTATCAATCCAACCGACCCATAACAAAGGGGAACGCTCTGGGTTGAGTGAATAGGCCGCGTCGGCGTCGGTACCGAGCCGACAGTAGCGGCAGTTGGAGTCGATACGTAATCATGAGATGGCCAGTCACAGCCGATTCGCGGATGTCGATCCGGACCGCACTTTCACGGATCGATCGATCCGAAGCAAGAGGTATCGTTCTCGTCAACGACGAGAACCAACTCGTTGGGACCGCGACCGACGAGCGACTCAGACAAAAGCTATTCGAGGGGGGGACACCAGATACGCCGGTTTCGGACGTGGTCAACGATGATCCAATTATCGTCGATACGAGCGGGAGTATCCGAACAGTGGAAGGGGCATCGAACGCTCTCGAGGGCGACGATCGAGTACAGCAGACAACCATCGCGCCCGTGGTCGACGGCGACGAACGAGTCACCGACGTCACGACGATCGAGCTGATCGACGACGTGACACGAGAAGTCGAGCCGAATTCGAACGCCGTCGACACGGTTCTCGTCGTCGGGGGGGCAGGATATCTCGGCTCGGTGCTCTGTCGGCAACTTCTCGAGGACGGGTTCGACGTTCGCGTGCTCGATCCGTTGATGTACGGCGACGCGGGCATCAGCAGGCTTCGCGACGACGATCGCTTCACCTTGTATCGAGGCGATGCCCGATCAATCGATACCGTTCTCGAAGCGATCGACGGGGTCGACGCCGTCATCCATCTCGGCGGCATCGTCGGCGATCCCGCTTCCGAGATCGATCCGGAGAAGACGCTCGAGTACAACCTCCACTCGACGCAGCTGCTGGCGTCGATCTGTAAGTACCACGGTATCAACCGCTTCGTTTTCGCTTCGACCTGCAGCGTTTACGGACGCTCCGAGACCGAAGCCGAGCGCCTCTGCGAGGAATCGCCACGAAATCCGGTCTCGCTGTACGCTCGGCTGAAGATTCAATCCGAGCGCGTGCTCCACGATCTCGCCGACGAGCACTTCTCGCCGACGATTCTCCGGATGGCAACGATCTACGGCCAGTCGCCGCGGATGCGATTCGATCTCGTCGGAAACATCCTGCCGGCCAAGGCCCATACTGAGGGAACGATCCCGGTGTTCGGCGGCGACCAGTACCGACCGAACGTCCACGTCGCTGACGCCGCTCGGGCGTACGTCGACTGTCTAACCGCGCCGATCGATGACGTTGCCGACACCGTCTACAACGTCGGGTCGAACCAGCAGAACTACCGGATCGACGAACTCGCGACCATCGTTGCCGACTGCTTCCCCGACGCTTCGATCGAGTACCACGACGAGCTCACGGACGAACGGAGCTATCGCGTGGAGTTCGAGAAGATCCGGACGGAGCTGGGATTCGAGCCCGAACGGACGGTACGCGACCACTGTCTCGAGTTGAACGAACAGTTTACGTCCAACGCGTACACCGATTATACGGCGACCAGATACAACAACTACGAGACGCTCGAACGGGCCCCGAGCTACGAGAACGCGGCCGCTATCCTCGACAGTCACGACCCGGTCTCGCGCGAGCAGACGCGTGAGACGCTTTCCTCGAAAGAAGTGTAGTTCTGACTGCTCGATCGCATAATCGACCATCCTCGACACCGACAGCCCGTGCAATCGAATTCCCGTCTCGGACCCGATCAGGAACGCTCGGGTGGACTCTCGCCCAGTTCGTCGGGCCCGTCGTACGCGTCACGGATCGATGTCGCGCACGACTCGGCATCCGGATTTCGGACCGACACGTCTCCGCCACCAGGAACCGTCGGCGTTCCGGCGTCGAAGAGTTCGATTCCCGAAATAACCGGGCCGTAGGCGAACGTTCCGAACTCCGTCGTCGCTGAGATCGTCCGCTCATCCTCGACCCTACCGACCGGTTCGGTGATCGTTCCGAGCTGCCCCCGCTCGTCCCACCAGAACAACGAAAGGAGCACCTCGGCTGCGGGTTCGGTGACCCGAACCGTCTCGCAGTCGACGAACTCCGCAGACGGCGACGACCTCGAGCCACCGTTTTCGCCGTCCACTCGGTCCAGATAACAGTCCTCGAACTGCGGATTCTCGACCCGTGCGTCTCCGAGCCCCGGGATTGCAGCCTCGCTCTCGAACAGTTCGACGTACTCGAGGACCGTCGACTCCGGCGAAAGGTCGAATTCGACGGTCGAGTCGATCGTTCGTTCACCGTCAACGCCGCCGACCGAATCGACGACCGTGCCCGTCTCTCCGTCGTCAGAGACGAAGGTCACACCGAGGAGGACGTCCTCGTACGTGCCAGTAATTTGGATCCGCGTACAGTCTCGGAACTCGACCGAAGCCTGTACCGACTCCTTGTCTCCAGTTTCTGGATCAGTTTCCATCCCGATCCACCCCTTCGAACGGGTTCCAGATCGGTCCCTGTTCGTTCCCGTTCTCACCGATCGACCGGTTTGCCGTCACTGAAACCGGAGTAGAGATGGTTTGCACGCAGGCGGCTATCGACGGTCGGCTCCGTCGTCGGTCGAATTCGGACATAGGCTCGCATTCTCGAGCGAACCCATCAAGCATTTGCCATCGACCGGTGAGTGTCAGGAAATCAGAGGTGGGGACGGCGATTGAATCAGTTTTCGGCAACGAAGCCATCGACAGCGTTTTTCAGTGGTCTCGCCCTGTTCGACCTTGTTCAGGTAGCTGAAATCCATAGTACGAGTCACAGAAAGCATCTGCCGTGGGTAATAGTGGGCAATACTTATTCAGCGGTAGGTCCAAGTCGGTAACATGACGAAAGTAGATGCTCGGGACCTACGAACTAACGAGACCGATGACCGAGGTCGAATCTATCTCGGAACGGAGTACGCGAACAAGCGTGTGACCGTCGCCGTCGTTGAGGTAGAGTCTGGCCATCCCAACGAAGATGAACTGGCTGCTGCGTACCGCGAGGCATCTGAGAGTGCGGAAGAGCTTGCAGAAGAGTGGGACGAAGCATCGGACGAGGCGTGGGACGGGCTGGATAAATGAGCGAGGTCTCGGAAATTCGTCGCGGCGACGTCGTTATCGTTCGGCTTGATCCTGCGGAAGGGCACAAAATGAAGAAAACTCGCCCTGTGGTAGTCGTCCAGAACGACGTTGGGAACAAAAACGCCAGTACGACAATCGTTGCACCTGCGACGGGAACGTACAGGGGCTACCCGTTCGAGGTTCTCGTCGAAGCAGCGGAGTCACCGTTCGAGAAAGATTCCTCGATTCGACTCGATCAAATTCGTGCCGTCTCCATCGAAAAACGGGTTCACTCGGTGCTTGGGAGTCTCGACAGAGAGTCGATGGAGGCAGTGGACGAAGCGTTGAAACTGAGTCTCGGACTGGACTGACGTATCTGCTGTGGTCTGAATAGTGCGTGCGTGTATCGATTGGCTCTTGTTAGACCCTTGTTTGCAGAACAGTTATAACTTCGACTATATGATCGAACAATATGTCCACACTTCGGTCTGCTCTTTTCGATTGGAACCCGAATCGAGTAACGAGAGTTGCTGTTAGCGGTATTGCAGTCTTCCTCGCAGTTCGATTCACTGATGGGTTACTGGTGGGGTTCGGAGTAGCAGTCGGGCTGGCTGTGGTACTCGATGTTCCGTGGTGGCTGTACGACCGATATGCGCAGTCAGAAAAGTGATGTACTCGCACGTGTAGTGTCCGCTAGCTCCGGTGATCGGTCACGGCTCATACACTTCGATACGAACCAACTAAACAGCAATCGGAAGATTTCTGAGTGCGGATCACGTGGTACACGCCCTCAAAACTCGCTTAGTGCTATCTACTATCCCTTTGCTCCACTTTATCCAGGCCGATAATATACATCACATGATTGCGTGCACTTTTCCGGTTTCCGAACGAGTGAACCGCAGAAGCTCAGCCATCCATTGATTCACTCAGTACCCATGCGGAGCGAACTCTTTCCGCGTTAGGTTCGCTTTGCTACCCTTGCGCAAAACTTCAATAAAAAGGCCATTTGCTCCCGGTGGTCGCTCGCGGGTGCTGCGCTTACAGTTCGACCACAGCGGTAACGCCTTCCTCTGAACGGATTACTGACGTTCATCCTCCGCGTCCTTCCAATGGCCGGACTCAACGTCGTGGATCTCTCCTTTCGCCTCGCGTTTGCCCGGCCAGAACGCAATCAAAAAGACTCCGATATAGAACAAAGCCAGCGCTGTTGTGACGACCAGGCCAGGGATTCCCGGAAGTTCCGCGGCCTCAGTCCACTGTGTTCCGGGGCTAAAAAGGGTGATCTTAGAAACCCAGGCGAGCCCGACGACAACAAACAGCAACGCGTACACCCGACGGACCCGACGAGACAGGGCTTCGAGGTATGAGACCTTGAATGTCGGCTGGCGAAGATCGTCACTGATCTCTTCTCTCCAATTTGAGTGATATTTGGCGTTTGCGGGATTGAAGGCGTTCGCAAAGATATTCTCCTCGACGAACCGGACTTGAGACCGCCACACATCGTAGAACCGATAGCGTCGGACTTCGAAAAAGAGGAACATACCCAGTAGTACCAGCCCGATCAACAAGAGGTACGCTGGCATATCCTCGCTTGAATACACGATCGAGAGCAAGGCGGCAATCAGGGTGATTGCCCAGTCGGTTGTTCGGTCGAGGCGATCCTGTGCGCTTACCGACTGACTCACACTACCTCGATAAAAGTGCGGGAGGAGCGAAAGGAATTCCTCCCGATCAGTGCCGGCATCGGTCGCAACCTCTTCATCTTGAGCATCGAGTCGATCGGCTGTCTCGTCCATGTCAATTGTACTCATCCGACCGGGATAACGTTCTCTACGTGCTCAATATAGTTAGATAACTATCATTCTCTCTGTCATACCTTTCAGTGCCAGTCTATAAATTCTATCATGAGAAACATCCATCGGAATAATAACGATGATGTGCCGGATGTATCTTCTGGGCCTTGTTTAGATGTTCCCCAGGGTAGTCCTGACAACATCCAGAGAGACAAATCCCTGACTACCTTTACTGAGCAATATATCCATTATTTCACAAAACGATACTAGCTACTCTCTTGACGGCTCTGGTCAGTCAGCACAAACGTAGTGGGGGGACAGTTCCGGTACCTACTATCAGCTTGTAGTGGTGTGCGCTACCTCTTATCACGCTGCTCTACTTTGTTCAGTTCGATCAACAGTCGGAAGATCGCCTTTACAAGATTGTCGTCGACGTCGAACTGTTTTGCGTTGGCTCCCGCGCGTTCCATTACCTGCTGTTCTTGTTTCTCGTCGGTCGTCGGCAGATTCTGCTCGTCTTTGACCTGTGCGATCGTATCCGCGACGTACGTTCGCTGCGCGATCAGTTCGACGATTTCGCGATCGATCGTCTGGATCTCCTCGCGCAGTTCGTCGAGGCTCATCTCGTCCGGTGTTCGCTCCGTCTCGCCGCCGTCGGTGGCTGTCTCTGGGTCTCGAGTCATGTCACTTGTGCTCCGTCTGTCCGCGTCCGCAGTAATCGTGTCGTTCCATCCCGTTCCGCCCACCGCTCTCGAACCGTCTCGAGCGTGTCCCGGTCGCCGACGGCGACGTAACTCGGGCCGGTTCCCGACAGCGAGACGCCGGTGACGTCGGGCAGGGCGTCGATCATCGGGCCGGTCGAAAACTCGAGGGCGCCACAGAAGGCGAAGCCGTTGACGGTCATCGCCTCGCCGTAGCGGCCGTCGAGGGCGAGTTCCGCGACGAGATCGGCCATCGGGGCGATCCGCTCGCAGGCCGAGACGTCGGCGTCGGCGCTGAAGGACTGTTCGGGCGGGGTGTACACGAGCGCAAACCAATCCACTTCCTCGCGAGCGAGCAGTTCGTCGCCCAAATTGTCGGTGACCGTCACACCGCCGAGCATGCTCGCGCTGGCGTCATCGAACGCACCCGTAACTGTGACGCCGGCGTCGCGGGCCGCACGGACACCCAGTCGACAGGCGTCGATTCGCTCGACCGTACCGACGATCTCGAGGGCATCGAGCGTCGCGAGCACGGTCGCGTTCGCCGCGGCGCTCGAACTTTTCAGCCCCGACGCCATCGGCACCTCGCTCTCGGTTCGGACGCGAGCGCCGACGGCTGATCCGTCCAGTCCCGCGGTCTCGGCGTACTCGTCGATCGTCAGTTCGGCACAGCGCTCGACGAGCACCGTATCGGCGTCGGGCTGGCCGGCGATTTCGGCGTCGATACTCCCGTCGGTCGTGAGTTCGACGGTGGCTGTCGTCTCGAGGTCGATCGCGAACGCAGCGCCGGTCCCGGTTGCGAGCGCGTTGAGAACCGTTCCGGCTGCTGGGGCGACGGCGCGGCCGTCCATACAACAACCGACTCAGAGCGCGTATTTACGGCTGACGGTCTCGACGATTCTCTCCGCGGCCCTCGGCCGAGTGAGACGCAGGCGAGAGCCGGTTCGATAGTAACGCGAGCGCCAGAACGGACCGTTTTTCCGGGAACCTGCCCAATGGACGAATAATGAGCGTTCGCAGCAACGTCGCACCCAGTACGATCGGGGTCGACTTCGTCGAGGGTGGCGTCGTCGTCGAGTATCTCGACGGCCGAGACGTCTTCTATCATGGCCCGCCAAAGCCCGTCGAAGAGTCGATCAAGACCCCGCCGGGGAAGGAGGTCCACGTCCTCGTCACCGACCCCGACGGGATCGAGGGCGTCATGACCTACGTCAACGACCACAATACTCACGACGACATCCTCGAGTCGACCGGCGTCGGCCGCGTAATGCTCGAGGGAGACGACGAGGAGGTCCTGTTCCCGGGCGTGACCGTCTCGACGGAAGCATACTCGATCCGCGTCGATGCCGACCTCTCGCTGGTCGACGGCCGCGTGTTCGTCTTCGCTGAGGACGAACTCAGCGAGCACGCCTACGAACTCGTCGCCCACGCCAAGCACGCCGATAGCGAGGGCGAACGTGACGGCACCGATACCGAGCGTGATGAACCGGACGAGAGTGCCGAGACCGACGGCACCGAGTGGGGATAACGCGATGCCGCTACAGAAACCCTGGCGCGACCTCGACCGCAGGACGGTCGCCAGCGCACCCGAACGACCTGGCGTGTACGAACTCGCCGATTCGTCGGGGACGGTTCAGTCGGTCGGACACGGCGTCCTCCGGGACGAACTCAAGACGGCGCTCGCCTACGGCGACGGCGAGCGCGTGCGGTGGACGGAAACCCACACGCTCGAGCAGGCTCAGGAACTAGCTGTCGATCACCGCGACCGACTCGAGTGATCGTCGGCCGATCCGCCGAACGACGCGCCGACCCGGAAACGCGCCGAGCTATTGGATGTACGACGGTTCGCTGTCGTCACACCGCTGCTCGTGCTCCGAGGCGTCCGATTTCTCGTCGAACAGTAGCCCGCAGGTCTCACACTCCCACCACGTGGCGTCGTCCCGCTCGGTCTGGACTACCATACCCGACAGTTCACGACGAACGACAAAGGCGTTTCTTCGAGGTGACTAGGTGTTCGACGCGGTGAGGCGACGAGCGAGAGCGTGCTTTGAATCCGAAGACGGCCCCGACGTAACGGGGGACGCTCAGGCGTCGAGCTCCGTGAGCTCCTCGACTTCCGGGATTTTCTCGCTGGCGGTGGTGATCTGTCGCATTCGCTGTTCGTGTTTGTGATAGGCGTACTCGGAGAGATCGGACGGGCTCGGACCGGGACCGCCTTCGGAGCTGGCACCGTCGTCGCTGGTCAGACTCTTCTGGACGAGCGGAACCAGTTCGCCGACCGTCTCGCGGAGGAGGTCGGCCTCGACGTCGCCGTCGATTACGAGCGACTTGAGTTGTGCCATCCCGAACCCGACGTGGCGTCCCTCGTCGCTGCGGATCAGTTTGAGTCCCTCGACCAGTCCCGGCAGATCGGGGAGGTCGGGTTCGTTCTCGCCGTAGGCGAGCGTGAGTCCGTAGTAGCCCGTTTGCGCCAGAATGCCCTCGATCGTCAGGTGGTAGTGACAGTGGGCCTTCGCGCGGTTTTCGGGCGAGTCGTCCTCGAGAAGGCGGTCCATCGCCCGCTCGTTGCGCTCGAACAGTTCGTCGTAGGGCTCGTTGAACCACTTCTCGTCGGTCGGCGAAGACAGCTCCTGACCGCGCCGCTTCTCTTCGGCGTGCACCACCTCGCGCCAGTAGCGGTCGAAGAAATCCGTGTGTTTCGACTCCTCGTAGAGCTGGGTGGTGAGGAACATCTGGTCGCCGATATCATCTAGGACGACCGCGAGCGGCGCGAGATCCTCCGTCACCGACTCCTCGCCGGCGCCGAACAGCGCGAGCGACTGTTTGAGCCCTTCGAACGCCGGCTCCGGAAGTTCGGCAGCGCCGTCGAGATCGGCCTCGAGGTCGATCTCGTGAGGATCCCAGTGTTTCTCGACGGCGTTTCGGTAGTAGTTGTGCGAGCGCACCGTCGTGTCGAGTTGCGTTTCGGGTTGTGGCTGGCTATCGGTTGCCATCGTTGGGCAGACCTACCGGCAGAATCCACATGAATTTGTATCTCATAGAGGAGGGTGTTTAAGTAATCGAAGCTGAATCTGGTGCCATGGGACTCATTGCAGAGTTTCGAGTGACGTCACTCGACCTCCCGTTGACGAACGCAGTAGCGGCCGTTCCGTCGGTCACGGTCTACATCGAACGGATCCTCGTCATCGACCCCGACCGTCCCGTAGCGCTCTGTCGAGTCGTCGACGAACCTGACGACGAATTTCGCGACGCACTGGCGGACGATGCGACGGTCGCAGGGGCCGTGACGCTGGACGAGTACGACGGGAACGCGCTGTATCGGATCGAACTCCGCGATCCGCCGGTGCCGATATACCGGAAATTCATCGAGTTGGGCACCACCCCGCTCGGCAGTATCGTGACCGTCGACGGCTGGTGGAGTCGGTCCCGATTTCCGGACCGAGAAGCGCTCGCGGAGTACCGCGAGTTCTGTATCGAACGCGGCGCCACGTTCCAACTCGAGCGACTGAGTCGGGAATCGACGGCCGACGATCCGCCGTTCGGACTCACTCGCGAGCAGTACGAAGCGCTAACCGCGGCCCGCGACGCGGGCTACTTCGCGGTCCCGCGGGAGGCGTCGACCGCGGAGATCGGGGACGAACTGGGGATTTCGGGACCCTCAGCGTCCGAACGGATTCGACGGGGGATCGATCGAGTGCTCGAGAACGGGCTGTAAGTGACTCGATTTCGGAACCGACTGACAGGACAATTCTCAAGACGGCCCGCGCGAAAGGAACGAGTATGAGCCAGTCGGATTCGGACGGCGTTTCGCTGACGGTTCGGGCCGCCGAAAAGCGAGACGCGGGGCGAGGGGTCGCACGGATCCCGGAGATCGCACGTCGGCAACTCGGCGTGTTGAGCGGCGACACCGTCGTCATCGAAGGCGAGAAGACGACCGTCGCGAAGATGTGGCCGGCGGACTCGTCGGTTCCGGAGAACGTCATCCAAATCGACGGCGACACCCGGGCGAACGCCGGCGCACACGTCGGTGATACGGTGGCCGTTCGAACGAAGGACACGTCGACGATCGCCGAAGCGAACCGGGTCACGCTCGCCGCACCGTCGTCGTTCACCGACACCCAGCGTGGCAGTGCAGAGCGGGAGGCGGCCAAAACGCTTCGAAACCGGCCGGTCCGTGCGGGCGAGCAGATCCGAATCGAGGGTCTCGGACAGGAGCCGTTCAGAGTCACCGACACCGATCCCGGCGGCGACGTTCGGATCACGAGTACGACCACGATTCGAATCGCCGGCGGCGGTTCGAAGACGGCTCGACAGGGATCCTCGAGCACCACCCGAAGCGCCGACGGGAATGCCGCCAGTGCCGGCGAAAGCGGCAGTAGCGGCGGAGCGAGTGGAGCGGCGGACGGTCAGCCACCCGGAACGACCGAGGCGGAACCCACCTCCGGAGTCACGTACGAGGACATCGGCGGACTGGATGAAGAACTCGAACTCGTCCGCGAGATGATCGAACTCCCGCTCTCGGAGCCGGAACTGTTCCGACGGCTCGGCGTCGAGCCGCCTTCCGGCGTCTTACTCTACGGGCCGCCGGGAACCGGGAAGACGCTGATCGCTCGCGCGGTCGCAAACGAGGTCGACGCCAACTTCGAGACGATCTCCGGGCCGGAGATCATGTCGAAGTACAAAGGCGAGTCCGAGGAGCGACT
This sequence comes from Natronorubrum amylolyticum, assembly GCF_052040145.1. Taxonomy (NCBI): domain Archaea; kingdom Methanobacteriati; phylum Methanobacteriota; class Halobacteria; order Halobacteriales; family Natrialbaceae; genus Natronorubrum; species Natronorubrum amylolyticum. Next base: position 116,178 of record NZ_JBPPFW010000006.1, read on the forward strand.
CCGCGAGGTGTTCGAACAGGCCGAGGCGAACGCGCCGACGATCATCTTCTTCGACGAGATCGACTCCATCGCCGGCACGCGCGACGACGACGGCGACGCCGAAAACCGGATCGTCGGCCAACTGCTGACGCTGATGGACGGACTCGACGCTCGCGGCGAGGTGATCGTCATCGGCGCGACGAATCGGGTCGACGTGATCGATCCGGCGCTCCGTCGCGGCGGGCGCTTCGATCGCGAGATTCAGGTCGGCGTCCCTGACGTGGAAGGGCGCAAAGAGATCCTCGAGGTCCACACTCGCGGGATGCCGCTCGACGACGACGTGAGCGTCGACGCCATCGCTCGACGCACGCACGGGTTCGTCGGCGCCGATCTCGACGCCGTCGCGAGCGAGGCTGCGATGGCCGCGATTCGGGACCGACCAACCGAGTCCGACGAACGCGACGACTGGAACGAGAGCCCGACGGTAACGAAGGCCCACTTCGACAGCGCGCTCGCCGCCGTCGAACCCTCGGCGATGCGGGAGTACGTCGCCGAATCGCCGAACACGGACTTCTCGAACGTCGGCGGGCTCGAGGATGCTAAACAGATCCTTCGAGAATCCGTCGAGTGGCCGCTGACGTACGATCGGCTGTTCGAGGAGACGAATACCGACCCACCCTCCGGCGTCTTGCTCTACGGCCCACCCGGGACGGGGAAAACGTTGCTCGCACGCGCACTCGCGGGCGAAACCGACGTTAACTTCGTCCGCGTGGACGGCCCGGAGATCATCGACCGCTACGTCGGCGAGAGCGAGAAGGCGATCCGCGAGGTGTTCGAGCGCGCCCGACAGTCCGCACCCTCGATCGTCTTCTTCGACGAGATCGACGCGATCACGGCCGCGCGCGGAGAGGGCCACGAGGTGACCGAACGCGTCGTCTCGCAGCTCCTGACCGAACTCGACGGGATGCGGGAGAACCCGAACCTGGTGGTGCTCGCGGCGACGAACCGCAAGGACCAGATCGACCCCGCCCTGCTCCGTCCAGGACGGCTGGACACGCACGTGCTGGTCGACGAACCCGATCAGGCGGCCCGCGAGAAGATTCTCGAGGTCCACACCCGCGGGAAGCCGCTGGACGACGATATCGACATCTCGGCGCTGGCCGCCGAGTTGGAGGGGTATACGGGTGCGGACCTCGAGGCGCTCGTTCGGACGGCCTCGATGAAGGCGATCCGCGAGGTCGCCAGCAAGTACGATCCCGACGAGGCGAACGAGAAGGCGGACGAGGTAGTTATCGAGCGACGGCATCTGGAGGCGGCGCGGGAGAACGGGAAGCCGACCCGGTGAGAATCGAGTAGTCCGACGAAGCACAGCACAGAAGAACCACACACCACTCCGTTGCTACTGAGGTTTAAATACGAATAGTCGGCCAGTGGCCGCATGGATTGGGAGACACCGGCCGACGCGTGGTACGTCTGGCTGGCCGTCAGCATCGTTAGTGTGGGACTCGCCGGTCTCGTACTTGGGCTCCCAGCGGGCCCGCCGCCGGACGCGAATCAGGCCGCGAACACGATCGACCGTGTGGCCGGGACCGCGCACGACGCCAGCGCGACGTACGGCCACGACGCCGCGGAAGTCAAATTCGAGGGACCCACCGTCTCGCTTCGAAACGAACACGGGACCGCTCGCTCGAGTCTCGCCTACGGAACTGTCGTTCCCGTCGCAGGGAACGAACGGCTCGAGGCGATCGCTCGCGGTGAATCGATCGAATCAGCATACGGCGACGTCGTCGAGACCGATCGACAGGACGTCGAGGGCGAGTTCCTCGCCGATCTCGTCGAGGCACACGACGAGACCGACGGCGAGTGGACTCCCGCAGACGGTGAACTGGCCGTTCGAACGCTCGAGGTCGAGGCGGAAGCGGGAACGACCGTCGAGACTGCCGGTTCCATCGACCGGGCCGAAAACGTCTCCAGAAGCTTCGAGTCCACGGCTGCCACCGAAGCGACGGTTCGCTACACGACCGCATCGGGAACCGAGATCGAAGTCGTGCTCACCGGATTCGAGTACGCCGGCCACGGAAATCGAGATTTCGACGACGTCGAACACGGCGGTGACAACGAGTTGCTGGTGACCGAAAGCGAGACGGATACCGCGGACGGCTCGCAAACCGATTTCGAGGTGCCCATTCTCTCGGAGCCAGGAGAAAACCAGAACGCGCTCGTCTACCCCATCGCCGTCGGGGTTTACACCGACGGCTCCCTCGAGTGCGACGGTCGGCTCGAGAGCAGTCACGGGTTCGCAGATATCTGCGAGGGTGGATCGATCACAGCCGACATCGCCAGCGACGCTGCGGAGATAGCGCAGGACGCCCAATCGGGTGAGTACCGTGTCACGCTCGTCACCGCGTAAGGACCGGAGCGCACGGCGTAACCGGCACACCGAACGGGGTGTCAGTACGGTCGTAGACGTTGCGATGGCACTGTTGCTCGTCAGCGCGAGCGTGCTCCTGATCGGAGCCTATCTTCACGCGGCGGACGACGACCGCGACGAAACCCGCGCCGACAGAACGGTCGAGACGCTGGCTGCAGTGACGCTCAGCGTCGAATACGATCTCGAGGGCGTCGATCCGGTCGACGAGCGCGACGGCAACTACACCCGAACCGACTACGGCTCGGCGACCGGGCTGCTAGCCGACGCGGCCGTCACGAATCTCCACATCGACGGCGAGCGGATACTACCATACGGTGACGACTTCGAAGACGCCGTCGACGCCTCTACGGCGAGCGCTCTCCTCGGGGCGAACCACGAGTTCTACGTCGTCGCCGAGTGGGAACCCTACGACGGCGCGGCGATCAACGGCACGGCGACGGCCGGCGAGCGCCCGCCGCCGAACGAGGACGTCTCGAGTCGCACGATAACCGCCTCGAGTGACCTTCCAGCCGTCGAGGAAGCCGATCTGTCCACCGAGTCTGGCGAGCCCAACGACGCGCTCGAAACCGCCGGAGCAGCCATCGGTGCAGCGATTATCGAGGGCTACCTTCCGCCCGAATCAACCCAGCGAACGCTCGAGAGTCAGGGGCTCTCGCGGGAACTCACGGTTTACCACTACGAACGGTTGGTCGCCCCACTAGAGTACGAGTTCAGCGAGGAGACGGATTCCGACGACGAGAACCCACTCAATCGAAGCGAGGCCGACGCGCTCGAGGCGAACGAGCGAGTGCTCTACGGCTCCGACGGCGGAAGTGAACCAGACACCAACGCGAGCGGGCTCGCAGACTGGATCGCGAGCGATCTGGAAATCGCCTTCGCGGACGAACTCGAGACGATCGACGAGGACTCCGATGATGACGCCGAGCGAGACGAAGCGATCTCCGCATTGCTCGCCGACGAGGTATCGACTGACGACGTGACGATCACCGTCCAAACGTGGCAACCATGAGCGGACGGCCAAGAACCGTCTCGCTCGCGACGGACGACCGGGCGCGGATCCCATTCGCGCTGCTCGCGGTCCTCCTGCTCGTCAGCAGTATCTCGATCGTCGCCGTACTCGAGTCCAGAGACCGTCCGGAGGTCGAAATCGATCAGGGACTCGCGGTCGACAGGGCCGAATCGATCGCGACCGGAGAAGTTCGTCACGCGGTCGTCCGTGCGACGGACGACGCCGCCAGCGCACCGGTCAGTTCGACGGACGGCGCCGACGCGGCGTTCGCCGATGCGGTCGATTCCGACGACGTGTTCGAGCAGTATCTCGCGCTCCGTATCTACCGCGACGTCGCGGTATCGCTCGCCAGCGCCGAGCAGGAGATCGGCCACGACCGAACCGCGGTCGCGTCGGTCGAACGGCTCGACTGGGACGACGGCGACGACCTCGAGGACGCCATCGATCGGATCGATCTCGAGCAAACGGACGACGACGTGCTCACCGTCACGGTCGAAGACGTCGAACTCACCGTCGAGCACGACGACCGGGAGACCGTCAGTGAACGGCGTGATATCACGGTCTCGGTGGGAACGAACGCCCTCGAGTTACACGATCGGACGGGCGAGTTCGAGGACCAACTCGAGACCGGCTTCTTCGAGGCCGACGAGTTCTACGACGGGTTCGGTCGCTACTTCGCGGCGCGAATGTACTCCTACGTCTGGGGGAAGGCGTACTACGATCGCCTCGTGAGCAGCGATCGAACGTTTCACAATCTCACGCCGAACGACCACACAGAGGTGATGGCGAACGACGCCGTCTTCGCGCTGCAGGAGGCCTCGTTCGGGACGGCAGATCCGTACGAAGATCGCGCGACGTTCCTGCCGACGGTCTGCATGGCGAACGACCTCGCCTCGGAAGCGGGCGATATCGACCTCGACGAACTCCTGGGCGAGCAACTTGGCGACGAGATCAACGAGTCGGATAGTGTCTGTGATAGCGACCTGGTCGACAGCGAGGGAGAGATCGATTATCCGGAGCCGCCGACGATCCAAGAGATCGTCCTCACGCTCCTCGAGGACAACGTCGACACCGACGTCGAGATTCAGGCCCACCCGTTCGCCGATATCGCATACATGGAGCTGGTCGCGGGGCTCGCGATGGACGACGTCGAATCCGAGTTCAACGACTCACTCGAGGGCCACGAGCGGTTCAGCGACGTCTACCTCGAGGACTACTTCACCGACGAGCCGGCGAATCAGGGCGCGGCGGACGCCGTCGACGGGCTCGAGGATCAGTTGGCCGATCTCGAGGAACTAATCGACGAGACCGCACCCGAGAGCGATCTGACGGACGACAGTATGGAGAGCATCTACGACGTCGAGATCGACACGAGCGAAACGGGGCCGACCAAACACAGTCAGTTGCCTCGGACGGAGCGACCGGGCGAGAACTGGTCTCGAGTCGACCGCAGCTATACGACCAGCGGCGGCGACGCCAGCGTTTCGATCGACGTCGTCTCCGACGACGGGACCGGGTTCGACGATCGGCAGCTCGCCGAAATCGACCTTGAGTACGAGACCGATGTCAGAGTGAGCGAAACGTGGCAGCACGACGATGAGACGATCGTCGATCCGATAACGAACGTGACGATCCCCCTCGAACAGGTTCGAACGAACTGGAAACGGCCGGTAACGTACAGCTCAAGCTACGAGATCGACGCTGCTCTCGCAGAGGACGTCGACGCCGAACGTGATTCCCGAGGGCTCGAGTCTCCGTTCAGTACCGATTCGTGGAACGAGTCGTACGGTTTCGTCGGCAACTTCGACGATATCGAAACGGATGCCGTCGGCGAAACGTTCGATCTCGATGCGACGTCAGTGGGTGCACAGGAACGCGAACTCGAGGACGAGATCGAAGGCGCAAGCCGGTCGATCGTCACGGAAAGTGACCTCGAGCGCGCGATTCCGTACGCGAACGATCCGGATGTCGACGTCGAACCGCGGGACAGAACCCTGCTCTACGACTGGGTGATCGGCGAACTCAACCGAACTCACGAAGCGGTCGTAACGTCGGTTGCACCCCACGAGACCGACCTCTGGAGTATGCTCGAGCAGCCGAGTCCACTCGGCGAGGTCGAAGACAACGTTCGAAGCGTCGAGGACGAACTCGTCTACGAGAACACGACGGGACGCTACGAGAACACCGCCGATGTACTTCGGGCCGAAGTCCGGAAACAGTACTTCGAGGCGATCTACGAGCACATCGAGACGGTCGAAGGTTATCACGAGGAGACGATCGACGGCGGTGCCGGGATGGTCGACGACCTGCTCGGTGGGCTACTCGACGCCGGAAACGACCTGCTCGGCGCGCCGCTGGAGTTCGTCGAGTCGATGCTCGATCCCGAAAACCGACCCGAAGACGCACGGGCACCAGGTCCGGACTCGGACCTGCTAGAAGCAACCAGTTATCAGGTCGAAGCTTCGCCAACGTACCTGTCACTCGAGACCGTCAACCGAACCGACGTCCCTGCAGTCCGTCCGGAAGGGGGAGCGCTGCTCGAGACCGACCCGACGAGCGAACACGCGTCGCTGGGGACTGGCTACTTCGACGCCGTCGGCTTCCCGGGACTGCCGCTTCTGCCCGTTCCGTCGCTGTCGTTTCTGCAACTCGATGTCTACTCTCTCGAAGTGCAGGGCGAGTACGCTCGCTTCGAGGTTCGGGCGAACAGCGGCGATCCCGCGGCCAGCGACGAAACGGCGTACGTACGTCAGGACAAGGAGGTCTCCCTCGAGACGCCCCCGTGGGCGGATCAGGACGAACTCGCGGTCGGCTCCGTCGAGCCGATCGGCTTCGAGAACCGCCTCGTCGTCCCGGTCATCGTCCCGAGTCCCCAGTTGCTCCCACGAGGGACGCCCGGCGTCGGCGATATGTGGCAGTCGACGACCCTCGACGTCCCTCGCGAGGAGTGTTCGACGGCGTGGAACGATGTGGGCGCGAGCTTCGAGCCGGACGAACGAGACGGACCGGCGGACTGCATCTCGGACGAAATCGACGCCGCGTTGCCGGTTGCTGACTGAGGCGGATCCGATCCCACAGCGAGTGCAGGGTGCACTCGGCTGCCGAGCGAAATCGGTTTACCCGCACCGCCGTTAGGCCCCGCCAGTGACCGACGAACGCGCTTCGGAAACGGCTGGCGACGAGACGCAGGGGTTCGGCGATTCAGCGCCCGAAGCGAGCGACGAAACTGCCGAAGACGAGCAGGAGGACGGCCAGTTCACGCTGGCGGACTTTCACGACGCATCTCAGGAGGCCGGACGCCCGGTTCTCACCGCCGCAGCCGTCGCCCGGACGCTCGAAATCACGATTGAAGAGGCACGCGAGGCGCTCGCGGATCTGGCCGGCCGCGGCGACGTCGAACGCCTCTCCGTCGAGACGGATCCCGTCGTCTGGTATCCCAGCGAACTCGAGGATCTCACCGATCGCGAGCGGGTCGTCGTCTTCCCGAAGCGTCGCGAGATCATCGTCGATCGACCGGATCAGTTCACGCGCGCACAGCTCTCCCAGTTCGCCCACCTCGCGGACGGCAACGGCGAACAGGGGTACCGATACGTCGTCAGGCCGGAGGATATCTGGCAGGCACCCCACGATTCGTTCGACACTCTCGCGCGAACGATGCGACAGGCGCTCGGCCAGCGCTCGGAGGCTCTCGAAGAGTGGGTCCACAGCCAGTGGGATCGCGCCCACCAGTTCAGATTGACCACCCACGAGGAGGGGTACACCGTCCTCGAGGCGAAGAGCCCGGAGATCATGGGGAACGTCGCCCGCCAGAAACTCGACGAGGAACACGTCCACGCGCCGATTTCGGACACCGAGGACTGGGTTCGTGAGGGGGCGGAAGCCGCCATCAAACGGCTCCTCTACGAGGCCGGCTACCCAGTCCAGGACCACCGCGACCTCGAGTCCGGTGAGGACCTGCCGATCGACCTCGAGATTTCGCTTCGCGACTACCAGCAGACGTGGGTGGATCGCTTCGCGGAGGGCGGCGAGGGGGTCTTCGTCGGCCCACCGGGGAGCGGGAAGACCATCGCCGCGATGGGCGCGATGGCCCACGTGGGTGGCGAAACGCTCGTGCTCGTCCCGAGTCGGGATCTGGCAAGACAGTGGGCCGACGCGATCGAGGAGTACACCTCGCTCGAGCCCCACCAGATCGGCCAGTACCACGGCGGTCGAAAGGAGGTCCGGCCGGTGACGATCGCGACCTACCAGATCGCAGGCATGGACCGCCACCGCTCGCTGTTCGACGACCGCGAGTGGGGACTCGTCGTGTTCGACGAGTGCCAGCACGTCCCCTCGGACGTCTACCGGCGGAGTACCCACCTGCAGTCCCGTCATCGACTGGGTCTCAGCGCCAGCCCAATCCGGGAAGACGACCGCCAGACCGAGATCTTCACCCTCGTCGGGCCGCCCATCGGCACCGACTGGGAGGCGCTGTTCGAGGCCGGCTTCGTCGCCGAACCCGAACTCGAGATTCGCTACGTCCCGTGGGGCGACGAGGAACAGCGAAACGCCTACGCCTCCGCGGACGGCCAGGAGCGCTACCGCATCGCCGCGAAGAATCGAGGGAAGGTCGACGACGTTCGGTATCTGCTCTCGGCTCACCCCGACGCGAAGGCGCTTGTCTTCGTAGACTACTTAGCGCAGGGACGAGACGTCGCGGCCGCACTCGACGTTCCCTTCCTCAGCGGTGAGACGCCCCACCACGAGCGACGACGGCTGCTCGAGGAGTTCCGGCGGAACGAACGCGACTTGCTGGTCATCTCGCGCGTCGGCGACGAGGGGATCGACCTCCCCACTGCGGACCTCGCCATCGTCGCCTCCGGGCTTGGCGGCTCTCGCCGGCAGGGCACCCAGCGCGCCGGCCGAACGATGCGGCCCGCCGGCGGGGCGCTCGTCTACGTGCTCGCCACTCGCGGCACGCGCGAGGAAGATTTCGCGCGAAAACAGCTCCAACATCTCGGCCGCAAGGGGATGACGATTCGCGAGCAGACGGTCGAGGCGAGCGGCGAGAGCGACGAGTCCGAATCCGACGAGTAACAGACGAAAGTGCCGACGGACTACTCCTCGCGGGCCTCGAGAATCTCGTCGATCAACCCGTCCGTATCGGCGGCCGCGAGTCGAAACGCGGCGTCGTAGAACTCCCGGCCGGTCAAGTCGCGGACGTCGTGTTCGGTCCGCAGCTGTGCGTCCACGAGCGCGCGGGCGTCCTCGAGACCGTCGAGCGTTTCGGGCCGGACGTAGACCGTCTTCTTCTCGGTCGCATCGAAGGGGAACGCGGTCGGATCGTCGGCGTCACCGTCGGCCGAGTCGTCGGAATCTGATCCCGTCTCGCTCTGCTCGGTATCTTCGTCCGATTCGGCGTCCGCCTCGACTGACTCGTACGCTACTTCGGTAGTCGGTTCGTCATCCCCAGTCGAATCGTCCGCGGTCGACGACTCAGTATCGGAATTCGGAACCTCGTTCGAGTCCTCGCCTTCCGGGTCCTCGCCCTCGACGGCCTCGCTCAGCCCCGCGAACCGGTTGTCCTCAGGCATCGGCGACACCTCCGCGCTCGACGGCCGCAGCCAGTTCATCCAGTCGGTCCAGCATGTCGTTTTCGGGGTCGTACTCGGCGAGCGGGACGCCCTCGCGCCACGCTCGCTTGAAGGCGATCCGTTCCCGAATCCCCGGCCCAGGCGAGTCCGAATCGTCGAAGTGGGCCGAACGGGCGAACGCCGGGAGGTACTCGCCGAACTGGGACTCCTCCAAGTCGCCGATGATCCGCTTCTCCTCGTTGTCGCCGGCCAGCGAGTTCGGAACGATCGCGAGGATGTCGAGGTCGATCTCCTTGCGAATCGGGCCGATCTGCTGGGTGTACATCCGCTCGAAACCGCTCACGCTGGGTTCGCTCATCCGCAGCGGGACGATGACGTTCTGCGTCGAAATGAGCGAGGCGTCGGCGAGCGGGCCGAGATTCGGCGGCGAGTCGACGACGACGTAGTCGTACTCGTCGCCGAGCACGGGATCGACGATCTCGTTTCTGATCCAGAGTTCGCCGAAGGTCGCGCTGCGGATGCTGTTCTCGACGCTATCGAGATCCTCGTGAGCGGGGAGCACGTCGAACGAATTCGTCGAGTGAATTACGTCCTCGAGCGTCGTGTCGGTTCCGTCCTCGAGGACGTCACCGATGTGTACGTCGCTCGAGTAGGCATCACTCAGACCGACGCCTTCGGTAGCGTTGCCCTGCTGGTCCAGATCGACGAGCAGGACGTCGTTGTCTCGGTTGGCGAGTCGTTCAGCGAGGTTGATCGCGAGGGTCGTCTTGCCGACGCCGCCTTTCTGGAGGGCGACGCTGACGGCGCGTGGGGATTTCGTCATTCGTGGGTACACCTCCGTCGCCGTGTCGACCGTCCGAACGTCGAAGACCGCCTTCGAGGTTCGAACAGTCCACACCGTGTACACAGTGTCGAATTCGAACACGGTTTGCAACGTTCGAACGGTTCGTCGAGCGGCCGAGTCGGCGCGCGCTCCGAGCGATCGATCGCACGAAGCGAACGGCCGACGACAAGCGAACGGTGCAAACTGTGTTGAGTGTTCGAGCCGTCCGAACGGTTCAAACGGTGTAGAATGTTTGCACAGTGTGAAGATTGAGCTCCTCTAGCGGCCGATCGTGCGACCGACCGTTCGAACAGTGTTCGGGGTGTGAACCGTTTACAGCGTGTGCACGGTGTGGACATTGTACGATGTTCGGACCGATCGGACACGGCGAGTGTCACGTCAATCATCCGAGTGACGTGACTTAACAGTAGCGGAAACAGTCCACACAGTCCAAACCGTCTGAACGGTGTAAGAGAGATACAGATTCGAAACCGTGTACACCGTCTACAAAGTGTTCTCTGGAACGAAAGCATCGGCGGTTGTGTCGGGTGGTATGTCGAGTGCTGGACAATCAGTTTAGGAAAACACATTCTGCACATTGTACACTGTGTAAGCTGTTTACACTCTGTAAATGGTTCCAACGGTGTAGAATTCGGAAACGGTCAGCGAGAGTCAGCAAGCACCGACGAAGAACCCTCGCCGACCGATCGATACGGCATACGGAGTGTACACCGTGCCCCACCGGCGACAGACTCGTCCAAACCCCCTTGGAGGACGACGTAGAGTTCCGACGCATCGATCGGCCATCGGTCGGGGAGAGAACGACGCGTAGACGATCCGATGTGGATACCCAGGTAGAACAGTGTAAACATTCTGCACTTCTCACACATTGTACACGGTCGGGATTTGGGAGGGTCGGAGTGTGCCACGACGTGCCGAGAGTCGGGACACGAATCGAGGCCAATATTCAAGGTGTCGTGTTCGAACTGTACGACGTATGAACACGTCGCGCGCGAACGAGGTCGTGGGTCGGTGACCGATCAACGCGAGATTCTGGTCGGCGAACGCGACGACGGGACCGATCTACATCTCCCCGTCGTCGAACTGCTGACCGGCCGCGGGTTCGTGACCGGGAAGTCGGGGTCGGGGAAATCGAACACGGCGTCGGTGATCGCCGAGGAGTTGCTCGAGTCCGGCTTTCCGCTCCTGATCGTCGACACGGACGGCGAGTACTACGGGCTCAAAGAGGAGTACGAGATGCTCCACGCCGGGGCCGACGAGGAGTGTGACATCCAGATCGGACCGGAACACGCAGAACAGATGGCCTCGCTCGCACTCGAGGAGAACGTCCCCGTGATCCTCGACGTCTCGGGCTACCTCGACGAGGAGGTGGCCGACGAGTTGCTTCGGAAGATCGCCCGACAGCTGTTCGTCAAAGAAAAGAAGTTGAAGAAGCCGTTCCTGCTGGTCGTCGAGGAGGTCCACGAGTACATTCCGGAAGGCGGCGGAATGGGCGAGACGGGCCGGTTGTTGATCAAGATCAGCAAGCGCGGGCGCAAACACGGGCTGGGAATTCTGGGAATCAGCCAGCGGCCGGCCGACGTCAAGAAGGACTTCATCACGCAGGCGAACTGGCTCGTCTGGCACCGACTGACCTGGGACAACGACACGAACGTCGTCGGGCGGATCATCGACACCGAGTACTCGGAGCTCGTCTCGGAGTTGAACGACGGGCAAGGGTTCGTCCAGACCGACTGGATGGACGTCGACGTCCGCAAGGTGCAGTTCCGGCGCAAGCGCACGTTCGACGCGGGCGCGACGCCCGGTCTCGACGACTTCGAACGACCCGAGCTCAAATCCGTCTCCGACGCCCTCGTCGGCGACCTCCAGGATATTTCGGAGCGAAAGGACCGCGAGGAGAGCCGCATCCTCGAACTCGAGAACGAACTCGAGAAGAAAGAGAAACGCATCGAAACCTTAGAGGACGAACTCGAGTCTGCACGGGACGTCTCGAACGCGGCCAAGCAGATGGCCGACGCGCTGACGCGAAAGGAGACCCTCCAGACGAAACTCGGCGGCGGTGACGACGAGGAACTGCGTCGGCTCCACGACGAGATCGTCGATCTCGAGACCGAGCGGGAGGACCTCGAGGACGAACGCGACGAGTTGCAAGCCAAACTCGACGAGCGGACGAATCGGATCGAAACGCTCGAGGGGAAACTCGCGTCACGAACGGAGACGGTGGACCGACTGCGCGAGGAAAACGAGCGGTTGCGCGACCGCGTGCGGGATCTCGAGACGGAAGCGAAGACGGAGGAGGAAGAGTCGAACGCAACGTCGGCCGAGGAGACCGAGATCCTCCAAGCCGGCGGCGACGACGTCGAGTTCGGGTTTACGTCGGTCGAGTGGCCGAGTCAGACCGAGTCCGACGCCGACGAGTCCGAGGAGATCACCACCGCGCCGGAGCCGAAACCGCCGGAGGCGGTCTTCGAAGGCGAGTGGATCGACGACCGTCTCGAGCGCGCGGCTGAACAGTCCCAGTGTACGGCATCGACGGCCCGGCGCGCACTCGTCGTCCTGGCTCGAAACGGACCGCTCGAGTCGGCCGCCATTGCCGACGCGGTCGGTCGGTCGACCGTCGCGGTACAGGGGCTGTGCTCGGAGCTCCTGACCGAGGGTGTGCTCGAGCGACCGGTCGCACGGACGTACACGCTGAGCGACGACGTCCGATCGAAGCTTGACGCGATGGCGAGCGCGGAGTAGTCGAGTACAGCGCTGGCGGTGCGTGTGCGTTGACATCCTCCTCCGCGTTTACGCGGAGGAATCCCGAGCGGGGGGAGTTTCAGGTTTGCAGTCCAATCACCAGACTACCAGTTCTTTCGGGGACGGGTAGTCCCACAGCATCGAACTGGTGGACTGCTGGCGTTAACAAGAACGGAGTTCTCGTTCGCACATCAGAAATCGAAGATTTCTGAGGACGGTGCCAAACCACCGTTACCCCTATCTTCGACCATGTAGGGTGTCCCCGTGTTGTTTTTGCCACGGGGACGCCAGCAGGCGTCAACAGAGTCGGGGGTATCGTCTTGCTCACTTTGAGCAGTCGGCACGGGTACACGCTTCTAGCATGTACGTTCACCGACTGCCCTTTCGGATATTACCTCGTTACGTGGGTGGACAGGCCACCTCCGAAGGACGGTTCGGAATCCGCTCCGTTCCGACCAATTCCTGCTCTCTGGTTGGGAATCCTGTCACTTAAACGTCACTGAAGGAAACTCGGGACAGGCGTTTGAACGGTGGACTGTGCCCACAAGTGACGGTGCGTATCCACGGCCTGAAGGCCGTGGTATTGCGCCTGTTCCACGTATAACACCGAGGCGTGTGCGACGGCGGCGGAGCGTCGGGCGTCACCACTCCAAGCGCTCGCCGACCGCGTCGATCGACGAGGAGTCGAGATCCTGATGGACGGGAAGGACAACGATCTCTCGAGCCAGCCGCGTCGCGACGTCGTAGGTCGGGTTGTCGCGGATGACACCGGGGAGTCGCGGCCAGGTGTGGGCCCCACCCACGCCACACGCCTCGAGTTCGTCGCGCAACTGCTGTGGCGCCGAGGTTCGGATCGGGAACACCTGTGGACAGATCCCCGGTGGCAGTGACTCGTAGAGCACGTCGGCGTTCGGTCGACCGTCGAAAATCCGTCGCCACGCGCGGTAGTTGTCCCGGCGAGTGGATCGAATCGAGATCGGATCCGCGTCGTCGACGACGTACGCGGACAATTTCGACATCGATCCTTTTCCGTTCTCGTATCGCGCGTGGGGACCCGTACTCCCGGCTGACTGTCCGGCGACGAAGTCGTCGACCGACTGGCGGACCGTCGCGTTTCTGTCGAGGAGATCCGTGAGGAGGGATTTGCAGATGAACCGATAGTCGGCGAGTCGAAACTGATCGTCGATGCCGGCCAGCGACGACGGTTCGAACGCCTCGGCGACGGCGTCGTCGTTGCAGTAGAGAACCGCTCCGTTCGGAATCGGCAGCAGCTTCCAGAGGCTCGTGACGCCGATGTCGCCGCGAGTACCGAGTAACGTCCCATTGTCCACGCTGAGCGGGGCGTGGGCGTTGTCATCGATGTGATAGCAGTCGTACTCGTCGACGAGCGCCGTGAACTCTCGAAGGCCGGGCTGTGGAAAGCCGAAGTAGTTGACTGACATGATCGCCGCCGTCTCCTCGTCGATCCGGCGTTCGACGTCGACCAGGTCCGGCGCGAGATGCTCCTCGAGGCGGTAGTACCGGGCCTCGAGACCGAGTTCGTGAAACGGTTCGACGACCGCGTCGGGAAGATAGGCGGGGAGGAGGACGTTTCCACCGGGGTCGACGAGCCCCGCGAGACCGTCACGAAGTGCCGTCTTGCTGGAGCCGTAGTACGTGACGGATGCGGTGTATCGCTCGAAGAAGGATTCGATACCGGCCGGTCGCGGCTCGGATATCGACCAGCCGAACAGCGACGGACTCTGACTAAGCATACGAGATGTGGGTTCGACGGACGTGAGGAACGACACGGCCAGATGAGTAGAACCTAGTCGAACGTCGTTTTAGTGATTGGGACGGTACTGTCGGGTGATAGTACCGCAGGCACCGCTTACAGGAAATCGGCACTGGAGACTATGACTCATTGTCCGAAGGGCAGTCCAGGCTTACACGAATCCAACAGTCAAATAACAAAAACGGGGTGGGTACCATAGTTGCACATGGAAGGTTCGACCGACGAAACCGACGTTCGGTTGCTGGTGGTTGGTCTCGATGCTGGCTGTCGTTCAGTTCTCGAACCGCTGTTCGAGGCGGGTGAAGTGCCTACGCTCGAACGGCTGATAGAGAACGGCACCAGCGGACCCCTCGAGTCACAGATCCCGCCGTGGACGGCCAGCGCCTGGCCGTCGATGTACACGGGGAAAAATCCCGGGAAACACGGCGTCTACGACTTTCTGTCGTTCGACGGCTACGATTGGAACGTCGTGAACTCGACGTACGTTCGGGAACGGCCGCTGTGGGAACTGTTGAGCGATCACGGAATCTCGAGCGTCGTCGTCAACGTTCCCGTCACGCATCCACCGCGAGCGTTCGACGGTGCCCTGATCCCGGGAATGACTGCCCCGGAGGATCCGCCCTGCCACCCCGAGGGGATTCTGGAGGACGTGAAACTGGCCTGTGGTGACTATCACGTCTACCCCCAGAGTACGGACGCGCCCGAGCAGTCCATCGAGGGGTACGAACGGACGATCGAGTGCCGTGGGGAGGCGTTTCGATACCTCTGTCGGCGGGTCGCCCCCGAAATGGGCTTCCTGCAGTTCCAGCAGACGGACACCGTCTTCCACGAGCGTCCCGGCGACAAAGAGGCGATCGAGGCCGTCTACCGCGCGGTCGACAGCCAACTCGCCGAGACGCTCGAGGCGGTCGATCCGGACAACGTCCTGCTCGTCAGCGATCACGGAATGGGGAAAGTAACGGGCCACGAGTTCCGAGTCAACGAGTTCCTCCGAGAGCGGGGCTACCTCGAGGTCAAAAGCGGCGGCGAAGGGATGCCCGACTGGTCGGCGGCGTGGGAAAACGACCTGCTCGAGGGCGACGGCGCCAGCGAGCGTGACGAGGGCGTCCTCGAACGAGCCATGAACGTCGCCGCGAAAGTCGGCATCACGACGCAACGAGTCGCGAGCGCGTTGGATAGGGTCGGGTTAAAGGAGCCGATCGGGAGCCGGGTACCCAACGGGATGATTCGAGCGGCGAGCGAGCAGGTCGACTTCCCCGAGTCGAAGGCCTACCTCCGGTCGAAAAGCGAACTCGGCGTCCGGATCAACCTCGAGGGACGGGAGCCGAACGGGCAGGTGCCGGAGGACGAGTACGAGACCGTTCGGGACGAACTGATCGAACAGCTATCCGCCGTCGACACGCCCGACGGCGAGCCGATGTTCGAGGTCGTCGCACCTCGAGAAGCGTACTTTGACGGACCCTACGTCGAGCAGGGCCCGGACATCGTGACCGTCCCCGCCGGATTCGACAACGCGATCGTCGCCGACGTCGGCACCGACCAGTTCGGCGAGCCGATGGAGCCGTGGAACCACAAGCAGACCGGAATCGTCGCGGCCACGGGAGACGAGTTCGACGACGGGGCCGGAGTCGAGGGAGCGACGATCCTCGACGTCGCACCGACGGTCTGTACGCTGTTCGACGTGCCGGTCGACACCGCCATGGACGGAACGACCCTCCCCGTCGTCGACGGCAGCACGGAGGCGGAGTACCCGGACTACGAGGCCGACCCGATCAGCGCGACCGACGACACGGCCGTCGAAGATCGACTCTCCGATCTGGGGTACCTCTAACGATGACCATCGAAGTCACCACGCTCGACGCCGAGACGGACGCCGACGAGTGGAATCGCTACGTCGAACGATCGGACGGAACGAACCCGTTCTTCCGCGCCGAGGCGCTGCAGTTACAGGCCGAGGACACCGGGTCGACGGCGCATCTGCTGGCCGGTTTTAAGGGACAGGAAGCCGTCGGTCTCTTCCCCGTCTTCGAGTACAGGAAGGGGCCGATCACCGGCGCGTTCTCGCCGGCCCCACACTCGTGGTCGTGTTACCTCGGGCCGTCGCTGTTGAACGTCAACAAACTCAAACAACGAAAGGCCGACCGCCGGACGAAACGCTTCCTCGAGGGCTGTCTCGAGTGGATCGATCGGGAGATCTCGCCGCTGTACACCAAGTTCGTCGCCGCCGAATTCGACGACGTGCGGCCGTTCATCTGGAACGGCTACGACGTCGAGCCGGGGTATACGTACGTCGTCGACCTCGAGGGCTCCGAAGACGAGCTGTTGAAGCGGTTCAGCAGCGACGCGCGGAGTAACGTTCGGAACGCCGACGAGGACGCATACGTGATCGAGGAGGGGACCAACGGCGACGTCGAGCGCATCGTCGAACAGGTCGCGAACCGATACGAAAGCCAGGGGAAATCGTTCAAGTTGAGCCCGGAGTTCGCGCGAGCGGTCCACGAACAGCTCCCGGACGGCTCGATCCGTCCCTACGTCTGTCGCGTCGACGACGAGTTTCTCGGCGGCATCCTCGTCGTCGACTCCGAGCGGACTCGATACCGATGGCAGGGCGGCGTCAAACCGGATACCGGGATCGATCTGCCGATCAACGATCTCCTCGACTGGCACGTCATGCGCGACGGCCTCCGAGACGGCGTCGAGACGTACGATCTCGTCGGCGCCGGCGTGCCGAGCATCAACCGTTACAAGGCGAAGTTCAACCCGCGTCTCGAGACGCACTACCAGATCACGTCGGGCGCGTTCGGACTCGACCTCCTGGTCGATCGGTACCAGAAACACAGGTAGCGGTCCCGACTGTGCCGCGGTGGCAGCCCGGCGACCCCGTCGCCAGTCGACCGTCGGACAGTCGACGACTCGAGAGGCGAGTTACTCGACGATCCGATACTTCGACTGTCGTGCGTCTTCGAGGTAGACGCGACTGGTGACCAGTTCCTCGTCCTCGAGTTTCCCGAGCGCGTACCGGACGGTGCGCGAACAGAGCCTCGACTCGCCGGCGATCTCCTCCTGGGTCATCGACCCCTCGTACTCGAGAACCTTGTAGACGAGTTTCGAGCTCGGCGGGAGTTCGGTCAGCGACCCGCTGGCGTCCGCGTTGACGTCGTCCGCATCGACCTCGGCGTCGGGTTCGGTCGCGCTCATCGCTGCCTCCGCGTGTCGGTGTGAGCGGTTCGTGCTGCGCCGACGCACTGTTCGTCGGGAGGCGACGCGTTTCGCGTTCGTTCGAACGTCGTTGGGCGGGCCGAAGCAGGCCGTCGGCTGTGAGACGGTGACGCTGAATGCATTCTCGTACGCGTCCAACGCGAGTGGGTCGTATATACGCTGACGACAGTTCAAAAATATAGGGAGAGACTAACGGCGTCGTAACCGGTGTTCAAGCCGTCCCGTACCGTCCGACTTTCGCCGCTTGTCGGAGCACCGGCGCGGGACGAACACGGGATTCTGCGAGCCGCCACGGATGGTACAGCCAGCGAGGCGATCGACCGGATCGACCGGCGGATCACACTCGACACACGCAGCCCGGAGTCGATGGCGAAGCCGTATAGGAACTGCATAGAACAGTCAGTTGCGACCGACGCAAGCAAGTGGAAGTGGGGGAATCCGCCGACTGGATCGATGGACGCCACGAGAGACGGAACGCTACTCGAGCGAGCCGCTATCGAACGACCGGCGGCCGCTCGAGTGGATATCGACCGTCGGTAGCGGCGAGAGAAGCGACCTCCCCGCGTACTGATCGGCGACGACACGCGGACGAACGAGACGTCTACAAGAAACCGTTATCGCTGTTCCTTCGGAATGAAATCGGACGTTTTCATCTCACGGTACGTCGCGCAGTCGGGACAGGCGTGGACGACGTCGCGATTGTCCCCGAAGACGCGAGCGAACTGCCGGGTGACCTGGTTTCCACAGTTGACACAACGGGGGGCAGTCGTTTGCTGGCCGGACGTCATCGGCGTCCACTTCGTGTCGGTTGGTTCCGTCGACATCAACAACTCGTAGCCACAGAACGGTATTTACTATAGACAGCATAATTCCGTGTCGGGCACGGTCACGCTGAATCCAGCCGGATTATTCATTGAACGAAGACTGTCCGGAGAACGGCAGTGTCACACCCTCACTCGGCAGAAATTCAATATTTCTATCCGGTAATGATTCGTTTTACCGGGTGCTGACCCTCGCTGGGCGGGGTGTAACCCGCTCACAGAATCAACGGAGCCAGCGACACGGCCGACCCGTCGAAAGCGCTCGGAGCGGTCACCCTCGAGACGACGGGACGAGGGGTATTTCCAGGCGGTAATAGACTGATTCCACCCGAGAAAACGGGTGACGGCAGTAGCAGCCGTATAATTATCCACGAAATCGAGGTAGGAAGACGACATGCAAGCCGTTGTGCTTACCGCGGGCGAAGGGACGCGGATCAGGCCGCTCTCCGCGGCACTGCCGAAACCCATGTTGCCCGTCGCCGATAGACCGCTCGCCGCCCACACAGTCGACGCCGCCGTCGACGCCGGCGCGGACGAGATCGTTCTCGTCGTCGGCTACGAAGCCGAGACCGTCCGTGACTATTTCGGTTCGGCGTATCGCGGCGTCCCCGTCAGCTACGCCGTCCAGACCGAACAGGCCGGCACGGCCCACGCCGTTGACACCGCACGCAAGCACCTCGACGGGCCGTTCGCCGTCCTCAACGGCGACAATCTCTACGATCCCGCGGCGATCGATCGACTCTTCGATAGCTGTCCGGCCGTCTGTGCGGTCGAGGTCGACGATCCCCGTAACTACGGCGTTCTCAGTACCGATGACGGTACCGTCGTCGACATCGTCGAGAAACCGGCCGACCCGCCGACGAACCTCGCCAACGCCGGGGCCTACGCCTTCCCCGAAGCGGCCCAGCAGTGGCTCGAGGTCCCCGAAAGCGACCGCGGTGAACACGAGATCACCGACGTGCTCGCCTCGGTGGTCGACCAGTACGCGGTGACGCCAGTCACCCTCGAGCGTTGGCTCGACGTCGGCCGGCCGTGGGAACTACTCGAGGCCAACGAGTGGAAGCTCGCGGCGCTCGATCGCCGGATCGACGGCGACGTGAGCGACAGCGCCCACCTGTCGGGTGACATCGTCGTCGAGTCGGGTGCGACGGTGAAATCGGGTGCCGTGATCGAGGGGCCGGTACTGATTCGCTCGGGCGCGACCGTCGGGCCGAACGCGTCCGTTCGCGGGGCGACCCTGATCGGCGAGGAGGCGTCGGTCGGCAACGGAGCCGAGGTGAAAAACAGCGTCCTCTCAGGCGGGACGTCGGTCGAGCACCTTTCGTCCGTCCGTGACAGCGTCCTCGGCCGCAACGTCACCATTGGCGCGGGGACGAACGTCGCGAACTGCCGTCACGACGGTGCGGACGTCGAGTTTACCGTCAAAGGTGAGGGGATCTCGACGGAGCGACAGACGTTCGGTGTCGTCGCCGGCGACGACGCGAAGACGGGGACCAACACTAGCCTGACACCGGGGCTGAAGCTCACAACCGGCGCGACGACGCGACCCGGCGAAACCGTCGAGCAGGATCGATAGCTCGAGATCGGCTGTTTTCGACGCTCTAGACGGAGAACGCGGCGCTCGAGCGAACCGTCCATCGCAAGTATGAGCTTTATCAGATTGCGAATTGCTATCACACGTGGAGGGATCGAACGACGATACGACCGAGACACCCTCCAGGACGGTTCCGACTCGACCGAGTGCGGGTCACGGGTCGGTGCCCGAAGAGGCCGTGTGGACCCGAGACTATGGGGGTGGTTTCGGTTCCGGCGGCGTCGGCGACTCGTACTCGTCTCCGTCGACATCACTGCACACCGTGCGTCGAGCGATGCGATCAGGGCGGTCGAGCGCGGCGACGCGACCGCTCCTCCTCGAGACGGACGTGTGCCGTGAGAAGACGAGGACTCAAGCAGAATTGTGCAGTCGAAGTGAACCTCGTTTATCCGCGAACACCGCATAGAAAACAGCGACCGCACGGGGCATTCAAGACCCGATTCTCGAGCACTTACTCGACGGTGACGCTCTTCGCCAGGTTACGCGGCTTGTCGATTGGCCGGTCTAAGAGATCGGCCGCGTAGTAGGAGACGAGCTGGAGCTGGACGTTGGCGAGCAGCCCCGCGAGATCGGGCTCGGTTTCGGGGATCGCGAGGTGTGCGTCAGCGATGTCGACCGCCCGATGCCCGTCCGGACAGACCGCGACGACGGGTGCGCCGCGAGTCTGGGCCTCCTCGGCGTTCTTCAACGTCTTCTCGTCTTCGATCCCGTTGAAGACGGCAAACACGGGCGTGTCGGGAGTCACGAGCGCGAGCGGCCCGTGTTTGAGCTCGCCCGAGGCGAAGCCTTCGGCGTGCTCGTAGGTGATCTCCTTGAACTTCAGCGCGCCCTCGAGCGCGACCGGGAAGCCGAGTCCGCGGCCGATGAAGAAGTACGACTGACTGTTCTCGTACTGCTCGGCGATGGCTTCCGCGTCGGACTGTTCGAGCAACGCCTCGAGCGAATCGGGCATCGCCTCGAGCTCCGGCAACAGCGACTCGAGGTTCGCGGGCACTTCCCCCTGCAGGTCCGCGGCGATACGCTGGCCCAGCAGCGTGAGCATGACGGCCTGCGAGGAGAACGTCTTCGTGGCGGCGACGCCGATCTCCGGACCCGCCCGGATGAACAGCGCTTCGTCGGCCTCGCGGGCCGCCGTCGAGCCGACGACGTTCGTGACGGTCACCGTCGACGCGCCCTCGGCTTTCGCGTGTCGCATCGCGTTCAGCGTGTCCGCCGTCTCGCCGCTCTGGGTGACCGCGACGACCAGCGTGTCGTCGTCGATCGGCGGCGCGGAGACGCTGTACTCGTTGGCGAGTAGCGCGGTCGACTGGACACCGGCCTGTTTCAGCGCGAGCGATCCGTACAGCGCCGCGTGGTAGGACGTCCCGCAGGCGACGAACTGGACGCTGCTGATATCCGCGAACGTCCCCGGCTCGAAGTTCTCGAGGGCGATTCGTCCGTTTTCGGGATCGATTCGTCCCTCGAGCGCTTGGGCCAGCGCGGTCGGCTGCTCGTAGATCTCCTTGAGCATGAAGTGGTCGTACTCGCCTTTCCCCGCCTGCTCGGGGTCCCACTCGACCGTCTCGGGCTCGCGCGTAACGGGGTTGCCCTCGAGGTCGGTGTACTCGACGCCGTCGTCGTCGACGATGACGACGTCGCCGTCCTCGAGATAGACCACGCTGTCGGTGTACTCGAGGAACGCCGGGACGTCGCTGGCGAGGAAGTACTCGCCGTCCTCGATGCCGACCACCAGGGGCGAGCCCTGTCGGGCGGCGTAGAGGACGTGCTCGCCGGAGAGCATGGCCGTGACGGCGTAGCTCCCCTCGAGTTCGTCGATCGCTCGACGGAACGCCGCCTCGTTGTCCATTCCCTCGTCGAGATAGAACTGGATGAGATGCGGGATGACCTCGGTGTCGGTGTCGCTGGTGAACGTGTGACCGTAGTCGGCCAGTTTCGATTTGAGTTCGGCGTAGTTCTCGATGATTCCGTTGTGGACGACGGCGACGTCTTTCGTCTCGTCGGTGTGGGGATGGGCGTTCTCGTCGGTTGGTGGACCGTGCGTACTCCAGCGCGTATGGCCGATACCGACCTCGCCCTCGAGCACCGTATCACCGATCGATTCTCGCAGTTCGTCGACCTTCCCCGACCGCTTCTGGACGTCGATGCCGGAGCCGTTCTGGACGGCGATTCCGGCCGAATCGTAGCCGCGGTACTCGAGGTTTTCGAGTCCAGTTAGCAGCGGTTCAAGCGCGTTTCCATCACCGACTCGGCCGATTATTCCACACATTAGAAACTCACCATTCGGACGGCTGCCCGGGGAGAGCTGCTCCCTCGGACGACGGTTCGGTTTGCACAGTAGACGGGACGACGGTTCGGTCTGCACGCGTTGATATCGGACGAACGCGGACGGGCGCTCGAGCGCCCGCCCGTGACAATCGTGATCGTGTCATCGGGAGTCGTTCGTCCACGAAGACTATTCGAGAGCGGGGACGGTGCACGGACATGATACAGACCTACCCACCAGCACCCATTACTATAGACGGGCTACTAGTCCCGGTAGCGAGGGGGTAACGGCCAGTGGCGGATATCCACCCCCAGAAGTCAGTTCTCGATACACTAACGTGATCGAAGTGCTTTTTGAAATATTCGTCCAGTTCTCGGTATCAGTACGAAGATAGTTCGTTCGAAGGCCCTTCCGAGAACCAGTATGTCAAGCGAACAGCGCCACAGTACTCGAGTATGAACGAGCGACGAAACGGTATCGATGGCCAAACAACACAGTATGGTGAGAGAAATCGTGCCAGCGTTGGTCCCGATATTGTCTACCAATACACAGGGAGACGACGAACCACCTCGAGCCGAACAAACGTGAATTGATCGCGGAAAATGCCGTGGAAACCACTCACTGAGACAGTTTCGCGTCCCTGATCCAGGAACAAATTGAACGCTTATCCGTATCCGTCGTCCCAAGTAGGACATTTTATTACCTATCCGGCCATTTTCTCGCGACGATTACGCTGCTCCGAGCTGAAACCACACGAAAGGCGCATCGTTTGCCGGAACCGTCGCCCGACACGCCGTCGGCGCCACCTCGATGCAAGCGGACGCAAATCCGTACATACGAGATCTCGAACCACCGATGAACACGCCACTCGTCGTCGACGCGCTCGGTCTCCCGCTCGATCAGCCGGTGCTGGTCTTTACGATCGCGATGGCGATCTTTCTCATCGGCCCGTTGCTGGTCAAACGGCTCGGTCAACCGGGAATCGTCGGCATCGTCATCTTCGGGGCGGCCATCGGGCCGGGCGCGCTCGAACTCGTCGAGCACTCGGACGCGATCGTGTTGCTCGGTGAGGTCGGATTGATCTACCTGCTGTTCACCGTCGGTCTGGAAGTCGATATCCAGGGGTTCAAGGAGGCCCCCGAGAACGCGGCCCTATTCGGACTGGCCAGTTTCTTCATCCCGTTTATCGTCGGGACCATCGCGACGTACACTCTCCTCTTTCCGGACAACCTGTGGGCCGCACTGTTGCTCTCGTCGGTGTTCGCCTCTCACACCCTGCTCGCCTATCCGATCGTCAACCGCCTCGGCGTGACGAAGAACCGGGCCGTCACGGCCGTCTTCGGCGGCATTCTCTTCACCGACACGCTCGCGCTGGTCGTGCTCGCGATCGTCTCCGGGGCCGTCGAGGGCGAACTCACCGTCTGGCTGTTCGCCCAGGTCTTCCTCGCGCTGGTCGTGCTCTTCGGCGCGGCCTGGTTCGTCATCCCGCCGCTCTCGCGGTGGTTCTTCCAGAGCTTCAGCGAGGAGAGCTACTTCGAGTTCCTGTTCGTCATGGTCGCGATCTTCGCCGCGGCCAGTCTCGCCGAGATCCTCGAACTCGCCCCCATCCTCGGCGCGTTCGTCGCCGGGATCGCACTCAATCAGCTCATTCCGGAGGGCGGCACGCTGATGAACCGCGTCGAGTTCGTCGGCAACGCCTTTTTCATCCCCTTCTTCCTGTTGCACGTCGGCATGCTCGTCGATCCGAGCGTCATTCTCGACGGGCCGGAGACGCTACAGATCACCGCGCTCATCGTCGTCGTCATGGTGGTCACGAAGGGGGGTGCAGCCTGGCTCGTCGCCACGGTTCAGGGGTATACGGCCAACGAACGGGACGTCATCTTCGGGCTCTCAGTCGGACAGGCCGCCGCCGCGCTGGCGATCACGCTCATCGGGTTCGAAGCCGGGCTGTTCGGCTCCGAAGTGCTCAACGCCGTCGTTCTGATGTTGCTCATCACGGCCCTGATCAGTCCGTGGCTGACCGAACGGGCCGCGACGAGCCTCGCCCTCGAGCGCGAGGTCGGCGAGGGCGACGACAGCGCGAAGGATCCCAACATCCTGCTCCCGCTGTCCCGCAACGCCGAACTCCAGCAACGACTGCTCGAGCTCGCGTTCGTGATCAAAGGCGAGCGCGGCTCCAGCCCGGTGCACGTGATGACGGTGGTCCAGCCCAGCGACGATCAGACGACCGAAACCGAAGTTGCAAGGGTCAACGACGAACTCGAGGAGCTCGCCGCCGCGGGAAGTGCGGCCGAGGTTCCCATCGAAACCGAGACGCGCGTCAACCACAACGTCGCCTCCGGAATCGTGCAGGGGTCGGTCGAGATCGAAGCGAACCAGATCATCATGGGGTGGGACGCCGCCTCGACGTTCCGGCACCGGATCTTCGGGAGCATCATCGATCAGGTGCTCAAACGGACCACCCTGCCTGTCCTGATCTCCCGGCTGGGCCACCCGATCAACACGACCAAACGGATCTTCGTCGTCGTCCCGATCGGCGCCGACCACCACGAGGGGTTCTACGAGGCCGTCCACATCGTCAAGCGGATCGCCGCGAGCCTGGGCGCGGAGCTTCACGTGATCGTCGTGGAGGGCTCCGCCCACCAGTTCGAGCAGCTGTTCGAACTCGTCGAAGAGGACGCCACGGCCGAGTTCACCGAACTCGGCGACTGGGGGCAACTCCTCCCGACGCTCGAGAGCGAATCCGAGGACGACGACCTCATCGTCACCATCTCGCCGCGTCGCGGCGACGTCGGCTGGCACAACGAACTCGAGGACCTCCCGGCCCGACTGGCCGAGATGCCCCCGGAGTCGTTCATCACGATCCACCCGCGCCAGGGCGAACCGGAGTACGATCGACAGTACCTACGGCTGAAGTGACGGCCAGTCCGAGCAACGAAGCAATCGGATTGGCTTCGAATCTGATCGGTTTTCGTCGATACGCGAATCGATTCCGGGCTCGAACACACCACGGTTCCGGTCCAGACCGCACGCGGGAACGGCCTCGGGGGTGGGTCCGGAAACGACGTCGGCTCGGACCGAGACGGATATATCAAATTCAAACACAATGTGTCGGAAAACGGCCAGCGAACCGGCACACCTTTGACAGTCACTGAGAGAGCTAGGGTATGGGTTTTGGTAGCTACGACGAATCCGAACAACAGCAGCAGACGGCCGACGACGATGACGACGTGGAGGCCGTCAACGTCCACGAGAACGATCACGACGGGAAAATGTCGTTCGAGTCCGACGCCTCGACCGACGAGCTCGTCTCCCAGCTCGACGCGATGAAAGACGACCCGGACGAGGAAGACGAGTAACCGGCCGGCAGCGGACGGATGCGTAGCCGTCCGCGAAACGGCTCGACCGGCCCGTACCGATGCATCTCGATCTTTTTACGCACGAACCAAACCGACGCAGAGTCGAACCGATAGTCACCGAACGCAGAGTCGGACTGACAATGGACGGGGAACGGTCGAACTACCGCCGGACTGCGACGCTCAGCACAGTTTCGACGCGCAGAGTTCGCCGATCGCTCGACGAAGCCGCTGGGAGACGGCCGACTTCGAAACGCCGAGCCGATCGGCCAGTTCGTCCTGAGAAATCCCGCGAGGAACGTCGAAGTACCCCTCCTCGTAGGCGACCGCGAGCAGTTCCTGCTGTTTCTCCGTCAGCGCGACGACGCCGTCGTCCTCGTCGTCCGACACGCGCAGGTGATCGACCGTGACCGAGATATCGCGCCCGCGGCAGTAGTCGTTGAACGCGATGAGGTCGTCCCGACTGGGGAACTGAAGCTGGACGAGCCAGCCGTCGCGCGAACTCGAAAGTTCGAGCAGTCGACCGTCGGATTCCGCCGTCTGGGCGATGAAGGGGATCGCCCGGCTGGTGAGTTCGACGCGGTAGACGCGTCGGTCGGGGTAGCGGTCGGCGAGAATCGGCTCGCTGATCGTCGGATCCGTCTCGAGGGCGCTCTCGAAGCCATCGAACGACTCGCCGAAGACGCTACAGAAGACGAGGGTTCGACCGGTTCCGACGGTCGTCCAGTACTCCGGTTCGACGGTGACATCGGGCGCGCGACGAAGCGTCGGACGCAAGAACAGCGACGAGTGATCGAGACGGAGCTGGGTGACGATTCCGCCGTCGGCCTGGGACCGGACGCCGGTCCGCTCGTGTTCGAACTCCGTACTCTCGATGCTCACAGGTGAATCCCCCATCCGGGTAGATGGCGGCTGTAATTCCTCGTTACCACGAACTCGCTCATTGAATGCCAAATTCGACCGCGAGTACATGGTGGTAGACGCTATATAGGAAATCGACACGCCACCGATACGCTATATCTATTCACGCGTCGTTCATCCAGAGTGTTTGTCGTCAATAGAAACAACGCCTTACACCCGTATTCGCCGACGGTCCGGCGCGGTAATCAGACACTACTCGCCGCGAGCGGGCAAAATCGCGTTCGTGCCGTCGGCTCGAGCGAGCGAGATTACGCCTCGTCGTCACCGTCGCGCTCGTCGAACAGCAGCGCGAACAGCTTGTCCTGGGCGAGTCGGAGATGGCGGCTGAACGTCGGCTGTGAGACGCCCAGCGATTCGGCTACCACCTCGCCAGTGCTCTCTCGAGGCCACTCGAAGAAGCCGCTGTAGTAGGCCGTCTCGAGGGTCCGAAGCTGGCGCTCCGAGAGCCGGTTACGGAGTTCGGCGTCGAACGGGCGAGCGGATCGGGTGGATCGATCGCGCTCGCGTCGGGCGACCAGTTCCGCCCCGGCGTACCGACGCTCGACCATGCTGACGAACGAGCGAACGTCGACGGTGCTGGGAAGTTCGACCACGAGCCGGGTCCGATCGTCGACCGGAAGGACCGATCGCAACGTCCCGCCGTGGTTCGCGAACGGCTCCGCGACGGACGGCGCCGTGAGGACGAACTCGAGGAGCGACTCCTCAGATCGGTCGCCGACGAGCCGGCCGGATTCGACCCCGGCAACGGCGTCGACGGCCGCCCGAATCGCCGCGTCGTCGACTGCCGGGACGGTACAGTACACCGTCGAGCCGCCGGACGACCGAGGAATCACCGCCTGCACGTCGAGCCGCCGGTCGAGTCGATGGGCGATCGCGGACAGGGGCTCGTCGTCCTCCCGGAGGAGGAGTTCGAGTTCGGTCAGTCGCTCAGCCAGCAGCGCCCGCTTCCGTTCGACGGCCGCGATCGCGTGGCTGGCAACGGACGCGAGATGGATACAGAGCTCCCGTGCGACGTCGTCGAACGCGGACGGCCGGTCGGCGAACACGGTGAGTATGCCGTAACAGAACTCGTCGGTCACGAGCGGGACAGCTAGTACGGATTGAAAGCCGCGTTCGATCGCTCGTCGACGCCACTCCGCACCGTTGCGTGCGGGGTCCCCGTCGCCGATATCGGCGATGGCCGCCGGCTCGAGCGTCGCGGCCGCCACCGCCGTCGGGTGGTCCGGGTCCGCGGCCGCCATCGATACCGAGACCGACTCGAGGAACGCGCCGTTCTCGCCCGCCCACGTGTCCGGCGTGATCCGTTCGGAGCCGGTATCGACGTGGCCGATCCAGGCCAGTTCGATCGATCCCGGCGTCTCCGCGAACGGCAACGAGACCAGCGCGTCACAGAGCGACTGCTCGATCTCGCCGCGGGCCTCGCTGGCGAGTACCGTCCGCTCGATCTCTCGCAAGCGCTGGCAGCGAGCCACGACGCTCTCGAGTCGCTCGAGTTCCGAGCGGGACGACCGGATCGTCGAGCCGCGTTCGAGCGACTCGAGCGTGATCGCCGCGGCCCGTGTGACGACCGCGAGCGGCGTTCGACCGTCCCCTTCGAAGGCCATCGGATCGGTGCTGGTCGCGAGGACGACGCCGCGACCGTCGATCGGAATCGCGAGAATTCGCTCGGCACGGATCCCCGTCCGTGTAGAGAGCGACTCGAGTTCAGATCGGTCGAGAACGGTCGTCACGCGCTCCCCGTTCGCGTCCGCGTCGGCGTCCGTCCCGTCTGCCGGATCGATCCGGTCGATTAGGTCGCGATCGATCGGCGGGAGTTCGACCGACGAACTCGCGGCCGTCGTCGCGACTGCTGCCGGCCTGAACAGATCGTCCTCGAGGCGGTACCAGCCCACGAGGTCGGCGCCGGTGTACGTGAGGACGGCGTCGACGGCTGCCTGCCGAACAGCGGAACGGCTCTCGGCGTCGGCCATCGTCGCGATCGATCGGTCGATCGCCGACAGCGCACCGGCGGCGGATCGGTCCCTGTCTCGGACGACACAGAGCGTTCGATCGTCGTCCGGTAGCGGGGTGACGAAGACATCGACAGCTCGCGGCTCGTCAGCGGCCGTGATCGTCCCAGTGACGGGCACCATCCACCGAATGACGGACGAACGGGCGCGCTCTCGAATCGTCGCCGCGAGGTCGTCGTCGAAAACGTCGTCAAGTTCCCGGCCGACGAGCGTCGCCGCACCGGTGGCCTCGAGCAGCGCCGCGTTGGCGAACCGGATCGTCGATTCCTCGAGGACGGCGACCCCGTCGTCGAGTCCGTCGACGACCGACTCGAGCAGGTCGAATCGGTCTCGGTCGACAGCTGCGGTGTCGCCCTCGGCCGCCTCGCGTGCGTGAACCGTGACACCGTCGTCGCCGGGGTAGACTGAGACCACGAGCCGCGTCTCGAGCGACGGGTACGGAGTCTCGAACTCGACGGCCGACTCCGAGGCGGCGGCCTCGAGGAAGCGCTCGTAGAACACCCCTCGAACGCGCTCGTCGAGGAGATCCCAGACGACGGTCCCGGGCGACGAAGAACCGTCCGCGTCGAGCAGTCGTTCGGCGGCCGCGTTCGCGTACCGAAGCTCCCACTGCGGCCCGAGCGCGAACAGCGGCTCCGCGAGGCGCTCGAGCGCCGGCCGAACACCGCTGTCGGCTCCGACGTCGGCGGCCGAGGTCTCCGAAAGCGTCAGCACGACGCCGCCGACCAGCGGATCCGCGAGGCGGTTGCTGCACGTCAGCTCGTAGGCGTGCCAGGTGCCGTCGGCGTGGCCGATACGGATAGCGACGCGGTCGGTCGTTCCGAACGGGGCCGCCGAGACCGCCTCGAACACCTCGGAGAGCGTCTCGCGGTCGTCCGGATGGACGAGTTGGGTGAGCGGCGTTCGCTCAAGTTCGGCCGGCGTGTACCCCAGCCGTGGCTCGACGGCCGCGCTGATGTACTCGATCGTCGCCGACTCGTCGACCACCCAGACGAGCGCGTCCGAGCGCTCGAGGATCGATCGATCGCGGCGGACAGAGGCGGTCTCGAGTCGGTAGCGCTCGGCCGCGTTCCTGACGCGGGCGGCGACGAGCGACTGGGGATCATCGGCGTCGAAGACGTCGATGGCGCCCGCCTCGAGTGCCCGCTCGACCGCGTCGGTATCGGTCTCTCCCGCCTCGATTACCGCGATGACCGGCAGCTCGCTGTCCCTTTCGCGGATTTCCTCGATCGCGACCCCGTTCGAACCACTCTCGAGCGGAGCGACGACGCAGTGAATATCGAGGTGTGCGAGTCGATCGAGCCCGCTCGAGACCGAGCGCTCCCTGACGAGCGAGATCGAGTCGAACTGCGAGGAGAGCGCGTCCATCGCCGCGTCGACCGGCTTCGAGTCGCCGACCACGAGCACCCGGAGGACGTCGCCGACGACGGCTGTAGTACCGTCGCTCACCGGAGATCCACCTCCGTGCAGGACGGCGTCGCGGATGCGAGCCGGGGGATGGACGACGAACGATGGCAGAGTCGACCGGTCGCCGGCCGACAGTGAGTCGTCGTGAACCGACGGAACACGATAGGACGGCTATCGGTCGCTCGGCGGTTAATTATCGATCGCGTATCGGACGCTAGTGGTCGATTAGGGCGACGCTTCGGGAGCGTACCCGTTCGTCTGTCGTCCGGCGGAGACGCCCCCTGAAGCGATCGGATCGAGCCTTACTCCGTCTGATCCCGGACCGTGACGACCGGAACCGGCGCGTTGCGGACGATCTCCTCGGCGACGCTGCCGACGACCAGGTGATCGAGACCGGTCCGGCCCTCGGTTCCCACGACGATCATATCGATCGCGTTCACCTCGGCGACGTCGACGATCTCCTCCTGGGGGACGCCGTGACGGACGGTCGTCGTCACCTCGAGGTCGCGCTGGGCCGCGGCCCGTTCGGCCTCCTCTACGGCCTCCGCGGCCTCGCCCTCGGGGTCCGAGCGCATTGCGTCCTGTTTTTCGCTACTGTGCGGGCCGTCCTCGGACACCGAGACGATGTGGAGCGTGGCCCCGAGACGGTCGGCCAGTTCGATCGCGTGCTCGGTTGCCTGTCGAGCGCCGTCGCTGCCGTCAGTCGCGAGCAGCAGATCCTGATACATGACCTGAACGTTCACCGGACGGACGGAAACATACCGCACTTGCCGTTGCCGGGAGGCTATCCAGTGCCCGTATCGGACATCGAGCGGGTCGAGGGGATCGACATAGACGGTGTCGCGATGGACGGTCGCTCGAGGCGGACGAGATCGAATTCATCCTATTTTCGATCATTCGGCCCTGTTCTCTTCGATTGCGATGCGATCGTCCGTGATATCGTCGAACGATTTGTCCGACGAAATGATCGGGTCTTCGTCCGCGTAAGCGGCGTGATACGCATCGAACGCGGTGAGTCCGTTCTGTTCCATGTAGTCCGCTGCCTGAAACAGCACGTCCTCGTCTTCGGGGACCACTGCGAGCTCGAGTGCGTAGGTGAGCGCCTCCATCCGATCGAACTCGAACCGGTTCGAAATTACAAGAAGTTCGAGCAGCGTCGCCCGCGAGGTGTAAATCTCTCCCTCGTTCTCGAGAGCGATCTCGGCTGCGCTACGCTGGAGCCAATCGTCGTCTTTGACCAGCGCGATAAAGAAGTCCGTATCGGCGTATATCATCACTATCTTACTCGGTTAAGCCGTCTATAGCGTCTTCTCGAGCGGCCTCGCGCGACTCTCGCTTAATTTCCTCGATCGATTTGTCGTCGAACGCATCGCCGACAGCATCCCGGAGCCCCTCGATCGGGTCATCCTCGAGCGGGATCAGCTCAATTCGGTCTTTAAGCTCGACGACGCGGTATCGATCACCGTGTTTTTCCCGAATTTTATGGGGGATCACGATTCGACCTCGGTCGTCGGCCTCTGCTGTTTTGCTCATTGTAGCCACTACTACTGCGGGAACAATCAAAAAGATTCCCACAAATATCGTTACGCTCCCCTGCCCCCGTCATCGGACGGTTTCGAAAGGTGCCGTGCGTCTTTCGTAACCGAGCGGGAAGCAGTTCAACGCAGTCAGCGACTGTCAACCGCTAAATCTGGGGCTGTTCCCGCCCTTTCGCCTGTAACGACCCCCGTATCGACGAACTGAGCCGATCGACGGCACCGCGGGACTCGGCGACCTCGACCAGCAGATCCGAGAGGTTCACCAGGTCCGCGACGTACGCCTCGCGTCGCCGCTGCCAGCGAGCCGCGGCGTCGTCGTCCGTGACGACCTCGAGCGAACGCTCGCGAACCGTCTCGAACTCGTCGAACTGCTCGGCGAGCCCCGCGCGCTCGAGTTCCTGGAACTCGCCGTACTCGTGGTCGTCGGTGCCGCGGTACCGGAAGGCTGGCGTCCCCAGCAGCGCCGCCTCGGTGGCCATCGTCCCCGTATCCGCGACGAGCAGCGACGCCTCGGCCATCGCGTCGTGAATCAGCGCCGGATGGAGATCGTACGACCGAGCGGGCAGGTCCGCGAGGTCCATGTCGTCTCCCTCGTCCGAGACGAAGACCGTCGCGTGTTCGCTCAGCCGCTCG
This sequence comes from Natronorubrum amylolyticum, assembly GCF_052040145.1. Lineage (NCBI taxonomy): Archaea > Methanobacteriati > Methanobacteriota > Halobacteria > Halobacteriales > Natrialbaceae > Natronorubrum > Natronorubrum amylolyticum. The sequence goes on from NZ_JBPPFW010000006.1 coordinate 148,291, forward strand.
ATCAGGTCGCGGCGCTGCTCCGGTCTGAATCCCTCGAGGGTGGCGTCGTGGAGCGCGTCGAGTGCGTTGAACCGGACGAGCACGTACGGTTCGTCCGACTCGACGCCGAGATACTCGCGGACGCCCTCGTCGCGCTCGAAGACGTCGGGGTGGAGATAGGCGCACTCCTTGAACCCCTCGAAGGTGTAGTGGGCGTCGCCGAGGTCCCGACGAGTGACCGCCGGCGAGAGGATGCAGTCGGCGAAGGGGCGCGAGACGGCGTAGTTGAAGTCGCCCGGCTCGTCGTCGAGGACGAGGACGACCGGCGTGCGCGTGAGCGTGCCCGCGTAGGCCGCGTACGGCCCGCGGCCGAAGACGACGTCCGGATCGAACCGACGGGCCTCGCGACCGATCGTCACCACCTGTCCGCCGAGTTCGCGGGCGAACCGGAGCTTCGAGTAGCGATCGGTCCCGTGGCCGCCGTAGACCCGGTACGGCATGTCGAAGAACTCGAGTAGGTCCGTGGTACAGGCGTACTCCCGCGTGAGGACGCGGACGTCGTGTCCCGCGTCCTCGAGACGGTCGACGGTATGTCGATACAGGTGGACGTGTGCAGGCGTATTGGCGAAGACGAGGATCCGCATCAACAGACTGTATCCGTGTCTGAACCTTTGTAATCGTACAGCTACCCGATATGATCGCCTGAGGAGAAATCCAGCGCCGATAGACGGCGGTCGCGACGAGAGAGAAACGACCCGAAAACGGAAATCAGAAATTCGCTACCGCCGACGGACGACAGCAGGACGCGGTTCAGCCACCGAATACCGACGCCGAGACGGGCGATCTACGCGTCGGCGAGTTGATCCAGCGGCGCGACAGCAGCGATACAGCGGACAGCAAGCAGGTGCGTAACCAGCGTGCCGGCCGATCGAAGCGAACGAACGGATCAGTTCGGAGTGTCCGCCGACGTATAAGAGTACGTGAAGAAAAACTCGATCGTCGCCCTCTGACGGTCCCGTTCTCAGCAACTGAAACGAAGATAGTCGGTGATTGCGTCTCGCCGTTCACGGGCTGTTCGCTCTATAACAAAACGCCGCCGGCTGCTAGCTGACAGCAAGTCGGAATGCACGTCCTCACCCTCACGAACAGCGCGGACGCACCGTTCATGAACCAGCAGATGGCCGAACTCGAGCGTCGCGGCGTCTCCTTTACCACGGTGTCGGTCTCCGGCGACGTGGACGCGACGACCGCGCGCGGGCCGACGGACTACCTTCGGACCGTCCCGAAGGTCATCAGCGAGTCGAGCAACGGCTACGATCTGATCCACGCCCATTACGGGTTGATGGCCCCGATGGCGCTCGCCCAGTTCGGAACGCCGGTCGTCCTGTCGCTGTGGGGGTCGGACGTACACGGACCCGTCAAACCCGTCAGCAGCCTCTGTGCGCCGCTGTGTGAGGAAGTCGTCGTCATGTCCGAGGAGATGCGAGAGGAGCTCGGCCGCGATGCGCGAGTGATCCCCGACGGGGTCGACCTCGAGCAGTTCCAGCCGGGATCACAGGAACGCGCACGCGAGAGGGTCGGCTGGGACGACGCCGGCGACGCCTACCAGGTGCTGTTTCCCTACCCCCCCGAGCGCGAGGTGAAGAACTACCCGCGAGCGCGCCGGATCGTCACCGCGGCCGACAACCTACTCGACCGGCCGGTCGAACTCCGGACCGTCCACGGCGTCGACCACGACACCGTCCCGGACTACATGAACGCCGCGGACGCCCTCCTGTTGACCTCCCACAGCGAGGGGTCGCCGAACTCGGTCAAGGAAGCGATGGCCTGCAACCTGCCCGTCGTCGCCGTCGACGTCGGGGACGTCCGTGAACGGCTGGCCAGGGTGGAGCCCTCGTGGGTCGCCACCAGCGACGAGGAACTGATCACGGGACTGATGGACGTCCTCGAGCGCGGCGAGCGATCGAACGGACGGGAGGCTGCGAAGGAAGTGAGTATCGAGCGAACGACGGAGCGGATACTCGAGGTTTACGAACGGGTCGCCGGCGAAACGACGGAACAGGTGCGGGAGACGCCGCGGATCGACTGATCGCTCGAGGGTGCCGGACGCGGCGCAGATAGCAAAGAATTGTTTCCGTACCAACACTGTTTTCCACGGCGCGTAGGGGTCCCGACGGCCCGTCCGCGCATCGCGAGTCGTGCATCACGCACGAAGAGCCCGAACTGGTCACGCTCGTCGTCCTCGCGTGCTGGTGGAACGGCCTCGAGGGCGAGGATCCACCGATCTTGAACGCGGGGGAAGAGCCACCGTAGCTACGGATACGCCGAGGGTTCGAACATATATCCTACCCACTGGATATATATTTCAGTGGCACCTATTCGGGGGTATGTCCGGAGACATTACCCGGGATCGTCCCTCGATGACGCGCGGCGAGCGCGTTCGTACGGCGGCGCGTACGCTGCGAAGTCCTCGCTCCGCCTCGTGGATCGCTGACGAAACGGAGGTCTCGGTGAAAACCGCGCAGAAATATCTCGACCAACTCGTCGAAGACGACGTCCTTCGGAAAATCGAACAGGGTGACCAGACGGTGTACTGCGTCGACCAGTTGATGGCGACGTATCGGGAAATCGCGACGCTCCAGCGAGAATACGATCGTGAGGAACTCACCAGTGCGCTCGACTCGATGCGATCCCGTATCGTGGACTGGAAAGAGACGTACGACGTCGAGAGTCCCGGTGAACTCCGGGCGAGCATCGCCGACCTCGACGAAACCGACGAAGTCGAGCGACGCCGGGAGATCGCCAGCGAGTGGGAGCACCTCGCGGGTCGCCTCCCCGTCGTACGAGCAGCGCTCAACGAGTACGACTGGGCGGCCGAACGAGACGCAATCTCCGCGTGAGGTCGACGGATGGGGTTTCCAGGAGTCGTCGATACCGCGGTTTACGGCGGGCTGAAAGACGTCCTTCAACGACAGCCCGAAGTTACGGCTGTCGCCTACGAACCGGATAGCATCACCAAGAAGTTCCTTCGGGCAGAGATCGATCCCGCTCGCGTCGTACCGTCCACGGGTCCGACGTCACCGACGCTTGATGTCGAGTGGCGATACGAGCGAGGAGAACAGTACTATCGCATTCACTACGCCGATGCGAACACGGGATTCAATTGCGGGCGGCACCGCGACGAGGATCACCCCGAACTCGGAGCGGTTCACTTTCAGTACGAAAATCCGTCGACGGGGGAGAGTCACTACAAGAACGCTCAGTTCACGAAAACCGTTCCGACGGAGGTTCTCTGGACAGCGATTGAACAACTCTTCGAGGATCGAATCCCGGCGCTCACGGCCGAAGAAGACCGATAGGAGCGGTCGAATGTTCTAGAGATCCGACCGACGCGCTCTGCTGGCCGCAGATACCCGACAGCTACTGCACGTCCGCCCGGTACCACGCCATCGTCTCCGGGAGGTGGGCCTCGATCGGCTGGTACTCGTAGCCGAGTTCGCGCTCCGCCTTCCTCGAGGTGTAGAACATCCGTTTGGTCGCGAGTTTGGCCATCTGTCGGTCGAACGGAAACACGCGGACGTCGGCGACGGCGCTGGCGGCTTCGGCGACCGGACCGGCCGCGTGGATCGCCATCGCCGGAACCGGAATCCGGGCGGGCGAGCCGTCGGTAGCGTGGGCGATCCGCGAGACCGCCTGGTCGAACGTCAGATTCTCGCCGCCGAGGATGTAGTGTTCGCCGGTGGTTCCCCGTTCGTCGGCCAGCAGCAGGCCGTCGACGACGTCCGAGACGCCGACGATGCTCAGCCCGCCGGGCAGGTAGGCCGGCATCGTCGGCTCGAGTCCCATCGCCAGCAACTGGGCGGTGAACTCCTCGTCGCCGGGGCCGAAGATCGAGGTCGGGTGAACGGTGACGGCGTTGCCATCCGTCGCCGCGTACTCGTCGACCAGTCGCTCGGCCTCCGCCTTCGATTCCTGGTAGGCGCCGATCGGCTCGGCCACGTCCGTCTCGTCGGCGAACTCGTCGTCGCCCGACGGTCGGCGCGTCCCGGACGTGCTGGTGAAGACGAGTCGGCCGACGTCGCGCTCGCGGCAGGCCTCGAGGACGCGCTCTGTCCCGTCGGCGTTAACCCGGTGGACGGTCTCGGGGCCCGCGCTCCAGAGTCCGATGCCGGCGAGGTGGAAGACGGTGTCGGCGCCGTCGACCAACTCTTGCAGCGTCTCGTCGTCGAAGAGATCGCCGACGTACCAGTCGATCCCCTCGAGATCCGGGCGATCCGACGTGGGGCGGCTGAGACCGTGCACCTCCCAGCCCTCCTCGAGCAGGCGCTCACAGAGCGCCGAGCCGAGAAAGCCCGTCGCGCCGGTGACGGCTGCAGTTCGCTGGCCGGTCATCGTCCACTCTCGAGTTGCGGCGGGACGGCGTCACCGGCCACCCGCGCGTAGAGTCGGTACGCGAGCGTCACGGCGGGGTGCGTCTCGTCCCGCGGCGGGAGCCCCCCGTTCGGGAGCCGGCGTCTGAGCGCCGTGAGATCGACGTCGTCTCCCGATCCGCCGGCGTTTTCGACCGTAATCGACGGATCGTCCACGCCGAACGCCGCGCGGAGCACCGGATCCTCCTCGATCGAGCGCTCGAGCAGCGACGAGGCGATCGCGTCGACCTGCTGGGTCGGCCCGGCGAACAGGGCGTCCGCAGCAATCGGATCGCCGGCGTACGCGGTCGTCGCGTCCAGCACCGAAAGGGCGGGTTCGATCGTTCGCGTCGCCGCGACCGCGGTCGAGTCGGCGTCGGCCGCACTCGAGACGAGTCGGCCGAGTGCGCGCATCCCGCCGGCGACCGGGCCGGTTTCGGTCGGTCGCAGCGTCGGGACAACCAGGACGGTGCTCTCGAGGAGTCGCTCCGGAACCGATACCGACACCTGCTCGTCGTCGACGGTGACGACGCTGTTGCGCCGCGACTCGTCCGCGAGGTCGACGACCTCGGCGCCGAAGCGCTCGACGATGTCTGGGTAGCTCAGATAGTCGGCGGTCCGGTCGAACGCGATTCGGTCGTCGCTCGCCCCGGCGACGGCGACGTCGGCCTCGGTCCAGCCCGCGATGTGGTCGGCGATCGAGCCGACGACGGCGGGGTCGGTGACCATCCCCGTGGAGGGGTGGAACGGATAGTGAGCGTCGGGGACGACCGTGATTCGATCCGCCGCGGTGAGCGAACTGACGTAAGGCTCGAGGACGGACCGAGTGGCCGACTCGAACGAGGCGAGTCGCGCGTCGGTGTCGGCGATCCACCCGCCGCGTCGGTCGGTCGCGTCGACGCCGGCGACGTGAACGCTCACGTCATCACCTCCGGCGGCTCGAGCTCCGCACCGTCGCCCTCGGCCGCGAGTTCGTACGCGGTTTCAGCTAACTCGAGCGTTCGCAGGCCGAGTTCGCCGCCGACCGGCGGCGCCTCGTCCTCGCGAATCGCGTCACAGAAGTCTTCCAACGCGTCGTAGTGAGCCTGCAGGTAGAACGTCGGCCCGAAGACGTCCGGCTCGCCGCCGGTGAATCGGCTCGCGACGTTCGACAGCGCGGATTTGGCCGCGCCCGCGTAGAAGTTCCCGGGCATGTGCTCTTTGTTACTGATCGTCCCCGTGACGCCCTCGAGTCGCAGTCGGGTGTTGACCTCGGGCAGCTGTTCCCACTGGTAGGTCCCACAGTGGAGGTTGATCGTCGTCTCGGTCTCCGGCGCGCGGAGCAACACCGTCGCGGCGTCCTCAGCCGGAATGTTGAGCGTTTTGCCCATCGTCGCGTCCTGTACCTCGAGGTCGCCGAACAACCACTCGAGGAGGTCGAAACAGTGGACGCCGAGTTCGATGAGCGAGCCGCCGCCGGCGGCGTCGGGATCCATCGGCCAGGCCGGCGGGGCCTCGGCGGCGGGCGGCTTTCCGAGCGGGTGATCGTTGAGCCGCGTGATCGAGGCGTAGGGGACGTGCCCGACGCTGCCGTCGTCGTATGCCGCCTTGACGCCCTCCATGTCCGGCTGGTATCGGAGCGTGTGGTCGACGCCGAGCGCGATGTTCGCCTCGCGAGCGGTCTCGAGCATCGCTTCGGCCTCCGCGGCCGTTCGGGCGAGCGGTTTCTCGACGAAGACGTCGACGCCCGCGTCGGCGGCGCACTCGACCGCGTCGGCGTGGAGGAACGGCGGCAACGCGACCACCGCCGCGTCGAGGGCCTCCTGCTCGAGCAACGTCGTGTAATCGTCGTACGTTCGGGTCGCGCCGGCGCTAGCAGCCTTGTCGCGGTTCGCCGGCATCGCGTCGGCGGCCGCGACGACGTCGACGCCGGGCATCGCGAGCGCGGACTTCAGATGTACCATGCCGATGTTTCCGACACCGAGGACGCCGAGTTGCAGCGCGCTCGAGTCGGACCACCGGTCGAGAAAGGGTGGAGCCATTCGGTCGAAAACGGACCAGCAGCGGGCTTTGTTATCGTCGCCATACCGACGAGAAGCAGACGGTAGCACCTGCATTCGTTCCGCCGGTGGACGCTCGAGGTGCCGGGACTGCAGGCGGTTCAGCTGAGAACAACCGTCACTGGCGGGACCGATAGCCGTCAGTTACCGCTCGCCGGCACCTGTCCGTCGATCCGTTCCGTGACGTCGGCTCCCTCAAACCCCTGAAACCGTCGAGCGACGTCCGCCATCGTTTCGACCGTGAGATCCGTCTCGGCGCGTCGCCGCTCGAGGTACGCGAGGATCGCTCGCATGCGACGGTCGTCCCGTTCGCTCGTCAGATTGTTCGGGTGCAGCCACATGTGGAAGACGCCGTCGGCCTCGACCGCCTCGTCGATGCCGCGACGAGCGAGTTCGAGCATGGGATCGGTCCAGACCGACTCGGCGACGGTCCGCGCCGGTCCCTCGAACCCGAAGAGGAACATCGAGGCCGGGACGTTGACAAGCCCGTACTCGTCGATCTCGGGCTCGACGATCATCGACTGATCCCGGAGCGTCGTGTCGACGACGCCGCGGACACCGTCTCTGGTCGGAGATTTGCCGCGGTAGGCCGAGAGTCCGTGATCCGCGAGGACGTCCCGGTGGCCCACGTCGTTGCGCGGGTAGACGAACGAGTCGATCGACTGGTCCCAGATGTCGGCGATCTCGGTCGCCCGCTCGAGTTCGGCGTCGGCCAGTTCGTGATCCGTCTCCGCGCCGCCGAAGAGGACGTGGGAGAACGAGTGGCTCGCGAACTCGTGGTCGGCGTCGGCCCGAAGAATATCGGTGACGAGATCCGGAGCGAACCGAAGGTCCTCGCGGTCGCGCCACGAGCCGCGTTCGCGATCGAACCAGCCCGGCGGGGCCGGATGGTCGGCGTGGCGGCCGTCACAGTCCTCGAGCATCAGATGGCCGACGACGGCCCACGTTGCGGGGACGTCGAACTCGTCTAGGAGTTCGAGCATGACGTTCCAGCCGCGGCGGCCCGATTCGACGCGGTCGTCCGGCGGGTCCTCGAGATCGTGAAAGCCCCAGCCGAGTTCGGCGTCGAGGGAGATAACGACGCTACCCACGACAGTCACCACCAGGATACGGCCGGTGAATCCGTCTCATACGTCACAGCTACCCGACGAATAGTTTTGTTATGGATGGCCTGTTCCGGACGAGGGGGTACTCGCTGACGTATAGTGGCCGGATATAGGCGTGGTAGATCGGGACACGATAGGACGCGACATTCGACAACAAATCGAGCAAATTCGCCGGCCATCGTCCGGACGGTGGATGAAATCTCCCCATAACAAAGCCGACAACCAGTAACTTCCAGCACAGCAGACGTCCCCAACGTCTCAGATATCCAATCATGAGCAGGTCTTCCCAGACAGCCGAGCGCGCATTCGTGCTCGGATTCGACGGCGTACCGTGGAGACTCATCGAACAATGGAGCGACGAGGGCGAGCTCCCGAACTTCGCCCGAATGCGCGAAGAGGGCGCCTCCGGCACCCTCGAGAGCACCCAGCCGGCGACGACGCCGCTCGCGTGGCCGACCATCGCGACGGGCGTCTGGCCCGACAAACACGGTCTCTACGGCTTCCAGAATCTCTCGTCGAACTACACGCACGAGATGTACACCAGTTACGATATGAAACAACCGACGCTCTGGGAGCAGCTCTCGCCAGCCCACGTCGGCAACGTCCCGATGACGTATCCGGCCCGAGAGATCGACGGGACGATGGTCACCGGCATGATGACCCCGTCGACCGAGAAGGAGTACACGCACCCGCCCGAGCTGAAAGACGAGATCGAGTCCCGAATCCCCGACTACGAGATCAGCCTGGACTACCCCGACTACGCGGACCGACTCGACGAGTTCGAGGTCGCGGTCGACGACATGCTCGAGAACCGGCGCGAACTGATGCAGCTCCAGATGGAGAAAGCCGGCGACGACTGGGGGCTGTTCTTTTTCGTCTTCACCGCGCCCGACCGATTCCAGCACCTCATCTGGGATATGGACCGGCTGCTGGACCACTACAAGAAGCTCGACGACATCCTCGGCGAGGTGATGGACTACACGGACGAACACGACGCCGACCTCTACACCGTCTCCGACCACGGCTTCGGGCCGATCGAGGAACTGGTCTACGTCAACCACATCCTCGAACAGGACGGTTACCTCTTCCGAGAGGAAGACGAGGGGACCCGCGGCGCGCTCTCGAGTCTCGGCATCTCCCGGGACCGGATCACGGACGCGCTCGATCGAGTCGGCATCTCCGAGGAGAAGATCGTCTCGACGCTGCCCCGGTCGATCGTCGACACCGTTGCCGAGCAGATCCCGGGCGATCACGCCCTCTACGACGTCGACTACGAGAAGACCGTCGCGTTCGTCCACGGCGCCGGCTGCCTGTACGTCAACGACACCGAACGCTTCGACAGCGGGGTCGTCGATCCGAGCCAGGTGCCGGCGGTCAAAGACGAACTCACCGACCTCTTCGAGTCGGTGACCAACGACGACGGCGAACCGATGCTCAACGTGTTCGACGGCGACGAACTGTTCCCGACCGACGACGACTCGCCCGATCTGATCGTCAACGGACGGGGTGTCTACGAGGCGCGAAACGCGCTTACCGACGAGCCGACCGGCGACACCGGCAACTACGACGCGAGCCACCGCAAGGAGGGAATCGTGCTCTGTCGCGGCCCCTCGATCGACGCCGGGGCGGAGCTGCGCGGGGCGCGCGTCGTCGACATCGCGCCGACGCTGCTCCACGGCATCGGCAAACCGGTCCCGAAGAACGCCGACGGTCGCGTCCTCTTCGACGCGTTCGACGAGGAGACGACCCCCGCATCGACGAAGGTCGAACGGACGGGCGTCTCACAGGGCGGCACCGACGAGGAGGTCGACGACGACTTCGGAGAGGTCGAGGATCGCCTGAAGGGCCTCGGCTACATGGAGTGATCGGGGGACGCACGATCGGTCTCGACTAGTCACTCAAGTTTCGTTTTCGGCTAGCGCGATACTCGAGTGAGAGCGTATCAGACACTCGTCCGCAGTGGATGCTGTACTGAACGTCTCTCGGCCGACGCACCGTGTTCGGCTCTGGATCCGTTTGATTCTCGGAGGAAACGAACGCGACCGACGCGAACCGAACGACCGACCATCCGCAGGCTGGCAGCACGAGACTTCGCTATGGGAGAATCCACATCACCGGCGACGCAGCCGTCGTATACGATCCGCTCGTTCGAACCTAGCGACCGCGACGCGCTGTTGTCGCTGTACGAGACCGTCTTCGAGAAAGAGCGCGGCGCGGACTGGTTCCGCTGGAAGTACGCAGAGAACCCGTACGTCGATCACGTGCCGATCGTCGTCGCCGACGCCGACGGCGAACTCGTCGGCTGTCGGGCCTTCTTCGCCCTCGAGCTACGCGTCGGCGACGACCGGCCGATCGCGTACCAACCCTGCGATACGATGGTCCACCCCGAACACCGGGACCGGGGCCTGTTCAGCCGCATGAACGAGTACGCGCTCGAGCGATACGCCGACGGCCCACCGACTCTGTGCTTCAACTTTCCGAACGAGAGCGCCAAGCCGGGGAACCTCAAACACGGTTGGAAAGAGATCGGAACGGTCCCGACGTACTACCGGCCACAGGATCCGGTCGAGAGCATAAAAAAGGTCGCAGACGACGCTGACAGAGACGACAGAGCGGCGAGCGATGAAACCACGACGAGCAGCGATGCAGCGGTGAACGGCGATACAGCAACGGGCGGCGAAACAGCAACGAGCAGTGATACAACGGTAAGCAGCGATGGGGCGGACGGGTGGGTGTACCGTGACCTTCCGTCCGAGGACGACGATTCCGATCGACCTCGCGACGACGGTTCGGACGACGAAGACGGCGTGACGGCAGTCCTCTCGGACGTCGTCACGAACTCACAGCTCGCGGGCGACACGCTGGTAACACAGCGCTCGTCGGAAATTGCCGTAATTCAGTTCGAGACGCCGCCTGCGGAGGTTCTCGAGTCGGTATACCGGCGGTCGATTCCCGACGAGATTCACACGAATCGCACCGCCGAGTTCTACCGGTGGCGCCTCGAGAACCCCGCGCGGAGCTACACGACTTACGTCGCGACGCGCGACGGCGAAACGCCGATCGCTGCGCTGGTCTGTTCGCGCGTCGACGACCACCTCCGGATCGTCGAGACCCTTCCACGGGAGATTACGGCAGCGCAGGACGCGATCAATCACGTACTAGCGGCAGCGCTGGCTGATTGTCCGAATCGAAGCTACGTCACCGCGTTCGGGGAGACGCTGCCGACGCCGATCCGGTACCGATTCTATCCCGACACGCGGTTTCCGCTCTCGACGCTGGACCGGCCGACCGCGCTGACATTACTCGCTCGCGATCTCGAGCGGGAAACCGCATTCGAGGAGACGACGCCGGACGAGTGGACGCTCTCGGGTCTCGATGTAGACACGACATAACATTTCTATTCCGTACGAGAACTGGACGTATGGACACTGCCCCCTGGGACGGGTCGCAGTCAGTCGTCGTTCCGGGAGTCACCGCGCCGAGTACCGTCGCCTGCGTCCGGTCGCTCGGTCGCCGCGGCATCCGAACGATCGTCGTCTCGAGCGACGACACGACGCCGGCGTTCGCGTCGAAGTACTGCGACGAGGCGATCCGCGCGCCATCGCCACACGAGGATCTCGTGGCGTACAAGGACGTGCTGTGCTCGCTCGCGAGGCGGCCCGACGTCGAGACGATCGTTCCCGTCCGAGAGCCGGATATCTACGTGCTGTCGAAGTACAGAGACGAGTTCGCGGAGTTCGTGAGTACCCCCTGGCCGACGTTCGAGACCCTGTCGCGTACCCAGGATCGGGTTCAGCTGTTCGAGGCCGCCGCCGCGGCAGGGGTCGCCGCGCCGGAGACGACCCTCTTTACGGCGACTCCCGACAGGGAACGCGAGTGGATCGTCAAGCCGCGGTATACGATTCTAGGCGACGAGTACCTCGAGGAGTACGCGCCCGAACGGTGTGTTGCACCACCGTCGACCCAGTATCTCGAGTCGACCCGCGCCAAGAGTACTGAGGACGTCCGGACCGAGATGGAACACGTCCCGCTGGTTCAGGAGTACGTCTCGACGACCGAGGAGTACGGCTTCTTCGCCCTCTACGACGAGGGCGAGCCGGTCGCGACGTTTCAACACCGACAGCGACGGGGCTACAGCTACGCCGGCGGCCCCAGCGCGTTTCGGGAATCGGTCGACATTCCGGCGCTGGAGGAGGCCGGACTGGCGCTGCTCGACGAACTCGAGTGGCACGGGCTCGCGATGGTCGAGTTCCTGCGCGACGACGAGACCGGCGAGTTCAAACTGATGGAAGTCAACCCCCGGTTCTGGTCGTCGCTGCCGTTTTCGGTACAGGCCGGCGCGGACTTTCCGTACTACTACTGGCTGCTAGCGAACGGGATGCGAGACCGGATCGATCACAGCTATCAGCCGGGTATCGGCGGCCACCTCCTCCGCGGCGAACTGTTATATCTCCACTCCGTCCTCACCGACGAGATCGATCTGGTCGAGAAGCCGGGGCTGGCTGAGGCCGTCCTCGATATCGGTCGCTCGCTCCTCGAGCAGCCGCGGTTCGACTACCTCTCTCGCGACGATCCACAGCCGTTCGTTCGGGATTTCCTGAACACGCTCTCGGCGATCCGGCAGTAGCGTGATCAGGTCCGATGTCCGAGAGTGACGAGGATTGGCCGCACCAGTCGGGCAGTCGTGGACCGTCCCACGGATCCACCGCCGGCCGCGGCTGTCCAGTTCTCGTCAGCAACGAGACGGCGGTTCACCGCAGTGTCAGTATCCAACTGAGTGTATTTCCAAAACAGCTACCATTAATTCGACAGGAAAGCTTATACCGGGATACTCGGGTTACCACAGTATGGCACGTGACACACCGGTACAGAACAAAGCTGCCACGACCGACGCTGAACCACTCCCGAACCTCGTAACGATCGTTGGACGCGGCGTTCCCTCGAGTTTCGAGATCACCGTCGACGGTGAGATCGAGATGGATACGGACGATCCCGTCGAGGAAGCGACCGTCGTTTCGGGCAGCGTCGCCGAAGGGTCGATCGACGTTGGCGTCCAGCGATTCCGATTCGACGGCCAGGTAACGAACGTCCACCTCGTCGACTGGAACGGCGTCCCCGCGCCGGAGTCCGCGAGCGTTCCCAACGTTCACGTCGACTACGGCGTTCCCGAACGGTAGACGCGCTGTCCAGGTAGGGGGCTGTTTTTTAACGAACGGCGCTCGAACGGGAGCGACGCGTCAGCGACTCCGCACGCGCTGCAGTCCGGACTTCGCGCTCCGCCAAGCCGGGTAGACGGTGTTGTAGACGCGGGCCGGCGTGTTTCTCGCGCCCGCGTGAAGGATTCGGTGCGAGAGCGGCGACTTCGATTCGGAGACGAGTTCGTCGAGGTCGGCGTCGTCGAGCCACGCGAAAAAGGCCGCCTCGTCGGGCGACGACGGCTCCGTCTCTCGCGTGCGATCGCGGATATCTTCCCACATGTAGCGTTCGTCCTGTCCGAGGATCCACTGACCCTCCTCGATGGCGGTCCGGATCTCCCGGTAGTCCTCGTGTTCGAACTGATAGCCGTGGTCCGTCGGCTCGAGTCCCGAGAGACGCAGGCCGACGGCGGTCCGGTAACACTTCTCACACTCGCCGCAGTTGCCGTCCATCCGGACGTTACAGGTCTGTAACTGGAGCGCCGGCGCTTCCGCCTTGATGTAGTCGGCGATGGCGTCGAGTCGCTCCTGTCGAGTCAGGTCGTAGGAGTCGTGGTGACACTGGGTGCCGGCCCAGCGGACGTGGTCGTCGATATCGGGTCGCGAACCCCACTCGAGGTCGATCCCCTCCCAGTGGGTGGCGGCGACGTAGAGGTCGTCCATGCCGCGCGCGTAGGCCATCGGCGCACAGAGGCCGAGTAATCCGAGCCCGTGGCCGACGGAGCTGTACCAGGCGCCGTCGACGTGGCGCTTGTAGTGAGCCAGCAACATCGGGTGGGCGAGAAACGAGAGCATGTTCGATTCGACGAACGCGGTCTCGAGACCGTGATCGTCGGCGAACGACGAGGCCCGGGACCGAAGGTGGTCCCACTTGTCGTCGTCGGCGGCGTCGGGCGTAATCGTCCAGCCGCGGATACTGATCAGCGTCGGCTCCTCATCACGGTGGCGAACGTACGAACAGGTCGAGTCGACGCCGCCGGTAAAGAGCAGGCCGCTCTCGCCGCCCGCCTCCCGTTGGACGTCGACGGTCTCTTTCGCGTAGAGCGTGCCGCCCTCGAGGAAGTCGTGCATCGAGCACAGCGACGCCTGAACGTCGTCTAACGCCGCGGCGAACGTTGCGTCGACTTCGTCGACGTAGACGTCGGCACCGTTCGCCCACGCGACGGGACAGACCTGCGCGAGAACTGGAATGACGAGAACTGCGTCGGGAACGTCTTCGATCGAGACGTCGTACTCGGTTCGAAACGATTCGCCGGAGAAGAACCGCTCTACGTCCGGAGACGTTCGGACATCACACTCGAGAGTCGTACCGTCGGCGTTGACGTGGTCGATAACGATTGATGACATAGTTGGGTCCAAATCGCGTCACAGTGTCGGTGGTGCACTGTCCGCTGTCGAGTCAACGGAGTACAAACGGGTACAAAAAGCATCAGAACCGTTGATCGTCCCGAATTCGAGAATGCAATCCATAGCGACGGGTTGGAATCGGTAATGAGTGCATACTTCAGAGCGAGAGCAGTTCCGACCGGGGTAGTCAGGACCGGGGGGAGAACGATCGGTGCGACGAGACGCACAATAGAAAGGGGCAACGGCGGGGCGTGAGCGGTTTCGAAGTGGGATGATAGGGGGGCTAACCCGGCCGGATTGATCTTCGAGAGCTGTCGATCGGCTGCGACGACGTCACAGCGGCCGAGCAACCGAGGCCTTCTCCGTGCGCAGAACCGATAGGAGCCGTATAACAAACGTCGCTATCGATGACCATCCGTCCAACACATGCGTATCGCTACTGGACCGGACAGCGCCACTTCTGAGAGCACATGAAACGGTCGACACTCAACGTCACGTTCGCCGTGGGCTTCCTCGCGGTTGCGATCGCAATCCTCGTCGCGAGAGCCAACCCCGCAACAAGCTACGAAGCGTCGATCTATACTGGCACGCCGACGATTACGTGGATCGCGTTCGCGTTCGCGCTCGCGATCGCCGCCAGCACGGCGCTTACCTGCCGGGGTCGCGAACAGGCCTACGGAATCGCACTCGGCGGAACAGCGGTGACGGCAATCGTGGGCCTTCCGGTGATCAGGAACTACCGGTTCTCCGGAATGGGTGACGCGCTCACTCACCTCGGCTGGGCCCGGGACATCATCGATGGGTCACTGGCCCCACACGAGCTGTTCTATCCCGGGTTCCACGCGATCTCGACGGTTTTCCACTACGTCGGCGGCGTTCCGATCGAGCGCGGAATGCTGTTCGTCGTCGCGATCACTTTCCTCCCGTTCCTGCTGTTCGTTCCGCTCGTCGTCCGAGAGATGGGCGGCAGCGGGATGGCGATCGGCGTCGCCGCGATCGTCTCCTGGATGGTGCTCCCCATCAACAACATCGCGACGCACATGGGTATCCACACGAACTCGAACGCGCTCTTCCTGGTGCCCGTCGTCATCTTCGCGTTCCTCGCGTACCTCCGTCGGCGCGCGACGATCGAACGGCTGCCGTTCGGGCTCTCGCCCTTCAGCCTCCTCATCTACGTCACCGGTATCGGGCTGCTGTTCATGCACCCCCAGCAGATGATCAACGTCGTCGTCCTCATCGCCGCGGTCACCGGCGTTCAGTATCTCGCCCGGCGACGGTACGACGATCATCCGATGCTCGATCACCCGACGACGTACGCCCACACAGCCGTTCTCGGCGTCATCTTCACCGTCTGGGCGGCGAGTAACGCGCGGTTCAGAGGGGCCGTCGAAGGGCTCGTCAGCGGCGTCTTCGCAGAAGACGTGGGCGGGAGTGCCGAAGTCGACCAAGCGGAAGCCTCGCTCGGCGAAGTCGGTGGGAGCCTCGGCGAACTGTTCGTAACGATGTTCCTCGACCTCGCACTGATCTCGCTCGCCGTGGGGCTGTTCATCCTGCTGGTGTGGCTCGGCCGGACCAGACTCGATCCCGAGACGAAGTCGTTCGTCAACTACTTCGCGATCGCGCTGATTCCGCTGACGGGGATGTTCTTCATCTACTTCGTCGGCACGCCGACGATGGCGTTCCGCCAGATCGGGTTCATCGCGATCATCCTGACGATCCTGGCGGGAGTTGGGATCGCACGCGCCATCGATGCGCTCTCGGGCGTGATTACGGTCCCAGGTGGGACAGCCGTCGCAGCGCTCTTGCTCGGCGCCTGTCTCGTGCTCGGGCTGATGACGGTGTTCTCCTCACCGATCATCTACAACCCCGGTCAGCACGTCACCGACCAGAAGTTCAGCGGCTACGAGACCACCATGGAACACGGTGACGAGGACGTGCCGCTCGTCGGGATGGGGTACGATCCGTTCCGGTACGATCACGGCATCAACGGCGTCGAAGGACAGGAGAGTCTCAGCGCAGCGACAACCGCCAGCGGCACCGTCGAGCCCGATGAATTCGAAGAGGGCAACTTCAGCGGCGCGTATGGGGGGGTGAACTACAACTTCATCGTGACGGAGTTCGACACCACCCGTGAGCTCGAGGTCTACCAGGAGCTCCACCACAGCGAAGCCGCACTCGAGGCCCTCGAGAAGGACTCGAGTACGAACAAAGTAATCTCGAACGACGAGTTCCGGATGTACAACGTCCAGGGCGACGACTAACTCGGCTCTTTTATAGGTTCTTTGCGCGCGTGTGAAGTGCGAACGTCGTTCCGTTCGGACTCGAGACGGTGTTCGATCATCACCGTTCCCGCTGCCCACTCCGAGCGTCGCTGACTCCCATCTGTCGTTCGACCGAACGCGACGAGGGCTGTCGCGCAGATCGGTAACTCGAGCAGCCGCCGGCGCGGATCGGCAAACGAAGGTGCGAACGCGACCGCGCTCAAGTCACCACTTGCAAGCGATGAACGACCGACGCATGCCGTAGAACCGTGTCGCACGCGAGCGAGGGAACGGGCGTACTGCGACTGCGTGGGGACGGTCGGTGAACGAGCGGCCTTTACGCGTCGCTCGGTGGGCACCGTGGTTTCCCGCAATCGTCAACCCGCGCCACCCGAGACGCGCCCGACGAGTCGCTCGCGAGAATCGACCTCACGAACGAGCCGCGACGAGTGTGAGGAGCGAGGTCGAAGAGCTGTTTCGGAACGACGTGCCAGCGAGTCGTCGCAGGCAGCCCGTCCGTCTTCGACCGATCGGAGCCGTCCGTCGAGCGCGTTCGTCCGCACTGGTTTTGCTGCGTACACAGCAGACGGGGACGAGTCGACGGGCGGCTCGACCGTAACGCCCCGATCGTTCACGCCGTTTCGGACCCGTCCGTGAACGATCAGAACGATCGACCGCCGATTCGCAATACAGGCGGTACACCGGCTCCGAAGCGCAGTAATCATCTATTTCTGCCGAAAACAGTGGCTAACGGACGCCGTATTCCCGCACGCACGTTCACAATTTCTTAGGATAATAACCACGAATTGTGTTACAATATAGAATGTTAGAAAGACATTCTGTAAATGAAGGCTATACTCCCAAGGAAAAGTTTATGAGTGTAAGCCCAGGTTACGAGAGTGTATGGCGCAGAACCCCCGCTCGTCCGAGACGGACACTACGCCGACTGCAGACCGTAACAGTGGCTTACACCGCCGCACATACGTGCGTTCGCTTGCAGCGATCGTGACCGCCGCAACCAGCATCGGTGCGGCCGGCACGGCCGCCGCACAGGACGAGGACGACTACGAAGTCATCGAAGCCGCAAACCAGGAGATCACCGTCGAAGACGGCGAGACCTGGGAGAACAAACTCTTCGACATGACCACCGGGCAGGACGTGACGATCACGACCCTCGGGAGCGACTGGACCATCCGCAACATCGGCTTCGAGGGCGAGAACACCTCCGGAGCCGGCTCCGCGACGTTCGGTATCTCCGACGCCGGCGGCTCGAGTACGATCGAGAACGTCTACCTCGGTGACGGCTCCGACGACCGCAACGGCAGTTCGACCGGTCACGGACAGACCGCGTTCTGGGTCAATCCCGACCACGCGGGTCACATCGACATGCAGAACGTCAACATTCAGGGCTTCGCCGACAACGCGGTCTACGGCTCCGCACCCGGAAACAGCGGCGGCGGAACGATCCACATCGACAGCTGTTTCGCGGCCAACTGTCACGTCTCCCACTTCCGTCTCGCGACAGAGGGGAGCAAGGTGACGAACTCCGGCATCTTAGTCGACGAAGACGGCTACGCGGGCCGCGGCATCTGGGCCTGGGCCCCCGGAACGATCGAGATCGAGGACTGCCAGATCGAGATGAACGGCAACCACACCGCGATCGACGCCGGCGCCAACGGACAGGGAACCGAAGTTCTTGTCCGCGACACCGACTACGACGACCAGGCCGGCATCGTCGAACACGCCGGCTCGTCGGTCCAACTCGAGGGCGACTCGGGAACCGATCCCGAAGCGTTCATCCCCGAGGGCACCCCGACCAGCGCCGAAGACGCTGCTGCCGGTGACGCCTGATCGAGGATACTCGACACCCCGCTGACGCCAGCACCGAACGATCCCCCACCACCCCGCTGACGACTCACCCCTCCACCCCCTCCGACAACTCGACCCCTATCCCCGCTGACGACTCGGCTCCCCACCCCCTCCACCGACCGAGTCCACATCCCCGCTGACGACGGTTTCTTTCATCTCACTGCGACTCACCCCATTACCGGCGACGCCGCTCCATTTCTCGCTGGAACTCATTTTCACCCCCTGACGACGTGTCTGCCAGCTTCGTTGGCGAACTTACTACCGCCCACGCTGCCAGCGACGTTTTTGTCCGTCCCCCGCTACCGTTTCGTTCCGCTTTTCTATCACATTCGGTAGTAACTCCACCGGTGCAACCACCGAACGTGACAGTCACATGCGTCCCCCTGTATCGGTAGTGCGCTCCGTCTTGACCGTCTCTCTTGCGGATAAGTCTCTAGCCGCTGTCAGTCCGGCATCCCGCCGTATCGAACCGTTCAGTCAGTTTCTGCGCCCCTGAACGGACCGAAATTTGCGGTAATACTGTATTACTATAGGGTTAGAAGCGGTCTGGATGCCGTATTGCTGGTAAATTATGATTACTTGGAACGTCGCTCGATCTCACCAATATATAAAATTTCGCGATTATTCGTCAATGGTTTCGTGAAGGAAAATTCAGATTGGAGATATAGTCTGTTAATTTTAAGATAAGTAGAGGAGAAAGTTTATGGTGGTAGTATTAGATTACTCGATTGCATGGCACGCGAATCTTCGGTACCGAATGACGATCGATGCGTCGGCGACGAGCTGTCGTCGACCAGTAATGACGAGACCAGTGAATTACTCGGCCGGCGATCCTACATGAAGTTGGCTGGAGCAACCACCGCGGCGGCAGCGGTATTTAGTACCGGCGCGAGCGCCGACGAGGGCGACTACGACGTCATCGAGGCGCGCGGGCAGGTGATCAGGATCGGTAACGAGACCTTCGAAAACAAGCTCGTCGACGTCTCGAACGGAAACGGCATCACGTTCGTCGTCGACGGTGCGGCAACCATCCGAAACATCGGAATCAGCGGTCTCTACCAGGGAGACGGCTTCATCTTCTCGATCACCGCTCCTCGAGGAACCGTCGAGTTCGAGAACATCTACATCGGCGACGGCGCGAACAAGTCGGGCTCGAGCTTCGTTCACGGTCCCGGCGCAATCTTTTACCACGCCAACGCCAGCGCCGACGTCGTGTTCCGCGAGTGCAACGTACAGGGCTATCCCAACAACGGCTGGTACTGTTCGAACAGCTCCAGGGGCGGGTCCGTTACGTGGGAGCGGTGTTTCGGGAAGAACAACGGCGTCACGACGTTCCGCGCCGCCAGCGGCGGCGACACGCTCCGCGACTGTGTCGCGTACAACGACAACACGGACTACTCGACCGACTACGGCAGCTGGGGCAATTACAACGAGAGCTCCGGCCGCCCGCTGTGGGTCTGGCAACCCGGTGGCTGCACCGTCGAGGACTGTCACTTCGACGCCGGCCAGTACAGCGCGGCCGTAATCACGCACCAGGGAGCGTCGGTCTCCCTCAACGGTGGAGCGGTCTCGGGCGGCACGCAAGGGCGTGTCAACACCGCCAACGCGGGGAGCAGCCCCGACCTCTCCATCCCCGACGGCGTGCCGACCAGTGCGGAGCAAGCCGCGTCGGGCGAGTCGGATAGCGGGAGCGACGGCGGTTCGGAACCCGTCGAGGACGAACTCGAGCACACGCTCCTCTTCGACGGCGACGCGTCGGACGTGACTCGGTACGAGTTCTCGGTCGACGGCGACGTCGAACCGTCGAACTACGAGGGCGCGACGATCGACGACGCGGCCGGGATCGAAGACGCCGTCGCCCACGGCGTCGTCGCCGACTGGCGCGACGCCTTCCGGTTCAGCGGCGACCTCGAAGACCTCACCGTCGACGGGCCGGCGACGGTGTTGCTCGACGACGAAGAGATCGATCCGGCCGACTACGGCGAAGAGCTTCCACACGTCCTCGAGGTCGACGGACGGGGCGAGCCGACGAGCTTCGAGATCACAGTCGACGGCACGATCGAACTCGACTCCGAGGACGAACCTGAAGACGAAGCGACGACGATCTCGGGATCGACCGTCCAGAGTTCGGTCACCGACGACAGCCTGACGTTCCGGTTCTCGGGCGCGCTCACGGACGTTTCCATCATCGACGGCGAAGCCGCGGTCAGCCTCGACGACGAGGAGATCGACCCGGACGAGTTCGGCGACCACGAACTGCTCCCCCACGCGCTGGTCATCGACGGGACCGAAGACGAGGAGCCGAGCGCGTACGCCTTCGAAGCCAGCGGCGCGGTCTTCAAGTCGACGTACCAGGACGCCACGATCGACGCGGACGACGTGATCGAGGGGCGAACCGTTCGCGGCGTCGTCGACGACCACCTCGACGCCTACTGGTTCGACGGCGGCATCGAGGACTTTACGCTCCGCGGCAGAGCGGCGGTTGACGTGCAGTACAACGTCCGGGATCAGTAGTCAACGTCCGGAATCAATAGTCGCCGCCACTCGAGTCCTTCCCGCCGGTCGCTTTCGACGGTTAGGTCAGTTGCGCGATCGCCTACGACGCTCAGGTCAGTTGCGCGATCGTCTCACGCGGATCGATCACGCCGCTAGCCGTAATCAACACGCCCCAGATCGCGATCCCAGCGGCGATCACGCCGAACAGTGCCGGCAGATTCGACGCGTACGGGATCAGCATCATCACCGCGAGACCCATCCCGCCCGCGATAGCCGTCGTCACGACGAGGGACCGAGCGATCCGAACGAAGTCGAGCGAGAGTTCGCTGTGCATGACGTAGACGTTCACCAGCGTGTAGATTCCGAACGTGATCACCGTTGCGACGGCAGCGCCGGTGACCCCGTAGGTCGGGATCATGACGATGTTGAGACCGACGTTCGCGACCGCCGTCGATCCCTTCGCGTACGCCCGCGTTTTCGCCCGACCCAGAAAGTCGAGCCCCTGGGTCGTCACGTCGGTAATCGCCTGGAAGACGACGTAGACCCCGAGCACCTGCAATACCGGCGCCGCCCCGGCATACTCGGCGCCGAAGACGAGCGTGACGGCGGGTTCCGCCACGAGCATCATTCCCACTGCGGCCGGCACGTAGAGCAGGAACATGTACTCGAGCGTCGTCTCGTAGATGTCTGCTGCGTGCTCGAGCGAATCGTTGGCTTTCTCCTCGCCGTACGTCGGCGAGACCGAAAACCCGAGCGAGCCAGCCGGAACGAGCACGAACTCCGTTATCTGTTTGCTCAGCACGTAGTAGCTGACCGCGACGGGGTTGATGAAGAACGCGACCAGGACCGTGTCGATCTGCCTGTCGAGCACGCCGGCACCGTGGGTCGCCGTGAGCGGCACGCTGTACTTCAGCATCCGGTTCCGGAGCGACTTGCTCCCCCCGCCGTCAGCGTACTGCGTGTAGAATCGGCGGTAGAGAAAGACCAGCCCGACGATCGTTCCGAGGAAGACACCGATGATGTACCCGAAGAGCGCTCCGGCGACCCCCAGACCGAGCCCCGTCAGGATGACGACGAACAGCAGGCGTGAGACGTTGTTGATGACTTCGATGATCGCGCTCAGATCGACGCGGTTGAACCCCTGAAACAGGGTCATGTGGTAGGAAAACAGCGACTGGAAGATCAGGTAGCCGACGGCGACCAACATCAGCGTCGAGAGCTCCGGAATGTCGAGGGCAGCGGCGAGCGGATCCCGGGCGACGACGAGCCCGACGGAAACGATCGCGAGCAACACCAGCCGGTAGCTGAGCGAAGAGCGGAGGAGATAGGGGATAGCCGAGGGTTCGGTTTCCTTCTTGTCCGACACGTAGCGGGCGGCCGAGCGGCCGATCCCGAGGTCGGCACCGAGCTGGGCGACGGCGATGACGGAGATGATCGTAAACAACAGCCCGTACTCGTCGTTCGTCAACAGGAATCGCGCGAGCACGAGCATCAACAGCCCGTTCGCGAGGTTGTTCACGAGTCGGGCGCCGAGCGTCGCCTTGAACCCGTCGACGATACGATCAGTGAGCGACATGCACGAGTAGTCGTCGATCGTCGGTGTAATTTCGACACGGGTCACTGCAACGGCACTCGACGTCTCCACCGACCCAGCGTCCGAGCCACGGACGATCGACTGCACCACCAGCGGACTCCGACGGGCGATTCGACCATCGAGCAGGTAGAGACGGTTTCGCTGTCACTGACCTATGCCTACCCGAAGGAAGCCATTGTAATCCTCCACATACCCGATGTTTTATCAGTCATACCGCTGACCGACTGCCGGAGACGGAACGAGCGTGGCAGTGCGAGAACCGATACCACTCTCAGCGGGTATCAGGGCTTCTATCTCACGATTTCAAGCAACCTATGGGATGAAAAGATAGTACGTCGAAGATAACAAAGCAGTACGAGAACAGTTCATCGGGTATGCAAATCGGCTTCTATCACGACGCTGCTGGAACCCGCCACGCCGGTGGAATCGCCGTCTACACCCAGCAGCTAGCCGCCGCACTCAGCCGATCGAACGACGTCTACCTCTACACCCAGCGAGGAGAGCTGTCGTCCGTGCTAACCGAATCGGACGTCACCGTCGTCGAAACGCCGTCGTTCGACGATCACTGGCTCCACTCGATCGATGCGCTGAGTCCGCTCACCGATCAGGACCACTCGAAGCTCCTCATGACGTACTGGGCCGCTCGGAACGACGTCATCGACCACATCGACGACCACCTCGACGTGCTCGTTACCGCCCAGTTCCTCGACGATCTCCTGCTCTCGAATCTGACCGACGTGCCGACGATCTACACCTTCCACCAGTTCTCCGACGTCGGTCTCGGAATCAAACTGCGCGATGCACTCTCCCAGACGGAGCTGATTCTGGCGAACTCCGACGATACCGCCCGGAAGGTGTCGGCAACGTTCGACTACGATATCGGGGAGGTGATCTACCCGGGTATCGATCTGGACCAGTTCCGACCGGACGTCGATCCGGCGATCGGCAGCGACGACCCGATCGTCCTCTTCGTCGGTCGGCTCATCGAAGCCAAGGGTATCGGTGACCTGCTCGAGGCGGTATCGCGTCTCGACGGCCGTCAGGAGCTCCACATCGTCGGCGGCGGCGACGAACGATGGGTGCGACGCCGAGCCCGCTCCCTCGGGATCTCGGACGCCGTCGTTATCCACGGAGAGATTCCCAACGCGGAGCTGCCGTCCTATCACGCCGGTGCTGACGTGTTCTGTTTGCCGAGTCACGACGAGAGCTTCGGCATGGCGAACGTCGAGGCGATGGCGTGTGAACTTCCGGTCGTCACGACCGATCTCGAGGGCGTCGAAACCTACCTCGCTAACGGTGAGAACGGGCTCCTCGCCCGCGTCGGGGATCCGCAAGATCTCGCCGACAAACTAACGATGTTACTCGACTCACCGCGGCTTCGAGAGCGACTCGGTACGCGCGCTCGCAAGGACGTACGGCGGTTCAGCTGGGACGAGCAGGCGCGGGACCTCGAGCAATTCTGTTACGAAACGCTCGACATCGACCCCCCAGCCGACCGACCCGAACCGGAGCCCGTTCCGGGAGTGTAAAACAGGACAGTCGAACCGGAGCCCCTTCCAGAAGTGGAGACGAGATAGCCGAAATCAGAGCCACAGCTCGCGGCGTGAGTTCGAAAGGTGGCTCCCGCGCCTGAATCGGAAACAGATGCTGGCACGCGAACTGCTCCGGTACTGGATGACGGTCGCCGGGAGCCAGTCGGTACTTCGGGAGCCGTGAATAAAAGTCCTTCCTACCCACACCGGTGACGTGAGTCGAAAGAAGAGTCGCGCGCGACCGAACGGACACCGACAATCGCCAGAAAAAACGGAGGTGTTAGCGGCTTCGGACGTTGTACTCGACGTCCACGGTCGCGTTGCCGGTCACCCGGAAGTCGACGATCTCGCCGTCGAACCAGTAGGCGTCGAGCGAGTCGTCGACGCTCCCGGTGACGGACGTTCCCTCGATGGCGTCGCCCTCGTCGACGGACGCGTCGCGGTAGTTCGAGGCGATCACGTCGCCGTCGACCTCGAAGAAGTAGGTCGTCTCGCCGTCCGTATCCGTGCCGTCGATCACGACCGCGTGCGGGAGCAGTTCCGCGTCGCCGATCTCGGCGGGATCGACGCGTTCCTCGTCGACGTAGACGTGCGCCGAGCCGTCGATAAACGTGATGTCGCTGACTGCGCCGGAGAACCGAAAGCGCTGGACGCCGCGTTCGATCGATCCCTCGAGCGTGCTCTCGGAGATGGTCGTCGACTCCGTAGAGTCGTCGCCCGGCATCCGACCGATCGCGCCGTCGACGCTGACCTCGTAGCTCGCGGGCGACCCGTTGCCGACGATCGTCAGCACGTGCGGTTTCTCCGCACCGTACTCGCTCGGATCGACTCGGTCGTCGTTGAGGAAGACCCGTGCCGGACCGTCGACGGTGAGGTTCTCGAGGTCACCGCTGAACCGGAAGGCGTCGCGCCAGCCGGCGACGGTTCCCGTAACCGTCCCGCTATCGATCACGTCTTCGTCGTCGATCGTCGCGCTCCGTTCGTTGGATTTCTCGACCTCGCCGGAGACGCTGAACTCGTAGCGAGTGCCGCCGGACGTGCCGACGCCGTCGACGAGCAGCAGGTTCTCGAGATCAGGCTCGCCGGAGTAGTCGTCGGGGTCGATCTCCTCCCCGTCGAGTTCGACTCTCGCGGCACCCTCGTGAAAGCCGACCTCGAGCAGTTCTCCCTCAAACTGGAAGCCGTCGACGTTCTCGGGCGTCGTCACCCAGCCGACGGCGCTCGTGCCGTCGATCTCGTCGTGGTCCTGCAGGTCGCCGCGTTCGGGATTCGGTTCGATATCGCCGCTCGTCTCGAAATAGTACCTCGTGGGTTCGCCTTCGCCGATGACGGTGAGCGTGTGGTCGGGACCGGTTTCGTCCTCCTCGTCACCGTCGTCGCTGTAGTCGTCGGGATCGATCACGTCGCCGTTGACTTCGACCCTGGCGGCCCCCTGATGGAATCCGACGTCGACGAGGTCGCCGTCGAAGCGGAAGCCGTCGACGTGGTCAGGCGTCGTCACCCAGCCGACGGCGCTGGTGCCGTCGATCTCGTCGTGCTCCTGCAGGTCGCCGCGCTCGGGGTTCCCGGTGATCTCGCCGGTCGTCTCGAAGTAGTATCTCGTCGGTTCACCCTCGCCGATGACGGTGAGCGTGTTCTCGGGAAGGTCCTCGACCGGCGGACTCGAGTCGCCGTCGTCGGAGCGTCCCCCCGAGGCCGCTTCCTCGGCGCTCTCGGGACAGCCCTCGGGGACGAAGTGTCGTGGGTTCCCGGCGTCACCGCTGCCGTCGTCTGTACGAAGGTTCGAAAGCGAGAGGTTCGGATTCCCGTTCGTGACGAGACCGGCCCCCGTCCCATTCGTAATGAAATGACAGTCTTCGAACGTCGCGCTCCCGCCGAAGCGACCCTCCCACACCCAGGCGCTCCGGCTCGCAGTCCGGTTCCCGCTCTTGTAGCTGACGCAGTTTCGCACGCTCGAGCCGTTGTCGGGGATTCGGAACGCGGTGTGATGACAGTCGTTAGCGTAACAGTTCCGGAGGTGAATCGCTCCGCCGCGCCCGTTGGAGTTGGATCCGGGGGCGCTGCCGTAGATTCCGAGGGCGCCGGCGATCGAGAAGTTGACGTTGGTCACCTCGAGTCGACCGCTGTGATCGGGGGCGACCCAGACGACGCCGCCGCGTTCGTTAGAGGAGGCGCGTGGGTCCCCGTCGCCCGCGTAGACGTTTTCGAGCGTCGACGTGTTCCCGCCCGTGTCAGCGAGCGAGAAGAGGTAGTCGTGAGTGTTGTGGTGGAACGTTCCCGTGATGCCGATGTTACGGATCGTCCAATCCGTTCCCTGGGCGACGATGTTGATCGAGTTCCCGTTGCCGAGATCGATGAGTTTGTTCTCCCAGGTCTCGCCGGAGCCGATACGAATCACCTGTCCACGCGCGGTGATCGTCTCGTACTCGCCGCTCGATGCGCCGGCGACGCCGGATGCGGCACCTGCAGCAATCGCCGTCGCACTGGCCAACTTGAGGTACGACCGGCGATCGATCGTGCCGCGTTCGGACCGAGTCGACTGTTCAGTATCGCTATCGCTCGTCTCGGGATCACCTGGATCCCGTACCGGATAATCGCGTGCCATGCGACCGGAGAACGATACTATTGTACCATAAACTTTCTCGCTCAATTATGTACAAGAAATCGTGATTTTCATTAAATAGTGTACAAATCATCGTTCCATTTACCGGTAGAGGAGTAGTTCTTTTACTGCATCGCGTAGAATCTGCTTCGAAGCAGCGATACCGCTATCGGTCAACAGACATACCAAGCCGCCACCGTCCTAGGGGGTGTTCAACGGTCTCGCGTCGTGGAGAATTGATTCGTCAACTGCGAGTCACGCATCACAATCGCTAGCCGAAGGTCGTCTCCTGGTGTGACTCGAGAACGCTCTGCGAGGAGTGAATGTCGTCGACGACGGACGTGATCGCGAAGACCCGGTAGATCGATGTCCGCTCGTGTTCGGCGGCGGCGTCGAGGAACGCCTGTACGTCGTCGGCCGAGAGGACGTCGTCGACCGCGTTACACTGTTCGAGCTGAGTCCGGATACAACCGATCGTCTCGGGATCGACGGTCGACCCCTTCTCGAGCCCGTTGATCGACCGAATAATTGGCAACACCGTCTCGAACAGCCGTGGATACCGGGATAGCAGGTCGTCGACGTGGGCGGCGACCGCGTGGCGAGTCGATGCGACGGGAGCCCGGTAGTCGGGATGGACGTGCTCCGCCGCCGCCGGCGAGAGCTGCTC
Source organism: Natronorubrum amylolyticum (assembly GCF_052040145.1). Lineage (NCBI taxonomy): Archaea > Methanobacteriati > Methanobacteriota > Halobacteria > Halobacteriales > Natrialbaceae > Natronorubrum > Natronorubrum amylolyticum. The sequence continues at coordinate 175,387 of NZ_JBPPFW010000006.1, forward strand.
GAGGAACTCGCGGTACAGGCCGTATCGCGCCTTCTGATCGGCCGGGCAGCTCATAGCGTAGCGGAAAAAGTCGAGCGAGTAGAACGGGGACGTACTCCAAAAGAAGAGCCGGTTGCGGTCCTCGCCTTCGAACAGGAAGTTCACGCCGCGTTCGTAGACGAGGAAGTGGACGTACTTCGAGGCGAGGTCCCGTTCGGGATACGTCTGAATTCGGTCGCGGACGCTCCGTCGGATCTCCTCGGTCGACACGCCCGTCAGCCGCGCGACCTCCTCGAGGTCCAGAAAGGAGTTCTCCTCGATGATGTACTCGACGAGTTGGGACTCATTCGCGAGCGGGCGCGTGGGCGTCAGATCGGGCAACGTTTTGTCCCCGCCGTCGCCGGTCACGTACGTGATTCCTGCGCCGTGGTCCGAACGCAGCTTGCGGAAGAAGTCGAGAATAAACGATGTGAGAAGCCCGATCTGACCGGTCTTCGACTTGATGAGCATGTCCAGATCCTCGCCTTTCGGCGGCTCGATCTGATAGCGATTCCACTCGATATCGAACGTTCGGGCGAGTTTTTCGGCGATCTCTACATCTGAGTCGGCGACGTACGTCTCCGAATCCATCGTCGCCGCGGTCGCGGGCGTCTCCGTCGCGTGATACCCCGCCAGAACGGATCGCGAATCGAGTCCGCCGCTCAGCGAGATGACGTCGCCGTCTCCGTATCCGGATCTGTTCTCACACGCCGTCTCGAATCGGTCCGCGAGTTCGGCTGCGTTACGGGACCGACTCCGGTCAGCAGCCGTCTGCTGTCCGAAATCGAACCGGTGCAACGCGGTCCGCGTGACGACGCCCTCGTCCGGATCGAACGTGAGATGGGTTCCCGGTCGCAGCCGGGTAACTCGTCGCATGAGCGTCCGCTCGCCGAGCGAATAGCCGAAGAGGAGAGACTGCGCGACACCGACGGGGTCGAACTCGGTGTCGTCGAGCGCCTCGATGATGTAGCGAAGTTCTCGAGAGAAGAGGAGCGCGTCGTCGTCGTGGTAGTAGTAAACCGGAAGCCGTCCGAGCAGGTCGTTGCAGAGACCGATTCGCTCGCTCCGTTTGTCGTAGGCAACGAGCAGGAACTCCCCGTCGGTCTCGCGTACCCAGTTGCGGAGATACTCGCTCGAGCCGTCGTCAGCCAGCACGCGTTCACCGACCTCGAGCAGTTCCGACTCCAGCGACTGGCTCTCGCTATCGTACATGCGTCCCTCGAGGTACACCCACAGCGCTTCGGTTTCGACTACCTGCGTCGGATACTCGGGATACGTCGTCGTCCCGGCGGCGTACGCATCCGTTTCGAGAATCGTCTCGGCGCGGTACCGTTCGTCGTGACACAGGGGTTCGAGCGAGTCGGAAAACGATTCGTCAGCCGTCGAATGTCGCGTGCGACCGGAGATACCGACCATGAACGCATCGAGGAAAGACACGTATATTGTAATGTTACGGTTTATGATCAGTAGCGCTCGAATCCGCGGACCGACGCCGACCGACTGGTCCGTTCGCCTCGGTAACCGGACCGATCGAAAGGGGTGCTTACGGGCGAGAGAACCGCCGCGGAGATGGGAATCCGTCGCCGAGACGTCCGTTGCCAGAAACGGACGCTAACGGTGTCGTCTCCCGATAGACGTGGGGAGAAGAGCGTGTTCGGAGGGAGTTTCGTAAAAGTCCGCAGCGGGCTAGTTCCCTCGAGTCGGCTGACTCGAGACCACGGACGAGTGGAGCACGGAGAACGGGTGGTGGACCACCGGACGTGGGGTGGGAGACGTGAGGAGGGAGACGTACGGGAACGAGCAAACGCACGGGAGAAGAGCCAGATCGCATGAACGTTGCCACCCGTCGACGCGGCTGTCGCCGGAGGGACGGTCAGTATCGCCGAAAACGCCGGCACAAATCCGACAGTACAGTTACTCGATTCGCGAGAGTTTGCCGTCGACGTTGCGCTCTAGCTGTCGATTGGTCACGACGTGGGCGACCGAGAGGAGGAAGAACGCGACGACGACGACGCCGGCGAGCCCGAGCGTCGGAATCGACGACAGCGGCGGGAGACCGAGGAAGGCACCGGTAACGAGTGCCGCACCCACGACGCTGAGCGTCGCGTACCATCAGTCCCATCGATCCTGTCGATGTGTATCCGTATCGAGGTACATCATCAACAGATCGGCGTTGTCCGCGAGCGAGATCAGGCCGCGGTCCTGATCGTACTCGACGATTCCAGCATCGTCCATCTTCGGAAGATGCGTCTGGTAAAGGGCAACGTATACTCGCTTACGCTGATCCGAACTGAGTGCGTTGACCTCGGTGTCGTTCTCCCAGGCGGCGATCTGCTCGGCGAGTTCGCCGAGCGTGACCGTTTCATCGGATTCGAGCAAGTACGCGAGGACTTCTCGACGGCGGCGGTTTTTCAGGAGCTCGAAAATAACGTCTTTCGAGAGCCGTTGCTCCTCGTCTGAGTCGGCGACCGACGCGATCTCGTCCGGAAGCGAGGTATCGATCGATGACATTAGTCTCGACCTCCAGGCACTGAACGGCCGGTCCAGCCCCATCCGTTGGACGAGAAGCGTCTACCATACTGTCGGGTCGACGGGTTCCGCTGACTGTTTGATCGGCAAATCGCAATCACGATTGACACACCAAGTTGTACACCAATACTGACACTCTTAAGGACGGCCACGTTTCGCACCGGCTGCAAAGCGGGTACGGATAGGCTTCCCGGGGTTGCCAACACCGCATCGAATCGATACCTCGGCGACCGATCCAGGCGGCGGGTCGGTGCGAACGGTATCGGTCGATTGTGGTCGAGTATCTTTCGCGTACGTACGAAAGCGTCGACGGCAACGAAACGCGTCTCCGGGTCGAGGGGCAAAGGTGCGACACGACACTGGTTCGGAACGTTTGCTCGTAGCGACATAAAGTCGAGCGACAGTTCGCACGGGAAACTCGAATTTACGCAGTGAACGCGTGATTTACGCCGGCTCTCCGTCGGAACAATTGGCGTATTTCACGACTCGTGTCCACACTGCACACAGGTTGGCGAAACCGGTTCCGGCCGCTGGTCGCCAGTAACTGACCGATGAGACAGGGTCCCGACACGAATCGGAGACCGTCTCGATCGGAGACGGCGATATCGTGTCGATACTGCTCCGCTCGACGCGACTCCCACCGCGTGATAGTCGCTCACAGCTCTCGGCAACCCCCGTACAGACACGACTGGGCGAATATTCGTCGTCAGTCGGCGATCGAAACGGTAAGTCGGCGTTTCTCGCGAAACCATGTGAACCCCTTACAGTGCCGGCACGGCTCTTTCCGCTACTGATGACGCGGTCCATTATCGAACACACGGAGACAGAATCAACGAAAACGGAGCCCGGGCTGTGTCCTGACTGCGAAACCGATACCATCATCCACGACCCGGACCGCGGCGAACGAGTCTGTGAAGAGTGTGGTCTCGTCCTCACCGAAGATCCGATCGACTACGGTCCCGAGTGGCGGGCGTTCAACGCCCAGGAACACGACGAACTCTCCCGCGTCGGCGCGCCGCTGACCCAGTCGATGCACGACCGCGGGCTGACGACGACGATCGACTGGCGCAACAAGGACGCGAACGGACACTCGATGTCGGCCGACAAGCACGGCCAGCTCCACCGACTCCGCGTCTGGCAGGAGCGAATCAGAACCAAAAACGCCGGCGAACGCAACCTCAAGTACGCGCTCTCGGAGATCGACCGCATGGTCAGCGCGCTCGGCGTTCCGCGACCCGTCAAGGAGACCGCGAGCGTCATCTACCGACAGGCGCTCGATCAGGATCTCATCCGCGGCCGTTCGATCGAAGGCGTCGCGACCAGCGCCCTCTACACGGCGTGTCGGAAGGAGGATATTCCGCGCAGTCTCGAGGAGGTAACCTCGGTTTCACGCGTCGATCAACGAGAGATTGGTCGGACCTATCGATACATCGCGGACGAGCTCGACATCAACCTCGAGCCCACGAACCCGCGTCAGTTCGTCCCTCGCTTTTGCTCCGAACTCGACGTCGGGAAGGACGTCGAGACGAAGGCCGTCGAGATCATCGACACGACGACCGAGCAGGGACTACACTCCGGGAAGTCCCCGACCGGGTTCGCCGCGGCGGCGATCTACGCGGCCGGCCTGCTCTGTGACGAGACGATCCCGCAGCGAGCCGTCGCCGACACCGCACAGACGACCGTGGTGACGGTTCGGAATCGGTACCGAGAACAGCTCGAAGCGATCGACCAGCAGCCGGCCTGATGATGCTGCCGAGACGGCTGATTACATGATCGACCGCTCTTCGTCTCCGCGCCCGCTCGTGTAGAGGTCCTGATCCGCCACCGCGTGCAGGTTCGCATAGGGAACGAACGCGATGAACTCGTCATCGTCGTCGTAGAGTTCGATGCCGTTGTCGGTGTGCTCGTATCGATCGCAGTCGATCTGCCCCTCGGGGAGGATTGCCCGATACATAACTGATGGGACGCTCGCCAGGCGGAAATAACTGCGGTAGGGGATAGCAAGACGGTGGTGAGCGGGACCGTCGTCGTCTCGGGAACGTATTCGACGGCTCACTCCTCGAGTAGCGCCGTGGACAGCTGTTGTCTCCGGACGGCATCGATTCGGCGTCTCCGACGTGACCGCCGAGGACCGCTCGAGCGGTGGACCCGCGGCTACCGCGGTGAAGCGAGCAGCCGCGCGTGGCCGCAGTGGTGCGTTGGGAGTAAGATCGGAGTCTCTCTCGAGGGACGGTCCGATCCCGTGGACGGGCCTATCCGTGGACGTCAGCTGTCTCCGGGTCGCTCGAGTCGGCCGTCGCGTCTCCGCTCGTCGAGTCGGTCACCTCTGTCCGTCGGGTCGACTCGCTCCCGTCGTCCCGTCTCGTCTCGCCGGGGATCGAGGCGTCCGCCGGGAGGATCACCCGCCGTTCGGTGTACTCGAGGCCGTTCTTGCGTTCGGTCTTCCGGCGCACCGCGAGCCGGTTCTTGGAGAGATCGAGGAGGGAATCGATCGTCCGCGAGACGAGCTTTTTCGCGTAGCTCTCGCTGATGCCGGGTTCGTTGCGGCGGATCCAGTGTCTGAGGTCGCTCGCGGTGACGTACTCGTCGACGTCCTTACAGCCGCGTTCCCAGGGATCGTCGCCGACGCTCGGATCGGCTCTGGCCTGCCAGAGTTTCGCGGCCAGTCTGGTGGGGAGGGCGTTCGCCGCCGAGCGCCGCCGCTGGTCGTCCATCCGGGCGAGTTGCTGGATCGGGAGCAGGTCGCCGTAGGCGAGCGAGACCGAGTCGTTGCGCTCGAGCGGGTCGGCGTGCTCCGGCAGTCGGTAGTAGGCCGCGCCATCGTCCTTCTCAATCCGCTCGAGGCGGCCCTCCGGGACGGTGACGGCGTGCTCGTCGACCTGCTCCGTCCGGAGGTGAGCGCCCTTCTCGAGTTCGCGGGACTGCAGTTCCGCGATCCGCTCCTTGTTCGCGCCGGCCTTGTTCAGCGCCGCGTCGGTGACGCTATCGAGGCGCGTCGTTTCGGTCTCGAGTCGGTCGGTGTCGGCCTCCAGGCGATCGGTGTCGCGCTCGAGTTGCTCGGTATCGGCCTCGAGCCGTTCGGTTGCTCGTTCGAGCTCCGCGACCCGACCGTCCAGCCGGTCGACGGTCGCTTCGAGTCGGTCGCGATCTCGCTCGAGTGTCTCGATCCGGTCGTCCTTGCGCTCGAGGCGGTCCTCGAGGGTCTCGAGACGCTCGCGGAGGTGGTCGAACTCGTCGCGTCGGTCGTGCTTCGAGGGTTGGTTGGGGGTCGGTTCGTCCGTCTCGGCCGCTGTCGGTGATGGCATCGGTGTCGAATGGTGTGGGTGGTTGCACGACGATACGGGGCCGTCGGGAGGGTGTCCGAGTCGTCACTCGGGCGGCGGATCGTCGGACTCACTCTGCGAATCTCGGTCGTCGGTGGCCGCGCGGGAATGGCCGTCGTCAGTATCGATGCGAGCGCGGAGCGCGACCAGCAGCGGGTTGATCTGGGCGCGGATCTCCCGCAGCCGACGCCTGGTCTGGGCGCGCGTCTCGTCGTCGAACGCCTCCGTCTCCGGGATGGACTCGAGAAGCCGCGCGACGTGCGCGTCGAGTTCCTCGAGGTGGTCGACGAACCACTCGGTGGTCATCGCCTCGGGGACAGGAGGGGAGTCGGCGCGACGGGACGGCTCGTTGTGACGGGACTGCTCCGTGGGACGGGACGACTCGGAATCATCGGGATCGTCGGTCACGGCTCGGCCCCCGCGTCGCGTTCATCGTCGGTCCCCGCGTCGCGGTCGGCTGCGAGACACGGATCGTCGGCCGCGTCGACGAGCAACAGCCCGGGTCGGTCGTCGATCACCGCGAGATCGTAGACGCGGACCGAATCGCCGGCCTCGAGCCCGAGTTCGGCCACGGCGACCTGTCCGACGGCGACTCGAGCGCCGTCGTAGCGATCGCAGAGCGCGTACGCGGCGAGCGGGTCAGTCGACTCGGCCGCGGGGACGAGTGCGACGCCGTCGTCGTGTGCGATGGCGTGGACTCGAGACCGATCGGTCCAGTCCCGATCGCAGAGCACGCCGGTCGAGAGCGTGACCGTCCGCCCGGGGCTGACGGCGTGCGTGCCGAGGTAGCCCCGGCCCGTGGGGACGATGTAGTCGGTCATCGGTGGGGTCCTCCGCGGGACTCGAGGATGGCGTCCTCGCTGACGACGAAAAGCGCGTTATCGCTGAGAAGTGGGAGTTCGACGGCTTCGTCGTCCAGGTTGATCGTGGGGTGGTCGTAGCCGTCTCGCTGGCTAGCTGTACGGTCGTCTATGGGGTAATCTCTATGACCCCTCGAGCGTTCGTTTCGCATGGTCGGAAATCCTCTAGGTGAGGTTGACCCGACCCCGGCGTGTCCTTAGCACGTCGGACTTTCAGTCCGAAAGGGCAGGTCAACAACAACTTCTCACTGACCATTAATATAACTTACTGGCAAGTCGTCAGTGCTACGTTGCTCTAGACAATCCTACGCAGACAGGTGGCAAATTGGCACAGATAACCAGTATTCGTATGGTTATGGACTTCGATGCTCCGAACAAGATGCGCCAAGCTGCGGACTGGATGGTTCCGTCGGACGACAGAATACTCGAGTTAGTCCGTGAACACGGCAATTTGACGCCGACGGCCATCGATGATCTCGGTGGGCCAACGTCCGGCCATGCTCGAAACCGCTGTCCAGTTCTCGCGGAGTATGGACTGCTCGAGCGGATTTCTCGAGGCCTCTACGGGATTACTGAGGAGGGAGAGGCCTATCTGAACGAGGAGTTAGATGCGAGCGAACTTGAAGGATTACCCGACGGTTCGTAATGACTATTCGTTGCGGTCAGTCATTAGAGTAAACAACCAGCCTATGCCTTTAGAGCGGCTTCGTGACCACAATTTCTATTGGTCCTAGCGGTTGATTAGCTGTTATTAGGATATCAAGGTGAAAATATAGCCAGAGAGGTTATATCGGCGATAGCGGCGATCAATGAATATGAACACCGAAAGTCCAGTTTCGTTTCATATTCAGAAAATTAATCAGGTCCACATCCAATCACCAGGGATAGGAAGAGTAAGTCGTAATAAGATCTCGTATTAGTGTAATTCACATGGGATCTACTTGATTCAAAAAGGATATTAGATCACTAGTGGATTCATGAGATTCCATATCAATTCCGGAACAGTGCAGAAGAACATTCGAAAAAGAGTCAATATTCCCATCATACCTCAACAATATAGAGGACAAGCGATAGAGCAATTTACTACGTGAGACCTCTTCTGTGTAGTCCTCAATTAGCTCCTGGTGGCCATAGAGTGCCTCGGATAGCTGGCTTGATGTTGTAATAGTAGTGTTAGATAATCTGTTTACCGTCTCGTCGTCAGTCAGTAATATTTTAAGTAAATGGTCCTCAATAGCATTTCGATATATTCCAAAATCATTCAGATCTTCATCATCGTCTAGCCCAGAACATCCAATGACAATAATTGTCCTATCCTCAACAACAACTTTGGTATCAGATTGAATCGAAACATTACTAAAATTACCTCTTAATTTTTCAATCACTCGTTGTCGAGCATCTGATACAGATTGATCATCTATGTCAATTAAAACACCTAACCGTTGAATATATTGGCTTAAAGTCACCATGTTTCCAAGGACATCATCTTTGCTCCCATTTTCCCTTATATTAAAATTGGCATTCACTGTTTGGACATTCATGTGGGAAATTAACTCTCTATCAGTGGGTCCTTCTACAAGAATAGGGGTCCCGGGGTCCTCAAGATTCAAGATTGATCACCTCGTCCGTATTCTTCTAATCGACGAGGATCAATACCTAGATCCTTTAGAACCTCAATATCTGGGTCATCTAATTCTCTGACCTCTAAGTCCCCTTCATCTAAGGTGAGATGATATGTTTTCACCCCCACATCTTTATTCGATGTAGAATCTATTAAATAATTAAGAAAGTCAAAACTATGGGTAGTGATGAAGAATTGCCTATCGCTAACTGCAGAATATTCGCTAATTGACTCTGCAATCCCTCGGTATGCACTCGGGTGCTGATGATTCTCTGGTTCCTCCACCAAAATAGTACTAGGGGAATATGCTTCAATTCCAGCAAATAACGCAAAAGCATACCTAAACCCATCACCTAAACTTCCGGGTTGGGCAGCATAATCATCAAACAACATTTGCAACTCTGGTTCATCGCTTATTGGCACATAGGACAGTTGGTCTATGTTTGTTCCATATACTTCGTTGAGCTTTGATATTACTTTCTTATCACTTCTATCTTGATACAATCCTCCCCAGACTTGTTTCTCCACTTGTTCTAAAACTTGGAATACTCCAGAATGGATGTAATAAGTGTCAGATAATGTTTCGCGAAGGTCTAACAAATACTCTACCAATAACTCTTCTCTCGATCGTTGCAAATATTCATTGATCGAATCGTACGTTCGTCTTCCCTTTTGAGAAGACACTGATCTCTTAATTTCACCGTCTTCAAGAACCTCTTTTAACTCAAGATGATTACCAACTTTCCATTCGAGCATATTATAGTTAAGACCAATTCCCACACCATCTGAATCGTTTTGTCTTATGACTGGAGTTATTGTTGAATATTCATCACTATTGTACTTCCAGTGTAATCCCTCTAGGTTTGTATTACCAGCCTTTTTTGAGGTCAGATAATCCAAGATATGATTTCCTAGAATATCATTCGGTTCGAAGATGTGGTTCAAAATGTAAATACTGTCAAGTATCGTTGATTTGCCGGAATTATTTGGCCCGATAAATATATTAATATCTTCGAATGAGTCGATATCCCCTTTTTGTATACCTTTGAATTTTTTTATCTTGAGCCCTTCAAGCATGGTCTGTCCTTTATGTTGAAGGGTTATTACTTTGCCGGAGGTTTAATTCACACCTCTACTTTTGTACTTAACTGGTGTTTCACATGCAATCTATGGATACTGTAACCTTTTGGCACGATCATCTTAGAATTGTTATTGTTCATTGTCTGGGGACATCCACAATGGACTTAGACAGAACTGATCGAATTAACTGCGTCAGAAGATGTCGGTACCGAACCAACGTCGAAGTTCCCATCCACTGGTGGTGTGTCAACCGGACGGGCCGATCGAAAATCGGGTGTCAGTGGCTGGTGACGGTGGAACGATCCCGATCGTGACGGTGGGTTCAATGTCTCACGTCAAACGGACCCTGTAGGCAACGACAGTACTCCTCACCCCCGTCGGATGGTTTATTCGACCGGTGGAAAGTAAGCCTATTGGCCGCCAACGCAGTTCTGGGCGGCGTTTGCCGATATTTCGAATACACTCGAGCAGCGTTTCAAGTTGCTCCCCGAGGCCGGCGATCCAGCACTCCTGAGCGAGCCAAATCGAAATGTGATGTGTAGTCGTTGGATCGATGTGGTTCTAAACCCCACTAGCGTCGGCGAAGTTCTGCGCCTGGACGAATAGCCGCTCGAAGTGATCTTGATACTCGAGCCGAAGTGCTCTGTGGTACGGTGACCACTCGTTTTCGAATTCACGGAGCTGATCGCGGTAGGTGGGGTTTGTCTTGCCCATGTAGCCCAAAGCGAGCGCACAACGGATAAGCAACGGAGTGCAGTTTCCGGAATTCCGATACGGTCTCACGTTCGGAACTGCGTCATCGTATACACGAGTATTCGCATCTCGTGTACATATTTGGGAAACCGGATCTGTCGACGTGCAACTTTATGGGAAAACAAACTGAACGGCTATTCACTCGAATAATCTCTTGATGACTTCTTTTTTGTTTCCATACTTCTGGCTTCTAATACCCCTTCTTTTAATTCTTCGACCGATTCATCATCAATTACTGAGTGTCCCCCAGAGAAGCTGAATTGGCTTGTTACCCCAGACCTAAACGCATGTTGAACACCGGAATATTCCATGATATAGTCATAATTTGTTGAGAAGATATCATAGATACCTAACAAGCTCTTCACCGGTAAAAATACAATCTCGGTATCAAGTTCACCTGAATTGCCCTCAACAAGAGAAAACCAATCTCTTACAGTTTCCACAATGTTTCCAAATTGCCCCTCCCGAAAGTTATTAGATACAAAAATATGGCTATCTATAGTTCCTCCATCTTTCAACACATCCGAAATATATTTTCTATCGTTCTCCGAGAGAATATAGTACGCAGCCTTGTTCTTCTCACTGGAGTTCAAGTTGTACCCGTTCATATCATACGTTAGCTTTGGGTCATAAGTACCGACGAAATATTCGCCATCATCAGGTACAATCAAACATCCGTCTGTCTCTTTCTTTCCTTCCCGTCCCCATCTCTCCGTGAAAAGAAACATCGATTTGAGTAGGTAGAATACATCCTGTTCAAAATCATTATAGTCGTATTCAGACCTAAGTTCATTTATTTCATCAAAATCAACATCTTCAATAGCATCATTGTCAACTTTAGCTTGTAGCTGCTGAAGTCGATCCTGAGCTTGTGTTGCCTCTTCTCTAACGCGATTTCTAAGTCGAGACCGACTTTCTCTGACGGCATCTGCAAATTGCACCTCCGGACTTTCACCCTCCAGGAAACCATACAAATCTAATTCCCCGAAATGATCCCTACCGTGGATCCCAGATTTGCCATACGTTACTAAAACACAATCTAATAGATACTCGTTCACACGCTTTGGGATATGACCATTTCCGAGCGGATAGACAAAAAATTCACACCAGTAATTATCCATGGCTGATCCAGCCAACTCTGCCATCTGGAAATTGGCCTTCACGTATTGGTTATCATTGATTTCGTCGGGTTCAAACTTTGTCTGTAACAACCGAGTTCCGTCTGATGCACGTATATCCTCACCAAGATTTTTGAATTTCTTAGAAATTTCTGTCTGTATTTTCTTCTCTTTTATATCTATCTCGACATTTCCTTCTCCTCTCATTAGATAATTTCCACATTCTGGACAGAGATCGCCATCAGGTTCTACATATGGTTCGTGGCAGTCATAACAGACAAATACACTTTGGCCAGAAACGTCTGTAAATTCATCTATGAACTCTTGAACGTCCGTATCTAGATTGTCGTAATATTTTCTATATGTATCTATGTCACCTGTGAGAACCATGTTTATAATATATTCTCGGTGGTGTTGAACATCATACGGGTAGAGACTCTCGAATGAAACATCTAATCTCTCTTCAATTAGATTTCGAACGCTCTTTTTCTCTTCCTCTGGCAGATTGCTGTCATCAAGGTGTAAATAGAATCCTTGATTTTCCCTTACCACTTTCATCTTGACATTGAGGCCTGTTTTCTCATGGTGGAATTTCAAAAATTCTAAATCGGACAAACTGTCTGTATCAATTGTTTTCGGTTGCAGATTCGATGATTTGATATCCTCTTGGACGCCTTCGTTATTTTTGATAGTAAGGGAAGATCGATTCGGTAAATTGGTTGTGTTGAACTTTGCCTCTGTAAGAGTTAGCGTAGACATATCTAATTCAAAGGCCTTTGACAGATTCTCCAAGATCGGTTCTTCTGTGGGTTCCGGTTCAACTTCATCTACTTCATCTTTATCAGAAAAATCCTCAGAAAAAGCATCTAAAAGCCTAATTGTACCTCTAACCTCAACAACGGCGTCGCTGGACTTTTCTCGTATGAAAATCGGCTTTGCTTCAGTTTCAGTTCTACTGAGAACTTCATCTGATTCAAAGACAGGTCTTCGAATTTCTTTTCCACTCCAGACTAAGCAGAAAGACTCATTTAGTCGGTATACGATATTTCCCTCATCTTCGATCCGATCTAGTTCACTGCTCAAATCATTATCAAGCACGAATTTTTTCCCGGTTGCCTTATTTCTCCACTCATATTCTGCCCACAAAAACATTAAAGTGTTTTCAGCCTCCTCAGTTGACGAATTTAGTAATGTCTTGGTCAAGTCAGCCACAGACTTGTGATGAAAACGAACTATTTCTTTTTTGTTTTCACAGAATTTTTGAACTAGCCGTTTGGTGGTCCGCTCATTCGGTGGTATCCTATCTAACTTATTTCCTAAAAGCAGTCCCCACATGCCCTCTTTTTCAGCGAGATCATCTTTGTTAGTTTCGTTTCCAGTATTTTTATTCATCTCTTATCACTCCGGGCAAAATATTCGACTTCCATTATACATCGACAAGGGGGAAGATACACTAATTTGTTACGTCCGAATCAGTTCCAGTAGGACAGAATGATGCCAGACTCCTTTTCGCCGACTCCCTCTACTATGTGGGGTGAAATCTACGTCTCAAAACATTACTCGAGCTGGCGAATTGCGTCGCTCACTGCCAGTCAGTGTTGATCCGCGATCTCAGCGGCGAGGTTCAAGGCCCAGTCTTCTTTCTCTGTACCCCGATGCTCCAGAGCAAGTAGTGACAATGCGTAGACGATCAGTAGGTCATTTTGTGGGTGTCGCATCTGCCATCTTTGGCCGCGGCTTCACGGATAAACCCTCGTAGGCATATTTGGCAACCACGGTTGTCGAGGTCCTGCCATATCCTACCAATGGGTTAGCCACGCTACTACTTCCGATATCGGCTCACTCAATTTTTCGCGAGCGCGGCGCGCAGAGCGCGCGCCGCGCAATTACCCTACCCCCTTAGGGGCATATGATTCATATTAGTTGACTTGTACAGGACTTGTATGACCGATTCGAAGACGGGAGAAGGACTTATTCGAGGAGCTGTAGAATACCTCGCAAATTTCATTGAGTCATACCACAAATATATCACCGTTACAACAGGGATATCAGCATTTATACTGACGATATTGAATTTGTTTTTCGGGATGAGATTTACACCATACGGGAACACAGTTACTCAAGCAATCACGTCTCCAGCCTTTTTATCTATTATTGGAATTATCCTTCTAATGTCTCATGTGACTCTACAAAAGCAAATTCATGAAATGAAATGGGAAATCCAGACAAACAAATCAGCAGCGGGAGAGTCTTTCGGAGACGGTCCAAAGGAAAAAATGACCGACGGGGGATCGACTAGGAGTCGACCTCGAGACAGCAAAGGCCGTTTCAAATCGAAGGATAGTGGCGGTTCTGATCTGCTATTGCTCATTCTTGGTGGAATAGGGGGTGCAATCATTGCTACAGAGTTTATGGGAGTAGATCCACTGGTAGGTGCGATACTAGGAATTCTTCTCGTGCTAATTTTGGACCCATAATCTCACCTTGGTTTCGTGTGCTTCAACTCGAGATCTGCATACGAAGGCGGGGCAGGGCGTTGTAATTTTTTGGCTCAGTCCCCTTGGGGACGCAGTCTACTCGAGCTGACGAATTGCGTCACTTACTGTCAGTCCATGCTGATCCGCAATCTTAGTTGCAAGATTCCAAGCCTGATCTTTTTGCGCTATTGAAAATGGAAGACGACGGCGAGATTCCGTGAGATCGTTCAACTGTTTGCGCGCAACAACAGCAAGAAACTCGCGAAGACGCTATGATCGTACGTCCGTATCACATGTTCAGTAGCGCAGGAGGACCACTGTGCCGTCGGGTGCAAACCAGTCGCCGAAGCAAGACGTCCATGACTTCAGTCATGGAACCCATCACAAACGAGAGACCACTTCGAAACCCGGCAGGACTACCCGTTTTTGAAGAACGTTCTCAACGAGAGGCATTCGCATGGGTAATACTGACCATTAGTCGTTGCAGAGCAGTTTTTCGAAGTGCACCATCTCCATGTCGATTTCTGCGTGCCATTTCCGACTCGTCTCTCGGTAGCCCTCGTTTCGGTACAGTGACTGGGACGCCGCTAAATCCTCGCTCGTGTACAACACGACCCGTTCATAGACCTGTTCGCGCATCCGATCCTCAAGGGCAGCAATCAGCGCCCGCCCGTAGCCGCGTCGCCAGTGGTCGGGACAGACACGGAGACTCTTGAGTTCGACCGTCCGCTCGTTCATGGGCACAAATCCGCCGATAGCGGCGATTTCGTCTTCGACCTCGCCAACCAGAAAGTCACCATCGGCGAGGTACGCGTCTGGAACGTTCCGCAGGTCGCGATTCATGGCAGGGAAAAACTGCGGGAGCGTCGCCCGAAACGCACGCTCGTGAACCCGCCAAACGTCGTTCTTGTCACGTGGTTCGTAGCGACGGATTGCTAACTGTTCACCCATACCAAGACGACGGTTCTCCCTTCAAGAAGATAACGGCTCTGATACTACGTCCTGGCTGGCAAACCACCAGTCAGTACAGTCCTCACACTGTACCGATGAAAGGGGCCCGTTTCACCCTGATATACACCCCTATCCCGACGCCGCATCTCATTTTCAATAACGCAGCTCTTCGTTCTTCGTTCCGTTGTGCTCTTGAGCGAGCAGTGACAGTGCAGAGACGATCAACAAGTCATCTTGCGGGTGGCGCATGACGCTCCTGTTTGGCTGCGACTTCACTCATAACCTCTCCTCCAAATTTTCGCGCGCACCGCAAGAGTGCGTTTCGAGTGCGTCGACTGGAACTGCAGAAGCGGGGCGGTTAGTTTGGGACCTTGGCCTTAGCCACAAAATCATTCGAGTTGACGAATCGACTCGGAAACTGTAAGCCCGTGCTGCTCTGATATCCCAGCTGCAAAATTCAATGCCCTTTTTTTCTCCAATCCTTTGTGCTCCCGAGCGAGTAGCGAGAGCGCGTAAACGATTAGCAGATCATCTTGGGGATGTCGCATGGCACCGACTTGCCTTATAAACTCATAGAGAAACTAACCCTCGTTTCATGTGCTTCAAGTGGAAATCTGTGTGCGGAGGTGGGGGCAGGGCGCTGTAATTTTTTGGCTCTGTCCCCTTCCACCCACAACGGGTGTAGACAGAACTGATCGAATCGACTGTCTCAACAGACGACGGTACCGAGCCGACGTCGACGCTCCCCATCCGCTGGTGGTGTGTCAACCGGACGGGCCGATCGGCAATCAGGCGTCGGTGGCTGGTAACGGTGGAACGATCTCGATCGGTGACGGCGGGCTCGATGTCTCACGTCGAACGGACCCTGTCGGTAACGACAGTACCCCTTCCCCCCGTCGGCTGGGTTATTCGACCGATAGAAAGTAAGCGTATTGGCCGCCAACGGGGTTCTGGGGCGGCGTTTGCCGGTATTTCGAATCCACTCGAGCAGCGTTTCGAGGTGCGCTCGAGGTCGGCGATCCAGTACTACTGAGCGAGCAAATCCCAGGGATGAGTGAATATCTAACAAGAGATTTTACGTAGGTGAACTGCGTCAACACTCATACAAATGCAGACTAGTCCTTCTATTGAAAAGATAGACAGGAGTGTGTTAATGTTTTTAAAAGAGGACTCACCATCTACCCCGAAAGATATCAGCAAAGACCGTCTTCGAGAGAACGTCGTTCGTCTCCGTTGCCAGCAATTAACGCGGGAGGGCTTAGTTGTGGAGGTTACCCACGACCTCTATGCACTGTCTGAGAAGGGGCACAGATTCGCAAACTCAGAAACCAAACTAGATGGTTTTCGGGAAAGTATCCCTAGCCCAGGAGTCGATCGGATTACTGATTTTAGTGAACTGGATCCAGAGGACATCAAATGGCGGAATAGAGAATATTTCAAAAATCCAGATCACAGATATGACTATGGAGATCTATTGACATACAATCAAGTGAAACACAAAATTTCGGTAGTTCGAAATGGCGATCTAAATCGTGTCATGGATGAGTTCCCGAAAAGAGAACCAGTAACACAACAATGTGCTCACTGGGTGAGAGCAATTATTGGATTACATTTCTTTCCCGATGCTAATCATCGAACAGCGATGGCGACTCTCAATATATTATTGTCATTAAATGGAATTGAAAAGTTCGATTGGGATGATGTCAGATATCAAAAGGCGATTTTCAAATCGAAACTATTGCGAAGACATATTATTGAAGTCCGGTTCGATAACCTTTGGAGTAAGGACGAACTGTACCTTTTGTGGCACCGTTATTTCGTCGAACGATTTTATGACATTACAGACTTTAATCACCATTCTCCAAATCGTCAAAGGCAAGATCAAATACTAGAACAGCTATAGATAGAGACGGTCACTCTTGAGAGTGGTCTTTTCCTAACTGAACTTCTCCCATTGCCACATAGGCATCGTAGTTCTCCTGTTCATCCTCCCTCATTAACTCTCGTGCTAACTGTCCCATAGACCAAGTCTGATTCCGAGTAAGACACTAGGTTACTTAATCTTTACCATCAGTAGCAAGGCTAATCCGGCTCCTTACGAACCTTACAGGCTCTCTAAAGGCTATTCTTTGGATTTTAGCGCCACATTCAAAATATAATTATTTATATTGTTTGACTATTGTTTTTATTTTTATATTTAGAGAATAATGCTTTCTCAAGTTTTCAACTATAACTCTGCTATACGGAAGTATGACGGAAGCGGTGTGGTTTTTTAGCGCTGTCTCCTTGGGGACGGCCGAAAAGGGTTCGATATGACTAATGGAATCAACTGCGTCAGAAAACATCGGTTCGGAACCAATGTTGAAGTTTCCCATCCGCTGGTAATGTGACCACCGATCGGAGTTGTTCTGAATCGTTAGTTGCCGACTTTTCTCGAGACCGCATCCGGCTGGGTAATATTACCACCAACAGCTCTCGAGACCGCTTCACCGAACGCCAACTGATCCTCCCCGAGACGGATCTCTCGCATCACCTCCCCTGTTTCGCTTTGCAGTTTGATCGTTACGTTGCCGTCCGCAGCGCTGTAGCCCTCGATCACCAAAATAATCCCCATGAGACCGACACCGACTCCAATCATCAGCATCAACCCCATGAGACTCCCATCGAGGCCTGCTGCCGCTGCGAGAGCGACAAACCCGATAAGAATCGAGAGTATCCCGTACCCGACTGTCTCTTGGTCGAAGTCGGGTTTCCGTTGGTGTTCTATCTTCGTCCCACCCACTAACTCGAGGTGAAGCGTATCGACGAGTGTCCGTTCGTTGTCTCCCCCGCTCGTATGGACCGAAAACAGCCGCCGGTCGGTCAGAAGGAACGTCTCTCCCTCGTTCGATTGAGCCTCGATCGCGGTTTCGTTCTCGCCAACGAATGGCTGGAGTGTATCTAACTTGCTCTGAGACGACATCGATGGTTAGCTATCTGATTACCATCGGTTGATACTTTCGCCCAGAATCAAGACCGATAACCGCACGCCCCAGTCGTACAAGCATCCGAATAGTTGGCTCAGCGATACTGTGCGGAGGCGATACGGATTCGCTTTTGAAATGCTGATCAGAGTTCGATCTCCGCACCGGCGGGAGCCTCGAGCACCACCGTCTCCCCAGCCGTCATCGCATCCCCGATCTCCACGTCGATATCCTCGAGTTCCACTTCGGGCGGAAACAGGAGATCCACCCGGCTGCCGAAGGCGATGTGGCCGATTCGGTCGCCGCGCTCGAGTTCGTCGCCGCGCTCGGCGTAGGGGTGAATCCGACGGGCGAACGCGCCGGCGATCAGCGTCACCTCGGCGTTGCTCGGCGGCTGGTCGGCTTTCGCGTGCGGGTCCTCGGCGACCGAATCGTCGTCACCACTTCCGTTCCCCACTCCCTCAGACGACTCAGAGGTGGGCAGGTTCGACGACTCGGTTTCACACCGCACGTGCACGCGCTCGTTCCGATCCGAGTCCTTCGAGAAGGCGGGCCGGTTCGCCCCGGAGACGTGCTCGACGTCGGTCACCGTCGCGGCGAAGGGCGCGCGGACGACGTGGACGTGCCAGACGTTCATGAAGACGCCCAGCCGAACGCGGTCGCCCTCCTCGCGGAGCACGGAGACGTTCCCGTCGGCCGGCGAGACCACGCCCGTCGGCGGCGGCGTTCGCTCCGGATCGCGGAAGAACGCGAGCGTTCCGACGCCGAGTGCGAGCGCGAGAATACTCGCCGTCACGCTGAAGACGAACGCGAACGGCGCGGCGAGCAACGGGAGAATCGCGTACTTCCAGGCTCCCGGCGCGAAGTTCATGCGCCAACCCACGTGACCGATTCGTATGGCCGTTACGGTGGCCCGCGGCGTGAGAGACGCGAGCGCTCCGAACAAACCGACCCCTACCGAGGTCGCTCGGCCGGCTGTCGGCGCGGCAGCGTAAACGAAAACGTCGAGCCCGCGCCGGGTTCGGACTCCACCCAAATCTCGCCGCCGTGGCGCTCGACGATGCGCCGACAGAGCGCGAGCCCGATCCCCATCCCGTCGTACTCCGCGCGACTGTGCAGGCGCTGGAACACCTGAAAGATCAGCTCCGAATCGTCGGGGTCGATCCCGATCCCCTCGTCGCGGACCGATATCGTCCAGTTCCGGCCGGTTCGCTCGGCCTCGATCCGAACCCGCGGCGTCTCGTCGCCCGAATACTCGATCGCGTTCGAGAGGAGGTTCTGGAACAGCTGTCGGAGCTGATTCGCGTCGCCGCGCACCGCCGGCAGCGACTCCGCCGTGATCTCGGCGTCCTGTCGCTCGATCATCACCTGCAGGTCCGTCAGGACGTCCGCGAGCAGCGCGTCCAACTCCACGGGTTCGAACGGGTCCCCCTGGGAGTCGATGCGGGAGTACGCGAGCAGGCCGTCGATCATCGACCGCATTCGCTCGGCGCCGTCGACGGCGTAGTCGATGAACTCCTCCGCGTCCGAATCGAGCTCGTCCGCGTAGCGCCCCTCGAGCAACTGGAGATAGCTCGAGACCATCCGCAGCGGCTCCTGGAGGTCGTGGGAAGCCGCGTAGGCGAACTGCTCTAACCGTTCGTTCGACTCCTCGAGTTCGTCGACGGTGTCGCTCAACCGGCGCTCGTAGGACTGGCGTTCGATCGCCGTCGCGATGATCGTGGCGACGCTCTCGAGGAAGTCGACGTCGTGCTCCGCGAACTCCCGTGACTCCGTATCGTAGACGGTGAGAATCCCCCAG
Organism: Natronorubrum amylolyticum; assembly: GCF_052040145.1. Classification (NCBI taxonomy): domain Archaea; kingdom Methanobacteriati; phylum Methanobacteriota; class Halobacteria; order Halobacteriales; family Natrialbaceae; genus Natronorubrum; species Natronorubrum amylolyticum. The sequence goes on from NZ_JBPPFW010000006.1 coordinate 194,881, forward strand.
GGATCGTCCAGCGGCCCGATACTCACGCCGATACCGCTTCGGACGCCGGCGTCAGTCAATCCCGTCGTGTCGGCGATCTGTGTGTCCGTCCCGAACGCTTCGACGATTACGGGCTCGCTCGCGTCGAGGGTTACCGCCGCCAGCGAACTGCTCTCGCTCGAGCGACGCGTTTCGCTGTCGATGAGCGGGGCCGCACAGCCGACCTGTGAACGCACCCGAAACCGGCGCTCGGGAGCGGTCGGCGTCCGCTCGAACACCCCACAGCACTCGACGTCGAGGGCCGTCGTGACTAGCTCGGCCGCTTTGTCGGCCAGCTCCTCGGTATCCGTGTTCTCGAGTGCGTGCCGTCCGAGATAGGCGACCGACTCGAGTTGGGCGACCTTCGCCGTGAGCGTCTTCTCGGCCTCCTTTCGCGGGGAGATATCCCGGAACAGCCCGACGAAATAGCGGTCGCCGTCGTACGTAAAATCGTTGAGGGAGACGCCGAGCGGTACCTCGTGGCCCGCTTTGTGCTGGCCCGGCAGTTCGACGTAGGTCCAGTTCAGGTTTCGCTCGCCGGTCTCGAGATATCGCTGCAGCGCGTCGAGATGTGTCTGTCGAAGCCGCGGCGGAATGATGTTGACCTTGCTCGAACCGAGGAGTTCGTCCGGCGAATGGCCGAGAATGCGCTCGATGGCGGGGTTGGCGTACTGGATCTCGCTGGTTGTGTCGAGAACGATAATCCCGTCGGGAAGCGCGTCGGCGAGCGCCTGAAACGTTCGGCCGTACGTGAGTCCGCTATCCGATCCTGACCCTGACCCTACCGCCGACCCCGAACCCGCTTCCGACTCCAACTCCGATCCCACTTCCGGCTCCGACTCCGAACCCGCTTCCGACTCCGACCCTGACCCCGTCGCGTCCGGTCGGCCGTCGACGATACCCGCGATCCGCAGTTCCTCCCCATCGGACTCGAGGCGCTCGAGGTGGACGACTCGGGAGTCGACGCCCCCCGTTTTCGTCCGAATCGAGAGGGCCGTAGAAATCGGCTGCCCGCCCTCGCCGGCGACGAGGGATTCGAGGGACGGTACGTCGTCCGCTACAACGTCAGAGAACGACGTACCGAGGAGATCCGAACGATTGTAGCCGGTCAGCGACGCGAACGCGTCGGTGACATCGACGATCGTACCGTCCCGGCGGGCGCGAAAGCCCGCGATGTCTGCCGCCGCGAGAAGCGATCCCAGCTCGAAGCCGTTTGCCGGCTCGTCTATGTCCGGCTCTTCGGACGGGGATGACGAGGGCGGACCGGATCCCATTGCGCGTAGTTGGCCAGTCGCCATTATAAGAACTGGGTTCGTGAAAGCAGCGTCTGGCGGGCGAGACGAAATGAGAGACCGCCGAAACGAACACGAGCAAGACCGCCGGAAAACGCCGTTTCAGACGGGGCGCTGTGCGTCAGTTCCGGTGCCGCTGCGGCCGTCCCGGGTTGTGTCGGAAAATGGGTACAGCAGACCGTATCAGTCCCAAGCGGACCGTGTCAGTCCCAGAACGACTGGGTTCGCGCGTACTCTCGCTCCTTCGAGAGGATGTCGCGGTAGAACTCGTCTTCGTCCTCCCGAAGCTTATTGATGATCCGGGCGGCGTTGTGGGGACCGACACCGCGGGCGGCCATCGCGATCACGGCCTGCTTTCCGTGGCTCTGGACCAGCCCGGCGCTGCGGTACGCGCGTTCGGTCATCTCCGCTTGCTCCTCGTCTTTCTCCTCGGCCTGAACCGCCTGCACGACCTCGTCGGCCCACGGATTCAGCGAGGCGATCCGGGTCGAGCCGCAGTCGGGACACTCGGGCTGGTCGCGAACCCGCTTGACCTTCGTCTTCACCTTCCACTCCTTGCAGTGCGTACAGAGCAGGATGATCCGGTCGTTCTGAATCCGCTCCCGGACGGTATTGATGACGCTCGCGTCCGCGTTCTCCGGCGCCAGCAGCTCCTTCCCGCTCGAGGAGCGACCACCCAGCCCCACCGGCGTTCTCCCCCGATACGTAACGAGTTCGATCTCGCCCGACTGGATCCCCGCGAGCACCGCGCTCGCCCGCTCGACGTCCAGATCCTCGTGGAACACCTCCCGGATCGACTCCTGGTACATCGGGGTGTCCTCGAGCGCCGCGAGTAGACGGTCGTTCGAGATCCGCCCCGACCCGCTCGCCTGCCAGCGTTTGAGCGCACCGAACTTCGCCGAGACCTGCGCGAGCCGGAATGCGAGCGCGTCCGAGTTCTTGAGCCCGAGTTCGACGATGGCCTCGACGTGCCCGGGATCGGTCTCCTCGAGCACCGCCAGCACGTCGCTCGTCGCGACCGAGTTCGGTACCTCGAGTTCGATCCGGTAGGGATCCGTCTCGAGCCCCACCGACGAACCCGACTGCTGCCCCAGAAGCGCCGAGAGCACCCGGCCGAGCGTCTCGTTCGCCGTGTGACCGAACGGCGCGTTCAGGACGACGGTCCGGCCCTGGCGCTCGAGGACGAGTCGATTCGCCGTCGGCATCGGCGCCTCGGCCGAAACCTGGCGCTCGAGTTGGTCGCAGGCCTCGGTGAGCGTGTAGTCGTCCGCTGGATATCGGTGTGCCAACTCGCGACCGACCGCGGCGGCGGCCCCCGCCGAGAGCTGCGGTTCCGCGACACCGCGAATTTCGCCGACTTCACCCGACACAGCCGCCGGAACTGGGATCTCCTGGCCGATCCACGAGGGCACCTCGCCCGCGGGGTCCTCGATCGGACTGACCTTGACCCGTCCCTCCTCGTCGTCGATCTCCGCGATGCGCCACATCTCGCCGCGCTGGATGAACACCTCGCCCGGCTGGGCGAAGTTGACCACGAACCGCTCGTCTAAGGTCCCGATCTGGCCCCCCGAGGCGATGTCGTGGACCTCGTAGGTCTCCTCGTCGGGGATCATCGAGAGATTCGCGTAGACGTACTGCCAGGTGCCGCCGGTCGTCTCGAGTCGGTCGTCGGCCTCGTCGAACCAGACGATCCGGTTGCGGTGGAGCTCCGAGACGACCTCGCGGAACGTCTCCTCGGGAAGATCCCTGAACGGGTACGCGCGCGTGACGGTCTCGTACGCCTCCCGGAGCGGCGTCGCGCCGCGGCTCTGGACGAACCCCGGAATCTGGTTCGCGACGACGTCCAGACTCCCTTCGTGGATCGCGGCCGGTTCGACCTCGCCGTCGCGGGCGCGGCGGGCGATCGCGAGCGCCTCGAACGTGTCGTCGGGTCGGGTCGTGACGATAGTACCGCTCGAGACCTCGTCCTGCCGGTGACCCGCACGACCGATCCGCTGGAGCAGCCGCGTCACTTGCCGCGGGCTCTTGTACTGAACGACGTGATCGACCCGTCCCACGTCGATCCCCAGCTCCATCGAGGACGTACAGAGCAGCCCGTCCAGTTCGCCCGACTTGAATCGGTCCTCGACGTCGATCCGGGCCTCCTTCGACAGCGAGCCGTGGTGGACGCCGATCGGCAGCTCGAGTTCGGTGAATCGTGAGCCCAGCGCCTCCGCCGTCTGTCGCGTGTTGACGAATATCAGCGTCGACTCGTGGTCCGCCACCAGATCGCGGATCAGCCGAACGTGACTGGCCGTGTCCGCTTCGGTCATCAGTTCGCCCGCGAGCCGCTCGTCCTCGCCGGTAACTTCGGGCTGACAGACCGTCACGTCGACGTTGCTCCCGACGTCGATCTCCCGGATTTCGCAGGGCCGCCCGCCCGTCAGAAACTGCCCGACCTCGCCTGGATCGCCGACGGTCGCCGAAAGACCGATTCGCTGAATGCCGTCCGCGAGGTCCTCCAGGCGCTCGAGGCCGATCGCCAGCTGTGCCCCCCGCTTGGAGGCCGCCAGTTCGTGGACCTCGTCGATCACGACGTGAGAGACGTCGACGAGGGCCTCCCGCAGCCGTTCGCCGGTGAGCATCGCCTGTAGCGTCTCCGGCGTCGTCACAAGCACGTCCGGCGGATTTTTCGCCTGCTTGCCCCGCTGGTACTGGGTCGTGTCACCGTGGCGAACGTCCACTTCGAGATCCAAGTACTCGCCCCACCACTCGAGGCGTTCGCGCATGTCGCGGTTGAGCGCCCGCAGCGGGGTCACGTAGAGCGCGCCGAAGCCTTCGGGTGGCCCATCATCCTCGAGCAGGTGATCGAAAACCGGCAGCATCGCCGTTTCGGTCTTGCCACTCCCCGTGGGTGCGATCACGAGCGTGTGCTCGCCGGCCGACAGCGGCGGAATCGCCAGTCGCTGCGGTGCCGTCGGCGTCGAAAAGCCGCGCTCGGAGAGCGCCCCGCGAACCGTCGGCCCGAGGTGCGTAAACGCCGCGACGTCGCCCTCACTCATCGAGAGACCATAGGGGCGAGAACCGGATAAGCACCACGTTCCCGGCGGTTGGATCGGATGAGGTGGACTCGAGAATCTCCCACGTGTCCGTCCTCACTCCTCGTCTGTGCTCGAGTCGGGAGTGTCGTCTTCGTCTGCGGTCGAGCCGCCGTCCTCGTCGTCGGCACTCGAGCCACTGTCGTTCTCGTCGGCGCTCGAGTCGCCGTCATCACCGTCAGGCGAACGCTCGTCCGCATCGACGTCGGATCCAACATCGTCCTCGTCGATCACGTCCTCGACGTCTTCGTCGACGGACAGCTCGCCCGGTTCGGCCGGCTTCTCCTGTACCTCGTCGCTCGATCCCGACGTGATCTTCGTGGACGATGGATCGTCGGCGAGATCGACGTTCGTCTCCGCGTCGTCGACCGGTTCTCCGGCATCGGACGCGGAAGCGTCACTCGAGGTATCGGTGTCGGTCCCCGTCCCGGTGCTCGTATTCGCCTCGTCCGTCGGGTCCGCCCCACCCTCGTTGGAGCCGACGTCGCCGATCGGAATGGCCTGCGGTTCCGTGGGAACCGCGTCCGAAACGCGGTCGCTGACGGCCGAGGGGACGGCGTCGACGGCTCGCTCTCGAATCGCCTCGAGTGACGGATCATCCTCGTCGCTCGAACCGAGAACGCGATCGAGGACGTACGCGACGACGACGGTCCCGGCGGCCACGAGCACGAGCGTTCGGAGCGCCCTGCTCGAGTCGGTGTTCGTCACGTTCGGCGACCGGTCCTGTGGCGATGACGTATCCGTATCGACGGCGGATCCAACGCGCATCAGAAACCGTACAGTCCCGCCCCAGAAGTCGGTTCGGGGTGCCAGCGCAAGCGTCGAGCATCGGCGATCCACGGGGTTCGGGTGGACGGCCGCGAACTGCCGGAAGGCCAGTCAGTGCGGACAAGTAGTGACTGCGTTCCCGATTACCGATGCGGAGTAACCGCTCCGAAACCAGCGGAAGTCGTCCCCTACTCGTTCCAGACGTTCTGTTATTCGTATCATATAAAAATGGATGAATGAAGTGGTTCGATCATATGAACCGATTCAGATCACGGTCGGCGAACCGATCCCGTTGGGGTATTCATCCCGTCCCCGAGTCTCCTCACGAGATCTTCGATCGCGAACGTACTACCGAATTCGAAGACCGGTCCCGGACCCTCGAGCGTCGGGTCGCGACGGACCCACGGCCTGAAGAGTCGAACGACGCGACCGACACGGTGACGTTCGGAGGGAACGCTCGATGAGTGCGAATCGAGCACGGACGACCGTCGCGGCTGGCGTGTTCGCGTTCTGTCTCGTCGGCGTCCTCGGTGTCGCCCTGATGGGCGGCGTCAGCGCCGACGAGTCGGTGGCCGCATCCGGCGCGACCATCGATCCGGACGCGTCGACGAACGCGAACGTCTCCGAAGAGGCGTACGTCGAACCGGCCCCCGAAGTGGGCGATCCGTACTACGAAGCGAGCGACGGGAACTGGGTCAGCTACATCAACCCGCGCGACGAGTACCGATCCCCGTATCTGGGTGACGGCTCCGGGAAGATCGGCGTGACGCTCCTCAACGAAGCGGGCGAACCGATCGTCGGCGAGACCGTTCCGAACACGACCGTCACGATCGACACCGGCGACGAGTTGAACTGGCACTCCCACGCCAATCCGGTGACCGTCCAGTACCCGCTGACCGACCACTACGACCGACCGCTCGATAGCGACCAGTTCGGAACGACCGACGACCTGCCACAGGGCGACGGCTACATGGACACGCACAGTATCGAGATGCACGGCCAGCCCGAGGACGCGACCATCGAGTACGGCGAGGCCCAGATCGAGGGCGAACACGCCGACAAGATCGAGGTCGTCGGCTACGTCGAGCAGACCCACGACACCTGGGACACGAGCGTCGATCCGATCGAGGACGCCGAATCCTACGAGGAAGTCGGCGGCGAGTGGACCTTCAAACCCGACGGCTCGCACGGCCAGGTTATCGTCGTCCTCCAGCTCGACGCCGACGAGACCGGCGTCGGCGACGGTGACTCGAACGAGGAGAACGGCGACTCGGACGATAGTGACGGAACGGACCACTCGAGTGACTCCGACGACGGATCCGCGAGTGCCGACGGAACGAGCGACGAAGACGACGCTGACGACGGCGACGAACTCCCCGGATTCGGCATCCCGGCAGTGATCGTCGCGCTGGCAATCGCCGCCCTCCTCGGCGTCCGTCGCCGATCGACCTGACGATCGACAAAATTGTTTCGGAGAAAATACGAAAGGCTACGCAAGAGCCGACGCTGGATGAATTCGGTTGCTGTACGGCGAACGAAAAACCGGTGAGGACCGGTCGATAGTCTATCGTCCCCTCGAGCGAACTGTTCGGTCTCGAGGTAATAAGACTGCCGGCCGACCGACTCGGTCGACGTTCCATCAACGACCGAGGTCGTTCCGAGACCAGAGTCGCGTTGCTACCGACGCTTCCGAAGTCATCCAACCAGTGAGATTTTGCCGCTCCGCTCGAGAGAGTGAGACGATGACAGCCGCCAGCGACTCGGACGATCCCCGCGTCCCGATCGTGTGTCCCGACTGTGAGACGACCTCCCGCATCCCCCTCTCGGACGTCGCCGACACCATCGAGCGACACAACGACCAGTTACACGGCGGCGAGGACGTCGCAGCCGTCGATCCCGATATCGTCGAACGTATCGCCGACCTCGCTGCGAGCGATCTCGGACTGCTCGAGGACTCCGGACCGGAATAGGCGCTATCGACGCAGGTACAATCGAATCCGCTGGAACAGTGACTGTGACGGCCCCTCGTTCGCTTCGCAGTCGGGGTTCGTCACGCGGCCCGCTTCGTCGGGATTGTCGTCCAGCCGAACGTCGGGACGTTTCGAATCCGTGGCATGGAGTATGACCACGAACAGAACAAACGGTCCGCTTGCGATCGAAACCTGCGAGTTAGCACGATCGAAATCCGCGAGTCGGTGCGGTTAGATCACGTCGAGGACGAAGATCGCAAGGTACAGCTGTCCGAGTCCGGCGACGATCATGACGACCCCCGCAATACGCTCGAGTAACTCGCTGTGGGCAGCCAGCCGGCCGGCGCTCGCGACGAGCCCCATCCCCGTTGCGACCGTCAGCGAGACCATCAACACGACGACGCTGCCGACGTAGGTTCCGACGACGAGCGCCGCCGAGACCGGCGGGAGCGCCAGCGCCTGTGCGAGCACGGCGACGAACAGCGGCGCGACACAGCCCGCCGCAGCCAGCGCGTAGCCAGCGCCGAAGATTCCGAAGCCGAACACGCTCGAGCGGCGTTTCGGAAGGGGAATCGTGAGCGACGGAGCGCGGTCGAAGACGACAAGCAGGCCGAACGCGACCAGAATCGCTCCGACGATCGGCTCGAAGAGGACGATGTTCGACAGTGTCGAGTGGCCGACCCAGTAGGCGGCGACCAACAGTACGCCGAACGTCGCCAGGACGCCGATTCCGGCGACGAGACCGCGACTCAGCGCGCCGGACAGCGAGGCTTGCTCTCCCTCGGTCTGACTCACGTAAAATCCGACGTAGCCCGGTAAGAGCGGGTACGCACACGGCGAAAAGAACGTCGCAATGCCCGCTATCAATGCGAAGGTGAGCGGCAACGAGCCGTCAGTCATCGCCCGTCACCCGAGTTGGTAACACCGGTCCCCTCATCTGCAGTACCATCTTACTCGTCACCGGCATCGGCCTCGAGCGCCTGCTCGATTCCGGACACGATCTCGTCTGCGCTCTTGACGCCCGAATCGGCCCACTGGACGCGCCCCGAAGCGTCGATGGCGACGGCCGTGGGAAAGCCGCCCTCGAGGTAGCGAGCCGTGAGTTCGGCCGCCGGATCGTGACCGACCGTCCAGTCACCATCGTGTTCGTCCCACCACTCGACGAGTTCCGCCTCGGTGATCGAGCCGCTCTCGCCGACGGACTCGTTGGTGACCGAGCAGAACGTTACCTCGTCGCCGATCCGTTCGTTGGCCGTCGCGAGCGCCGGCATCTGTTCGATACAGGGTGCACACCACGTGCCGAACAGGTCGACGAACGTCACCCGTCCGAGGTCGGGAACCTCGATTGTCCCCGCCTCGCTCCCGGGAGCGTCGATCGTCTCGATCTCGAGCGGGTCGTCGGGTTCGTCGGCCGATTCGTCGTCGAGCAGGTTCTCGGTCGACGGGAGTCCGTAGACGGCGATCGCGCCGGCGCCGGCGACGACGCCCGCACTCCCGAGTCCGGCGAGGACGTCCCGTCTCCGCATGCTCACTCCACCCCGACGACCGTCCTCGTGTCCTCGACGATCTGTTCGTTGTCGACCGCCCGTTCGGACTGGACGGCCGACGGATACGCTCGTTCCACGATTCCGTCTTCGTTGACGAGCGTGATCAAATTGTTGTGGATGAACGTGTACTCGCCGTGGTCGTGGTCGTCGTGGTCGGATTCGTTTCCGTGGTCCGAATCGTCGTGGTCGTGATCGTCTCCGTCGTCGTGGCCCTCGCCGTCGTGATCGCCGTTGCCCTCGAACTCGTCGTGGTCCTCGAGTTCCTCTTCGTCGTCGATCCGTTGGAGTGGCAGGTTGAAGGTCTCGGTCATCACCTCCTCGGCCTCGTCGTTGGTTTCGGGCCGGAGGAAGTGCCAGTTGTCCGCCTCGTAGTCGATACTTCGTTCGGCGGCGTACTCACGAAGGACCTCGGGCGTGTCGCGTTCGGGATCGAACGTGAACGCGAGCAACGCGATGTCGTCGTCGTACCCCTGTTCGACGGCATCCTCCTGAATCCACCGGAGCCGCAAGAGCAGGGCCGGACAGGCGCCGTCCGGGCACGTCGTAAAGATGTACGTCAGCAGAAACGGCTTCTCGCCGACGAAGTCCTCGAGCGAGACGGTCGTCTCCGCGATCGGGTCCGGAATCGAAAACGAGGGGAACTCCTCGCCGTACTCCGGATACGAGGCACCCGTCGGGTGGTCCGGCGGCGGGAGAATCCCGTCACCATCGTGGTCGTCGGAAAGTGCTTGTTCCACCGTGTCGAGACAGCCGGCAGTCCCAGCAACACCCGCGACCCCGAGAGCGCGAAGGTACGTCCGTCGTTCCATACGAGATGCGTAGGAGCGCGCCATGAAATGCTCGTTGGTTCGCTCACCGAATGCGAGACGATCCGACGCGGGTACGAGACGATTCGGACCGGATGCGAGACGATTCGGCGCGGAACATTCCGAAACCGGTGTCGACGTCCCCCTCTCGACTGCTGCGATCGAGACCCGAATACATGAGGGTCGGCGTCGTGATATCCGGCGGTGTCACCGACGCGTTCGGCTCGACTGATCGGTTCGATCATCCTCGGACTGGCAGCAGCCGGTATCGTCGCGGGCTACTGGACCGAACCCGTCGCGGCCTCGAACGTCGCCGCCGGACTCGGTGACGATCGGACGCTCACCGTCCCGACGTGGCTCACCCTGCTCACCGGCGGGGCCGCCGTTGGAGCCTCCGCGCTGCTCGCCGCGCTCGTGACCGACCGTCGCTTCGTCGATGCGGTCCACGAGTGGTGCGTTCCGCTCGCGGCTATCGCGGAGTCGAGCCCCACCGAATCGGGTCTCGTCGAGTCGAGTCTCGATACGTCCAGTCCCGTCGGATCGATCGGGCTCTCGAGACGAACGGTCGCCGCGGGATCGCTCATCGGTGGGAGTCTTGGCGTGCTTGGACTCACAGCCGTGATCGTCGTCGGTCTCGAGGGCCCGGCGATGCCGACGGCGAACCTCGCTGTTATCATCGCGTTCGTAGGCGTGCGAGCCGTCCTGCCGATGATCGCCTTCCTCGTCGTCGATCCGTGGCCGACGATCGATCCGTTTCGGACCCTCGCGCGCGGTGTCGATAGGTCAGTGACTCGTGCTCGAGAACTGGTGACTCGCGTTCGAGAGGTGGTCCAGCGTCGCCCGTCGAACCCGAGTGCGAACGAAACGGACGGAACGAACGGAACGGTCGGAACGGACGAAACGAACGGAACGGTCGGAACGGACGAAACGAACGGAACGGTCGGAACGGACGGAGCGAACGATACGAACGAAACCGGTTCGTCCGCGGTCGACTCGGCTCTCCTCGAGTACCCCGCGTGGCTCTCGTCGTGGCCGGCGGTGCTCGGGTTGGGAGCGCTCGTGTGGCTCGAGCTCGTCCTCCCCGTGACGACCGATCCGGAGCGCCTCGCGCTCGTCGCGATCGGCTACGCGGGGTACACCGTCACCGGTGCGGTCCTCTTCTCGCCGACGGTCTGGTTTCGCCGCGCTGACCCGCTGGCCGTCCTCTTCCGGCTCTACGGAGCCGTCGCTCCGATTCAGCGACGCGACGGGGAATTTCGACTTGTCGTTCCGGGCGCTCGTCTTCGGGACGCGGACGTCGTGACCGACTCGAGCGACGTCGCCTTCGTCGTCCTGCTGGTCTGGGAACTGACGTTCAACGGGTTCGTCGTGACACGCCCCGGCCGACGGACCGTCGAGGGAATCGTCGCGACCGGACTCCCGGCCCGCGGCGTCTACCTCGCGCTGCTCGTCGGCGGGTTCGCCGTCGCGGTCGCCCTCTACTGGCTGGCCGCACACCTCTCGCGGCGAACCGCACCGACGTACCTCTCGGAGCGGATGCTCGCCCGGCGATTCGCCCCACCGCTGCTGGCGATCGCCGCGGGCTATCACCTCGCGCACTACGTCACGTTCGCCGTCTCGCTCGCTCCGGCGTCGCTGGCAGCGCTCTCGAGTCCGTTCGCTCCGCCGGTGAATCCGACGACGCTCGTCGTGCCCGATTGGATGGGAACGCTCGAGATCGTCACCCTCCTCGCCGGTCACGTGCTCGCGATCTGGACCGCCCACGCGATCGCGTTCGACTGTTTTCCGGGTCGATTACAGGCGATCCGGAGTCAGTACCCGTTCGTCGTCGTGATGGTCTGTTACACGGCGCTCAGTCTGTGGCTCCTGACGCTCCCGACGATGGAGCCGGTGTACGTTGCTGGATAGGAGTGAACAGGGGCTGACAGCGAGAAGGGACAAAACACTCCCTCGGTCGGTTCGATCGCCGCGATTCGAACGAAAGATCGACAGCCGCGGTTCGAAGACAGGTCGACAGCTGCGATTCGAGCAGCAAACCAACAGCCGTTTTGTCACTGGCACCCCAAAATCGGCGCAATGAACCGTCGGGGATTCCTGCGCGGAACCGCGGTGGCTGGAACCGTCGCCGTCGCGGGCTGTCTCGAGCGACTCGGCTTCGAAGAGCAGTCCGCCTGGTCGAACCCGCCGCTCGTCGACGATCGACCCGACGCCGTCTACCTCCCCGCCGGCATCGAGGAGATGGGAACCTACGGGCGAGCGACCGACGGCGAGTACGCCGTCGAACTCACCTACACGATCCCGCACCGATTCTGGCTCGTCGCCGGCGAAACCGAGCGCGTCGACGTCGATACCGACGACAGCATGCACCTCATGCTCACCGTCTGGGACCCCGAAACGGACACCGTCCTTCCGGTGAACGCCGAACTCGACGTGCGCCGAGACGGCGACTCGGTCACCGGACAGCTCTCGCCCTGGCCGATGCTCTCCCAGCGGATGGGATTTCACTACGGCGACAACATCTCGCTCCCGGACGAAGGCGAGTACACGGCTCGAATTCGGATCGGCCGGCTCGAGGCCGAGGGGACGGGCGCGTTCGAGGATCGATTCGATAGCTCGTCCACGCTCGAGATCGACTTCGAGTTCACCCGGTCGGACATCCACGACCTCGAGTTCGAGCTGATCGACGAGGATCGGCGCGGAGAACGGGACGCCCTCGAGTTGATGGACCACAGCGACCACGGAGCGCACGACGGTCACGGGGACGACGAGCATGCTGATCATGGAGACGACGAGCACGCTAGTCACGGGGATGACGACGATCACGACCACGACGGCCGTAGCGAGGGAGGCGACCACGGCGACGACCCCGGACACCCGCCGACGTCCGACGGTCCAGCCGTCGACGAACTACCGGGTGACGTCCTCGGAACGGAACGGAGCGGCGACGCGAAGCTATCCGTGATCGTCCCCAATACCGACCGATTCGCCGACGACGCGGCGTATCTGATGGGCTGTCTGCGGACCCCATACAACGACGTCATCCTCCCGTCTGCCTCGTTACGGCTGACGATCGACCGGGACGGATCGGCCGTCCTCGAGGATGAACGACTGACCGAGCGGATCGATCACGAGTACGGTCACCACTACGGAGTCGCGGTCGACGATCTCGAGAGCGACGACGAGATCACGGTCGCCGTCGACTCACCACCCCAGGTGTCGCGCCACGACGGGTACGAGACGGCGTTTTTCGAGTTCGAAGACGTTTCATTCACCGTCTAACAAGTTCGTGCCTTGTGAGCTTACCAGCTGGACGGTCCGGATCTCCTGTAGACCGGGATCGGTGGATGGTGTGTTCGTTGCCGATACCGATCGTCGAGTGGCAGAAATTCGACCCTACGACGACGAAACGCATCGAAACCGACGATGAATCGACCGTACGACTGGTATAACTAACCGAAGCTCTCGAATACTCTCGGGGTATGTCTCGATCAGACCACTCAGATATGCGTATCGGCTGTCCGGAGTGTGAGGCACGCGTCAACGCGTCCGTGCCGCCGGGTCCGGGGATCCACGAGGAACGTGCCACGAACCGACTCCAGGGGAGGGAAACCGCGTGTCGGAACTGTGGACACGAACTCGAGCTGTACTACTACTGATTCCGATATCGAACGTCGGTTTCGACGCTCGGGTTTGATTTCGATCGTCCGGTGCAAATGGCTGCAGCGATAGTAGCCACCGGAAGTTCCAGTTGCTACGATAGAGTGGAACGGACACACCATGTTTCCGGTGAAATTACACGACGGTCGGCACGAGTGGACGGTCGGCACGCGGCACTCGAGAACAGCGTCGGTACTGAGTTACACACCGTGTTTCCGGTGAAGACACGTGATCGGTGGGCGTACAACGGGAGATGCCCTGTGGAGAGAGCACGCTGGGAGCAAGTCAGTACGAATGGAATAGCGATAGTGAGACCGTAGGTGGGGGAAAGATCGTGATCAGAGAAAACCAGTCGGTCATCCGAACCGATGATCGGTTACACTGACACACCACGTTTCCGGTGAACGGGGAAACGAGTGGGTAGACCGGGAGCGAGTAAGACAACTGAAAAGACCCAGTTGGGCCGCGCGCACACACCGGGTTTCCGGTGAAAGGGGGTAAACAGAGGGGCGGATGAGAGAGATCCGATTCGATGATCACAGCGAAAGATCCGAATTCGAGGCAGCGATACTGCGCTCGAACGGGATGAACTCGAGGAAAAGAGTAGATCGAGGCAAACGCTAATCAGCGGGTTCAAACGCTAATAGGGGAGAAAACCGATATCTAACACATCACAGTGCTCTTTGCACAGACCGACACACCACGTTTCCGGTGAAACGAGGAGAAAGAAGGTCACCAGCTGAAGTCACTATCAGAAGACTGCCAGAAGAATCCAAAGACATGTGAGGTTGGAGGCAGTAGCTATAAGTATTTTCAGATGAAAAAGTCCATTGAGTACAAAATTAGAATAGAAATCGACGTCAGTCGATTAGAGACTTTTCACCGGAAATCCGAGATCACGCACTCGGTCTGCAATAAAATCATTTTCAGTTATCGGCGTCTTTCGGATCTCATAGTCTGCATTTCGGTTACTCCCGGTCCTATCCTCGAGTGACCCCATCTCGGTCTCTTCAGGTTTGGCCACCTTTCGCAGATATCTCTGTAGCGATGGATCCGCTCTTCGATTGACTCGCTTTTAACTACCCTGCGTTCGCGATACACTGCATTCGCGATACAAGCGCTCACACTGGTTCAGATCAGTTTTGATATGTCGATAGCTTGTTCCCACCACACCGGGTTTCCGATGAACGCAACCCCCGTTTCAACTGCACCCCCACACCCCCTTCACCCCGTTTCACCGGAAACGTGGTGTGTGTGTGCTCCACTTCTCACCCACTTCCAGTTCGTTCCACCCTCCCCTCTCGAGACTCGCTCTCCCCTCGATATTTCACCGTTTCACCGGTTTCCGGCGAACGAGTCCAAACAGTAAAGACGTTTCACCGGAAACGTGGTGTCTACTACCTATGTCGAGTTCCGGCGACGATCTCTTCACCCGAGACGATCCGATCTTCGAGAACAAAGAGCTGCTCGAGATCAATCACCTCCCCGAGGAAGGGCGTATCGTCGGGCGAGACGACGAGATTGCGGATCTCGCGAACGCCGTTAACCCGGCGATCTTCGGACAGAGTCCGAGCAATCTGCTCATCTACGGCAAGACGGGCACCGGAAAGTCCCTCTGTGCGAAGCACATCTCCGAACGGCTGGTCCGCGTCGCGAAAGAGGAGGGCGTCACGGCCGAGTTCGCCTACGTCGACTGTGCACAGGACAGCACCGAGACGCAGGCGGTCCAGACGATCGCCCACTCGTTGAACGACTCGGCGGTCACCGATATCAAGATCCCGGACAAAGGGCTCAGCACGTCGACCTACTACAAACGCCTCTGGCGGGTGCTCGACACCCAGTACGAGGTCGTGCTCATCATCTTGGACGAGGTCGACAAACTGGACGACGACGACATTCTCATGCAACTCTCGCGTGCGGGTGAGGCTGGGAAACTCGAGAACTGCAAGATCGGCGTTATCGGGATCAGTAACAAGATCAAGTACAAGGATCGGATGGACGAACGGGTCAAGTCGAGTCTCTGCGAGCGCGAGTTCGTCTTCCCGCCGTACGACGCGAATCAGCTTCGGGATATTATGCAGGCGCGCAGCGACGCGTTCAAGGACGAAGTGCTCGATCCGTCGGTTATTCCGCGGGCCGCAGCGCTCGCGGCTCGCGAACACGGTGACGCCCGAAAGGCGATCGACATCCTCCGGTACGCCGGCGAGATCG
Organism: Natronorubrum amylolyticum; assembly: GCF_052040145.1. Lineage (NCBI taxonomy): Archaea > Methanobacteriati > Methanobacteriota > Halobacteria > Halobacteriales > Natrialbaceae > Natronorubrum > Natronorubrum amylolyticum. The sequence goes on from NZ_JBPPFW010000006.1 coordinate 210,227, forward strand.
CCCAGTCGAACGGGAGTAAAACGGTTCGCGAGGAGTTCGTCGTACAGGCCCGCGAGCGCGCAGAAACCGATCGATTCCGCGAGCTTATCCGCGGATCGACACCCCACTCCCGGTACGTGCTCCAGGCGCTCGCAGTGCTCGCACTCAACAGACCCGAGGAGGACGGCTTTCGAACGACGCGCATCTTCGACGTCTACGAGGAGATCTGTCGGCAGGAGGGCTCCGATACGCTCTCGCTGCGTCGGGTCCGCGACCTGTTAAAAGAGCACGCGTTTCTCGACATCATCGAACAGTCCCGACAGAGCGGCGGCAGCGCCGAAGGGAGCTACACCGAACACCAACTGCTCGAGGATCCGGACGTCGTACGGAAGGTACTCGTCGAGACGGACGAGACGTAGCGCCGATTCCGATCGATAGGCGGACAGTACGACGATATTTCACCGGAAACCGGGTGTCTGATTCACTGACAGTCTGGACTGGTTCACCGGAAACGTGGTGTCTCGAGCTACGACTGTGAGTTCCCCGAGCTACGACTGTGAGTTCCTCGAGTTACGACTGAGACGGCACACCGGTTTCCCAGCCCCGCGGTGAGTCGTTCAGCCGTTCGGCACCGTCCTCGGTCACGACGACGAGGTCTTCGATCCTGACGCCGAACTTCCCCTCGAGGTAGACGCCCGGTTCGATACTGAACACCATCCCGGGCTCGAGTTTGCGGTCGTTGCCCTCGACGATGTACGGCGGCTCGTGGACCTCGAGGCCGACGCCGTGACCGGTTCGGTGAACGAAGGCGTCGCCGTAGCCGGCGGCCTCGATCGTCGTCCGAGCGGCTCGATCGACCGCGCCGGCTCTCACGCCGGGCTCGACCGCATCGACCGCGGCCTGCTGTGCCTCTCGGACGACTTCGTGGACTCGCTCGTACTCGTCTGACGGCTCGCCGACGACGATCGTCCGGGTTTGGTCACCCGGGTAGCGTCCCGTCCCGGCCTCGAGATCGGCGGCGACGAACGCACCGAAATCCAACACGATGGGATCGCCGCGTTCGATCTCCCGGTCGCCGCTGTGGTGATGGGGCTGTGCACCGTTCGGTCCCGAGGCGACGATCGTCTCGAACGCCGGCTTCCCGCCGCCTTCGGCTGCGAGCAGGCGTTCGATCTCGCTCGCCAGCTCCGCCTCGGTCGTGCCGAGGAGGTCGTCTCCACGCGACCGAATCTCGAGCGAAACGCGATCGGCGATCGCTCCGGCCCTTCGCAGCGCGTCTAGCTCGACCTCGTCCTTTCGAATTCGGATGTCTTCGAGGACGTCGCTCGCGAGGCCGAACCGTGCGTCCGGAACGCACGCTCTGAGATCCTGCGTGAACGTTGCCCACATCCGGTCGTCGACGAGTATCGTCGGCGGTTCGTCGCCCGTTCCGTCGCTCGTCGTGCTGTCGTTTCCCCTTCCCTGCTCGAGCAGTTCCTCGAGAACGCCGTCGATAACGGCAACCGGGTCGTCGCTGTCGTCCCAGAGTCGGATCTCGAGAGACGGGTCGTCGATCGGCACGTCGGCGAGCTGTCGGTCGTACATCGTCGGTGCGACAACGGTGGGGGTGCCTACTCGCGGAACGAACAGCAACAGGTGGCGCTCGGAGGGCGATTCTTCGAACCCGGTCAGATAGGTCAGATTCGGGCTCGGAAAACAGACGAGGAGCGACGCGTCGGTGCGCTCGAGTCGGCGTTGACAGTCCGCGATTCGGCGCTCGAAGGGCGATTGCATACTCGCGATTCGCGGGAGAACGGAAAGAACGTTTGGACTGACGAGGTGGTCTGACGGATGAATTAGCGGCAGTCTGTGAGGCGAACCGATGCCAGCTTGGCGGACGGTCAGGTGTACTCTCCTCCACGATATCGTGCTCTACCTGTCGAGAAATATCCGATATTGTTGCGTGGTATCTGGAACAGATCCGGTCATTTTTCCTCATTGTCTGTTCTATTCGACGAGTAGCGGACGCTATTAGAGGTCCATGCGGATGCAGGCCGCGCAGCAACCCGTCACGGAACTGTGTATTTTCAGCGAATGCGATTTACCGACGAGCGGTCGTCGACGCACCCGAATAACAGACAGTTACGGGCCGACGGGTACGGCCGAGTGACTGCCGACACGCAGGCCGACGAATCGGCCTGTCCCGGCTCGCTGATCGTCGTTTCGAACCGGCAGCCGTACCGGCACGAGTACGAGGGTGGCGAGGAGGCTGCCGCGGAGACGGCGAGTCGATCCATCGAGGTCGACGAGCCGACCGGCGGACTGACTGCCGGTCTCGACCCCGTTGTTCAGGAGTCCGAAGGAACTTGGATCGCCTGGGGTGACGGCGAGGCGGACTTCGACGTCACGGACGAGGACAACTGCGTTGCCGTCCCGCCGGCGGAGGAGTCGTACACCCTCAGGCGGCTCGATCTCTCGGACGAGGCGGTCGACTCCTACTACTACGGATTCAGTAATCGCGTCCTCTGGCCGCTCTGTCACGGCTTTACCGATCTGGTCGAGAACCGGTCGAACGATTTCGACTGGTACCGGACGGTCAACGAACGATTCGCCGACGCGGTGAGCGAGCACGCGACTGACGATTCGGTCGTCTGGCTGCAGGACTATCACTTCGCACTCGCGCCGGGAATGATCCGCGAGTCGGTTCCGCAGTCGACGACCATCGCGCAGTTCTGGCACATCCCGTGGCCGATGGCCCGGACGTTCCAGCACTGCCCGGCCGGCGGTAGCCTTCTCGAGGGATTGCTCGGAAACGACCTGCTCGGGTTCCACGTCGACCGATACGCCGAGCGTTTTCTCGACTGCGTCCAGCGGTACGTGCCGGCTGCCAGCGTCGATCGCTCTCGGCGGGTCGTCCGCTACAACGGGACGACGACGCGCGTCGTCGCGACGCCGATGGGTGTCGACGCCGAGTCCTACGACCGTGATGCGCGATCGGTTTCGGATACGGCGGTGTCCGAGTTGCTCGAGCGATACGATATCTCGCCGGAGAACGTCATCGGTCTCGGCGTCGACCGACTCGACTATTCGAAGGGGATTCCGGAACGCCTGGCCGCTCTCGAACGATTCTTCGAACGGAACCCGTCGTGGCACGGCGAGTTCACCTTCGTGCAGTCGTGCTCGCTCTCCCGAACGAATATTCGGACCTACGAGCAACACGGGGATCTCGTCAGAAGCGAGGTCACGCGGATCAATCAGCGATTCGGGACGGACGAGTGGACGCCGATCGTCTACACCGAAGACTACCTCTCGAAGGACGAGCTCTGTGCGCTCTACTGCCGTGCGGACGTGATGGTCGTGAGTCCGCTGTGCGACGGGATGAATCTGGTTGCCCAGGAGTACGTCGCCGCGAGCGTCGACGGCAAGGGGACGCTCCTGTTGAGCGATCGAACCGGTGCCCACGAGACGCTCGGCTCCCACGCGCTCACGATCGATCCGGCGGATATCGACGGCTTCGCGAGCCAGCTCGAGGCCGCCGTCGAGATGCCGTTACACGGTCGACAGCGCCGGATGCGCACGCTCCGCAACCGGGTGTTCGACGGCGATCTCGAGTGGTGGATGGACACCCAGTTCGACTGGATTCGCCGGGTACATAACGAGCGCCGCCGCGATACCCGTCACGGTGGTGCAACTCGAGGAACGGATTCGGGAGTGGCTCGAGGAACTGACTCGGCAACTGCTCGGAATCGGCCGTCGGACTCGAATTCGGGTCAGTCTGGTGACTCCGACGGTAGTACAGAGATGGACTCCGGTTCCAGTTCCAGTTCCAGTTCCAACTCAGATTCAGATTCAAATCCGGACTCGGATTCGGATACTGACCCACCCGAATACACCTCCACCGTGTGATCAATGTCGGACGCGACACCACCACAGCTGATCGACGAGCAGCGAGATCGAATTCGGTCGCGACTCGCCGGCGCGTCGCATCTCCTGTGCTGTCTGGATTTCGACGGGACGCTCGCACCGATCGTCGACGATCCCGACGCGGCGGCGCCGACGGCCGAAAACGAGGCCGCTGTGGCGACCCTCGCGGCGGCATCATCGGTGACGACGGCGATCGTCAGCGGCCGTGCGTTAGCCGACGTCCGGCAGCGAATCGACGGCCCAAAGACGTACGCCGGAAACCACGGGCTCGAACTCGAGCGCGGTGAGTCGGTCGCCGTCCATCCCGTCGCTCGAAAGCGGGCCGCGAAGATCGAGCGGGTCTGTACGGCGCTCGAGACGGCCCTCGAACACGTGCCGAACACGCGAATCGAGAACAAGCGACTGACGGGGACGGTTCACGTGCGATCGGTCCCGCCTGCGTTGCGGCCGATCGTCGAGCACCTGACGACCGCGGTTGTCGACCGATTCGGCGGCGACGAACTCGAGATTTCGACCGGCAAACGCATCCTCGAAATCGGGCCGTCGATTCCGTGGGGGAAGGGGAACGCGGTTGGCTTGATCGACGCGGATATGCCGGCACGGACGGTGCCGATATATATCGGAGACGATGTGACTGACGAATCGGCGTTTCGGACCGTCGAACCGAAGGGAATCGGGATTCGAGTCGGTGGCGACGAGCCGTCTGCAGCCTCCTGTCGACTCGACGCTCCCGACGACGTCGCGACGTTCCTGGAGTGGCTCGGTTCGGTCGGCGTCGACGCACTCGAGCGAAATCGAACGCGAACGAACTCGCCGGACGACCGATCAAGGACTGGTATCCACTTGATCCCGGATACCTGCTCGACCGCTGGCACACGGTCGAACGCTGATACGACACGTATTGATGAGATCCGCTCGAGTTAACTATCGGATTCAGTCACGAACCTGACACCAGGGCCCGATACTCGGCGTTGCCGTGTGCCCTCGTGCCTTCTGCTGGGCTTGAAATGTTAAATTTCGTAATTTTATTCGCTGTTTTCGCCCCCCGGTATCGTAGAAACCACAACCGAAAAAGGCGAAAGTATTAGTTACCACTGGAAATATAGTGATAGATGAGAGTGAACGATAGTGAAGTTACGTCAACCTACTGATTTCTTGGTCCTCGAGGCGCTCGAGGACAAGGGTCGAAACGTCGCCACGAATCTCGCCGCTCACACGGGAAAGAGCCGCAAAAACATCAACACGAGGCTCCCGGTACTGGAAGATTACGGACTCGTTCGGAAGATCGGGCCGGCGGAACGGTCCGGATTATACGAGATTACATCGCTCGGGAAGGCAGCGCTCGTCTACCGGGAGCAGTACGACGAGGTCGACGACTTCGACTCGCTCATCGAAGGTCCAAGCGCGGGCGGGACCGGACAGGGTGGCGACGCGCAGGCGAGTTTCGTCCGCGGCGAGGACGAGAGCGACGACGACGAAGACTGATCCGGTCGTCTCCTTCCGTTGATCCAACTCGAGCCCTCCCCGTCGGCGCGTCAAGGGGAGGTGTGGAATTTGTGTTCGTCTACGGGAGAAACCCGCCGCTGTAGTCGGCGAGTTCGCGGCGCGCACAGGGCGAGAACGCCAGACTGAGCTTTCGATCGAGACCCGCGGGGTCGGGGTAGCTCGTGCCGCATCGCGAGCTATCGTCGTCGTAGTCGGCCGACCAGGCGTAACTGCTCAGCATGGGTGAGGCGACGATCGCGTCGCCGTACCGATAGGCGACGCCGTGGTCGTGTTGTAAGCCCAGCGCGTGACCGATTTCGTGGGCAAGGATCTGCATCGTTCGCGGCGGCCGTCCGTTCGGAACGATCCACCGATCGGCGTCGGCTCCCGGCGACGAGAAGAGGTCGTCGAACGGGTCGAGTGCTGCGATATGCCTGGCCCCGCCGACCGACGCGATGTGCGGAAGCCCGTAGCCGGTCGGGGCCTGCCGCATCTGGCCGTCCGTGACGAGCAGATTGACGTCGGAGACCGGTTCGAGGTCACGGCGACCGATTGCCCCCGCAGCGAGCGCTGCCGGCCATTCGCCACCGCTCGTCACTGCCGCACCGTTCTCGGTCGAGACGTCGACGGCTCCACCACTCGAGACCGTGAGCGACCAGTACTCGAGATCGAAGATTCGCTCGAGGTACTCCTGTATACGATCAGTGACGCCGTCGTAACTTGCCGCCTGCTCCGAGAGCCAGACGCGAATCTCGAGCGTGTCGACGGGGTCCCGGGTCGCGTACGCCAGCGTCCCGACGGAGGCGAGAGAGCCGGCCGTGCCGAGAAACACGCGTCGATTCACGATCGCTCCTCTCGCGCGCGACGGCCAGTTTGTACCGCTTTACATAGTACTCCATTATAGTCGGTCAGGCACGCCTGACACTCATCCCCACACCCATTTCGTCGTCGAGGCAACGTCGTTTCCGAACTACGGGTGTCGACAGCAGGCGCCGCCGTCGAACGCAGCGAAAATCGTTGGGACGGAACGTCACTCCGGCAGTGGGCGTCGCGTATCGACGACGCGAGTACCGCGGTCGTCGACGCGTATCTCCGCCCAGGCGGGGAGGTCGTCTGTCGGTGTCAGCAACAGCAGGCCACCGTCGCTCGTTTCCACCAGTCGTCGATCCGGGTCACGCTGTCTGATGCATGGCTTCCATCGTTCGGTACGCAGATTGGTCGTGACCTGGCAGTCGGTGTAGTAGTGGCCGTTTGCCCCCTCGTAGAGCACGTCGACGGGTGTATCCGTCACCACGATACCACGCTCTCCGTCGATCGATCGACGGTGATTATTGCCGAGGCGGTCGTCGTACCCATCCCAGTCGTTCGAACTCGAGGCGACGGCATCGGCCCTCGGGTTCACATACTGTTTCTTTAAGATATCGTGACTATCGGATTTCGTTATGAGTGTTCCGCGGACGAATTCGGACGCAGGTATGCGACCGAGGGTGGTGCCTTCGCTGGCATCTCGACGAGTTCTCCGTTGCTCGGCAGAATAGCTGTCGGCGTCGTTGGCACCAATATGTTGGGCCGCGTATCGTTCGTTTATGTCTACAGGCGGTGCAGGCCGAGTGCCTCGGGGTCGTACGGAAGTCTTCGATTTCCGCGACGACGAGAATCGAAGATTCTCGAACCACTTGACCTCGAGGCGGTTCACTGGCGTCCTCAGTACGTAATAATCTTGTAGCCGTCGACGACGAGCGATCGGATACTTGGGTGGCCCTCGTGTTCGTCGAGCAGTTCTGCCGGACCGTCTTCGATCTCGTCGGCGACCTCGTAGGCGTTCGCACAGTATAGTAACAACTGCAACGATTTACACACTGATCGCCAGACGGTTCGGCGATCAGGTGTGCAATGACTTGCAGTGGCTACTATAGTTACAGGCCGACATGAGTCCGGTCAGTTCGGCGTACAGCGAGTGATAGTCGTGATCCTCGTCCTCGAGTTCGGGAATCAACTGCGTTCCCGCGCCGTCGAAGATGATCTCGACGTTATCTCCCGCGTCGTCGAACTTCTGTGCGGTCTAGAGAGCGTTGACAACTCGGCCAAGCTCGGATGGCGACTCTGTACCGGCGAGACCGACGATTGCTGCGTCTGGCATACGAATCGCCGTAGCGTGCCGTTCAGTATCCGCGTTGTGCGTTCGTGTGCCTGTTCGCTCTCCCAAGCCGTTTGATAGGGACCGTTCGACCGTTTGGAAGACTGACCGTCCCGTCTCTCGAGCGCCTCGTCGTCCGCCCGACATCGAACCGTTCGAGTCCGTACGCACTCGATTCTGCGCGGTTCGATCGATGTGTGTCTCACCCCATCTACCACACCGGATTTCCGGTGAAGCTCTCTCGATTGTACCGAGAACGTTTCTCCGGTAGCGAGCTCGGTCCGCACCTCGTCTGACATCGACTGTGCCATCACTCCGTCTCGGTGCCGACTTCGAAGAACTCGCAGAGAACTGCTTTTAGCCCCTTTCGAAGGTGCTGGTGCATCGTCGGTGGAGTAACCCCCATCGCGTCTGCGATCTCCTCGCCGGTACTCTCCCGGGGCCAGTCGAAAAAGCCGCTGTAGTAGGCGAGTCGTAGCGTGGTCAGCTGTCGATCGGTGAGCTGATCGAGGATTCGGTTGCGACGCTCGGCTGCCGTCTGCACCGATCGGTCGACTTCGCGACGAGCGATGAGCTGTGTGTTCTCGTAGACGACGGTCAGTGCCTCCGCGATCTCTCGGACGTCCGCGTCCTGTGAAACCTCGATCACGCAGCGTCCGACGCCGTCCTCGACGCTGACGTCCCTGATCGTCGCACCGTGATTTGCCAGCGTCCGAACGCCCGACTCGGAGAGACGCATCTCGATCGTACAGCTGGCATCGCCGTCGTGGATGAGTCGACACTCCTCGATCGAGTGGTGGTCTCCGGCCGCTTCGAGGACGGTTTCGCCGTCGATTCCGTCGACCATCACGTACTGGACGGTCCGCCCGCTGGAGGTCGTTCCGGCCCACTCGAGCGAACACGTACAGCCGTACTCCTCCGAGAGGTCGAACGCGAACGTGTCGCCGCCGTCGATCCGGAACTCGAGTTCGACGACCGTATCGGCGAACAGCAGCTGTCGATTCTTCACGGCCATGATGGTGAAACCGATGGTCTCGCCGAGGAGTTCGAAGCCGGCCAACTCGTCGCCGCTGAACGCCTCGTCACGGCTGGCGAGTACGGTCAACACGCCGTACATCGAATCGTTGTGGTCGATCGGAACGGTGATCGCCGACCTGACGTCGTCCTCGCGAGCGGCGTTTCGCAACGGCTCGGGGACCGCCTCGCTCGTCTGGACGTCCATCTCCGTCTGGGCCGACCCCGTCTGGACGGTTCGCTGTCCTAACCACTCGTGGTCGGCGTCGAGCGCTTCGACCGCCTCGAGGTAGGTTTCGGCACCGCCGGCACCGGTTCGGTACGCAAGCGTCCCTTCGCCAGTGCGCTCGGCGATCCAGGCACCACAGTACAGCTCCGAGTCGACGAGCTGTTCACAGACCTCGCGCTCGATGGCGTCCCGCGACGGGGCCTCCACCAGTGTATCGATGACTTGCCCGACGACCGTACTGATTCGATTGAGGGTCTCGAGTTGATCCTGACGCGATCGAAGCTCGCGTTCGCGTTTCGCCCGTTCGGTGATATCCCTGGCGAGCCAGACGACGGCTCGCTGTCCCTCGATTCGATCGTCGATCGGGACGACTCGAGCTTCGAACTGCCGGTCTCCCTCGGTCGTCTTCGCGCCGTACTCGATCGTTTGAATCGTATCGGTCCGAAGCGTTCGATCGATACACGCCTCTAGCTTCGCTGCGACGTCGTCCGGAAAGACGTTCTGTAGCTGTTCGCCCGTGAGCTGGTCGGCCGGCTTCGTGTACAGCTCCGCAGCGTCCGGTCGCACCTTCACCTCGAGGTAGGTTCCGTCTTCGCCGAGGACGAACGCCTCGTCGGGCAGTTCGTTCGCGAGGATTCGGTGGTAGTCGCGGTCGGCGGATCGCGTCGACGGTCGCGTTCGCGCTGTCTCCACACTCGTTTCTCGGGTTGAGCGAATCGTCTCGAGAATTCGTTCGACCGGATCTTCGTCCGTCCCGGGAACGACGTACTCGTCGGCGTTTCCCCGCAGCGCAGCCGTCGCGAGCGCTTCGCTTCCCGCCTTCGGGACCACGATCGTCGGAACGGCTGCATCGGTCGCGTGACACCGCTCGAGTAGGGCCGTCGTTTCCACCGGATCGTCGTGCTCGATGACGACGGCGACAGGACCCTGTGGGCCGACTCCCTCTCGAGAGGCAGACTCGAACTCGTCCTCGAGACCGTTCTCGAGAGTCGTTTCTACTGAAACCGTTCGAGTAGCGTACGGTGTCCCGTCGCGCAGTCGGTTTCGGAGGGAACTCGATCGCGCGGCCGTGATGTGTGTGATCGATCCGGATGGGTTCTCGTGGGGCATGCGGTACCAGTATTCACCGATCGCAATCTGCCGGCGTCTTCTTTCTGTCCTATCACCACATCAGAATAAAAGACTACTGGTACATCTCCCCCGCCGCTATACGAGGTGTTCGGGAACCAGGGGGCGATGTCGGACGACCGATCGAATATCACAAAACCTGATATTAACTCGGTGGAAACTCGTAAATTTCGCTCACGGTCAGCTTAGTCGACACGCCAGACGTCTCGGGAGTCGGAAACGCGCTCGACGGTCATCCCCCGCGTTCGTCGCCCGCTCGCTTGATTTCTGGATGATGGACCGCCAGCACAGTCTACACGGTGTACACTGTGTACAATTTGTGAACTGCCTGTACGGCACCGCACCGGTTGGCGATAGTATTGCAGATTGAGTGATCACGGCATCACTCCGGGGCTGTCACGTGTTTCCCGTGCGATAACGATTCAGTAGCTCGTTACCTTCGGCCTGCGTTCGCTGACACTGGTGTCGGTGTCTGGCCCGCCGTGTTGGACCGAGGACTACTGAGCCGTGGACCTACTGAGCTGTGGACCTACTGATCTGTGGTTGCCGGAGGATTGGGGACTGGAATCGTCGGGGAGCCAGTCCGTCTCCCGTACGTGAAACGGTCGTTCGGGTGGTTCGAGTCCCGCCGTCCGAGTTAGATTTCGCCCTGTTCTTTGAGGTCCTCGATGATGTCGTCGACGAAGGACTCGGGGTCGTCGTAGGGGAAGTCCCCGCCCGAGGTTTTCGTGTTCAGTTCCATTGCGGTCATCGAGAAGTCGCCGGACTCGAACTTCGTCCCGGGACCGTTTGGTAGTGCCGGCACGAGATCCATGGGGCTGGAGATTGGATAGTCGGCACCTTCGAACGCGTCGATCATCTGGTCGCGGATTTCGGATTCATCTGCCATTGCGCGTGCTAGTTGTGCCCGATAAATAATAAATTTGCAGGTAGTTGCTACTGCTGACGGCGGTGCGATAAGACCGCTACTATGGCGATAAGGGGCACTATACAGTAGCGTACGGCAATAATTCACGCGAATGGGGCACGGAACAGCCGACCGTCCTGCAGCGAGCGGTTCCGTTTTGGCCTCTTGACGTACTGATCCACCTTACCCTGCTTTGTCTGTAGACGCCCGTCCAGCTAGAGTCGGCGCATGAACTCCGGGAGGATCCCCCGTTCGCTCGAGTCCGCGGCGGCTGCCGGTTCGGCTCCGGTCGAGTCCGCGGTGGCTGCCGGTTCGGCTCCGGTCGAGTCCGCGGTGGCTGCCGGTTCGGCTCCGG
>NZ_JBPPFW010000007.1:0-66849 GCF_052040145.1 Natronorubrum amylolyticum
CCTCACCGGCCGAACGGACGACGAAACCGATCTCGACGCCCTGTTCGGCGCCCTCGCCGACTCGCGACGCCGAACGATCCTCACCGTTCTCGGGAACCAGTACCATCCGCTCTCGACCGAGACCCTCGCTCGAGACGTCGCGGCTCGCGAGGCGGAGACCGCCGAGCGCGACGTGTCTCAGGAACGCGTCAAACAGGTGCTGACCTCGCTCGTCCACGTTCACCTGCCACACCTGAACGACGCCGATCTCGTCGGCTACGATCACGAGACGAACAGCGTCTCCTACGAAGGGCACCCGACCCTGCGCACCGAGTGGCTCGGCAGCGATCCCGACCGCCTGCAGACGGCCACCGAGTCGGCTCCTGACGAATCGATCGAAACCGACTCGAGCGACGATGTTCGGACGCTGCGAGGACGAGAGTCGATCGTCACGACCGGTCAGTCGCTCTGTGAATCGGCCGAGGAGGAACTGTTCATGATGTTCACGACGACGGGGCTGCTCGAGGAAGGCTGTTTCCGTCGGGTCGAAGACGCACTCGATCGCGGCGTCGACGTCTACGTCGGGTCGCGGGATCCGCGCGTTCGCGAGATCGTACGCGACCGCGCGCCGGAGGCCGTCCTCTGGGAGCCACAGTTGGACTGGCTCAACCTGCCGCCGAACGGCGAGTCCGTCGGTCGGCTGGTGTTTGCGGACCGCAAAGCGGTCCTGCTGGGGACGCTCGGAACGCCGGCAGCCGACGACGAGTACGACGAAACCGCACTCATCGGTGAGGGACCGGACAACGGGTTCGTCGTCCTCATGCGACAGCTGCTCGGCTCGCGACTCGACCACCTGGATACCCCCAGCGAGACCGGTCAGTCGGAGATTCCGCTGTAACGCGACGGTACGGAACGATCGCAACGAACGACCGCGTGCCGACCGCCGACGGTTCGGATTACTCTCGATCCCCCGCTTTGGCCCTCCCATCCGCGTCCATTTTGTATCGGTCCAATTGACGCCGACCACGGTCCGTCGAGACAACAACACTTACCCAGTCGGTCCTCGCACGCACGCATATGACCCAAAGCGACTGGGGAGACTGGCTCGTTCGTGACGTCGAAGACGCTTCGCCCGACGGAGTAGCCGTCTGGTATCTCGGCTGTAACGGCTTCGTTCTCAAGGGAAGCGAGGGAACGACGGTCTACATCGATCCCTACGTCGGACTGGGCGATCCGCCGCGAACCGTCCGGATGATTCCCGTTCCGTTCGATCCCGCGGACGTCACGGACGCCGACGCCGTTCTCGCGACGCACGAACACACCGACCACGTTCACGGCGAGAGCCAGGCACCGATTCTCGAGCAGACCGGAGCCACCTTCTACGCACCCGACGACAGCCTCGCCGTCGCCCGGGACGACGAGGAGTGGACCGCAGAGTGGGATCTCACGGACGAGCAGTTCGCCGAAGTCGACGAGGGCGACAGCCTCGAAATCGGTGAGTTCACGGTCCACGTCGAGGACGCCAACGATCCCGACGCGACCCACCCCGTGAGCTACGTCTTCGAGCACGACGCCGGGACCTTTTTCCACGGCGGCGATACGAAGCCGTCCGACGAGTTCGAACGGATCGGCGACGAATACGATATCGACCTCGGCGTCCTCGCTTTCGGCACCGTCGGCCGAATTCCCGACAAGGAGACCCGCGAGCCCAAACGGACCCGCTGGTACAACGACGAGAACCAGATCGTCGAAGCCGCGTCGGCGCTGGGACTCGAGCGACTCCTCCCGAGTCACTGGGATATGTGGCGCGGACTGACCTCGGACCCGAAGGTGCTCCACCACCACGCGAAGAGTTTCGAGTACCCGACGCGACTCGATCTGGTCGAGATCGGCGACCGCGTCGATCTCTAGACGCGCTATGTGAACCAGATCTGATACTGTCCGTATCATTTATAGTAATGGTGTGGTAACGTTGGCCTCATGAGTAGCACCGCCGACACGGACGACGTGATCGAGGTCGATGCTGACGGGTTATCCGTCCGGAAAACGTTCGCGGCGGACGAGTTTCCCGTCCCTGCGATCCGCTTCGAGATCGAATCCGAACGTGACGAACAGGTTGCATTTCGACTCTCCGAATCGATCCCCGAATCGTTCCCGATGGACAAAGTCGGGTTCCACCCCGAGTACAACAGCGACGACTGGACCGCCTTTCAGGACAACCACGTCGAGTTCACCGGCACGCTCGAGTCCGGCGAAGAACTCGTCACGGTCTACGGCATCCGTATCGACGACGAGAGCGATGCCGATCAGTTCCTGACCGAGCCGGAGGTCGTCGAGGTCAGTTCCGACGGCGACGATGGCGGAACGGAGGCCGAAGAGGTCGCTGACGACGTCATCGGAAACATCGTCTCGGAGGACCGAAATCAGGCCGTCAAGGATATGATCGCCGGCGAATCCGAGTCCGTTCCCGGACTCGAGGACGACGAATCGGCCGAGGCCGACGGAGACGACGGCGACGTCGAGGCCGCTGCCGACGCGGACGACCTCGAGGACGAAGCCGACGGACTCGATCTCGACCTCGGCGACGTCGATCCCGAACCGGAGCCGGTCGACGAGGAAGCCGACACGGACGAAGACGACACGCCGGACATCGATCTCGGCTTCGAAGAGGACGAGATACCGGAACCCGACGACGCTGACGACGAGGAGACCGACCTCGAGATCGATCTCGGCGTCGACGACGACGACGAGGACGTTGCTGGAGACGAACCCGAACTCGAGGACGAGGAGGAGACGGACGCCGAACCCGAGATCGAACTCGATCTCGAAGCCGCTGCAGCCACCGTCGAGGAAGACGAACCGGACATCGACGACGGTGCAGACGAAGCGGACGACGACAGTGTAGACGAAGACGAACCGCCGCTGGCTGAGTCGAGCGAGGACGTCGAGGCCGATGCCGAGACGCCGTCGGCCGACGATAGCGACCTCGTCGACGCGGAACCCGACTCGTCCGTCGAACCCGAACTCGAGCACGACGAACCGACGACCGAAGGGACGGACGTCGACGAGCCATCGAACGCGGTCGACGAATCGGCCGCCGATGCCGAGGTAGACACCGCAGATGCCGCAGACGACGTTCAGGACGGCGAAGCGAGCACGACAGACGCCGATTCGGAAACGGACACCTCGGAGACCGCGTTCGATGGCTCTGTCGCTGCCCGACTCGCGACGGAGATCCGCGAGGATGACGTCGACGACGACGATCTCGAGGCGCTCCGCGCCGAACTCGATCTCGAGCCGTCGGGTCCAGACGTTGCCAAAGTCGACCACCTGCAGCGCCGCGTCGAGGAGGTCACCGCCTACACCGACGCACTCGAGCAGTTCCTCGAGGAGAACGGGACCGGGAAACAGCTCATCGAGGAGCTCACGGCTGATATCAGTCGCCTCGAAGACGACTTCTCGTCGATGGATGATCGGCTGGATGAGACGGCATCGGGCGTCGACGCCGTCGAAGCCGACGTGAGCGATCTCTCCGAGTGGAACGCCGACCTCGAGACCGGGATCGGCGCCGTCGAAACGGACGTCGACGAACTCGGGGACGAGCTCGACGACGTCACGGAGGACGTTTCGGCTGTCGAAGCGGAGGTCGAGACGGTCGCGGACGACGTGACCGATCTCGAGGAAGACGTCGACGACGTCGAAGCCGACGTTGCAGACGTAGCCGAGGACCTCGACGATGTGGCCGACGACGTCGAAGACGTGGAAGACGACGTCGAGTCGATCGAAGGCGACCTCGAGGACGTTCAGGCCGAAGTTTCCGACATTCAGGAGTGGCGCGATCAGCTCGGTTCGATGTTCACGGACTGAGACGGTCTGCTGTATCTGGATACCGGTGTGACCGCAGGACGGTTTGCGGTCTTCGGAACTGACTGACGGTCGTCCGTATGAACGACGCCGATTTTCGGGGACGGTCTCGACCCATATTCTCACTCTCGTTTTCGAAACGCAACGCGTTTATCCGTCGCCGGTCGAGGATTCGTCGATGGGCGAGACGATACCGATCGCTGTTCCACGCAAGGGGCGACCGCTCGAGTCGGTGCTCGACCGGTTCGCGCGTCGACTCGATGTGGCCGATCTCGCGGACGATATCACGTCGACGCTTCGTCACGAGAAGGCACTCACGAAGGGGACGGTCGACCCCGAAGACGACGCCGAGGAACACGTCTACCATCGTCTCGCAGCGTACAGCACCGTCGAAGATCCGACCGAGCCCGAGTACACGCTCTTGCGAGACGATCGAGCCGGGAAACCCCGACGGATCGTCTTCGACAGCGTCACGATCCCACTCAAAGGGATCGACGGCGTCCCGGACGATACGGAAATCCAGCTCGTCGGTCGCGAGGAACCGTTTCGAGCCCTGCGAACCCACGAGTTCGCGCTCGGGTTCGATAGCGCCGATCTCGTCTTAGAGGAGGTCGTCGAACTCCGTCCGGAACCGCTCGACCGAATCGCCGACATCAACGCCCGAATCGATCCGTCCGATACCGACGTTCGCGTCGTCACCGGTCTCGGCGATACCGTCTATCACACGCTGATGGCCACCCCTGAGGTGTCACCATCGACGGGATCGCTCGACCGGGACTTTCTCGAAGCGTACGACGGCCCGCTCTGCATCGAACCGCGGTACGAACGGCTCGTGCAGGCCGTCCTCGGCACGCGGACGCTCGACGGCGTCGACTTCGCGTATCCCGAGGAGGGCCGCGAGGAGGAGGCCGCGATCGCCGACACCGGGTTAGGTGTCTATCTGACCGTGACGGGATCGACGGCTCGAGAGCACGGGCTGTTGCTGGGCGAACAACTGTTCCCGAGCGAGACCGTGCTCTTAGAGAGTACGCCGGAAGTCAGCGAGACGGTCGACGGCGTTCGCGCGCTGTTGAACGGAGCCGACCTCGAGACAGCGCTCGCGGTCGAACAGTAGAACACGCTTCGAAACGGACTTTTTCGCGGAATAACGGTTAATTCGACTTAGCTAACACCACCGACGAGTCACGGACTGCTCGAAAGTGGCACGACGTACGCTTCGATGATGTTTCTAATCGACGTCCCCTTGTACGTCGTGAGTCCGGCCATCGTTCTGCAGATCCAGACCACTATCAGGTAACCGTTCATGTCTTCTCAGTGTCTTAATATCGATTAAGCCTAAGTGCCACGGACGACTAGAGACGAATATGAGCGAACGAGCGGTCCCGACAAACCAACGAACGGCCACCCAGGACCGCATCGAGTCGGAACTCCTCGAGGGAACGCTCGACCTCGAGCGGGAAGCGAACCGACTGTCGGTGATGGGTGAGCCCACTCGGTTTACTATTCTCTATCTGCTCTCCGAAGAGGGTCAGGTGCGAAGTGGCGAACTAGCGGAGCTGCTTGACCGTCGACAGAACGACCTGTATCACCATCTCAACACGCTTGAAGACGCAGGACTGGTAGGAAAGTTCCGTGACGGCGGGAGTCGCGTCTACGAACTGTCGCCGCTCGCGGAG
This sequence comes from Natronorubrum amylolyticum, assembly GCF_052040145.1. NCBI lineage: Archaea > Methanobacteriati > Methanobacteriota > Halobacteria > Halobacteriales > Natrialbaceae > Natronorubrum > Natronorubrum amylolyticum. The sequence continues at coordinate 5,520 of NZ_JBPPFW010000007.1, forward strand.
GGGTTCGTTCCGCGAATTTTCGACGCGGTCAACGCTCGCGCCGAAGCCGTCTGAGATCGGCACAACCGGGGCGGTTCGATACTGATCCGCCAATCGAGATTCGATCCGAGACGAGACCGACTCCAAACGTCGGTACACGGTACCTCCATTATTCGTCGAGAAGCCCCAGAGTGGTCCCTATCGTCCGATTTCGAACACCCGATCGTTGAACAGCTCACCACCAATTGGATATAGCGAAATACAGTTTAATAGGCTACTTTCGAGCATAGGGAAGTACTACAATAGTAGTAAATACTGGCGCCAATGCAGTCAATCGCCCGAGAATTGTCGCGAGAGAGTTTGGGTCTCGGTGATGCTTGTGGGCTACTCCGCGGTCGGTCGATAGCGCTCTCCGCGATTTATCGATTGACGGCGTAGATGTGCTCGAGGTACGTCTCTCGGACACGATCACCCCAGTTGTGGGTGTAGGTGTCGATCACGTCACCGGCGACGTCTCCCCGGAGATACTGGACGATACCTCGGTCCCCGGTTCGGTCCCGCAGGTGGGTTGTGAAAAAGTGCCGGAAGTAGTGAGGGGTAACGTTCTCCTGGGTTCCGCCACCCGTGCGATACCAGCCGCGTTCTCGAGCGTGTTTCTCGACGATATAGCGGACGTCCGACGGAGTCAGGCGCTCACCCCACGATTCGCCGGTATCGAGAAAGAGCGGGTCGGCGGCAGAAACTGGGTCCGGGCGGATCGCCAGCCACTCGAGGAGCGCCCGCCGGAGTTCGTCGTCGACGGGAACGACCGTGTCCCGCTTTCGTTTGTTCGACGCCGTTCGCTCCTCGCCGTTGACGGTCGCACCACGAGCGGGCGCCGCGGCGACGAACACCGACGAGGGTCGCCGCTCGAGGCCGACGCGAGGGTCCCACTCGCGGTCAATTTCTGGCATCTCGAGGTTCAGATCCTGCAAATCGAGGTTACAGCACTCGCCGACGCGCATCCCCGTTTTCAACAGTGTGACGACGACGGCCCGCTCGAGCGGGTGATCGATTTCGGCGACGAACGATCGCATCTCTGGGACCGAAATGTCCCGTCTCGTCGGGTTCGTGTCGATCGATTCGGACAGCTCCTCCATCACCAGGGCCATCGGATTGTCGTCGAAGACGCCAACTCGGTTCATGTAGTCGTAAAACCGGTTGAGATACGAGGCGTAGGTCGCGATCGTGCTCGGTTCGAACCCCCCTCGGAGGGAGTGAATCCAGGCCATACACTCCCGTCGCTGGGCCGATCCCACCCGATCGACGTCGAAGCGCTCGCTCACAAACGCCTCGAACCGTCGGAGGACGCGCTCGTAGGCCTCGAGCGTCCGTTCGCTCTTGCCGTGATAGCGCTGGTCGTCGAGGAAGTACGCGATCGGATCCGTGACGTCCGACGGGACGTCGGTCCCGCGTTCAGTCGCCATCGACACCACCGTCGACGGCAGTGTATCCGCCGTGGCGTCCGCTGTATCGAACCCGGTTGTTCGCCTGGAGATTCTCGAGTGTTTCGTCGAGTCGCGATTCGATGTCGTCCGACACCGCTTCGAGGAGTTCATCCCACGAGTACGTGTCAGACTCGAGTAGTTTGAGGATCCGTGTTTCGAGGCCGTTACCCCCAGGGTCTGGGTCCGGAGAATGGGGTTCCTCTCGGTCGGTGTCGAACCCCGCTCGACCGGCCTGGACCATCGTCCGAACGAACTCGGCCTGATTCATCCCCAGATCGTCGGCGTGAGACTGCCATTCAGATTTCTGGTAGGACGGGACGTAGGTTTTGACGGTGGTTCGCTCGGTGTCCGCCGAATCGCTCATACGACACCAATCAAACGCGGTGATAATCAATCTACCCATTATTCGAGCTAAGTGTTTTTATCTCTTTTCGTGGACCGAGTTTTGCGCCAAATATAGGCCTATTTTTTCGGATTGGATTTTGAAAGAGGACACAATTTGAGATTGAAACTGGGTGGTTTTGGGACCACAGTTTGAGATATTAGATATAGTTGCGGCAGCTGGAGTTGACTATTGGGCGAGCAAACTCGAGAATAGAGGCCTGATTAGCGCGCCAAAATAACTATCACACACATGGTAGCTCGTGTGTTTTCGAGTGGTAAATAGCGCGGAAACAGTCGTGAAAATTACCGAATTGTTCCAAATATAGCTGTGAGAAAAATATGTTCGGGTTTGTCTCTCGATCAAGCGAGAACGGTGGGGTGTTTTCGCGGTGAATTTCGGCGAGCGATCGCGACCCAATTCAGCCCGCTGATGGGGCCGGAATCTCACTCGAGATTTCGAGACCATCACTGAACCGAAACCAGAGATACCACTAGTCGAGCACTTCGTCGTGGCGGGCTGATGTCGGCACGGGCGGAGCCGCCACATCCGCCGCTCGGTCGGTCGTGGCGCTCGAGGGCATTCGGTTCACGAGAGTCATTCGAACGAGACTGAACCGGTTCGACGCTCAGGAGGCGTCGATCAGCCTGTACTTGGACGGTCAGAGCCGCCTCGAGTCGTATCTCCAACCCGTAGCGAGCCAGCGGTGTCGGTTCACGACGTTACGCGGTAGATGGGGTGTGCACTGCTAGCTCGGGACGAACCCATCTCACCTCGTTCGTCGGGGAGTGACTGCGACTTGGCCTCAGCTGAGCCCGTTCTCGAGGTTACGTAGGGCGTCGAAACGCAGTTCCATACTACACGGTTCAGAAATAGATAAAATCGCCTCAGCGGCCATATAGCGGCGTTGGGAGTGACTGGTGCGATACAGCACCGATACGGGACGGCAGATCACGTAATCTGGTGGTGTTCGAGAATCAGTTCAATCTCCATCGATGGCTCCGTCGAACTAACGGAGCACGCTAAGATCATCGCGGAGTCACGCAGGGTCGTGCTGACTACCTGGAACGGTGTTCTGGGCGCCTCGAGGCGTCCTCGGTGATTGTCTACCACTACCGACGGGGAACAGGTTCGCGGACGAACAGACGCGGTCTCGGGCCGCCTGAAACGGGGTCTCCCCTATCGACTGTGAGACACCGAAACGATTCGTCGATCGAAACTCGTCACAATCTCGGAGACATATTCACTCTCTTTGCGAGCAGACGGCAGTGGTTCGTGTGATAACACGGTGGAGAACGCGATAGGCGAGTGCGACCAGTGAGCCAGTGTCGGTCGTTTCACTATCGGTCTCGGCCCGGGTCTCGAGAAGAGAATAGTGCCATCGCGGTTCCGGTTCCGTACCACGTATCCGGACGAGATCTTCCCACCGTGTCTCGACGTGGTATACTACGCTTCAGGGAGACAGCCACAGTGTCGGTAGCAGCCCGTTCGTGTACGGAGTGTGGTCCGGACGAGAGTGCTATCGCCACGTACCCGCTCGAGGCTGTCAGCTGCCAGGAATCGTCGTCGTGTATCGAGGCAACCGTTCTTGGAATACAGTCCGTCTCTGACGACCGATACAGTCACTGATTGTTTTATGGTACCATATCACTCTTCTCGTGCCAGGCGGTAGCTACACGACTAGTGAACCATATAATGCTATATCGAAATGGGGCCCGGTAGCTCAACTGGAACAGCCCACAGCGACTCGAAAAACGGATTCAGTCCCGGAGTAACGATGGGGACCGACAGCCTCCGTTTTACGGGACCTCCGATTAGCGGACGATAGCTGGCCTACTGAGGAGATGGGCGTTTTCGACCCAAATTAAATAGTCTCTCTTGTGGTTTGATAGCATAGTATCGATATGTCTCTCCCTTATCTAGCACTCCAGTGGACGCCCCATACGCCGATACTCTTCGCGTCGTTTGTGATCTGTAGCGCCCTCGCGATCGCTGGCTGGTGGTACCGCGATCAGCCGGCCACACGCCCGTTCGCGATTATGATGTCCGGCTGTGCGTTCTACGCCGGGACGACCGTCATCGAGTACTCGATCGTCGCTCTCGAACCGAGCCTGTTCTGGTGGCGCGTCCAGTATCTCGGCTGGGTGCTCATTCCGCCGGCGACGCTCGTGTTCGTCCTCGAGTACACCGGACGAAACCGCTGGATAACACCGAAACTGTTCGTCGCGCTGGCGATCGTGCCGACTATTACGCTCGTGCTCGCGTTCACTCCGCTGGCTCCCGATCTCATCGTCCAGAACCCGCAGGTGGTCGACGAGGGTGGTATCGCGTACATGGACTACGACGTCGGTCCGTGGTACACCATCGACGGACTGTACAGTGACGCCGTGATGACGATCGGCTTCGTTCTCCTGGTGCGAACGTACCTTCGGACCACGATGGGACAGCGGAGTCAGATTGGAGGACTCGTGATCGCTCTCGCACCGTACGCAACGCTCATACCCTTTTATTACTACGTCGGGCCGACCGTGTTCGACTTCGGAGCGACGTACGAACTCGAACCGTTCCTGTACGCGTTCACCGGCTCCATCTTCGCGTGGGTCCTGTTCAAGTATCGATTTCTCGACACCGTCCCCGTTCCGTTCGACATGATGCTCGAGACGACGCCGAACGGGGTCTTAATCGTCGGGACGGAGCGTCACGTCGTAGAGTGCAACCGGACTGCGCGCGAGTACTTAGACGTAGCCGGCCCGATCGCCGGACGACCGCTGAGAACGCTCTCCGAAGCGGCCGAACGGGTCGACGCCATCATTGCGAACGGGGGAGAGTCGGAGTTGCGAATCGGCAATAGCGTGTACGCCGTCTCGACGACGCGACTCGTCGACCTCCGGGGTGTCGAGTACGGACATCACGTGGTCATCCAGAACGTTACCAAGCGCGTACAGTACGACCAGCTACTGGAACGTCACAACGAACAGCTCGAGACGCTGAACCAGATGCTTCGCCACGATATCCGCAACGACACGATGGTCGCGCTCGGCTGGACCGAGATCCTCGACGAAATGGTCGAAGAGTCGTCGCTCGAAGCGGACGCGGCACCCATTCTCGATCGCATCGATACCTCCGTCAGACACATCGCAGACCTCACGGAGATCGCGTCGGAGCTGTCACAACCGCTCGAGCAACCGGATGAGGACTGGACCCGCTCGATATCGCTCCAACGGGTACTCCGAGAGGAGGTCGAGAAGGCGGCCGAGGCGTTTCCACATGCTGAGTTCACGCTCGAGGAACCACCGGACGTCGAGGTTACCGCGGACATGGCCCTCGCGTCCGCGGTCAGCAACATGCTTCGAAACGCAGTACTCCACAACGACAAGGAGGTGCCGACGGTCCACATCTCTGTCGCCATCGACGACGGTCGTGCGTGCGTTCGAATCGCGGATAACGGCCCGGGAATTCCAGCGGAGTTACAGGATCGGATCTTCGACCGAGGCGTAAAGGGCGAACACAGCGGCGGCAGCGGACTGGGATTGCATCTGGTACAGACGTTTCTGAGTTGGTACGGCGGATCGGTCGAGATGGAGGACAACGAACCGGAGGGAACGGTGTTCAAGATCGAGCTCCCGATCGCCGCGTAACCGGGTTCGTCACGCGCGCGATGCCGTGTCACCGCGAGTGTCTCTCGCTCCGTTTCGAGTCGCCTCGCGTCGGTGTCGAGTCGTTCCGCGGGGAGTTAACAGCGACCGGACAGATAGAGGAATATGGCTTCGTCATCACTCGTCGACGTCGATTTCTCCGAGGGAATCGCGACCGTCACGCTGAACCGACCGGAGAAACTCAACGCCGTCACCCTCGAGTCACTCTCCGCCGTGCGAGACGCGCTCGTCGACCTGCCCGAAGACGAGATCGGTGGACTCGTCATCACGGGTGCCGGCGACGTGACCTGTGCCGGAATGGACCGGGAGATCGTCGCCGACCCCGCCTACGACGAGAAGTACGCGGACGAGATCGGTGCGTTGACCGCCGAAATCTACGAGTTCCTCGTCTCGAGACCGTATCCGACCGCGGTCGCGGCCCGCGGTGCCCTCATCGGGATCGGGTTCATCCTCTCCTTGCGGTGTGATTTCCTCGTGCTCGGGGAGGAGACCAAACTCGCGCTGCCTGAGGTGCAGTTCGGTATCGCCCCAACGGGATCGATGCCGTACCTCGAGGCGATTGCAGGAACCAGAGTCACGAAAGAGATCGCTCTCACGGGCGAGCCGGTCGCCCCCGAACGGGCGCAAGAACTAGGTATCGCAAACCGGGTCGTTCCGAACGACGAGGTCGAAGAGGGAGCGCGGGAACTCGTCGGCAAAATTGCCGAGAACGATGCTGACGCCGTCCGAGAGCTCAAGAGTGCAACGTCGAGTCCCGAGTAGCACGTGCACGCCGGCACAACGAGTCGACCGACGTTCAGAGGACGTTTCGAGACCGCAGGAACGATACCTGTCTGTACATCCGGCAGCCGAGACAGAATCCGGTCGTGGCCGCGAGCCCCGCGAGGAGTGCGACCACCGCGGCGATCGCGTAGCCGACTGTCGGGAGCCCGACGACGAGGAGCACCGACGCGAGGCCGGCGCCGACGGCGCCGAGCAGCTTCGCGAACCGGTGCGGTGCTGCGGGTTCGGGTTCGTCCGGACGACCCAGTATGGGGATCACGACGTGCTCCCAGCACAGGCGGTAGGGATCAAGTCGCCACCGTGAGACCACTGCTAGTCCGAGAATCGCTGCCACGGCGTAGACGAGCACCGGTTGCGTAAATACGACACCGATCAGCAACAGCGTCGCCGTGATCGATTGGCCGAACCGCGGTGCTCGCGGGTCGACGTACGCGATACTCGAGTTCGACGACTGTGAGTCCGTCGTCTCGCTCGAGGAAGGAGAGTGGTGTTCGGTGGCCATAGCTCGTGTATGGGCCCAATGTGCAAGAAGGTGTGGACGCGACCAGTTGCAGTCGAAGACTGAGTCGGCCAGAAATCGATCGTCGCTCGATCAGTGAGTCGCTGCTCGGACGTCGTCGACGCGATACAGGTCCTCTTGCAGTCCGTCGCCCTCACACTCCTCGTTCGGGCACTCGAAGTGCCACCCGTCCTGAGTCGCATCGCCTTCCCGGAACCGGTCGCCACATACCTGGCAGAAAAGCTGTCCCTTTTTGCACGTATCGCGGTGTAGTTCGAGGGCGAGCTCCGTCTGGAAGGACTGGTTACAGTTGCGACAGGTGTGCATATTTCGTCTGACGCGAGCATCCATCAAAACTGCTTGGGTTTGTTTCTTACGTCCGAAACGGACGTGATTCGGCTTCACTGTGCCGATTTACCCGAGGTAGTCCGGGAAGAAAGAACGACCAATCGACCTGTTTACTCAGTCTCGGGTACTCCGTTTCCTGTCACGTCTACGCACAGCAACGTCGTGCGACTCGGTTGCACGACACAGTATCAGGAAAGTGCCAACTACGAATTATCCGAAGGAGGTCGTTCCCGAAATATCGGTTCAGGGAGCGACTCGAGTCAGTCGTCTTGACCGAGAATGCCGCGTTCGGTCATCTTTCGGGGGTCGAGGACCTCGTCGGCTTCCGCCTCGCTGAGGTAACCCTTCTCGAGGACGACCTCGCGAACCGTCTTATCCTCCTTGAGTGCGGTTTTGGCGACTTCGCTGGCCTTGTCGTATCCGATGTGGACGTTCAGCGAGGTGGCCATCGCCATCGACTGTTCGACGCGCTCCGCACAGTACTCCTCGTTGGCCTCGAGCGGGCCGACGAAGCGCTCGGCGAACACCTGACTCGAGTTCGAGATCAGTTCCGCGGACTCGAGGAAGTTGTGCGCGAGGACGGGCTTGTAGAGGTTGAGGTCGATCTGGCCCTCGGCGGCGCCGGCGGCAACGGCGGCGTCGTTGCCGACGACCTGCTTGTGGACCTGATTGACGGCCTCGGCGACGACCGGGTTGATCTTGCCGGGCATGATCGACGAGCCGGGCTGGTTCTCGGGCTGTTCGATCTCGCCGAGTCCGTTTCGCGGACCGGAGGCCAGCAGCCGCAGGTCGTTGGCGATCTTGTTCAGCGAGCCCGCAATCACTCGGAGCGCGCCGTGGGCCTCGCTCATCGCGTCGTGGGCGGCCTGGGCCTCGAAGTGGTTGTCGGCCTCGCGGAACTGGACGCCGGTCTCTTTGGTGATGTACTCGGCGGCGCGGCCGGGGAACTCCTCGTGCGTATTGAGGCCGGTCCCGGTCGCGGTGCCGCCCAGCGCGAGTTCGGCGAGGTGTTCGCGGACGTTGTCGACGCGACCGAGTCCCTTCTCGACCTGCGTGCGGTAGCCGCCGAACTCCTGGCCGAGGGTGACCGGCGTCGCGTCCTGGAGGTGCGTGCGGCCGGTCTTGACGACGTCATCGAACTCCTCCTCTTTGCGCTCGAGCGCCTCGCGGAGCGTGTCGAGTGCCGGAATGACGTCCTTCTCGACGGCCTCGAGGCTCGCAACGTGCATCGCGGTCGGAATGACGTCGTTGGACGACTGACCGTAGTTGACGTGGTCGTTGGGGTGGACGACGCGGTCGCCGATCTCGCTGCCCATGAGTTCGGCGGCGCGGTTGGCGATAACCTCGTTGGCGTTCATGTTCGAGGAGGTACCCGAGCCGGTCTGGAAGACGTCGACCGGGAACTGATCGTCGTGTTCGCCGGCGATGACCTCGTCGGCGGCCTCGATGATCGCCTCGGCGACGTCGTCCTCGACCAGGCCGAGGTCGCGGTTGGCCTGTGCGGCACCCTTCTTGACGACGCCGAGCGCGCGGACGAATCGTCGACTGAAGGAGATGCCCGAAATGGGGAAGTTCTGAATGGCCCGCTGGGTCTGTGCGCCCCAGTAAGCGTCCTTGGGAACCTGCATCTCGCCGAGACTGTCCTCCTCGATCCGGTAGTCCGTGTCTTCGTCTCCCATAGGGAGAGCGTCGCTGTGAGCGTGGTAAAATCCACCGAAACGACGCCGGCGACGGGTGGGAAAACGAGACCGCGTCAGGTGAAGTCTACCGACAGACCCAGCTCGTCGTCGCGGGCGCGTTCGCGGAGCGCCGACTGCAGGCGTTTGCGACTGGCCTGCTGGACGCCGCGTGCGTCCTCGAGGTCGACGTCGTAGATCGTCGGCGTCGCCCAGAAGAGCGTCCGCGAACTCGCCGTGTCGACAACCAGCGACGCCAGCCCGAGTCGACGCTGGAAGATGGATCGTTGCGTCGAGACCGTCTGGATCCGATAGTAGGGGATCACGGTGGTTCGGCGACTCCAGAAGCCGCGGCGGACGACGAGGTGATCCTCGCCGACGTAGTAGCCGAGGTGGACGTACTTCAGGTGCGCCGCAGGGGGCACCGCCGCGAAGACGACCGCGGCGAGGTACCAGCGCTCGAGGCCAGTCACTTGCGCAATGGCGAAGAAAATCGCGACGATAGCGGCGGCGATCATCGAGTACCGGGCGAGGTAGCGGCGGCGAGCCATCGTCGGCGGGCTCCGGAATTTCGGCGTCTCGACGTCGGTCAGGTTTTCGGTAAAGCGGTGAACGCGACCCTGTTTGGCCAGCGGCACGGCCGACTGACTGCCGCCGTTGCTGTCGGGGCCGTAGCCGGCCGTCTCGACCCAGAGCCCGGCGTAGCCGATGAGCCGCTGGAGCGGGTTGGCCGTCACCGTCACCGACTGTACCTTCTCGACGGGGATCGAACCGCTGTAGCGCTGGAGAAGCCCTCGTTCGTAGACGAAGTCTTCGTCGGCGCGGCCGAGCTGGAAGTCGTAGTAGGTCGCGAACGTGTAGGCGACGCTCAGCATGTACGTGATGATGATCCCGTTGATCATCGAGACGAGCGTCAGAATGCCGTAGTTAGTAGTCGTCCCCTCGCCGATCGATTCGGGACCGCCGACCGGCTGAGCGATCGTCACGAGCAGTTGAATGAACGTGTCCGTCGCGATGAAAAACAGCCCCAGCACGGCCGCCGCGGCCGCGGGTCGGAACGACGTAAAGGAGTAGAGCAGGAGCTCCCGCGACTCGAGGTCGAACAGTCGCTGGCGGCGCGGGCGCTCGTACCCCGGCGCGCGATCATCTCGACTCTCGGTCGGGTCCGAGGACGGAACGGTCGGGTCCGAATCGACGGACCGCTCCGTGTCGGACGGTGTTCCCGTTTCGTCGGTCTCGTTCGGAGCTTCGCCCATTTCGTCGACCGATTCTCGCCCCTCGGCCGTCGACGACTCGCGCTTGCGCCGACGGTCTTTCGCGTCGGCCGTTCGGCGTCGAATCTGCTCCTGGAGCCGGTTCGCTTCGGACTCGCTGACGAAGTTCAACGTGGCTTCGGTGGCGCCGCCACCGGCGGTTTCGATCGAGAGGGTCGCGAGGCCGAACAGCCGCTGGAAAACGCCCTGACGAACGTCGACGTTCTGAATGCGGCCGTACGGAATTTCCCGGGACCGACGCGCGAAGACGCCCGAGGCGACGTCGAACGTGTCCGGCGTGATGCCGTACTCGAACCGGTAGTAGTAGCCGACTCCGTAGGCGACGCCGGCGGCGAAGCCGAGCGGTGCGGCCACGGGGAACCAGGTCGGACTGATTGGATCGATGATCCCGCCTAGAACGAGGACGAGCACCATCGGGACCCACAGCCAGATGAAGCCGTACTGGAGGCCGTACGCGACCGCACTCAGTGGATGAAGTCGATTCATGGTCGGTCAGACCGCGTCGTCGGCTTCGCTCTCGACGGCGAGTTCGCGAAGCGTATCCTGCAGATCCCGGGCACGATCGGGCGTCAGTCCCGGAATCCGAACGTCTGCGTTTCGCGAACCCGCGGTGTAGACGACGACGCTCGAGAGCCCGAGCGCGCGTTCGATCGGTCCGAACTGCGTGTCGACGTGCTGGACGCGGACGAACGGGACCGCGGTCTCGACGAACGTGATGACGCCGCGCTCCAAATAGAGCGCGTCGTTCTGGAGTTCGAACTTCCATACCTGATAGAGACGGACGGCGTAGACGATCCCGAGTAGCAGTGCGAGCGCGGCGACGCCGGCGATAGCGACCGTGGGAACGTCCGTGATCCACTGGTCGACGAGCGCGAGGACGACGCCGAGGACGACTGCCGTGATCGCTCCCTGCGCGATCCAGAGCAGCCTGATGCGGGGGTGAAGCGATTCCATACGCATATCCTATCAGGTAGGGAGGATAAAGCTGCGGTTCCGGCTGCGGTGAGCGAGACGCTGACTCGCCGACCGAACCACCCCGTTCACCCTTCGTACTCGTCGTACTCCTCGGGCGTGTACGTCGAGAGCTCGAGGGCGTGGATGTCGGTCGTCATGTGGTCGCCGAGGGCGTCGTAGACCTGCTGGTGTTGCTGGACCAGCGGGACGCCGTCGAACGCCGGCGAGATCACGGTCGCCGCGAGATGGTCGTCATCGTGCTTGTCGCGTGCGTGCGTGACCGTGGCGTCTGCGTCCTCGAGGTTCGATTCGATGAGCTCCTCGATATCGTCAAGATCCATAGTCGTGGGTTGGGCGCTCGAGGCAAAAACGCCGCGGTCCGACTTCCCCGTCTCACCCCGGTCGGCTGACGCCGTCGAATTTATAGTGGCATGGTTCGCTGGCTGTGGTATGTCACTGGCAGCCGAAACTCGCCGTGCCGCCGACGGGCATCCCTTTCTTCGCACAGCACTGCGAGCGGGGATCGTGAACTACACCGCCGCTGCCCGGTTTCTCGAGATCGACGGCGAGGTCGACGCGGTCGCGACGGCGCTGCGGCGGTACGCCGAGGAACTGCCGGCGTACGAACGCGACGCTCGCGACGTACGGGTCAGGATGGAGAGCGGAATTGGTTCGGTCGACGCCGGATCGGACGACGCGCTGATCGCCGTCGGCGGGGAATCGTTCGGCCCCAGCGGCGGCGATCGGACGGCGATCGTCGCGACGGGGGACACCGACGCGGCCGCCCTCGCTGCGGTCCTGCAGGGACTGAATCTCGAGGCGATCACCCCCACTGTGGCCGCCGTGGGCGGTGATTCGATGGTCGTCGTCGTCGACCGACTCGAGGGAGCGGACGCGTTACGAGCGATCGAGGGTGCGCTCGAGGCTGTTCCGTCGAGCGGCGAGTGATTGGATCGAGGCTCGAGCCGCCACCGGGGGTGGACGACGGTCATCTCGCCTTCAAGAGCGAGACGATGAACCTGACTGGCGAGTACACCGCCTCCGACTCGACAGAAGGGGAACCCACGGCGTTAGCCGTGGATAGATGACACGCTTTAACTTTCGGCCGCGGGAAGTGAGCGTCATGACCCTGCACGTGACGAACACGTTAACGGGCGACCGCGAGCCGTTCGAGCCACAGGATCCCGAGAACGTTCTCCTCTACTACTGTGGCCTGACGGTTTCGGATCCGCCACATCTGGGCCACGCGCGGTCGTGGGTCCACGTCGACGTCATGCACCGGTGGCTCGAGTACCTCGGGTACGACGTGCGTCACGTCGAGAACTTCACCGACGTCAACGAGAAGATCGTCGCCCGCGTGGGCGAAGACGACCTCGGCGAGGACGAAGCGGAAGTCGCGGAGAGCTACGTCGAGCACACGCTCGAGGATATGCGCTCGCTCAATCTCCTGCGGGCGGAGGTCTATCCCCGCGTCTCCGAGCACGTCCCAGAGATCGTCGAGCTCGTCGAGACGCTTATCGAGAAGGGCTACGCCTACGAGTCGAACGGCTCGGTCTACTTCGACGTCACCAGTTTCGACGAGTACGGCAAGCTCTCGAATCAGGAACTCGACGAAATCGAGTCTCAGGGTGACCCCGACGAGCGGACCGAGAAGCGTCATGCCGCGGACTTCGCACTCTGGAAGGCTGGCGGCGTCGACGAGGCGGCGATCGAAGAACACCGCCACGAGGGCGCTTCCGACGCCGGACACGCCTGTGGGACGGCCCAGACCTGGGAGTCCCCGTGGGGCGAGGGTCGCCCGGGCTGGCACATCGAGTGCTCGGCGATGAGCATGACCCACTTAGACGAGACGCTGGACCTCCACGTCGGCGGCCGGGACCTCGTCTTCCCCCACCACGAAAACGAGATCGCGCAATCGGAGGCCGCGACCGACCAGCAGTTCGCGAACTACTGGCTCCACTGCGAACTGTTCCAGATGGACGACGAGAAGATGTCCTCGAGTCTGGGCAACTTCGTCACCGTCGACGAGGCCGTCAACCAGTGGGGGACGAACGTGTTGCGGACCTTCCTCACCGCGGGATCGTACAACAGCAAACAGCTCTACTCCGACGAGACGATCGCCGAGGCCGAGGAGCGCTGGGACCGACTCGAGCGCGCCTACGACTCGGCCCTCGAAGCGGTGGATTCGGCCGCTGCACGAACGAAGGTCGACGACGAGTCGCTGCGGACGGCCGTCGACGACGCGCGCGACTCGTTCGTCGAGGCCATGAACGACGACTTCAACACGCGAGAAGCGCAGTCTGCCTTACTGTCGGTCGCGACCGCGGTGAACTCCCACCTCGAGGACCGTTCTGAGTACGATTACCGAGGGCTCCGGCGGGCCGTCGAGACGCTCGAGGAACTCGGGGCCGTCCTCGGGCTCTCGTTCGTCGGCGAGACGACGGGTACGGCCGATCTCGCGGGTGACGTCGTCGACCTCGTTCTCGACGTCCGCGAGCAGGAGCGGGCCGACGGGAACTACGACCGGGCCGACGAGTTGCGCGACGAACTCGAGGCGCTCGGCATCGAGGTGCAGGATACGGACGACGGGGCGAGCTATCGACTGCCCTCCGGAGAGTAGAAGGGGCTGACCCCTCTCAGTGGCGGTACCGGATCGCTGCTCGTTAGCAAAACAGTTCAAGTATTATGCGGCCCTATACCAGACAATGGGAACTACGGCCTCCTTCGTCGTCGGGGGATTCGACGCGCTTCCCGCGCACGTCGCGATCCTCAACGACGAGGGGGAGATCGTCTACACGAACCAGTCGTGGGACTCGTTTGCGGCTTCTCAGGGACTGGACGCCGACGAGTGCGGCGTCGGGACCGACTACCTTGCAGTCTGTGACGACAGTACGGAAACCGACGGACCGGACGCCGCAGAAGGGATTCGAGCAATCGCCGACGGCGAGCGCGACTCGTTCACGCTCGAGTACCCCTGCCACTCGCCGTCGACGCGGCGGTGGTTTACGATGCAAGCGAGGTCGTATCACCACGACGACGAGCGGTACGTACTCGTCATGCACGCCGATATCACCGAACGGCGGCTACTCGAACAACAGGCCCGGGATCAGGCCGACCGGATGGAGGCGTTCGCGACGCTGCTCTCACACGATCTTCGAAACCCGCTCGCGGTCGCGATAGCGGCGACGGAGTCGCTCGATCTCGAGTCAGAGAGAGAGTCGCTCGAACGCATCGGGACCGGCGAAATCGGCGATTCGACGCTCCGCACGTCCCTCGAACGCATGGAGACGATCATCGACGATGCGCTGGTGCTCGTCAAGACGGACCGCGTCGAACACCCGGAACTGGTTCGCCTCGACGACGCCGTCGAGAGTGCGTGGTCGAACGTTCGAACGAACGACGCGACGGTGTCGGTCCTCGGTTCGATCGCCGTTCGGGCGGACCCGTCGCTTCTGGCGCACGCCTTCGAGAACCTGTTTCGAAACGCGACGGAGCACGGGGGAAAGAGCCCGAGCATCGAAGTCGGACCGCTCGAGCGTGCGTCCAACGGCGAGTCGGCGACGGAGCCGGCTTCATCCCCGTATCGGGGGTCTGGGAGCGAGAGGGCGGAGGAACGGAAAATCATCGACGGATTTTACGTCGAAGACGACGGACCCGGGATACCGTCCGAGTACCGGGAGCAGATCTTCGAGTCCGGCTATACGACCGACAACGACGGCACCGGGTTCGGACTCGCGATCGTCGCCCGCGTCGTCGACGCCCACGGCTGGTCTATCGCGGTATCGGACGCCGATCACGGTGGGACGCGGTTCGAAATCCGTGACGTGGTGGCGCTCGCCCTGCCGTCCGACGACACGTCCCACGAAAGCGGGTGATTACGGCGCAGGGATCCCCGAGCGGCCCGATTTCTGGCCCTCCCACGCCGTGACGATGACCACGAGCTTTTTGTCCGAGAACACGGTCGACCCGACTAGTATGAATCGACGACAGTTCGTTGCCGCGGCTGCGGTCGGTGCCGCGGGTGCATTTGCGGGTTGTGTCAGCGATATTCTCGACGACGTCACGACGTTCGAGGCGTCACCGATCCGCGTCTCGGCGGACGCCGCAGACGACGCCGGGTACGAGTATCGAGGCACCGAAGAACGGGTCGAAGAGCGGGAGTTCGGCGGTGAGACCGTCGAAACGACGAACTATATCAGCCAGTACGTCCGGACCATCGACGTTCCGTTCGCCGGTCTCAGTTCGGAGGTGGACGCCGGTGTCTTCGCGCTCGTCTCGACGCCACAGGTCGCCGTCGCGGGAGAGAGCTTCAACCCCGTCGGCGACATGAGCGAAGCGGAGCTCGCTGAGTACGTCCAGGAGGAGTACGACGAACTCGAGATCGACAGTAACGTCGGCGGACGAGCGATCGAAGCGGAGGAGCTCGAGTCGACGATCTCGCTCGAGACGTACGACGGGACGGCGACGCTACAGGGCGAAACGGGCATCGACGTCTACGTCGACATCGCCCAACTCAGTTACGACGAGGATCACCTCGTGATCATCGGAGTCTATCCCGACGACGACGATGTTCCACTGGACGACGAGCGAGAGCGTGTCGATACACTGGTCGCCGGCATCGAGCACGGCGACGACGTCGAGGTCGATATCGTCGAGAGCGATACCGACGGCGACGAAACCGAATCAGATGACGGTGGCGAAGACGATGCTGAAACAGACGATAGCGACGGAAACGATGGCGAGGCGGACGACGCCGATGAAGACGGTGCTGATGCGGACGACACCGGCGAAGGCGATGCGGACGAGAACGGGGAGGACGAGTAGCTCGAGACGACCAGCACACACAGTCCAACGCACGTCGGTTCACCACCGTACTGATCCTGATCCCGCCCGTTCTTCCGAGTCGATTATCGCGAAAAAACGGCTTACAGCCCGAACGCCGCAGCGAGCGAGAGCCCGCTCGCGAGCGCCCCGAGCAGGTAGCCGCCGATCGCGCCGCCGTTGAGCAGCGGGAGTCCCGCGTGTGGTCGGCCCTTGAGGACCATGTACATGAGGACGAGAAGGCCCGCGATGGTACCGACCAGCGCGCCGAGGGCGGGAACGTTCAGCGCGATGCCGGGGACGTCGATCGTTCCGACGTCGAGGAAGTAGGCGGCACTCGCGACGAGAATCGTCGGGATAACGGCGTCGCCGAGCCCGATGAAGAGCGCGTCGCGCTCCTGTTCTGCTTCGGATAGCTCGTCAGTGTCAGTTACGGACTCGCTGTCGTCGGGATTCGGGGTCGCATCGTCCGCGCTCGACTCGCTGACGGCGTCGGCGTTCGAGCCGTCTACCTGGGCCGAGTTATCACCGTCGTCGGCATCGTCGTCCTCGAGCACGCCGTCGGTGCTGCCCGACGCGAGATACGAGTAGGAGAGGCTCGTCGGGATGACGAGCACGACGGGGATCTTGAGGTCCATCACGCCCTCGGCCAGATCGAGCATGTGTTCGGTGCGGTAGACGCTGATGGCGTCGTAGACGGCGAGGACGGCGAGCAGCAGGATTGCCGGCAGGAGGCCGAAACTGATCCCGAAGAGCGCGGCGGCGCCGGCCCCCATGACGACCCCGGTGGTGTCGATGACGTACCACTCCGGGTAGAACAGGAGGGCCGCACCGACGACGAGCGCGGCGAAAGCGGCGAGAGCGTTGACCCCGCCGACGGTGACGACCGGCGGCACGAGTTCGGCGAAGACGAACCAGGCGAGCATCACGCTGACGCCGACGATCAGGGCCTTGATCAACCACTGCACGTCGTACTTGAACGTCACGAGCATGAGCGCGGTCGCACCGAGAATAATGCCGAAGTAGACCGCGCTGTTCGTCGGATCGTCGGGATCCTCGACGGCCTGATGGCCGGCCTCCTGGAATGGCTCGACCAGGGCCAGTGCACCGAGCTGGACACCGAGAAAGAGCGCCACAGTAAAGCCGACGGCGAGGTAGACGCGTATCCGATGGTTCATGAAGCGGCGTTTACACCCTGCTCCTATGGGTGTTTTCGTTTCCACTCGAGGCGAACGAATCGATCCGTGCGGAGCTGAACCGTGATCGAGACAGTCCGGAACGGGTCACGAGACGACACGAGTGACGGCCCTCGAGCCGCGACTCCGAGCCAGTTCGGCCTATCGAGCGTAGAGCGTCGAGCCGACGAGCGACGGCAGGTGGACGCCGCTGTCCGGCGTCACCGCGATGTACGGACGGTCGACGGGACCGAAGACGTCGACGACGCGACCGACCGTCTCGAGCGAGTCGTTCAGAACCATCGTGCCGATTTCGTTCCGGATCGCGTCGCTCGAGTCGGATGCGTCGCCGTCGGTGCCGTCCGTTCGCAACACGGCGAGTCCCTGTGCGGTTCGGACGACGGAGCCAACCCGGCGCATCAGTCTCGCATCGCGGCGACGTACGCCGCCACGGCCTGGACGAGGTCGTTCTTCGTCGAATCGTCGGCCCCGCGGACGACGACCCGGCCTCGGTCTGCCCAGTGTTCCCGGGAGTAGGCTTTGTCCCGCTCGATCGTGGCGTCGTACCCGATCTGCTGGACGGACTTGGCGATTTCGTCGACCGTCGGCTCTTCGACTGCGAGATCCTGGGACACGCGCCGGCCCTCGGCCCGTGAGAGGCCCGCATCGAGATAGGCGGGCCAGATGACGTTCTCGACCATACGTTCGTCTCGAACAGCCGACGAGTAAACACTTTTCAAAACGGGACGGCCGCGAGAAGGTTATCGACGGCCCAGGAGGAAACCGGCGACGGCGACCACTGCGGCGACTGCGACGGGGATCCCGAAGCCGGGAATGGAGTCGTCGTCGCTCGTGTCCGTGTCTTCGTCCCCTTCAGCGGTATCGTCACTTCCGTCTTCTTCCAGTCCCTCGCTCGCGGCCTCGTAGGCGTCGGGGTGAACCGCCTCGACGATATCGACGACGGCGTAGACGACCTGCGGTGCGGGCTGGTTGAGCTGGTTCGCGTCGACGGCGACGACGTTCCCCTCCTGGTAGGCCGTCGTCGCTTCGGCGATGTCAGGCATGAGAACCTCCGGTTCGGCGTCGTCGGAGTGGATAATCCAGTCGGGGTCCTCGTCGACGAGCGTCTCCTCGGAGAGCGGTTCGTACCCCGAGATGCCCGCTCGTTCGGCGATGTTCTCGACGCCGGCGGTCGTCAGCACCTCGTGGACGAACGTCTCGGTTCCGGCCGTCGTTCCGTCCTCGCCCATCGCGTAGTACGCGAGCGGTCGGTCGGCGTCCTCGAGGGCCGCATCGACGACGTCGAGGCGCTCGTCCATCCAGTCGACGGTCTCTTCGGCGCCCTCGCACTCGCCGGTGAGTTCGCCGGTTCGGAGGACGTTATCACGGACGTCACCGATCGACTCCGCTTCGTCGAAGTGGTAGACGTCGAGTCCGGCCTCGCGCAGCGTCTCGATATCGTCGTCGAACGTCGCGTTTGCGGCCAGAACGACGTCTGGCTCGAGATCGATCACGCGCTCGTGGATGATCTCGTAGCCGTCGGTGATAGCCTCGCGGTCGCCCATCTCGAGGTCGGCGGTCGCCTCGTTGTCGGGCATGCCGACGAGTCGGTCTTCGGCGCCGATTTCGAAGACGGTCTGCGCGTCGCTCGGCTGGAGCGCGACGACCGATTCGGGCGGTTCCTCGAGGGTGATCGTCTCACCAGTCGCGTCGGTCAGTTCGATTGGATACTCACAGTCCGTCTCGTCGGATTGAGCGGCGGGAGCGGCGCTCCCTGCGACCGCGGGAGCGAACAGCGAGAGGGTGAGTACCGCGGCGATGAGAATAACGATTTTCTGTCGCATCAACCGATACGTCGAGGCTCTTCAACAAATATTTGTCTAAGCCAACCGAGGTTGCATTGTATGGGACGCGCGATCCGGACCGTTTCGTGGTCGGCGGGGCTACTCGTTCTCCTCGTCGCCGTCGTGGTCGCCAGCGCGGCCCTCGGAGCGGTCAGGATCGAGCCGTCAGTAGTCACGATGGCGATTCTCAATAGGGTCGTCCTCCCCTCGGGGATAACGGCCGGCAGTTCGGTGATCCCGGGAACGGGCATCGCCGTTCCGCTGCCGAACGTTCAGTATACGTCTGTCTTCTCGTTCGACGTGCCGAGTTCCCACCAGACTATCGTCACGGACATCCGACTGCCGCGGATTGCCCTCGCAGCAACGGTGGGCTTCTCGCTCGCAGCCGCGGGGACGGTTATGCAGGGGTTCTTCCGCAACCCGCTCGCCGATCCGTCGATCATCGGCGTCTCCTCGGGTGCCGCCGCGGGCGCCGTCGCGGCCATCGCGTTTCCGGCACTGGTCCCGTTCGGCGGCCTCCATCTCGCGGCGTTCGTCGGCGCGCTGGGAACGGCGTTTCTCGTCTACGCGATCGCGACCGAGGGCGGACGAACGCCGGTCGCAACGTTGCTGCTGGCCGGCGTCGCCATTCAGGCGTTCCTCGGGGCGATGATCTCGTACATGCTCGTCTACAGCGGCGACAACCTCAGACAGGCCGTCGTCTGGATGATGGGTCACCTCAGCAACAGCAACTGGGGCGATGTCGCGTTCGCGTTACCGGTGACGGTCGTCGGCGTAGCCATCCTGCTCACCTACACCCGTGAGATGAACGTCCTCCTGCTGGGCGAGGAGGATGCCCACCATCTCGGCGTCAACGTCGAGCGGACCAAACTCCTCCTGCTCGCGCTCGCGAGCATCGTCACCGCGGCCGGCGTCGCCGTCGCGGGCGTCATCGGATTTGTCGGTCTCGTCGTTCCCCATATGATGCGACTGCTCGTCGGCCCCGATCACCGGATCCTGCTACCGACCAGCGCCCTCGCCGGAGCCTCGTTTCTGATCGCAACGGATACGATCGCCCGTCTCGGAACGCTCTCGCTGCCCTTTGGCATCGCCGTCGACACGCCGGTCGTTCCCGTGGGCATCATCACGGCCGCGCTCGGCGCCCCGTTCTTCCTCTTCTTGCTCACCCGTCGGGAGGTGCACTCGGTATGAGTCCGTTCTCGAGTTCCTCGAGGACGGAGACGGACGAGGCGGACGAAACAGCAGCCGTCTCAGAAACGGAAGCGAAACCCGGCCCAGAACCGTTCGAACCCGCAACGATCTCCGTCTCGAACCTGTCGCTCTCCTTCGGCGAACTCTCCGTCCTCGAGGACGTCTCGCTGACGATCGAGCCCGGTGAGTTCGTCGGCTTCGTCGGGCCGAACGGTGCGGGGAAGACGACGCTTCTCCGGGCGATCAGCGGCGCGCTCGAGCCGGATTCGGGAACGGTGACCATCGGCGACACCGACGTTCATCGGGCGTCCGCGAAGGCCTCGAGTCGGCTGGTTTCGGTCGTCCCACAGGATACAGCGCTGTCGTTTTCGTTCCCTATTCGGGACGTCGTCGAGATGGGGCGCCATCCTCACCGTTCGCGCTTTTCCTCACCGACGCGCGAGGACCGAGCGGCGGTCGAACAGGCCCTCGAGCGGACGCGAACGGCCGACCTTGCGGACCGACCGATCGACGAAGTGAGTGGCGGCCAGCGCCAGCGCGTGGTGCTCGCGCGCGCGATCGCTCAAGAGACGCCGGCCATGCTGCTCGACGAACCGACCGGGAGTCTGGACGTGAACCACCAGCTCGAGACGCTCGAGTTGGTTCGGGAGTTAGTCGGGGAGGGACGAGCCGTCTGCGCGGCGATTCACGACCTCGATCTGGCGGCGCGGTACTGCGACCGGCTCGTGATGCTCGCCGACGGCCAACTCTACCGGAGCGGCCCGCCCGCGGACGTCCTGACCGGCGAGTCGCTGTCAGACGTGTTCGACGCGACGGCGACGGTCACGACGAATCCGATCACGGGAACGGAGACTGTGACGGCGCTGCCGAGCGGATTCGGCCTCGATCTCGAGGCAGTGACCGAGGACGGCGACGGAACGACCGGGACGGTTCGAAACGACGGTGAGGGAGCCACCACCAGAATCCACGTCCTCGGAACCGGGTCGACCGCCGCGGCGGTGCTCGCGCGCCTCGAGACGGCGGCTGCCGACCTCCAGGTGTCCGTCGGACCCGTTACCGCGGGCGACACGGCAGCGGAAACCGCCCGCTCGCTCGCGGTCGATCGGCTCGAGGTACCACCGTTCGAATCGCTCTCGCCGGCGACGCTGACGGCGTTCGAGGATCGGGTTCGAGCGTCCGACGTGACGGTCGTCACCGAGCGCGCGCTCGAGTCCGGCAGTGCGGGGATGAGGCGGTTGCTCGAGTCGGTCGACGCGACGGCCGACTCGATCGTCATCGCGACCCGACCGGCAGACGAGACGGCGCGAACGGCGATCGACGCCGCGTCTCGAGCGACGTCCGACCCGTTCGACGGGCGGGAGCGGCCGACCCAAGCGACGCCGGAGACGATTCTCGAGGCCATCGCCGACGAGACGCCCGGACCGTCCGGCGCGGCCTCGAGTGCGGACTGACGAGGGAGCACCGACGAGCGGAGAAGAGCGCACTCAGCTACAGTAGCGCAGCGAGGACGACCGAGGCAACGAGAATCGCGGCCGACCGGCCGCGAGCCCTCCGGCCAGGCCGACGTCGACCAGCGCCGTCGGGATCCGACCGAGGACCGTTCCGAGACCGTCACCCAGAAGCGTGACGCCCAAGACGATCACCAGTGCGTGAATCCGTCGGTCACCGTGCCAAGCCGGTGCGCCGCTGGGGAGCGTGAAACGAGTGAGGGCCATTGACGAGCTCGGTAGGCCACTTCAGAGAATAAGGGTTGTCCCGGTCGACGCCGCGTCTGCGGATGGTCGAGCGACTGAGTCAGTAGCCGAGGAGCCGAAGAATGATCCCGAGAATGATCCCCGAGATACCGACGAGGATTCCCACGCCGGGAATAATGGGAATCGGGATGAGACCGATGCCGAGAATGATCGCGAGGATGATGACGATCGTCGAAATCCGAACCATACAGGAACGTGCCGGCAACCGCGTGTAGCCGTTGTGCTTGCTTGTGCACTAGGAGAAAAACGGACGACGAGCGGCGTTCGGTCCGAATGTCATCGATCGCGATGCATCCGTCACCGCACTAGATCGGTGCCGTATCCGACTACCGGAGGTGTTTTATGGCGATAGAAGAGAGACCTGGTAGGCGGCACGGTCAGGCAGCCACCTTTCGACTACGCGTGGTTTCCACGTGTACGCGCGTTGACTGACCTACCCCGTCTCTCTAACACCTTCGAGCGACTGCTATCCTCTTGGAAGTCGCCGAACTAACGGCGGCGGTCACGCGCGTTCGGGTGGTCGAATAACCCTCAGCGATAGCGACACCATCGTCGGTCCGACCGCAACTGGACGGTTTTTTACCCCTCCGCCTCCGAGTGCCCGCCAATGAGCGAGTACGATTACGACGAGCTCGGACTCGTCGCCGGGCTGGAGATCCACCAGCAACTCGATACGGCGACGAAGCTGTTCTGCCAGTGTCCGACCGAGCTTCGCGAACCCGAGGAGTCGACGCGGAGGTTCACGCGCTATCTACACCCCACGCGCAGCGAACTCGGCGAGATCGATCAGGCCGCCCTCGAGGAGAGCAAGGTCGACCGGGAGTTCGAGTACCTCGCGTACGACTCGACCTGTCTGGTCGAGGAGGACGACGAGCCGCCACACGAGTTGGACGAGGAGGCGCTCGAGACGGTCCTCGAGATCGCCCAACTGATGGATATGAAGCCGGTCGATCAGGCCAACGTCATGCGAAAGCTCGTCGTCGACGGCTCGAACACGTCGGGCTTTCAGCGCTCGACGCTAATCGCGACCGAAGGCGAAATCGAGACCGACGACGGTGCCGTCGGGATCGAGGACCTCCTGCTCGAGGAGGAGAGCGCCCAGCGCGTCGCAGAGACCGACGACGGCGTTCGGTACAGCTTGGATCGGCTCGGAATCCCGCTGGTCGAGATCGGCACGAAGCCGGATATCTCGAGCCCCGAGCAGGCGCTCGAGGCCGCCGAACGGATCGGGATGCTCCTGCGCTCGACGGGGAAGGTCAAGCGCGGACTCGGGACGATCCGCCAGGACGTCAACGTCTCCATCGCGGAGGGCGCTCGCGTCGAGATCAAGGGCGTCCAGAGCCTCGACGACATCGACGACATCGTGCGCAACGAGGTCGCTCGCCAGGCCAAACTCGTCGAGATTCGCGAGGAACTCGCAGAGCGCGAGGCGTCGATCGGCGAGACGCAGGACGTGACCGAGGTCTTCGAGGGGACGGACAGCGGCGTCATCGGCGGGGCGCTCGATTCCGGCGGCTCCGTGATGGCCGTTCCGCTGTACGGCTTCGACGGCATCGTGGGCCGGGAGGTCGCACCGGACCGTCGGCTCGGCACCGAGTTCTCCGACTACGCGAAACGCCACGGCGCGGGCGGGATCTTCCACACGGACGAACTGCCGGCCTACGGGGTCACCGAAGACGAGGTTGCGGACCTGCGAGCGGCGGTTGGGGCTGGATCCGCGGACGCCGTCGCGATCGTCGCCGCCGACACCGACGTCGCCGAGGGCTCGATCGAGGCCGTCGCCGAGCGCGCCGGCGTCGCACTCGAGGGCGTCCCCGAGGAGACCCGCGGGGCGAACGACGACGGGACGACGCGCTACCTGCGGCCGCTGCCGGGTGCAGCGCGGATGTACCCCGAGACCGACGTCCCGCCGGTCGAGCCCGATCCGAGCGACGTGCCGGAGCCGGAGCTGCTGACGGAGAAGGTCGAGCGCTATCAGGACGAGTACGACCTCGGGGCGGGGCTCGCAGAGCAGGTCGCCTACGGCCGACGGATGCCGCTGTTCGAAGAACTCGTCGCGGAGGGCATCGACCCGACGCTTGCGGCGTCGACGCTCGAGTCGACGCTGACCGAACTCCGCCGTGATGCTGTGGCTGTCGAGGTGCTCACTGAGACGCATCTCCGAGACGTTTTGGGGATGGTCGACGATGGCGACCTACCCAACGAGGGTGTCGGGGATCTCCTCACGGCGCTGGCCGAAGATCCCGATCGAACCGCAGCGGAGGCGGCCGACGCCGAAGACCTGGGTGGGGCCGACGACGAAGAAGTCCGCGAAGCGATCGCCGAAGTCGTCGAGCGAAACGAAGCGCAGGTCGAAGAAGAAGGGATGCAGGCGTTCTCCGGGCTGATGGGTGAGTGCATGGGCGCGCTGCGCGGGAAGGCGGACGGCGATCTCGTGAGCGAGTTACTCCGCGAGGAGATCCAGAAACGAGCCTGAACCGACGCTCTACGATCTAGCTCTTCAGTTCGTTCGGTTCGGCTCTCTACTCACTCTCTGTTCGTTCGTAAATTCCCGCATTCAGCCGGGTTCCGCCTGTCTTCGTCTCGAGTCGCCCGCGTCGATTAGCCGTCGACCAGTTCCTCGAGCAGCGTCTCGAGGCTGTAGCTCTGGAGCGCGTCGCGTTCTTCGACCGCCGAGATGACGAACGTTGAGTCGGTCCGGTCGACGCCCTCGAGTTGCTCGAACTCGGCGATCAGGCGCTCGACCATCTCGCTGCTGCTCAGTCGCGCGATGACGATGAAGTCGGTCTTCCCCATCGTGAAGTAGACGTTCGTGACGCCCTCGACGGTCAGTAGCCGGTCCGAAAACGTCTCGTAGGAGCCCTGGTAGTCGGCGTGGACTTCGACGAGGACGGTCACGCCGAGCCCGAGTTCCTCGAGATCGACCTCGTAGCGATCGTTCGTGATGATCCCTTCCTCCCGCAGGTTGCTCAGTCGGTAGTGAATCGTCGAGACGGGGATGCCGGTCGCTTCGTGAAGCCGTTCCGGACTTCCGGTCTCGAGTTCGGAAATGGCCTTGAGGAGTCGCACGTCGCGTTCGTCCATGCACGACCGGTCGGCCGCGTGCGGAATATATCCTTCGTCTGATGTACTTGAAGCCATCTACAAGATAGCTGTTCAGTATGGTGGCCAATTCGGATTAGATCTATATGTGTGGTTTTACGTTCGTCCGTTCGTCGCCTTTTGTAGAAGAGTCTAAATAGGGCTATCCGTTCCGAACTGAAAATGACTGCACTCGCACCTCTTCGATCTGAGTACCGTGAACTGGTGCTCTTTTCGATGCTTGCACTCTGCTGGGGAAGCTCGTTCGTCGCGATCGAGATCGGTCTCGAGTACGTACCGCCGCTCCTGTTCGCCGGACTCCGCTACGCGCTGGCCGGCGTGATCGTCCTCGGATACGCGGCCGTCGTAACCGATCGGATTCGTCCGTCTGGGCCGTCCGAATGGCTCGTGATCGGTGTCGCCGGCGTCTTTGTCTTCGCGCTCTATCACGGCCTGTTGTACCTGGGAGAGCTGTACGTCTCCGGCGCGGTCGCCGCGACGATCGTCAGCACGGCACCGATCCTGACGGTCGCGTTCGCCGGCGTGTTGCTCCCGAGCGAACGACTCAACCTCCTCGGCGTCGTCGGCTTCGTCCTCGGTCTGGTCGGCGTCGTGCTCGTCGTCCAGCCGTCCTCGGCGGCGCTCGGCGGCAATATGGTGTTCGGCGCGATGCTGGTTTTCGCCTCCGCCGTCGCGTTCGCGCTCGGCAGCGTCCTCGTCCGTCCGATCGAATCGAACCTGCCGCTCGAGACGCTTCAGGCCTGGTCGATGCTGCTCGGCTCTGGTGTCTTGCTCGGCTGGGCGTTCCTGCGGGGGGAGTCGGTGGCCGCGATCCAGCTGACCACGACGGCGCTGGTGTCGTATCTCTACCTGACGCTCGTCTCCGGCGTCTTCGCGTTCCTGCTCTACTTCGAGCTGCTCGACCGGAGCGGGGCGATTCAGGTGAACCTCGTCGGCTACGCCGAGCCGGCGGTCGCGATCGGCGTGAGCTGGATCGTCCTCGGCTCGGTGGTCGACTCGCTGACCGTCGTCGGCCTGCTGACGATTCTCGCCGGCTTCGTCGTCATCAAACGAGAGGCGTTCCGCACGATGCTCCGGTCGCGACTCGAGGGCCGGAGCACACCGGTGATCACGCTGGATCGCCGGTCCACCGCACGAACGGACGGCGGAACCGACTGCTCCGAAGTGAGAACTGATGGTGGGACCGATTGTGTCGATGCGAGAACGGGCGACGGCAACGAGGGTTACCGTCGAAACGGAACCGAGTGACAACGTCGAATCGGAACCGAGTAGCGATGAACCTCGATTCTCGTCGGTTCGACGCCGACCGACTGCTGCTCCCCGCCGCCGTCGCGTGCCACGATATGACTTGCCAGAAACATTTATAATGGAGATCGTGGCCCAAGTACATGATCCAATGACAGCATCCACCACCACGACGTCGACTGACGTGACGGCCGTGTGCCACGTGCGCGCGCCGCTGTTGCTCGAGCCGGTCGACAGACAGATCGAAACCCTCCAGGCCTGTGACTCCGAGGGGACGATCGACGATCTGTTGCTCCGTAGCTGGCCGAAAGAGATCGCGCTGACGGACAACAGTCCCTACCAGGAGGCCCTCGACAGCTTCGAGCGATTCGAAACGTGGGCTGCCGATCGGGGTGTGAGCGTTCGGCCCCCGTTCAAGGAACGCACCACGACGTCGCAGGTGACCAGCGAGACGACTGATCTCCTCGTAACGCCGCTGCTCTGTCTCGAACTCTACGCGGACGACGAACTGATCGGCGTCTTCCCCCACACCGACGAGGAAACCGAGGAAACGCTCACGACGGACGAGGTGATCGCCTCGCTTCGGACGGGCGAACTTCCGACGCCGCTGGGCGGTACTCCGGAAAGCCATCCGTCGGCATCGACCGCGACTGCGGCCAACGCGAAGGATTGTCCCGACTGCGGTGAGTCGCTCATCGACGGCCAGGGACTGTTCGCGTGTCCGGACTGCAACTGGACCGGCACCGTCACCCGAACAGGGCAGTACGTCCAACGGGTCGCGGACGCTCGAGCGACCGAGTCGGCGAGTACGTCTACGAATCCACAGTAGGTCGAACAACTGCAATACGTCCCCTCGAGAAACGCGACGGTCTCCTGCTAGCGAGTCGATCTTCCTCCGTGCAATCGATATCGACCGGGTCTTCGATTACGCCAGATCACCGCTGTACTCGGCCGTGAACGACACCGCCGTCCCGTCTCGAGCCACCTCGAGCGAGTCGGCGTCGGTGCCGAGCGACGACTCGAGTCGGTCGACGTCGACCCGATCGTCGTCGGCGTACGTGACGACGGCACTGGCACTGGCGTCGCTATCCTCGACCGATAGCTGTTGGTGGACGCCGAACGCGCCCTCGAACGCGCCGAACTCGAACTCGAGGCTTTCGGCGTCGTCTTCCGGCTGGTCGTCCGCGAGTGCATCGGCGGCGAACTCGTCGTCTGCGGTATACAATCCGAGCGTGATTCCGGTCGTTTCGCCGGCGCGAAGGAGCGCCTCGAACTCGTTGTCGGTCGCGTGTTTCGGCGCTCGATTACCGCTTGCGGTCTCGACCGTCCGTTCGACGGCTGCGACCGCGTCAAACTCGTCGTCGTCGGGATTCGGATAGGAGAAGGCGTACACCTCGTCGGTGATCCCGATCGCTTCGCCGGTCTCCGCGTCGGTGTAGACCGCGTACGATTCCTCGGCAGTTTCGCGACGGTATCCGTCGTCCTCGAGGTCGATAGCGAGACCGTCGCGGTCGTACTCGCCGACCAGCGTGTAGACGCCGTCGGCGAAGACGAGTTCGCCCTCGCCGCTAGGAGTCTCGTCGTTGGCGCTGTACGACGTCGATGCCCGGGAGTTGGCGAGCTGCGAGAGACCGAACGAACACAGCAGCGCGACGACGATGGGGTTCCCGATCAACAGGTCCGTGGGCTCGTCGCCCGCTTCGGCGCCCTCGTCGTCGATGATGGTGGACATCGTCTCGAAATCGATCGCGCCGTAGAAGTAGGTCGGGCGGTTGGTTTCGGCGAGAACCGAAGCGTACGACGGGAGATCACCGTCCAGTTCGGTCGTCCCCTCCGTCCCGTCGTCGTCGGTTCCACCGTCGTCCGACGAGTCCGAACAGCCCGCGAGCGTTGCCATCCCCGTACCGGCGAGAAACAGTGCCTGTCGTCGAGTGACCTCGATCATCCTGTAGTGGTGTCCACCAGGAGTATATGACTGTGGTGGCCGAGGGACGGAGGTTTCTCGTACGTATCCGTCAGGGTACTCGTTGCCGCCGGTTCCGCTTCATTTGCTGTGATTCCGGTTGTTGCCGTCGTTCCAGCCGTTACTGTCGTTCCGGCCGCTCCGTCGCTCGGCGGAGCAGCCCGAGGAGCGTGTTGGCTTCGCCTTCGGTCAGATCCGCCCGCCCGTAGACGCGTCGAAGCATTCGCATCGTCTTCTCGCGTTTCTCCTCGGGATGGTTGAGCTCCTCGAGGAGCGCCGCCCACTGGTCGTAGACGCGATCGATGGTCGGTTCGGCGGCCCGGGATCGCTCGAGATCGGGGAGCTGCGTTTCCGCGTCGGAGAGCGTGAGCGACCGGAGTTCATAGAGCGTGATGGTCGCGGCCTGCCCGAGGTTGAGGACGGGATACTCCGCGCTGGCCGGAATCGAGCAGATTTCGTCGATCCGGGCGAGTTCTTCGTTGGTCAGGCCGACGCGTTCGCGACCGAAGACGAGCGCGGTCTGCGCTTCGACGGTTGCCAGCCGATCGGTGAGTTCGGCGGGCGTAGAGAACGGGAACCGAACGTGACTGTGGTCGTCCTCGTTGGTCACTGCGGTACAGCCGACCGTGTGGTAGTTTTCGACGAGGTGATCGAACGTGATCCCGGTCGCGTTCGGGAGGATGTCCTCGCGAGCGTGCCCGGCGTAGCCGTAGGCCTCGCCGTCGGGATCGAGTTCGGGCGGATCGACCAGCAGGAGATCCTCGAAGCCGAAGTTCTTCATCGCTCGAGCGATGGTGCCGACGTTCCCCGGCGTCTGGGCGTCGACGACGGCGACTGCTGGTGGCGTGCGGCGACTGACACTGTTGGGTTCAGACGACTCCTCGCTCATACGCTGTCAGCGGATATCGACTCGAGAAACGGGTTACCCTTTCGGTTCCGCGTTCACCAGTTCGGTTCATTCAGCTCCATATCCGTCTGTTCGGTTCCGGCTGAGTTCAGGGAAGCTCCCGAGCATCGACGTCCGAGAACCGATGCGGCGAAGTCGCGAGTCTGCCGAACGAAGAGCGAATTACGGTTCAGTCGGTGAATTGAGGAAGTCGTGAAACGAGATCGAGAAAAACGGCCAACGCGAGAGTCGGGCGAACGGGATGGCAGACGAACATGGCAGACGAGCGAATGAGAGGCGACGACACAGAACGGTCCGGGAGAACCAACGGTTATCGACTTCTTTCACTCACTTCTCTACTCTGTGCTAGTTCTAGACTAGACAACTAGTCTAGGGGTAGTGTGGAAACTGTAGAAAGCATACAGCATGAAAGACTTTCTCGATCACGAGCGGAGTGACGGATTCCGCCGAATAATCCCTCCAGTTCGTGTCGAGAGCTTCTGTAGCCGCCGTTTCGCTGTTTCTCTCGAGACGAAACCCATATAATGGGAGGAGGGACACACCCCCTTCGCGTTTGTAAGGCCGTCCACGTGTGGGGGGTCTGTATTGTGACACACCTTCTCCGCGGATGTAAAAATAGGGTGACGGGCCACTAAAAAAGATCAAATCGAGTGATTAGCTCGAGACCCACCCACCCATTCAGCGTTACATACGCGACGGGGGTGTGTGTCCCGATAACTGGTCATCTCGGCGTCAGACGCTTCGATATTGCTTCGAACTGTCGGCTTTTGCTGTGGGAGAACGGACGTTTTTCGACTGCGTTTGTTCGTCCACACATCTGACTGCGTCGATCGTCCGTGATCTCGAGATGCCCCAATACGTGATCGGAGGGATGTTCTCGAGCGAGACCGCGGCCGGATCGAACGACGGCAGCGCCGCTCGCGAATCGTTGAATGACAGCTAGCGCCACTCTCGAATCGTTGAACGACTGCGCGCTCGGGGTCCTCCTCCCGTCGGCACGTTACATACGCGAGGGGGGTGGGGGTGTTTCGCATTCCCGGCTCGTCGCGTGCGTGGGTTAGATACGCGATGCCGGCAAACTAGCCATTTCTCACTATACGCCTGTATATTCGATTTCGGGTCCCTGAGGCCTCCTATTTACATCCGCGAGCGAAGTCCATAGCTTTATTTCAATCCAGTCGGAAGAGTCTGGGTATTGCAATGTCCGCCAACGACGATCGTGATCCCCTCTTTCGGTACGACGATCCGGTCTTTGCCGACGAGCGGTTGCTCGAGATCACGCACCTTCCCGGGCCGGACCGGATCGTCGGCCGAGACGAGCAGATGCAGCGGGTTGCGGACGCCCTGAACCCGGCTATCTTCGGGAGCGAGCCCAATCATCTGTTCATTTTCGGCAAGACCGGAACCGGCAAATCACTCATCTCGCGGTCGGTGACTCAGCGGGTCATCTCGGAAGCGCAACGCGACGACACCACCGTCAAGTACGCGTTCATCGACTGCGGCGAGCAGAACACCGAGGCGTCGATCATCAAGACGATCGCCCAACTCGTCAACGAACCCGACGAGAGCGGCGTGAGCGTCCCCGACCGCGGTCTCGGTACCGGCGACTACTACAAGCGCCTCTGGCAGGCCGTCGATCACTGCACCGACGTCACCATCGTCATCTTGGACGAAATCGACATGCTCGAGGACGACGAAGTGCTCCGAAAACTCTCGCGTGCGGGCGAGAATCGGCGTATCTCGGACTCGAGCATCGGGATCATCGGCATCTCGAACAAGATCGACTTCCCGGATCACCTCTCCGAGCGGGTGAAATCGAGCCTCTCGCGGGACGAACTCGTCTTCTCGCCGTACGACGCCAACCAGCTGGTCGAGATTCTCGAGAAACGGCGCGACGCGTTCCACGACGGGGTGCTCTCCGACGACGTGATCCCCCTGACGGCTGCACTCGCGGCCCAGGAACACGGCGACGCGCGGAAGGCGATCGACATCCTCCGCAACGCCGGTCGCATCGCGAAGAAACAGGATGCGACGCGGGTCACCGCGGATCACGTGCGCGACGCCAAGGAGAAGACCGAAGCCGACCGATTCAACGAACTGATCGAGGGCTCGCCACAGCAGGCGAAGGCGATCCTCTACTCGCTGACGCTGCTCACCGAGAACAGTTCCGAGAAGGAGTTCCCGACGAAGATCATCTACAACCAGTACAAATCGATCGCCCGCCAGCTCGATTTCGACGTGCTCTCGGAGCGTCGGGTCCAGGAGATTCTCCAGGAACAGAACTTCCTCAACGTAATCCAGTCCGAACGCGAGGGTCGCGGACGCGGTCGCGGTGCCCACGCCAAACACCGGCTACTCGAGAACCCCTCGATCGTCAGAAAGGTGCTCCTGCGCGATTCGCGGCTGGCCGTCCTCGAAGCGGACGACCAGGAGGAGTAGTTGACTACGGACGCTCGAGGAAACATCTCGTCGCTTCGATACCGAGACGCGGAACCCGTTTTCAGTCGCTTCGATACCGAGACGCGGAACCCGTTTTCAGTCGCTTCGATACCGAGACGCGGAACCCGTTTTCAGTCGCTTCGATACCGAGACGCGGAACCCGTTTTCAGTTGCTCCGACACTGAGAACCGGATCGCGACTTCGGTCGTTTCAACGACGGATGTGGCGCACGATCGATCCATCTCGTATCTTCTAGGACATATCCAGACATCAACTTCTGAATAATACGCTTATACGATACCGAGAGAACGTTTAACACATGTTGACTGTCTTCGGCTACTATGTCCAATATTACGAGCCAGCTACAGGATACGGTGATGAAAAATCAGTCAGCAGTGGCCATCTCCGGGAGCGAGCAGACGACGTTTTCGAAGCTCTGGTCGCAAACTGATGCGTTCGCCGGTGGTCTCCAGGACCGCGATATCGATGCCGGCGACGCCGTTGCGATCCGTCTCTCGAACCCTCGAGCGTTCCTCGTCGCGTTCTACGGGACGCTCAGAAACGGTTGTGTTCCGGTGACGGTGCCGACCGAGTACGGCAGTCCCGATATCACCACCGTCCTGCGGGAGACCGAAGCGAATGCGTACGTCACCGACGAGACGCCGTTTCTGGGTATTCTGAACCGAGTCGGCACGGTACGCGTCGCAATCACGGTCGATATCGATGCCCGAATGGGGATCGACCTTCCGTCGTTTCTCGACAACGACGGGATGAACAGCGCGGGGTCACGAACCGGCATCGACGTCGTCCGTCAGTCGGACGACGACCGCGGGCTGATCGCCTACGTCGGATACGACGGTGGGGAGCCACTCGGCGTGGCCTACAGCCACTCGGCGCTGACCGCCGCTGCCGACCTCGGCGGATCGATCGTCGAGGAAGGCGCAAATCCCCGTCATCTTGGACTGCTCCCCCTGTCGAACCCGATCGAACTCATGTACGGTGCGAACGCCGCGATACTCGAGGGCGGAGAGTACCACCCGCACACGGATCAGGATCCAGAAGCGGCTCGTTCGTTGCTGGCCGCCGACGATGCAGATCGAGCGTTCTGCTCGCCCCGACAGTACGAGACGCTCCGCGAACTCGAAGCCGACGTCGACGACTCCGTCGCCGTTCTCGAGACGACGGGACTATCGCTGACACGGCCGGACGAGGCCGTCGACGACCGGACGGGAACGCCAGTCCGATACCGGGGGCGTCCGGAAACTGGACTGACACACGCCGTCGAACTTGACGAAGACGACCCCGACTCGCTCGGTGAGCCGTTGCCGGGGATCGAGACGCGAACGCTCGAGGACGGGACCGACGGCGAACTGTCCGTTAGCGGCCCGACGACGATGGACGGGTACGTCGCCCGACCGGCGCTGACCGACGAAACGATCGCGTCGGTCGACGGGACGCGGTGGATTCGAACCGGCTCCTTTGACGGCGACGAGACCGGAGTGAGTCGGGCGGGTGATCAGACGGAATCGAACTACGATCGTTCGAGGACGTAACGATAGTAGCACCGAGCGTCGACGTGGACGGGTTCCGCAATCGCGGTACCTATCAGGCTTCACTCCTCAGTCCGCGTATGAACAGTGTCGACGCGGCGGGGCTGGGGATCGGCGACGACTACCCGCCCCGGATCATGGGCGTGTTGAACGTCAGCGAGGAGTCCCCATACGATCCGAGCGTCTTCGACGACCCCGGTGACGCCGCTCGATACGTCGACGAGGAACTCATCGATCAGGGGGCCGACATCGTCGATATCGGTCTCGAGTCGGCGAACAAGCGGTTCGACGTCCTCTCCGCGGAAGAAGAACTCGAGCGGCTACACATCGCGTGCGAGACCATCGAGAGCGTCTCCGGAGACGCGATTTACTCAATCGAAACGCGGTACGCCGAGGTGGCCGACGAAGCGCTTTCTCGCGGGTTCGATATGGTTAACGACATCGCGGGCTTCGCCGATCCCGAGATGCCCGTCGTCTGCGAGGAGTACGACGTCGCCGTCGCGAAGATGGCGAGTCCGCCGAATCTCGAGCGCCCGGGTGCGGTCGAGGAGACCGACTGGGCCACCCGAAAGTCGCCCGAGTGGGCGACTAACGCTGACTACGTCGACCAGGTGTACGAAGCCCTGAAACAGAACGGACTAACGGACAAGACAATCGTTGATCCGGCGTTCGGCGGCTGGAGCGAGGCACAGACGCTCGAGGACGATCGGGAGACGTTCCGCCGACTGCGCGAGTTCCGAGCGCTCGGACGGCCCATGTTGGTCTCGATCAATCGGAAGAATTTCCTCGGCGAACTCGCGGGACGCGAGACCGAGGACCGACTGCCGGTTAGTCTCGCGGCGACGTCGCTGGCCGTCGAACGCGGCGCACACGTGATTCGGACTCATGACGTCGCCGAAACGCGCGACGCGGCGCTGATCGGAAACGCGTTCACCGAGCGCTCGAGCGACAGCCGCGGTGAGCTGTCGGTCTCTCGGCTGGATGTCCACTCGAGTCGCGATCTTCGGGCCCACCTGGCGGAGCGCGATATCGAATCGACGGTCGCCGACGACTGGTCGGCACTGGCCGTCGAGATCACCGGACTCGGTGCCGACGATCGTGTTCGGTTCACGTCGATCGTCGCCGAGTACAACGCCGATGTGTACGGTGTTGACAATGGTCAGTTGCTGGTTCTGGGATCGACGACCGCAATTTCAGACGTATCAGACCGTCTACGCGACGAAAACGGCGACCTGAGCGCTCTAGCCGGCTCGCTAGCGGCGATGCTGAGGTAAGAGAAAGCTTATGCCGGAGGCTTCGAAAAGGGGTACTGGACGCCGGGCGGCCTCCCGGGTAGGGGTACTTTGGAGGCGACCCCCGGCCCACAACACGGAATTATTGTGGAACTTCGACGACGAGTGACAACTCGAGCGCAGTAGCCGTGAGTTTTCCAGTGCCTTCGTACGCGACAGCGGTTGCTCGAGCAATCCCGAATACAGATACGACTCCCCACCGCATCTCGAGTATGGAGTTCGACGAGTGGGAGCCAGTGTACGAGGCGATCCTGGCCGATTTCGGTTACGATCGTACCGGCGACGAACGAGCGCGCGACGTGTTGGCCTCGCTGACCGACGAATTCGATCTCGAGCGACTTTCTGCCGCTCGCGACGCGACGGTCGCGGTTGCCGGCGCCGGACCCTCACTCGAGGACGAGGCGTCGCTCGAGCGAGCACGCGATGCCGACGTTGTCTTCGCGGCCTCGACGGCGGTCGACACGCTCGCCGAACACGGGATCGACGTCGACTGCATGGTGACCGATCTGGACAAAAATCCCGACACCGTCCGTCGACTGACCGACGCGGGAATTCCGGTGGCAGTCCACGCACACGGCGATAACGTTCCGGCGGTTCGTGACGTCGTTCCTGACTGCAGCGACGAGTTCGTACTTCCCACGACGCAGGCGGCACCCCGGAGTTCCGTCGAAAATTTCGGCGGGTTCACCGACGGTGACCGGGCAGCCTTCCTCGCCGACCATCTTGGCGCGTCTCGCCTCGTCTTCGTCGGCTGGGACCTCGATGATCCCACCGTCGATCCGGCGAAAGCCCGAAAGCTCGAGTGGGCCGAACGATTGCTCTACTGGCTCGAGTCCCGTCGGGACGAGCGCTTTGCGGTGCTGGACGGTCGACGGGACGCGATCGAGACCAGTGTGCTCCCGGTTAAGTGACGAACCGCTCGATCGACGGCGCGGTGGGTCGGATACAACGCCGTTCGAGGCGATGTGGGCCGCGACGTCACTCGAGGTGATACTTTACGATATCGTCGCGGCCACAGGCCGGACAGCTCGGGCCGCCAGTCTCGAGCGTCGTTCCGCACCGCCGGCACTCCTCGATGACCGTTCGCCCCTCGCTTCGGAGGAGGACCGACTCGAGTGCGCGCCGCATTCGTGACGATGCCGATGCCCGGTTGGAGTGTCTCTCACTTCGCATATCCAATCAGTCGCTCATATTGGGTTTCGTTATACTCTCCATACCAAGAATAACATTAAATCTGATAATTATTCCCTACCGACGCTATCGAGTAAGACTGTCGTAATGAGGCGATTACGGCGTGCCGTCCGTGATATTGGATCGGCAGCTATCGAGATATAACGTCTCGTTCCAGTTTCGATAGCAGTGTCTGACGGACTGATAACTGCTCGGATCAGTTCCGATTTGGCCGACGATCTCGTTCCGCTCGAGGTGCCGACAGCGAGCGGCCATCGTAGCACTACCGAACGTGGCCCGAATTCTCTCGGCATCGCCCAACAGGTCGACGGTGAGTCGCCACAGTGTCGCCAGCCCAATGAACGTCCCCTCGTAGCGTTCGACCGTCTCGGTACTCCGTGAGGACCGCGTTCGATGGTCGTCTCGGCCGCCGGAACGACGATATCCCGTCCCGAACGCATCACAATAATGGTAATAACGGTTAAGACGAACAGGTGGCCACCGTAGTACGTGGACATCCGACTCATCGTGACGGTGCCCGTTGTGGCGTACTTCACCGTGCTAGGACTGTTCGCCGTAGCTCAGTCGACGGTGGGGGCGACGTTTACGGAAGGGCAGCCCGCGTTTCTGCTCGTCGTCGGCCTGCTCGGCCCGCTCCTCGCGTTTGCTTTGATCTGGCTCAAGAACTACGTCTACGGTGCACCCGTGCTCGTCGCGACGCTGGTCCCCAACGCCTGGTTCGTCTGCTACTTCTTTCTCGTCCACGACAACCCGGCGAACGTGTTCGCGGTCTCCGGCGACGGTGCCGCGGCCTATCTGGCGTCGGTCGTCGGGGTCGTCGCCAACTCGATCATCCTCGCCGGCGTCGGCTGCTGGCTCTGGTACCGGGAGAGTCCGCAGTTCCGCGATGCCGTCGACCGGATCGTTCGCCCGCCGGCGTCCGAGAACTGACGAGGTGTCGGTGGACGCGAGACGCTGGACGCGCTGTTCTTGGATGGAAGTCACTGGATGCGCTATTCCTGGATGGAAGCACTGGATGCGGTGTCGTTGGGCGCGAATCGCCGAACGTGGATTCCGGATCGCCGTCTCAAAAGAGCGCGTCGAGTTCGCCGCCCGTGTCGACGAGCGACGCGAACCCGTCTTCGGCGCTGGCCCGGACCTCCTCGGTCGTCTCCTTGGCTTCGATTCCGACCTGCTGGAGCTGATCGATACGGGGGACGTCCGTCACACCTGAGAGGAGGACGATCGCACCAACCTCGTCGCCGCCGGTGATCGGGTAGTCGCCGCCGCGGATCTCCATGCTCCCCGTCTCGTCCTCGAGCCATTGGCGACCGCGTTCGACGCCCTTGCGGTTCAACTTCCGTGGCGGTCCGGTCGCGACGACCAGGCCGCGATCCGCGCTGCCGACGTCACACGAGAGGGTGAGCCGCCCGAGCGTCGCCTTGCGGACGAGACTGGTCAGTCGATTGGTCGCGCTGCCATCGTCGAAGCCGTCGTCGCTCCCGGTGAACGACGAGAGGAGGCCGCCGCCGTCCGTTTCGACCGTTTCGGTCGCGTAGCCGATCGTCGAGATACCGCCGCCGGAGAGCGTGTTGATAATCTCGGAGGAGTCGACCACGCTCTCGGCGACGTGGTCGCTGTGGCCGACCTCTCCGGCGGCGAACAGCAGACCGAATCGCTCGACGATCTCGCGGTTGATTCGGTCGTATCCGCCCTCGACGGACTCGCCGGCGCTGCGCCAGACCTCGTTGTCGAAGACGAGCAGGTTGTCGACTTCGCGAACGAACGTCCGGAACGAGCGGGCGGCGTTGAGCGTGTAGATGCCGCCCTCGTCCGTCGCCGGCAGGACGCCGAGCCCGTAGACGGGCTGCGTGTCGATTCGCTTGAGGTGTTTCGCGAGGACCGGAGCGCCTCCGGAGCCGGTGCCGCCGCCCATGCCGGCGACGACGAGGAACGCGTCGACCTCGTGGGTCGGAATCCGATCGATCGCGTGCTGAATCTCGTCGATATCCGTCTCCGCGACCTCGGCACCGAGTTCGTTGTCCGCACCGACGCCGTGGCCGTTGACGCGCGCCTGTCCGATGCAGACGCGGTGACTCTGGGGGACGTGCTCGAGACCTTGCAGGTCCGTCGTCGCGGTGTTGACCGCGAGTCCGCTCTCGATGAAACCGCCGTCGATCGCGTCGTCGTACGCCAGAAATTGGTCGACTACTTTCCCGCCTGCCTGACCGAATCCGATGAGTGCGAGTTTCATAGCTGTCTCTCGTGGCCGTTCCTCGAGACGCGACCGATCGATCCTGCCAGACCAGTCGGCCGCGATGTGGGAACGGAAACCACGTGCGGTTCGATACCACGACACCCGATTGTTATGGCTGGCATATACGGGAATGAAAGATAGTCAGGATCTCGTTACTGTCTTAGTACTGAACACTTCTGTCGTTGTTTGTTTGGCACTTTTTCCGGTTACCCGGTAATTGGCCGTCAACAATCACGATACGCCGTCCGCGGGACGGAATCTACCCAACCCGTCGGCAAACGCACGACCAGGTGACCGACTCGACTCAGGGCCGAAGCGTCCGGTTTCTGGTACTCGCTGACCGATCGTACCTCCCTCGTCGGGTCGAAGTCGGTTGATCCGCCCGATAGAGACAGCCGTTCGTCAAGATGTCGTTTCGAGAGTAAGTCCTATACGCTGTGGTGGCGTAGCCCGGGGCGTATGGAAGACGTCGCTCCGTCGACGACCCGACGGGGACTCCTTGCAGGCGGTGGTATCGCCGCCGTGAGTTCTCTCGCTGGCTGTTTCGATCGACTCTGGTCGCAGGCGGAAACCCCCGGTCCCGACCAGATTTCGATGTCGATCAAAGCCGTGCCGGCGGACGACGATCCGATCGCTGCGACGATCGCGAGCAGGCTCCGGGAGAACTACAGCGACGCAGGTATCGACGCGTCTCACGAACCCGTTGCCAAAGCCGAACTGTATCGGGACGTCCTGCTCGAGGGAGAGTACGACGTATTCGTTGCCAGACACCCCGGGTACGACGATCCAGATGACCTGTACGGACTGTTACACTCGCGATTCGTCGGGGAACAAGGGTGGCAAAACCCCTTTCGGTTCACCGAGTTGGCGGCTGACAACCACCTCGAAACCCAGCGGGAAGCGACCGAGGACGACCGGCCCGCAGAACTCGTCGAACTGCTCGACCACCTGCTGCAGTCGGTGCCGTTTACGGCCGTTGCACATCCGTACCGAATAACCGGGACCCGTGAGAGCTTCGAGGTCCCTTCCCCGCCGCGGGATGCGTTAGGATACGTCGAACTCTGCGCTCACGAGGCCAACGGACCGCGGGACGGACCGCTAGAGGTCGGCGTGTTCGGCGAAGGGCTCACCGAGCGGCTGAACCCGCTGGCCGTCGATCGGAACCGAATCGAGGGGCTCTTGGATCTGCTGTACGATCCGCTGGCACGGCGAATCGACGGATCGTACGTCCCCTGGTTGGCCGAGAGCGCCGAGTGGGACGAAGGGGGCGGACTTCGAGCCCGTATTACCCTCCGAGAGGGGCTCGAGTGGCACGACGGCGAACCGATCGACGCCGACGACGTGGCGTTTACGCTCGACCTCATCGAGGATACGTCCCTGGGTGAGGTCGAGGGCGGGATCCCTGCACCGCGGTTTCGTGGACAGCAAACCCTCGTCGAATCGACCGACGTCGTCGACTCGCGGACGATCGAACTCTACTTCGTCAACACGACACGGGCGGTCGCCGCGCGAGCCCTGACGATTCCGCTCTTTCCCGAGCATATCTGGGCCGAGCGGTCGGAACTGCTCACCGACCGGCAGACGGTGGCGGTCACCCACGACAACGAGAACCCGGTCGGCTCCGGACTGTTCGCATTTGTGGACGCTTCGACGGACGAAGAGGTCGTCCTCGAGCCGTTCGACGCCCACGTCCTCCGCGGGACGTCGGACAGGCCGTCGGTGCTCGAGGGGTTCTCACGATTCGAGGGGATTCGGTTTCAGGTCGCGCCGAACTCGGGTGCGATGCGGGACTTGCTCATCGACGGCGATATCGACGTGACGGCGAGTGAGATCCCGCCGGGGAGCGTCGAAGAGATCAGGGATGCATCCGATGTCTCGACAACGATGGAGACGACCGATGCGTTCTACATGGTTGGCTTCAACAGCCAGCACGCCGAACTCGGCAACCCGAACTTCCGACGCGTCTGTGCGAGATTGATCGACCGCCAACATATCGTCTCCGAGATCTTCGAGGGGTTTGCCACCCAAGCGAAGGGAACGCCGTCACTCGTCGGTATCCATGACGACGCGTGGGAGTACGACGACGACAAGTTCGCCGATCCCGAGCCCGATATCCTGTCATTTCCCGGCACCGACGGGTCGGTCGACACGTCACAGAGCCAGCCGCTGTTTCAGGACATCGGCTACAACTACGACGGCGGTCAACTGCTCAAGTGACTCGCTCAGCGATAGTGATCCCCACCACACCGTAGCGATCGGGCCGGCGATTCGCTGATCGCAGCGAGAGGCCACCGGTTGTGGATCGCACGAACGCACCAAACGATCGGAGGGGACGAGCAACAGTCACGATGGACCACCAGCAACAGTCACAGTTGATCGAACGGGTAACGATCACGATGGACCTGCACGATCGAACTGACAGCTCTCAACACTACTGGTGACACCCCGTGACACGTCGACCGGAACCGCCGTACTGAGGTCGATTTTTCCCCGTTCGAACGGTGTGTGGATAACTGTGAAAGAGTTAATGGCTCGGGGCCAATACTCTCTATAAGTATACTGAATGGCTCTCATCGACGTCTTGCTCGAGCTCACACTCGTCGTGGTAGCGATGCTCGTCACTGCGACGCTCGTCATCGTCGGACCGCGAAATGCGGTCGCCGCGCTGCGGGAGTTTCGATGGCGACTCGAGACCTGTCTCTTGCCGTTCGCCGCGCTCGCCGTCGTGCTCCTCCTGCGGTGGTCGACACAGGACGTCGTGCAGCGACTCGAGCGGAACGTGCTTCGAAACAACATCACGGCCTACCTGTTCGAGTTCGATCGGGCGGTGTTCGGCACGGATCCGGTCGTCGTCCTCCAGTCGTTCCAGACCGACGTTCTGACGTCGTTTTTCGTCTTCATCTACATCTACGGCTACGCGTTCTTGCTGTTGTTCCCGTTCGTCGCCTACTTCGCACTCAAGGAGATGGAGGAGCTGTCGATGCTGGTGCTCTCGTTCACCGCGAACTACGCGATCGGGCTGCTCTTCTACACGCTCTTTATCGCGTTCGGGCCGCGAAACGTCGACCCACTGCTGTTTGAGGGGCTGCTGTACGAAGCGTTTCCACAGTCCCGGACGCTCACCAACGAGATCAACCAGAACACGAACGTCTTCCCGTCGCTACACACGTCGCTCGCGATGACCGTCTTCTTTCTGGCGTGGGTGACTCGGGAGAAGTATCCGGTGTGGCTGCCCATCTCCGGCTTCCTCGCCATCAGCGTCTCGCTCTCGACGATGTATCTGGGCATTCACTGGTTCGCCGACGTCGTCGCCGGGACCCTGCTCGCACTCATCAGCGTCTACATCGGCGTCAATTACACGATCGACGGGATCGTCGCATCGGTCCGCCGATTCTTCGGGACGCGACTCGAGTCGCCCAACACCGACAAGGAGTAGCCGGCCGTCAGCGATTCTACCGCCACGTTGCCCCCGATCGACGCGAGCGACGGCAGTCCCGGCTCGCCGCAATCCGGATACTTTCGGTGCTCGGTGTCCCGAGTACGGTATGGCCGTCTACTGGCACCGTCGCGATCTTCGCGGGGTCGACAACCGCGGACTCGCCCGCGCCGTCACCGTCGACGACGGACCGATCGTTCCCGTCTTCGTCTTCGATCCAACTGTCCTCGAACACGCCTCGTCGATCAGAGTCGCGTCTCTGCTCGAGGCGCTCGAGGGGCTCCGAGCGTGGTACCGTGAGCGAGACGCCGATCTGCTCGTCGTTCGGGGTGAATCGAGCGACGCGATTCCGCGGCTCGCGGCCGAACGAGAGGCCGAGGCGGTCGTCTGGAGCGAGGGATACAGCGGACTCGCAGCCGACCGCGATCGAGCGGTCACGGCGGCGCTCGAGGACGATGCCGTTAGCTGTGAGACCGTCCACGACGCGATCCATCACGAGCCGGGATCGATCACGCCGAACGAGGGCGACCACTACTCGGTCTTTTCGTACTTCTGGAAGAAGTGGCGCGACCGGGAGAAACGCGATCCGGTAGCCCCACCGACCGCGGACGATCTGGCGACCGTCTCGGGCGAGCCGCTCCCGTCGTCTTCTGAACTCGGATTTGACGACCCCGAATCCGAGTCGAGTGCGACCGCAGCGGGAGAGCCACTGCCCGAACTCCCCACGGTGACCCGCGACGCAGCACGCGATCGACTCGAGTCGTTCTGTGGGAACGATATTTATCGGTACGAGGACGAACGAGATCTCCCCGCGGCAAACGCCACCTCGCGGCTCTCCGTTCATCTGAAGTGGGGGACGATCGGGATTCGGGAGGTGTACGCGGCGACTGAACGGGCTCGAGAACGCGCGGAGACGGACGAGCAGCGATCGAGCGTCACGGCGTTTCAGCGTCAACTCGCCTGGCGGGAGTTCTACGCGCATGTCCTCGCGTTCAATCCCGAAACCGTCACCGAGGATTTCAGCGGCTACGAGAACGAGATCCCGTGGCGCAACGATCTCGAGGAACTCGCGGCCTGGAAAGCCGGCGAAACGGGGTACCCCATCGTCGACGCGGGGATGCGGCAGCTACAGGCGGAGGGGTGGATGCACAACCGCGTCCGGATGCTCGTCGCCGCCTTCCTGACGAAGGATCTGCTGATAGACTGGCGAGAGGGGTACGACTGGTTCCGTCGAACGCTGGTCGATCACGACACGGCGAACGACGTGGGCGGCTGGCAGTGGGCGGCGTCGACCGGCACCGACGCGCAGCCGTACTTCCGGGTGTTCAACCCCACCAAACAAGGACGCGAATACGATCCGGAGGCCGAGTACATCCGCGAGTACGTTCCCGAACTCGCCGACGCGAGCGCCGACGAGATTCACGGCTGGCAGGGGCTCGAGCCGGCCGATCGCGAACGCGTTGCGCCGGCGTACCCGGCACCGATCGTCGACCACGCCGATCGTCGGGAGGAGGCCATCGAGGCGTTCGAACGAGCGCGCGAGACGAGCGCTGAGTAATCCCAACGGGTGACGCATCGAAGACAGACACTGCCCGTATTCCGTCGGTACGGTGGCTATCGGACGCCTTTTTCACGTGGCTACGTTCGACACTAGCCTTATCCGCTCGAGCGAGGATGCTACGGATATGTCCTCCGCATCCGATCCGCCGTCGCCGCCGGAGCGCACGTCGGTGCCGACCCAGGCCGTCATCGAGGCGATCGCCGCCCGCGAAGGAGTCGACGTGACCGACGTCGAGCCGCCGGCGTACGAGCCGCTGTACACTGTCGTCGACCCCGCTGCGCTGGACAGGCTGTTTCGGACGCCGTCGGCGATCTGTCCCGACGCGCGCGTAAGTTTCGAGTACGAGGGGTACGACGTCGTCGTTCACAGCGACGGGCGCGTCGACGTTTCCGAGCGATCGGCCAC
The DNA here is from genome assembly GCF_052040145.1 of Natronorubrum amylolyticum. Taxonomy (NCBI): domain Archaea; kingdom Methanobacteriati; phylum Methanobacteriota; class Halobacteria; order Halobacteriales; family Natrialbaceae; genus Natronorubrum; species Natronorubrum amylolyticum. The sequence goes on from NZ_JBPPFW010000007.1 coordinate 48,670, forward strand.
CGGCGAGACGGAGTTCTCGATCGGCCGGTCGCTCGAGGAGTAACGCTCCCGTCTCGGTCACTCGGCCCAGTAGGCCTCCCCGGGCTGTTCTCGGAACACCGCCCGCTCGAGGAGATCGACGGCTTTCTCGAGGCCCTCGCGTGAACTCGTCAGCGAGTCCTCGTGCTCGATACTGAGCGCGCCGTCGTAGCCGACCATCCGGAGCGTCGAGACGATGTCTTTCCAGTGTGATTCGCCGTGGCCGTACCCAACTGACCGAAAGAGCCACGACCGATTCGGCTCGTCGTCGTACGCCGTGGTGTCGAGGACGCCTTTCTCGCGGGCCTGTTCCTCGTAGACTTTGGTATCCTTCGCGTGGAAGTGATGAATCGCGTCGCGCTCGCCGAGATACCGGATCGCGTCGGTGATCGTGATCCCCTGCCAGTAGAGGTGGGAGGGATCGACGTTCGCGCCGATCCGATCGCCGGTTTCCTCCCGCAGCCGGGCCATCCCGTGGGGTTCGTAGACCAGCATGTTCGGGTGCATTTCGATGGCGATATCGACGCCGTGCTCGTCGGCGTAGGCGGTCATCTCCGTCCAGTAGTCGATGGCCTGCTCCCACTGATACTCGTGGGCGTCGGCGTGTTCGGGCGGCCAGGGGGCCGTGATCCAGTTCGGAACCTCGTCGTTCGGTCCACCGGCGGGCAGTCCAGAGAAACAGGTGACGACGCCGACGTCGAGCTGGGCGGCCAACTCGATCGCCTCGCGGAGCTCGGTGTCGGCCTCCGCGGCCCGCTCGTCGTCCGGGTGTAACGGGTTGTTGTGGGTCGCGAGGGCGCTGATTCGCATGTCGTACTCCTCGAGCAGGTTCCTCACCTCCTGTTGGGCACTGTCGTCGTCGAGGTGCTCCGCTCGCGGCAGATGGTCCTGACCGGGGTGACCGCCGACGCCGGGTTCGATCGCGTCGACGCCGATCTCGGCGAGATACGAGAGTGCGCCCTCGAGCGATTCGTCGGCCAACGGTGGAGTGTGAACGCCGATATCCATACGGACCGACGGTCAACGGGCGGTGAAATAAAACGAGGGCCGGCGAACGAACGACGGCCGGCAACCGTGCGTGGTCGATGATCCGTCGACGCGACCGGTTCGGCTTCTGTGCCGGTGTCCGTCGAGCCGCAGTCGGAGCCGAGCTACAGCCGTGGCGGGCCGGACGGTCGCGGCCGTCGACTCGTCGACGACCGCGGCATCGCCCGCACGAGCGACGCTGCCGGTTCGTAGGAGACGCGCTCGGTCGAGGACTTCCTCGCGACCAGCTTCCAGAAGCCGGGCGAGTAGAACGTAATCTCACACCGGCCTCGAGCGTCGGTTCGTTCGCGTTTCGATCCCGCTTCGATAATCGCCCCTTCGATCGGCCGGTTCCCGCTATCGCGGACGCGAACGGTGATCGGTCGTCCGACCGGCACCTCGTGACGGCTGATCTCGAGGACGAGCGGCCGTTCGACTCTCATGCGGCTCGGTACCACGGGAACGACGAAAAGTGTGTACTTGCAAGTGAGTGCCGTTCGACTCGGTCGAATACGTCCGAGAAGAGGGTGCGTTACTCGCCGACGGTAATCGTGTGTCCCTCGTCGCTCGAGCGATAGATCGCGTCGATAATCTGCTGGACGGCGAGCGCTTGTTCGACGCTCCGGTCGTCCGGTTCGTCGCGCTCGATGCGGTCGAAAAAGACCTCCTGTTCTCGCGAGTGGGTGTCGATCTCGCGCGTCTCGATCGAGGTGTCTTCGAGGTGATCGGGCCCGACGTTGCTCGCGGAGTGAAACGTGAGATCGCCCTCGAGGAGATCGAACCGCGCGGCCGACTTCGTGCCGCGGACGACGAACTCGTGGGTCGGCAGGCGATTTGTCGCCCACGCGACCTCGAGCGAGATCGTTCGATCCTCCTTACACCGCATGAACGCGCTGGCCGAGTCGTCGACGTCGAATCCGGCCGGGCCGGCGTCCTCGCCCCACATTTCGAGGTAGGCGTACTCCTCGTCCGAGCCGAACTCCCCGCGGGCGACGCCGTTGACCTCGTTTACGTCGGGGTAGTCGAGCAAGAAGAGGGCGAGATCGATCGCGTGGACGCCCAGATCGATGAGTGCGCCGCCGCCGGCGATCTGTCGTCGAGTGAACCAGGAGCCTCGGCCCGGAATTCCGCGGCGCCGGACGTAGTTCGCCTCGATGTGGCTTATCTCGCCCAAATCGCCCTGCTCGATCCGGTTGCGAACGATCTGCACCGTGTTGGCGAACCGGTTGTTGAAGCCGACCATACAGTGGCCGCCGGAGTCGTTCGCGGCGTCGGCGATCCGCGTCGCGCTCTCAAAGGAGTGAGCGAGCGGTTTCTCGAGGAGGACGTGGAGGTCGCGGTCGAAGGCGTCGACGGCGTACTCCTCGTGGTACTTATTCGGCGTCGTGATGATCACGGCGTCGATGGTGTCGTACAGTTCGTGATGGTCCTCGTAGACGTCGACGTCGTACCGGCGAGCGAATCGCGACCGCGCCTCGGCGGCGACGTCCATGCCCCCCACGAGCGAGACGCCGTGGTCGACGAGTCGCTCCGCGTGGTACTGGCCGATGTTTCCCAGCCCGACGATACCGGTTCTGATGTCGTTTCGATTCGGTTTCATTTGAGTGCAGTCACCACAGTCGTCGTCTGTTCTCGTACTGATACAGGTAATACCGCTATATCGAATTGGGGGCTGGTTCCCCTTTGTTCCGTCGCCAAACGACGCTCAGTGCGAGTCGGTCGGTTCGAAGAGATTGTACGCTCGAGCGTGTGTACCGACGGTAATTAGCTGTCCGCCTCCGTCGCGGTCGTTCCCGACTCCCGTTCGGACTGATCGGTGATGTCGTGTGTGAGCGCGTCGCCGGTCTCCGTGTCGAAGAGGTGGATCTTCGATCGATCGAGGACGACGTCGACGTCCTGTTCCGCCTCGATATCGGTGTCCGGCGTGACGCTCATCAGCAACTGGCCCGACGACGACGCCGGATCCTCGTCCATCGTTCGTTCCGCGTCCTCTGCGAGCAGCAGATAGACGAACACCTCGTCGCCCATCGGCTCGAGGACGTCACTTCGGGCGTCGATCTGCGCCGTCGGCTGGCTCAACGAGTCGGCGTACGCCGACAGGTGGACGTCCTCCGGTCGCACGCCGAGGGTGACCGCGTCGCCGACCGACGCGTTCGGAACGGTCGCGGGGTCCAGTTCGATGTGGAAGTTCGGCGTCTGGATTCCGTTTTCGTCGAGTTCGCCCTCCGCGAAGTTCATCGAGGGCGAGCCGATGAAGCCAGCGACGAACAGGTTCGTCGGCTCGTTGTAACAGACCAGCGGCGGGGCGATCTGCTGGAGTTTGCCGTCGTTGAGGACGGCGATCCGGTTCGACATCGTCATCGCTTCGGCCTGGTCGTGCGTGACGTAGATGATCGTCGCGTTGAGCTCTCGGTGGAGCCGCTGGAGCTCCGTCCGCATGTGCACTCTGAGCTTCGCGTCGAGGTTCGCCAGCGGCTCGTCCATCAGGAACACGTCCGGATTTCGGACGATCGCGCGGGCGATCCCGACGCGCTGTTGCTGGCCGCCGGACATCTCCGCGGGCATCCGGTCTAACATGCCCTCGAGCTGGACGATGTCTGCGGCCTGCTCGACGCGACGCCGGACCTCCTCGTCGTCGTACTTTCGGAGCCGGAGCCCGAAGGAGATGTTCTCGTAGACGTCCATATGCGGGAACAGGGCGATGTTCTGGAAGACCATCGCGACCCCGCGATCCTTCGGGGCGAGTTTCGTGACGTTGTCGCCACCGATGTACACTTCACCCTCGGTCGGCTGGGTGAGCCCTGCCACTGTCTCCATCGTGGTCGACTTGCCACAGCCCGAGGGACCGACGAAGGTGACGAACTCGCCGTCTTCGACCTCGAGACTGATCCCGTCGACTGCCGTTTCCTCTCCGTACCGTTTCGTGATGTTTTCGAGTCGTACTTGTGCCATTGTCTTACTCCTTGAGTGCTCCCGCGGTGAGTCCGCTGACGATCTTTTCCTGGGCGACGACCACGAGAATCGCGACGGGGATGACCCCGATGATACTCGCGGCCGCCATCAGATTGTACATCACCTCGTACTGGCCCTGATAGGCGAGAATGCCCTCGAGGATCGGCGCCCAGTTCTGGGGCTGGCCGTCGGTCATCAGGAACGAGAAGAAGAACTCGTTGTAGACCGCGATGAACGTCAACACGCCCGCGGTCGCGACGCCGGGTGCCGACAGCGGGATGATGACCCGGAACAGCGCCCCGAGACGGGTCGTTCCCTCGACGCGGGCCGCGTCCTCTAACCCGTCCGGAATCTGGGCGTAGAACGTTGTCAGGATGAAGATCGCCAGCGGCATGAAGATGGCCGACAGCGGCAACACCATCGCCCCCGGCGTGTTGTAGAGGGTGCCGTCGCCGGTGATCGGCTCGAGTATAAAGAAGCTCGTGTTGAACAGGTCGTTCAGCGGGATGAAGAACGCGGCTGGCGGGAAAAAGGAAATGACCAGCACGAGCAGTAGCAGAGGTGTCTTGCCCGGGAACTCGAGTCGCCCGAAGGCGTAGCCAGCGAGGCTCCCGACGAGCAAGACGAGGATCGTCGAGGCCGTTGCGATGACGAAGCTGTTGAAGACGTACCAGTGGAACGGGATTACCTGGAACACCTCGATGAAGGCGCCGGGATTGAACCCGTTCGGCGTGAAGATGATGTCCTGTAACTGGCCTTCAGGTGTCAGCGCGACCATGAGTAGCCAGTAGAACGGGAACAGCGTCGTAAAGAGGAAGAAGATCGCCGCGACGTAGAACATCCCCCTGTAGACGCGCTCGGGGTTCTCGATCGAGTTCGCGGCCCACTGCTGGAAGGGGCCGCGATCGAGTTCCGCGTCCTGGCTGCCCTCGAAGATGGCCCCCCGGTCGCTTTCGGTCGTCTCGCGACCGCCGTCGGCGCGGAGTCCCGACGAGGTTCGGAACCGCTCGGCCCGCGAATCGGTTGCTGTCGTTCGGTCCTCCCGTCCGTCAGTGTCGTCCGAATGTGAGTTCTCTCGAGTGTCCGTCATTAGTACAGTCCCCCCTCGGTGTCGCGGAAGAACACCACGTACAGCGAGATGATCAGGCCGATGACCAGCGCGGTCGCGAACGCGACGGCGGCCGCGGTCGCGTAGATGCGGGTCCCGCCGAACATCGCCTCGACGACGAGACAGGTCAGCGACGGCACGGTGGTACAGCCAGCTGTCGATTCGATCAGCCCGTAGACCCGCATCGCGTCCATCGTCCGGAACAACATCGCGACCAGCAGGGCCGGCATCACGAGCGGGAGCGTGATCATTTTGAACCGCTGCCACGGCGACGCCCCGGCGACCCGGGCGACGTCGTACAGGCTTCGGTCGACGCTCTGGAGACCGGCCAGGATCAACAGCGCCATGAACGCCGAGGATTTCCAGATGTCGGCGACCAGGATGATGATGAACGCGTCCTGACTGTCGGCGAGCGGGTTCGCCCCGAAGATCCCGAGCCACTGCATGAGGTCGCTGCCGAAGCCGACCTCGGGCTGGAACATCAGGAAGAAGATCATCCCCTGGATGACGATGGGCACGGCCCAGGGTAGGATGATCGCGACCCGAACCCAGCGCCGACCGCGGAACTCCTGATCTAAGACGTAAGCCTGCCCGAAGCCGATCACCGTCTCGAAGATGACGCTGATGACCGCAAAGGCGATCGTGACGAACAGCGCCTGCTGGAGGAACGGCGTCCCCATCTCGAGAAACGGGAACGACCCCGACACCGTCACGTCGAGGAACTGCCTCGCGAGTCGCGCGTTCCCGGTGAGGATGTCGACGTAGTTGTCGATGCCGACGAAGCCGCCGAGCGGCTCTGCCCCTCGCGTCTGATCCTCGCGCAGCGACGTGATGAACGTCGAGATGAGCGGGTAGAACGCGATCAGCGTCAGGAGGGCGAACGCTGGGATCAACAGCAGGTAGGCGTAGGCCGCCTCGCTCAGGCTTTCCATCCAGTTGATGACGGCGTTTCCGGTTCGATCCCGGTCGGTCGGTCTCTCACCGCCGGTGATGGCGTCGGTATCAGTCGCCATTTTGGGCTGCCACCTCCCGTTCGCTTCCCTCGAGACGGTCCGCGAGATCGCCCATCGCCTCGTCGGGCGCTTTTGCGCCGCGGAACGCCGCGTTCACTTCCTGATAGATCAGCGCCGACTGCTCGGGCCAGACGTCAGTAACCGGACGCGGGATCGCGGTCTCGCTGGCCCGTTCGATCTGGTCCGTGTACCGCGCCATCGGTCCGATCTCGTCCTCGTCGGCCGCCGTCACCAGTTCGGTAATCGGTGGCAGGAAGCCGGCGAGTTCCAGGATCGTCAGCATCACCTCCTCGTCGGTGAAGGCTTCGAGGACCTGCACTGCCTCTTCGCGGCGATCCGTGTACGGACTCAGAACGAGGTTCCAGCCGCCGAGCGCAGAGGTCGTCCCGCCGACACCGTCGAACTCGGCGTCGTCTGCCGAGACCGCGTACGGCATCGTCGTAACGCCGAGGTCCTCGCCGAACGCCTCCTCCGAGCCGGTCTCGGCCATCGCGAACGTCCAGTTCCGGTGGGCAACCGCGTTGCCGCCCTGGAAGGGACCCAGCGACTCCTGTTCCGACCACTGGACGATCGCGGACGGGCAGATTTCGTCGTACTCCTCGAGGGCGTTCGGATCGTCCTCGTCGATGAACGTCCGCATCATCCGAATCGCGTCCACGACGTGGTCGTCGTCGACGGTGATCGGCCGGTCGCCGGCGACGAACAGGTTGTCGGCCCCGCCGAAGTACGCGCCGCCCCAGGACGTCATCACCTCGTTGAACGAACAACAGGACAGTCCCTCGTAGGCGTCCGCCTGCGTCGTAAAGCCGTAGTCGACGTCGCCTTCGGCCATCGCGTCGCTGACGGCCGTCGAGAACTCTTCCCACGAGGGTGGTTCGTCGGCCCAGTCGCCGGTATCGTGGCCGGCGTCCTCGATGAGATCCTGTCGATACAGCATGAATCCGAGGTCCGGGAACATCGGGAGCGCGTGTAGTTCGTCCGTCTCCGGATGTCTGGCGGTCTCGACGATGGCCTGGAGGTACTCGTTTTCGATCCGCTCCAGCACGTCGTCCGAGAGCTGTTCGTCCAGATTGGTCGTCTGTTCCCGAAGGATGAACGGAATCGTCCAGCCGCTGTCCATCATGTGGATGTCGGGTGGGGCACGACCCGCCTGCAGCGCGGACTGGGCCCCTTGCATCCGCTGGTCGGAGTCGCTGACGACCGTCTGGATCTCGACGTGAATGTCCTCGTCCAACCCGGCGTCCCAGAGCGCCTGCTGGACCGAGGGTTCGTCTCCGTCACTGTACATGATTCCCTCCACGTCCGTGGCGGCGGTCATCACCACGGTCCCCGGTTCGCGAGCCCCACCGAGGCAGCCGGCGATGGCGACCGCCCCGGCCGCACTCGTCGCTGACGCGGCCTTCAGAAACGACCGACGTCTCAGGCGGGAACGATCTGATCGACCGGCGGTATCGCGTCCCATGACCAGTGATCCGTCCACGTTATCGGACTTATATATTGGCAATAAATGGTGTAATAAAGCGTGAGTGTCGGGATCTCGTTTCGGTTACGACGCCCTTGTTACTGACACTGAAAATCCACGATTCTCGGATCGACGGGCCGTCGGCGTCGACGGGTTCCCAATCGGCCATTGGTGTGCGGCGGCCGGCGAGGACCGTCGAACAGTCGAACTCCGCCTCGCGTGACGTCGCCCACCGACGAGTGGAGAGCCATCGAACGACGGCGACCGACGGGCGGAGAGTCACTGCACGGTGACCGACGGCTGAAGGTCTGCAACACGTCGGCTCCCGTCGCCGTGCGACCGCAAACTGGCGTCGAGCGACTCGACGACCGCCGAACGCCGGTGAAAGGCGTCACTCTCGATACCGTTCGGTCGTCTGACCGGCCGTGGCGACCGCGTTGGCCGTCGCTACTCGGCTCGGTCACCCTCACCCGTATCCTCGAGAACTCAGTATTCGAAGATTGGCTACCGCCAGCACCTCCTGGAACGCTGCTATCTCGCCGTTACTAGCACCTGACTGATAGCTTCTCGGACCGCGGCCCTCGCGGTCGGCGTTGGCACGATCGACCGCGGCCGGTCACTCGTCGTCGATCGCCGGCGGTTCGTTGCGGCCGATGTGGATCTCGTGGGCTTCGACGTCCTCTAAGGCGGCGACGCGGCCACCGACGGTAACCTCCTCGCCCGACTCGGTCTCGAGCGTGAGTGCGGCGACCTCCTCGCTGACCTCGAAGGAGACGTCGAGAATCCGTCCGCGGACGACGCGCGGGCCGCCGACTTCGACGTCCCGCCCCTCGATCGTCGCGTAGAACTCGCCGCCCTCGTCGATGACGTCCTTGACGCAGCGTCGGATCGAGGCGTACTTTCGGGGGTAGTGTCGCGCGGTCCCGTCCTCGCCGAGAGTCCGTTCGGCCGTCGTCCAGAGGACGGTGCCGAAAAAGCCCGAGACCAGGAAGCCGAGCGCCGAACGGTTGAAGATGACGCCGTAGCGGTCCTGGTCATCACGCAGCGCGTCCTGGGTCGCGTACATCGAGTAGTTGCCGTCCGCGACGGCGACGACCGGGGTGGTGATACCGCGTCGTGCTCGAGCCGTCGTCGCGACCTCGAGGTAGTCGAACTCGTCGGGATCGGGCGCCTCTCGCCCCGGCGTGACGATCAGATCGACGCTGACGCCCTCCTCGACGGCCCCCTTCAGGTCGTCCTCGAACCGCGTCAGCAGGTCCGGCGTCAGCGAGAGGGAGAGTTCGTAGTCGGCGTCGGCGATGACCTCCTCGAGATAACGGAGGATCGTCGACCGCGATTTCACGAGCGAGACGGCCTCCGTGTCGCGGGCGGGGGCCGTGTAGCGGGCCTCGAGTTCGTCGATCATCTCCGCTAAGGAGTTCTGGACGTTCTCGAAGGCTTCGTCGGGATCGATCGCGACGACCTTCATCGGGCGCGACTCGCGCAGTTCGACCAGCCCGCGGTCGCTCAAACTACGGACGGTGTCGTAGACGCGGGGCTGTGGAATGTCGGTTCGGTCGGCGATCTCGCTGGCCGTGAGCTGTCCCTGCTCCAAGACAGTCAGGTAGGCGTCGATCTCGTACTCGCCGAGATTGAACCGGTCGCCGACCTGCTCGACGGTCGAGCGAAGTTCGTCTGGTGCCATAGTTGTCCGTATGCTGCCGACGACTAAATGATTTATTATACTCTGAGTAGCACCTATTTTCGAAATCGGGTTGTTTTATCTGCGGCGAGCTACCGTCTCCCACGGCGTGTGTGAAGGTCAGAACCCTTAACCACTCCGCGGATGAGTGTGTTGCCATGCGCGGGGGACTGCAAATGAACGAGAGCACGGCGACTGAGGAGGTCCAGCGCATCCTCCCGTACGAACCTCCCGATCTCGTCGTTCAGCTCGTCCTCGCGACGTTCGTATTGGTCGTCGGCTGGTACCTCTCGAAACTCGTCGTCCGCGTCGCCGGGCGGACCATCGCACGTCGGATCGAGCGCCCCAGCGTCACTCGGACCGTCCTACGCGGTGTCAGAATATCCGTCCTGCTCGTCGCAGCGATCATCGCTGCCGGCATTCTCGGCGTCGGCGACACGCAGATTCTCCTCTCCGTGACCGTCATCTCGGCGGTGATCGCGGTCGTCCTCGCGCCGCTCGTGGGGAGTCTGGTCAACGGGTTCTTCGTCCTCGCCGACCGACCCTACGAGATCGGCGACATGATCGAGGTCACCGACGAGGGCCACAAGGGGTTCGTCGAGGACATCACGATTCGCTACACCAAGATCTTCACCCTCCAGAACACGTTCATCGTCATCCCGAACTCCGAAATCCACGAACGCGACGTGATCAACTACTCCGCGGAGGACGAACGAACGCGGATCTCCGTCGCGTTCGAGATCACGTACGACAGCGATCTCGAGGCCGCACGACGCCAGGCCGAACGAGCCGCTCGCTCCGTCGACACCGTCATCTCCGGCGGGCCGGATATCCGGATCGGCAGCGCGCGGTACGGGGCGGCGCCGCTCTGTACGATCGAGGAGTACGGCGACGACGGCGTCGCACTCGAACTGCGGTTCTGGGTCCAACACCCTTACAAACAGAGCGTCGCCCAGTCGGACGTACAGGCGGCGCTCTACAAGCGATTCGCCGACATGGACGTCGAGTTCGCGTACCCACACCGACACCACGTCTTCGACGAACACAGCGGTGTCGGCCGTCTAGCCGTCGACGGCCCCGACACCGACTGGCTGGAGTCGGCCGCCGACTCGGCGGAGTCGCCCGAGGAAGCGGCCGAGCCCGACGGCGGAGACGAGACCGGCCAGTAACGGTCGTGTGGTGCTCGCTGTTTCCTCAGGTTCGATCGCGTTCCCTCGTCGCTCGACGGCGGTTCCGTACCCGTCCTCCCACTACTCGAGATCGTGGGGACCCTTTATCTGAACTCCTCGCGAAGTCCAACGACAGGAACAGATGTACGACGATATCCTCATTCCGACGGACGGGAGCGAGACGATCGACGAGACGCTGGCTCACGGATTACCCATCGCGGCGGACAACGACGCGACGGTTCACGGCCTGTACGTCGTCGACAGCCGGATCACCGCCGCGGCCACCGACGAGACCGGTCCCGACCTCGAGCGATCGCTCGAGGAAGAGGGCCAAGACGCCGTCGCCACCGTCACGGAGCAGGCGTCGGATCGCGGTCTCGAGACCGAAGCCGACGTCAGAAAGGGGACGCCGTCGAAGACGATTCTCGAGTACGCCGACGAGCGCGGGATCGATCTGATCGTGATCGGAACCCGTGGAAAGAGCGCCCGGGAGAAAGTCACCTCGCTCGGCAGCGTCTCGGAGCGGGTGGTCGACAACGCCTCGATTCCGGTGTTCGTGGTGCGGGACGCCGGGAGAACTGCGTAGTTCAGGCCGTCGCGCTCTCGACCGTGATAACCTCGCAGTCGAGATGGGTCCGGAGGTACTGATCGATGTTCGGATTGTCGGTGAACCGACGGAAGATCCGGCGTAATCGGCTCGCCTGCTGGCTGCCGATGACGACGGCGTCGGCGCCCTCCGCCGCGACCTCGTCGAGAATGCTCTCCTCGACGAGGAAGCCGGTCCGAACGACGTATCGAACGTTCTCGAGTCGGCCGAACACGTTCTCCACGGCGGTTTTCAGGTCGATTCGCGTCACTTTCTTCCCGTTCTGGTAGAGATCGACGTGCAGGACCGTCAACGGCGCGTCACGCTCGCGCGCGACCTCGATCGCGCGCTCGAGCGTTCGACGAGAGTGCTTCGACAACGGATACCGAACGGGAACCACGACCAGCGACATTAGTCGAACGAACGATTCCCTGCCGGGTAAACCTTTCAGTTAGGATAGTCACTCTTGTGAACACATACCACATTTCGGTTTCGCCCGGTCGTTCGCACTGCTTTCGCGGCCGCTGCGGCGGAGCAGTCGGTTTACGGACGTTGCGACGGGAGAGACCGTCCACGGCGGGACAGACAATCATTTATTACGTGCGCGGGTACACGCGTGTATGCAAACACTGTCCACCGACGACGGCGCGACCGTCTACGTTTCGGAGACGGACGGCGACCGGGGCTCGAAGGGTCCGTTTCTCGTAGCGTACGAGTCTCGAGACGCCGAGAGTCGGTACGGCTGGTTCTGTGCGAACTGCGAGAGCTTCGATAACGCGATGGACTCGATGGGGCGCATCAAGTGCAACCAGTGTGGGAACTTCCGCAAGCCGACCGAGTGGGACGCCGCCCACGAATAGCGCCGACCGATACCGACCACGACGCCCGCACCGAGATTCGCCAGTTCACCCTGCGTTTCGGGCATTTTGTTGCGTTCTCACCCGCACCGGCAAACCAGTGTGTATCGCCAGTAACAGCCTGTTTCCGTCCACTAATCTGCTGATCCACTGATCGATCGTTTCGTCTCGGCGCAGGATACGTCCAGTTAGTTGGGAAGAACGGGCAACTTCTTGTGACGCACCAACATTTATCATGGATGCCGTTGTAGGTAGCTATGAATGGGTCCTGTTAACATGCGACTCGTCGAGCAGGCCAGGTCGATCTTCGCAGAGCTTGGGTACACCGTCGAAGGCAACGGCCCGACGTTCCGCGCCGAACGCGAGTGGAAGGCCGTGCAGGTAAACACCGTCCTCGAGACAGGAGAGCTTCCGTCCCAATCGGGACAGTTCCACTGTTTCGTCGCCCAGCCGGAGGACGCCGACGAAATCGAGAACAAGCTCAACAGCGCGGATCCGGACTACGAGTGGGCCATCATCGTCGTCGACGGGGACGACTATCAGGTCGAACGAGCCCCGCCAGGACCACGAGTGTCGGTGTAACGAGCGAAAAACCGTTTCCGTTCTTTTATAGTGCGTCTCGAGTCGCCGACACGCCGGCACCGGGATCGACGTCCGCACCCATCGATTCGAGCACGTCACCCAGCGCCGTCACCACGTAGATGACGTTCTCCGGGCGCGCGGAGTAGCCCATACAACCGATCCGGAAGATCTCGCCGTCCAGATCGCCTAGTCCGCTCGCGACCTCGAGATCGTAGCGCTCGAGCAGTTCAGCACAGACCTCGCCGTCGTCGATCCCGTCCGGGACGCGGACGGCGTTGAGACTCGGGAGCCAGTACTCGTCGGGGGCGTTCATCTCGAGGCCCATCCCCTCCATCCCGGCTTTCAGCGCGCCCGCGAGCCGTTCGTGGCGGTCCCAGCGGGCTTCGATGCCCTCCTCGGCGACCAGTCGCAGCGCCTCGCGAATCGCGTAGACGTTCGTGATCGGCGCGGTGTGGTGATACGAGCGGTCGTCGCCCCAGTAGCCCTCGAGCAGGGAGAGGTCCAGATACCACGAGCGGGGCTCTTCCTCCCGCGAGAGGACTTTCTCCATCGCGGTGTCCGAGAGCGTCAACGGGCTCGCACCCGGCGGACAGGAGAGACACTTCTGGGGACCCGCGTAGGCGACGTCGATGTCCCACTCGTCGACGCGCAACTCGACCCCGCCGATCGAGGTCACGGTGTCGGCGATGACGAGCGCGTCGTGATCGTGGGCCGCTGCCGTGAGTTCGGGGACGTCGGGCTGGAGTACGCCCGTGCTCGTCTCGGCGTGGACGAAGCCGAAGACGTCGGGGTCGTGTTCGGCGAGTGCGTCGGAGACGTCGGCCGGCTCGAGCGGTTCGCCCCACGGGGCGTCGACCTCGACGACCTCGCCGCCGGCTCGGCGCGCCATCGAGGCCATTCGGCCGCCGAAGTAGCCGTTCGTCGGGACGAGCATGGTGTCGCCCGGCTCGACCACGTTGCCGATCGCGGCCTCCATGGCCGCGGAACCCGTACCAGACACCGGGATCGTCCACTTGTTGTCGGTCCGGAACGTATAGCGCAGCAACTCCTGGACCTCGTTCATGATCTCGACGAACGACGGGTCGAGGTGGCCCACGAGCGGCGTGGACATCGCCCGCAGCACTCGAGGGTTGACGTCGCTCGGTCCGGGCCCCATTAGCGTCCGATCCGGCGGCGTCAGTTCACCGATCTCCGACACGTCGATCGAACCGTCTGCATCTGCCATGGGAGAGTGTGGGACCGGAACCCCCAAAAGCGTTCACGCATCTCTTCGGGCGCCGACAGCTTCCACAATGCGGTCGGATCGCCCGTTCTCTCGATCCGCAGATTGCTGCCGACCGATCGTTCCGCCGTCGCTCGTATCAAAAACAGTGCTGATTGCTATCACTAGCCATACATTGAAGGGAGTACGGAGCGTACCTCTACGGGCAATGGTCTTCAAAAAGATCACTCTGATCGGAACGAGTACGGAGAGTTTCGACGCCGCGGCCGACGACGCGATCGACCGCGCCGAGGCGACCCTCGAGAACGTCCACTGGATCGAAGTCGACGAACTGGGGGTAGAGGTCGCGAGCGCCGACGACCGGGAGTATCAGGCGGAAGTCACCGTTGCGTTCCAGCTCGAAGACTGAGTCCCTTTTCGGGTCACTGCTCGAGTCGAGAACTCGGTTCTGATTCGATTCGAGCAGGCGCTCGACTTACTCGAGACGATTCCACTCGCCTCCGAGACGTTCACCGTATTTCGGGCGGGACGCAACACTGTGCCAGATTGCCTGCAAAAGAATCGACGGACGGCGAACGGTGACGAGAACCGACGTTACGTTCGGAACGATTCGCCACAGCCACACTCGCTGACGACGTTCGGGTTCTCCACGTGGAACCCTTCCGCCTGCAGTCCGCTCTCGAAGTCGAGGATGCTGCCTTCGATGTACTTCAGGCTTGCCGGATCGACGAAGACGCGAAGGTCGTGATGGTTGTAGATCGTATCGTCACCGTCCGGTGAATCGTCGAAGCGCATGCCGTAGGAGAGACCCGCACAGCCACCCTGCTGGACGAAGAGCCGAAGCCCCGCTTCGGTCGCGTCGAGCCCTTCGCTATCGAGCAAGTCGAGCGCCTGTTCGGCCGCCTCTTCGGTTACTTCGATCTGCGGGCGCGTCTCTGCGTCGCCACCATCCATGCTGTCCGTGCTCATGCGTATCCCTTCCGTCGCAACGGTGTTAACTGTGACGCCATTGGCCACCCCAGTGATCCACCGAACATACCCCCACGGCCACGACCCATCGAACGGCATTCGTTACGCTGTTACTCACCGTACGCGTTCGCATGCCGCTGTACCGACTGATAGTACGTCCCGAACTGTCGCTTGTCGTTTCGTGACAGTTCGATATCGTACTCCGCGAGCAGTTTGAGCATCCGCTTTGGCTCGCACTCGTACCACATCGAGAGCAGTCGCACGTTCTTTTGTGCGTAATCGTAGTTTCGCTCGAGGATGCGCCTATCGGTGGGGTCGACCACTGGCTCACTCTCGGGCTCACGCCGTGGCATTACTACGGTTCCTTCTACGCCGAGTACCGTAAAACTAGGTTGTAGATTCCGTGAGTATCCGCTCTCACGATGGGTCTGCGCTACGTATCGTCCAGTTTCTCGAGTCGCCGACGGACGCTTTCGGCGTGGGCCTCGAGTCCCTCGGCGTCCGCGAGCGTCGTGACCGTCTCGCCGATGTCGGCCAGTCCCTCGCCGGAGAGTCGCTGAACCGTCGTCGATCGCAGGAAGGTTTCGACCGAGAGTCCACCGGTGACGCGTGCGCCGCCGTTGGTCGGGAGCACGTGGTTCGTCCCGCTGGCGTAATCGCCCGCCGCGACCGGCGTGTTCGGTCCCAGGAAGACGCTGCCCGCGCTGTCGATCCGCTCGAGGAGCGACTCGTCGTCCTCGGCGACGATCGCGAGGTGCTCGGGCGCGTACTCCTCGGTGAAGAGGATCGCTTCGCTCATCGATCGCGCCAGAAGCACGCCGCTCGCGTCGTTCTCGAGTGCATCACGAATCACATCTTCGCGCTCGCGCGCGTCGGCCTGTTCGTCGACGGCCGTGGCGATCGCCTCGGCAGTGCCCTCGTCCGCCGTGACGGCGACGACCGACGCGTTCGGATCGTGTTCGGCCTGCGCGACCAGTTCCGTCGCGACGAGTTCCGGCTCTGCGGTCTCGTCGGCGACGACGACGACCTCGCTCGGTCCCGCGAGGAAGTCGATCTCGACGTCTCCTCGCACGGCGGCCTTCGCCGCCGTGACCCACTTGTTTCCGGGACCGACGATCTTCTGTACGCGCGTGATCGTCTCGGTTCCGTAGGCGAGTCCGGCGATCGCCTGTGCGCCGCCGACGCTGTAGACCGCGTCGGCACCCGCAGCGTGGATCGCTCCCAGCGTCGCTGGGTTCATCTCGTCGGCCGGCGGCGTCACGACCGAGACGTGATCGACGCCCGCGACGACCGCCGGGACGATGCCCATGATCGCACTCGAGGGGTAGGCCGCTGACCCACCGGGGACGTAGACGCCGACGCGATCGATGGGACGGAACCGACGGCCGAGTTCCCGGCCGGGACCGAACTCGTCGCGCCAGTCTTCGGGGCACTGGGCCTCGTGGAACTCCCTGACGTTCGTCGCGGCCGTTTCGATCGCTTCGCGGAGATCGTCCTCGAGGTCGTCGTACGCGCGCTCGCACGTGTCCGTGATGTCGATGTTTCCGAGTTCGACGCCGTCGAACTCGCTCGTGAACTCGCGGACGGCGACGTCTCCCTCCTCGCGAACGCGGTCGACGATCTCGGCTACGTCTCCGCTGACCGCCTCGATGCCGGCGTCCCGATCGAAAAAGGCAGCGCGGTCGGCCGGTCCGAGGTCGGGGAGTGGCCGCACGGGTACTGTCATACCCTCGCGTTCGTTCGGTATGCGAAAAACGGTTTCCTTCCGTGTCTCGAGATGGCTATCGGTCTCCGGCGTTACGCCTCACTGTTCTCGACTTCCCAGATACCCACGAAATCGAGCGTCGCCCTGATGAATAGATAGACGACGATACAGAAGCCGGCGACCGCAAAGGGTGCTTGCAACATCTCTGCGACGTCTCGACCGAGGGCGAGCTGGCTGAACCCGCGAACGAAGAAGCTCAACACCACGAGCCCGATCCCGATGACTGAGAGTTTGACGAACCCTTCTCGATCCATACCTGCGTATTCGACGCTCGCCGCTAAATCGTGTCGGTCGCGCCTCGTTCAAAACGGCCCGTTCGGATTCAACCGAACGTAATATCCATATTACGACGACGGCGACGAGGGGTAACCGACTGCTACCGCGTCGAACCGTTTTCGTTTTCCTGCGGTGTGTGTTACCGCTGTCCGAACCGTTCGCCGAGCTGGACTCCGCGTCTGGTGTACGCAACCGGTCTCCGTCTCGGGCTATCACGCAGCAGGATCGACGACAAGCGCTGCATAACTATCCACCGCCCACCGCACGTCCGGAGTATGTGGCCATGGGAACACGCGATCGTGGGCTATCTCGTCTACTCGCTGTTTTGTCACGTGATCTATCGGGATTCGCCCGGTGGACTCGAGGCGTTTACTGTCGTGTTCGCGTCCGTCCTTCCGGACATCATCGATAAGCCCCTGGCGTGGGAGTACGGCGTCTTCGACGCCGGCTACGCACTCGGCCACTCGATTTTCTTCGCCGTTCCGCTGTCGATCCTCGTCGGTCTCGTCGCTCGCTCGGCGGGACGACCACGGACTGGCATCGCGTTCGGTCTCGGCTACCTGTTGCACTTGCCGTCTGACGTGCTCGACGCCTACGTTCGAGAGGGCGTCTATCAGCCAGCAATCATGCTCTGGCCGGTTGAAACGGTCGGCCCTGGGGTACACGAACAGGGGTTCATCGATCAATTCTTCCTACTGTTCAACCGATACTCGAGCGAACTCCTCGCGGGAGAGCTCTCGACCTATCTCTGGATACAGGTCGGAATGGCTGGCTTTGCGTTTCTCCTCTGGCTCTACGACGGTGCACCCGTCCTTCGAGAGCTGTTGCTCGGCTGCAAGCGACTGCTCTTCGGTCTCGCCGGCATCGGCAGGTCGTCGGATCGGGTCTCGGAACGACGATAGTCGGTGGAGCCAAATCACCGGGCTCGAGTGAATCGCGAGACGGAGTAACGTGGGACAAACAGCACTCGAGACGACGGCCTTATGTACGAACCCGGACTTCGAATGTAATGCGAACGACGCGGCGCATCTCGCCGCGTTCCCTCCGGCCGTTTCCCGGCACGGAGGTAGGTACACTATCCGTCTCTCGTCGGAGCCCGTCGGTCGAACCGATACGCTTCCGTACGGGTACTCGGATCGAGCGTGACTGACGCCGACGAACCGGCGTAACAGTACGATGTCCTTATATACTCAGGACACCTATCGTATGATACGCAAAAACCCCCGCCGGGTGCGGTTTCCGGCGGCGGTTTCGATCCGATGCCCTTAAGTGTACGAGGGAATTCGGATAGTATGTGTTCGACGGGGCGTTGGATTCGTCTCGTCGTCTCGGATCACTCGCAGTCCGAAGGGGTTATGTACCCCAGATGGCCTACGAATAGATCCGAAGGAAATGAGGATCCTTCCCCTGCGGTCCGCCGTACAGAAGGGATCTGATGTTAGCCTTGGTAGTTCGGTGACGCTCGACCGGTCGCGGTCTGAGGTCGCCGAACGT
>NZ_JBPPFW010000008.1:0-47488 GCF_052040145.1 Natronorubrum amylolyticum
CTCGACCGTCGCCTCGCCGTCGACGATCTCGACCGGGAGTTCGATCGGCATTCCGGAGTCTCGCGACGAGAAAAGCAACAGCGGGGCAGTCGTTTCGAAGTGAACGGTCACCTCGTTCTCGCTCCACTGAGCGAGCGAGAGTTCGGTAATTTGGGGGTGGTCGCGCATCTCCTCGACGATATCGGCGACCTCCGGGCCGGCGATCCGGACGAGGGCGAAGCCGGTCTCGGCGCCGGGGACCGCGGCCAGCACTCGAAAGCTCGCCGCCGGATACGCCGTCGAGAGCTGTTGAATCCAGACCTGTTCGGGCATCGTGATTGTGAGTGTCGCCTGAGCCATAGGAACGTGTTCCGTTCGTCACTATATACCCGTGCCGTCGAATATATTCGCGACCGTTCCCAACCCGTGGGAATGCCAGACGTTCGAACACGTTCGCCCGAACGTCCACCCTCGTTCGCACCGTTCGTCGACACATGGCACCCGAACACACCGCTACCGAGACGACGCTCGACGTCCGCGAGATCGACGGCCCGCCGTTCGACGACATCGTGGCCGCCCTCGAGTCGCTTGCGGCCGACGAGCGACTGCGACTGATCGCGCCGTTCGAACCGAAGCCGCTGTACGAAGTGCTCGAGGCCCGCGGGTTCATCCACGAGAGCGAACGGCACGACGACGTTTGGCACGTCCGCATCGAGCACGCCTAACGTCGTCAGGGTGGCCCGCACGTGAGTGGTCTCCCGGTCGGGGACCCAGGGAGCGAACACGTTCGGACGAATATCCTTGCGGCCGCGCTCCCCAGAACCAGTTGCATGACACGACTCGACGTCCGGGAGATCCCACCGGTGAACCGCCACCCGAAAATCCACGAGGCGTTCGACGACCTCGAGCCCGGCGAGACGCTGACCATCGTCAACGACCACGAGCCCAAGCCGTTGTTCTACGAGTTCCAGGCCGAGGTCGACGCGTTCGACGCCGACGGCTACGAGGTCGAACGCGTCGCCCCCGAAGAGTTCGTCGCCCGATTCCCGAAGGTAACCGCCTGACGGTAACCGGGCCGGCACGACACACCACTCACACCCCTGCTTTCCACTTCTTCTGTGCGACCGAACATGTACGGGACGAAACCGAGGTAGCGCCGTCCCGAACCGTCACGTATGCAGACCTACGACGCCGTCGTCGAGCGGACCGATGCGCCGACCGACCGACCGCGGGAGGTCCTCGACGTACGCTCGCTCGGCCCGCCCGAACCGCTCGCGAAGACCCTCGAGACGCTCGCCGACAGTCCCGACGAGACCGTCCTCGTCCAGCGCAACGATCGGGTCCCGCAGTTTCTCTACCCGAAACTCGAGGACCGCGGCTACGCGTTCGAAACCGTCGAGCGCGAGGACGAGGTCGTGACGGTTATCTGGACGGAGTGATTCTCGGGGAGCTACTCAGAACTGTCCCCGAACGACTCGAGCAGCAGTTCGGTCAGCAGCTCCGGCCGTTCGTGCTGAACCCAGTGGCTCGTCTCGGAGAGGAGTTCGAGCCGACTGCGGTCGCAGTACTGGTCGGCGTCGATCGCCAGTTCGGTCGTCAGCGCGACGTCGTCCGTGCCCCAGACGATCAGCGTCGGAACGTCGACTCGTTCTCGGGGAAACGCGGGCGGGTATCGGGCGGCCGCCCGGTACCAGTTGTGCATCGCCGTGAGCGCTCCGTCCTGCCGCCAGGCGCGCCGGTATCGGTCGAGATCGTCGTCGGTAAAGGTACCCGGTGCGGCCATCTCAGTGAGCGCTCGCTCGAGCAGCGCGAAGTTTCCGATGCGGGAGGCGAACTCGGGGAGCCGCGGCACCTGATACGCCATCGCGTACCAGCTCCGGCGAAGCTGCTCCGGATTCGAGAGCAGGTGGTAGCGGTAGACGACCGGGTGGGGCGCGTTGACGATCGCGAGTCGGTCGAGGACCCCGGGGTGTCGGAGCGCGAGGTCCCAGGCCACCGCGCCGCCCCAGTCGTGGCCGACGACGCGAGCGCTGTCGCGACCCTCGCTCGCGATCAACTCGACGATGTCCCGGGAACACTCCCTGGTGCGGTACGGACGCACGCCCTCGGGCTTCTCGCTCAGGTTGTAGCCCCGCTGGTCGGGGACGAGCACGCGATAGCCGGCGTCGACGAGCGGTTCGATCTGGTGTCGCCAGCCGTACCAGAACTCCGGAAAGCCGTGCAGCAAGACGACCAGCGGGTCCGCCTCGTCGCCGGCCGCGACGACGTGTAACTCGATCCCGTTGACGGTTCGAACGGTCGATTCCGCCTCGAGCGACGAGGGTAGTTCCCCGGCGGCCTCGAGGCGCTCTCTCATCATCGCGGTCATACACGAACCGTCTACGGGCCGCGTCAAATCCGTTGGGGAACGAACAGATCGAAAGCCGTCTCAAATCCGTTGGGAGACGAACGGACCTAATCGATTCGGTCGCTCTCGAGCGTCGATACGACGGCTCGTGAGTTGGAACCGCTCGCACTCGCTCCGTTCCGAGACTGGTCCGGTCTGACGAAGACGACCTTCTGGGGCCGAACATGTCTGCCCAATTATTACGGGGAGAGAATCATCGCTACGGGTGTATGGCGAGGTCGCCTACCGATAACCGAGGAGAAGGCCAATGACAACCACTACCGCAATCTCGACCCGACGAACAGTACTCCAAGCACTCGGCGCAACCGGTGCGGTAGCACTGGCCGGTTGTCTCGCCGAGAACGACCCGGACCCAGCGGCGGCCGACGAAACCGGACTCGAGGCGGCGAAGGCCGTCGACATCGACCGCATCGCAGCCGACCCGACCGACGTTCCGCCCCCCGTCGACTGGGACGAACCGCGAACGCACGAGATCACACTCGAGAGTATCGAGGTCACGGCGGAAGTCGAACCCGGCGTCACGGTCGACTTCATGACCTACGAAGGCCAGATCCCGGGGCCGATGTACCGCGTTCGCGAGGGTGACACGGTCGAACTCACCTTCAAGGTGCCCGGCGAGCACAACGCCGCGATGCACAACGTCGACTCCCACGCGGTCTACGGCCCTGGAGGCGGCGCCGTCGCGACCTCGCTCGGACCCGGGGACGACACTGCCAGCATCCGCTTCAAGGCGATCTACCCCGGCGTCCACATCTACCACTGTGCCGTCCCGGCGATGGACCAACACATCAGCCTGGGTATGTTCGGCGCGATCCTCGTCGAACCCGAAGACGGACTTCCCGAAGTCGACCGGGAGTTCTACTTCGGCCAGCACGAACTCTACACCACAGGTGACACCGGCGAGGACGGACACCACGAGTTCGACTTCGATGCGGCCGCCGACGAGGATCCGACCTACGTCCTCCTCAACGGGGAGGTCGGCGCGATCACCGAAGACGGCCACGGTCCGGTCACCGCGGAGGTCGGTGAAACGGTTCGGGTGTACTTCGCCAACGGCGGACCGAATCTCACCAGCGCGCTCCACCCCATCGGCAACGTCTGGAGCCGCTACTACCGCGACGGCGACCTCCTGAGCGAGCCCGGCAGGAACGTCGAAACGTCGCCGGTCGCACCCGGGACCGTCACCGCGGGCGAGATGGAACTCCACGTTCCCGGCCCGATCAAGATCGTCGACCACGCCCTCTCTCGAGTGACCCAGCGGGGAATGATCGGCGTCATCGACGTCCAGGGCGAGCCGAACCCCGAGATCTACGACGACGATCTGTGAGAGTCGACCCGACCGACTCTCGTTCTTTTTCAGTTCTGATCGACTGATGGGCGCCGATTGCACCTAGTTGCAGACTCGGTCACGTCCAGACGCGCAGACACTCGTTCGAACAGAAGTGCAGATCGATCTGCTCGCCGGGGCTATCCGACACGTGAGTCGTCAGGGTGTAGGCGACCTGCTCCGATGGACAGTTGTCACAGCTCATACCCGAACTACATCGATACGTGATATTCACTATGAACAGACTATAATCGATGCAAAACGGTTAGTGGCGGAATAACTCGTGTCAACCGACTATTGACGAGCGTGGGAATCTGCGCTGAGAACGTGCTGACGCGCGGATCGATCAGGCCGGCGCGCCCTCTTCGGCCTCGAGCAACTCGTGGTACCGATTGCGGATCGTGACTTCGGAGATGCTCGCGACCTCGCTGACGTCGTTCTGGGTAACCTTTTCGTTGGTCAGGAGCGCGGCGGCGTAGACGGCGGCGGCCGCGAGACCGACCGGCGACTTGCCGCTGTGGAGCCCTTGTTCCTTGGCCGTCGAGAGGAGGCTCCGCGCGCGTCGCTCGGTCTCGTCCGAGAGATCGAGATCGCTCGCAAAGCGCGGCACGTACTGTTCGGGATCGGCCGGCTTGACCTCGAGACCGAGTTCCCGAACGACGTAGCGGTAGGTCCGTGCCACTTCGTCCTTCTCGACGCGGGAGACGGCAGAGATCTCGTCGAGGCTGCGCGGGGTGCCGGCCTGCCGTGCAGAGGCGTACAGCGACGCGGTCGCGACGCCCTCGATCGAACGGCCGGGGAGGAGATCCTCCTCGAGGGCACGCCGATAGATTACGCTGGCGGTCTCGCGGACGTTCTCGGGCAGGCCGAGCGCGCTGGCCATCCGGTCGATCTCGCCGAGGGCCTGCTTGAGGTTGCGCTCCTTGGAGTCGCGGGTGCGGAAGCGCTCGTTCCAGGTACGCAATCGCTGCATCTTCTGGCGCTGGCGACTCGAGAGCGACCGACCGTAGGCGTCTTTGTCCTGCCAGCCGATGTTGGTCGACAGCCCCTGGTCGTGCATCATGTTCGTCGTGGGCGCGCCGACGCGGGACTTTTCGTCCTTCTCGCCGGCGTCGAAGGCGCGCCACTCTGGACCGCGGTCGATCTCGCCTTCGTCGACGACGAGCCCGCAGTCCTCACAGACCGTCTCCGCGTGCTCGGTGTCGGAAATGAGGCGTCCGTCGCATTCGGGACACTCCTCTCGCTCGACTGATCGTTCTGATGACTCTTCGGACTCCTGCTGACGTCGCTCACCGCTCCGTGTTTGGATGGTGGTGTCTGACATTGTGTTGGAAATCGATCACAACGCTCGCTGGAAAACGTGCTATCGTGACGTATACGGATGAACCGCCGACGCTTAAATTCTTCGATCGTATCGTGAGATGAATGCTAGAGTATCGTGTGAGACTGTCGAACGTGTCTGTCGTTTTTGACAGCGGGTCGCCGGCGGCGTGCCCGTATTGTGGGCTACGGATGGGTTCGGTGTATCGAGACCGAACGGTGTGCGTATCGAAACCCTTACTCCCCGCTGGCCAGTGCGTCCACCCATGAGCGACGCCGTCAGTGCCGAGGAGGTCCGCCACGTCGCGGAGCTGGCTCGCGTCGACCTCGCGGACGACGAGGTCGACCAGTTCACGCGACAGTTCGCGGACATTCTCGAGTACTTCGAGACGCTGGACGAGGTGCCCGAGGTCGACCGCGAGGCCGACCTGACGAACGTGATGCGACCGGACGAGGAGCACGACTCCCTCGACCGCGAGGCGGCACTCGAGAACGCATCCGAGACCGAGGACGGCTACTTCAAGGGGCCGAACGTTTCCTGATCATGAGCGACGATATCTTCATCACCGAGGAGACGATCGAGGGCGACGACGACGGTCCCCTCACTGGCACGACCGTCGCCGTCAAGGACAACATCTCGACCGAGGGCATCCAGACGACCTGCGGATCGAAGATGCTCGCCGAGTACGTGCCGCCGTACGACGCGACGGTCGTGAGTCGCCTGAAAGAGGCGGGCGCGACCATCGTCGGCAAGGCGAACATGGACGAGTTCGGGATGGGGTCGACGACCGAGACCTCCCACTTCGGCTCGACCGAAAACCCCGCCGCACCCGGCCACGTCCCCGGCGGCTCCTCCGGGGGTTCGGCCGCCGCCGTCGCCGCGGGCGAGGCCGACGTCGCACTCGGCACCGACACGGGCGGCTCGATCCGTTGCCCCGCCGCGTTCTGCGGCGTCGTCGGCATCAAACCCACCTACGGACTGGTCTCGCGGTACGGACTGGTCGCCTACGGCAACAGTCTCGAGCAGATCGGCCCCTTCGGCGAGACCGTCGAGGACGCCGCCGCGCTGCTCGACGTGATTGCGGGACAGGACGAGCGGGACGCGACCACACGCGAGGTACCCATCGAGGACGACGCGAGCTACGCCGACGCCGCCACCGGCGACGTCGACGGGCTCTCCATCGGCGTTCCGACGGAACTGCTCGAGGGTGCCGACGAGGGCGTCGTCGAGACGTTCTGGGACGCCATCGCGGACCTCGAGGACCGCGGCGCGGAGTCCCACGAGGTCTCGCTGCCCTCGGTCGAACACGCCGTCGAAGCCTACTACGTGATCGCGATGTCCGAAGCCTCCTCGAACCTCGCGCGGTTCGACGGCGTTCGCTACGGGCACTCGAGCGACGCCGAGGGCAACTGGAACGAGCGCTTCGCCCAGACCCGCAAGGAAGGGTTCGGCGACGAGGTCAAACGCCGCATCCTGCTCGGGACGTACGCCCTCTCGGCGGGCTACCACGACAAGTACTACAAGAAAGCCCAGGACGCACGGGCCTGGGTCAAACAGGACTTCGACGAGGCGCTTTCAGAGGCCGACGTCCTCGCGTCCCCGACGATGCCCGTCCCGCCGTTCGAACTGGGCGAGAGCCTCGACGACCCGCTCCAGATGTACCTGGCCGACGCGAACACCGTTCCCGTAAACCTCGCCGATCTGCCCGCGATTTCGGTGCCGGCCGGCGAAACCGACGGGCTCCCCGTCGGCCTCCAGCTCGTCGGTCCGGCCTTCGGCGAGGAGCGCCTGATTCGGGCCGCAAGTGCGCTGGGCTGACTCGAGCGCGGCTCACTCGGTGAATTGAAAGATAGACTTTTATACTATTTTTGCTAACAGTACGCATACCGAACCGGTCGCTCGGTGATCGTCCAATGAAGATTACCCAAGAACACGAGGTCGAATTCGACGAGTTCTCTCGAGCGTGTGATCTCGTCGAGGAATATTTCGGCGAATCCATCGACGACGTCGCGCTCCACGCGCCGGTCTCTCGTCGCCAGCTCGTCGCCGTGCTCGCACGGGCCCAGCTTTCCGGCCGCCAGCTCGCGATCGACGGCCTGACGGAGAAGGGCGAGGTCGTCTACCAGTCCAACGACGAGACGTTGCTCTGGCTCGACGGCGGATTCTGGACGGACATGCGCGGTCGTCACCACCTGGAACCTGACGAGGGCCGAGCGGCACGCGAGGTCCACCGCCGTCTCATCGAGGCGATCGACGGCGACGTCTCCTACTACAACCGCGAGCGTGATCCGTTCGTCCTCATCGAACGATTCGATCCGTACGACTAGCGGGCTGTCTTCCGGCTCTGTTGAAATTCACTGGGAGCGATTGGGAGGGCCTTCGTCCCGTTCAGTACAGGGCACTCACGTACCACCTGCCGGCACCGCGACAGTCGAACCAGAGGCACAGCAGAAGAGAATCTAGCGATTCACGACTGAAGTGGCACTAGTCTCTGTGTAGTCGTCTGAGAACAAATCTTGGAGACAATGACCACCAGTCGAATGATGTCTGATCGAGTTCCCATCCGGCTTGGGAGAGTTGATTGAGTCGGCGTTCTGTTTCTTCTTCTTCCATGCGTCCTGTCCACGTTGTCGATGCCGAGATTATCTTGTATTCGTACTGGTCGGACATCTCTGTACTCAATAGAAGCGGCTTTGAAGTAACATTTACCCTTCGAGAGTTGATGTTAGTAGCAAATTCGCTTCACTCAGCTGTTTCATTAGCCTCTCGAGTGTGCAGCTATTTCACGGAAACAGAAATTGCAGCCGTCGGATCCACCGACAACTATCGTGGGAGAGGCACTCGAGAAACTGGGTGATTCGAGACCCGAATGACGGTCGAGAAACCGAGTACCGACCTACTCCTCGTACGCGAGGTTCATGATCCACTGCGAGAAGGCGTCGCTGTTGGGGTCGACCTCTTCCTCGCCGATAAAGGGCGACAACATGTCGCCGGCCATCAGGAGCGTGAAATCGAGGTCTCGAGCGGTCGGTGAGATATGGTAGGTGTTGTGTCCGGCGTAAACCGTTTCCTCGCGGTCGACCAGTTCCTTCTCGACGAGCGATTCGACGATTCGACTGCCCTTGCGCGAAGAGACATCCAGTTCCTTCCAGAAGTCGCTCTGGTGGATCCCCCCGGTTTCGCGGACGAGTTCGAGGCCGGCGCGCTCGTCCTCGGAGAGTTCGGCTTCGATCGCGGAAACGCTCACGGTGACCACCTCTCCGTGCTCGCCGCTCGTGACTGGAGTGCGTCCATGTACGTATGAGATGGATCGAGGCGCTTAAATGTGCCCTTCGACGTCGCGGTCGCCGTCGATGCCGACAGTCTCCGCGCTGCCGGCGGCCTCGAGGACGACCGGTTCGAACGGCGTTCGACAGGGTGGGCCCGAAGCGAACGCGTGCCGCGTCGGGCCAGCGCCGATCGCGATCAGCGACGAGGACCGCGTGCCGTACCCGTTCCCGTGAACGCAGACGCCGTACTCGTGATCGCCGAGCACCCCAGCGGCGCGCTCGAGCCAGTCCGCGGCCGACTCGTCGTTCGGAGACGACAGCGCCTCGCGGACCGCTCGAGCGTTGGCGGCCTGCTCGCGGGCCGCGTCGGGGCGAACGGCCGGGATATCGACCGTCTCGTCGACGGCGACGTTGACCACGACGTGGACGCCGGGATCGAACGCCGTGTACGAGAGCGTCCCGTCCCACCGGTAGCAACAGGCGCTCGAGGCGTCGGCGAGCACGAGGTAGAATCCGTCGTACTCGTCGGTTCGAACGGCGTCTTCGACGATCGACTCCGCCTCGAACGCGGTTTCGGCCTCGAGGACGTCGGCGACGAGGAGCCCGCGCGATCGCTCGGCGGCGAGATCCGCGTCGGTCCACCGGTTCGTGATACCGACGAAGACCCCGTGTTCATTGTATCCGATCCAGGTGCCGCCGGCTTCGACGTCCTGCGGAGCGACGATCGACGGCTCCTCGCGGTAGATATCGGGGGGTAGGGCCTCCCGCTCGAGCGCTTCGTCCCTGTTCGCGGCGACCGCGACCGGCGCGTCCTCGAAGACCTGCCAGGCGAGGGTGAGTGTACACACGCTCTCCAGTAGCAGCGCGAGCGTCTTAACTCCGGTTCTGGCACGCTGCTACAAACTAAACACGACCGTGGATACAGTCGCCGCTAGCCGATCAGGACAGCTCCGAGACGTCCGTCCCAGACTCGAGCAACCGGTCCCGGACCGCCTCTCGATCGACCGTCCCCGACGCCGTCCGCGGGAGCGAGGCAGCGACCCCGATCGTCTTCGGTCGTTTGAACCCGGCGAGACGCGTTTCGCAGTGGGCGAGCAGCGACTCGAGGTCGATCGTCCTCGGGTCGGCCGACTCACCGCCGCCGTCGGCGGGCACGACGAGCGCAGCCACGCGTTCGCCCCACTCGGGGTCCTCGAGGCCGACGACCGCGGCATCCTCGACTCGCGGAGACGAGCGCAACGCTTCGAGCACCGCGCCGGGATCGACGTTCTCACCACCGGTGACGATGCGGTCGCTGCGCCGGTTGAGTACCCACAGCCGTCCGTTCGCGTCTTTGTAACCGATATCGCCGGTGTGCAACCCGTGCTCGCCGAACGCCCCCTCGGTCTCCTCGTCCGAGAGGTAGCCCGGCGTCACCGTCGGCCCGGAGACGACAAGTTCGCCGGTCTCGCCGGCCGGAACCCGTTCGCCAGCGTCGTCGACGACCGTCACGTCCGTACAGACGAGGGGCTGTCCAACCGTTCCTTCGTGAGCGCTCGTCTCCGCAGGCGTCGCCGTCGCGATCTGGGAGGCCGTCTCGGTCATCCCGTAGGTCGGGTAAACTGGCACGTCGGCGGCCCGACAGCGCTCGAGAAACTCACTCGAGGCGGGCGCGCCGCCGAGCAGAACGAATCGCAACGAGTCCGCCGGATTCCAGCCGGCGTCGAGCAGCCGTTTGCACATCGTGGGGACGAGCGAGACGCCCGTGATATCGTACTCCTCGATCACGCGAGCGGTTCGCTCGGGATCGAACTCCCGCTGGATCACGACGGGTGTGCCGTAGAGCATCGAGCGGACCACCGGGGCCAGCCCGCCCATGTGGTACATCGGCAGACAGCACAGCCACCGATCGTCCGGCGTGACGCCGAGGCGGAACGCCGACGCGGTCGCGCTGGCTACGAGGTTCCCGACCGTCAACCGAACGCCCTTCGGGGTGCCCGAGGTCCCCGACGTGAACATGAGCAGGTGGGTTCGGTCGCGCTCGAGCGGAACTGGTATCCCGTTCGCTTCGGCCGTCGACTGAAGCGAGGAGAGCGAGGTAACGCCGTCGCGTTCGGGTCCGGGTTCGTCGACGGAAGCAATCGCGCAGTCCGCGACCTCGAGCGCCAACTCTTCCGTCCCTGACTCGCAGACGATCGCGTCGAGATCGGTTCGGCTCGCTTTCGACTCGAGTTCGGTGACCGTCTCGCGGACGTTCAGCGGGACGACCGTCACCCCGCGACGCATCGCGGCGAGGTAGACCTCGGCGAACGCGACTCGCGTCTCCATCAGAACCCCGAGTCGTCGCTCGGTATCGGCTGCAGTACTCTCGGAACCCGATAAAAGCGTCTCGAGCCGATTCGCGACGCCGTCAACCCGTCGATCGAACTCCCCGAACGTCCACGACTCGTCCGCATCGGCGTCGATTACGGCCGTCGCGTCCGGCGTCGTCGAGGCGCGGTGGGACAGTAGATCCCGCGTCGGCCACTCGACCGGGGTGCCCGTCACTCCTGCCACACCCCCTCGACGCCGAGCCCCTTCGCCTGCGGGACGACGGCCGAGCCCTTCTCGAGGAGCACCGGATCCCGTCCCAGATCCTCTGCTAGCAGCTCCGCCGTAGCCACGCCACAGGCCGGCACGTCCGGAATCGACGCCGCGAGGTGAACTGCACCGGTCCTCGCGACGACCGCGTCGATCGTCGTCGTCACGATGGGGGTGACCTCGAGCATTCCAACCCAGGCCGCGACTTTCCGGGCGACGTCGACGCCACCGAGCGCCATCGGCTTGAGCACGAGGACGTCGGCCGCCTCCGCGTCGCAGATCGCGTCGACGCCGTGCTCGAGCAGTCCTTCGTCCAGCGCGATCGCAACGCCGTCGTCGCCCGCCTGTCTCCGAAGATCGGCGTGGCCCTCGAGCGCCCCCGCCGGCAGCGGTTGCTCGAGGATCGATACGTCGAGGTCGGTGAACGCCTCGAGGGCGGTCGTCGCCTCGTCGTAGGTCCAGGCCTCGTTCGCGTCGACCCGCAGTTCGACGTCCGGACCGACGGCCTCGCGGGTCCGCCTCACGCGTTCGATATCGGTCTCGAGGTCCCTGCGGCCGACTTTCAGTTTACAACAGTCGAACCCCCGGCTGACGGCGGCGGCCGCCTCGCTCGCGGTTTCGGTCGGCGTGCCGTCGCCGATCGTCGCGTTCACCGGCACCCGGCCGACCATCGGCCCCTTGCCGATGTACTGGTACAGCGGGGTCGACTCACGGGTCGCTTGTAGATCCGTGAGCGCGAGCGTGATGGCGTGTCGAGCCGCGACCTGGTCTTCGACCGCCTCGAGCGCGGCGTCCGGAGTGGTTCGAATCGCCTCGCTGGCCCGTTCGAGGGCGGCCTCGCAATCCGCGTGGGACTCCGTCCAACCGGGAAGCGGCGTCGCCTCGCCGTAGCCGACCACTGGATCGCCGTCGTCGGGCATCGTGTCTAGAATGCGAACGAGAAAGCCGTCCCGAGTTTCGACCGTTCCGTCGGCCGTCTCGAGCGGGCTGGAGAGCGACAGCGAGAACGGCCGGTACTCGAGTTCGAGGTCTCGAGCGTAATCGCAGTCGTTGCTCACAGCACCACCCCCGCGGCGAACAGGGCCGCGTAGATCGCCAGCAGTTTGCCGGTGCCCTCGAGCGCCGGATTGAGCGCCTCGCCGTCGGTTCGCGTACAGACGGTTCGGGCGATCACGGCCGCGTAGGGCAGTGTGACCAGCGGGAGCAACACGCCGGGGCCGAAGCCCTCGCCGAGCCAGAGCCAGACGGGCGTGACGTAGGCGAGTCCGAGCAGGGCCACGTATTGGACGCGACTCCATCGGTAGCCGAGTCGAACCGCGAGCGTCCGCTTGCCCGTCGCCGCGTCGGTCTCGAGATCCCGAACGTTGTTCACCACCAGAATCGCCGTCGAAATCCCGGCGACTGGAAGACTCGCGAGGAACGCCTCGCGCGTCACCGTTCCGTCCGGGATTCCCACGGCGAGCGGTTCCGCGAGCGTCGCCGCAGCCTGCACGTAGAACGTGCCCATCACGGCGACGACACCGAAGAAGACGAAGACGAACAGGTCGCCGAGACCGTGGTAGCCGAGCGGGTAGGGACCGCCGGTGTAGGCCCAGCCACAGAAGACGCTCACCAGTCCGACGACGAGGATCGGGACGCCGCCGATGTAGACGAGATACGTCCCGGTGACGATCGCCAGCGCGAACGTGACGATCGTCGCCAATTTCACCTGTTCGGGTTCGATTATTCCCGCCTGCGTAACCCGCGTAAAGCCCTCTCGGTCGTCCGTATCGGCGCCCTTGATCGCGTCGTAGTAATCGTTCGCAAAGTTGGTGCCGACCTGGATCAGCGCCGCCCCGACGAACGCCATCACCGCCGGCAACAGGGCGAACACGCCCTCGTGGATCGCGAGTCCCGTGGCGACGATTATCGGCGCCGCCGCCGCGGGCAAGGTCTGGGGGCGTGCGGCCATCAGCCACGCCTTCGTCCGTGAGATGTCGACCTCCGCCGTACTCATTGCTCGAGAGTCCGACTCGCGGGAGTGTCAACGTTGGCATTGCAGCCGGCCGACTCGTCGCGGTCGCGGTTTCCACGTCCGAACCGACGGTCGGTTCCGCCGGAACTCCGCCGCTCGAGGGCAGTACGGGCTATCGACGCCCGAAGTAGAACAGCGTCACGGCGGTCACGGCCACAGCCAGTAGCGCCGTGAACCCGGGAATCGCGTCGTCTCCGTCGGCGTCCGATTCGCCGCCGTCACCGATCGTGATGGTCGCGTCTCGCTCGAGCGACGCCTGCGGGTAGCCGGTGACGAGGGTCGCCGTAGCCTCGTCGATCTCGATCGTGGTCGTCGACGGCGCGTCTTCGGCGACCTCGAGCGTGATGGTCGCTGCCGTATCCGTCCCGACGGCGCCGTCATCCGAGGGCTCGCGCTGCTGTTCGATCGTCACCGTTCCGCGCTCGTCGTCGATCTCGACCGAGCCGTCGACGGCGGCCGAACCTCCGCCGTTAGTCGCGTCGTCATCGTTGGCCGAGCCGTTCGGGTCAGCGCCGTCGTTTCCGGCCGCCAGCATCGGGCCGTGCTCGACCTCGGTGATGGTCACCGCCGCGGAATCGTACTCGAGGTCGATCGAGAGTTCGTCGATCCCTTCGCCGCCGTAGCCGCCGTGCGTGCTCACCACGAGATCGATCGTCACGGTCTCACCCGGCTCCGCCTCGAGTTCGTGCGGATCGAACTGGAACGTCGTCGCGTTGTCGCCGGCGGTGACGACCACCGGCGCGAGTAGGACGCCGACGAGCGCGCACGCGACGATCACCGCGAGCGCGGCCGTCCGGCGTGGCGTCGGTGATCCGGTCATTGGCGCTCCGGAACTCGCAACTCGATCGGCGGCATCTCGAAAAACGACGTCTCGTACCCCTGATGGCGAGCCACCTGCGGCGGCGACTCGATCGCGATCGTCACCGAATCGCCGGGCTGGACGTCGACGAGCGACGTCCCGTAGTGCAGATCGTACTCGCCGTCGATCGTCTGCTCGAGCATCGCATCGTCAGTAACCGTCTCGCCCTCGCGATCGACCGTCGCGCGCATGGACATATCCGCGAGCGGGACCCGATTGTACGGCGTTCGCGGCGAGACGAGCAGGTAGCGGTCGTCGCCGTCGGTCAGGCGAGAGTCGGACTCGAGGAGCGTCGCGACGAACGCTGCGTCGCCGCTTCGCGGAAGGTCGTCCGCTTCGGGGTCGTCTCCCTCGCGCTCGGCGGGCTCATCGGATTCGTCGACCGGCTCGAGCTGGGTCCCCGGATACGCTGTCGCCGGCGGAAGCGCGGAGTAGGGGATCTCGGCGTGGTGGTCGTGGTCTCCGTGATCGTGATCGTTGTCGTGTTCGCCGTCACCGTGATCGTGGCCGTCCCCATCGTGGTCGTGATCGCCGTCGTCGTCTCCATTGTGGTCGTCGTCCGCGTGCTCCCCGTGGGTCATCGGCTCGAGCGCGCCGGGTTCGCCCCACTCCGCCTCGTCGAGGTACTCGACGCCGTCGGTCACCTCGAGCATGAACTCCCGGTCGTACTCGAACTCGAACGTCGCGGTCGCCGATTCGGTGAATCGCCCCTCGAGGTCGCCGGTCGTTCGGACCGAAAGCGACGGTATCTCGACGTCGACCGCGTAGGTACCCTCCTCCTCGAGCGGGACGTTGTCGCCGAAGTGAAAGCCCATCTCCTGTGAGATCATCGGCCACGCTGATTGGGGCGAGCCGACCTGCTCGCCGTCCAGCGAGACCGCGATCTCGGCACCGGTGTCGACGGGGAGGATGACGTCCGTCTCGTCGTCCCAGACGACGAACATCAGGTGGACGCCGCCGCTCTGCTCGGGGTCGACGCGCTGCACTTCGTCCTCGCCGCCGCTGCCGGTCACGAGCCAGAACGGGTGCGGGTAGGACAGCATCGGCGCGAGGGTGTAGTCGCCGGCCGTGACCGGCTCGAGGACTCGCATCGACTCCCTGTGCGTCGGGAGGTAGACCGCATCCGGCGGGTCCTCGACTTCCGGAAATGCCGGCGCCGGCAGTTCGTCGTTAGGTTCGTCGCCGGTCGAATCGCCGGCTCCGTTTTCGTCGGAGTTGTCGCCGCCGAATCCCGCACAGCCCGCCAGCGCGAGCGCCCCGGCTGTCGCTCCCGACGATCGAACGAACGTCCGTCGGTCGATGTCGCGTTCGTGCATTGGTATTTTCGTGGGCTCGGTTGTCCGATCGTCACGCTCCATCCGGTGCTGCCGGCGGAAGCGCTCGCAGCGACCGGGGTGGGACCAGATAGTTGCCGCGCTGATTCGGAAAGATGTAGCTCCGAATTCCGTTGTTCGCGTTCGGCGCGCCGAGGTCGTCGCCCTCCATCGCCTCGCGAACGCGGACGAACTCGTCGATGCCCGCCTGCAGCGAGAGAAAGTGGAGTCCTGGCGTGTCGCCGTCGACGGTGTTGAAGTCCCGTCTGAGCAACAGCGGGTCCCCGTCTTCCCTCGCTCGAGCGGCCTTCTGGGCGTGGCCGACGACGCCACCGCGAGCGTCGGACTCGGTCGCCTCGATCCGCTCGTCGGTCAGCCCGCTCGAGGCTCCCAACGCCTCGCCGACATCGCCGGTCAGGTCCTCGTCTGCGTGCTCCGGGCTGAACATCTTCGCGACCCGCTGGTAGTGGCTGTCCTGCTCGAGCCAGGTCCGAAGCTGGATGGTCATCGACTCGACGTGCTGGGTCGTCGCACCCGCGAACGGGCCGTCCTCGATCGTTACCCGGTCCTCGGTGGCCTGGCTCTCCGCGAAGCCGGACCGAAAGCCCATGAAGAACGGGGCGTCCTCCGGCACGGAGTCGGGAACCCCCGAGACGTCGGTATGTTCCGCGGGAAGTCCCGGGCCGACGAAGCCGGTTCGGCGGTGGTCGTCGACGCGCTCGAAGACGCCCGTCAGATCGGTCTCGATCTCGCGCCCGTTGAACTCGTCCGAATCGCCGAACAGTCCCTCCTCGGCCTCGAGAACGACCCGCGAGTGATCGCTCGCGAGGTGGAAGAGCGCATCAAACTCGTCGAACGAGTCGACACGTCCGATGACCGACTCCGGCTCCGGGAGGTCGACCTCGTCGGGTAACGAGCCGTCGAATCGGTCGAAGTACGCCGGCGTGTAGCCGAGCGTGAAGAGCAGCCCCTCGTTGCTCCACTCGTAGGCGCGCTCGAGTTCCTGCAGGGCGGCTTCGACGCGCTCTCGAGCCTCGTCGGTCGGCTCGTCGACCAGCGAAAGCGCAACGAGGACGTGGTGTTCCGGCGGCCGGACGTTGCCGTCGTCGTCCCGCGTGAGAGCGTCGTTCCAGGCGTGCTGTCGCTCGGAAAGCGAGTCAGGATCGTTCGTACCCGATGGCACGTCGATATCGTTGCTCTCGGAGGTACAGGCGGCGAGCGCGCTCGCGCCGCCGACGGCGACCAGCGTCCGGAGGTAGTCCCGACGGGACAGCGCGGACCGTTCGGGGAGTGTCACTGGCTGCGTGTCGGTGCTGGAAGACCCAAAGCGTTACTCTTCCCGCCGACGCTACCGGAATCTGTAAGGGCGATTTGGGGGATGTCCGTCGGTGACGAACGCATTTCCATCGAAAAGTATATCGTTAATTGATATGTATATATCAAGACGTGAATCGAACTGAACTGTTCCTCGCGATAATCGCGTACACGCTGATGACCTGGGTGTTAACGTCCGAAGGCGGCGACGCCTTCTGGTTTGCGTGGCTGCCGCTCTACGTACTCGTTATCGCCCTCCCGCTGTACGTCGTGTACGACGTGGCCAAAAACCCGAGCTTCGAGTGAAACGGAGCGATCCGTCGGTACTCGTCACCGCGGTGGAGTCCGGTGATCCTCCGCCCTCGAGAATACTGTGATACCGAACCCCGTCCGCTCAATGCGCTCCCAGAGTTAGTAGTGCCACGGGTAGTCGTCGAAGTCGGGATCGCGGCCCTCGACGAACGCGTCTCGCCCTTCCTTCCCCTCGTCGGTCATATAGCCCAGTCGCGTCGCCTCGCCGGCGAACACCTGCTGGCCGACCATCCCGTCGTCGGTCATGTTGAACGCGTACTTGAGCATCCGCATCGCCGTCGGGCTCTTCGCATTGATGCGCTCGCCCCACTCGAGAGCCGTCTCCTCGAGTTCCTCGTGCGGAACCGCCTCGTTGACCATCCCCATCTCTGCGGCCTCCTCGGCCGAGTAGGTTTTGCCGAGGAAGAACACCTCTCGAGCCTTCTTCTGGCCGATCTGTTTGGCGAGGTAGGCCGAGCCGAAGCCGGCGTCGTAGCTGGCTACGTCGGGATCGGTTTGGAGGAACTTCGCGTGTTCCGCGCTCGCGAGGGTCAGATCGCAGACGACGTGCAACGAGTGGCCGCCGCCGACGGCCCAGCCGGGGACGACGCAGACGACGACTTTCGGAATGTGTCGAATGAGTCGCTGGACCTCGAGAATGTGCAGCCGACCCTGCTCCGATGCCCGTTCCTCATCTCCCTCGTACTCGTAGCCGTCCTCTCCACGAATCGTCTGGTCCCCGCCGGAACAGAACGCCCAGCCGCCGTCTTTCGGCGACGGGCCGTTGCCGGTCAGCAGGATACAGCCGACGTTGGTCTGGCGCTTGGCGTGATCGAGTGCGTCGTACAGTTCGTCGACCGTCCCCGGCCGGAACGCGTTGCGCACCGCGGGTCGATCGAAGGCGATCCGAACCGTGCCGGCGTCGACCGCGCGGTGGTAGGTGATGTCCTCGAACTCGTCGTTCAGGTCCGCGACCGGCTCCCACTGTTCCGCGTCGAAGAGTTCCGAAACCATTGCTCGTGTTTGGTTGGCAGCACGTGAAATAGGTTCGCGTCGTGGGCTCGAGGAGTCGAAACCGTCGACGGACGAACGATACGGGGTCTCGAGAGTCGACCGTCGAGACGGAACCACCGTGAACGACATATCCGTCGGTGACCTGTCTCTCGAACGATGCCAACTGACGACTCCGACACCGACGAGCGGACGACGATCCGCGCCGGACGAAACTTCGAACGGGAGTACCGCCTCGACGCGAGCGACGCCGGCGAGTTCCTCATCGCGCTCGGCGAACAGCTCCGCGACGGGGAGGAACTCACGATCGGCGACGACGAGTGGGTGCTCCCGTTCGCGTTCGGCGACCCGGTCGCACTCGAGATCGACTTTGACGGGATGGACGAGCCGGAGCTCGAGATCGAACTCGAGCTTCCCGGTCGGACCGACGAGACGGGGCCCCGGATCGAGTAGGCGACACTGGACCCGCGCCGCAGCGACGGTCGGCCCGTTGTGCGTCGGTAGCCGTCTCGCTTCGAGAGTGACGACAGTCTTTCCCTCGCCGGTCGCCGTTCCACTGCGTGTGAGAGATGGTTTAGGCAGTACGAAAAATTGTTCGTAGATTGAAAAGTTATAAGAGGAGGGAGAACCGACTCTGTACTGTGATGAACACGCAAAAGACCACTCGACAGCCCGCGGATACCGTCGAAGCGAACGCCCTTCGACTCGACACCGAGAAAGCAGCACAGATCGTCGACGCGCTCAACACCGACCTCGCCGACGCGTACGTCCTCTACCACCAGCTCCACAAGCACCACTGGAACGTCGAAGGTGCGGAGTTCCTCGAGATCCACGTCTTCCTCCAGGAGGTCTACGAGGACGTCGAAGACGCGGCCGACGAACTCGCCGAACGACTGCAGGCGCTCGGT
Source organism: Natronorubrum amylolyticum (assembly GCF_052040145.1). Taxonomy (NCBI): domain Archaea; kingdom Methanobacteriati; phylum Methanobacteriota; class Halobacteria; order Halobacteriales; family Natrialbaceae; genus Natronorubrum; species Natronorubrum amylolyticum. Next base: position 18,573 of record NZ_JBPPFW010000008.1, read on the forward strand.
GGCGTCCCACACGCCAGTATGACAACCCTCGCGGCCAACGCGACGGTCGAACCCGAAGACGAAGACGTCTACGACGTCCGGACCTCGCTCGCCAACGACCTCGAGATGATGGGCGACATCATCGAGAGCTACCGCCAGCACATCGAACTCGCGGAGGGCCTCGGCGACTACGCGACCGGACAGATGCTCCGCAAACAACTCGAAACCATCGAAGAACACACCCACCACATCGAACACTATCTCGAAGACGACACCCTCGTCCTCGAGTCCGCGACGAAGTAACGCGGACGCCTCGGACGGAGTCCGGGCCTCGAGTGGTGTCCCGTCGATTCGCCTCGAGCGTTCCAGCTTAGGTATCGATTTTTCGCCGGAGAAGTCTGCTGGAGTCAGAACTCACCGAGTGACGTCCACGATACGGCTGCTCGAGATCCATCCCTCGGTGTTCCCGGATTCGATGAACACCAGCGTGTCGGGGCCGCTTTTACAGACTGCGATCTCGGGTCCGTGGTTCGGAGCCGGTTCGGAGTCACGGTCGTCATCCGAGCGAGTGCCGGTTGCCATTGCGGTTATTTAGGTTGGCCTAAAACAAAAACCGTCTGGTTTGGCTCGGACCGACGGTACCGGGTGGACCGGGGTGCACGCGAGTCGTTACCGGGAGTCCAAGAAGGCGGACGGAAGCGACGCCTGTGTCTCTCCGGACGATTCGCCGACGGTGAGAAGCGTCGACTCGAGGCGGTCGATGACCGTCGGACTGACCGCTCCCGCGAGTTCCATCGCCTCGCGCTCGTACTCCTCGAGTTCGAGCACGTCGCGAAAGAACCGCGAAAGTGTATCGTAGGCCCCGTACAGCTCTGCAGCGGCGTCTCGTCCCTCGTCGGTGAGCGTCGCTCCGTCGTACGGCTCGTAGGTCACGAGCCCCCTCGTTTCGAGTCGTTGGAGCATCTCCGTCGTCGCTGCGGGCGACCGACCGACAGCATCCGCGACGGCGCCGGACGAAACCGGTGGGCCGTCCCGTCGTTCGACGAGAAAGACCACGAGGAGGTACTGGGGGCCACCGGTCATCTGTCACTGGATCGGCTCCGGATGATCTCCCGCGCATCCGACACCCGACGTGTAGACGCGAGCGTTCCTCACCGCCGAAAGCGGGTGGATGACTGGATCGAGGTCGCCCGACGGTTCGAGAGCCGCCGGTTCGCTGGTGGACGTGATGCTACTCACCTCCCGCCTCGCGTTCGGCGTCGATCTCGCACGCTGCCTTGAGGATCAATTCGTCGTCGATGTGCTCGAGCAACCGCCTGTGGCCGCGCTCGACCCGCCGTTCGATCTCGTCGTCGGAGAGATACGTTGCAAGCCGGCGGTCGATCTCCCGTTCACGTCTCTCCTCGAGTCGCGCCTCCTCGAGGTCGTGGTCGTCGGGGAGTTTGGTGTCGAAATACTCCCGCCATCGGCTCCGATCGCGCCACTCGTCGTCGAGTTCCCGCTCCCGACGCATCCAATCGTAGTGATTCGCCAGGGGTTCGGGCAAGCCCCGCTCCCGTCGAACGTCTTCGACGAGGGTTATCCCGACCCGCGTGCCGTGTCCGGCGGCCATACTCGCCTGATAGCCGGTGTCCCCGTACGGCGACGCGATGAACAGATCATCGACCGGCGTCGCCCCGTCACTCTCGGCGTAGCTCTTATCGAAATGCTCGTGTTCCTCGCCGTCGTGGTCGTGCGTCTCGAACATCGCCGCCTCGTCGTCGAGACCGCGCATGTACTCGCCGTCGTAGCGCGTGGCCGCGATCACCCGCCGGGCGGTGACCGACTCTCCCTCCTGTGGAGTTACGACGAACCCCTCGCCGGTCTCGATGCGCTCGAGTGACTCGACCAGGTCGGACACGATCTCACAGCCCGCCGTCTCGGCGTGATCGTGCATCAGTCCGTACAGCGTCTCGATGTCGATCCCCGCGGGGAAGCCGAGGTAGTTCTCGAGGTAGGCACAGCGCTGAATCGAGGAGCGTCCGCGGTCGAAGATCACCGTCTCCAGGCCGGACCGGGCGGTGAAGACGCCCGCCGCACAGCCGGCGGGACCGCCGCCGACCACGACGACGTCGTGATCGAACGTCGTCTCCGTTCCCGTGGACTCGAGTGCGCTCATCGATCGATCTCCCCGCTGATGATGTCCGCTACCTCCTGGCGGTCGAACAGCCGTTCCTCCGCGGTGATCTCGGGGTACGGGCCGTCGGTGTACGTCGGCCACTCGCCGAACACGTTAGGATAGAGCTGTTTGGCCGTCATCTCGAGTTGGAACAGGTTCAGAATCGGCCCCTGGTAGCGCGCCCCCTGCGGGTAGACGCGGCCGTTTTCGACCGCCGAGAGCTCCCGACCGACGGCGTGGCTCTGCAGCGTCGATCGAATCTCGAGCATATCCGTTTCGGGGTGCATCCCGCCCAGCACGAATATGACGTCGGGGTCGGCTTCGAGCATCCCCTCCATGTCGATCGTATCGCCGGAGGAGACGTCGTCGCCTAGCGCACCGATCGGCTCGAGCGGGCGCACGTGCGCCGTCAGAAATCCGGGCGTGTCCAGCGTGTAGACGTACATGCTCTCGGTGTCGCTCATCCCCGACATGACCACGGTCGGGCGCTCCCGTTCCGGAGGGAGGTTCTCCTCGAGCGTGTCTACCAGGTTCGCGTGTACCGCCGCGAGTGCTTCGTACCGCGCTTCCTCGCGGAACAGCGCTGCGACCTTTTCGAACTGCTCCCAGAGCGTGTAATACTCGTAGCGGTCGGCCCACTCGGCCGGCGGCTCGCCGTGTCTGTCGCTGAACGTGTTGCCGAACCACGGGGAGACGGTCTCTCGAATCTCCTCGATATCCGCCGCGTCCCAGCTATCGAGCGCAGACACGCTCGCCGGATCGGCCAGGTGAACGTCGCTGTCGAGATCGTAGAGCATCTCCTTATCCGGGTCCCAAGAGGAGTACAACCCCGACCAGTCCAGCGTGACGCCGGGTAGTCGTTCGGTGAACTGATTCCACAGTTGGTCGTAGTAGTCCGGCGCGTGCATCGCGTTGACGTCGTTCCCGCGTCCGAGGGCGAACGCCATTCCGGCGAGGTGAGTCAGCCGCGTAAAGATGCGCTCCGGCGGCGAATCGAACGCGACGTTGCCCACCGGGGCCATCGTCACCGAATAGGTGCCATCGCCGGACGTGGTACCGTCGCCGGACTGTCCATCCGACTCCCCGCTCTGTCCGATCAGTTCGGCACAGCCTGCGAAGGCGACACCGGTTGCGAGCGTCCCGCCGTACTTCAGCGCGTCTCTGCGCGTCGGCGTTTCTGACTCGCTATCGGTCGTATCACTCATTTTTCTCTCCGGTGATGATGTCTGCAACCTCCTGTCGGTCGAACAGCCGTTCGTCACCGGTCACGTCACCGAACTCGTCGGGAAACAGCTGCTTCGCCGCTCGCTCGGTCAGGAAGAAGTTGTGAACGGGGCCCTGGTTGAGGTAGCCGCCGCGATACACCCGTCCCTGCTGGACGGCGGTGAGCTCGCTCCCGACGGGATGGCTCTGCATGTAGTCGAGAACGATGTCGCGGAACTCCGTAGCCGACTTTCGCTCGTGGCCACGGACGAGAATCACGTCGGGGTCGACCTCGAGTAGGTTCTCGTAATCGAGTTTGCCACGGTTCGTGGTGCTGAGATTCTCGGTGCCCGTCCCCGCGAGCGCGTCGTGGACGCCGAGGTCGCGCCACTGTTTCTTGCTCGTCCCCTCGTCGTCGAGTCGATACGGCGAGAACGCCTCCGGCTCGTCGGCCCCCTCGAACGTGAGGAACGCGGTCGGCCGTTCGTCGCTCGGCGGGAGTCGCGCCTGTATCGCCGCGATGAACTCGGTGTGCAGTTCGCTTAACGCCTCGTAGCGCGCTTGCTGTTGGAACACCTGGGCCACCTTCTCGAAGGCCTCGTACAGCGTGTAGTAGCGGTAGTCGTGCCACTCGTCGGAGCGCCGGAAGATCAGATTGCCGACGAACGGCGCGACGTTCGACGCGATTTCCTCGACGTCACCATCGTCCCAGTCGAACCAGTTGATGAGCATCTGGGGATCGTACAGGTGGACGTCGCTCTCGAGTTCGTAGAACTCCTCTTTGGTTCGAACCTCCGGATACCGCTCGAGGACATCCCGATCGACGGTGACGCCGGGGAGTTCGTCGTAGACGGAGGTGTAGTATCGATCCGCGCCACCGATCCCCGCCAGACCAGCTGCCTGCCCCAGTGCGACGGCCATATCTGCGTAGCCGCCGTCGTACGCGATCCACCGTTCGGGCACCCGGTCGAACGCAACGCTCCCCATCGGTTCCATCGACACCGAGTACGATTCACCCCCGGTCGTCTCAGCCTCCTCGTCTCCCTCCTGTCCGACAAACTCCGAACAGCCGGCGAGGGCAGCGCCGGTTGCGAGCGCCCCGCCGTATTTCAGCGTGTCTCTGCGCGTCGGCGTCTCGTGAGTCGTATTGGTGGTGTCGTCGCTCATGTTCAGAACGCTCCGTTGATGATATCCGCAACCCGCTGGTGATCGAACAGCTGTTCGTCGGGGCCGAACGCCGGATACACATCGCCGTCCTCATAGCCCGGCCACGCGCCGAACTGCTCCGGGTACAGTTGCTTTGCGGTCATCTCCAACTGACAGAGGTTCATCAGCGGCCCCTGCCACCGCGTTCCTTGGGCGTATACCCGATCGTTCTTTACGGCGGTGAGCTCGCTTGCGACGGGATCGTCTCGCAGGTTCCGGACCAGCTGTTCGAAGTCGACTGTCTCCGTGACCGTCCAGAGTGCGAGTATCGCGTCCGGATCGGCTTCCAACAGTGCCTCCGCGTCGACTTGCTTGAACGGCCCGTCGAACTCCTGATCGCCGAAGGCGTCGACGGTACCGAGCGGCCTGGTGTGGGTGTTCCAGTATCCCGGAGCGTTCAGCGGAAGCACGTGGATCGCGGACAGGTCCGTCTCGAGAGAGAGGTACGCGACGGTCGGTCGTTCGGACTCCGGCGGAAGCCCGTTTTCGATGGTCTCGAGGAGGTCGCCGCGAACGGATGCGAGCGCTTCGTACCGCGACCGTTCGCCGTACAGGCTGGCGACGCCGTCGAACAGTTCCCACAGTGTATTGTACTCGTATCCGTCGGCCCACTCCTCGGGCGGCGTGGCGTGATTAGAGCTGTAGTAGTTCCCAAACCACGGCCCGACGTTGGTCGCGATCTCGTCGACGTCAGCTCGGGTCCAGTTGTCCTGTGTCGTCACCCAGGCGGGGTCGACGAGGTGGAGGTCGCTGTCGAGTTCGTACAGCTGTTCTTTCGTGAACCCGTACTCCCCCGGTTCGTCTGCCCACGCGATCTCGACGTCGTCCATTCCGGCGGTGAAGTACTCGAGGGCCGCCGCGGTTCCATCCCACCAGAGATAGTTGACGCTCTCGCCGTGACCGAGTGCAGTGGTCATGTCCGGGAACCACGGAAAGTGGGTGAAGACGTTCGTCGGGGGCTCCTCGAGCGTGACGGTACCGACCGGCGCTAGCGTCGCGGTGTAGGAGCCGTCGTCCGCCTCCGCCGTCGACTCCGATTCGTTCTGATTGACGATGTCCGAACAGCCGGCCAGTAATCCGCCACCGATGGCCGTGCTGCCGTACGTGACGAACGCCCGTCGCGTCGATTCCCCGCGTGCCGGTTTCTCTCTACCCATGGGTTTAGGCTCGCCTAAAACATAATAAACGCTCTGATTTTTAGGCCGGCCTAAAATTATCGGTCGCCGAAGATCGCCCCGTGAGTGACGGTATCGACGAACGCCTCGGGCAAATCGTCGACCTCGCCGGTTTGTACGCCCCACAGATTGGCGTACAGGCCGTCCGCCGCGAGCAGTTCCTCGTGGGTGCCGCGCTCGACGACCCATCCGTCCTCGGGCGCGAGCTGGTTTGCCAGCCCCTTCAAAAGCATACTCTTCCCCGCCGTTCGGGCCCACGAGTGCGGTGACCGCACCCGGTTCGGCCGCGATGGATTCGCCGGCGATGGTCGGCTCGCTCGAGTTCGAGTACCGTAACACGAGCTCCGAACCGGAAAGCGTTCTCGCCGCCGAGTCGACGACGGCTGTGTCTTTCGATTCGTCTGTCCGTTGGCTCTCCATGACGGTACGCCCCATTCAAATCTCACCCATGTTCTGCTGTTTTCGCATCAAGTAGAGGAAGTACGGACCACCGATGAGTCCGGTGACGATACCGACGGGGATCTGGGTGGGACTCAGCGCCAGTCGCGCGCCCACGTCGGCACTAACCATCAGCGCCGGCCCGACGAACAGACAGCCGACGACCAGTTTCTTAGAGTCGCTTCCGACGAGGTTTCGGACCATGTGGGGGACGATGAGGCCGACGAATCCGACGATGCCGGCGACGGCGATGCTCGCCGCTGCCGCGAGGACGGCGACCCCGGACAGCGCAAAGCGGACTTTCTCGATCGACATCCCCAGGGACTTCGCCGTCTGCTCGCCTAACAGGAGAACGTTCATCTGGCGCGAACCGGCGATAGAGAGGACGACGACTGCAATCGTCCACGGGAGCACGATTCGAACCTGCTCCCAGTCGGTGCCGGTGAGCGAGCCGGTAGTCCACGCGATAGCCGACTGAACGACGCCGATGTCGTCCGCGAAGAAAAACAGCGCCGTCTGCAGCGATCCGAAAACCGTACCGACGATGACGCCGGCCAGGACCAGTCGAACCGGTGACGTCCCGTTCTTCCAGGCGATGACGTAGACGATGAGAAACGAGACGGCACCGCCGAGGGCAGCGATCAGCGGCAGAAACGTCGTTAGACTTCCGAACACGACGAGCGTGAGCAGGATCATGAGCCCGGCGCCGGAGGAGACGCCGAGAATGAACGGGCTCGCGAGTTCGTTGCGGGTGACTGCCTGGAAGATCGCCCCCGACACGGCGAGATTCATGCCGACCAGCACCGCGACGAACACCCTCGGAAGACGAATATTCCAGACGATGAGGCTCTCGGTGCTCATGTCAGGCATCGGTTCGCCGAGCAAAAATGCGTCCCACGCCTGCGGATTGAACAACACGTTCGGGTTGAACACCGCCCGCCACGCCTCGGCGAACGTCATCGAGTACGCGCCGTAGCTCACCTGAATCAGCGCGCCGACGAAGACGACGACGAGGCTCCCGAACACCACCGTGAGGAGTTTCGGGTCGAACAGCCACCGGAACCGCGTGCCGTCCGATACCGACTGCTCGGCCTGATCCGTCTCGAGGTTCGATTGCGTTCCACTCATCGTGAACTCACATCGACTGGGTCGACCAGGATGGTAGCCAAGGAGCTGCCGAGCGGACCGATCGGTGGCTCGTGACGCGCTCCAGCGGGTTCCGAACGTCGCGGAAGCGATACGTCGCCAACCGTTTCGGAGATCCTGTACGCTCGTCGAACCAACACGTCGATTGCACGGAGTTCGTGCGCCATATTGGTTTAGGCCAACCTAAAAGATAAAACCGTTCCGATTTTTAGGTCGACCTAATACATCCGTCACATCAGCGGGGGCCACCACATCGCAGACAGATTGGCGGCCCCGCCTCGGGAAGCAACTGCCCGCAGTGGGGGCATTCGTCGCTGTCGGGGCTGGCAACGGCATCGACGGCCTCGTCAGCTCGGTCGCGAATACCCTCGACCGTCCCGTTTCCGCCGCAGTAAGTACTGAAATCCACCGTCGACGGTGTCCGCCGGCGGTTCGACGTACCCCGAAGGCGGGGGCGCGCTGGACGGTATTTCATATAGCAGTATACGATTCATTTGGTGTGTCAGAGTCAGTCGGCGAACTGAGAAACAACCGCTCGAGTGGGAGCGGAGAGCCTCAATTAGGCGAATCACCGAATTTGGAGAGCAAACAGAGCAATTGACAATCATCCAATCAGTGATGTTTTTTGACTGGGCTTCGAACTCCAGCGTACTCGATGGGGAAGACGTACTACGACGTCCTCGAGATCGACCCCGACGCGACCCGTGCCGAGATTCAGACGGCCTATCGCGAGCGCGTCCTCGAGACCCATCCGGACCACAACGACGCCCCCGACGCCGCCGCCCAGTTCAAACGCGTCTCGACGGCCAGATCCGTCCTCACCGACGGCACCGAACGGGCGCGGTACGACCGCCTGGGCCACGACGCCTACGTTCGCCTCGCCGAGCGCTCGAGCGGGGCGAGTTCCTCGGACTCGAGCGCGTCCGACGAGCCTGGCGACACTACCAGCGAGCCAGACTCGAGTTCGGGGACCGGAACGGCATCGTCGACCCGTTCGGAGTCCACCTCGCGGGGGAACAGCGGCGGGGGCGCTACCGGCCGCGATAAACGCAAGAACGGACGAAGCGGAAGTCACCACGCCCGCCAGCGTACGCGACGCCAGCGGAAGACGGCCCAACAGCGAGCTAGTGGTGGGTGGACGTTCGTGACCGAGGGCGGACGCGAGTCGAGTCGCGAGTCGTCCGCGAGGGACGGCTCGGCTGCCAGTGACACGTCGTCCGCGGCTGGTGCGTCGGGAGCGACCGGAGCGACCAGCGCCGGAGCGACTGCCGGTACCCGGGCCGCCGGTGGCCCCGGGCCGACGAGTGGCGCAGGTACGTCTGCGGGCTCGAGTGCGTCCGACGCAGACGCTTCCTCGAGCTTTCGGTACACCGTCCACGACTGGGAGGGGGAGGTCGACCTCGAGTGGGAGGGCCAGGCGATAACGCAGACGACGGCGGTGACGATCGGCTGTCTCTGGCTGCTGTATCCGCTGTTCGTCGCGGCGAGCGTGACGCCGCTGTTCCCGCTCGCGATCAACGCGATCGTCGCCGCCTGCACGCTCGCCTTCGTCGGCTATCTGCTCACGAGACCCCGTATTGCGACCGCGGTGTTCGGATTCTGGAGCGTGTTGTTCCCGTTCGGGATCGATCAGTTAGCGTCCGTTTCGGCGTTCTCGATCACCGGGCTGGTCGCGCTCGGCTTCGCCTGGGTTCCCTTCGGCTACGCAGTTGCGCTCTGGTGGGCGCTTCGGCCGTGAATCAATACGGTATCCGGGCCGATTTTTGACTACAACGAACGTTCTGCCCGCGCTGGCGGCGATGAATTCCACGTCCTCCCCAGCCGATTCACTCGCTACGCTCGCTCATCCCTCGCGCAGTATCGTCATCCGTCCTCGCTTTCACTCGGACGGCCGACAGCGCGCGCCACTGCACGCCAGTTCGGCGGCTCGAGTACCACGTAGAGAGCCGCGGTTGGCACTTGCCGGAAAATTCGACCGTCCTGAAACGACCGTTACTCGCTCTCGTCTCGAATTTCGTCACGAACCCGGTCCTCGAGCGCCTCCCGCCGCCGATGACTCGCTTCCGAGTCGAACTCGAGGGCAAGTACCTGCGTTCCGTCGCACTCGAGCGAGTCGCGATAGGCGTCGACGAAATCGACGGGGTCGACCCGCTCGTACTCGAGGCCGTAGAGCTCGGTCAGGTGTTCGAATTCGAGGCCGTGGGGCGTCTTGAACTGGTCCGTAAACGGCGGTTCAAACTCCTCGATGGGGAGTTTGTGGAAGATCCCGCCGCCGTCGTTGTCCAACAGAACGATGGTCGCGTCGACGTCGCAGCGCTCGATCGCGAGCAGGCCGTTCGAGTCGTGGTAGAACGCCAGATCGCCGGTGACCAGAACGAGCGGGTCGTCGGTCGCGCTCCCGGCACCCAGAGCCGTGCTCGCGATGCCGTCGATTCCGCTCGCACCCCGATTCGCGAGCACGGTCAGATCGGCTGCTCGCGGCTGCCCGAACCGATCCGCGTCCCGGATCGGCATGCTGTTCGAGACGAAAACGGTCGCCGGATCGGGCGCGTGCGCGAACACCGACGTGAGGGTACCCCCCTCGAAGGGGTCGGTCTCGAGTGCGTCCGCCGTGAGCGCGTCGTCGAGGACGTCCCAGTGGCGCTCTTCTGCGGTCTCGAACCGAGTGCGCCAGTCGTCGGTCGGCGCGGACGTGGTTTCGTCGCCGCCGTCAGTGGCGTTCGCCTCGAGTCGCTCGCACAACCCCTCGAACACGCTCCCGGGAGACGCCGCGAGCAGGTCCGTCGCGGTGAACGTCGCCTCGCGCCACGCGCCAGCGGGATCGAGCAGGAACTGACGGGCCCCGCTGTCGCGCAGGGCGTGGCGAAGCGGCTTCGAGGTCGGCGACGCGCCGAAGCGGACGACGACGTCCGGCGACGGGAGATCGGCGATGTAGCCGTCGTACCCGCCGTAGACGGGTCCATCACTTGTGTCGGTGGCGGAAACGTGAGACCCGAAGCGCAGGCTCGAGAGCGGATCCGCGAGGATCGGCGCGCCGACGCGTTCGGCGACGGCGACGACGGCTCCGGGATCGAGTGTGGGCAGGTCAACCGGATCGGTCGGCCCAGCCACGATCAGCGGACGGTCGGCGTCCGTGAGCGCCTCTACGAGCGGCCGGTACTGGCCGTCCGCGAGCGTCACGCTCCCTGAATTCGTCTCGACGAACGCGCCCTCGCGACCCTTGCCGGCCAGCGTCTCCGAGAATGAATCCGGGACGTCATCGGAGACCTCGAGCGGCTCGAGCGGTTTTCGGAACGGACAGTTCAGATGGACGGGTCCGGGATCGGTCCCGTCCGTCTCGGACAGGGCTCGCGCCGCGGTCGTCCGAAGGCTTCGCACCTTTCGCTCCTCGGCTTCGGGCTCCGGCAGTTCCGCGTCCCACCGAACGGCGTCGCCGTAGAGGCCGACCTGATCGACAGTCTGATTCGCGCCGCTGTCACGGAGTTCGTGGGGCCGATCGGCCGTGAGCACGAGCAGCGGCACGCGAGCCCGATCGGCCTCCATTACGGCGGGATGAAAGTTCGCCGCAGCCGTTCCGGAGGTACAGACGAGCGCCGTCGGCTCGCCGGTTCGTCTCGCGCGCCCGAGCGCGAAGTAACTCGCGGAGCGCTCGTCGAGGTGTGAAAAGACGCGAATCTCGGGATGGTCGGCGAACGCGACCGTCAGCGGCGTCGATCGACTTCCGGGGGCGATACAGACGGCCTCGAGGCCGCCCTTCGCGAGTTCGTCGACGAGGACGCGACCCCACAGCGTCGCGCGGTTCGGTACGGTCACGGGATCACCTGTCCGTACATTGTCTCACCGCAACTCGTCGAGGATCGGGCGGAATTTGAGCTGTACTTCCTCCCACTCGTCGTCGGGGTCGCTGTCGGCGACGATGCCGTTGCCCGCAAAGAGCGTGACCGTCTCCTCGGTCGCGATTCCCGAGCGAATGCCGACGGCGAACTCGCCGTCGCCGTCGCCGTCGAACCAGCCGACCGGGGCCGCATACCAGCCTCGGTCGAAGCTCTCGGCGTCGCGGATCGTCTCCCAGGCCGCCGCCGGCGGAACCCCGCCGACGGCCGGCGTCGGGTGCAGTGCTTCGACGATCTCGAGGACGTGTCGATCTCCCTCGAGCGTCGCCGAGATGGGCGTCTGGAGGTGTTGGATGTTCGCCAGCCGTCTGATCGTCTGGTCGCCAATTCGGAGCTCCGACGCAAGCGGCTCGAGCTGGTCACGGATCGCTTCGACGACGAGTCCGTGCTCGCGCTGTACCTTCTCGCTGTCGCGCATCTGATCCGCGTACGCCTCGTCCTCCTCGGGGGCGTCGCTTCGGGGCACCGAACCCGCGAGGGCTTCGGTCTCGACCCGGGTCCCGTGTTTAGAAACGAGGCGTTCCGGCGGCGCGCCGAAGAAGGTCCCGCCGACCTCGTGGCCGATCAGGAACCGATAGCAGTTCGGATACCGCCGGCGTAAGCGCTCGAGCGTGCCGGGGATATCGACCGGCTCGTCGAGCTCGACCGACAGCGCCTGCGCGAGCACGACCTTCGTGAGCGCGCCGCGTTCGATGCGTTCGAGTGCGGTTTCGACCTGCTCGGTCCAGATCTCGCGGGAAGTCGTCCGTTTTGTCGAGTCGATGCCGGGCGCCGTCCCGCTGGGTTGCATCGTCGGCATATCGTTCAATCGCTCGATCCAGTGCTCGAGGCGAGCCGTCGCCTCGTCGGGGTCGTTCCCGACGGTCGTCAGCCAGGTACCTTCGTCGCTGCGGACGACGAGCGTCCGCGGGACGACGAAGGAAGCGGCGCCGAACCCGGTCCACGGCGGGCCGGACTCGTGTCCGTCGTGAAACGAAAAGCCGCCGAATGCACGGGGTCGCGCGACCGCAGGGCCGTCGTGATCGAGCGCGTCGAACACCCGAGCGGTCTGCGCTCGAATGCGGTCGAATCGCTCCGGCCCGCTGGCGGTGACTCGAGCGGCGACACCGCGACCGACGACTTCCAGTCCGTCCGGTGTGGCCCACAGCATCCGCGAGTCGGTGGCGACGTCGACGATCGCGCCGAACGACACGTCCTCGAGTTCGCGACTCCGGCTGGTGAGGGTGGTCGGACCGTCGGCTGGCTTGGTCCCCGTCTCACCCGCCAGTCGACGCTCACCCGACGATTGGTCCATCGAACACAGTTCGGGACTGCCGTGCCTTCAGCCTAACTATCCCGGTCACTGTGTGGGGGTTGACAGGAACGTGCGGTGTATCCGGTCGACAGAAACGGACGGCGGCGCGGGGACGAGCGGCTATCGATCAGCTGTATCGCTCTTCTTGCCACGGGTCCGCCGTCTGGGAGTAGCCGCGTTTCTCCCAGTAGCCGCGTTCGGTCTCAGTGAGGAACTCGATGCCGTCGACCCACTTGGCCCCCTTATACGCGTACTTGTGGGGAGTGACCACCCGCAGCGGGCCCCCGTGATCCGGCGGGAGCGACTCGCCGTCGTACGCCCACGCGAAGAGGACCTCCTCGCGCAGGCAGTCCTCGAGCGCGAGGTCGGTCGTGTAGCCGTCCAGCGCGGAGAACATTACGTGGACGGCCTGACCGGACTCGGTCGGATTGCCCGACGACCGTCGCTCGTCGGCGTCGTCGACGACGCCCGCTCGCTCGGCGAGCACCGGGAACGGGACGCCCGTGAACTCGCAGTCGAACTTGCTCCAGCCGGTGACGCAGTGGAAGTCCTGTCGCTGAGTCTCGCTGGGGAGCGCCTGAAACTCATCCCAGGAAAAGGAGAGCTCCTCCTCGACCGCACCGGTGACGGTGAACTCCCACGTTTCGGGGTCCCAGTCGGGCGTCGGCCCCTTCGAGAGGACGGGAAACGCCTCGGTCTCACGCTGTCCGGACGGCAGTCGGTCGTCGCCGAACTCCCGGTACAGCTCCGTGACGTCGGTGACGTCGTTAGTCATACGCGTGGGTTAGTGCCGACTGACGTAGATGTGACGCTCGACGACGGACGGTCTCCGCGGGAGCGTTGGGCGGCGCGACGTCCGGCCACCGCTCCCGCCCACTCGAGCCGCGTGCTCGGTGACACCCGACTCGAGTGATACGATCGCCGACACGTAACCCCGATTTTCGGGGACGGCGCCGCGGTTGGAACGGAGTGGAACAGTCGAGTCGACATCACAATTCACGCCCTTCCTCTCGAAACCCTCGCCACCCCTTAGTACAGTCTCGACCACCCTCACAGTGTATGGCGAGCAGACAACAGCTATCCGAACGGGACGTCAGCGAACAGTCAGCAGAAGAAGTCGGCGAAGAGGCCATGGGCCCCGCAGCCATCGCGTCGGCCGCGTCGGTCGGGCTCTCGCTCTACTACTTCTTCATCCGCGGAGAGCGCCAGCTCGGCGCCTTCATCGGCCTCTGGCCGCCGACCATCCTCGCGTTCGCGAGCTACTTCAACCAGCGAAAGATGCGCAACCAGCTCGAGACGATCACCCAGCCTGGGACGTCGCTCAAGAACGCGTTCGACTCGATGATGGGCAACAAGTAGAGCGACACCGACGCTGACCACCGCTTCGATCGCGGCACCGAGACGCAACCACCGGACCACGTACCGACCGGCGACTTCTCCGTCGGTTTCACTCGAGCGATACTGACACGTTCGCAGATCGGTGTTCCGATGGCCCTCACAGTGGCGCTAACACACTCAACACGGGCAGTACATTCTGTACAACGACGACGATTCGCCGGCCAGCCGAGAGCTACCACGGTGGCCCAATTTCGGACACCGTACAGTCCCCGTCAAACCTAAATACCCCCTCGCCGAAAGCCGAATCAGATGCCGAAAGTAGAGATCACCATACCGGAACACCTCGAGATGCAGATCGCCCAGATGGTCGAACGCGGCGAGTTCGTCAATCGCGAAGAGGCGATCGAGGACCTCCTGTCGACCGGTATTAAAGCCTACAAGACCAGTGGACCGATGGACGAAGACGAGGGTGGCCCTGGCGGCCTCGAAGACGACGGTATGATGGGTCACGACGACGAGTACGTCTTCTAACGACCACGTTTCCGCACCGCGTTCTGTCTTAGGGAGCGACGGCGATCAGTGGAACCCCGAACGCGATGGCGACGCCGATCAACACGATCACGAAACCGATACCCGCTTCGCGTGCAGTAAACTCGCTCATCGGAGCGGTCGTCCGTTCGGCCTCGAGGTCGTGGCCGACGTCGGCGGCCGTATCCGGTTCGTCTGCTGGGTCCGTATCGTCTGCCATAGCTGCGTGTTGCCGGCTCAGGGCCTTAAAGACACGCGATTGCGAACCGAATCGGTTCAGCTGTAGAGAATCGAGTAGAGATCACCGCATCGCTCACGCCCACTACCCGATGCAGACCACTTTACTACTCCGGGTGCCAACGCTCGAGTAACGACCACATGTTGACCAAGCGCATCATTCCGTGTATCGACGTGGATTTAGACGAGGACGGGAACCCGGCGGTCTACACCGGCGTTCACTTCGAGGACCTGAAATACACCGGCGACCCGGTCGAGATGGCCAAGGCGTACAACGAGTCCGGGGCCGACGAGTTCGTCTTCCTCGATATCACCGCCTCCGCGGAGGGGCGCGAGACCATGCTCGACGTCGTCAACGACGTCGCCGACGAGGTCTTCATCCCGCTGACCGTCGGCGGCGGCATCCGCACCACCGACGACATCAAGGAGACGCTTCGCGCAGGCGCGGACAAGGTCTCGATCACGACCGGTGCGCTCGAGCGACCCGAACTGATCAACGAGGGCGCGAAAGCCTTCGGCAGCCAGTGTATCGTCATCAGCGTCGACGCCAGACGGCGCTTCGACGAGGCCGGTGAGCACTACGTCGAAATCGACGGCGAGTCCTGCTGGTTCGAGTGTACGAAGAAAGGCGGCCGCGAGGGGACGGGGATCGACGTTCTCGAGTGGGCCAGCGAGGCCGAGTCCCGCGGCGCGGGCGAACTGTTCGTCAACTCGATCGACAAGGACGGCACGAAAGACGGCTACGACCTCCCGCTGACGAAGGCGGTCTGTGACGCCGTCGACACGCCCGTCATCGCCTCCTCGGGCTGTGGCGGTCCCGAGGACATGTACGACGTGTTCACCGAGGCCGGCGCCGACGCCGGCCTCGCGGCGTCGATCTTCCACTTCGACGAGCACTCGATCGAGGAAACCAAGCGATATCTGGACGATCGGGACGTGCCGGTTCGACTCTGAGTTCGATTTCAATCGGCCTCGAGGGAGATCAGCGGCCGATTTTGAGGGATTTCCCGCCTCGAGCGCACGGTTCCTTTCACCCCATCCGTTCCGGCTTCCAATACGCTTATATCTGCACGGTCGTGCTCTATTACCAGTGAAGTGGCGGTGTACGTGGTGTGGCAAACCACACGAGTCGAACGATCCGCCCTGCGATAGCTGCGGCCACAACACGTTCGAAGAGGCGGTCGTTCGCGAACAGGAGTTCGAGACCGTCGACACTGGCACGCAGTACATGTGGGTCTGTGCGAGCTGCGGTCGCCAGCACATGAAGAACAACCCACCCTGCTCGCGCTGTGGCGACCACGATCTGGAGAAGACCGAGCAGCGCTACAGCGACATCGATCAGGATCTCGAGGTACCCAGTTGGTTCGAAGTGGCCAGACCCTACGCGCCGATCATCGTCGGGTTCGCCCTGATCGTCACCCTGTTCGCGACGGGGATCGTTTCGACGTCGATCATCCCCGGCATCGGCGCGCCGTCGCCGCCCGACGCGCCCGGCGAGGGAACGGAGGCTGCTGGAATTGATCTCGAGGCGACCGAAGGCGAGGTTCACGAGCGACTCGAGGCAGAACGGGATGCGGACGAGTCGCGGTCTTACGACAACGGACTAGCGGCGTACGCCGAATACGTAAACCGCGCGGACGTGGCCAGAACGCACGAGGACGCGAATCCGGATTCGGTGGATGGGAGTGACTTTGACGTAGAATGTCGCAACGACCTCGTCGGCGGGAGCGTGCCGATCCCCGGCTCGATCGACGACTACGACGACGAGGCCGCGCTCGCCGAGACTGTCGCCGAGGCGGTAGTCGCGAGCGAGCGTCTGAACGAGCCCGGACTCGAGTCCGAAGGACTCGACCTCCACGTCGGTCCCGACGGCGCGCTCTACGGCGTCTATCTGACGTGTTGAAAGAGAAGTGCGAGACGCGTCGGCGATCGATCCTGCTTAGGCGGCCGCTTCGAACGCATCGCGGAACGCCGTCGTTTTCCCGCGGACGTCGCCCGCTGCTGCCTCGAGCGCCTCGAGGGGATCGACGCCTTCGACGGTCTTGATGGTCAGGATCGGCTCCGTCTGACCGCCCGACTGTTCGGGGTTGACGTCGTAGGTGGCGGCCGTGATGTCGTCGTGCTCGAGCAGCGTCCCCTTCAGGACGTTCATAAACGTGTGATCCTCGCCGGCGATCTCGATCGAGAGTTCGTTCTCGGTGCTCTCGGTGACCCGCAGTTCCATGTCGATGAGTCCGGTCGTCGGCCGCTTGTACCTTTCTGTTCGGAGTGGAGCGATCAGCGAGACGCGGCTACAGTGTGATCGGTTCGCTGTAGTTGCGACCGACGACGGAGTGAGCACCATAGAAGTAAATCCATATACACGCTCGCTCGAACGTCTGGATATGCTCTCGCTCGAGACCGTCCAGTGGGTCCTCCTGACGGTCGTCCTCCCCATCGTTACGGTGGCCACGGTGCTCCTCTCCGTGGCGGTCGTCAGTCGACTCCATCGAACCGACGCTCGGTGGGGCGACGTGGCCCGCTCGAGGCTCGTGATGGGCGTCCCGTGGGGGTCGCTGATCGTCATCGCGCTCGTCTGGTGTGTCTACCTGTTCGTCCAGGACGGAATCACGGCGTTCGACGACCCCGTAACGATCCCCTACCGGGCGTACTCGTACTTCTACCCGCTCGGAATGCTGACGGCGTCGTTCTCCCACGCCGGCCCGAACCACCTCCTCGGAAACCTCGCCGGGGCCGCCGTCGTCGCGCCCATCGCGGAGTACGCCTGGGGCCACTATCCCGGCGGGCGGAAAGCGGACTCGGTCGACTCCGACGGACGGGAAGCGGACTCGGTCGACTCGTGGCGAACCAACCCGTGGATCCGCGCGCTCCTGGTCTTTCCGCTCGTCGTCGTCGCGATCACGATCCTCACCAGCCTGTTCGCGCTCGGGCCCGTGATCGGCTTCTCGGGTGTCGTCTTCGCCTTCGCCGCGTTCGCCCTCGTTCACTACCCCATCGTGACGATTGTCGGCGTCCTCGGCGTCCAGGGCGTGTTGCTGACGCTCTACCGTGCGCTCCGAAATCCGATCGGGGTCTACGTTGCCGAGTCGAGTCCGCCCTCCGCGCCCTCGTGGGCCGGCATCGCCATTCAGGGCCACGCCCTCGGCTTCTTCATCGGTCTCGTGCTCGGAATCGCCCTGCTCCGGCGGCGCGGCCATCGCCCCGACGCGCTTCGAATCTGGATCGCGATCCTCATCTTCGGCTTCGCACAGGGGCTCTGGCAGATCTACTGGTTCGGCGGCGGGAACGTCTTCTACCTCTTCCAGGGCCCCGGCGTGTTGATCGTCACGGTGCTCGCGCTCGTGGTTACTGTCGCGATCACGGCCTCCGAGCGACCAATCGTCCCGGAACGCATTAGCCGGCGATTCACTCGAGTCCGCCGACCCCCGTCCGACTCGGCCGTTGCCCGCCCCCTCGAACTCGCTCGGAACAGCGGTGATGAGTCCGTATCCGACAGCCGTGCTGGTGACTCCGCCGGAGCCGACGCGACGGCTCTGACTGCTCCCCTCGAGCGAATCAGCGAACTCGTCGCCACGACCGACTCTCGCGACTCGAGTCGGCTCTCGGGCATCGGCCGGCGACAGGCCGCGTTCACGCTCGTGCTCGTGGTTCTCGCCGTCCTCGCGGGCATGGCGATCCCGGTCAACTTCTTCGTGCTGGACGACGCGAACGTTTCCTCGGACGCGACCGTCGAGATCGAGGACTACACGATTCAGTACGCCGAGGACGTCGAGTACGAACTCGTCTCACCCGTCAGGGTCGGGCCGCTATCCGACGCCGTCGCCCTCGATGCCAGCGGCGTGATCGTCGCGAGCGAGGAGCGACAGCTCTGGGCGGAGGTGGTCCCGGCCCGGCAACTCGAGTTCTCGAGCGAGGAGTCGATCGCCGTCGGCGGCCCCGGCTGGCGCGAGACCGTCCACGTCGAGCGGATCGGCTGGGAACCGGTCGGCAACGACAGCGTCTACCAGGTCGAAATATGGGCCGAGGGCGACGATCCACAGCTCGCCCACGAGTCGAACGGGTCGCGTGCGGACGTCCGGATCGACGACCAGAACGTGACGATGTCGTCCGTGGACGGCGAGTTCACCCTCGAGGTCGAGTCGACCGAGACGAGGGACGTCGAGACGACGACGGTGCCGGAGTCGAACGAGTCCACTACAGCGGGCGGGCTCGCCTTCGAGCGGGAGGACGACACCATCTACGCCGCCGCTGACGGAACGCGGATCGCCATCGCGAACGAGGAGTAGCCGCCCCCGATTTCGCAACCGAGTACGATTCTGCTGACGGATGCGACGGCCTGAACTCCGTATGCCGTCCGTTCGTGACAGCGATCGATCCGGTTCGGAAGGACGAGTGCGATGGGATGAAACCGGCGTGTTGGTGCTTCTACCGGGAATTAGACCGCGGTTTCGCTCAGTTGATGCCAACAGGAACGACTAGCTGAACGAGACAGTCAGTGTTACAACGACGTTTCGCCAGACGGGTCTCCGATCGACGCTGGCGAACCGGTCGAAACTCGAGACCGTCGCGTACCGATTACTGTGGTGGCTGAGAACCAGTTTGGCGATTTCGCCCGCATCGTTAACGGCTACGTGGCCGAGAGAAGCCGGAGAGAAACAATATCCGGCTCCGACGTTCGTTCGATCGAGTTGAACTTTGGACCGATGAGCAACCACGCACTGCGGCAGGCGACCGCCTCGGACGACGACTCGAGTACCGACGACGTCGAATCGCCGACGGCCGTTCGGCTCGAGTCCGTCACCCACGAGTACGGGGCGAACGGCGGCCGAGGCCGCTCGGGCGACGATCGAACCGTAACCGCCCTGCGCAACGTCTCGTTCGACGTGCAGGCGGGCGACATCGTCGGTCTCGAAGGACCGAGCGGCAGCGGCAAGTCGACGATCCTCCATGCGGTTTCGGGACTGCTGGTCCCTTCCGGCGGCGCCGTCGAACTGCTGGACACCGATCTCACGGCCTGCTCGAACCGGGAGCGAACCCGGTTGCGACGTCGACACGTCGGGATCGTCTTCCAGCGTTTTCATCTGCTCCCGTCGCTCTCGGCCCGAGCGAACGTTGCGTTGCCGCTCGTGCAGGCTGGCATTCCTCGAGCGAAGCGACGCGAGCGCGCCGAAACGCTGCTCGGGAAGGTCGGCCTCGGCGACCGGATTCACCATCTCCCGGGCGAACTGAGCGGGGGTGAGCGACAGCGCGTCGCGATCGCGCGGGCGCTCGTCACCGACCCGGACGTGATCGTCGCCGACGAGCCGACGGGCGAACTCGACACGGCGACCGGGGAGGACGTCCTCGATCTTCTGATGGATATCGGCCGCGATCGGGCGCTGCTGGTCGCGTCGCACGACGAGTCGACGCTCGCCGTCGCCGACCGCGTGGTCACCCTTCGCGATGGACGGGTGGTCTCGAATGGAGGCTGACGACGAGTTCGACGCCGCGCGCGACGGCTCTCGCCGAACGCGCTGGCGCGGCCTCGTCGGTGTTTCGGTCGTCAGACTGTGGAAGCGGACGGTTCGAACGCGCTCGAGTCGCGTCGTGGCGACGGTCGGTGCCGTCGCCCTGACGATCGCCCTACTGGTGGTCGTAACAGGGGTCGCGCTCGGGCTCGCCGGCGGCGGCGCGGTCGACGACACCGACGCCGACGTCCAGATCGTTCCCGAGGAGAGCGGCGCGCTGTCGGCCGTCGACGGCGTCGAGGGACCGCGGCTCGGTGAGACCAACGAACGCGCGGAGTCGATCCGCTCGAGCGACGACGTCGACCACGCCTCGCCGGTACTGGTCGAACCGGTGAAGCTCGAGTCGGCGGGCGACGACGAACCGAAGACCGTCCTCCTCGTTGGCGTCGTTCCGGACGACGAGTCCCGAACCGTCGGCGGGCTCTCGACCGATGCACTCGAACCCGGCGATCCACACTACGCCAACGGTTCGTACGACGGTCCGCGGACGGGCGAACTCGTGCTCTCCGAGGCGGCCGCAGAACGGCTCGAGGCGGAGCCGGACGACGAACTGACCGTGGGTGGCTCGCAGGTGCCGGAGAACGCGTCCGCGCCGACGGTGACGGCCACTGCCGTCGAGAAGGCCGGTGACGGTGACGACGAGACGCCGGTCGCGCTCGTCCATCTGAGTGAACTCCAGGCGCTTTCGGGAGCCGACAACGACCAGCTAGCCGACCAGGTGCTGATCTGGGGCGACACCAACGCGGCGGAGTCGGCCGCCGCGGACGAGTATCCCGACGCCGCGATCGAATCCCACGACGGAACCGATCCGTCTGCGCTGTTCGGCGACGGGCTGGCGTTCGCGACGAGCCTGCTTGCGTTCGTCGTCGGCATCGCCATCTGCGCCTCGTTCGTCGCGACGACCGCTGGGATGACCGTCACCGAGGACCGACGAACCCTCGCCGTCCTCGAGGCCGTCGGCTACCCGACACGTAGTCGGCTCTCGATCGTCGCCGTCTCGACACTGTTGACGACCCTCGCGGGCGCGCTGGTGGGGATCGTCCTCGGCGTCGGCGGCATCTACGCCGTCAACGCGCTGGCCAGCGCGACGGTCGCGCCGGGTGCCGTCGCGCTCGTCCACCCGATACTCGTCCCCTACGCGCTCGCCGTCGCGCTCGTCTCGGGACTCGTCGCCATCCCCTACCCGCTCGCCGTCGCCGCGCGAACCTCCGTCCTCGAGGAGGTGGGACGATGACCTCGGGGCTCCGTCGAGCGGGCCGTCGGCTGCGTGCCGTCGTCGGGCTGGCGTTCGCACAGCTTCGACGCTCACCCGGACGGACCGCGCTCACCGTGTTCGCGGTCGCGCTCGCGGTGCTGTCCGTGACGTTGCTCGCGAGTCTCGGCGTCGGCGTCGTCCAGACCGGCGAGGACGGGCTCGACAACGCCGACCGGGATATCTGGGTCTCGAGCGATCCGATCGATCCCTCGGCCAGCGGCACGGCAAACCCGATCGTCGGCTCCCACGCCGTTGCCGCCGAGATGAGCGAACGCGACGACGTCAGTTCGGCCGCGCCGATCGCCATGCACGATATTTACGTCGGAACCGAGGCCGACGACCTCGAGCGAACGTCCGCGGTCGGGGTCCACGAGACCCACGACGGCTTCGGCTTCGAGGAGGGAGGCGGGTTCGAGACGGAGATGAACCACTCCTCGGGCGAGTACGCCGACGGCGAACGGCCCAGCGAACCGGAGAACGAGGAGATCGTGCTCGACCCGGACACCGCGGCGGCTCACGACATCGACGTGGGCGACACGGTCTACGTCGGGACCAGTAGAGAGTCGGCGGCGAACCACGAGTTCACCGTCGTCGGCATCTCCGCGTACTACTCCCAGTATCTGGGTTCGGACACGGAAACGGTCCCGCTGACGGATCTCCAGGCCGTCGCTGGGACGACCGGAACCGATCGGGCGACGTTCATCACCGCCAGCGTCGAAGACGACGCCGACCGCGACGCCGTCGTCGAGGAGTTGGACGAGGAGTACGCGGCCTACGACATCCGGACCAGCGACGAGCAGATCGGCGCGATGTTCGAAGAACAGCCGCTCGTCCTCGCCAGCGGTGCGACGCTGATCGGACTCGCCGTCGTCGGCGGCATCGTCCTGACGGTCAACCTGTTCGCACTCGTCGCCTACCAGCAGCGGGACGAACTCGCCGCTCTCCGGGCGATCGGGCTCTCCCGGTGGGTGCTCGCGGGAACGATCGCCGTCCAGGGACTCGTCATCGGCATCCTCGGCGGGATCCTCGGTCTCGTCCTGACACCCCTGCTCGCAGCCGGGCTAAACTATCTCGCGTCGTCGGTCATCGGCTTCGGGGAACTGCTCCGGACGCCGCTCGAGGTCTACCTGCTCGGACTCGCGCTGGCCATCGTCGTCGGGACGGTCGTCGCGCTCGTCACCGGCTGGCGGGCGAGTCGCTACGCGCGGATCGAACACCTCGGGGGATAGATCACTCCCCGTCGCTCCGAATCGTTCATCTTCACGTTTACTTTCACTTCCACCGTGGATGTGGCGAGCGTTGAACTAAGTCGACAGTGGAGAAATAGTATGGATATCGAACGGGATCCGACTGAGATCACAGACGACGGACGGTATTGGCTGCGGGCCCAGCGCGTCACCGGCTACCCGCGAATCGCTCGAGACGCGTACTTCCCGACGCACGACGTGATTCGGCCGGCGGCGGTATCGGCGACTGACCTTCCGCAGACGGACGACGACGCAGTCCGACGTCTCGACGAGGACGCACTCGAGACGCGATTTACAAGCGGAAAGTGGCAGGTGACGGCTGAGGTCGAAACGATCGTCGATCTCTGGCCGCGTATCGTCAACGACGTTTCCGCAGGGGTCATCTGGGACGCGAAAGTGATGACCGCGACCGGGATGGCCGAACTGCCGTACGACGAGTACATGATCGTCGTCTACACGCCCAACTACTTCGACACGGACGACGTGTTCCGCGTACGCGAGCACCTGCGGGAGACGTACGACTGTTCGTCACCACTCCGATACAAGCCGGATATCTACTCGAAAAAGGGGATCGTCGCCGAGACGGCGAGCGAGTGGGGCCTCGAGCGGCCGGCCAGGTTTCGGGCGTAATCGTCCTCGAAGCCGGCTCTACCACTCGATCCGAAACACTTCCGCCTCGAGCGTCCGCTCGGCGTCGGTGTGGAACTCGAACCGGTTCGCGATGGAGAACTCGGCTCGGAACGCGTGTGTCACGTCGCCACCTTCGTCCGCGGCGAACGACTCGACGAACTCCTGACTTCCCTCGTTGTGGATCGTGTAAGAGACGTCGGCGATCGACCGGGCGGTCTCGAGGAACTCGCGGTCGGCGTGTCGGTTCCCGCGCTGGGCACCGAACGGCGGGTTCGAGACGACGGTTACGTCGGTATCGCCCACCGAGAGTGGTGGCCGAGTCGCGTCGCCACGAACCCATTCGAGGAGTCCGTCGCGCCCCGCCTCGTCGATCCGTGCGGCGTTCGCCTCGGCCAGTGCGAGCGCGTCGGGATCGACGTCGACGCCGACGACGCGCTCGGCCCCCGCGAGCGAGGCCCCGATCGCGAGCATCCCGGTTCCGGTGCCGAGATCGACGACCCAGCCCGTTAGATCGTCCTGCATCCGCGCCTGATGACAGACGTGAGCGGCGATCTCCGGCGGCGTGAGATACTGCTCGAGTGCGGCTGATGGCTCGGAAAAGTCGGCGAGCGCTTCGAGCGCTCGAGCAAGGGTACGTCGCGACGGGCCGGACATTACCGCGTCGTTAGGAGTCGAGGCTGATAGCCCCGTCGAGTTCGAGCGCGAGTCCCTCGCGCTCGGCGCGTTCGGCACAGGCGGCCAGCGCGGGACGCACCTTCTCCGGATCGGCGATATCGTCGATCTCGAGCGTAACGGTTCCGACGCCGAGGAAGGCACCGGCCCGCACGTACGCTCGCACGCGGTCAATCTCCTCCTGGGTCGCAAGCGAGCAGTCCTCGTCGAAGCAGGCGTCGACGGTCAACTCCGCCGGGAGCAGCCCGTCCTCGGTCAGGTCGCGCTTTAGGTCCCGAAGGTAGCCGGGCGCCGTCGACTCAAGCGTCGGCGCCTCGAGCGTGACCGGCGTCACGTCCGCGGGCCGACAGTCGGCGATCGTTCGGTCGGGTTCGGGGGTCGGTGACGTACTCATTGCAACCACATACATGAGTCGCATACAAAAACCTTTGTAAATGCCCAGTAGTAATATGGCGTGGGAAGTACCTCGGGTCGGTCGCGTCGCTCGAGCGATTCGAGTGTGCCGGCTTCATGACAAATGTGGATAGAGTTAAGGAGAGACCGTGTGAGAGATAGGTATGGAGTGTCCACGGTGCCAGGGGTCGCTGGAGGAATACTCGCTGGGTGACGCCTCGACAGTTACCTGTCCACACTGTGATTTCGCGGACGTCCCCGTCGACCACGTCCAGGAGGGGGAAGAGACGGAGTCCTGGCGAGACGCGTTCAATCGTTTCTACGAGCAGTGAGTGATCGGCGCCATCGGGGCGGCGGCTGCTGACGGCTGACTGGGCGACTCTGCTGACTGATTCTCTCGCGATCGAACGCGGCTACGCAGCGATAACTCTCACGAGACGCTGTGCAAACGGAAAAACCGGAAGTCGCTTACTCGGCTTCCGCTTCGACTTCCTCGTCGTCCGCGCCGGTGTCGTGGTCGACGTCCTCGTCGGAGCGTGCGGCCACGAGGCCACCGCGTGCGACGCTGTACAGTGGCTCGTTGGCGTGTGAGACGCCGCTGATCGAGAACGGAATGTTCGCGTCCTCTAAGTGGTCACGGAACAGCGCCTCGAAGCCGCTGGGACTCGAGGTACCGCCGGTGACGACGACGGGAACGTCGAGTCCTTCCTCGACGTCCTCCTCGTCGACTTCCTTGACGATGTTCTCGATGACGTAGTCGAGCAGGTTCTCGTAGTAGATCGAGAGCGCACCCTCGACGCCGCCGACGTCCGTCGTGAAGTCCAGTTCGAAGTCGTCCTCCTTGATGGAGGTCACCTTGTCGACGGGCGTGCCCGTCGCGCGGGCGGCCTGCTCGTCGACCCAGTCGCCACCGCGGGCGACGGAGAACTTCATGACCGGCACCGCGTAGTACGCCAGACAGACGTTCGTCATCCCGGCACCGAACGAGATACCGAGTCCGGTGAAGTTGTTGTCCGCGAGTTCACTGTAGATGACGGACATCCCTTCGTTGATCGGTTCGGAGTCGTATCCCATGTCGTCGAGGAACGACTCGATCGTCTTCTGGTGGTACAGCGTCGAGAGATCCGAGTCGATCGGATCCGCGGGCGAGGAGAAGTACAGTTTCTCGTCCGGATACGCCGGCTCGCCGACGACCTGCTCGATGATGAGCTTCATCATCGGGATCGCGCTCTTCTCGTCGTTCGAGAGGATCCCGTGTTTCATCGGGCGCCGCGTTTCCTTGTTGAAAATGTTCGCAAAGTTGAGGGCGTCGTCGCCGACGACGTACACCTTATCGTCCTTACGAATGTGAAGCACTTCGCTTCGAGAGAGCATCTGCTCGGCCATATCCGAGTATTCGATCTCTACGAAGGAGTTACGCTGTTGCACGAAAACCGTATCGTTCCCATCCTGCTGTGCTGACAGGATGTTCATCGTTCCAACGTCTAGGCCTTTCGCCATAGTTGGGCAAGGCGGCCGATGGATTATAAATCTATGTGAATAACTTACAGCTCAGACTGCTCGACAATAAGAATAGTTTAACGTAGGGAAACAGCCCATTACTTTCGGCCGAAAAGCTCGCGAACCCGATCGAGCAGACCGGAGAGCGGTGAGCCATCGTCCTCGGCCGTCGCCAACTCCTCCGCTTGCTGTTGTTCGCGTAGTTCCTTGAGTTTCGCCGTCTGATCGTCGACCGTCGACTGGGAGGTCGTGGTCTTCGTCTCGCCGCCTTTCAGTCCCTTGAGACCCGCGACCTGCGCGTCGACGCCCGTCGAACGTGCCGTCTTCGTTCCGGCGTCGGTGTTGACCGACACCGCGTCGAACTCATCTTCGGAGAAGCTGAGACGCTTGTGCTCGGTCTTTTCGACGCCACCCCAGGAGAGTTCGACGTCCTCCATCGCCTCGTCGATGTCGCTGCGGATATCGGCGTCGGTGAGTTCGTCTTCCTCGTCGGTTTCGTCGTCCGGGTCGACGGTCCGGACCTGTTGGGCCATATCCAGATAGTGGGCGATCAGCGCCGCCCCCGTGGATGCGGTGATCCCGGCGAGACCGACGGCGTAGGTCGCGACGACCTCAACCGTGTAATCGTTTCCGTAGCCGTTCCAGTCGTCCGGGTACGCACCGATGAAACCGATGATCGCACCGACCGTGATCGCGACGCCGGCGATCGACGTGTACAGCATCCGCCGTTCTGACGGCAACAACACCACGACCCCGAGCATGAACACGGGGAGTGAAATCATTACGAGCGCGTACGCGGGCTGTACCCAGGCGATGTACGATGCGGACCGAGTCTCAAACGTTCCGCTCCACACGAAGAGTAACAGAGCGACGATCGCGAGTCCGATTCCGCCGAGAAACAGGCTGAACCCGACGTAGACGTCGGTTCGGTCCTCCGGTTCGCCGATGTATCGACGATAGATATCGAAGAGATACCCGTCTGCAGGCTGTTCCGCTGGCATTGCTACCGGGTTTATACTCCAGTACTATGACTGTTGGGTCGCGCTACCAGTTCGATATTGCTGTCGTCGTGACGTGATAGCTACCGCCGTCAAATTGGGTCGCTTCGAACCGTGCAGTCGGATACGGCCCGCTCGAGTCGGACGCGAATTCACCCGATACGGCGGCCAGTCTGCCGTATTCCTCACAGCGTGCAGTATTTACGTCCGTGGTCGTTAAGACGGTCAATGAGTCAAGAGTCGGAGTACACCGAAGGTGACCTCCGAAACACCGGGATGCGGTTGAAGCACGATCGGGAGTGGGACTACGAACTCGAGCAGATCGTCGACGCCATCGAGGAGCGAGACGCGACGAAGGTCGGCCTGCAGTTTCCCGAGGGACTGAAGCGACGCGGTCCCGCGGTCGCCGACGACCTCCGAGAGCTCACGGACGGCGTGACGTTCATGCTCTCGGGGCAGCCGTGTTACGGCGCCTGCGACCTCGATACCTACCTGATGAAACGCACCGACGTCTTCGTCCACTTCGGCCACTCGCCGATGAAGGACACGGACAAGGTGATCTACGTGCCGCTGTTCTCGAACGTCGAGGTGCTGCCGATCATGGAGGAAGCGCTCGACACCTTAGAGCCACCCGAGGAAACCGAAGGCGTCGGTCTCGTGACGACCGCCCAGCACATGAACCGCTACGAGGAGATGTGCGAGTTCTTAGAAGAACAGGGCTACGACGTCCAGAGTCGCCGCGGCGACGAACGGCTGACCCACGAGGGACAGGTGCTGGGTTGTAACTACGCGAGCGCGGACGTGCCCGCGGAGCAGGTGCTTTACGTCGGCGGCGGAAAGTTCCACCCGCTCGGTCTGGCGATGGAACACCCCGACAAACACGTCGTCATCGCGGATCCGGTCAACAACGTCGTGACACCAGCGGACACTGACAAATTCATGAAGCAGCGCTACGGCGCCGTCCACCGCGCGATGGACGCCGAGAAGTGGGGCGTCATCTTCTGTACCAAGATCGGCCAGGGCCGCTGGGAGATCGCCCAAGACATTATCGACGACAACGAGAACGCCTACCTCATCACCATGGACGAGGTGACGCCGGATCGACTGCGGAACTTCGACATGGACGCCTTCGTCAACACCGGCTGTCCGCGGATCACGACCGACGACGGACCGCAGTTCCACAAACCGATGCTCACCCCCGGCGAGTACCGGATCGCCGTCGGCGACGAGCCGCTCGATAGCCTTTCGTTCGACACCTTCCACGGCACCTGGTAGCGACCTCGGTTCGTCCGAGCGACGGAGACAGGACGGTCGATCGTCAACTTCGCTCGTCTGCTTCGCACACAGCTTCGTTCGGTTCTTCTTCGGCCTCGAGATCGGGATCTCTCGGTTTGCCCAGCGATCGAACGCAGAGGGCTAGCGATTTCGACCCGTCCGCTTCCGCGAGAGTACTTACGCTACGAGTGAGCCATCGCGGAGATCGTATCGCAGGATACAGTCGCGGAAAGATGACCATACTGTCCAAATATAACTGAAACACCCGACTATTATTCATGGTATGTTGGACTTGTTCCGGCCACATTCAACATTTGATTAGTAATTGTGTGCTGATTCCAAAGTGGTTTGGAGCAGTTCTTTTGCCCGATAGCCCCCCACCAGTAATCGATGAGTAATCCCGACGTCAGCGGACGGTCGCCGCGATCTCGAGACGAGGTCTTCGATACACTCGCAGACAGCACTCGGCGTGAACTCCTCCGTCTCGTTCACAGCCGATCGTCGAGCGGCGTCTCGAAGACCGATCTCGCCTTCGAACTCGCCGCAGTAACCACGGAGAGCCCACTCGAATCGGTGACCGACAACGATCACCAGCGCGCACTCGTCGACTGTCAGCACAGGCACCTGCCCGCGCTGGTCGACGCCGGACTCGTCACGGAGACCGACGACGGGACCATCGCGACGACCGACCACTGGGTGTTCGACGACTCCGAGTTCGGCGCGATCCTCACCGGCCGAACGGACGACGAAACCGATCTCGACGCCCTGTTCGGCGCCCTCGCCGACTCGCGACGCCGAACGATCCTCACCGTTCTCGGGAACCAGTACCATCCGCTCTCGACCG
>NZ_JBPPFW010000009.1:0-1650 GCF_052040145.1 Natronorubrum amylolyticum
TTAAGAGGACTGCCAGTGCCAAACTGGAGGAAGGAACGGGCAACGGTAGGTCAGTATGCCCCGAATGTGCTGGGCGACACGCGGGCTACAATGGCCACGACAGTGGGATGCAACCCCGAGAGGGGACGCTAATCTCCGAAACGTGGTCGTAGTTCGGATTGAGGGCTGAAACTCGCCCTCATGAAGCTGGATTCGGTAGTAATCGCGCCTCAGAAGGGCGCGGTGAATACGTCCCTGCTCCTTGCACACACCGCCCGTCAAAGCACCCGAGTGAGGTCCGGATGAGGCCTGGATTCCCAGGTCGAATCTGGGCTTCGCAAGGGGGCTTAAGTCGTAACAAGGTAGCCGTAGGGGAATCTGCGGCTGGATCACCTCCACAGACCGGGATCAGGCCGACGGCCTGACCCACCTTCGCAGTTTGCGGTTCACGTTCGATCGACCCACCCGTTGGCCGATCGGGCACCTTAGAACTACCAAGGCTAACGATTTCGTCTCGTGTCCACCTTTGGGTGGACGTGGGCCCATAGCTCAGTGGTAGAGTGCCTCCTTTGCAAGGAGGATGCCCAGGGTTCGAATCCCTGTGGGTCCATGACTCGGAGACGATCGAATCGTGCCCCTTAAGTGGGTCACGCTACTTCGATCTAATCCGAACGAAACCGATGCACCAGCCCGTGTAAACGTGGCTGGGAAGGGTTAATGCATGCCGCGTCTACGGCGTGCAGATGAGACCGTGTGTACGTGTAGTCCAGGCGTCCACTGGACCCGTTCCCGGGTCACTCTTGAATTACAACTTCCGTTGCAATTCAGATCCGATGAACGTGGCTACTGTGCCAGCTGGTGGATCGCTCGGCTTGAGAGCTGAAGAAGGACGTGCCAAGCTGCGATAAGCCTGAGGGAGCCGCACGGAGGCAAAGAACTCAGGATCTCCGAATGGGAATCCCCACCGCAATTGCTTCGCGCAATGGGGAACGTCGAGAATTGAAACATCTTAGTATCGACAGGAAAAGAAAACGAACGTGATGTCGTTAGTAATGGCGAATGAACGCGATAAAGTCCAAACCGAAGCCCTTACGGGCAATGTGGTGTTCGGACTGACGATCACTCTCGGACCGTCTACAGGAAGTCTCTTGGAATAGAGCACGAAACAGGGTGACAGTCCCGTAGTGTAGATCAGTATGAGACGAGTCAGCTCCAGAGTATCGGGGGTTGGATATCCCTCGTGAATATTGCAGGCATCGACTGCAAAGACTAAACACTCCTCAAGACCGATAGCGAACAAGTAGTGTGAACGAACGCTGAAAAGTACCCCCAGAAGGGAGGTGCAATAGGGCGTGAAATCAGTTGGCGATAGAGCGACGGGGCATACAAGGTCCTGTATACAATGAATTAGGTGCGAACCTATAGTAAGCCATACAGGAAGCCGATGTTCCGTCGTACGTTTTGAAAAACGAACCAGGGAGTGTGCCTGTTTGACGAGTCTAACCAGATTATCTGGGAAGGCGTAGGGAAACCGATATGGCCGCAGTCTTACGACGAGGGCCACCGTGTTCAAGCGCGGGGAGTCAAACGGGCACAACCCGAAACCGGACGATCTAGGCGTGAGCAAGGTGAAGCGTGCCGAAAGGTGCGTGGAGGCCTGTTAGAGTTGGT
>NZ_JBPPFW010000010.1:0-1328 GCF_052040145.1 Natronorubrum amylolyticum
AGCACACAGTCCGTACCGAGATCCGACACAGGTACTCATGGCGGCGAAA
Organism: Natronorubrum amylolyticum; assembly: GCF_052040145.1. Classification (NCBI taxonomy): domain Archaea; kingdom Methanobacteriati; phylum Methanobacteriota; class Halobacteria; order Halobacteriales; family Natrialbaceae; genus Natronorubrum; species Natronorubrum amylolyticum. The sequence continues at coordinate 50 of NZ_JBPPFW010000010.1, forward strand.
GCCAAGGTCTGTCGGGAGCAACCGACGTTAGGGAATTCGGCAAGTTAGTCCCGTACGTTCGCAATAAGGGATGCCTGCCTCGCGAAGAGGCAGGTCGCAGTGACTCGGGCGCTCCGACTGTCTAGTAACAACATAGGTGACCGCAAATCCGTAAGGACTCGTACGGTCACTGAATCCTGCCCAGTGCGGGTATCTGAACACCCCTTACAAGGGGACGAAGGACCCGTTAACGGCGGGGGTAACTATGACCCTCTTAAGGTAGCGTAGTACCTTGCCGCTTTAGTAGCGGCTTGCATGAATGGATCAACGAGAGCGCCACTGTCCCAACGTTGGGCCCGGTGAACTGTACGTTCCAGTGCGGAGTCTGGAGACCCCCAAGGGGAAGCGAAGACCCTATAGAGCTTTACTGCAGGCTGTCACTGAGACGTGGTCGCCATTGTGCAGCATAGGTAGGAGGCGTTACACAGGTACCCGCGCTAGCGGGCCACCGAGCCAGCATTGAAATACTACCCGATGGTGACTGCGACTCTCACTCCTGGCGGAGGACACTGGTAGCCGGGCAGTTTGACTGGGGCGGTACGCGCTTGAAAAGATATCGAGCGCGCCCCAAGATTTCCTCACTCGGGTCGGAGACCCGAGAAAGAGCGCAAGAGCATAAGGAAGTCTGACAGTGTCCGGCACAACGACGGACGCTGACGCGAAAGCGTGGTCTAGCGAACCAATTAGGCTGCTTGATGCGGCCAATTGCTGACAGAAAAGCTACCTTAGGGATAACAGAGTCGTCACCCGCAAGAGCACATATCGACCGGGTGGCTTGCTACCTCGATGTCGGTTCCCTCCATCCTGCCCGTGCAGAAGCGGGCAAGGGTGAGGTTGTTCGCCTATTAAAGGAGGTCGTGAGCTGGGTTTAGACCGTCGTGAGACAGGTCGGCTGCTATCTATTGGGGGTGTTACGGTATCTGACGAGAACGTTCGTATAGTACGAGAGGAACTACGAATGGGTGCCACTGGTGTACCAGTTGTTCGAGAGAGCACGTGCTGGGCAGCCACGCACCACGGGGTAAGAGCTGAACGCATCTAAGCTCGAAACCCACTTGAAAAAGAGATACCACTGAGGCCACTCGTAGAAGACGAGATCGATAGACTCGGGGTGTACGCGCCAAGGCAACGAGGCGTTGAGCCCGCGAGCACTAATCGGCCAAGCCACATAGTCATACAACATCGCATTGGATCCGTGACGCGGCGAACGGGTCCGGACGCAAACTGGACTACACATACA
>NZ_JBPPFW010000011.1:0-1022 GCF_052040145.1 Natronorubrum amylolyticum
TCGGGGTTGCATCCCACTGTCGTGGCCATTGTAGCCCGCGTGTCGCCCAGCACATTCGGGGCATACTGACCTACCGTTGCCCGTTCCTTCCTCCAGTTTGGCACTGGCAGTCCTCTTAATGTACCCAGCCACCACAAGGGTGCTGCTGGCAATTAAGGGTGCGGGTCTCGCTCGTTGCCTGACTTAACAGGACGCCTCACGGTACGAGCTGACGGCGGCCATGCACCTCCTCTCAATGGCTCAGGTAAGCTCATCACACTGACCGTCACTGCACATTGTCGATGCTGGTGAGATGTCCGGCGTTGAGTCCAATTAAACCGCAGGCTCCTCCGGTTGTAGTGCTCCCCCGCCAATTCCTTTAAGTTTCATCCTTGCGGACGTACTTCCCAGGCGGTCTGCTTCTCGGCTTCCCTACGACACACCACAGGCTCGTAGCCTGTGGCACATCTAGCAGACATCGTTTACAGCTCGGACTACCCGGGTATCTAATCCGGTTCGTGACCCGAGCTTTCGTCCCTCACCGTCGGATCCGTCCTTCCAGAGCGCTTTCGCCACCGGCGGTCCGTCCAGGATTACGGGATTTCACTCCTACCCCGGACGTACCCTCTGGATCTTCCGGTCCCAAGCCACACAGTTTCCACCGGACGCCTGCTCGTTAGGCGAGCAGATTTCCCGATAGACTTGCGCGGCCAGCTACGGACGCTTTAGGCCCAATAATAGCGGTCATCACTCGTGCTGCCGGTATTACCGCGGCGGCTGGCACCGGTCTTGCCCAGCACTTATTCCACTACCTTCCTACGGTGGTGAAAAGCGAGGACTATATGCCCTCGCACTCGGAGTCCCCTTATCGCACTGGCGTGCAGTGTAAAGGTTTCGCGCCTGCTGCGCCCCGTAGGGCCCGGTATCTTGTCTCAGATACCGTCTCCGGGCTCTTGCTCTCACAACCCGTACCGATTATCGGCACGGTGGGCCGTTACCCCACCGTCTACCTAATCGGCCGCAGCCACATCCTATGGCGCCGG
>NZ_JBPPFW010000012.1:0-621 GCF_052040145.1 Natronorubrum amylolyticum
GAGGTGAGCTTAGAAGCAGCTACCCTCTAAGAAAAGCGTAACAGCTTACCGGCCGAGGTTCGGCGCGCTTAAAATGATCGGGGCTCAAGTCCACCACCGAGACCTAGCGGCACCTGTCAGAAGGTGATTCCGTAGGTTGGCGTTCTGTTCGGGCGGAAGCATGGTCGAGAGATCATGTGGACCGTTCAGTAACGAAAATCCTGGTCAAAGTAGCAGCGTTAGTCGGGTGAGAACCTCGACGGCCGAATGAGTAAGGGTTCCTCAGCAATGTTAATCAGCTGAGGGTTAGCCGGTCCTAAGTCAGCCCGTAAGTCGAAGCTGACAACAGGGAAATAGGTTAATATTCCTATGCCAGTGTGCATCCAAAGCCGACGCTTTGGGGCCGCCTCTGCTGGGCTTTCGCCCAGTCGAACAGTCGAAATTCGTGGAAGCCGTAATGGCACGAAGCGAACGAATGGCTGGATAGCGAAAGAGAGGCCAACCTAGAGCCCGTGAAAAGGCGAGCACACAGTCCGTACCGAGATCCGACACAGGTACTCATGGCGGCGAAAGCCAAGGTCTGTCGGGAGCAACCGACGTTAGGGAATTCGGCAAGTTAGTCCCGTACGTTCGCAATAAGGG
>NZ_JBPPFW010000013.1:0-600 GCF_052040145.1 Natronorubrum amylolyticum
GACCATTGTTCCAACAATCCATTTAAATAGCCTTCCGGATCAGTCGAAGTCCGCCGATGTCGAGAGTAGGGCTTCGCTGAGAACCTGTTCCGTCCCCCGTCGCATTCGATTTGACATGGCTTGTTGAGAAATTCCGAGTGTCTCGGCAAGGTCGTTCAGACTCGCCTTGCTCGGCGTATCGAAGTAGCCTTCACGAAGTCCGAGGATGAGTGCCTCCCGCTGTTCATGGGAGAGGCCGTATTTCTTAATACTCTCTGTCCGTTCGGTTACCGTGAACGTTCGAACGATGTGGATCGAGATGTCGCGGTCAGTACAGAAGTTGTAAAACTTCGACAATTTATCGTGATCCTGCAATCGGAGGTGAAATTCCCACTTGTCGGTGTCACTGTGTCCTTCAAGAATCGTGCCCTCAGCGTCCACAATCCCTTTGATGAGGTCATCGTGATCTCCAACCCAGAGACCACGATAGAGAGTGCTGTTCTCTACTTTGTCGATTGCAAGGAACTCGTCTACATACGGGTGATCCGCCACTTTTTGCTCAAAGGTATCGAAATCGTCCCCGGTTGCCCACAGGAACGGCATAATACCGGTTCCTGTTGG
>NZ_JBPPFW010000014.1:0-558 GCF_052040145.1 Natronorubrum amylolyticum
GACGAGGGCCACCGTGTTCAAGCGCGGGGAGTCAAACGGGCACAACCCGAAACCGGACGATCTAGGCGTGAGCAAGGTGAAGCGTGCCGAAAGGTGCGTGGAGGCCTGTTAGAGTTGGTGTCCTACAATACCCTCTCGTGACTTACGTTTAGGGGTGAAAGGCCCATCGAGTCCGGAAACAGCTGGTTCCAACCGAAACATGTCGAAGCATGACCTCTGCCGAGGTAGTTTGTGGGGTAGAGCGACGGATTGGGGGATCGCACTCCGAGAGGAGTGTGCCCCCCTGTCCAACTCCGAACCTACAAACGCCGTTTGACGCAGGGAGTCCGGTGCGCGGGGTAAGCCTGTGTACCGTGAGGGAGACAACCCAGAGCTGGGTTAAGGTCCCCAAGTGTGGACTAAGTGCGATCGAAAGTGGTGCCGAGCCCTAGACAGCCGGGAGGTGAGCTTAGAAGCAGCTACCCTCTAAGAAAAGCGTAACAGCTTACCGGCCGAGGTTCGGCGCGCTTAAAATGATCGGGGCTCAAGTCCACCACCGAGACCTAGCGGCACCTGTCA